>NZ_JACJIA010000006.1:0-507078 GCF_014138665.1 Actinomadura kijaniata
TCCAGCGACGGCATGTCCATCGAGATGCGCGACACCGACGAGGACGTCTTCCGCGCGGCGGAAGAGCTCGGCATCGACCTCTCCCGCCGCCCCAACGAGGGCGCGATGAACGTGGACGACATCTAGGAAACGGACGACGACCGGCCCGAGCACCGCCCGCCCAGACAAGCGGCGGCGCTCGGGCCGGCGCTCGGCTGCCGGGCCCACTCCTCCTGACCCCATCGTGATCGCATCGAGTGGTCGCGGGGGACGTCACCAGGCGGGTATCGGTAAGACCTGGTAGTGGACGGTGCCGATGTCGGCCCACCCGTTGGCGCGGGCGCTCTCGGCGGCGCCGCGGAAAGCGGCGGCCTGGGCGAGGGCTCCGTCGTGTTCCAGGTTGTCGGCCGAGTAGGCCAGGTAGTTGCCCAACCAGCGGCACGCGACCGTGCGGTTGCGGAAGCGGGGGCTGAGCGGGTGCGGCGCCGGATGCGCGTCGGCGGTCTCCAGGCACACGACCTGGTACAGCCAGGGGCGCTCCGGCGGCGGATCCGGAGGGTCGCTGAGCGGCGGAAAGGGTGGGGGACAGGTCATGGCGGCAGTGCGGATTCATCAGGGGGCGGCGGAGGACCGCCAGCGGGAGGCGGCCCCGTGGCGTGATGTTCTCACTACCGGCTGTGGATGTGTATGTCGCGTGACATGGACTCCTGGGGCGAGATCCGTGGCGCTTGCGTCCCTTCCCGTCGCGCCGTCACCCGGCGTGGACGTCCGCGACCGTCGGCTCGGTGGGCTGAGCGGAACGATTCGCCCAGCAGACCCGGAGTCTTCCGAGCCTCTGTTTCACAGCGTTCGATGGCGCAACAGGCCGTGACGGGCGGCGCCGCTGCCAGTAGAGTCCTCCCAGACTTGGGAGAGAGAAAAGCAGGTGGGTTGGCGATGGGAGTGCAAGGACCGGCATTGCAGACCCGTTCGGTGCGGCGGGGCGGCTGGCTGGTGATCGAGGTCGCTGGAGAGCTGGACATCGCCACCGCGCCGATCCTGGAGGACGAACTGTCGCAGGCCACCACTCCGGTGACGGGTCGGGTCGCGGTGACGTGGGTGGCGCTGGAGCTGTCCGGGTTGAGCTTCGCCGACTCCTCCGGCCTGAACGTGCTGATCCGCTGGTGGAAACGCCTGCAGGCCGGCGGAGGGAACCTGTTGCTGCTGCACCCGACCGGACGCGTGGCCTCGCTCCTGACCATCACCGGGCTAGACCGTTTCCTTCCCGTGCGCGACAGCCTGCCCGCCGTCACCGCCGCCTCCGGTGCCGACGACATGCCCCGCGCCCAGCCCGGATCGGAGCCGGACGCGCCCACCGCCGTGGCCGGCTGAGCAGCGGCTCACCACTCTCACCACGCACGCGAGGCGCGTTCGTTCTCGTTCCGCTCTCGACGACGAGCATCACCGCCCGCAGCGGAGCGGTCTTCCGCACGTCTGCGGCGATGGAGGTCTCGGCGATCTCAGCAGGAAGTGGAACGGCTGACCAGGATGCCCGCCAGGACCTGCGCCAACGTCTCGTCGCCCAGCCGGTTGGCCTCCATGTAGACCAGCACGTCGAGTGCCTCCGCCGCGGTGAGGTTCCCGGCGGGCTTGCCGGACCATGTCGGGGGAGAGGCCGGCGGGTCGTACACATCGAGATTCGCGGCAGCGTTCTGCATTCCCGTCACCCCCGGCTCACGCTTACGTTCGAGCCCTTGTCTGCCCGCGAGCACCTGCCTCATGCGTTCCCTGGATAACGTTTAGGCCTCACGATCAGGCAAGTCTCGGCCCCAGGGCGAACCTTCCCTTCGGAAGAGGCTCACTGAGAACCGGCCGCGTCAATGGTTTCCGGCGGCTCTCCGTACAGGCCCATGGTGCAGCACTTGGGGCCACCGCCGCCCATCTGGAGCTGGGGCATGTCGATGCCGATCGGGTGGTAGCCGCGTTCGGCGAGCGCGTCGGCCAGATGGCGGGCCGAGCTGTGCAACACCACGTTCCTGCCGTCGGACACGGCGTTCAGCCCCAGCTCGTCGGCGTCGTCGTCGGTGGCGATGACCGCGTCGGGGAACACGCGCTCCAGCAGCCGCCGGCTTCCGGACGAGAACGCCCCCGGGTAGTAGGCGATGGTGCGCTCGTCCAGCACGCAGACGGCGGTGTCCAGGTGGTAGAACTTCTCGTGGACCAGCTGGAGGCTCAGCACGGGCCGGGAGAGGAACTCCTGCGCCTCGAAGTGGGCGGGCTGGTCGGTGCGGAAACCGGTCCCGGCCAGCACGAACCGCTCGGTGACCAGGAAGTCGCCCTCCCCCTCGCTGCGTGCCCGCGACACCTTGACGTCATAGCCCCGCTGCCGGAACCACTCGGCGTGCGCGGGCCCCTCCCCGGCGCGCTCCTGGCTGTGCGGGCGGGCGATGAACGCCTTGCCGTCGACGGCCAGGGCCCCGTTGGCGGCGAACGTCATCTGCGTCAGCTCCGGGCGCGGCTCGATCACATGAACCTGGTGCCCCAGATCCAGGTAGATCCCGCGCAGCCGCTCCCACTCCTCCATGGCGGCGGCCCGGTCGGTCTTGGCGTCCGGCGGCGTCCACGGGTTGTCGCCGGTGATCTCGTAGTACTCGGGCGGGCACATCACCAGGTGCCGCCGGCCGGTGTGCCTGATCCCGGAACGATCCATGATTTCCCCCCTGTTGTTCCAGAGGGGCCCCTTCCCGATTCTCCGGCCGCTGAACGAGACCTCCCGCACGCCACCCTGCCCGGCCTCCAGTCGCCCGCGGTTCGCGCCGACTCCTCCTGCGACGAGCTCAACGCCGCCGCCTCGCATGTCCGCGCTCAGGAATGATCGGAGCACGACTTCCGGGACCTATGCCAGATATGTACGTGACAGCGGTCTTTCTCATGGGGCGCGTTACCTTTCGCTGAGGGGCGCTGTCGAGCGCTACTGCCCGATCGGTTCCAACGGGACCTGGTCCTACCTGAGCCTGGCCGGTGACCTGAGAACCGACGAAGAGGCGTTGACCCGGGCTTCGGACCGCCTGGAGGTGGCCTGGTCCCGACGCGCACGAGGCGATGTTCCACGAGGTCGGCCGCCTGTGGGCGTCGCGCCTCGACGAGCCCTTCCCCGAGGTCCCGGGCGAAGTCGAGGGGGAGCTCGTTCGCCTTGACACGACCGTGGCCGGATGTGTTTCGACCTACCTGCACGGTGGCGGCGCGATCGACTCGGGCCGTCAGAACGCCATCCGAAGCTGCCACGCCGAACTCGCCGGACAGGTCGCCCGCCTGGGATACCCCTCGCCCCACTGCACGGCGTTCGGATACTTTCTCCAGCGGCACAAGACGAGCGAATTGATCATCAACGACACTCCGGCTCAGCCGCTCCCTCCCGAGGAGCTGGGCTCTTCCCGCATGCATGCGGACCGTCAGGTGAGTGCCGCGCTCGCGGTCCGCTGAGCCGCCTGGAGCGCTGCCGCCGCACAGCCCTGTGGGGCATGCCGTGTGGCCGCTAGAGCGCGGTGGGGCTCGTGGTGTCGGCTCCGGCTTCGCTCACGTCGTGGTTTTGGTCTGCTCCGAACTATTGACTAAATCACTTGATGTCTAGATATTCGGCGGCATGGATGTCATGGAGAAGTACGAGACCGACGGGTACGCGATCTTCCGCAACGTGCTGGACGCCGACCTGGTCGCCGAGGCCGACGCGCACGTCCGCTGGCTCCAGGAGCACCACCCCGGTCGCAGCGGCGAGGACCTGTCCACCGAGCTGGTGGCCGCCGACCCGTTCTGGGTGCGGCTGGTCTCCGACGACCGGCTGCTGGACATCGCGCAGCTGTTCGTCGGGCCCGACATCGCGCTGTTCGCCTCGCACTACATCGCCAAGCCGCCGTACACCGGCAAGGCCGTGCTGTGGCATCAGGACGGCGCGTTCTGGCCGCTGGATCCGATGCGGGTGGTCACCCTCTGGCTGGCGGTGGACCGCTCGACGCCCGAGAACGGCTGCCTGCGCGTCATCCCCGGCAGCCACCGGCAGGGTCTGCACGGCGTGCGGGAGCGTGCGGGGCGGGACGCGGTGTTCGGCGTGGAGAGCGACGTGGCCGTGGACGAGTCGCGCGCGGTGGACATGGTCCTGGAACCCGGCGACGTGGAGGTCCACCACCCGAACATCATGCACGGCAGCAACGCCAACACCTCGCCGCACCGGCGCTGCGGCCTGACGATCCGCTACATCCCGACCTCGACCCGGATCACCGCCGAGCCGCAGCCGTTCCCCAGCGCGCTGCTGCTGCGCGGCGAGCCCGGCGTCAACCTCTACCGGGAACGGCCCCGCTACCGGGAGGGGGAGCACTTCCCGTTCGCCGGGTCAGAGCGCTGGATCTGACTCCGGGCAGGGGAGCGGCGGCAGCAGCGCGCCGGGGCTGCCGACGACCTCGGCGGCCAGGCGGCAGCCGGCCTCGGCCGCGGCGCGCGGTGCGCCGCCGGCCAGCCGGACGGCCAGGTAGGCGCCGTTGAAGGCGTCGCCCGCGGAGGTGGTGTCGACGACGCGCACGCCGGGCACCGCCGGCACCGCCCGCGCGGTCCGGCCGTCGGAGACCAGGCAGCCGTCGGCGCCGAGTTTCACCGCCACCTCGCCGACGCCGGCGGCGTGCAGCCGCTCCACGCACGCCATGGCGTCCCGGTCGCCGTGCACCTGGCGTTCGTCGTCCAGCGTCGGCAGCGCCAGGTCGGTGTGCGCGAGCACCTGCTCGGCGGCGCGGCGCGCGGCGGCGGGGGAGGGCCAGCCGCTGGGACGGTGGTTGCCGTCGTAGACGACCCGGCCGCCGCGCCGCCGGGTCTCGGCGAGGGTCTCCAGCAGGCGGACGCGGGCCGGGCCGGTGAGGATCGACAGGGTGATCCCCGACAGGTACACCACGTCGTGGCCGGCGATCGCCTCGTCGACCGCGGCGGGCTGGCCGGGGCCGAACAGCTCGCGCGCCGCCGACTCGCCCCGGTAGTGCTGGAAGGTGCGCTCGCCGTGCTCGTCGGTGCGGATCAGGTACAGCCCGCACCGGCGGCCGGGCAGCACGCGGGCCAGGGCGTCGCCCACGCCGTAGTCGCGCCAGCGCCCGCGCATCGCGGTGCTGTAGGGGTCGTCGCCGGTCACCGTCACGAACTGCACGTCGACCGCGCCCGGGGCGGCCGCGCGCGCCAGGTAGGCCGCGGTGTTGAACACGTCGCCCGCGTAGCCGAGGGCCAGCCGGTCGGGCGACAGGTGGCGCAGCTCGACCATGCACTCGCCGATCATCGCCACGCGGGCCGGGGGGCGTCCCGTCAGAAAATCCACAGCGCCGACGATACATCTAGACAGCAAGTCATCTAATGACCAGACTTCTAGGCGGGTGATCGTCTCACATCGGTCACCCCCGTCCCATCGTGCACAGGAGGTGCCCGTGCGGAGAAGACCCCTTCGGAGCGGCCTGGCGGCCGGCGCCCTGTCCCTCGTCCTGTCCTCGGCCGCGCTCGCCGCGCCCGCGGCCCAGGCCGCCCCGCCCCGGCCGGGCGCGGCCCCCGCGGCAGCCACGGACCAGCGGAACGCGCCCGCGCCGCGAAAGTGCGCGGGCAAGCCCCTCCCGGCCTTCCGGGGCTCGGGGCCCAACGCCGAGCTCAACGGCCTGTTCACCAGGTACGGCACCGACAACCGGCGGACCGACGACTGGACCGGCGCCGACGGCACCTACTCCACCACGCTGCCGGACGGGCGGCTCGCCTTCGTCTTCTCCGACACCTTCCTCGGCAAGGTGAACGCCGACGGGTCGCGGTCCCCGGTCATCGAGGAGGGCGGCACCACGCCGTTCCTCAACAACACCTTCGTGGTCAAGGACGGCGAGCGGCTCACCACCGTCACCGGCGGCACGGCCGGGAAGCCGGCGGCCGTCATGCCGCCGCGCGACTCCAAGCACTGGTACTGGGCCGGGGACGCGGTGACCGCCGGCGGCGTCGTCCAGGTCACCTACCAGGAGTACGAGCGGTTCGGCACCGGCGCCTGGGACTGGCGCTGGTCCCGCAACGTGCTGGCCCGCTTCAAGCCCGGCCGCCTCGGCAAGCCGTTCAGCGTGACGCCGCTGCCGTCGTCCCGGGGGATCTCCTGGGCGTCCTGGCTCGAACGCGCCGGCGGCCACATCTACGTCTACGGCGTGGAGGACCTGGGGGGCACCAAGTACATGCACCTGGCCCGGGTGAAGGGGACCAGCCTGACCGGCCGGTGGGAGTACGCCGCCGCCGACGGCTCCTGGTCGCGCCGCGAGGCCGACTCGGCGCGCGTCATGAGCGGCGTCGCCAACGAGTACAGCGTCAGCAGGCTCGGACCCGGCTACGTGCTCATCACCCAGGACACCACCGAGCTGTTCAGCACCCGCATCGTCGCCTACTTCTCCTGCTCGCCGCGCGGGCCGTTCACCGGCAAGACCACCGTCTACACCACCCCCGAGACCGGGGCGGCGGGCAGTTACGGCAACCCCAACGTCTTCACCTACAACGCGCACGCCCACCCCGAGCTGAGCAGGGGCGGCCGGATCGTGGTGTCCTACAACGTCAACAGCCTCGTCAACACCGACCACTACCGGGACACCAGCATCTACCGTCCGCGCTTCGTCGACGTGCGATTCGGATAGGGCGATGACGCACACCCGCCACCGCCCGGCCCGCAACTGGGGCGCCCGCCTGCACGAGACCCTCTGGTGGGGGATGCGCGCGGTGGTCCTAGAGAACGAACTGCTGCGCGTCACCGTCCTGGCGGGCAAGGGCGGCGACGTGGTGGAGCTGCTGTACAAGCGGCGCGACCTGGACTTCGTCTGGCTGGCCCCCGGCGGCGCCCGCGACCCGCGCGACGTCGCCGGTGGCGCGGCCGACGACGTCGCGGCCTTCCACGACCACTACCAGGGCGGCTGGCAGGAGGTCCTGCCCAACGGCGGCGCGCCGGGCGCGCACCGGGGCGCGGCCCTCGCCCAGCACGGCGAGGTCGCCGGGCTGCCCTGGGACGTGCGGATCGTCGCCGACGAGCCCGGGGAGGTCGCGGTGCGGCTGACCGTGCGGGCCCGGCGGTTTCCGCTGCGGGTGGCCAAGACCTTCCGCCTGCTGTGCGGTTCGCCCGAACTGCTGGTCGAGGAGGAGCTGACCAACGAGTCCGGGGTCGCGCTGGAGGTGATGTGGGGCCACCACATCGTCTTCGGCGCGCCGTTCCTGCGGCCGGGGCACCGCATCACGCTGCCCGGCGGAGCCGAGGTGATCCCGCACGACACCCCGGTCGGCCCCGGCGGCCGCCGCGTGCGCGCGGGCGGCCCGCACCGGTGGCCGGTCGTCCCCGCCGACGGGGGCGGCGAGGTGGACCTCAGCGTGGTGCCCGGTTACGAGGAGCCCAGCGAGATGGTCTACCTCACCGGCCTGCCGACCGGGCGCTACGAGGTCACCGACCCGGCGCGCCGCGTCGGCCTGGGAGTCCGCTGGGACGCGTCGGTCCTGCCGCACCTGTGGATGTGGCAGGAGCTCGGCGCCTCCCGCGACTACCCCTGGTGGGGCCAGGCGTACGTGGTGGGGCTGGAGCCGTTCGCGGGTCTGCCCACCGACGGCCTGGCCGGGGCGGCGCGGAACGGGACGGCCCTCACCTTGGAGCCGCACGGCGAACGGGCCCTGTGGCTCAGCGCGAACGTCATCGACGACGAGGAGACCGGATGAGGGAGTTCGACGGCAAGGTCGCGGTGGTGACCGGCGGATCGCTCGGCATCGGCCGCGCGGTGGTGGAGCGGCTGGCCGCCGACGGGGCCGAGGTGGTGTTCTGCGGCGTCGAGGACGACGCCGTGCGCGCCGCCGAGGAGGAGTCCCGCGAACGCGGCCACCGCGTCACCGGCGTGGTCGCCGACGTCACCGACGCCGCCGCGATGCGGGACCTGGTCGCCCTGGCGGTCGAGCGGCACGGCGGCCTGGACACCCTGGTCACCTCCGCCGGCGTCCAGCGTTACGGCACCGTCGAGGACACCTCCGAGGAGCTGTGGGACGAGGTCCTGTCGGTCAACCTCAAGGGCGTCTTCCTGGCCTGCAGGGCGGCGGTGCCCGCGCTGCGCGCCCGGGGCGGCGGCACGATCGTGACCGTCTCCTCGGTGCAGGCGTTCGCCTCCCAGCGGGGCGTGGCCGCCTACACCGCCAGCAAGGCCGCCATCAACGGGCTCACCCGCGCCATCGCGCTCGACCACGCCGCCGACGGCATCCGCGCCAACGTGGTGTGCCCCGGCTCGGTGGAGACGCCGATGCTGCGCTGGGCCGCCGACCTGTTCCGCGGCCAGACGCCGCGGGAGGAGCAGATCGCCGAGTGGGGACGCGCGCACCCGCTCGGCCGGGTGGCGCGGGCCGCCGAGGTCGCCGAGGTGGTCGCCTTCCTCGCCGGGCCCCGCTCGTCGTTCGTCACCGGAGCCGAGCACCGGGTGGACGGCGGCCTGCTCGCCCGCAACCCCGCCGCGCTCCCCGAGACCTGATGCCCGCAGTGACCGTCCAGCAGTCCCCGTCCAGGAGGTCCCGATGCACCGATCCCCCCGATCCGTCCGCGCCGTCCGTACCGCCCGTACCGTCCTCGTCTCGGCCCTGCTGGCGGCCGGGGTCGCCGCCGTCCCGGCCCAGGCCGGGGCCGCCGCCGCGCTGGTGTGCGGCGGCAGCGCCGCGCCCACGTTCGGCCCCGCCCAGCAGAACTCGACGCTCAACTCCAGGTTCAACAACTACGGCAACAGCAACGCCCTGCTCGACGACTGGACGGGCGCCGACAGCACCTACTCGGTGAGGCTGCCCGACGGCCGCGTCGTGTTCGGGTTCTCCGACACCTTCCTCGGCAAGGTGAACGCGGGCTCCCCGCCCTCGCGCCCGCCGGTGCCCATCGAGGGCGGCGACACCCCGTTCGTCAACAACACCTTCGTCGTCCAGTCCACCACCGGCGCCCTGACCACCGCGCACGGCGGCACCGCCACCGCCCCGACCGCGGTGCTGCCGCCGCGCGACGACAAGCACCTGTACTGGGCGGGCGACATGACCATGAACGGCACCCAGCTCCAGCAGCCCTACCGCGAGTACGTCAAGACCGGGACGAACGCCTGGGACATCGCGTGGGAGCGCAACGTCCTCGCCAAGTTCTCCACCAGCAACCTGAAGGCGCCGACCAGCGTGACGCCGCTGCCGTCGGCGACCGGCACGATGTGGGGCTCGGCGCTGCTGAAGGACGGCGGCAAGACCTACATCTACGGCACCGAGGACCGCGGCGCGACCAAGTACCTGCGCGTCGCCCGGGTCGAGGGCACCGACCTCGCCGGCACCTGGGAGTACCTGGCCTCGAACGGGCTGTGGTCGAAGAACGAGACCGACTCGATCCGGGTCATGAGCGGGGTCTCCAACGAGCTGAGCGTCACCAGGCGCGGCAACTTCTACATCCTGCTCACCCAGGACACCAAGCAGGCGTTCAGCGGTGAGATCGACACCTACCTGTCGTGCTCGCCCGCGGGGGCGTTCACCGACGAGCGCACCGTCTACAACACCCCCGAGGGCGGCCCGTGGGGAAGCTACGGCGACCCCGACGTCTACACCTACAACGCGCACGCCCACGCGTCGCTGAGCTCCTCCGGCAAGCTGGTGGTGTCCTACAACGTCAACAGTCTCGACGACCAGCCGAACGCGCAGAAGGACGTCTACCGCGACGTCACCATCTACCGCCCCCGCTTCATCGACGTTCCGGTCAGCGGCTGATGGACCCCCAGCTCGCCGCCGCGCTGCCGGACATGCCCCACGTCGGCCTGGCCGACCCGGTCAGGGCCCGCGCCGCGATGCGCGAGCTGGTGGCGTTCCTCGGCGTGCCCGAAGCCCCCGGGCACGTCGAGGTCGCCGACCGGGAGATCCCCGGCCCGCCGGGCGCGCCGCCGGTGCCCGTCCGCCTCTACCGGCCCCGGAACGCGCCGGGGCCCCTGCCGGTGCTGGTCTACTTCCACGGCGGCGGCTTCTGCACCGGGGACCTGGACAACGAGCAGGAGCGCTGCCTCGGCTTCGCCGCCGAGGCCGGGGCGCTGGTGGTGTCGGTGGACTACCGGCTGGCCCCCGAGCACCCCTTCCCGGCGGCGTTCGACGACTGTCACGCCGCGACCGCGTGGGCCTGGGAGAACGCGGCGCGGCTCGGCGGCGACCCCGAACGGGTGGCGGTCGGCGGCGGCAGCGCGGGCGGGGCGCTGGCCGCCGGGGTCGCGCTGCGCGCCCGGGACGGGGCGGGGCCGCCGCTGGTGTTCCAGTTCCTGCTCTACCCCGTCCTGGACGACCGCATGGACACCCCGTCGATGCGCGCCTACACCGAACCGCCGCTGTTCAACCGGACCGACGTGGAGCACATGTGGCGGCACTACCTGGGCTCCGGGCCCGGCCCCGGACGCGCCGCCGCGCCGGTGTACGCCGCCCCGGCCCGCGCGGCGGACCTGGCCGGGCTGCCGCCCGCCTACCTCCTGGTCGCCGAGATCGACCCGCTGCGCGACGAGGCCCTGGGCTACGCGCGGCGGCTCATCGAGACGGGCGTCCCGACCGAGCTGCACCACGTGCCGGGCGTCTACCACGGCTTCGACGGGGTCACCTCCGCCGAGGTGGCCCGCCACGCGGTCGCCGGCCAGCACCGGGCGCTGCGCCGGGCCCTGCACCGGGCTCTGGACAGCCCCGACGGCAAGTGATTAGATGACTTGACTACTTTGCTGAACGAGGTGGCGATGACCCAGGACCTGACCCGGCCGAGCCTGTCGGACGCGCTGACCGAGCGCGTGCTGGAGCTGATCCGGTCCGACGGCCTGCGCGCCGGGGACCGGCTCCCCTCGGTGCGCGAGCTGGCCGAGCGGTTCGCGGTGACCGCCCCGACGCTGCGCGAGGCGCTGCGGCGGCTGGAGGCCACCGGCGCGGTGCGCATGCGGCACGGCTCGGGCGTCTACGTGGGCGCCGGGCTGGAGCGGGTGGTCATCCCCAACCCGAACGTGCGGCGGCTGGCCGGCGGCCAGCTGCTGCAACTGCTGGACGCGCGGCTGCTGATCGAGCCGCCGCTGGCGGCGATGGCCGCCCGCCGGGCCGACCCGGCGGACCTGGCCCGGCTCCGGTCGATCCTGGAGCAGGCCGGGCAGCACCTGCGCGGCGAGGACGCCGAGCTGAACCAGATCAACATGACCTTCCACCGCGCCGCCGCGCACGCGGCCGGCAACGACGTGCTGGACGAGGTCATCGCCTCGCTGCTGTCGCTGCACGCCACCGAGCAGCGGGAGATCCTGCGGCTGTTCGACGACCGCGTCCGCGACCACGAGGAGCACCTGGCGATCCTGGCGGCCATCGAGGACGGCGACGCCCGGGCCGCCGAGGAGCTGATGCGGACGCATCTCACCGACGTCAAACGCGTCATAGAGAAGCGCCTGGACTGACCGCCGCCCGCCACTACCGCCTGCCACCGCCGCCCGCACCCCCTCCGGCGGCCCTGCCGGCGACCCCTCGCACCCTCCCCGAACCGTCCCTCCGACTCCGATCCCACTCCTCCAAGGGCACCCACCCCCACTCCTTCCAAGGAGGCCCCTCCATGAAGCCGACGATGCCTTCGCGGGTCACCGCGCTCTCCGCCGCCGCCGTACTGCTCGCGCTGGCGGGCTGCTCCTCGGGCGGCGACTCGGGCGGGGACTCGGCCGGGAAGAAGACCGAGATCAAGCTCTACAACGACAAGGGGGCCTGGTCGAAGTACTTCTACGAGATGGGGACGCTGTCCAAGCAGGAGATCGGGCTCGGCATGAAGCCGGTGGGCTACACCGACGAGCCGTCCTACACCGCCTTCATCAAGGCCTCGTTCCGCACCAAGGTCAAGCCGGACCTGTTCACCTGGACCACCGGCGGCCGGCTCCGCGAGATCGTCAAGCAGAACCAGGTGGCCGACACCTCGGCGATCTGGCGGGAGGCCGTCGGCAGCGGCGACCTGCCCCGGTCGTTGCAGGACTACTACACCATCGACGGCAAGCAGTACTGCGTGCCGCTGAACACCGCCTACTGGGGCATGTTCTACAACAAGAAGATCTTCGCCGAGCACCGGCTGAAGCCGCCCACGACCTGGGCCGAGCTGATGAAGGTCGCCGACACCCTGAAGGGCAAGGGGCAGGTGCCCTTCCACCACACCACCCCGACCTCGCTGTTCTCGTTCGTCTGGTTCGGGCAGCTGCTGGCCGGCACCGACCCCGACCTGTACGAGCGGCTGAACACCGGCAAGGCGTCCTACACCGACCCCGGCGTGGTCAAGGTGATGGAACGCTGGAAGGGCCTGATCGAGGGCGGCTACTTCAGCGAGCCCGGCGACAAGGCCGACCCCGCCGACCACTTCAAGTCCGGCAAGGCCGCCATGGTCATGTCGGGCACCTGGTTCAACACCAGCATGACCCAGCGCGGGCTGAAGCAGGGCACCGACTACGGGTTCTTCTTCGTGCCCAACGTCGAGCCGTCGCTGCCCAAGACCTCGCTGATCTTCGAGAGCGGCCCGCTGTGCTCGCTGCGCAAGGCGCCCGACCCCGAGGCCAGCACGAGGTTCCTCAAGTGGTGGATCACCCCCAAGGCGCAGGGGACCTGGGCCAACTCGCGCGGCGACGTGTCGGGCAACCCCAAGGTCAGGGCCGCCGACCCGGAACTGGGCGCGATCACCAAGGAGGCCGCGTCCGACCGGTACCGGCTGGCGCTGCGCTACTTCGAGGCCGCCCCGGCGCCGGTGCTGACCGCCGTGCTGGACGGCCTCAGCGGCTTCCTGGTCAAGCCCGGCACCTACATGAAGGTGCTCCAGGACATCCAGAAGGCCAACGACCAGTACTGGAAGACCCAGGGAAGCGGAAGCTGACCCGGTCATGAGCGCCCACGAGACCCTTCCCCGCCCCCGGTCCGCCGCCGGGGGCGGGGACTCCCCTCGCCGCGCGCCGCGCGGCACCGGATTCCGGCTGTTCGGCCGGTTCCGCTTCGGCTACCTCTCGCCGGCCGTGCTGGTCGTGGCCGTCCTGCTCTACCTGCCGTTCCTGTGGACGGTCTACCTGAGCATGACCCGCTACGACGGGCTCGGCTCGCCGGTGTTCACCGGCCTGGAGAACTACACCCGGCTGCTGGACGACCCGGCGATGCTCACCTCGATCCGCAACACCCTGCTGTGGGTGCTGGGCACCACGGTCCTGCCGGTCGGCCTGGGCCTGCTGGTGGCGGTGCTGTCCTACGACATCAGGGGCGGCGGCTGGTACCGGCTGCCGTTCCTGCTGCCCTACGCGATGTCGGGCGCGGGCCTCGGCCTGGTGTGGGGCTTCATCCTCCAGCCCGACGGCGTGGCCAACAAGGTGCTGGGATTCCTCGGGATGCCGGGCGGCGAGACGGCCTTCCTCAACGACGGGCCGGAGAACACCCTGGCCATGATCGTGGTGTGGACCTGGCAGCAGCTCGGCGTCAACATGCTGCTGTTCGTGGTCGGCCTCCAGTCGATCCCGCGGGCGCCGATCGAGGCGGCCCGGCTGGACGGCGCGTCCGGCTGGCGGCTGTTCCGGCACGTGATCTGGCCGCTGATGCGCCCGCTGACCACGGTGGTGGTCGGCCTGGCGCTGGTGGCCAGCCTGAAGACCTTCGACATCGTCTGGGTGATGACCCAGGGCGGTCCCGGCCGCACCTCCGAGACCCTGGCGGTGACGATGTACCGGGACGTGTTCGTCGCCGACGAGTACGGCTACGGATCGGCGATCGCGGTGCTGCTGACCACCGTCACCGGGCTCTCCTCCTACGCCTACATGCGCCGGCAGACCCGCAGGGAGGACTTCTGATGAGCGCACCGCGCGCCACCGGGGCGCTGCGGCGGGCCGTTCTGGTCGCCCTCGGCCTGCTGTGGCTGTTCCCCACCTACCTCATCGTGGCCAACGCGCTGCGGCCCGCCGACGGCTACCGGCCCGACGACGCGGTCAAGCCGCCGACCGACCTCGCGCTGCTCGCCAACATCGGCGAGGTCTGGGAGCGCACCGACCTGGAGCAGGGCCTGCTCAGCTCGCTGCTGTACAGCCTGGTCTCCCCGGCGCTGGCGGTGCTGGTCGGAGCGCTGGCCGCGTACGCGATCGTCGTGCTGCGGCTGCGGCACGGGTTCGCCTGGTTCATGCTGATCTTCGGCGGGACGATCTTCCCGCTGCAGATGCTGCTGGTGCCGCTGTTCGTCGGCTACAGCCGGTTCGGGCTCTACGACGGCCGGCTCGGCATGGTGCTGGTCTACACCGCGATCAACGTGCCGCTGGCGGCGCTGGTGATGCGCAACTTCTTCGGCGGCATCGCGATCTCGGTCTTCGAGGCCGCCCGGATGGACGGCGCCTCCACCTTCGGCATCTTCTGGCGCATCCACCTGCCGCTGTCGTGGACGGCGCTGGCGGCGGTGTTCGTGCTGGAGTTCACCTTCGTCTGGAACGACCTGCTGTTCGGGCTCACCCTCACCCAGTCCGAGACCGTCCGCCCGGCGATGACCGGGCTGGCCGCGCTGACCACCGACGTCTACGCCGGGACCCCGGTGCCGGTCGCGCTCGCCGCCGGCCTGGTGGTCTCGGTCCCCACCGTGGCGCTGTTCCTGCTCACCCAGCGGCTGTTCACCCGCGGTCTCACGCTCACCCAGGTCTGACCCTCCCGCAGATCCGGCCCCCGCACCGAAAGGTTCGACGAGTAACGATGACGAGTCGCCTCCTCCAGGCCAGCCTCGGCTCGCCCGACTACGACGGCATCCGCGAGGCCCTGCGCCAGGACACCTCCGCCGAGGTGCTGGCGGTGCGCGGGCTGAGCGTCCGCGCCGCCGTGCTGCCCCTGTTCCGCCGCGACGACGCCGGGCGGCTGCGGCAGGCCGTCCGGCTCTCGGTGTCCGGGGAGCACGGGCCGGACGTGGAACTGACGCTGCGCGAGCCGGACGGTCCGGTGCTGGCCGCCGGCCGTCCCGGCGGGAACGGCCAGGTCGACCTGCTGGTGCCCGAGGTGCACGCGCCGCTCCGGGTCACCCTGGAGGTGCGCGACGGCACCGGCCTGGTCGGCGCGGCCCAGGTGGAGGTCACCCCGCAGCGCAAGTGGAACGTCTTCGTCGTCCACCACTCCCATCTGGACATCGGCTACACCGACCCGCAGGGCGTCGTGCTGCGCCACCACCTGGACTACCTGGACGCGGCGCTGCGGCTGAGCCGGGAGACCGCCGACTGGCCCGACGACGCGCGGTTCCGCTGGTCGGTGGAGTCGTCGCTGCCCGCGCTGCGCTGGCTGGAGGCCCGGCCGGAGGCGACCGTCGCCGAGTTCGTGGACCGTTCCCGGGCCGGGCAGATCGAGGTCACCGCCTTCCCGATGCAGCTGCACACCGAGGCGTGCTCGGCCGAGGAGCTGTACCGGCAGCTACGGCACGTCGCCGACCTGCGCGAACGGCACGGCATCCAGGTGCGGTCGGCGATGCACACCGACATCCCCGGCGCGGTCGTCGGTGTCGTGGACGCGCTCAGCGCCGCCGGGGTGCGCTACCTGTCGGCCGCGCACAACTGGGCCGGGCGGTCGGTCCCGTACGTGACCGGCGGCGACGGCCTCGGCCGCCCGTTCCGGTGGCGCGCCCCCAGCGGCCGCGAACTGATCGTCTGGTTCACCGACACCCCGCACGGCATGGCCTACATGGAGGGCAACACCGTCGGCCTGGTGGACGGCTACGACCTCGCCGAGGACCTGCTGCCGCGCTACCTGGAGGCGCTGGCCGAGCGGCCCTACCCCTACGGCCCGGGAACGTTCGGCTGGTACGCCGCGCCCGGCCAGGTCGGCGCCGCCAAGGCCCCGGACGTGCTGGACGCGGTCCACCTGCGGGTGCAGGGCGCGCACGCCGACAACGCCGGGCCGTCGATCGTGCCGGCGCAGATCGTCCGCCGCTGGAACCAGACCTGGGACTACCCGCGGCTGCGCACGGCCACCAACTCCGAGTTCTTCGAGCACGTCGAGCGCGAGCACGGCGACCGGCTCCAGACCCACGAGGGCGACTGGACCGACTGGTGGGCCGACGGCCTCGGCTCCGGGGCCCGCCCGCTGGGCTACGTGCGGCGCGCCCAGAGCACGCTGCGCGCCGCCGAGACGCTGCACGCGTTCGCCGACGTGCGCGCGGGCGAGGACGGCGGCGCCACCGGGGCGATCGACGACGCCTACGACCTGGCGGCGCTGTTCGACGAGCACACCTGGGGCGCGGCCAACCCCTGGGAGGACGCCGAGGAGGCCGGCGACTCCGGCGGCCTGCAGTGGGGACGCAAGTCCTCGTTCGCCTACCAGGCCCACGACGACGCCGCCGACCTGCTGCACGCGGGCGCGCACCGGTTCGGCGCGACGTTCGGGCCCGCGCCCGGCGCGCTGGCCTCGTTCGTCGTGGTCAACCCCGGCACCGCCGCCCGCACCGACGTGGTGCGCGCCTTCCTGCCGCGCGACGTGGTCGCGGTGGACGTCCCCATCGCCCTGGTGGACGCCCGGACGGGCGAGCGGGTGCCGCACCACGAGCGGGAGGTCGACCCCGACGAGTGGCCGACCCGCCCCATCGGCCGCCACCTGGAGGCCGTGCTGCCCGACGTGCCGGGGCTGGGCCACGTCCGCCTGGACGTGCTGCCCGGCGACGCCCCGGCGGCCGCGCCGGAGGACCTCGGCCTGGACGGCACCATCGAGAACGAGTACTACCGGGTGGCCTACGACGTGCGTAAGGGGCACCTGGTCTCGGTGTTCGACAAGTCCGCCGGGCGCGAGCTGGTCAACCCCGACGCCGCGGGCGGCTTCGGCCAGTACATCTACGACCGGTACGCCACCGCGCCGCACTTCAACCACATGTCCGGGCACATGCTGGTGCACGACAAGACGCTGCTCGGCGACCGCGCCATCGGCGGCCACGCCGGCATCGTGCGGGCCGAGCGCACCCCGGCGGGGGAGCGGCTGGTGGTCGAGCTGCACGGCAAGGGCACCGACTGGGTGCGCACCACGATCGAGCTGTACGCCGGGGTGCCGCGCCTGGACCTGCGCTACCAGCTCGCCAAGCAGCCGACCCCGGCCAAGGAGGCGGTGTTCTTCTCCTTCCCGTTCGCGGCCGGGGGCGCGCCGAGCGCGTGGGAGCTGACCGGCGGGGTGGGCGGCACCGAGGTGCCGAGCGTGCCGGGATCCGCCGAGCACATGCGCCCGATCCGGCACTGGGTGGCGTTCGAGGACCCGGACCTGTCGGTGGCGTGGGCGACGCTGGAGGCGCCGCTCGTGCAGTTCGGCTCCATCCACATGCCGTACGCGCCGTTCCCGCCGACGCTGGAGGAGGAGCCGGCCACCGTCTACTCGTGGGCGCTGAACAACATCTGGGACACCAACTTCCCCTCCCAGCAGCAGGGCGAGACCACCTTCCGGTACGCGGTCTCCTCCTCCGCAGGGACCGGCGGCCGCCGCCTGGGCGCGATCACCGCCGCCGGGCTCACCGACGCGTTCGTGGCGACCCTGGCCACCGGCCCCGAGCCGGGCCCGGCCTCCGGCGTGCTGCTGGCGGTGGACGACCCGGACGTGCTGGTCACCTCCGTCGGCCGCTCCCGGCACGGCCACCCCCTGCTGGTGCGGCTCCAGTCGCTGTCCGCCGACCCGGTGGAGACCGGGCTGCGGGTGCCCGGGGCGCGCCGCGCCTGGGTCAGCGACGGCCTGGAGCACGACCCGGCCGAGCTGCCGGTCCGCGACGCCGCCATGACCGTCCGGCTGCCCGGCTGCGGGGTCGCCGCCGTCGCCGTCGAGCTCTGACCACCGATCGGACAACGCCCATGAAGATCACAGACATCCGGGCCACCACCGTGGCGGTGCCGCTGGAGGCGCCGCTGCTGCACAGCAACGGCGCGCACTGGGGCCGGTTCGTGCGCACGATCGTGGAGGTCGAGGCCGACAACGGGCTGGTCGGGCTCGGCGAGCTGGGCGGCGGCGGGCAGAGCGCCGAACGCGCGGTGACCGCCCTGACCGGCTACCTGCGCGGGCACGACCCGTTCGAGCTGGAGAACCTGCGCTTCAAGATCGCCAACCCGACGGCGTCGCTCTACAACAACCGCACCCAGCTGCTGGCCGCGATCGAGTTCGCCTGCATCGACCTGATCGGGCAGCACCTGGGCGTGCCCGCCCACGACCTGCTGGGCGGCCGGGTGCGCGACAGCGTGCCGTTCGCCTCGTACCTGTTCTACCGGTACGCCTCCGGGGCACACGCCGAGGTCCGCACCCCCGGCCAGCTCGTCGAGCACGCCAGGGCCCTCAAGGAACGGCACGGGTTCACCGTGCACAAGCTGAAGGGCGGGGTCTTTCCCCCCGACTACGAGCTGGAGTGCTACCGGGCGCTGGCCGTCGCGTTCCCTCAGGACCGGCTGCGCTACGACCCCAACGCCGTGCTGAGCCTGGACGAGGGCGTGCGGTTCGGCAGGGCGATCGAGGACCTGAACAACGACTACCTCGAAGACCCCGTGTGGGGGCTGGAGGGGTTGCGGCAGGTCCGCGAGCGGGTCGCGATGCCGCTGGCCACCAACACCGTCGTGGTGAACTTCGAGCAGCTCGCCGCCAACGTGCTGCGGCGCAGCGTGGACGTGGTGCTGCTCGACACCACCTTCTGGGGCGGCATCCGGCCGTGCGTGAAGGCGGCCGGGGTGTGCGAGACCTTCCAGATCGGCGTGGCGGTGCACTCCTCGGGCGAGCTGGGCGTGCAGCTGGCCACGATGCTGCACCTGGGGGCGGTCCTGCCGAACCTCACCTACGCCGCCGACGCGCACTACCACCAGCTCGCCGACGACGTCATCGAGGGCGGGCCGCTGCCGTACCGCGACGGCCGGATCGCGGTGCCGTCCGGGCCCGGCCTGGGCGTCCGGCTGGACCGCGGCAAGCTCGCCGCGTACGCCGAGCTGTACCGGGAACTGGGCGACTATCCCTACGACCGCGACCCGGGCCGGGAGGGCTGGTACCCCACGGTGCCCAACCAGCGCTGGGCCGACCCGGACGTCCCGCTGGACGCGCTGTCGTGAGGCGGTAGCGGCCCTGCCGACGCGGCTGGACAGGAAGGACCGGTCCCATCCGGGCGCGCTCGCCGCTTGGCGGCCGCCGGTACACCCTCGGCGGCCACCGACCGGCTCGTTCCGCTAGTCAGCGCCGACCGGCGGAGCGGGCAGGGCGGCGGCGTGTTCGGCGAGCCCGGTCGCCATGGCCTGCATGAAGCGGCGGAGGTACCACTGGAAGAACCAGCGCATCCCCCGGCGCGCCCGATACGTGCCGTGCCAGTGAATCCGTGTTCCGCCGCCGGGGAGTCCGTGCAGTTCGACGGCGGCGCGGTAGTCGGCCATCTGCGGGATTTCCACGCCCTCGTACGCGAATCGGCGTTCGGGGTCGAGGGCGGTGATCCGCTCCCTGGTGACGCCCTTCCCCAACGCGATCCCCAGCCCGTCAAGGCGGATCCGGCAGTTCCATGTCCTCGGCGACGGGGACATGTTCGAACCGCTGAACGAGAAGGGACCGCCAGCCGGAGTCCTCCCAGCTGCAGTACGTCCGCCGAACGTAACGAGCCATGTCGAAGCCGACATACGGCTGGAGATCGAAACGAGCGGAGGCGAACACCATGGTTGCGAGGCTACCGAGGGCTACCGGAGACCGGCCGCGGCGAGGGCGGAGGGCCAACGCAAGATCATTCCGGATGCCGGCGTCCACCCGCGGGTTTCCCGGGCCCGGAGTCCGTGGCCCGCCGGGCACGGAGCGCCCGGAGCTTGTGGCGGTTGCCGCAACGCTCCATCGAGCACCAGCGCCGGGCGTTCGGCCGGGACGAGTCGACGAACACCAGCGGGCAGTCGTCGCTCGCGCACTGGCGGATGCGTTCGGACAGCGGCCCGGACAGCAGCTCGATCATCTCTCGCGCCAGGGTCGACAACGCCTGCGCGGCCCGCACCGGCGGCGCCCACCCGGCGGCCGTGCCGTCGTCGGTCACCTCGGCGGCGGGCTCGGCGGCGGGCTCGGGAACCAGCTCGGGGACCAGCGGCGCCATGGCCGCGGCCCGGTTGATGGCGGCCACCGCCTCGGCGGGGAGGGGACGCCGTGCCGCCCGCGCCTGCGCCGCGTCCCAGATCGCCTGGCGCAGGGCCTTGGCCGCGGCCAGCTCACGGGCCGTCACCGGGACCGTCACGACCGCGCCCAGCGGCGGCTGGGCCAGCCATTCGCCCAGGTCGGCGGGTTGGTGAAGGGACTCGAACACCGCGTACCGACCCTCGCCGCCGGTGTGGGCGAAGTCCAGGCAGACGGCGCCGGCGTCGAACCAGAACGACCCGCCTTTGGGGTCGCGCAGCGTCCGGCCGGTTGTGCTCGCTCGCATGAAACCACTATAACTGGTGTCACAGGCGACACCTCTATAACCGGTGTCATCATCAGAGGAGGCCCGCATGGGCGTACGGCACATCAACCCCGAGGGGCTCCACCGCAGCCCGGCCTTCAGCCAGGCCGTCGTGGTCGAGCGGCCGACGAAGACGATCTACATCGGCGGGCAGAACGGCGTCGACGCCGAGGGCAAGGTCGTCGGCTCCACGGTCGGGGAGCAGTCCCTGCAGGCGTTGCGCAACCTCCAGGTCATCCTGGAGAGCGAGGGGGCGAGCCTGGCCGACATCGTGCACTGGACCATCGCCGTGGTGGACGGCCACTCGTTCGACGAGGGCGCGGCCGCCTTCCAGCAGGTGTGGAACCGGGCCGACCCGCCGCCGGCCATCACGGTCCACGCCGTCGCCGGCCTGAACGCCGGGTGCCTCGTCGAGATCGACGCCGTCGCCGTCGTGTGACATCCCCGGCCGGGACCGTCCACCGGATACAGGCCCGTGCGCGCAATGCGGGAGGGGTACGGCGCCGGTCGGAGGGGGTGATCCGGGTGGAGACGTCAAAGCAGATCGTTGCAGCCGTACTTCAGGTCGTCCCAGCCGACCGTCACCGTGTACCCGTCACCCCTGAGCGGCCTCTCGTCCAGGTGTTCGGCCACCCATTCCAAGCCGCCACCTGGAAGGGGCGCACCGGGCGCGGCCGGGACGGCGTGGGGGAGGGGGCCTGTTCGGCGAATCCGGCGGTTCTCGACGCTAGCTCCCGGTGCTGTCGCCGTCCGCCGGTGCGCCCTCGCTGATCGGTTCGAGCACGAAGACCGGGATCTGGCGGTCGGTCTTGCGCTGGTACTCGGCATAGGCGGGGTACGCCTCCACCGCCCGGCGCCACCAGAGGGCCTTCTCGTCCCCGGACACCTCACGGGCCAGGTACCGCCGGACCACCGTGCCGTCCTGCAACTCGACGAACGGTTCGGCGACCAGGCTGGCGTACCACTGCGGGTTGGTCGGCGCGCCGCCCAAGGACGCGACGGCCGCGTAGTACCCCTCGTGCTCGACGCGCATCAACGGTGTCTTGCGAACCTTGCCGGTCTTGGCGCCCAGGTAGGTCATCAGCACGACGGGAAGGCCGCTGATCGTGACGCCGTCGGTCGTGCCGGTGCGCATGATCTGCTCGACGTGCTCGCGCACCCACCCCGACGCGCTCGGCTCGTAGTCACCGGCCAGCACCCTGTTGTGGTCGATGTCCCCGGGCCGCTGCGCTTCCGTGGCTGGATCGTTCCGGCTGTCCTGGCCGGGGCGCCGGGTGTCGACGTTGTCGGTCAGGGTCTTGAGGATGCGGGGGAGCGCGGCCACCGTGTCGGCGGGCAGGCCGGTCACGGTCTCCTCCGCCAGAACGCGCCACAGCTGCTTGACCTGGTCGGCGAGCGCCTTGCCGCTGTCGGTGAGTTCGACGACGCTGGCGCGCTTGTCGGAGGGGGCGGGCGAACGGCGGATGTGGCCGGCGGCTTCGAGCTTGCGGGTCATGAGCGTCACGCTGGGCGGCTCGCAGCCGAGCGCCTCGCTGAGCTGGGCTTGGATCATCGGGCCGGTCCGGGCGAGTTCGAGCAGGAGGGCCTCCTGCCCGGGGTGCAGGCCGAGCGGGGTCAGCAGCGCCGAGGCCCTGGCCCGGTGGCGCAGGCTCAGCAGGCGGATGGCTTGGTTGAGGGCGTCGGCTTGCTCGAAATCCATGGTCTCTCCCCAGGATGGTTATGCGCATAACATTATGCGAATAACTAACTCTGTGCAACCTTGAGGGAGCGGAGCCGCGGGTAGGTAGGGGAGGAGCCGCCGTTGCACCCCGCCGAACGTCCAGCGCGCTTGCCGACCGGCGACGGCTTCGGTGTCCTCACTCGCCATCCGTCCCGGGCTGACGGGTCTTCTTGTGGAAGCGGGGATCCGCGCCCATCACGAGCAGTTCGAGTCCCCGCCTGGTCGTCCCGGGCTCGCGGAGCAGGGGGGTCAGCGCGCCGATGTGCGCGTATCCCCGCCGGTGGACGTGACTGTCGGACGCGATCGCCTCACCGACGGCGCTGATCACGTCCCCGGCGCGCAGCAGCACCGGCGCCGGACCGCTGACCAGCAGTGTCCGGCCGTGCTCCGCCAGCACCAGGCCGTCGGTGCCGGGCGGGAGCGGCTCATAGGGCAGGGCCGTCCGGGCCTGCGGAGGCCGGAGCGTGACAGGGCGGCCGCCCGGCAGGCTCCGCCGGACACCGGGCCAGGCGGAAGCCCGCATCCCGACGTCCCGGCGCATGACCACCAGATCCACCGAGGTCTCGGACGGCCCGTACCACGGAACCCCGCGGGGACGCGGCCCGCCCGTCGGCACGTGGACCACGCTGTGCGGACTGATCCCCGCCATCCGGAACCAGGCGCCGAGATGCAGCAGCGCTTCCCGCGTTCCCACGATCTGGCCGAAGAAGTGGGAATCCAGCGGGCAGACCCAGAGTCCGTTCGGTCGCCTCCGAGGCGAGAGGACGCGCCACGGCCGCCGCGCGCTCGGCGCCGCCCGGACGACGGCGCGCAGCCGCACCCGCCCGATGCCCGCACCGCCAAGGCCGGATCCCCCTTTTTCCATCCGGCCATACAAGCAACCGCCGCCCGCACCCGCCACTGACTTACCCCACCTGCGATTCCGCTGCCCCGGTGTCGGCTAGAGGCAGGATCCGGGAACGGTCAGGTCGGCCATGCGTCCCTCGGTGATGCGTTGCAACATGGCGAGGAACTGCGTGCGTTCGTCCGGTGTCAGGTCGGCGAGGAGTTCGGTCTCGGTCCGGGCGACGGTCCGGGTGGAGCGGGTCAGGGAGCGCCGTCCGGCGTCGGTCATGGTGACGACGCGGGCGCGGCGGTCCGCGGGGTCGGGGTGTCTTTCGACGAGCGCCTTGCGTTCGAGCTGGTCGAGCACCGGTATGAGGGTGCTCTTGTCGAGGCCGGCCTTGCGGGCGATGGCGAGCTGGGTGGGCGCGCCCTCGGCGATGGCGTTGAGGACGACGTGTTCGCGCACGCTCAGGTCCATCGTCGCCAGGTGCTCCTCCATGGTCTCCTTGGAGACGTGTGCGGTGACCGCCAGCAACAGGATGAGGTCGTCGCGCAGCGGGCGGACCGCCATGGCCTCTCCTCCCCGTGAAGGTATGAGCTCAGATCTTCTCAATTTAGACCATGTGGTGAGCGCCGGCGGTCAGCCCCGAAGGTCATGGGGCGATTGTCCACGACATGGCCGTTCCCTGAGGCCATGGTGGGCGAAGGCTGGACGCCGCGCGCCTCGGCACGGGCGCGCTGGTCCCCGCCTACCGCGATTTCGCGATGGCGGGCGTCCCCATGAAGGGGCGTTCCACCTGGCTGGACGAGGTCGTGAGCTGCCGCTGCCGCACACGCCGGGCGGCCCGCCCGTCTGGCTCGCGGTGATCGGCGAGTACGTGGGAGAACGCGAGGTGACCGCGCCCGCGAACGCCTGGACGCCCCCTGTCGTACCTGGAGACCTTCCAGCTCTACGTGAGCGGCACCGAGGAGCAGGTCATCGAGCGGCTGCGCTCCTTCGTGGACGCGGGCGCGCGGCACGTCCTGCTGCGCCTGGCCGCCCTGGACGCCGACGACCGGTTCGAGCAGCTCGAACGCCTCGCCTTCCTGCCGCAAGTGGCAGGGGGGACGGGCCGGTGGGGCGCCGTCCCCGAACGTCAAGTGACCTGGTGGCTCCTTCCGGCGTCCGGTCCTACCTCCGCTCGTCGAGGAAGTCGATGATGTGGCCGAACACGTCCAGTGCCGCGCCGCGTCCGATGATCGGATCGACGTGCCCGTAGCCGGGGACCTCGACGTACCGGACGTCGAGCTGCGGCTGGCGGGCCTTCAGCACGTCGTGGCACAGCCTGTTGGCGTCCGGCCAGAGCCGGTTCTCGCTGCCGGACAGCAGCAGCACCGGGCAGTCGATGCGGTCGGCGTTGTCCAGGGCGTTCTCCGGCAGCGCCCGGTAACGGTGGTCGCTGAGGTTCCAGCGGACCACCGTGTGCGCCAGCTCGATCCGCCGCAGGTGCGGCAGCACGCACAGCGGCACCGTCCCGAACAGGTCGGCCAGGCGGTCGTGGGTGCGGGGGTGCAGGTTGTCGTGCACGAACAGCGAGGCGCCGATGCTCCACGCGGAGTTGTGCAGCATCTGGCAGGTGGGGTCCGGGCAGTCCGCGCCCAGGGACGCCAGCGCGAACAGCGGGGTGTACTTCGAGCGGAACCCGGCCTTGCGGAAGTCCACCGGAATACGGTGGATGCGTTTGCGCATCAGCTCGACGCTGAGGTGCATCCGGAACCGGGTCGGCACGGTCACCCTGGGCGTCATGAAGACGCCCTGCGCCACCACGCCCGCCAGCCCCGGCACGAGTCCCGCCGCCATGCTCATCGACAGGGACAGCGCCCCGAGGCAGTGCGCGACGACGAACAGGCGTCGCGTCCCGATGCGGGCCCGTACGAGGGACACCGCCTCGGGGATGTCGTAGAGCGCGACGTCGTCGAAGGTGTAGGTGGTGCCGTCCTCGTTGTAGGGGAGGCGGCAGCTTCCCCGCCAGTCCAGCAGCCACGGCTCGTACCCGGCGTCGAGCAGGGCCTCGACGAGGTTGCGGGTCTCGGGCAGGACGAACATGTCCGCCGATGCGGTGTGGCCGTGCAGGAGAAGGACCGCGGGCCGGTCGTCGTCCACCCGGTACACCCGGTGCAGGGCGAGTTCGGTCCCGTCGGAGACGCGGAGCGGGACCGGCTCGACCGTGGCGTCGTCGAGCCGGGCGTGCAGCGGCCGCGGCAGTGTCCGGGGCATCGGTCGGGACATCAGCGGATCTCCTTGGTGCGGGTGGCG
This sequence comes from Actinomadura kijaniata, assembly GCF_014138665.1. Taxonomy (NCBI): domain Bacteria; kingdom Bacillati; phylum Actinomycetota; class Actinomycetes; order Streptosporangiales; family Thermomonosporaceae; genus Actinomadura; species Actinomadura kijaniata. Next base: position 25,234 of record NZ_JACJIA010000006.1, read on the forward strand.
TCGCGGCGCAGGTCCAGCAGTTCCGCGCCCGCGCGCAGCGACGGCTCCAGCAGGCCCCAGCCCATCTGGGCGAAGAACCAGCCGAGCCACATCAGCTTGGCCAGGCGCTGCTCCGGCGCGGGCAGCGCCGGGTTCACCCCGATGCCGTCGATCTGTTCGCGGACGTAGCTGTCGGGGGGCACCACGACCTCGCCCGCCAGGTGCGCCGGCTCTCCCTCTCGCCCGACCTGGATCGCCAGCGTGCGCGACTGGCGCCAGAGGTCGCGGCGGGCACGGGCGGTCTTCAGCCCCTCCAGCCACCATTCCTGCCCGGCGGCGTCGCGCAGCCGCAGCCGGTAGCGCAGCAGGGGATGGTTCAGGCCGTGGCGGTGCGGGATCCCGTCCAGGGGGCGGACCCAGATGTCCCCGGCCTCGACGGTCAGCGGTTCGGGATGCAGCAGGGCGCACCTCACCTCGCCGGTGACGTCGAGCCTGCGTTCCCTGACCAGCTGGTACATGCTGGCGATGGACGGCCGCAGCGACAGCTCGCACGGGGTGTCCTCCAGAACGCCCCGCATCGTCTCGTGGAACCACAGGAACGGCGGGTCGTCCTTGCCCGGCAGGCGGGCCAGGCCGCTCTCGGCGAGCCGCTCGTAGGTCTTCAACTGCGCCTGCGCCCCGTACCGGGCCGGCGCGGGCAGGCCGTGACGGGCCGCGAACGCCTCGGCGCGGTCACCCGACGCCGCCGGGCTCAGCAGCGCCGCCTCGCACAGCTTCACGGCGGTGGGGCTGCGCAGGACCTGCACCAGGAACTCCAGCTCGGGCACCGGGTCGGCCTCCATGAAGGCCAGAAAGGCGCTCCGCCACTCCTCCCAGCCCATCACCGGGACGTTCATGCCGCCCAGGCGCATGTCGCGCAGCACGTCCTGGAACGCGTTCGGCTCGCCGGTGAGGTTGTACGTGGCGCCCCAGGCGCTCGGCTCGTACACGATCGCGGCCGCCATCTGGCTCACCCAGTCCACCGGGGAGACGTTGATGTACCGGAAGGCGGGCATCGCGCGGAACCGCGAGAACGCCGACAGCAGTCCGCTGCCGAGGTCCTTGGGGTTGTGGGCGCCCGTACGGGTGTGCCCGCCGATGCTGCCGGGCCGCATGAGGGTCACCGTCAGGCCGTGCTCACGGGCGCGGCGCAGCGCCACCTCCGACACCCACTTGGTCTTGTCGTAGCCGGTGAACAGCCGGTCGACGCGCCCGAGCGGGCTGTCCTCGTCCATCGACGTGGTACCGGCCTCGTTGAACACCGCGATCGACGAGATGTGGTGCAGCGGCTTGACCGGGCCGGTGGCCGCCAGCTCCGCGAGGGTCAGCGGGCCGAGCACGTTGGTCTGCCGCAGCGAGGGGTAGCCGCGCAGGAAGTCCACCGCCGCCGCGACGCTGACGATCGCGTCCACCTCGCCGGCCAGGGCCTGCCAGCGGTCCTCGTCGAGGCCGAGCCTCGGCCGCCGGACGTCGCCGGGCAGCACGGTCACCCGCCGGGCGACCTCGGCGGACCAGGGGAGGTGGTAGCCGGCCAGCTCCTCGGCGAGCCGCCGCTCGCCCTCCCGCTCATCGGCGGCGCGGACGAGGCAGACGACGTGCGCGTCCCCGCGCCGCAGCAGGTCGAGCAGCAGGTGGCCGCCGAGGAACCCGGTGGCGCCGGTGAGCAGGATCCGGCGGGGTTCGGCCGTCTCGGGCGGCTCGACCCAGGGCAGGTCGTCGGCGCGGGCCAGGTCGGCCTTGACCCAGCCGAGCTCGTCGTCGGGCGCCGGAACGGGCGTCGCGGGCGGGGGGCCGGGAGGCGCGGCGGCCGGCGCGGGCGCCTCGCGGGTGAGCCAGAGCTGTGCCAGGCGGCGCGGCCGTCCGTCGAGGAAGACGTCGTCGAGGCTGATCCGCACGCCCAGTTCCCGGGCGAGCACCGCGATCAGCTCCACGGCGTCCACCGACGTCGCTCCGGCGTCGAAGAGGTCGGTGTCGGCGTCGACGCGCGCGCCGCGCAGGAAACGGCCCGCCCGCTCGGCGATGGCGGCGGCCAGCCGTTCCAGGTCCCAGGACCCGGTGCCGGTGGCCGGTGGAGCCTCCGGGGTGCTCCGCTCCCGGAAGCGGGCCAGCAGGTCGGCGGCGCCGGCCCCGTCCCCGCCGCGGCGTTCGATCAGCTCGGCCTCGCGGCTGCGGTCGGCGCCGCGAGCCCGCGGGCCGCCGCCCGCTTCGTCCAGTGTGGAGTCAGTCACCGTGCGCCTCCCCGTGTACCGCCATGTCCTGTGTCGCTGTGCCCTGTGTCGTCGTGTCCTGTGTCGCTGTGTCCTGCGCGCCGGGGTCCTCGGCCCACGAGCGGTACGCCCGGAGCCGCGAGGGTTCCACCGTCACGTCGAGCACCGGATCGTCGGCGCCCACCCCTCCGAGGGCGGCGACCAGCCGCCGCGCGGGGACGTTCCGGGCCGTGTGCCCGGCGACCAGCCGGACGTTCGCGCAGCCCAGCGCGTCCGCGCGGTCGGCCAGCCAGCCGAGCAGCCGCTCCTCGACGCCGCGGCCCAGCGCGCGGCAGCTGAGCATCCAGGCGACGACCTCGAGCGTGCCGCCCTCCGCCCGAACGGCCAGGACGCCGACCTGCCCGTAGTCGCCGAACCGGTCGCGGGCCGAGGCCGTCCAGACCTCGCCGTCGCGCCGCCAGCCGTCCAGCACGCCCTCGTCCAGCGCCGCCGGGCGGAGGTTGAACTGGTTGGTGCGGCGGCCGAGCTGGAGGGTGCGCCCGACCGTGGCCTCGTCGAGCGGCACGACGTCCACCTCCAGCTCCAGCCGTTCGAGGAACGCGGCGAAGCCCGCGCGCTCGCGTTCGCGGCGGCGGACGCGCTCCTGCCGGTAGAAGTCGGCGCGTCCGGCGTCCTCGCGGGTCGCGGGCCGGGGCGTGACCGGCCAGAGCCGCGTCAGGAACGCCTCCAGCTCGTGCGCCGGCGGGCAGGTGACCGAGAGGACCTCGGGCAGCTCCGCGCGGACCGCCGCGATCTGGACGGGGTTGTCGTCGAGGAACAGGAAGGAGTCCAGGCCCAGGCCGAGGTCGGCCGCGGCCGCCGCGATCCGCCGGGGCTTGGGCTCCCAGTCCGCCGAGACGACGCTGAAGTGCTCGGCGCGGAGCGTGCCGTCCGGCCTGGCCAGGACCTCCCGCACCGTGGCCTCGTCGTTGTTGGTCACCATCACCAGCAGGACGCCCGCGGCGCGCCACTCCAGCAGCCGCCGGGCCAGGGTCGCGTAGGGCCCGGCCAGGTCGACGCCGCCGGGGCCGGCCTCGGCCGCCACGCCGCCCCAGAGGGTGTCGTCGCCGTCCACCACGATCACCTTGGGCGGGGTACGGCGCGCGGCCTGGACCACCTCGGCCACCGCGAGGGCGGCCGCCGCCTGGAACTCGGGCCGGAACGGCAGGTGGGCGAGGGTGTCGGTCTCGTCGTCGAACGGGTCGCCGTCGGGGTGGTGGGGTGCCCAGCCGCCGGGGGACAGGACGGCGACTCCGGGAACCGCCGCGATCCGGGCCGCCAGCTCCCGTTCCCACCGTTCGAGGCGTTCGTCGGTGGACCGGGCGGGGAGGAACGCGACGACGACGGGGTTGCCCGTCCGCTCGTGGAGTGATCGCAGCGCGTCGGGGTAGTCGTCGGCCAGTTCGGCGAGGGTCTCGTCGCTCACCGGCCCGAACCGGGCCAGGTCCGCGGCCCTCAGCAGGACGACCCCCGCGACGGCCGTGGGCAGCGCGAAGGCGCCGCCCGGATCCCGCAGGCCCGCCAGGACCTGATGGTACGGCGCCTCGGTGATGTCGAACGCGTCGTCCAGCGCGGCGCCGAGCAGCGCGGGCAGGTTGCCGAGGGCGAACGTGGCCGCCACCGCGACCGACGGGCGGGCCACGGCCGGAACGCGCGACGCGGGCCCGCCGGTCTCGTCCGCCGCCACCGGGACCGAGGTCGACGTCGCGGTCGCCTCCGGGCTCGCGGCGAGCCCGGCCAGCAGGTCGAGGTAGTCCCGCCCGAGGCGTTCGCAGGTCGGCCCGTCGATGATGTCGAGGTTGTGGTCCAGCCGCAGGAGGTCCAGGTCGGGGGCCATCGTGACCATCAGGTCCAGGTCGGAGTGGCCGGTGCCGAGCGGCAGGAACTCCAGTGCGTCGCCCAGGGGCGCCTGCGCCCTGATGAAGTTGAAGTACACCTCGACCAGCGGCGCGTCCGGCCGGTACAGGCCCTCTTCGGCGAGCGCCGCCATCGCGTCGAAGAACGAGGCGTCCTTCTCCAGGACACCGCCGAGCCGGTCGTCGGTGCGGCGGAGCACGTCGGCGACCGGTTCGTCCGGCGCGACCTCGGCCGCGAACGGGACCGGGACGCCGAAGAACCCGAGCGCGCCGGGGGCGCCGGCGTGCATGCGCGTGTCCACCGGAACGGCCAGGGCGAACCGGTCGCGGCGCCGGAGCCGGGCGAGGAACACCGTCAGCGCGCCGAGGCAGAAGGCGGCCGGGGTGATGGAGAGCCGCCGCGCCTGCTCGGTCACCCGGTCGACGAGGCCGTCGGGGATGTCGACCGCCACGGTTCCGGAGCGGAAGGTGCGTTCCGCCGGTCGCGGGCGCGTCAGCGTCAGTTCGAGGCGCCGGGAACCGGCGATCTCCCGGCGCCACCGCCGCATCGCCTCACCGCGTTCGCGGTGCGCCCGCGAGGACTGCGCTTCGATCAGCAGGTCGATGTCCCGGTTGGACGGTGTGGAGTCCAGCGGCGCGCCCGCCAGCTCGGCGCCGATCTCGCCCATCACCAGCATCAGCGACTGCAGGTCGCTCACGGCGTGGTGCGCGCCGTAGAGCAGGAACTGCCGTCCGGACGGCGTCTCCAGCATCTCGAACCGCCACAGTGGAGCGGTGGCGAGGTCGAACGGGGGTTCCATCAGATCCCGCAGCCGCTCGCCGGGATCGACGTCCTCGGGGACGGCCGACCAGCGAAGGAGCGGCTCGGCGGTACGGCGCCATACCTCAAGCATCTGCCCGTGCTCGGGGTCCTGGACGATCGCGGTGCGCAGGGCGGCGTGGCGGTCGGCGAGCCGGGTCAGGATCCCGGTCAGCCGTTCGCGGGTCACGGGCGAGGCGAGCCGGGCGGCCAGGCCGATGTGGTGCGCGGCGGCCGGGGTCCCCCGCTGCGCGGTCCGCAGCAGGCGCATCACGTCGCCCGGCACGGGCCGCGTGGTCACCTCCGGCACCTCTTCCTCCGTCTCGGGCGCCGGGTCGGCCGCGCCCGCCGTATCCGCCGCACCGTCCGTCCCGGCGAGGGCCTGGAGGACGAGTCCGGTGAGCTCGCGGAGGTCGGAGGCGGCGAGCGCCGTGAGGGACACCTCGACCCCGAGGTCGCGGGTCATCGACGTGTACAGCGTGACCAGCGTGTGCGAGTCGAAGCCGAGCTCCTTCAGCGGCCGCCCGGAGGGCACCTCGGCCGCGTCGTCGCCGGTGATGTCGCCGACCGCGCCGCGCAGGTACGTCTCGGCGAGGGCGGTCCGTTCCGCCGGGGCCGCGGCCCGGATCCGGTCGGCGAGCCGGCTGGGGGGCGGGGCGGCCCGCTTGGGCACCAGCTCCGACAGCAGCGGATGCGACGCGAGCGCCGTGGCGTGCCGGGCCAGTGCCGCCCGGTCGACGACGATCGGCGCGAGCTGGCGCCGGGCCGTGCCGAGGAGCCGCGCGAACAGGGCGCCGCCCTCGTCGGGGGAGAAGGCGCCGAGGCCGGTCCGCGTGGCCGCGCCCGCCGTGCCGGTCGGGTCGGCGGCCGCCGCCATACCGACCTGCGACCACGCTCCCCAGTCCAGGCTCAGCGCCGGGCGCCGCGCGGTGTGCAGCGAGTGCGCCCACGCGTCGAGGAAGGCGTTCGCGGCGGCGTAGGAGCTCTGCCCGACCGAGCCCAGCAGGCCCGCGGCCGACGAGAACAGGACCAGGAACTCCGCCTCGGGCACCAGGGCGGTGAGCAGTGCCGCACCCAGCACCTTGGGCGCCAGGACGGTGCCGATCCGGTCGGGGGTCAGCGTCAGCAGCGTCGCGTCGTCGAGGACGCCCGCCGTGTGCACGATCCCGCCGACCGGGGGCGCCTGGGCGCGCAGGCCGTCGAGCGCCGCCGCCAGTTCGGCCCGGTCGGCCACGTCCCCGCGCAGGACGTGGACCTCGACGCCCCGGCCCTCCAGCGTGCCGATCCACTCCTTGGCCCCGGCGTCCGGCTCACGGCGGCCGAGCAGGGCCAGGTGGCGCGCGCCCTGCTCGGCGAGGCGTTCCGCCGCCACCCGGCCGAGACCGCCGAGGCCGCCCGTGACCAGGTACGTCCGGTCGGCGCGGACCGGGGAGTCCGCGGTCTCGGCGCGGGCCCTGCGCAGCCGGGGGACCATGCGGCCCTTCTCCCGGAGCGCGACCCGCGTCTCGCCGTCCGCGCGGCGCAGCTGCTCCCAGAGAGCGTCGGTCCCGCCGCTGGACGGGAGGTCGACCAGGGTGGTCCGCAGCTCCGGGCACTCATGGGTCACCGTGGTGCCGAAGCCCCATCCCAGCGCCGTCTGCGGGTGCGTCACCTCACCGCTGCCCCCGGCGGCCTGGCCGCCGCGGCCGACGAGGAACAGGCGCGGGCTCCACGACCGCTCGCGGAGCGCGGTGACCAGGTGCAGCGTGGAGGTGCAGCACAGGAGCGCGGCCTCCGCCATCGTCTCGGCCGAGGTGATGGGCGGCGCGTCCAGGCCGAGGAGCTGGACGACCCGTTCCGGCCGCCCGCCGGGGAACGCCTCGTCGAGCAGGCGCGCGAACTGCGCGGCGTCCGCCGGGTCGATCCGGTAGCGGCCGGGCGCCTCGGCCTCGAACGCGTCCCCGCGCCGGACGATCACGTGCGGGCCGGCGCCGAGCCGCCCGGCGAGGTCGGCTCCCACGCCCGACTCGTCGGCCAGCACCAGCCAGGCGCCGGTGCCCGCGGGTTCCCCGGCCGGAGGCCGGTGCCGCCACTCCACCTCGAACAGCGACTCCTCGGGCCGGGCCTGGGGCGGCAGCGCCGCCAGGGCGAAGCCCTCGACGGTGAGGACGAGGCGCCCGGCCTCGTCGAGCAGCCACAGGTCCATGAGGGCGCCTCGGGCCGACAGCGACCGGACGCGGCAGGCCACCCAGGCCGGACGGGCGCGCGAGCCGCCGAGGCGCACGCGCCGCGCCCCGGCGGGGACGAGCGTCGTCCCGGCCGGGCCCCCGCCCGGCAGCGCCGTCGCGCGGAAGGCCGCGTCCAGCACCGCCGGATGCAGGACATGGGACGAGGGAGGCGGCTCGGCCAGCCGCCCCAGCGCCATGTCCGGTCCCGTCCATCCGGCTTCGAGGAGCTGGAAGGCCTCGCCGTAGTCGAGCCCGGTCTCCGCCATCGCGGCGTTGAGCGCGGAGATCGCGACGGGTTCGGCGCACCGGTCCCGCAGTTCGCCGAGCGGTCCGGGCGCGTCCGCCGCCTCGCCCGTGACGGCCTCGAACCGGCCGGAGGCGTGGCGCGTCCACGCCGCGTCCGGGTCGCCGGCCGGCCGGGACGACACCGTGAAGACACGGGTCCCGGCGGCGTTGCGGGGCTGGACGTCCAGTTGCAGGACGACCGGTTCGTCCTCGGCCAGCGGGAGCGGCCGTTCGAACCGCACCCTGGACAGGCCCAGCCCGCCGTCGGGCGCCAGCGCGCCGGACGCCTCCAGCGCCATCTCCACGTACACGGCGCCGGGCAGCCAGACCTCCCCGCCCACGCGGTGGTCGGAGAGGTAGGCGAACCGGTCGTCGCGCAGGTCGATCTCGGCCTCGAACAGATGGCGGCCGGGGGCGCGGCCGTCCTCGACGCGGCGGTGCAGCAGGGGTGGGCCGTCCGGGCGGGGCCGGGCGGCGGGCGTGGGGGAGGTCCAGTACCGGTCGCGTTCGAACGCGTAGGTCGGCAGGTCCACCAGGGAGCCCGCCGGAGCGGCCTTCGACCAGTCGATGTCGTGACCGGCGGCGACCAGGAGCGCGAGGTTGCCGAGGACCGCGTCGTGCCCGTCCTCGCCGCGGGCCAGGGAGCCCACCGCCGCGGAGGCCGCCCCCGCCTCCGCGGTGACGGCCCTGATCGCCGACAGGAGCGTCGGGTTCGGCCCGACCTCCACGAAGTACCGGAACCCGTCGTCGAGCATGCGGCGCACGGTGTCGGCGAACCGGACCGGCTCGCGCGCGTTCCGCGCCCAGTAGCCGGCGTCCAGGGCGTCGCCGGGCAGCGGCTCGGCCAGCACCGTCGAGTAGAGCGGCGTCGTGGCGGCGGCGCCGGTGACGTCGGCCAGGTCGGTCCGCAGGTCGTCGGTGATGGCGTCCATGTGGAAGCTGTGCGCGGCGAAGCCGACCGGGACGTCCCACATGGGCACCTGCCCCTGCTGCAACGTCAGCCTGAGCTCCGACAACGCGTTCAGGTCGCCGGAGACCGTGACGGACCGGCCGCTGTTGACGGCCGCGATCTCAAGCCGGGTTCCGAAGTCGGCCAGCAGTTCCCGGACGCTGTCGGCCGGCAGCCCCACCGACACCGCGCCACCCTGGCCCGCGACCGCCCGCATGGCGAGGCCGCGCCGGGTCACCACGGCGGCCGCCTGGTCCAGGGTGAGCATGCCCGCCGTGTACGCGGCGGCGACCTCACCGAGGCTGTGCCCGACCACCGCGGCGGGCTCCACCCCGAGCGAACGCCACATCGCGGTCAGCGCGCAGTGCAGGGCGAACAGCACCGGCTGGGTCACCTCGACCTGGTCGAGGCCGGGCGCCCCGTCCTCGCCGCGCAGCACCGACAGCACCGACCAGCCCGCGTGGCGCCCGATCGCCTCGTCGCACCGCGTGAGCTCCTCGGCGAACGCGGGGGACCGGTCCAGCAGGTCGATGCCCATCCCGACCCAGCGCGTGCTGTGACCGGGGAAGACGAACGCCACCTTGCCGCCCAGCGGCTCGTGGGACGCGGGCGCCACGGCCGGGGAGCGCCGGTCGGCCGCGACGGCGCCCAGGCCGGACAGCAGCTCGTCCCGGTCCGCGGCCAGCACGACCGCCCGGCGGTCGAAGTGCGTCCGGCGCAGCGCGAGGGTGTGGGCGACATCGGGCAACGCGGCGGCGGGGTCGTCGGCCAGGTGCGCGGCGAGGCGCTCGGCCTGGCGGCGCAACGCCGCGGGACCGCGTGCGGACACCACGAACATCCGCCGGTCCGTCCCCGGACCGGACGGCGGCGCGGACGCGGCCGGTTCCTCCGGGGCCTCCTCGACGATCACGTGCACGTTCGTGCCGCTGATCCCGTACGAGTTCACCCCGGCGCGGCGCACCCGCCCGCCCCGCCGCCAGGGCGCCGGCTCCTGGAGCAGCCGCAGGCCGCTGCCGTCCCAGTCGACCCGGCGGCTCGGCCTCTCGACGTGCAGGGTGCGCGGCAGCCGCTCGTGCCGCAGCGACAGCACCACCTTCATCAGCGCGGCCAGCCCGCTGGCCGCCTGGGTGTGCCCGAGGTTGGACTTGAGCGAGCCCAGCAGCAGCGGGCGGTCCGCCGGACGGCCTTCGCCGAACACCCGCGACAGCGCGTTCGCCTCGATGCGGTCGCCCACCCTGGTGCCGGTGCCGTGCGCCTCCACGTGGTCGATGTCGGCGGGGTCCAGCGCCGACGCCTCCAGGGTGCGGCGGATCAGCGTCTCCTGGGACGGCCCGCTCGGCACCAGCAGCGCCTGGCTGCGCCCGTCCTGGTTGACGGCCGTGCCGCGCAGGACGGCCAGCACCCGGTCGCCGTCCCGCCGCGCGTCGCCGAGCCGCCTCAGCACCATCATCACGACGCCCTCGGAGAACCCGGTGCCGTCGGCGTCGTCGGAGAACGACCGGCACCGGCCGCTCGGCGACAGCGCCCGCAACCGGCTGAACTCCACGAACGTCTGCGGCGTGGTCATCACCGTCGCCCCGCCGACCAGCGCGGTGTCGCACTCGCCCCGCCGCAGCGCGGTGGCCGCCAGGTGCACCGCCAGCAGCGAGGAGGAGCAGGCGGTGTCCACGGTGATCGCGGGGCCGACCAGGCCGAGCGTGAACGCCAGGCGGCCCGAGGCGACGCTCAGCGCCGAGCCCGTCCCGACATAACCGTTGAACTGGTCGAGGCTCAGCCCGGACAGGTAGTCGCTGCCGAGCATGCCGACGTAGACGCCGGTCGGGGTACCGGAGAGCCGGGCGGGCACGGTCCCGGCGCGCTCCAGCGCCTCCCAGGCCGTCTCCAGCAGCAGCCGCTGCTGGGGGTCCATCGCCGCGGCCTCCCGCGTGGTGATCCCGAAGAACCGGGGGTCGAACGCGTCGATGTCGTCGACGAAGCCGCCCTCGCGCGTGTACGTGGTGCCCGCCGCCCGCGGGTCCGGGTCGTAGAGCGGCCCGAGGTCCCAGCGGTCGGCCGGGAACGCGCCGACCGCGTCCCGGCCCTCGTCCAGCAACCGCCACAACCGTTCCGGGTCGGTGACCCCGCCCGGCAGGCGGCAGGCCATCGACACCACCGCCACCGGCTCGTCGGCCGGCCGCGGCCTCGGGGAGTCTTCCAGGTTCCGGGAGGTTTCCAAAACGGCTCACATCCTCACGACGACGGGGGGCGACGCGGACGGCGTCGCCCTGCGTTCCGGCGGCTTCAGCGGGGATGAAACCGGGGGCCGGTTCAGGCTCGAACGACCGGCGAGGCGCCCACCGGCCCCCCTCGGGCGCCGAGGGTCTCGACGCCCACGGACCGGCCGGGCGTGATCTCAGGTGTCTCCAGGGCCGTTCCACTCCTGCCGGTACACGCGCGGGACCTCCGCGGCGTCCGGCATGACTTCGGCCTCGCGTCCGGCGGACGGCGTCATGAGATCTCTTTCATCTGGGGGCGCTGAGGGGAGGCCCACTGCTCGATGACGTCGCCCGCCCGGCCCGCCGGGTCCTCCCGGCGCAGGTCGGCGCCGACCGCCCGCGCGCGGGCCCGGTACGCCGGGTCCAGCACCCGGTCGAGGGCACGTCCCAGCCGCGCGGGCGTCAGGCTGCGGAACGGCAGGGCGGTTCCGACGCGCAGCTGTTCGGTCCGCCAGCCCCAGAACGGCTGGTCGGCGAAGAAGCTGGCCACCACCGACGGGAGACCGGCCCGCAGCGCCGCCGCCGTCGTTCCCGCGCCGCCGTGGTGCACCGCCGCCCGGCAGCGGGGCAGGACCCGGTCGTGGTCGAACTCCGACCGGGCGAGGAACAGGTGGTCGGGCAGGCCGTCGGCGTACCTGCCCAGCTCGCTCCAGCCGGCCCCGACCAGGCCGCGGATGCCGCGCCGCGCCGTGACCTCGATGAGCTCGCGCAGCGTGCGTTCGGGGTCCAGGACCGGCATGCTGCCGAACCCGAAGTAGACGGGCTCGGGCCCGGCGTCGAGCCACCGGTCGAGTTCGGCGGGGACGGTCCGTTCCCCGAGCCGGTCGCGCAGGTCGTCCGACAGGACCGGGAAACCGATCAGCTCGTGGCCGCCGGGCAGGTCGGTCGGCTCCGGCACGACCCGCGGGCTGTACAGGTGGAGGCCGGGCCGCTCCTCCTGCCGGGGCATCCTCGACACCCGTGGCGCGCCCATGAGGTCGCTCATCTCGTCGAGGTTCGCCTTGTTCCGCATCCAGTACAGCTGGTTCAGCATGCGGGAGCCGCCGCGGTTGGCCCACGCCATCCGGAAGTCCCGGACGCGGGGCATGATGCCGGAGAAGTCGCCGGTCGGCACGATGGGGAAGGAGTAGAGGATCCTGCTCGGCACGCCGGTCGCCTTCTCCAGGCAGAGGCCCCGCAGCGACATGGTCACCGTCGTGAGGATCACGTCGGCGCCCTCGGCGGCCCGCACGCAGGCGTTCACGATCTGCTGGTTGACGCGGTGTTCGTCCGCGACGATGCGCCTGATGGTCGTGTCCACCTTGCCGTGGGCGAGCATGCGCCGCGACTCGGCCGAGCTGAGGAAGCGCTTGAAGTCCACCCCGGTCGGCACGGCCCGCAGCCCGGCCCGCGTCACCCAGTCCGCGAGGTCGGAGTTCACGGCGACCGCCACCTCGTGGCCCCGCCGTGCCAGCTCGTCGCCGATCGCCACCATGGGCTGGACGTCGCCACGGGTACCGGACGCGAGCATCGCGATACGCATCGGTGCCACCTGTTCTGTCGAGGGAACACGGTGTGTACGACCGTAGGCGCGGAGCCTTCGCCGCACACCGCACCATCGGGCGCACATCCGACCGGCCGCGACGGGCGAACGGGAGCGCGTTCGTGGAGGTCAGGGCCGGGACGCCCCGCCTGCGAGCCGTGGCGCGGCGGGGCGGCCCGGACCGGCTCAGGCGAAGAACTCGGTGAGGGACCGGACGACGGCCTCGGGCTGCTCCTCGGGGAGGTAGTGGCCGCTGTCCTTGATCGCCTCCACCCGCACGTCGGTCCCCTTGCCCGGCAGCACGGAGGCCAGGAAGGAGTAGTTGCTGTGGTCGCCGCCCAGCGCCAGGACCGGCATGCTCAGCGGCCCGTGGTCCTTCCCGTCCTCGATGTCCTGCGTGAACGTCTGGTACCAGGCGTTGCCGGCCCGGACCGCGTCCGGCGAGGAGTAGGCCCGCGCGTACAGGTCGCGGTCGCGGTCGCCGATCGAACGGGGGTCCAGGAGCATGTAGTCGAACAGCGCGTCGATCCAGTCCCGCTCGCGGCCGGCCAGGAGCTTCTCCGGCAGGCCGCGGACCTGGTTGAAGGCGAACCACCACAGGTAGGTGCGGGACCCGGCGGTGAGGTCACCGTCGACATGCTGGTCGGGCCGCGGGAGCAGCGTGAGCCCGGTGAGGGTCTCGTCGGGGTGGTGCACGTCCAGCAGCGCGAGCTTCTGCACGGTCTCCGGGTGGTTGGCCGCCATGGACTGGGCGACCATGGCGCCGATGTCGTGCCCGGCGACGTGCACCCGGTCGTGGCCGAGGTGGCGCACCAGCTCGTGGATGTCCCGGGCCATCGTCTTCTTGACGTATCCGGTTGCGGGCTTCTCCGAGCCGCCCATGCCGCGAAGGTCGACCGCGATCACCCGGTGGTCGCGCGCCAGCGCGGGCATGATCTTGTTGAACTGCCACCAGGTCTGCGGCCAGCCGCCCAGCAGCACCAGCGGGTCGCCCTGCCCGCCCTCCACGTAGTGCAGGCGGATCCCGTTGACCTCCGCCAGGTGGCTGGTGAAGCCGCCCTCCAGGGACTCGGCGAGCGCCGCATTGGTTGCTGCGTCCATGCTGGATCACTCCAAATGTTCTGAGTTCAGATCATCTGACGTGAGGAGGTTAGGGGAAGCTTGTTCTGACGTCAAACCATCTGAGTTGAGAACATATGAACGGGTCGGTCCGCCTGGGGCTGGCGGGGCGACTGGTTCTGTGATGAGACTGGGCGTGTGATGCCTGAGGTGAACCTGATACCCGCTCCGCGCCGGATCGAGCGGAACGGAGGTTCGGGACCGTTCGGCGGGGACGTGCGCACCGGCGTCGACCCGGCGGTCGGACCGGAGGCGTACCGGCTGGTCGTGTCGTCCGGCGGCGCCGAGATCGTGGGCGGTGACGACGCCGGTGTCTTCTGGGGCCGCCAGACCTTGCGGCAGCTTACGGGCCCGGACGCTTTCCGCCGTGCCCCCATCGAACGGGGGCCGGTCACGGTGCCCTACGTGACCATCGAGGACAGGCCGCGTTTCGCCTGGCGGGGCTTCATGCTCGACGTCGCCCGGCACTTCCTGCCCAAGGACGACGTGCTGCGCTACGTCGACCTGCTGGCCGCCCACAAGCTGAACGTGCTGCACCTGCATCTCACCGACGACCAGGGGTGGCGGATCGAGATCCGGCGGTATCCCCGGCTGACCGAGATCGGCGCCTGGCGGAAGCGGACCCGCATGGGCTGGGGCGAGCCGGTCCTGTGGGACGAGAGACCTCACGGCGGCTTCTACACCCAGGACGACCTGCGCGAGATCGTCGCGTACGCGGCGGAGCGGCACGTCACGGTCGTCCCCGAGATCGACCTGCCGGGCCACTCGCAGGCGGCCATCGCCGCCTACCCCGAGCTGGGGAACACCGACGTCGTCGACACCGCCGCGCTGGAGGTGATGACCGACTGGGGCATCAACCGCAACGTGCTGGCTCCCACCGACGCGGTGCTGCGTTTCTACGAGGGCGTCCTGGAGGAGGTACTGGCGATCTTCCCCGGCCAGTTCGTCCACATCGGCGGTGACGAGTGCTCCAAGGAGCAGTGGCGCGGGTCGCCCACGGCCCAGGCGCGCATCCGCGAACTGGGGCTTCGGGACGAGGACGGGCTCCAGGCCTGGATGATCCGTCACTTCGACCGCTGGCTCGCCGCGCGCGGACGGCGCCTCATCGGCTGGGACGAGATCCTGGAGGGCGGCCTGGCGGAGGGGGCCGCCGTCATGTGCTGGCGGTGGTACAGGGGCGGGATCGCCGCCGCGGAGGCCGGCCACAGCGTGGTGATGTGCCCCCAACAGGAGGTCTACCTCGACCATGTCCAGGCGCACGGTCCCGAGGAGCCGGTGCCGTTCGGGTGGGTGCACACCCTTGAGGACGTCTACCGGTTCGAACCCGTACCGCCCCGGCTGGCCGGGACGCCCCACGCGGCCAACATCATCGGCGCGCAGGCCAACCTGTGGACCGAGGTCGTCGAGAACCGCAGCCGGGTGGACTACCAGGCGTTCCCCCGGCTCGTCGCGTTCGCCGAAGCGGTCTGGTCGGAACTGCCGGACCCGGACGAGCGCGATTTCGATGACTTCGAGCGCCGGATGAACACGGCGCACTACGCCCGCCTGGACGCGCTGGGCGTCGGCTACCGCCCGCCCGGCGGGCCGCGCCCATGGCAGCAACGCCCCGGCGTCCCCGGACGGATGCACGGCAAGCCTCGGCGAACCTGGCGGATGGCGGACTGACCGCTCGCCGCGACCCGGACGCGCGCCCGCCGCCCGTTCAGGACCCGCTGTGCTGGTGCTGCTCGGGCAGGCGACCGGCCGGATGCGCCCACAACAGCACGTTGTCCGGCCGCGCGTCCTTCGCCGCCTCCCGCTCCCGCCGGAAGAACGCGAGGACTTCCCGGTCCGAGTAGCGCAGGCTGAAGTGGGTCAGGACGAACAGGGTCTCCGGGTGCGCCTCGACCACGGGCTTGAGATGGCTCCACACCGTGTGCCCGACCCGGTTCGCGCGGTCCTCCTCGGCGTCGTCGAGGAAGGTGCACTCCGTGATGATGACCGGGTACTCGAAAAGCCACGGGTTCCGGTCGAAGACGTTCGCGTGCGTGTCGCCGAGAAAGGCGAACAGCGGCCGGTCGACCTCGGCGTCGACCTCGATTCCCTCCTTGCGCCGCCGGGCCATGAGCCGGCCGAATTCCCCGCCGCGTCCCTCTCGCGCCATGGACCGCCGCAGTTCCTCGAACTCCGGCCGCAGCGCCTTGCGCCGTTCCGAGAAGGCATATCCCACGCAGGGGACCTTGTGCTCGCACTCCACCACCCGCACGCGGTGTCCGCGGCGCCCGAAGACGAACTCGTCGTCCTGGCGCACGCCGTGCAGGCGGTGGCCCCCCGCCAGGGCCGGGTCGAACCCCGCCCCGTGGTTCAACTCGGCGGACGCCCGCAGGTAGGACTCCACGTACGGCACGGCCTGGACGGGCAGGTAGATGTCCGTGCCGGAGGCCCTGGAAGCGAGGTAGTCGAGATCCTTGGAGTGATCGTGGTGGGTGTGGGTCAGGAAGACCGTGTCCACCTGCCGCCCCTCGCAGAGCCCCGCGTCGAGGCTGCATCGCAGCTCGGGGATGTGGAAGAAGGTCTTGTCGTTCGCGCGGGAGTAGCCGGTGAGGGTCAACTCGGTGCCGGGAATCCGCCATGTCTTCCACTGCCGGAAAGGATGCCCCCGCTCCAGCAGTTCGGGATGGTCGGATCGCTGCTCTGGAACCCGCATCGTCGGGGGCACCTTTCCCTGAACGGCCGTGGACGGCGTTTCCCCGCCGCGATGATCAAACGTCCGCGATCGTAGCGGCCGGCCCGCCGCGCGCACATTGATTTTCCGGGTGGGCGGGACCCGCGGCTCTCGCGCACGGTCACGCGACCCATGACGGAACGATCTGGCCCAGGTGGGCCGGGGCGGTCAGCACGCGGATCGTGGTGACGACACCGTCCGCGACCGTGAAGGCCATGACCGTGACCGGCCGTCCGCCGACGGTGATGAGGACGCCCGGAACACCGTCCACGAGCGCCGGGTGCGCCAGCGCGTCCAGCCGCGCGAACATCGTCGCCTGGGCCGCGACCTCGCGCGC
Organism: Actinomadura kijaniata; assembly: GCF_014138665.1. NCBI lineage: Bacteria > Bacillati > Actinomycetota > Actinomycetes > Streptosporangiales > Thermomonosporaceae > Actinomadura > Actinomadura kijaniata. The sequence goes on from NZ_JACJIA010000006.1 coordinate 41,531, forward strand.
GCCGCGGACGACGGCGACGTCCCTGAGGCCCTGCGCCCGCAGTTCGACCTCGGGCGCGAGCACGGTCAGGAGCTCGGTGATGTCGCCCCTGCCGGTCGCCGCGAAGAACGCGTCGATGACGCCCCGGGCCGCGGCGTCGGCGCCGGCCGTGGGCGCGTCCAGCCGCAGCCGCCCCCGGGCCCGGCTGGCGAGCATCTTGGTGGCCGCGGTGCTCCGGCCGAGGACGGCCGCGATCGTGCCGAACGGGACCGCGAAGACGTCGTGGAGCACGAACGCGACCCGTTCCGCCGGTGTGAGGGCGTCCATGACGACGTACAGCGCGAGGCCGACGGAGTCGGTGAGGACGGCCTCCTCCTCGGGATCGATCCGGGAACCCCCGACCGTCTCCGGCGGGAGCGCGCCGACGTTGAGTTCGAGCGGTCGCTCGCCTCGCACCCCGCGCCTGCGAAGCGCGTCCAGGCAGATCCGGCTGGTCACGGTGGTGAGCCAGCCTCGTAGCTCGTCGATGCCCTCACCGCCGGTCCGCGCCAGCCGCAGCCACGCCTCCTGCACGGCGTCGTCCGCGTCGGCGTGCGAGCCGAGCATGCGAAAGGCGATCGCGTGGAGGTAGGAACGCTGGGTCTCGAACTCCGCCGCGAGCTCGTCCTCTTGGGTCACGGTTCTCCTTGACGTCCTGGGTGCTTACCACCAGGACGCATCACACGCCGGCGAGGTAACACCTGGACCGGCGTCGCCTCCCGGCAGTCCGATCCCGGGACCGGGCAGGCCCGCTGAACGACGTCGTCATCTCGGTCCGGGTTCGCCGGTGGCGGTGCGATGGCGGGCGAGGATACGCGTGAGGTCGGTGACGGGTGAGGCCGCGAGCTTGTGGTTGGTGTCGTCGTAGCGGCGGGTCGTGCGCGGGTCGGCGTGACCGGCGAGGTCCTGGACCTTGGGCAGGGGGACATCGTTGCCCAGCAGGGTGGTGATGACGGTGCGGCGGCCGCTGTGCGGGGTGAGCCGGGCCGCGGCGGGCAACCCGGCGAGTTCGGCCTGGCGGCGCAGGATGTTGGTGACGTCGCGCTGGGTGAGGCGCTTTCCGCCGGGTTTGGCCGGGTCGTAGGGGTGGGGGGTGGTCACGAGCAGGGGCCCGGACGGGGGAGCGCCGTCGGGGGAGCGCCGGGCGCGGACGGCCAGGTAGGCGTCCAGGACCCGGCACAGCTCGCCGTCCAGGCGGACGTAGTCGCGGCCGTGGGGTCCCCTGCCCTTCAGCCCGTGCCACAGGATCCGGTAACCGGCCTCGCTGTCCAGGTCCGTCACGTCGGCGCCGGTGATCGCTGAGACGCGCAGCGCGGTGTAGAAGAGCAGCGCGACCACCGCCGCGTCACGCCAGGCGGCCTCGGTATCGCGTTCGACGGCGCGGGACTCGCAGGTGTCCAGCAGCAGAGCCGTCTCCGCCGGGCTGAGCGTGGGCGCCCTGCGGGCGGCCGCGGCGATCTCGGCGCTGGAGGGGCGTTCGACCAGCCGCATCGGATTGCGGTCGGTGACCTCGTTGGACTGCAGGTAGGTGTACCAGGACGACACGGCGGCGAGTCGCCGTGCCCGGGTCGAGGTGCTGGGGGGCCGGGTGCCTCCGGTTCGGGTGGACACCGTCATCGTCGCCGACCAGTCGTCGACGTCCGCACGCCGGGCGGCCAGCGGGTCCAGCCGGGTGCGGTCGCAGTAGCCGAGCCAACCGGCCAGGTCACCGTAGTAGGCGCGGCGGGTCGCCTCGCTTTTCAGGGTGCGCAGCCAGGCCGCGGTCAACGTCCGTATGCCGTAACGGTCGCCGGGGGCGTCGGCCGGAAGGGCGGGCAGCACCGCGACGGCCTGGACGAAGGGGTCCTCCTGCCGGTGCGGCTGGGCGGCCTCCCGCGCGAGCGGCACCGCGGCCGTGCCGACGATGACCCGGGCATCCCTGGTGGTCGGCCGGTCCGGATTCGTCATCGCGTCGACCTCCTGGAGGGTGAAAGCGGGTGCCGCGTGCGCGCCGTCTGCGACGCCCATTGTCCCGGCTCGGGTGCGGGCGTCGGCTCGTCGGCGGCGTTCTGGATCTTACTGAGGGTGGGCCGGATCCCAGGGGTGTCGCCGAGCGGCCGTGTCGCCCTGGAGCCGTCGTACGCGGCGTGCCGCCGCTTCGCGAAGGGGCTGTCCGTCCAGCGCGGACGATGAGGGGAAAGGGGAGTACCCGCTCCTTTCCACTCTCAACGTATAGCGCACCGGGGGGCTTGCGGCAAGACCCGGGTCGTGCCGCAGAATCGCTGGCCGAGGCCAGGGCCTGCGGTAACGGGGGAGTGAGATGCGGGTGTCGTTGTCGACGCGTGGATCGCACGAGGGCGAGGACGCCGCTCAGCGCGGTCGGCCGGGAGACCCCGCCCATGACCGCGTGAGCCATGCGAACCCACCTCGGACGCCTGCCGTGCGCAACGGTCGCGACCGATCCCAGAGCGGAGCCGATGACGTGCATCCTTCGACCACCAGCGTTTTCGATCTTCCCGATCACCTTTCCCCCAAGGCCGACCCGGCGTTGGTCGCCGACGACGAGCGGCACTTCGCGGCCGTCGCGCAGAGCCTCGAACGGTCGGTCGCCGACCTGTCCGACCGCCTCGACGCCGAGCGCAAGGCGCCCGGCGGCACGGGCCAGAAGGCGTTGGACCGGGACATGGAGATCCACCGGCTGACCTCCCGCCTGCGCACCCTGCGCCGCTTCGGCCTGGACCTGTGCCTCGGACGCATGGTCGGCGAAGACGACGCCGAGCCCGTGTACATCGGACGGCTCGGCCTCACCGACAGCACGGGGCGCCGGCTGCTGCTCGACTGGCGTTCGCCCGCGGCCGAGCCGTTCTTCGGGGCGACCCACGCCAACCCGATGGGGCTGGCGAGCCGCCGCAGGTACCGCTGGACCCGCGGCCGGATCAGCGACTACTGGGACGAGGTGTTCACCGCGGACGGGTTCGTCGGGCACGCCGCGCTCGACGACCAGTCCGCGTTCATCGCCAGCCTGGGCGGCAACCGGTCGGCCCGGATGCGCGACGTGCTCGGCACCATCCAGGCCGACCAGGACGCGATCATCCGTGCGGGCTCCCGCGGGGCCCTGGTCGTCGACGGCGGTCCGGGCACCGGCAAGACCGTCGTCGCCCTGCACCGCTCCGCCTACCTCCTCTACTCCGACCCCCGCCTCGGCCACCGGCGGGGCGGTGTGCTGTTCGTCGGCCCGCACCAGCCCTACCTGGCCTACGTCTCCGACGTCCTTCCGAGCCTCGGGGAGGAGGGCGTGCAGACCTGCACGCTGCGGGACCTCGTCGCCGAAGGGGCCGCGGCGCCGATCGAGGACGACCCGGACGTGGCGCTGCTGAAGTCGTCGGCGAAGCTGGTGAAGGCGATCGAGCCGGCCGTCAGGTTCTACGAGAACCCGCCCACCGAGGGGATGGTGGTCACGACCCACTGGTCCGACGTCTGGCTGAGCCCCGAGGACTGGGCCGAGGCGTTCGGGTCACCGGAACCCGGCACACCGCACAACGAGGCGCGCGACCGGATCTGGGAGGAACTGCTCACCATCCTGATGGACAAGCACGACGACGACGTCCCGGCCGACCTGCTCCGCAGGTCGCTGCTGCGGAACGGGGAGCTGCTCACGACCTTCAACCGCGCATGGCCGCTGATCGAGGCGGCCGACCTCGTCGGAGATCTGTGGTCGGTCCCCGCCTACCTGCGGATGTGCGCCCCCTGGCTCGGCCCGGACGAGATCCGGAAACTGCGGCGCACGGACGCCCAGGCGTGGACGGTGTCCGACCTGCCGCTCCTGGACGCGGCGCGGCAGCGGCTCGGCGACCCGGAGGCGTCCCGCCGCAGGCGCCGGCAGGAGGCCTCCATCGCCGCCGAACGCCGGCGCATGGGCGACGTCGTCGACAACCTCCTCGCGGCCGACGACGACGGTGAAGGCGTGGTGACGATGCTCCACGGACAGGACGTCCGGGACGCCCTGGTCGACGAGGCCGCGCCTCCCGGCGGCGAACCGGACCGGCTGGCCGGCCCGTTCGCGCACATCGTCGTGGACGAGGCGCAGGAGCTGACCGACGCCGAGTGGCAGATGCTGCTGCTCCGCTGCCCGTCCAGGAGCTTCACCATCGTCGGGGACCGCGCCCAGGCCAGGCGCGGGTTCACGGAGTCGTGGCGGGAACGGCTCGAACGGGTCGGCTTCGACCGGATCGACCTGGCCGCCCTGAGCGTCAACTACCGGACGCCGGAAGAGATCATGGCGGAAGCCGAGCCGGTCATCCGGGCCGCGCTCCCGGACGCCAACGTGCCGACCTCCATCCGCGGCACCGGCGTTCCCGTCACCCACGGATCCGTCGCGGAGCTGGACTCGGTCCTCGACACCTGGCTCGCCGCGAACACCGACGGGATCGCCTGCGTCATCGGTGAACCCGCGTTCCCGGCGACGCCCCGCGTCCGGTCACTGACCCCGGAGCTGGCGAAGGGACTCGAATTCGACCTGGTCGTCCTCATCGACCCCGAGGCGTTCGGCGAGGGCATCGAAGGAGCGGTCGACCGCTACGTCGCGATGACCCGGGCGACGCAGCGACTCGTCATCCTCACGAGCTCCTGACGATGGAACGCCCCGTCCTCCCCGAGAGGCCGTCCTCCATGGCCGGTGCTCGCGTTCTCCAGCTGATCCCAACGGTCCCTTCAGCGCGGCCTGCCGTGGTCGCTGTGGCGCTGGTCGGCCAGGGCGGTGATGCCTGCCGCGGCGGCGGTGGCGAGGTCGGCGAGCATCGCGTCGTCGACCGGAACGTTGTGGATGTACAGGGCGGTCGCGAGGGGGCCGAGCAGCAGCAGGTGGGCGGTCGCGGGGTCGACGGGTCCGGGCAGGTCACCGCGGGACACAGCCCGTTCGATGATTTCGGCGAAGCCGGTCTGCTCGGCGGCCAGGAAGGTGTCCTGGAACCGGGCGTCCAGTTCGGGGTTGCCGGCCAGCTCGCTGATCAGGGCCGGCACCAGATGCCGGGCGGCCGGGGCGGCCATGGGGACGTGGAACGTGCGGACCAGCGCCAGCAGATCTCCGTGCAAGGAGCCGGTGTCGGCCAACGGCGGCGGCCACTGCCCGTGCGCCGTGGCGGCGAACGCCATCTCGGCCTTGGAGGCGTAGCGGCGGTAGATCGCCGCCTTGCCCACCCCGGCGCGGGCCGCGACCTGGTCGACCGTCAGGGCCTGGTAGCCGACCTCCTCGACCAGCTCCCGGGTGGCCCGCAGGATTTTGTGATCCACGCGACCGTCCCGGGGGCGTCCACCCCGTTGCGTTCTCGCTTCCATGGCTGCATGATACGGAACAACAGTTCCGAAACGCTAGTTCCGTAACTGGAGGTTCCAGCTCGGGCGTGCGGCCGCTGAACGACACCCCCTTGGCGACGGCAAGGAGGTGACCACCGGCTTCCCCGCCCGGAACGGCGGCGGTCCCACCCGGCGACCGGCCGCATGGACGGCCGCGACGGAGCCGCACCGCGCGGCTTCGCGACGAGAGCGGAGAACTCAGATGATCAAGTGGTCCGGTTGGATCATCACGCTGTGCGGGATCGCGCACACGGTCGGCGCCCTGACGGTGGAGAAGGCCGCGCGCCACGCCGGGACGTGGTTCAGCGGGGGACTGTGGGAGGAGGAGCTCTCCGAGATGAGCCCGGCGGGCAGTGCCTACTTCCTGAGCCTGGACAGCTTCGGCGTGCCGCTCACCCTGGTCGGCCTGATCGTGCTGTGGCTGGAGCGCCGCGGCATCACGCCGCCGATGTTCATCGCGTGGATCCTGGCGGTCTGGACGCTGGTCGACGCGGTGGTCCTCCCGTTCACGCCCTGGCCGCTCTTCGTGATCGCGATCGTGCTGCTGGTGCTCGGAACCCGCCGTGCCAGAACCGCGTCATGAACGGCACCGCACGAGGCGGATAGGCGCACCGGCTGAGAGGGCGGCCTCTTCAATCCCTCTGTGACCGCGCGGGGGCTTGAAGACCGCCCCCGCGGCCCGGCGAGCCCCTGGCGAGGATTGCCATTTTCGTCATATAGAGCAATGTCCGGCATTTTGCATTTATGGGGTGTGCTGTGCCTTCGATCGCCGTCAAGCCTGGAGGGATCGGAAGGAGCCAGCCATGAGCACCACCTCCACTCCCCGCATCAGGGCCGCACGCGCCCGGCGCGTGGCTGTGGCGACCGCCGCGCTCGTCGCCGCGGCCGCGTTCGGCGCCGCCGCCCCGGCTCAGGCCCGAGTCGAGCAGGGACGTCTGTACGTGTGGGTCAGCGACGGATGGGGCGGCGGAACCGTCACCAGCAACCCGGCCGGGATCAACTGCCACCAGGAGGCGTGGGACCCGTACGCGGACTCATCCGGAAACACGCCACAGCAGACGTCGGCCGGCACGTGTGACGCGAACTTCCCAGTCGGAACAACCGTCACCCTGACCGCCACACCCGATCCGGGGTCCTACGTCAACGTCGGCCCGGACCCGAACCCTGTGACGATCAGGTCCGGCTACAACAGCTCCTACGTCGTGTTCTGCCCGAACGACGGCCTCTGCTCAAGCTGGTAGCCGGCCGAGACCAGCCATCCGGGTAGCGCGGGGGTCCATCAACTGCGCTGTTGCGCACGTTGCCGTCCTGCACGACGGCCACTTCCTTGGTGGCCGGCCCGGTGAAGAGCCATGCGCTTGGGTGCCGCCGGCGCGCCGCCGTACCGAGCGGGACCGGCGCATCCGGAGCGACGCTTGCGGCGTTCGGTGTGCCGGTCCCTCACCTCCTCAGCGGAACGGTCACGGCACTGAGGTCGTGACGTCCGCCGATCCGGGTCGCTTCCGGTCAGCCGAAGACGATCTTGTCGGCCTTCGCGAGCAGCTCGGCGAGGTCGTTCCGGTCGGCCTCGTCGAGGGCGGCGAAGGCGGGTGAGATGAGGGTGTCGGTGAGTTCCTCGGCCCGCTGGCGCCTGGCCCGGACCTCGGCGGTGACTTCGGGGTAGGGCCGGGCCCAGCCGAAGTACTCGGCGTTGGTCTCACCGGGTTGCATCAGCGGGTTGTCGGCGGTGGACAGCACCGACTCCAGCGGTGTCAGCCCGGTGGCCAGCACGGCCACGATGTGCAGGCCGCCGCGCAGCTCACGCAGGACGTGGACGAGATGGATCACCCGGCCCCGGGGGTCGGCGGGCCGCGGCATGGCCCGCCATCCGGCGAACAGCGGAGCGGCCACCGGGTCGGCGCTGTCGCAGACCGTCTCCAGCAGGCTGGCCAGCCGTTCGGCTTCCTTGTCCGGCAGGTCGGCCAGTTTGCGTCGGCCGAAGTCGGCGGCGACACGGGCGTAGCGGGTCGCCGTCTCGGCGGCGGGGAGCGACCGTGCCGCCTCCCACTGGTCGCGGACCACCTGGGGCGGGAAGAAGCCGACGGCAGCGGCCACCACGTCGGCGTCCACCTCGCCCAGCACGCCGCAGCGGCCCCGGAAGTACGGGCCCCAGCCGCTCAGCCCGGTCTCCTCCGAGAACGCCTTGGCCTCCCGAGAGATCATGAACCCGCCGCCGAGCTTGTAGATCGGCTCCTTGGTCGCCGCAGCGATCATCCCGCCTCCGTCCGTCGTCACCAGAACGCGACTCTAGTCGTCAGATCACCGTAGTGGGAGGAGCCGTCGAGGACGAGAGCGGCCTCGCCATGGAGCCGATCGGGAGCGTTCACGGGCGGGTTGGACTCTCCCATGGTGGGAGAGTCCACCATTGGGGCGACGCCTGGCAGTGGTGCGGGCGGTCCGCATCCTGCGGGGAACGGAGAGGGAGGCGGGGAGCGCGTAGGCCGGCTGCTCGCTGTGCTCGGCGAGGCGGGAACCGCAGGGGAGCCGCCGTCGCGAGCGCCGTCCCGGCTGGATCTGGAAGAACCGACGACCCGACTGACCCCGCTGAGGAGAGCATGACCACCGTGATAGACGTCGATGCCCGCGGTATGCGGCACTGCGAGACGACAGCGCTGGGAGTGTTGCTGCGACACCAGGGGCTCGACCTGTCCGAGCCCATGCTGTTCGGTCTCGGCTCCGGCCTGTCCTTCATCTACTGGGACAGCAAGAGCATGGACTTCCCCTTCCTCGGGGGACGGGTCAAGCCGTTCGAGCTCACCAGGAACCTGGCCACCGCGCTCAGGCTGGAACTCCTGGTCCAGGAGACCACCTCGCCCCACAAGGCATGGGAGAACGTGAGGGCCTCCCTCGACGCCGGCCGCCCCGTCGGACTGCAGCTCGACAGCTACCACCTGGACTACTTCTCCTCGAAGGTGCACTTCGGCGGCCATGTCGTCGCCATGTACGGCTATGACGACCACGACGCCTACCTGGTGGACACCGACCGGCAGGGCGGAGCGGTGTCCACCGGCTTGGCCGGCCTCGCCCGGGCAAGGGCCGCGCGCGGCCCGATGGCCGCCAGGCACCGGTCCTTCACCCTCACCGTTCCGAGGGACGTGCCGTCCCTCGGAGATCGGATCGTTCCCGCCATCACCGCCTGCGCCGACGCCTTCCTCAACCCGCCCATCGCCAACCTCGGCCACCGGGGCGTCGACAAGGCCGGCAAGCTGGTGCGCACATGGCTCCAGCGCACCGACGCTCCGGAGCGGGACCTGCCGCAGGCCGCCCTCCTGATGGAGAAGGCCGGGACCGGCGGCGCCCTGTTCCGGAACCTCTACCGAGACTTCCTCGACGAATGCACCCGGCTGCTCGACAGCAGGCATCTGCGCACCGGTCACGGGCTGTACGCCGAGGCGGCCCCCCTGTGGACGGAAGCCGCGGAACTGATCGCGAAAGCCGGTGAATCTGGCGACGAGCGGTGTCTCGCGCAGGCGGGCGCCCTCCTCCGCGATCTCTCACGTATGGAGCGCGAGGCCATGCAGGCGTTGAGCCGTCTGGGAAGTTGATCCCCGAGCGGCCCGGCGCGCTGTCGGCGGTCAGGAGGTCACGTCGGTCGGGTTGGTGGCGAGCACACAGGCGACGGGCGGGTCGAGGTCGAGGGTCGCGACCCGGGTGTGGGTGAAGCCGGCCCGGGTGAGCATGTCCTGGAGTTCCTGGGCGGCTCGGACCGTGGTGTCCCGGGTGGCGCCGGGACAGCGCGGCTGGCTGACGAGCGCGATGCGCCCCGCGGGGCGGAGCAGGCGGCGCAGCTCGCGAAGCCGCTCCACCGGGTCGGGCCAGAACCCCACCGAGTTGACGGCGAGGATGGCGTCGAGCGGATCGCCGAAGCTCGGCAACCGCTCCACGGAGGCGTGCGCGAGGTGCACGCGGCGGGCGCGGATGGCGGCGGCGTTGCGACGGGCGGCGTGCCGGACCATGGCTTGGGAGTGGTCGACGCCGAAGACCTGGCCCCGGGTGGCGCGGTCGGCGAACGCGGCGATGGCGACGCCCGGGCCGAAGCCGATCTCGAGTACCCGGTCGGTGGGCTGCACGTCCAGCAGCGACACCGCCCAGATGTTGCGCCGCCGGTTGGAGGGGCGAAGGGCGAACATCCAGCCTTCCGCCCATCCGACGACGCCCCGGGGGCGATGGGCCTGGCGCACCAGGTACCTGATCGCGTGTCGCTTGAGACCCTTACCGGCTGTCTGCATGATCGCCAGTCAACGGCTTCAAGTACGCTTGAAGTCAAATGAGCGAGCGGCTGACGATCGGCGAGCTGGCGAGCCGCACCGGCGTCGCCACCTCCGCGCTGCGCTACTGGGAGGAGTTCGGCCTGCTACCGGCGCCCGCCCGGGTCGCGGGGCAACGGCGGTATCCGCCATCGGCGGTCGGCCTGGTCGGTGTGGTCCTGGCGCTGCGAGACATCGGTTTCACGTTGCGGGAGATCAAAGCGTTCATCGCGTCCCGTTCACCGGCCGGCGACGACTGGCGGGAGCTGTACCAACGCAAGCTCACCGAGCTGGACCAGCGGATCGCCCACGCCCAGACGGCCCGCGCCGTCATCGCCCACGGCCTGGACTGCCGGCACGAGGACATCCTCGAGTGCCCCAGGTTCGCCGGCGGGGTCGCGGCGCTCCTGGCGGGGTCTTCGCTCGAAGAGGCTCACGAGGAAGCTCACTCGCACTGACCCCGCCGTCGAGACGGACGGCAGGCCCCCGCCGCCGATCGGCGTCATTCAGGCCGTGGCGTTCCGCTCTGTTCTGACCGCCGGGCTGTTCTTCGCGGCGTAGGCGGCGAGGGCGCCGAGGGTCAGGCAGAGCGGGGAGTAGAGGGCCAGGTCCCAGCGCGTGAAGGTGGTGGACTCCTCGGCGAACCCGGAGGAGATCAGGCCCGCGCCGCCGCGGAGCAGGAGCACTCCGGCGACGGTGGCCGCGCCCAGGCGTTCCACCAGGGCGGGCAGCAGGCGCGGCGCCAGGCCCGCCTGGGCGGCGACCAGGTAGGAGGCCGTTCCGAGGGCCACCGCCACCGAGGTCGTTGCGGCGGCGCCGGGGGCCTCGGATTCGGGCACGCCGGCGATCGTGCGGGTGAACTCGGCCGTGTCGGCGAACGGCCAGGGGGAGAAGACCCAGACGACGTGCATGGCCGCGGCGGCGCCGAGACCGAGCACGGCCGCGCCTCCGGCGATCTTCATGAGGGACATGGTCGTTCTCCGTTCGAAAGTCACTGTTGGTCGGTCACGGTCGAAACGGGCGGCAGCCCGAGCACTCCCCGCACCGCCCGGTCGATGAGCTCGATGTCGTGGGGGGCCTGTCCGGCCAGCTCGATCCCGACCGCCTCGACGATCGCGGTGTAGGCCGCTGCGGTCTGCTCGGGCGGCGGCCCCGGAGGGATCGTCCCGTCCGTCCTGCCCGCGGCGATGAGGCCGGCGCAGGTCGCGTCGAGCCGGTCGATGATCCCGGCGATCGCCCGCCCCACCGGATGGTCCTGCCCGGCGAACTCCACCCTCAAGGTCAGCAGGACCCGCGCCACGTCCCGGCGGCAGAAGACCGCATGTCCCCGGGCCAACGCCATCAGCGCGTCGACGGGGTCGGCTTCGCCGGCGACGAGGTGGCCCACCTCGGCCTCCCACGTTCGCCTCACCCATTCCACGACTGCCAGCGCGAGTTCCTCCTTGCTGGCGAACAGGTGGTACACGGCGCCGCGGGTGTATCCCGCCTCGCGCGCCACCCGCTCCAGCGCCAGGTTGGCGAACCCGTGGGTGGACAGCTGCCGGGCCGCGGCTTCCAGCAGTGCGCTCCTGGTCCGCGCACGCCGGTCGGCCTGCCTCCGCCGGGGCTTGGCTTCCGTCATCCCTTCTCACCTGCGGACATGGTTGTACGTCGCTTTCTTCGGGGGCTGCCTCCGACAAGGAGTCACGAGATCAACATACGTACATGTACGTATGTAAGTCAAAGCGGTGAGCGCCTCGGCCGCGGCATGCCCCGGTAGGGCCTGCGGAGGGAGAGCGGCTCCGCGGTCACACCCGCGTGAAGACGCGGGAGGAGCGGGCGTAGGTGAGGCGGCGCAGGAGGACCTCGGCGGGGCCGCGGCGGGCGGCGCGTTCGGCCAGCGTCGCGGCGGCCACGGTCGCCAGCCACACCAGTGCCGCCACGAGGGCCATCGCGGCGGTGCCGACGTCGTCGCCCAGGCCGCCCGCGTACGGGGCGAACAAGGCCACGAAGACGACCGACTGGGCCAGGTAGCAGGACAGCGAGCGGCGGCCGGTCGCGGCGAGCGCGCGGACCACCGGTCCGCGCCGGGCGGTCGCCAGGAGCCCGAACGCGGCGCCGGCGCCCAGCGACGCGGCGAAGCCGGTGAGCACGTGCAGGCAGGAGGCCAGGAACGTCGTGGTGGCGCTGGCCGCCCAGACCTCTGCGGCGATGAGCCCCAGGGGGATGCCGCCCGCGACGCCCAGGGGGATCCCGGCCAGCGCAGTGCGCCGTAGCAGGCGCCGGTGGCGGTGCGGCTCGTCCAGTACGCGACGCCGGGCGGCGTGGATGCCGAGCAGCATCGGGGCCAGGGCGGAGAGCGAGAGGAGGACGAGGTCGAGCGGCCAGGCGGCGACGCGGAGCAGCAGCGCTTCCCAGGGGTCGGCGGTCAGGAGCGACGGGATGCTGCTGCGGGTCGCCGAACCGAGCGGAGGCATCCCCACCAGGGCCGCGAGCGGTACGGCGAGGAGGAGGGCGAGTCCGGCCGCGACGAGCAGGAGACGGTCGCGGACCCTGAGCATGGCGAGCAGCACGAAGCCCAGCAGGCCGTAGATCGCGAGGATGTCGCCGCCGAACAGCAGGAGGACGTGGACCGCGCCGAACGCGACGAGCCAGGCGAAGCGGCGCCGCCGCACGGCGGAGCGGCCCCGGCCCGGCGCGGCCTGGCGGCGTGTCATCTGCACGACGCCGTACCCGAACAGCGCCGCGAACAGCGGCAGCCATCTGGCGTCCACCAGCGTCACCAGGATCAGGTCGACGGCGTCGTCGAGCGGCGAACCGCCCAGCGGGCGGGAGCGGGCGCCGTAGCGGGAGGCGGTGATGTAGTACACCGAGTTCGCCAGCGCGATGCCGAGCAGGGCCGAGCCCCGCGCCAGGTCGGGGGCGACGGATCGTTCGGTCACGGGTGTCGGTGTGAGATCGGGGTTCATGGCGCCGAGCCTGGTCCGCCACGGCGGGGCGCTGTATCCGCTGAACGGGCCACCGCGGATTCAACCGGTTGAATCCGCGACCGGGCTCCCCGGCGGAAAACGCCGGACCGGCCAGGGGGAACGGGAGCCGCTAGCACGTGTGGTCGCGGACGGCCGTCCATCGACCGGTTGAATCCGAGCCGTTGGGGCTCGGGGGCTTGTGGACGATACTGCGGGCACGACCCGGAACGGGGGAGGCCACGGTGGACGGTCACGATGCGCGCAGCCGGTGGGACCGGATCTGGCTGCTGTCGGTGTACGCCGCGGTGGCCGCCGCCTCGCTGGTCGTGGTGGTGCGGTGGCCTCAGCCGTCGTCGGAGCTGCTGCTCGACTTCGGGCTGGCGGGGCTGGTCGCGGTGTGGCACTGGTGGATGGTCACCGCGCACCCCCGGTGGCCGGAACGCAGCGCGGGCCCGATGACGCTGTACTTCGTCGTTCTGTTCGGCCTGGCCTGCTGGCTGTTCGCCCGCGAGCCGATCTACGTGCTGCTGCTGCTGGCGTGCTACCCGACGGCGTTCGTGACCTTGCCGGGGTGGCTGGCCTATCCGGGCGTGGCGGCCGTCAGCGTCGCGCTGGCGTTCCCGGCCGTGCTGGACACCGGCTGGCCCCCGCCGCCGAGCCTGCTGGTCTCGGCCGGGAGCGGCACGGCGCTGGTCTGCGCCGTCGGAGGGGCGCTGCGGGCGTTGGAGGCCGAAGCCTTGCAGCGCCGCCGCGCCTACGAGGACCTTTCCGCCACGCACGCACGCCTCAGCGACCTCGCCAGGCGCAACGCGGACCTTCAGGACGAGCTGCTGGACCGCGCGCGGGAGGCGGGCGTCCTCACCGAACGCACCCGGATGGCACGGGAGCTGCACGACACCCTGGCGCAGGGTTTGGCCGGGATCCTCACCCACCTGGAGGCCGCCGACGGGCACGTCCCGCCGGACCATCCGGCCCGAACCCACGTCGAGGTCGCCCGGGACACCGCGCGCGAGAACCTGGCCGAGGCCCGCCGGTGGATGATGGCCCTGCGGCCGACCCCGCTGGACGCGGGCACGCTGTCCGCGGCGATCGCGACCGTGGTGGAGCGCTGGCAGGACGGGACGGGCACGCGCGCCACCGTGAAGGCCACCGGAACCCCCGTGCGGCTGCGCCCCGAAGCCGAGGAGGCGCTGCTGCGCGCGGCCCAGGAGGCGCTGGCGAACGTGGCGCGGCACGCGCGGGCGGGCGAGGTCCGGGTGACGCTGTCGTTCATGGACGACGTGGTCGCGCTCGACGTGCGCGACGACGGCGTGGGCTTCGATCCGGCCGGGGCGGGCGGCGGCGGGTTCGGCCTGACCGCGATGCGGCACCGTGTCGCCCGTTTCGCGGGAACGCTGGAGATCGAGTCGGCGCCGGGCCGCGGTACGGCGCTGAGCGTCTCGATCCCGGCGGTCCGCCCCGAGCCGCAGGAGAGCGAATGCGTCTGAACGCCGCGGGCGGCGTCCCCGGGACCGTCCGGGTCGTCGTGGTGGACGATCACCCGGTGGTCCGGGCGGGGCTGCTGGGCATGCTCGGCGGCGAGCCGGGCTTCGAGGTCGTCGCGGAGGCCGCCGACGGCGCCGAGGCGATCGCCGCGGTGGCCCGGACGCGTCCCGACGTCGTCCTGAGCGACCTGCGGATGCCGGGCCTGGACGGCGTCGAGCTGATCCGCCGCCTGGCGGAGACGGCGCCGCGCACGAGGGTCCTGGTGCTCACCACCTACGACGGCGCCGACGACGTCATCCCGGCGATCGACGCGGGCGCGGTCGGCTACCTGCTCAAGGACTCGCCGCGCGAGGAGCTGTTCCGCGGGCTGCGGGCCGCCGCCCGCGGCGAGAGCGTGCTGGCCCCCTCGGCCGCGGCGCGGTTGATCGAACGCGTCCGTTCGCCCGCGCGGCCTCCGGGCGGCCCGCTGAGCGAGCGCGAGATCGAGGTCCTGGCCCTGGTGGCCGGCGGAGCGAGCAACCGTATGATCGCCGCCGAGCTGTTCATCAGCGAGGCCACCGTGAAGACCCACCTGGTGCGGATCTTCGCCAAGCTCGGCGTCTCCGACCGTACGGCCGCAGCGATCGCGGCCCACGAGCGGGGCCTGCTGCCGTGACCGGGCGGACCGGCCCGGCCACCCGTGGGGAAGGTGCGCACGGATGGAGATGACGGGGCCCTGACCGCGCACTTCACTCGGGGGCAACGCCCGCCTCGCGCGGGACGCCGAGCGAAGGGAACCGCCCACATGGCCGGAGTCGATCGAGTGACGGTGCCCGAGGTCCGCCCGGTGGCGGCGGTTCCGGCCCGGCGCGGGCTCGTCGTGTTCCTCAGCGTGCTGGCCGGGTTCGTCCTGACGGTGGTCTGGTCGGCGGAGTTCGTCGACAAGGTGATCGGGGAGAACACCACCAGCGCCCTGCTGGGCCACGAGGCGAAGGGGAGCCCGATCAGCGGGGCGCTGGCGGGGATGGCGTTCGCGTTCGCGTCGGGGCTGGGCGGCACGTTCACGGCCTGCAACATCGCGGCGCTCGGCGCGGCCGCGCCGGTGATGGGGCAGCGGTCCTCGTTCGGCAGCCGGCTCCGGGGCACGGTGCGGCCGCTGCTGTGGCTCGCGCTCGGCGCGGCCGCGGTGTCGGCGGCGTACGGCGTCGTGGTGGCGCTGGCCGGCACCCGGATGCCCCAGTACTCGACGGCCACCCAGACGGCCGGGCTGTCGCCGCGCGGCGTCCAGGCGATGATCGTGTTCGGGGTCATCGGGCTGGTGCTGGTCTACCTGGGGCTGGCCGCGCTGGGGCTGGTGCCCGACCCGCTGCGGAACTCCCCGAACGCCCGCATGGTGATGATGGGCGCGCTGGTCGGCGGGTTCCTGATCGGCCGCCCGTACGGGCTGTACCGCCAGCTGTTCCGGGACGTCGCCGACGAGGGGAACGTGCTCTACGGCGCGGGCGCCTTCGTCCTCCAGTCCCTCGGCAACATCGCGGTGTTCGCCCTGGTCTTCGTCCTGCTGACGATGGCCGGCGGGCGCAGGCTCGCGGGCTGGCTGGCCGCCCGGCCCGGCCGTGCCTCCCTCGTCACCGGCGCGCTGCTGATCGCCGCCGGGGTGTTCACCGTGCTGTACTGGGACGTCCGGCTGCTGGCCCGCCGCGACCTGATCTGGTACCCGGTGGCCCCGTGGGCGTGACCGGCCCGACAGCGCACGCGAGGATAACGACGGCCCCGCGCGCGCGATCCATGCTGAGGCATGGACGCTGAAGAAGGCATGAGACGAGAGCCGCTGCGGCGGGCGTGGCCCACCCTGGACGGGGTCGTCACGCCCGTGGTGGCCGCCGGTCCCGAGGACGCGGCCGAGGCCGTGGTGTTCGTGCACGGCAGTCCGGGGTCGGCCGAGGACTGGGCCGACCTCGTCGGCAGGGTCGGCGCGCACGCGCGCGCGGTCGCCCTGACGATGCCGGGGTTCGCCCGGGCGGGCGTCCCGGACGGGTTCGACCACAGCGCGGAGGCCTACGCCGACCGTCTCGACCGGGTCCTGGGAGGGCTCGGCGTCGAGCGCGCGCACCTGGTGCTGCACGACTTCGGCGGGCTGTGGGGGCTCACCTGGGCGGCCCGCGACCCCGGCCGCGTCGCGGGGCTGACCCTCGTGAACACCGGCTGCATGATCGGCTACCGGTGGCACGCCCTCGCCCGGGCGTGGCGGACTCCGCTGCTGGGGGAGCTGGTCATGAGGACGACGACCAGAGGGGTGTTCGGCCGGCTGCTGCGGCGCGGCCCCCGCCCGCTGCCCGCCTCGTTCGTCCGGCGCACCTACGACGACTTCGACCGCGGCACCAGGGACACCGTGCTGCGGCTGTACCGCGGGGCCGGGGACGTCAGCGGGGCGTCGGCCCGGCTACGGCGCCCGCTGCGGGCCCACCGGTACCCCGTCCAGGTGATCTGGGGCGCGCACGACCCGTACCTGCCCGTCCGCTACGCCCATCTCCAGCGGGAGGTCTTCCCGCGCGCCCAGGTCGCGGTGCTCCCCTTCTCCGGGCACTGGCCCTTCGCCGACGACCCCGAGGGGGTGGCCGGCACGCTCGTGCCGTTCGTCGCGCGCACGATGAGTTTCTCCGTCCGCACGGGTCCTTAGTTTCCCGGACAGAGGAGCATCGGATGCGCTTTTCCAGCACATCGGCGAACACGGCCCTGCTCAGGCAGGCGGCGGACTTCGCGCTGTCGGCGATCCAGCCCGTCGTCCCCGCGATGCTGGCCCGCCCGACGCCGTGCGCCGAATGGGACCTGGAGAAGCTGCTGCTCCACCTGTGCGACTCGATCTCCGCGCTCCTGGAGGGCCGGGGCGACCAGGTCGTCGCCCACTCCGCGGGGGCGCCGATCCCCGCCGACGACCCCCTGTCGGCCTGCCGCGTCCGGGTGCTCCGGCTGCGCCGCTCCTGCGAACGGCCGGGCAAGTGCGGCCCGGTCGTCGTCGGCGACCGGCCGCTCGACCCCGAGCTGCTGCTCGCGGCGGGGGCCGTCGAGGTCGCGGTGCACGCCTGGGACGTGTCGCAGGCGTGCGGCGCGCGGCTGCCCGTCCCCGCCGACCTGGCCGCCGCGCTGCTGCCGGTCTGCCCCCTGATCGCCCCGGAGGACGACCGCGCCCCGCTGTTCGCCGCGCCCCGCCCGGTGCCGCCCGGGGCGGGTCCCGGGGAACGCCTGATCGCCTTCCTGGGCCGCTCGGCGGCAGGGCAACGGAGGAGATGCCCGCCATGAGCCGCCGGGTGAGCATGGGAACGGCGGACGACGACGCCCGCCGTTCCCATGGGAGGGGATCGTGCCCACCATCCTCGGCGCCCTGCGCAGCCTCGCCTTCGCCCCGTCGCTCGACTCGGTGACGTTCGCCGCCCGCGGGTTCGGCGGCGAGCCGACCGACGCGACGCGGAGCCTGGAGGCCGTGCCGCAGTCGGTGATCTGCGGGTTCGAGTGGGGGATGGAGACCGGCGGATCCGGCGAGCTGGTCCGCCGCCTGGACTTCGTCACCCCCGAGCTGCGCGGCTTCGCCTACGAGGGCGCGACGATGGCCTGCACCATCCTCGACGTGATGCCCGGCCGCGGCGGCCGTACGCGGGAGCTGCTGCGCGAGGCCGGCCGCCCGCACATCTTCCTCTCCTACATCGGCATCGGGTTCGCCATGGCGCGGCTGCCGCGCATGCTGTGGCGCAAGGTCATGCCGGACCTGCCCGACGCGCGGTACTACCCGCGGATGTCCTGGCTGGCGGTGGACGGCTACGGCTTCGACCGCGCCTACTTCGAGACCCCGCGCTGGGTGGACCGCCAGGAACGGCCGGCCCCCTACGCGTGGGAGGGCGACGCCGGCTACTTCTCCCGGGCGGCCGACCAGGGCCTCGGGCGGGCCCTGTGGTTCATCGGCGGCGGGCGGGCGGCCGATGTCGCCGCCGCCGTCCGGAGGTTCGCCGACCACCGGAGGGCCGACCTGTGGAGCGGCGTGGGCCTGGCCGCGGCGTTCGCGGGCGGCTGCGACGACGCCGGGCTGGAGACGCTGCGCAGGGAGGCGGGGGAGTACCGGGACCACCTGGCGCAGGGCGTGGTCTTCGCGGTGAAGGCGCGCGCGTACGCGGGCTTCGTGCCCGCCCACACCGAGCGCGCCGCCGGAGCGCTGGCGGGGGTGACGACGCGGGGCGCGGTGGCGCTGGCCGACGACGCCGCGGTGGAGCGGCCCGCCGACGGCGTTCCCGCGTACGAGCTGTGGCGCCGCAACGTGCGCGCCGGTCTCGCCACGGCGGCCCTCGCGGCGGAGTGAGCCGCCGGGGGCGGTGACCACGCGCCCTCCCGCCGCCCGGTCCCGCGCGGCCCTCCTCCATTCCATCCTCGCCACAAATGCGCCTGCCGTTCAATTCTCTATCGTGCTCATTCGGTCCGCACGAATGAAGTAGCGGAGCGCTCGCCCGTTGTGGCTAGATCGATAAAGCGGAATCCGGCTGCGGACGCGAATTCAAGATCGGTTCCCGTGGCGGGGATTGGGGTAGGCATTGACTGCGATACTGCGTAAGCTCGTCAGTTCCGCGATCACTCCGGGAGCTGCGGAGACGAGCCTGGTGAAGCGGGGCTTCACGGTGAAGAACCCCGAGTCCAAAGAGATACTCGAAACGATCGGGAAGTCGTTCCTCCGCGGTTACTCAAGCGCCGTCGAAGTGGGGAAGCCGGAGGCACTTCCCACCCGTCTCAACTCCATTCCCGCGCGTTATCGGGGCTTTGCCTACGAGGGCGCCGGGATGGGGTTCGCGATGGTCGACGCACTGACTTTCGCGAGGAGCAGGCGCGTTCGCGGCTACCTGGTGGGCTCCGGCGAACCGCACATCTACATGGCCTACATCGGGGTGGGCTGGGCGATGGCCCGGCTGCCGCGGTTCCGCTGGCCGAGGCTGCCGCTGGACCCGCTGCTCCAGTGGTTCCTCCCCGAGGGGTACGGCTTCCACCAGGCGTACTTCCGCACCGAACAGTACGTCCGGCGGCACCACCGGGAGCCGGCGGCGCCCTGGCCGTTCGACGACCCGCACGGCTACGCCGCCCGCGCGATCGACCAGGGCGTGGGACGCGCGCTGTGGTTCGTCGGCGGCACCGACCCGGACGTGGTGACCGCGCTGATCGAGGGCTTCGCGCCCGACCGGCGCGCCGACCTGTACTCGGGGGCCGGCCTCGCCGCCACCTACGCGGGCGGGGTCGACGAGGACGAGCTGCGGAGCTTCTGGAAGCGGGCGGGCGAGCACCGCCGGTGGGTGGCGCAGGGCAGCGCGTTCGCGGCCGAGGCCCGCCAGCGCGCCGGCCTGGCCACGCCGCACACGGCGCTCGCCACCGGGGTCTTCTGCGAGATGTCCCCCGACGACGCGGCCCAGGTCTGCCTGGACCTGCGCCCCGACCACGCCGCGGTGGCCCGGTGGGACGACCGCGCGTCCGGCCCCGTCTTCGAACGGTGGCGACAGGACATCGCCGACAAGTTCGCATCTCTGGGGAGGAGCTAGCCCGTGACCCCGATCTCCCGGCGGATCATCCGCCAACTTCCGGGGGCGGTCGCCCTGCTGATGGTGCTGGCCGCGTTCTTCGTCGTCCGGCTGCCCGAGGCGCCGGCGGCCACGCGCTCCGACGTGGCGAAGCGGTACGGCTTCCAGCCCATGAACATCGCCCTGCCGGGCGGCTACCGCCAGCAGACGATCCGCCGCGTCAACAAGGACTACAAGCACATCGACGCCTGGATCTCCTCGGTCGGCGCCGGCGTCGCGATGAACGACCTGGACGGCGACGGCCTGCCCAACGACCTGTGCGTCACCGACCCGCGCATCGACCAGGTCGTGGTGACCCCGGCCCCCGGCGCCCGGTCCCAGCGGTACGCGCCGTTCGCGCTCACCACCGGCTCCCTGCCGATGAACCCCGCCATCGCGCCCATGGGCTGCGCGCCCGGCGACTTCAACGAGGACGGGCGGATGGACCTGCTGGTCTACTACTGGGGGCGCACCCCGGTCGTGCAGCTCGCCCGGCCCGACGCCAAGGGCCTGGCCGCCGCGTCCTACACACCCGTCGAGGTCGTGCCCAACAACGGCGGCGGCACCTACACCGGGCCGGAGTGGAACTCCAACGCCGTGGCGGTCGACGACTTCGACGGCGACGGCCACCTGGACTTCTACATCGGCAACTACTTCCCGCACGGCCCCGTCCTGGACGACCGCAAGAGCGGCGGGGTCGCGATGAACCGGTCGCTGTCCAACGCCAGCAACGGCGGCGAGGACTACTTCTTCCGCTGGACCGGCGCGACCGGCGGCTCCACCCCGGCGGTGACCTTCCAGCGCGTCGACAACGCACTGCCCGCCAAGATCTCCAAGGGCTGGGTCCTCGGCGCGGGGGCCAACGACCTGGACGGCGACCAGCTGCCCGAGCTGTACCTGGCCCAGGACCACGGCACCGACGCGCTGCTGTACAACCTGTCGCGCCCCGGGAAGATCGAGTTCCAGGCCGTGCACGGCCGCCGCACCCCGGGACTGCCCAAGTCCAAGCGGATCGGCGACGACTCGTTCAAGGGCATGGGCGTCGACTTCGCCGACTTCGACCACGACGGCCTGTACGACATGTTCGTCAGCAACATCACCACCTCGTTCGGCATCCAGGAGAGCAACCTCCACTTCTTCAACACCGCCGCCGACCAGGCCGACCTGCGGGCCAGGCTGCGCGACGGGGACGCCCCCTGGACCGACCGCAGCACCAAGGTCGGCACCGCCTGGTCCGGCTGGGCGTGGGACGTCAAGGCGGCGGACTTCGACAACTCCGGCGATCCCGCCATCGCCCAGACCACCGGGTTCGTCAAGGGCGAGGTCAACCGGTGGCCCCAGCTCCAGGAGCTGGCCGCCTCCAACGACCTGACGGTGGAGCACCCCCGCTTCTGGCCGCACGTGACCGCCGGGGACGACATCGCCGGCAGCCAGCGGCTGGCGTTCTTCGCCAAGGACCGCGACGGCTCCTACGTCAACGTCGCCGACCGGCTCGGCCTGGCGATCCCGGTGCCCACCCGCGGCATCGCCGTGGGCGACGCCGACGGCGACGGCAAGCTGGACATGGCGGTGGCCCGCCAGTGGGACGAGCCGGTCTTCTACCGCAACACCAGCGGCTCCCGCGGCTCCTACCTGAACCTGCGTCTGCTGCACGACACCGCGTCCGGCAAGGGGACCCTGCCCGCCGCGGGATCGCCCGCGGTCGGCGCGCAGGTGACCGTGACGACCCCCGACGGCCGCAAGCACCTGGCGCGCGTCGACGGCGGCAGCGGCCACTCCGGCAAGCGCAGCAACGAGATCCACCTCGGCCTCGGCGCGAACGTCACCGGCCCCGTCCAGGTCCGCCTGCGCTGGCGCGACCGCTCCGGCCAGGTCCGCGAACAGACCCTGCAACTCACCCCGGGCCGCCACACCCTGCTGCTCGGCGTCCAGGCCAAGGAGAAGTGACCCCCATGTCGACGAAGAAGCCCAGCCCACCGCGCCACGACCCCAAGGTCGTCAAGGCACTGCGCAACTTCGCCATCTCGATGTCGGTGTTCAACATCCTCGGCTACACGGTCCTGGGATTCGAGCAGCCGTGGACATGGCCGTTCGTCGCGATGGCGACCGCCTACCTCTTCGAGACCCTGCTGGAGGTGATCGGAGCCCGGGTGGAGGGCCGCGCCCCGCGCTTCGCGGGCAACGGCTGGAAGGGCGTGCTGGAGTTCCTCTACCCGGCGCACATCACCGCCCTCGCCATGAACATGCTCATCTACGTCAACGACGAGATCTGGGTGATGGTCTTCGGCGTCATGGTCGCCGTCGGCGCCAAGTGGGTGCTGCGCGCCCCGGTGAAGGGGCGGCTGCGCCACTACATGAACCCCTCCAACTTCGGGATCACCGTGATCCTGCTGGTGTTCCCCTGGGCGAGCATCGCGCCGCCCTACCACTTCACCGAACGCTGGGAGCACCCGGTCGACTGGCTCGTCCCGCTGATCATCCTGGGCGCGGGCACCATGCTGAACGCCAAGCTCACCGGCCGCACCTGGCTGATCATGGGCTGGATCAGCTTCTACGTGATCCAGGCGGTCGTGCGCGGCGTGCTGCTGGACACCTCGATCCCGGCCGCGCTGATCATGATGACCGGCGTCGCGTTCGTCCTCTACACCAACTACATGGTCACCGACCCGGGCACCACCCCGTCGGTCCCGGCCTCCCAGTTCGCCTTCGGCGCGGGCATCGCGATCGTCTACGGCTTCCTCACCGGGGCCGGGATCGCCTACGGCCTGTTCTTCGCCACCGCGCTCGTCTGCCTGGTCCGCGGGCTGTACCTGTGGGCGCTGCACTGGTCCGCCAAGGCCCGCGAGCAGCGCGCCGCGGGCGAGGCCGCCGGCGCCGTCCCGATCGACGCCAACGGCCAGCCCGCCGACAACGGGCAGTCCGTTCCCGGAAAGAAGGTTGTACCGGCATGACCACGACCCGGATCGCCATCGTCGGCCTGGCGTGCCGCTACCCGGACGCGACCTCGCCGCAGGAGCTCTGGGAGAACGCCCTCGCCGGACGCCGGGCCTTCCGGCGGCTGCCCGACGAGCGGATGCGGCTGGAGGACTACTGGGACCCCGACCCCCAGGCGCCCGACCGGTTCTACGCGCGCAACGCCGCCGTCATCGAGGGCTACGAGTTCGACCGCGTGGCGCACCGCATCGCCGGCAGCACCTACCGCTCCACGGACCTGACGCACTGGCTCGCGCTGGACGTCGCCGGGCGGGCGCTCGCCGACGCGGGGTTCCCCGAAAGCGAGGGCCTGCCCCGCGAACGCACCGGCGTGATCGTGGGCAACACCCTCACCGGGGAGTTCACCCGCGCCAACACGCTGCGGCTGCGCTGGCCCTACGTGCGGCGGGTCGTCGCCGCGGCGCTCCGCGAGCGGGAGGGCTGGGACGACGACGAACGGCTGGCGGGGTTCCTCGGCGACCTGGAGGACGCCTACAAGGCGCCGTTCCCGGCCATCGACGAGGACTCCCTGGCGGGCGGCCTGTCCAACACGATCGCGGGCCGCATCTGCAACCACTTCGACCTCAAGGGCGGCGGGTACACCGTCGACGGCGCGTGCTCCTCCTCGCTGCTGTCGGTGGTGACCGCGTGCACGTCGCTGCTGAACGGCGACCTCGACATCGCCGTCGCCGGCGGCGTGGACCTGTCGATCGACCCCTTCGAGATCATCGGGTTCGCCAAGACCGGCGCGCTGGCACGGGGCGAGATGCGGCTCTACGACCGCCGCTCCAACGGCTTCTGGCCGGGCGAGGGCTGCGGGATGGTCGTGCTCATGCGGGAGGACGACGCCCGCGCCCAGGGCCGCCGCGTCTACGCGACGGTCGCCGGATGGGGCGTCTCCTCCGACGGCCAGGGCGGCATCACCCGGCCCGAGGTGGCCGGTTACCGGCTCGCGCTCGCCCGCGCCTACGAGCGCGCGGGGTTCGGGATCGAGACGGTGCCGATGTTCGAGGGGCACGGCACCGGCACGCAGGTCGGCGACGCCACCGAGCTGCGCGCGCTGTCCCTGGCGCGCCGCGGCGCCGACCCGCAGGCCGCGCCCGCCGCGATCAGCTCCATCAAGGGGATGATCGGGCACACCAAGGCCGCGGCCGGGGTGGCCGGTCTCATCAAGGCCGTGATGGCGGTGCACGAGCAGGTCATCCCGCCGACCACCGGATGCGTCGACCCGCACCCGGTGCTGGAGGAGGAGCCCGCCACGCTGCGGGTCCTGCGCAGGGCCGAGCCCTTCCCGGCGGGCGGGCCCGTGCGGGCCGGGGTCACCGCCATGGGCTTCGGCGGCATCAACACCCACGTCGTGGTGGACGCCGCGGCCCCGCGGCGGCGCGTTCCGGCCGGCACCCGGACCCGGGCGCTGATCGCCTCGGTGCAGGACGTGGAGCTGCTGCTGGTCGACGCCGACTCACCCGACCACCTGCGCGAGCGGCTGACCGAGCTGGCCGGGTTCGTTCCCCGGCTGTCCTACGCGCAGCTCGGCGACCTCGCCGCCACGTTGCAGCGCCGGCTGGCGAACCGGCCCTACCGCGCGGCCCTGGTGGTCTCCTCGCCCGAGGACGCCGAACGGCGCGCGCGGCGGGCGCTGGAGGCGCTGGACGCGGACGGCCCGGAACTGATCGACCCCGAGGGCCGCGTCCACCTGGGCCACGCGGGCGGGCGCGGGCAGGGACGGATCGGCCTGCTGTTCCCCGGCCAGGGGTCGGGCCGGGGGACCAGCGGCGGCGCGCTCCGCCGCCGCCTCGCCGAGGTGGAGGAGGTCTACCTCAAGGCCGCGCTGCCCGCCGCCGGCGACATGGTGGCGACGGAGGTGGCCCAGCCGCGCATCGTCACCGGCGCGATGGCCGGGCTGCGCGGGCTGTCCGTCCTCGGCGTCGACGGCGACGTCGCGGTCGGCCACAGCCTCGGCGAGCTGTCGGCCCTGCACTGGGCCGGGGCGATGGACGAGGAGACCCTGCTGCGGGTGGCGGGCGTCCGCGGCCGCACGATGACCGCGCACAGCTCCTCGGGCACCATGGCCGGGATCAGCGCGCCGCCGCCGGTGGTGGACGGGCTGGTCGCCGGGCTGCCGGTGGTGATCGCCGGGTACAACGGCCCCGACCAGACGGTCGTCGCGGGCTCGGCGGAGGCGATCGACGCCGTCGGCCGCGCCGCCGAGCAGGCCGGGGTGGGCTGGACGCGGCTGCCGGTCTCGCACGCCTTCCACTCCCCGCTGGTGGCCCCGGCCGCCGACGCGTTCGGCGACTGGCTCGCCGGCGAGCGGTTCGGCCCGGTCGAACGGCGGGTGGTCTCCACCGTGACGGGGGAGGCGCTGGCCGCCGACACCGACCTGCCCGCGCTGCTGCGCCGGCAGATCACCGACCCCGTGCAGTTCGCCCAGGCGGTCGAGCTCGCGGCCAAGGAGGTCGACCTGTTCGTCGAGGTCGGCCCCGGCAGGGTGCTCAGCCGGCTGGTGACGACCATCGCCGACGTGCCGGCCCTCGCCCTGGACACCGACGACGAGTCGCTCGTCGGGCTGCTCCAGGTGGTCGGCGCCGCGTACGCCCTCGGCGTCCCCGTCCGGCCCGAGGCGCTCTTCCACGGCAGGCTGGTCCGGCCGCTGGAGATCGGCGCCGAGTTCCGGTTCTTCGCGAGCCCCGCCGAGGCGGCCCCGCCGCTGCGGATCGACGGCTCGACCCGGTCCCACCGCACGCCGCCCGCCCCCGAGGAGACCGGCGGCGCGACCCCCGACGACGGCGCGACCTCCGACGAGCCCGGGATCGAGCTGCTGCGGCGGCTGGTGGCGCAGCGCGTCGAGCTGCCGACGGAGATGGTCACCGACGACAGCCGGCTGCTCGACGACCTGCACCTGAGCTCGATCACCGTGGGACAGGTCGTCAACCAGGCGGCGCAGATGCTCCGCCTGCCGGTGACGCAGGCGCCGACCAACTTCGCCACCGCCACGCTGCGGGAGCTGGGCGAGGCGCTGGACGCGCTGGCCGAGACCGCCCAGCCCGGGGACGCCGTTCCGGCGGCCATGGCCGCCGGCGCCGCCCCGTGGGCCCGGCCGTTCCGGATCGATCTGGACGAGACGCCGCTGCCCGCGCGGGCGGCGCCGCAGCCCAGCGGGCCCTGGCAGGTGTTCGCGCCGCCCGGGCACCCGCTGGCCGAGCCGTTGCGCCGGGCCCTGGAACGCGCCGACGTCGGTGGCGGGGTCCTGGTCTGCCTGCCGCCGGACTGCGCCCGGGAACACGTGAGGCTCGCGCTGGAGGGTGCGCAGCGGGCCCTCGGGAGCGAGGGCGGCCGGTTCGTCCTGGTGCAGCACGGCCGGGGCGCGGCGGGCCTGGCCAAGACGCTGCGGCTGGAGGCGCCGCACGTGCGCACCACCATCGTCCATCTGCCGGAGGGCTCCGAGGCCGTCGACACGGTCGTGGCCGAGGTGGCGGCGACGGCCGACTTCGCCGAGGTGCACCACGGCGCCGACGGCGTCCGGCGGGTGCCGACCCTGCGGTCCATGCCGGTGCGGGCGGACCGGGTGCGGGCCCCGCTGGACGGGAGCGACGTCCTGCTGGTCACCGGCGGCGGGAAGGGCATCACCGCCGAGTGCGCGCTGGCGCTGGCCGCCGACACCGGGGCCGGGCTGGCGGTGCTGGGGCGTTCGGACCCCGCCGAGGACGAGGAGCTGGCGGCGAACCTGCGGCGGATGGCCGACAGCGGCGCGGCCGTGCGCTACGTCCGCGCCGACGTCACCGACCCCGACCAGGTCGGCGCGGCCCTCGCCGAACTGACCGCGACGCTCGGCCCGGTCACCGCCGTCCTGCACGGCGCCGGGCGCAACCAGCCGGCCGCGATCACGGGCCTGGACTTCGAGGAGTTCCGGCGCACCTTCGCCCCGAAGGTCGACGGCCTGCGCACCGTGCTCGACGCGGTCGAGCCCGGCCGGCTGAGGCTGCTGGTGACGTTCGGCAGCATCATCGGCCGGTCGGGGCTGCGCGGCGAGGCCCACTACGCCACCGCCAACGAGTGGCTGGCCGACCTGACCCGCGAGGCGGCCGAGCGGCACCCGGGCTGCCGGGCGCTGTGCATGGAGTGGTCGGTGTGGTCCGGGGTCGGCATGGGCGAACGCCTGTCGGTCGTCGAGAACCTGGCCCGGGAGGGCATCACCGCGATCACCCCCGACCAGGGCGTGGAGATCATGCGGCGGCTGGTGTCGGACCCGGACGCCCCGCCCGTCGTCGTGATCAGCGGGCGGACCGGGACCATCGACACGGTCCGGCACGACCTGCCGCCGCTGCCGCTGCTGCGCTTCGTCGACCGGCCGCTGGTCCGCTACCACGGGGTCGAGCTGGTCACCGAGGTCGAGCTGAACGCGGGCACCGACCCCTATCTCGCCGACCACCTGCTGGACGGCAACCTGCTGTTCCCGGCCGTGCTCGGCCTGGAGGCCATGGCCCAGGTCGCCGCGGCGGCCACCGGCCGCTCCGGCCCGCCGGTCATCGAGGCGGCCGAGTTCGACCGGCCCATCGTGGTCCCGCCCGGCGGCGGCACCACCATCCGGGTGGCCGCCACCGTGGTCGACGACGGCGTGGCCGAGGTGGCCATCCGCAGCGCGGAGACCGCGTTCGCCGCCGACCACTTCCGGGCGCGGCTGGTCTTCGCCGGCGCCGAGGTGCCGGACGGCCCGCCGGACCGGACCGCCGACGGCCTCGCGCGGGTGCCGCTGGACCCGGTCGCCGACCTGTACGGGGGCGTGCTGTTCCAGGGGACCAGGTTCCAGCGGCTGCGCGGTTACCACCGGGCCGCGGCCCGGCACGTGGACGCCGACGTCGCCGTGGACCCGGCCGCGGGCTGGTTCGCCGGGTTCCTGCCCGGCGAACTGCTGCTCGGCGACCCGGGCGCGCGGGACACGCTCATGCACGGCAACCAGGTGTGCGTGCCCGACGCGACGCTGCTCCCCTCCGGCATCGAGCGGGTGCACATCGGCCGCGCCGCGGTGGAGGCCACCGATGACCTGCGCTACTGCGCCACCGAACGGCGGCGCGACGGCGACACCTACGTCTACGACATCGCGGTGCGCGACGGCCGGGGCCGGACCGTCGAACGCTGGGAGGGCCTGCGCCTGCGGGCGGTGCGCAAGGGCGACGGCAGCGGGCCCTGGGTGGCCCCCCTGCTCGGTCCGTACCTGGAACGCGAGGTGGAGGAGCTGGTCGGCGTCCGCGTCGCGACGGCGGTGGAGCCCGACACCGGGGACTCCCCGGACGACGGCGGACGGCGCGCGCGCACCGCGCGGGCCGCGGGCCGCGCGCTCGGCCGCCCCGCCGAGGTCCGGTACCGCCCCGACGGGCGGCCCGAGCTCGCGGGCGGCCCGACGATGTCCGCCTCGCACGGGGCGGGCGTCACCCTCTGCGTCGTGGCGGAGGGAAGGCTGGGCTGCGACGTCGAGCCCGTGGCCGAACGCCCGGCGGGGGAGTGGCGGGGGCTGCTGGGCGACCACGCGGCGCTCGCCGACCTGATCGCGCGGGAGACGGGCGAGCCCCCCGGCACGGCCCGGACCCGGGTCTGGTCGGCCCTGGAGTGCCTCCGCAAGGCGGGCCTCCCGGCGGACGCCCCGCTCACACCCACCCTCCCGGGGCGGGGGGCCTGGACGGTCCTCGCCTCCGGCCCGCTCCGGATCGCGACGTTCGTCACCGCCCTGCGGGACGTCCCCGACCCCGTCGTGTTCGCGGTCCTCGTGGAAGGACGGTCGTAAGAGATGGACAACTACTTCGAGTACCGGCACACCGTCGGGTTCGAGGAGACCAACATCGTCGGCAACGTCTACTACGTCAACTACCTGCGCTGGCAGGGACGCTGTCGCGAGATGTTCCTCAAGGAGCGGGCCCCGGAGGTGCTCGCCGAGCTGTGGGAGGACCTCAAGCTGTTCACCCTGAAGGTCGACTGCGAGTTCTACGCGGAGATCACCGCGTTCGACGAGCTGTCGATCCGGATGCGCCTGCTCGAACTGGCCCAGACCCAGCTGGAGTTCGGCTTCGACTACGTGCGGCTCGACCCGGGCGGGCTGGAGACGCTGGTCGCCCGCGGCCGCCAGCGGGTGGCCTGCATGCGCGGCCCCAACACCCGCACGGTCCCGGCGCGCGTCCCCGAGGCGCTGGGCCGGGCGCTGGCCCCCTACGTGCCCGCCGAAGCGGGGAGGGCGACATGAGCCGGACGAACGGCGTCGGCGACGTCAAGCTGCTGCGGAGAACGTTCGCGGCCTTCCCCACCGGGGTCACGGTCGTGACGGTCGGCGGCGACTCCCCCCACGCCATGACCGCCAACTCCTTCACCTCCCTGTCGCTGGACCCGCCGCTCGCGCTGATCTGCGTCGGCCACCAGGCGGTCATGCACGGCAGGCTCGCCGCCGGGCACTTCGGGGTGTCGGTGCTGGGCGTCGGCCAGGAGGCGCTGGCGCGCCGGTTCGCGGACCTGTCGCGCCCCCTGGGCGCGGCCCAGTTCGACGGCGTCGACTGCGACCCCGGCCCGGCGACCGGCGTCCCGCTGATCAGCGGGGCCCTGGCCCGCTTCGAGTGCCGGTTGTGGCGCACCTACGAGGGCGGGGACCACTCGATCTTCATCGGCGAGGTCCTGTCGATGGACCGGCCGTCCCGGCCGGAGGACGACGAGGCGCTGCTGTTCTACGAGGGGCGCTTCCGCCGGCTCGAACCCGAGCGGAGCGAGGTGACGGCATGAGCGCGCTGAGGCAGTCCGCGGGCGCCCGCCGGGGCGCTCCGCGGCGCGTGCCCCCGGGGCCGCCGCGCACGGCGGCGCTGGGCCTGCTGCGGAAGCTGGCCTTCGACCGGCTCGGGCTGATGACCGCGGCGGCGGAGTACGGCGACGCCGCCCGGATCGCCATCGGCCCGCGGACGCTCTACTTCTTCAACCACCCCGACCACGCCAAGCGGCTGCTGGCCGACAACGGCGCCAACTACCACAAGGGCATCGGCCTGGTGCAGGCGCGCCGGGCCCTCGGCGACGGGCTGCTGACGAGCGAGGGCGAGCTGTGGCGCAAACAGCGCCAGGTCGTCCAGCCCGCCTTCCAGCGCAAGCGGATGGTCCGCCAGGCGGACGCGGTCGCCGAGGAGGCGGCGAAGCTGGTCGCCGGGCTGCGGGCGCGGGCCGGCGGGGGACCGGTCGACCTCATGGGGGAGCTGACCGGGCTCACCCTCGGCGTCCTCGGCCGGACGCTGCTGGACGCCGACCTCAGCGCGCACGGCTCGGTGGGCGGCGCGTTCGAGGCCGTGCAGGACCAGGCGATGTTCGAGATGGTGACGCAGGGCATGGTGCCGCTGTGGGCGCCGCTGCCCAAGCAGCTGCGCTTCCGCCGGGCCCGCCGGGAGCTGGAGCGGGTCGTGGGCCGGCTGGTGACCGAACGGGCCGCCCGCCCCGACGGCGACGACGCGCTGTCCCGCCTGATCGCCTCCGTCCGGCGGGAGCCGGACCCCCGGGTCGGCCGGCAGCGGCTGCGGGACGAGCTGGTCACCCTGCTGCTCGCCGGGCACGAGACGACGGCGAGCACCCTGGGGTGGACCTTCCACCTGCTGGACCGGCACCCGGAGGTGCTGGAGCGGCTGCGCGAGGAGGCGGCGGGGACCCTCGGCGACCGGATGCCGACCTTCGAGGACCTGCACGGCCTGCCCTACACCACGATGGTGATCCAGGAGGCGATGCGGCTCTACCCGCCGGTGTGGATCCTGACGCGGGTGGCCCAGTCCGAGGACGAGGTCGGGGGGTTCCACGTCCCGTCCGGCGCCGACGTGATGGTCTGCCCCTACACCCTGCACCGGCATCCGGGCTTCTGGGAGGAGCCGGAGCGGTTCGACCCCGAGCGCTTCGACCCCGAGCGCCCCGAGACCCGGCCCCGGTACGCCTACATCCCGTTCGGCGCGGGCCCGCGGTTCTGCGTCGGCAACCACCTCGGGATGATGGAGGCCACCTTCGTGCTCGCCATGGTGGTGCGCGAGCTGCGGCTGACCACCGTGCCCGGCCACCGCGTGGTCCCCGAGCCGATGCTGTCCCTCCGCCTCCGGGACGGCCTGCCGGTGAACGTCACCGCGCTCTGACCGGGCACGCGCGAAGCCCCGGCCGTGGGATCCACGGCCGGGGCTTCGCGTCCGCATCGGCTCTGCGCCGGCTCTGTACGGGAGTCGTCGCGGGGGTGGACGCCGGATCCCGGAGAGGTCAGCTCGCGGCCGCGCTGAGCGCGCCGCGGCGGACGTCCAGCAGCGCGAGCAGCACCGGCGGGTCGAGGGTCCGCATGGGCCGCAGCCCGATCCG
The DNA here is from genome assembly GCF_014138665.1 of Actinomadura kijaniata. NCBI lineage: Bacteria > Bacillati > Actinomycetota > Actinomycetes > Streptosporangiales > Thermomonosporaceae > Actinomadura > Actinomadura kijaniata. The sequence continues at coordinate 72,482 of NZ_JACJIA010000006.1, forward strand.
CAGCGGGCCGATGATGTGGCCGTGGCGGACGGTGATCGGCCCGTGCGCGGCGACGGTCGGGGGAGCGTTCCCGATGACGTGCTCCTCACCGGGGACCACCGACTGCGCGAGCAGGTACCAGTCGCCCTCGGGGACGTTGTCGAGCCGGAAGGGGCCCGGCCGCTCCAGCACCGTGCAGCAGGCCGGCCGCCCCTGGGGGATGGTGTCGGGGAAGAGGCCGACGAAGACCGTCCCCTCGCCGGCGCCCGCGTCCTGCTGGAAGACCTCGCCGTGGACGCTGATCGAGCGGGTGGCGGGCCGCTGGATGTCGACGGGGATGCTGGCGGCGAAGCCGCGCAGCTCCCGGTAGGCGGAGGGGGAGAGCCCGACGCTGCTCTTGAAGCGGGAGCTGAAGGTCCCGACGCTGCTGTAGCCCACCTTGTGGCTGATCTCGGTGACGCTCAGGGACGTGGACAGGAGCAGCCGCTTGGCCTCCTGCAGCCGGACCGCCGACAGGAAACGCCCGGGGGACACCCCCGTAACCCGCTGGAAAATGCGGGTGAAATGGAACTTGCTGAACATCGCGGTGCGCGCCATGTCGTCGATGGTTATCGGCTCGCCAATGTTCTGGTGGATGCTGTCGATGACTCTCCGGACGCTCTCTTCCACATGTCCACCCATCAGATTTCTCCGTCGCTCGCGTCGGATCCGGCTGCGCGGCAATAGCCTTCGCAGAGGGATGAGCAGGCTTCGAGCGGTCGCGGTGGCGGCGGCTCGAGGAACTAGCCGGGAGCATATCAAAAATGCTTCCGGAGAAAACTTGACGGGTTTGAACGCCTAAACCCATGTATTTGATTCGTGACTGTGGGTGGACGGGGCGGGTCATTGAACCGTCCATTAACCGCAGAATGGGATTCGGAAATTTACCGCCGCGCGCCCACGGCGGACAGAAGTGTTCTGCGCCGGCGCTCTGGGACCGGCGGTATTCGGGGTGCGCGAATACCGGGAGAGGGGGTGTGCACCGCCGGAGTTCGCGGACACCGGGCGGTGACGGCGGAGGCCGTTCGGGGCAGGGGCGACCGTAATGGAGGCCCGGTCCGTTCGGAGGCCCTCAGGCCGGGGGACCCTCGCGGTTCTCGAGGGCGCGCGCGAAGTGCTCCCAGCTCTCCGCGTACTGGCGGGCGATCGCGACGATCGTGGCGACGCGGTGCGGCGGTATCGCGTCGACGAGCGCACTCCAGTCCGCGGCGGCCACCGACCGGGTGTGCAGCAGTTGCAGGAGCCTGCGGCCCTGCAGGCTCTGCCGGAGGGACGGGTCCCTGGTCAGCCCTTCGAGCAGCGACGACGGATCGACCGCGCCCGCCGCGCCCGCCGCGGCGGGCGCGCGGGGCGCCTCGTCACCCTCCTTCCCCTCCTCCCGCCGGGGCCGGGCCGGTTCCTCGGCGCGGCGCAGGCCGAGGGGGACGGGGTCCTCGCCGCGGCGCAGCCGGCGCCGCACGTCATGGGCCGTTCCCAGGGACACCCCGGCGACCCGCGCGATCTCCCGCAGCGAGGCGTCGGGGCGCAGGCCGATCTCCCTGGCGGCGCGGCGCCTGCCGTCCGCCCCGTTCACCGGCCGGGTCCGCCCGTCGACGCCGGTCCTGGTGTTCGACTCCGGAGAATCCCCGGTCGAACGCCGGCGCAGCGCCGCGACGGTCTTGGCGGACAGGCCCGAGCACAGCCCGATCGCCTGGTCGGACCAGTGCGGGCGGGCCGCGATGATGCGCGACGCCGCCGCCCTGCGGTCGGCCAGGGGCAGCGGAAGGCCGTGCCGGGTGTTCTCCGCGACGGCCCTTATGAAAGCCTCGTCCTCGTCGCCGTAGAAGAATTCGACCTCGATTTCCCGTTTCCCCCTGAGCGTCGCGGCGCGCAGCCGATGGACGCCGTCTATGACACGTAGTGTCGAATAGTGGACCAGGATCGGCGGCAGATCTTCTTCCGTCTGGTTGAGCCGGTGGATATGTTCTTCGTCCACGGACCGGCGGACCGAGAAGTCACCACGGAACTCCGTGATCGGCACAACGGAAGGCCTGGTCCTGGCGATGGGTTGTCTGTTTCCAGCGGGCGGGCCCTCGGAGTGAACTTTCCCCTTACCGGCGGACAGCGAACTGCGCATCCGGCTCACTTGGACTCTTTCCCCCCGTTCACTGAATAGTGAAGAACGCGGAGCGCCGGGCTCCCGGCCGCCGCCCCTCGGTGATGCGTTATGTGAAGATCTGGTCCAGAAGATACCGGCCGACCGGCTTTTGGCAACACTTCGTACATGCTCAACAAGGAGGCGCTGGGTGTCCGGGCGATCGCACACCGTGCCGACACATGGCGTGCAGTGCACCGGTGTTCACGGGCGAGAGCCGGAACGCGGTCGTGGCCGCGGCTGGCCGGAAAAGGCAATGCCGCTTTGGGCGCCCGTCATTGACAAGTGGCCGAACCTGTACTGACACCGGCTGACGTGCGGCTCGGCTCCGGGGCGGGCCGCGCTCCGGCGGCCGCCCGGGGAAGGGGCTCCGCGCGGCGGGTGGTTCAGGAGACCTTGTCGACGGCGTCGAGGTGGTCGAGGATCTCGGCCCGGCGCTCGGGGACGGCCAGGCCGGGCAGGATCATCCGCCACATCCCCATCACGAACGTGTGCAGGTCGAGGGAGGTCTCGCCGGTGCGCGTCCGCCGCTGCATCCCGGCCAGGGCGGCGATGATGAGCTCGGCCACCATCCGGGAGTCGGCGTCGGGGAGCACGTCGCCCTGCGCCTTGGCCTCCTCCAGCAGGCGCTCCACGGTGTCGATCCACGCGTCGAACAGCACCGGCGCCGCCGGGCCGATCTGGTCCCGCTCGCAGGCCAGCCGCGTGCTGGCCCGGGTCATGGAGTCGTCGCGCAGCAGGTCGCCGATCCGCCGGGACATCTCGATCAGCAGCGGGACCGTCCGCGAGTGGCGCGGGCGCAGCATGACGGCCAGCTCGGCCAGCAGGTCGTGCTGCTCGTTGATGACCGCCGCGGCGAGTTCCTCCTTCGACGCGAAGTGGAAGTACAGGGCCCCCTTGCTCACCGCCCGCCCCGCCACGACATCCTGCAGCCGGGTGCCCTGGTAGCCGTGCGTCTCGAACGTCTGGGCAGCGGCTTCCAGGATGAGGCGTCTGGTCTGGCTCGCTCGTTCCTGCATATCCCGAAGCGCCCTCGTCTCCTGCCTTCGGCTTTCCCGCCTCATTGGCTCGGGCGGTGATCGTATACCACGAGCCGCCGGGGGAGAGGGGAACGCCGATTCTGTCGTGTCCTTCCGATCTCGCCGCTCACTGGTTTCCCGCCGGCCACTTCCCGACCGGATCGCCGAACCAATTCCACCGCCCGCCGACGGCCCCCGCCGGCGCGATCCGGCGTGCGGCATGCCGACGCCGCGGGCGCTCGCGGGCCCGCCGCCGGACCGCCCCGGCCCCCTCCCGGCGCCGCCGGCGCCCTCCCGCGGCCGCCCGCCGGATTCGCCACGGCACGCTCAGAGATGCTTTGTGCAGCGCGCGGGCCAATCATGAATTCCGGGAAGACGTCAAGGCGATTCCGCCTCCGGTCCACTCGACCGCCGCGGAGTGGTCGCGGCGCCTTCCGGTCCCTGGACGCTCCGCCGTCACCGAGCCCGGTCGTCCATCGGTCTTTCTGTAGGTCGATTCCGTTTTCCCCGCCGACAACAGGAGGTGTCGCGGATGCCCGCGGACGCCGCAGCCGAAGAAGAAACGCGGAAAGTGACGATCGAGGCCTTCGCCGACACGATCGTGCCCGGCGAGAAACGCTGGCCCGGAGACCGGTCGGTGGCCGGCGCGGCGGTCGGCCCCGGCGCCGTCGCCGCGGGGGCCCTGGAACTGCTGGAGTGGTCGGCGGCGGGGGTGTCCGACAGCCTGGACACCCTGGCGCGCATGCTGAACGAGCACGCGCGGGCCCACGCGGAGTGGTGCGGGCTGACCCTGGACGCGGACGTCCCGCCGTTCGTGGCGCTGCCGTTCTCCGAGCGGACCGCGCTGACGCGGGCGCTCACCGCGCCCGGGCATCCGGAGAAGGAGGTCTGGGTCAGCATCGCGCTGTTCAGCAACATGGCCTTCGACACCGGCGCGCACATGCACACCCTCGACGCGATCGCCGAGGGACATCCCGGCATCGAGGCGATGGGCCTGGCCAAGCCGGACGCCGACGGCCTGTGGCGCTTCCCGCAGTACGGCTACGGGCGGCCGCTGGCCGAACTCCACCCCCACACCACACCGTCCGGGAGCCCCGCGTGACCAGTTTCGAGAGCACCGACGTCCTTGTGATCGGCAGCGGGTTCGGCGGCGCGATCGCGGCCTACCACCTCGCGGCGGGCGGCGCGCGCGTCGTGGTGCTGGAACGCGGCCCGTGGCTGGAGGGCGAGGACTTCGACCACGACTTCAAGCTCGGCTCGTCCTACACCCGGATCTTCGACTTCGTGGTGGGGGACGGCATGAGCGTCCTCGGCGGCAACTGCGTCGGGGGCGGCAGCGTCGTCTACTTCGCCGCGATGCCCCGGGCGCCGCGTTTCGTCTTCGAGCGCAAGGGCGGCATCGGGCGGCGCATGTGGCCCAAGGCCCTGTCGCGGGACGCTCTCGAACCGTGGTACGACCGGGTGGCCGAGGCGATGCCGGTCACGGGGCAGGACTGGGACGACGTCACCTACGCCGGCGGGCTGTGGGCGGCGCTGTGCGCCCGCTCGGGCCACACGGCCAACCCGGTTCCGGTCGCCGTCGACAACGGCAAGTGCACCAACTGCAACTGGATGATGGCCGGGTGCCGCTTCGACGCCAAGCGGTCCCTGCTGACCAACTACCTGCCGGCGGCCCTCGCCCACGGCGCGCAGATCCGGCCGCTGCACGAGGTGCAGCACATCTCGCGCACCGACGACGGCGGCTACCGCGTCCACTACAACGTCATCGACGACGAGGACTACCGCGTCCACACCGGCGGCGGGACGATCGACGCCAAGATCGTCGTGCTGGCGGCGGGCGCCGGCGCCACGCCGGTCATCCTCCAGCGTTCCGAGCCCTCCCTCGGCAAGATGCCGCACGCCGTGGGGCGTTACTTCTCCGGCAACGGCGAACGGCTCAACACCGCCGTGATCGACGAGGACCGGGTGCGCGAGGTGCTGGGCCTGGAACGGGACGGCGGCCTGGCCTACGCCGCCAACCAGATCGGGCGCGGACCGGTGGTGGCGAACTGGGACCGGCTGGACGGGTCGCTGCCCGAGCACTCCCGGTTCTCGCTGGAACAGCTGTACTTCCCGCCCGGCCTCGGCACCATCCTGGCCCAGGCGCCCGACGCGACCGGGCCGACCTGGTTCGGCGTGGAGAAGAAGGAGATGCTCAAGCGCTGGCAGTCGTGGCTGACCATCTTCATCATGTCGGAGGACGACAACGAGGGGGTGTTCGGCCCGCCCCCGGCGACCGGGAACGCCATGCGCATCTCGCAGCAGATGCTCGGACGCGGGAACCTCCGCTACCACCCGACCGCCAACACCCTGCGCGGCTGGACCGAGGCCGACGACCTGGTGCGCGACATCATCGAGCGCGACGGCGTCGGCAGGGTGCGGCCGTGGACGAACGACGTGGTGGGCGCCTACACGGTGCATCCGCTGGCGTCCTGCCGCATCGGCGACGACCCGGCGACCTCCGCCCTCGACGACCGCCACGAGCTGCGGGGCCACCCCGGCATCTTCGTCACCGACGGCTCGGCCGTGCCCGGCGCCCTCACCGTCAACCCCGCGATGACCATCGCCGCGCTCGCCGAGCGCGCGATGCCCGGCATCGTGCGGGCGGCCCGGGAACGCGGCGTCCCGGTCGAGTACGGAGCGCCCTCCCCCGACGGCGCCACCAGCGCCCGCCGCGCGGCGGCACCGCTGGTGGCCGGGCTCGTGCAGGGCCGGCGGGCCGGGTGAGCCCGCCATGGCCGGAGCTTTCGCACGGGTCACGCGGCGCGGGGCGCAGGGGCAGGTCAGGCACGTCTCGGCGGTGCGCCACGAGGCCGCGCGGGGCCGGGTCGCGGAGATCTACGCCCAGGTGGAGCGGGACTTCGGGATCCTCGCCCCTCCGGTGACCCTTCATTCCCCCGCGCCGGACCTGCTCGCGGCGGCCTGGATGACCCTGCGGGAGACCCTGGTCGCCTCCGGGCGGGCGGACCGGGCGGTGAAGGAGACCGTCGCCTCGGCGGTGTCGCTCGGCAACAGCTGCCGGTACTGCGCGGACGTGCACGGCATGACGCTGCACGGGCTGGTGCGCGGGCGCGACGCCGCCGCCATCGCCGAAGGACGGCTGGAAGCGGTCGCGGACCCGCGCATCCGCGCGGTGGCGGCCTGGGCGCGGGACCTGGGGACCGGGGAGGCGGGGGGCGGACGCCCGGCCCCCTTCCCGGCCGGCCAGGCGTCCGAGCTCGTCGGGGTGGCGGTGGTCTTCCACTACCTCAACCGCGTGGTCAACGTGTTCCTGGAGGAGTCCCCCTTCCCGCCCGGCCTGCCGGCCCGGGCGCGCGGCGGCATGATGCGGCTGGTCGGCCGCTGCCTGCGGCCGAACTCCCTGCGCCACCGCGCGCCGGGACGGTCGCTGCACCTTCTGCCCGCCGCGCCGCCGCCCGGCGACATGGCCTGGGCGGACGGGGCGCCGGTCGTCGCGGACGCGTTCGCGCGCGCCGCCGCGGCCGTCGACGCGGCGGCCGAACGCTCGGTCCCGGCCCCGGTCCGGCAGGTGGTCCGCGCGGAACTGGCCGGATGGGACGGGCGGCCGCCCGGTCTCAGCCGCTCCTGGACCGAGGGCGCGCTCGCCGTCCTGCCCGCGTCCGACCGGCCCGCCGGCCGCCTGGCCCTGCTGACGGCCATGGCGTCCTACCAGGTCGACCGCTCGGTCATCGAGGACTACAGGAAGGGCCGTTCCGGCGACGCTCCGCTGGTGGAGCTGGTCTCCTGGGCCGCCTTCACCGCGTCCCGGCGGGTGGGCGCCCTGGCGGCGGGGTGAGGGGGATGGGCCGTCCTGACGGCGGGCGGAGAGCGCGGATCGCCTGGTCACGGCTGGTCGCGCTCTCCGCCCGCCGGCGGCCTCGTGCCGTTCAGGCCGTGTACGCGCGCTGGCCCATGTTGCGGAGGACCGGCTCCATGTCGGCCAGGCACTCCTCGGTGACCATGGTCGGCAGCAGGTGGTGCCACATCATCGCGACGCGCCAGCGCAGGTCCGCACGGCCGGTCTCGATCTCGGAGATCCGCTGGCATCCGGCGAACGAGCCCACGATGAACTCGGCGGCGTACCTGGTGTCCACCTCCGGCAGGACGTCTCCCGCCTCCTGGGCCTCCGACAGCAGCCGGTCGATGATGTCGGCCCAGTCGACCAGCAGGGACGGGACCCAGGGGCTCATCTTGTCGCAGGTCTCGAACGCCAGGCGCAGGCTCGCGCGGACGAGGACGTTGTCCAGGAAGACGTCGGCGACCTGCGAGGTCAGCGCCAGGAGCAGGTTCATCGCCCGGGGGTGGAGGCCGCGCAGCTCGTTGACCAGGTCCGGCCACAGGAAGCGCTGCTCGTTGATGACGGCCAGCGCGAGGTCCTCCTTGCTGGAGAAATGGAAGTAAACCGCGCCCTTGCTCATGTTGCGGCTCTCTGCTATGTCGCGGATGCTCGTTCCCTCGTATCCGCGCTCCTCGAAAGTCTCGGCGGCTGCATTCAGGATGATGCGTCGGGTCAGGGTCGCTCTCTCCTGCAATGTTCAGCACCTTTCAGGCGGGGGTCGGGCGATTGTAACATGACCTTGACTGCGATTACCACAATGGCTCTCCGATGAGTTGATACTGCGCTGACCACGCAATTTCATTGCAGTTCGCGAACTAATGGCAGGTCCGGCGCGCGGGAGGGCGCGTCGAGGCCGGTACTGCGCCGCCGCCCGCCGGGGGAGCGCTCCGGGGCGGCCGCCGCGCCTCCGGCGCGCGCTCCGCGCCCGGCCCGGAAACGTCACCGTGTGGGCCGCGGCCGCATGAGCGCAGGTCAGGCGATTCATGGTCCTGGCGTCCGAGTGGACGCCCCGGCGGCGAAGTCGCGACGGCAATGGCACGACCGAAGATGACCGCGAGGTATTCCCTGTTGCAGTCTTGGTGGAGCGTGAAATGCCGACCGCTCCACTTTCGTCCCCAAGATAGGAGACGGCTGCATGACAGAATCGCAGAACGTATTCGACGACCTGGCCGCCGAAGGCGACGACGTGGACCGGTTGGTGGCCGATCTCGCCCCCTCCCGGTGGTCGACGCCCACGCCCGCGCCGGGCTGGACGATCTTCGATCAGATCGCCCACCTGACGTTCATCTTCCGCCTGGCGGGAACGGCGGCGTCCGACCCGGAGGGCTTCCAGCGCCTGGTCGCCGGAGCCCAGGACGACTTCAACGGCGCGGTGAACGCCGCGCTCGCCGACTACCGCGACGACTCGCCGCAGGAGCTGCTGGCCCGCTGGCGGGCCGAGCGCGCGTCGGCGGTCAAGGCGCTCGCCGCCGTCCCGGCCGACCAGACGGTGCCCTGGCTCGTCCGGCCGCTGCCGGCGGCGGTCCTGGCCTGCGCGGGGATCATGGAGCTGTTCGGGCACGGGCAGGACATCGCCGACGCCCTGCGCGTGCCCCGGCGACCGACCGACCGGCTCCGGCACCTGGTCCTGTTCACCGTGCTGGTCAGGGACTTCGGGTACCAGGCGCGCGGGCTGACCCCGCCGGAGCAGGAGTTCCGCTTCGAGATCACCGCCCCCTCGGGGGAGTCCTGGGAGTACGGCCCGGCCGACTCCGACCAGAGGATCACCGGTTCGGCCATGGACCTCTGCCTGCTGGCGACCCGGCGGCGGCACCGCGCCGACCTGGACCTGGTGGCGACCGGCGCCGAGGCCGACCGCTGGCTCGACATCGCCCAGGCGTACCGCGGCCCGGCCGGTCCGGGCCGGACCCCCGGCCAGTTCGCGGACCTGCCGCGCTGACCCCGCCGGAACGGGCCGCGCGCGGCCCCCACCCATCGGCTACGGAGGAAATGGTGTCGACCACACAGGTTCCGACGCGAGAGCAACTGGTCAGCCGGGCGGCCCGGGTGGCGCCGACGCTCCGGGCGCACGCCGCATGGTCGGAGAAGAACCGGCGGCTGCACGACGAGACGATCGAGGCGCTGGCGGACGCCGGCGTCTTCAAGCTGAGGGCGCCGGCCCGCTACGGCGGCTACGAGTGCGACACCCGCACGCTGGTGGAGGTCGCTGCGGAACTGGGCCGGGGCGACGGCTCGGCCTCCTGGGTGGCGTCGGTGTACTGGATCCCGGGCTGGATGGCCTGCCTGTTCCCGGACGCCGTGCAGGACGAGGTGTTCTCCACCCCGGACGTGCGCGTGTGCGGGACGCTGAGCCCCGGCGCGATCGCCCGCCCGGTCGAGGGCGGCGTCGTGGTCACCGGCAAGTGGGGGTTCATCAGCGGCGCCCACCACGCGCACTGGCAGGAGATCATCGCGATCCTGACGCCCGACGAGGGGGAGCCCTACCCCGTCATGGGCCTGGTCCCGATGTCGGACCTGCTGATCGTGGACGACTGGCACACCTCCGGCCTGCAGGGCACCGGAAGCGTCAGCACGGTCGCCAAGGACCTGTTCGTGCCGCAGGAACGGATCCTGCCGCTGCCCGCGGTGCTCCAGGGGCAGGGCGCGTCGAGCGCGAACGCCGCCAGCCCGATCTACCGGGTCCCGCTGCTGCCGGTCGCGGCCGCGTCGTCGGTGGGGACCCTGCTCGGCCTGGCCAGGGGGATGCGGGAGACGTTCCTCAAGCGCCTGCCCAACCGGAAGATCACCTACACGGCGTACGAGAGCCAGCGCGAGGCGCCGGTGACCCACCTGCAGCTCGGCGAGGCGTCGCTGAAGATCGACGAGGCGGAGTTCCACGCCCTGCGCCTCGCCGCGTCGGTCGACGCCAAGGGCGAGGAGGGCACCCCGTGGAAGCTGGAGGAGCGCGCCCGCGCCCGCGCCGACCTCGGCGCGGTGAGCCGGCTGGCGAAGGAGGCCGTGGACATCCTCGCCTCCGCCAGCGGCGGTTCCTCCATCTACACCGACGTGCCGATCCAGCGGATCGCGCGCGACGTCCAGGCGGTCAACCTGCACGCCCTGATGAACCCGACCACCAACACCGAGCTCTACGGGCGGGTCCTCAGCGGGCTGGAGCCCAACACGCCCTACATCTGACGCGCCGCCCCGATCGGCCGTCGAGGAAAGGAAGACGATGAGCACCTCCACCCCGAAGACGCCGGCCGGCGGGCCGGCCGCCGCCGACCAGGCCGCCGTCGCGGCCCTCACCCAGCGCGTCGTCGCGGCCTGGGCCTACCAGGACGCCGACAGCTTCGCGGGGGTCTTCACCGAGGACGGGACCATGATCCTGCCCGGTCTGTTCAAGAAGGGCCCCGACGAGATCCGCGCCCACATGAAGGACGCGTTCGAGACCACCTACAAGGGCACCCAGGTGACCGGCAGGCCGGTGGACCTGAGGTTCCTCGCGCCGGACGTGGCGCTGCTGCTCACCCAGGGCGGCGTGCTGGCGGCCGGTGAGTCCGAGGTCTCCGACGAGCAGGCCATCCGGGCGTCCTGGCTGTGCGTCAAGCGGGACGGGGAATGGCGGCTGGCGGCCTACCAGAACAGCCCGGCCGTCCAGAGCCTTCCCACCCCGGGGGCGTCCTCCCACGCGTGAACCCCTCCGTCCGGTAGAGGGCCCACGGCCTGAGCGGGCCGCCCCCCAGGGTGGCCCGCTCAGGCCGTGGGGCGTGCGGTGATGCCGGAAGCGCATGTCAGAGGATGGATGTGACCACGTATGACAGAGAGCCTCAGCGATACGGCACCCCACCGGAAGCTCACCGACATCACGCTGGGACATGCGGCTGAGCGTCATGCCGGGAACGCGGGCCTGCACCGGGCGGGGGAGGTGCACCGGGTCACGCTGGGGTCCGGACGGACCGCGTGGCTGGTCACCGGGTACGAGGCGGCGCGCGCGGCCCTCAACGACCCGCGGCTGGAGAACCGCACCGGCGACGTCGGCGGCGGACGCCGGATGCCCGAGCACCTGCGGCGCGCGATGAACAGCCACATGCTCAGCATGAGCCCGCCCGACCACACCCGGCTGCGGCGGCTGGTGTCGGCCGCGTTCACCCGGCGCCGCACCGAGCGGCTGCGGCCGTGGATCCAGCGGCGCACCGACGCGCTGCTCGACGCGCTGGACGGCGAGCACGAGGTCGACCTGATCGCCGCGCTGGCGCTGCCGCTGCCCCTGCAGGTGCTCGCCGAGCTGTTCGGCATCCCCGAGGAGGACTGCGACACCTTCCACGGGTGGACCACCGTCCTCACCTCCAGCATGGTCCCCCTCGACCGGCTCACCGCCACGGCGGGCGAGATGCTCGACTACGTGCGCTCCCTGCTCGACCGCAAGCGGCGCGAGCCCGGGGAGGACCTGCTGTCCGCGCTGACCGCCGTGCGCGACGGCGACGACAGGCTGAGCGAGGACGAGCTGACCTCGATGCTCTTCCTCTTCCTGGTGGCGGGGCACGAGACCACGGTCAACCTCATCGGCAACGGCGTGCTGAGCCTGCTGGGCGACACCGCCCAGCTGGACCGGCTCCGCGCCGACCCCGCCCTGCTGCCCGCGGCGGTGGAGGAGGTCCTGCGGTACGAGAGCCCCGTCCAGCTCACGGCCCGCCGCAGCACCGAGCCGCTGACCCTGGGCGGGATGGACATCCCGGCCGGGGAGACCGTGCTCGTGTCGCTGCTGGCCGCCGACCGGGACCCCGGCCGGTTCGACGCTCCCGACCGGCTGCTGCTGGATCGGGGCGACAACGCCCACCTGGCCTTCGGGCACGGCTACCACCACTGCCTGGGAGCGCCGCTGGCCAGGCTCGAGGGCGTCGTCGCGATCGGCTCGCTGGTCGCCCGTTTCCCGCGGCTGCGGCTGGCCCGGCCGGCCGAGACGCTCACCTGGCGCACCAGCATGTTCCACCACGGCCTGACCGAGCTGCCCGTGCTCCTGCGCTGAGCGGAGCCGACGGGAGACGCGAAGGGGGCACCGGCGCCGACCGCCGGTGCCCCCTGTGATCCGTCGGGGGACGGGTGCCCGCCGCCCGCCTCAGCGCGCGGGCGGACGGATCGACTGGGAGTGGTGGAAGACGTTGCGGGGGTCCCACTGGGCCTTGGTGCGTTGCAGCCTGGCGTAGTTGTCCTTGAAGTACAGCGTGTGCCAGGGCACGCCCGAGGAGTTCCAGCGCGGGTCGTTGAGGTCGCCGTCGGGGTAGTTGATGAAGCAGCCGTCGGTGACCTCGTTGGGGACCGGGACCCCGCCCGTCGCGGCGAAGACGCCCTTGTAGAACTCGCGCACCCAGGCGACGTGCCGGTCGTCCTCGGCGGGGTCGTGCCAGGTGGCGAAGAACATCGCCCGCATGATCGAGTCGCGTTGCGCCACGGCCGTGTGGCCGGGCGCCACCGCGCCGATCCTCCCGCCCAGGGAGGCGATCGAGACCAGGGCCGTCTGGTGCTGGTAGTCGGTGCGGGTGAGGTGGCGGTACATGGCGGCGAGCTGCTCGGCGGTGAAGCCCCGGCGCATGTTGGCGGACTTGTAGTCGGCCCGGCCGGTCGGGTCGGCGCCGGCGTTGTTGGCCCAGGAGACCGAGTGCAGCCACGGCACCCGCCGGTGCTCGGTGACCATGGAGGGGACGCCCACGCCCTCGCCGATCGCGGCCACGAACTCGCGCATCCGCTGCTCGGCGTCGCCGCCGTCGGAGGCCAGCGAGCTGGCCAGCTGGACGACCCCGCCGGCCTTGTGGAGCAGGTTGAAGCGGCTGAACAGACCGTCGAAGGGGGTCCCGGCGGCGCGGTGGCGCTCGTACCAGCTTCCGTAGTTGCGCACCAGACGCGTGAACCCGGCCTCGGTCAGCCCCTCCCACGGCCAGATCACCGAACTCAGCCAGGTGTGGGAGGGCGGCTTCGGCAGCAGGCCGGACGGGTCGTCCCCCGTCGCGCCCGGCGTCCGGAACCAGAAGCGCGTCACGACGCCGAAGCTCCCGCCCCCGCCGCCGGTGTGGGCCCACCACAGGTCGCGGAGCCGGGCGTCGGGGTCGTCGCGGCGGGCGACCACGGCGTGGGCGCCGCCGTCCCGGTCCACCACGACGACCTCGACCGCGTACAGGTGGTCGCTGATCAGGCCGTACATGCGGGACATCGGCCCGTAGCCGGCGCCGGGGACGTGGCCGCCCGCGCCGACCGACAGGCACTGCCCGCCCGGCACGGTGACCCCCCAGCGCCGGAACATCGTGTCGTAGACCTCGACCAGGGTGGCGCCCGCCTCGACCTCGATCGCCCGCCGGCCGGCGTCGTAGGAGATCGCGGCCAGCTGGCTCAGGTCGATGACCACCTTGATGTCCGGGGTGGTGGTGAAGTCCTCGAAGCAGTGGCCCCCGCTGCGGACCGTGACGCGGCGGCCGGACCGGACCGCGTCGGAGACGGCCCGGACGACCTGCTCGGTCGTCGTCGGCAGGAGCACGTAGTCGGGCTTTCCGGCCCAGCGGAGGTTGAACCCGCGGACGAGGTCGGGGTAGCGCACGTCCCCGGGGAGGACGCGGCCGGCCGGCGTCGGGCGGGCGGCGGCCGCCGCCTCGGTGGGTATCAGGGCGGCGCCCGCCAGAGCTCCTGTCGATGCCAGGACTCTGCGCCGGGGGATTGGGGACATCGCTTGCTCCCTGCTGGTCGTTGGGAACCGACGGGCTTGAGCTGATCACACCGGAACGCCCGAGACTGCGATTTCTGACATTTGGCAGGATCAGGGCATGGGGGACGGGGAGAGCGCGCCGTCCACGGTGGCGCGCAGCGCCTTCTTGTCGACCTTGCCGATCGCGGTGAGCGGCATCTCCGGGACCAGGACGAGCCGTTCGGGGAACTTGAACCGGGCCACTCCCGCCCGCTCCATCACCGCGTGCACGTCGGCCAGCCGCACCGCCCGTCCCGGATGGACGGTGACGCACAGGCACACCCGCTCCCCGAGCTCGGGATCGGGAACGGCCACCGCGGCGGCCGCCCGGACGCCGTCGACCCGGCGGGCGAAGTGCTCGACCTCCTCGGCCGCGATCTTCTCCCCGCCCCGGTTGATGACGTCCTTGACGCGGCCGTCGACGAGCAGGTTGCCGTCCGGGCGCAGCCGCACGAGGTCGCCGGTGCGGTACCAGCCGTCCTCGGTGAACGAGCGCGCGTTCAGGTCCCCGCCCCGGTAGTAGCCCCGGACGGTGTAGGGGCCCCGGGTGAGCAGTTCCCCCGGCTCGCCCGGGGCCACCGGCCGGCCGTCCTCGTCCACGACGAGGAGCTCGTCGTCCGGGGACACCGGCCGTCCCTGCGTGCGCAGGATGACGTCCTCGGGGTCGTCGAGGCGCGTGTAGCACAGCAGCCCCTCCGACATCCCGTACCCGTGCTGGAGCGTGCACCCCAGCGTCGGCGCGATCCGGCGCGCCAGCCGCTCCTCCAGCCGGGAGCCGCCCGACTGGAGCAGCTCCAGTGAGCCGAGGTCCCGGCCGCGGTCGGTCTCGCGGTGCTCCACCCAGCGCTGGATGGCGGCCGGGACCAGCGAGGTGGCGGTGACCCCCTCCCGCTCGATCACGGCGAACGCCCGCTCCGGGGCGGGCGAGGGCGCGATCACGACCCGCCCGCCCGACATCAGGGTGCCGAGGACGCCCGGACCGGCCATCGGGAACCCGTGGCTGAGCGGGAGCACCGCGAGGTAGACGGTGGAGGGCCCGAAACCGCACAGCTCCACGGCCCGCCGGATCATGTAGCCGAAGTCGTCATGGGTGCGGGCGATCAGCTTGGGCATGCCCGTCGTGCCGCCGGACAGCAGGAAGAGCGCCACCGCGCTCCCGTCGGGGGCGATCGCGTCGAGCGTCCCGCGCGCGGCGTCGGCGTCGTCGGCCGGCTCGCACAGCGCCCGCAGGTCGACGCCGCCGTCCCGGACGTCGTCGCCCAGCACCAGGACGTGCTCCACCTCGGGCACCTGCGCGGCGACCGCCAGGGCCATGGCCTGGTGGTCGAAGTCCCTGACGGTGCCGGGCACCAGCAGCGCCCTGGCCCGCGCGACGGCGGCCACCGAGGAGATCTCCCCCTGCCGGTGCGCGGTCAGCGCCATCACCGGGAGCACGCCCAGCCGCAGGAGCGCCACCGTCAGCACGACGAACTCCCAGCAGTTCGGCAACTGCACGACCACGCGGTCGCCCGGACGCAGCCCGAGTGCCCGCAGGCGCGTCGCGGCGCCGTCCGCGCGGGCCGTCAGCTCGCGGTAGCTCAGCCGCCGCTCGCCGTCCACCAGGCAGACGGCGTCCGGGTCGGCGTCCGCGGCGGCGTACAGGCGGGCGCCGAGCGGGCGGCCGTCCCAGTACCCCTTGGCGCGGTAGGCGGCGGCCGCCTCGTCCGGCCAGGGAACGATGCTCGCGCGGCTCGGTCTCGTCACTCTCGCGGCCACCTGGCGCCTCCTCCGGAACGACGCGCGCCACGGGAACCGCGCTGGCGCACGGCCCTTTCGACGCGACACGGATGATCGGTTCGTCAACTGCACAAGGATCACCGCTGACCGTTGGCGGCCGCTTCTCCTGAACTGCCTTCTTTGTAATTGCTCGGTACCGGGAACGACCTTCCCTCGCCCTGTGGGCGGGCTTAGTGTTCGAGCTGGAGATCGGATCGTTCAAACATTTGTTCGTACCTGGAAAGGGCAGAGAGATCGACCTTTCGAGGTGAACGGGGTTTGCGCGGTATTCCGATTCTCGGGATGCCGGTTCCTTGGAGGAGCACGATATGGGCGAGACTGGGAAACTCTCGGAAGCCATAGCGATCGTGGGGATGAGCTGCAGGTTCTCTCCCGACCTGTCCTCGCCGGACGAGCTGTGGTCTTTCCTCGCCGAGGGCCGGCATTCGGTGGGACAGATGCCGGACAAACGATGGGAACCGTACGCGTCGAGCAGCCCGCAGGCGACCGCGATCATGCGGCAGACGACGCGGCTCGGCTCCTTCCTCGACGACATCGAGGGATTCGACGCCGACTTCTTCGGCATCTCGCCGCGCGAGGCCGATTTCCTCGACCCGCAACAGCGCATCATTCTGGAACTGGCGTGGGAGGCGCTGGCGAACGCCGGAATCCCGCCGCTGTCGCTGCGCGGCTCGGAGGCGGGCGTGTTCACCGCCGCGAACTCCAACGACTACGGCCGCCGCCTCCTGGAGGACATCCCGCGCACCGGCGCGTACGCCGTCAACGGGACGACCTACTACGGGATCGCCAACCGGACCTCCTACTTCCTGGACCTGCGCGGACCGAGCGTGGCCTTCGACACCGCGTGCGCGGGCTCGCTGACCGCGCTGCACTACGCGTGCCAGAGCCTGCGGTCGGGGGAGATGCCGCTGGCCATCGTCGGCGGCGTCAACATCATGGCGACGCCTGCCCTGTTCGTGGCTCTGGACGCCGCCGGCGCGACCTCGCCGGACGGGCGGAGCAAGGCGTTCGACAAGGACGCCGACGGCTACGGCCGCGGCGAGGGCGCGGGCGTGGTGGTCCTGAAGCGGCTGGCCGACGCCCGGCGCGACGGGGACCCGGTGCTGGCCGTGGTGCTCGGCAGCGGCGTGTTCCAGGACGGCCGCTCCGACGGCATGATGGCGCCGAACAGCCAGGCCCAGCAGCACATGCTGCGCGAGGTCTACCGGCGCGCGGCCATCGCACCGGACACGGTCGGGTACGTCGAGGCGCACGGGACCGGCACCCCGGTCGGGGACCGCGAGGAGGCCCTGGCGCTGGCCGAGGTGTTCGGCCGCGGCCGCCGGGCGGACGAGCCCTGCCTGGTCGGCTCGCTGAAGCCGAACATCGGCCACATCGAGGGCGGATCGGGGATCGCCGGGGTCATCAAGACCGTGCTCGCCCTGCGGCACGGCGAACTGCCGCCGAGCCTGCACTCGGAGCCGCACCCCGACGTGGACTGGGAGTCCTGCGGGCTGCGCCTGGTCGGCGAGCGCACCCCCTGGACCGCGAACGGGACCCCGCGGCGGGCCGGCGTGTCGAGCTACGGCGTCGGGGGGACGATCGCGCACCTCGTCCTGGAGGAGGCCCCGTCCGGGCAGGCCCACCCGAAGACCGCGTTCCCGCGCCGCGACGCCCGCGGGGCGTCGGTCTTCCCGCTGTCGGCGATGTCCGAGGCGGGGCTCCGCGCCCTCGCCGGGAGGACCGCCGACTGGCTGACCGGCGACCCCGACGCCGACCTGGAGTCGGTCGGGCACACGCTGTCCCGGCGCCGGTCGCACCTGGCGCAGCGGGCGGCGGTCGTCGCCGACTCCACCGCCGAGCTGGCCGCGGCCCTGCACGCCCTGGCCGAGGAGCGCCGGGCGCCGGGGCTGGTCACGGCGCGCACGGCGGCCGGGCAGGCCACGGGACCGGTCTGGGTGTTCTCCGGGCACGGCGCCCAGTGGTCGGGCATGGGCCGCCAGCTGCTGGAGGAGGAGCCCGCGTTCGCCGCCGCGATCGACTCGCTGGCCGAGGTGTTCGAGGCGGAGCTTGGCTGGACCCCGCGGGCGGTGCTGACCAGGGGCGGCCCGTGGAGCGCCTCGCACGTCCAGGCGCTCACCTTCGCCATGCAGATCGGCCTCGCCGAGGTGTGGCGCCGGCACGGCCTCGTCCCCGGCGCGGTCATCGGCCACTCGGTGGGGGAGATCGCCGCCGCCGTGGTGGCCGGGTGCCTCGACGTGCGGGAGGCCGCCCGGTTCGCCTGCCGCCGGGCGAGGGCGCTGCGCCGGGTGGAGGGACCGGGCGCGATGGCCCTGGTCGCGCTGGACTGGGAGGAGTGCCGGCGGCGGCTCGGCGACCGCACCGACGTCGGGGTGGGCATCGCGGCCAGCCCCGGGTCGACGGTCGTCTCCGGCGACCGCAAGGCCGTCGCCGCCCTCGCCGACGAGCTGAGGGCCGAGGACATCGACGTCCGGCAGGTCGCGACGGACATCGCGTTCCACAGCCCGCACGTCGACGCGGTGACCGCCGAGGTGCGGGCCGCCGCGGCCGAGCTGCGCCCCCGTCCGGCGCGGATCCCGCTGTACACCACCGCGCTGGCCGACCCCCGGTCCGAGGAGGCGCGCGACGACGCGTACTGGACCACCAACCTGCGGCAGCCGGTCCGGTTCACGCAGGCGGTCCAGGCGGCCCTGGAGGACGGCCACCGGCTGTTCGTGGAGCTGTCGGCCCACCCGGTGGTGACGCACTCGATCGCCGAGACCTGCGACCACATGGGGGTGGAGGACGCCACCGCCGTGCCGAGCCTGCGCCGGGACTCCGACGAGGTGCGCACCCTGCTCGGCAACCTGGCCACGCTCCACTGCAACGGCGCGGCCGTGGACTGGTCGCGCGAGCACCCCGGCGGGACGCTGGTCGAGATGCCCGCCGTGGCGTGGCAGCACCGGCCCTACTGGGTGTTCTCCGGCTCCGACCACGAGACCGGGTTCGGCGGGGGCCACGACCCGGACCGCCACACCCTGCTCGGCGGCCGCATGACGGTCAGCGACAGCCCGGTCCGCCAGGTGTGGCAGACCCACCTCGACCTGACCTGCCGCCCGTACCCGCAGAGCCACGAGGTCGTCGGCGTCGAGATCACGCCCGCCGCCGTCATCATCGACACGTTCGCGACGGCGGCCACCGGACCCGACGGCCGCCCGCCCGCCCTGAGCGACATCGTGCTCCGCACCCCCGTCGCGGTCACCCCGCCGCGCGTGGTCCAGGTCGTGCTGGCCGAGAACGCGCTGCGGCTGGCGACGCGGGTCGCCGACGGGGACACCGAGCACGAGTGGCTCACCCACGTGACCGCCACCGTCGACCGGGGACGGGAGCCGGCGGCGGGCACGGTGGACGTCGAGGCCGTGCGCGCCCGGTGCGACCGGACGACGCCGTGGTCGGCGGTGGACGACATGTTCCGGACCATGGGAGTCGGCGGCTACGCCTTCGACTGGGAGGTCACCGAGCTGCGCCGCAACGACACCGAGCAGCTCGCCCTGATCACGATCGAGCCGTCGCCCGCCGAGCACGCCGCGAGCTGGGCCCACGTCATCGACGGCGCGCTGACCATCAGCGCCGTGGTGGTGACGCCCGAGGACGCCCGCAGGCTGTGGATGTCCTGCCACATCGACGCGGTGGCGTTTCGGGGCGACCCGCCCGCCAGGATCGTCGTGCACTCGCGCCGGTCGCCGGCCTCCCCGGAGGACACCGTCGACGTGCTGATCGCCGACGAGAGCGGGCAGGTCGTCGGCGAGGTCACCGGGCTGCGGTTCGCCGCGCTGAAGGACGAGCCCGGCGCGGTGGCCTCGCCCCGCGACCTCGTCCACGAGATCGACTGGCACCCGTTCGCCCTCGACGGCGCCGAGCGCGCCGGTCGCCGGCCGGTGCGCCGGGTCGTGCTCGTCGGCGACGGCGCCCTGGCGGGCCGCCTCACCGGGCAGCTGGAGGAGGCCGGGATCGACTGCGCCCGCGCCTTCGCGGCGGAGGAACTGGACCAGGACGCGCTGGCCGCGGCCGACGCGGTCGTCATCGCGCCGTCCGCGACGAACGGCGAACCGCCCGAGCGGGTCGCCGAGGACAACGCCTGGATGCTCCTGCGCACGGCGCAGCGGCTGGCCGAGGGCCTGCGCGCCGACCCGGCCCGGGACACGCGGCTGTGGTGCCTGACGCGGGGAGTGCGCACCGCGCGGGAGGAGACGTCGCTGGCCCACGCGCCGCTGTGGGGCGCCGCGCGCATCGTCGCCGGGGAGCACCCCGAGCTGTGGGGCGGGCTCGTCGACGTCACCGACCTGAACGACGACACCGGCCAGCGGTTCCTGACCCTCATGGAGCGCGCCGCGGGCGAGGAGGACGTCATCTCCCTGACCGGGGACGCGGCCGAGGTGCCGCGGCTGGTCCCGATCACGCGTCCGGCCGAGGGCGGGACGCTGCGCTGCCACCCGTCCGGGACCTACCTGATCACCGGTGGGCTGGGCGCGCTGGGACTGGCGGTGGCCGAATGGCTCGTGGACCTCGGAGCGCGCCGGTTCCTGCTGGTGGGCCGGCACGGCCTGCCGCCCCGCTCGCAGTGGCCGCGCGTGCGCGACGCGCGGGTCCGCCGCCAGATCGCGGGCGTGCAGGCGCTGGAGGCCCTGGGCGCGACCGTCAAGGTGCTGGCGCTCGACATCACCGACGCCGACCGGGTCGCCGAGGCGCTGGACCCGTCCGCCCACGGGCTGCCGCCCGTCCGGGGCGTCGTCCACGCCGCGGGCGTGGTCCGCGACGCGATGGTCGACAAGGTGGAGCGGAGCGGCCTGCACGACGTGCTCGGGCCGAAGGCCGTCGGCGCGATGGTGCTGCACCGGATCTTCCCGCCCGGCTCGCTGGACTTCATGGTCCTGTTCTCCTCCTGCGGCCAGTTCGCCCGGCTCACCGGCCAGGCCAGCTACGCGTCGGCCAACTCCTACCTCGACGCGCTCGCCGCGCACCGCCAGGCCGCGGGCGGGACCGAGACGGTCAGCCTCGGCTGGACGTCGTGGCGCGGGATGGGCATGTCGGAGGCCATCGACGGCACCATGCTGGAGGCCAACTCGCGCGGGCTGGAGATGGTCACCGCCACCGAGGCGTTCCGGTCCTGGTCGTTCGCCGACCGCTTCCGCTCGCCCTACAAGGCGGTGCTGCGCGTCCTTCCGCTGCCGCCGGGCACGCCGCGGGTGCCGATGTTCCGCGAGCTGACCGTGGCCGAGGACGCCGGTGACGCCGGCGACGCCTTCACCATCGACTGGGCCGGACTGGCGGAGGACGAGCGGCTCGCCCTGATGACCGCCGACGTCCGCGAGCAGGTCGCCGCCGAGCTGAACCTGGCGGCCGAGGAGATCGAGCTCAAGCGGCCGCTGGCCGAACTCGGCGTCGACTCGGTGATGACCGTCGCGCTCCGGGTGCGGATGCAGCGCCGCTACGGCCTCGACCTGCCGCCCAACATCCTGTGGAGCAAACCGAGCATCGCCGCGCTCGCCGGCCACCTCCTCGACGCGCTCCGCCCCGACGACGGCGCGCACGACGACGGCGCCCACGACGACACCCACGACGCCGCGGCGGAGCCGGTCGGCGCGTAGGGCCCTCCCCACGACCAGGACCAACCGATCAGAAGGGAGACCGGCATGCCGAAAGTGACCGACAACGAGGACGGCACCAAGACCTTCAGCGTGAACTCCAGCGAGCTGCGGGTCGTGAAGGAGCTCCTCGAGGGACAGGTCCCCGACCTCAAGAAGGTCGTGCAGACCCTGGAGGGGCCGTGGCTCAGGGAGAGCCTGAGCTTCATCCGGGCCGTCGTCGACTGAACCGGGGCGCGCCCCGCCGCCCTGAGCAACCGTACCGGCAGCGGGCCGGTCGGCCGGATCGCGAAAGGACGTAGTGGTGAGCGTAGTGGAAGCTTCGGGCGGCGGGCGGACCCGTTCGTCGGCGATATTCGGGATCCGGGCGGTGGCCTCGCTCGGCCTGCTGACCGTGCACGTGGCGATGTTCTCGGCGCTGCTGGGAACGCGGGAGTTCGAACCCGCCCAGCCGCCGAGCAACGTCGTCGGGGCCTTCTTCGTGAGCGGCATGCCCGCCTTCATCGGCGTGCTGTTCGCCCTGCCGGCGATGTTCTACTTCCGGCCGGTCGCCAGGGCGATCATCCGGGGCGAGCGGGCCCCCTCGCAGCGCAACGGCTTCATGCGCCGGATGCTCCGGTTGCTGCCCGCCTACTACGTCCTGTACGCGGTGATGCTGCTGACGCTGAACCGCGACGTCCTCGATGACGGCTGGTCCGCCCTGTGGCCCGCCCTGCTGCTCCACATCTACGTGCCGACGCCCTTCGAGGCCAACCCGATGAACGGCATGGAGGTCACCTGGAGCGTGCCGAGCATGGTCCAGTGGTACCTGGCGCTGCCGCTGGTCGCGTGGGCCGTGCAGGGTTTCGCGCGGCGGGGCGCGACCCCGGCGGCCCGCGCCCGGCGGCTGATGCTCCCGGTGCCGCTCCTGATGGGGATCGGTATCGCCTGGCTGTTCGTGGTGACCGGCCAGGGCTGGGACCACCGCATCATCTTCTGGTGGCCGCTGGGGTTCGCGCCGACCATCGCGGTGGGCGTCTTCATGGCCGTCCAGCTGGCCCTGGCCGAGGTGTCGCCCAAGGACACGCCGCGGCTGGTGCGGCTGGCGACCGCGCGCCCGCAGCTGTTCTGGCTCGCCTCGCTCGGCCTGTACGTGGTCAACTGCGTCCGGCCGTTCAGCGTCATCGGGATGGACGACTACTACTCGGTGTCCGGCCTGTTCATCGCCTACGTCATCGTCTCGCTGTTCGGGCTGACCGCGTCGCTGCCGCTGGTCGTGCGCGGAGCGCGGCGGACGTCGACCGAACGGGTCCTGGGCAGCGGGGTGCTGGCCTACCTCGGGAAGATCTCGTACGGCGTCTACCTGTGGCACATGGCCGCGATGCACTTCTACCTCCAGCCCGGCACCGTGTTCGGCGGCGAGGCAAGGACGCTCGACCAGCTGTACGCCAAGAGCGGCTTCTGGGCCCTGGAGGCCGCCACGCTCACCGGCGCCGTCATCCTGGCCTCGCTCAGCTACTTCCTGCTGGAACGCCCGATCATGAGATGGGCCGACCGCCGCTTCGCCGACCCCGGCCGCAGGGCCGTGCGTCCCGGCCCCGCCGGTTCCGTCGTCCCCCGGCCGACCGCGGCCGCGGCCCGCACGACGAAGGCGGCGCCTCCCGAGGACGTCGCGGCGAGCGTCGCGGCGGCGGTCGCCGACCGCGACGCCATCCGGTCGAACCTCGTCGACCTGGACCGCAGCCTGGGGCGGCAGCTGCTCGACGGCGCGGACCTGACCGGCCGCACCAGACGGGCCTGGGACGAGGCGGCCAGGGACCTGGCGACCCTGTGGGAGATCTTCAACGCGTACTCCGCGGTGGTGGACCAGGCGTCGCGGGGCCTGGACGCGTCCGGCCGGCCGCCCGAGACCGGCCCGGCCGGGATCGCCGAGCTGTTCGACGGCCCCACGGTCCTGGTCAGCGAGGAACCGCCCCCGCTCGCCCAGCGGCACATCACCGACGACGGGCAGCGGCGCCTCACCCCCGCGGCGGCGGTGGAGCGGATGAACGAGCTCTTCCGCGGCCTGGCCGAACTGGTCACCCACGTCGAGGCGGTCTGGAACGAGGTGACCGGGCGGCTGGACGACCTCCGCACGGACCTGGAACGGGTGCGGGTCCACTCGGACAACGGCGGCACGGCGCCGTCGGAGGCGGTCGCCGCCGCCCACGCCGAACTGGACCGCCTCCGCACCGCCCTCACCGCCGACCCGCTGTCCCTGTGGCAGGGGGAGCGGACCGACACGGCCGACCTGGATCGCCTCGCAGAGGCCATCGCGGCCCTCCACGAACGCGCCCGGCACCCGGCCGGGCACGACGGCGGGCCCGGTGACGCGGCCCGGCCCGCCGGAACCAGGTAGGAACGCGCCCGCGACCGCGGGCGCGCAGCTCCCGGAAAGGAAGTCATGCTCAAGAAACTGATCGGAGCGTCGGCGCTCGCCCTGGCGCTGGCGACGACGCTCCAGTCCCCCGCCACCGCCGACGCGTCGATGACGGTGACCCCCTCGACGGGCCTGACCGACGGCCAGGTGGTCCAGGCCGCCGTCAGCGGTCTGAACCCCGGCACCACGTACCGCCTCGGGCAGTGCGCGGAGGTCGAGCCCGGGAAGTTCGCGTGCAGCTTCCCGGACATCGTCGAGGGCCAGGCCGACGCCGGCGGGAACTTCTCGACACCGCTGACCGTCCGCGCCACCTTCCCGGGCGTCCTGTTCGACGGGACCGCCTGGGGCACGGTCGACTGCAAGGTTCACAGCTGCGAGGTCGGCATCGGTGACCTCGACCTGAACCACGCGGCCGACGTGCCGATCTCCTTCCAGTAACCGACGACGCGGCTTCCCGGCCGCGCGAACACCAGTGGCCGCCCGCGCCGGACT
The DNA here is from genome assembly GCF_014138665.1 of Actinomadura kijaniata. Taxonomy (NCBI): domain Bacteria; kingdom Bacillati; phylum Actinomycetota; class Actinomycetes; order Streptosporangiales; family Thermomonosporaceae; genus Actinomadura; species Actinomadura kijaniata. The sequence goes on from NZ_JACJIA010000006.1 coordinate 96,529, forward strand.
CTCGCAGCCCGGCGCGGGCGGCTCCGGCGTTGGGAGAAGGGCGCCGTCACACGCGTATGGCCGGGCCCAGGGGCCCGGCCATACGCACGTCGCTTCGAGCCGCCGCGCTAGGAGGCGCGGTGCCCGGGAGCGGGGGAGGAGTCGTCGAGCAGCCCGGCGGGCCGGCCGCGGCCGGCCGGCGACCGCCTGCTCCCGCGTCGCGAGGCGCGCAGCACGTCGCGCACCAGGCCGGGGCGCATCAGCGTCTGCGGCGGGTCGAGGAGACCCGCGACCCGGAAGAACGTCGCGGTGAACCTGCCGTCGTTCTGGGCCGCCTCGAGGAACCGCGCCATGTAGGCGTTGCCGAGCCTGACCTTCAGCGTGCGGGGCCCCTCGACCCCGGGGTACGCCAGGTCGGCGCTGGCCGAGGTCTCCCAGGCCACGTCGATGAACGGCTTGACCTCGCGGAAGAACCGCAGCGGCCGCGGCTCGCCCGCCGCCAGGTGCGCGGCGAGCGCGTGCGCCTCCATCGCGGCCAGCGTCATCCCCTGGCCGTACACCGGGTTGAAGACGCACAGGGCGTCGCCGAGCACCAGCAGCCCGGCGGGGAAGCGCCGCAGCCGGTCGTAGCGGCGGCGCACGCTGGCCGGGACCCGGAAGGAGGCGATGTCGCCCAGCGGCTCGGCGGTCCGCACCGCCTGGTAGATCTCGGGCGGCTGGAGCGTGGCGGCGAACCGGAGGAACCCCTCGTGGTCGCGCGGCGGATGGTCGCCCAGCATCCCGGTGAGCGACAGCAGGGCGATCCCGTCGGGGAACTTCCCGAAGAACGCCCCCCGCGGGTTCGCCGGCGAGGAGAGCGGGTTGATGGCGAGGGCGTCCCCGAAGGGGTCGCTGTCCAGCCTGAAGAACCGCGAGGTGTAGGCCAGGTCGATCTTGACCCTGTCCTCGGGGGGGCGCTCGTAGCCCAGCTCCTGGAGCCAGAGCGGCGTGCGGCTGCCCCGGCCGGTCGTGTCGACGACCAGGTCGGCCGCCAGCGTCTCGGGGGCCGGGCCGTCGCCCGCCAGCCGGACGCCGGTGACGCGGCCGCGGTCGGCGGAGGCCGTGAGTCCCTGGATGACGGTGTTCTCCCGGAACTCCACGTTGGGCAGCGCGGCGACCCTGGCCCGCACGTGGGCCTCCAGGTCGGGCCGGGCCGCCGAGACGCTCAGCGCGCCCGAGCGCGCCCGCCGCAGCGGCCGGCCGTCGAGGTACCAGCGGAGATCCCCCGCGACGTCGCCGGTGAGGACCCCGGCCGCGTCCAGTTCCTCCTGGAGGCCGGGGAACAGCTCCTCCATCGTCTGCTGGCCCCGGGCCAGCAGCGCGTGCGCGTGGCGGGCCTGCGGCACGCCGCCGCGGGCCCGGGTCACCCCGGTCAGCGTGTCCCGGTCGATCACCGACACCTTGCGGTACCGGTCCGCGAGGACGCGGCATGTCATCAGGCCGGCCATTCCTCCGCCGAGCACGACGGCGTGTTCTCCGAGTCGTTGGACCACGTTTCCTCCAGCCATTGTCGACCGCCTCCCAAATAGTGCGATCGGCGCAAAGGCGATGCATCTCTTGGAATGCGTTCAGCGCGAGGAGAACGTGGGGAATGCCGGCGGTCGCCCGCCGCCCGCGGGCCGGTCAGGCGGTGCCGTGCCCGCCCAGCGTCACCGGCACGGCGGCGGGCCCGTTCATGATGAAGGTCGGCTGGGGCGCCAGCCGGTCCCGTCCGGCCGCGAGCCTGATGCCGGGGAACCGGTCGAACAGGGCGGGCAGCGCGATCGCCGCCTCCAGCCGGGCCAGCGGCGCGCCCAGGCAGAAGTGGGCCCCGTGGCCGAACGACAGGTGCGTCTTGTCGGCCCGGGTGATGTCGAACAGGGCCGCCTCCTCGCCGTGCAGCGCCGGGTCGCGGCCGATCCCGGCGAAGCCGACGAGCACCGGGTCCCCCCGGGGGATCGTCACCCCGCCGACCTCGACGTCCTCGGTCGTGAAGCGGAACGGCAGGTGGGCGATGGGCGACTGCCCCCGCAGGGACTCCTCGACGACCTGCTCCCAGTCGACCTTCCCGGTCAGCACCAGGTCGAGCTGCTCGGGATGGGACAGCAGGTCGACGACCGCGTGGCACAGGAGGTTCATCACCGTCTCGGAACCGGCGCCGAGCATCAGGAACAGGGTGCCGACCAGTTCCTCGTCGGTGAGCCGCGTCCCGTCCTCGGCCGCGTCGACCAGGACGCTGGTCAGGTCGTCGCCGGGCTCCCGGCGCTTGGCCTCGACGAGCTCCCCGAGCGCCCGTTGCCACTGCTCGACGTTGGCCGCGGCCTCCTCCGGGGTGATCGCGGTGGTGGTGTTCACCTCGCCGCCGCGCAGCGCCTCGGCGCGGGACTCGGGCGGCACGCCGAACAGGTCGCAGACCACGCTCGCGGGCAGGGGGTAGGCGAAGCGCGCCTTCAGGTCGACGACCTCCCCGGGCGGGACCGCCGCCAGGTCGTCCAGCAGGCCGGTCGTGATCCGCTCGATCAGCGGCCGGGTGGCGGCGACCCGCCGCGGGGTGAAGGCCCGGGAGATCAGCCTGCGCAGCCGGGCGTGGTCGGGGCCGTCATGGGTGGTCATGTTGTCCATCACCACCCACGTGATCATCGGCCAGTCCGGCGGGATCTCGCCGTTCACGTACGCGGGCCAGTTCCGCGGGTCCTTGGTGAACCGCGGATCGGACAGCACCTTCCTGGCCAGGTCGTGGCCGATCACCGTCCATCCGGGGACCCCGCCCGGAAGCTCCACCCGGGCCACCGGGCCCTGGGAACGCAGTCGGGCGTTCTCGGCGTGGATATCCGTTCCGGCGCGGTCGAGGGTCACAGGGCATGTGCGTTTCACGACGAAACCTCCGAACGTGGTGGCCTATCACTGTAGGCAGGCGAGTAACGCCTGGCTTCTTCGAAATGGCGCTGGGAAACCGCTTCCTTCCGGACCGGTCGCGGCCCGGTCAGGGCGTGCGGATCGGCAATATGCGAGATGCCCCCGGTACGCCCCTCACCGAGGATCGAAGTGATCCGCGCGGGCGCCCGACGGATCGCCCGGTGAACGATCGAGAACCGATCCTCGGCCAAACGGAAGACCGTGAGGGAAAATGAGGGCAACACAAGAGGACGTCGTCGCTCGACTCGTCCGGGAATTCGACTACCACGACCCGGAATACACCCCGGAGGTGGCGGAGATCGTCAACAGCGAGATCCGCGAGCGCGCGGCGGTGACCTATTCGCCGGCGCACGGCGGCTTCTGGGTGCTGTCGCGCTACGAGGACGTCAAGGCGGCGCTGCGCGACTACGAGACCTTCAGCTCCGGTTCCGGCGTGCACTTCCCGCGCGCCGCGGGGATGCCGAAGTTCTCGCCGATCGACTACGACCCGCCCGAGCACCGGGTGATCCGCAAGCTCATGGCGCCGCCGATGGAGAGGGAGGCGCTGCGCCGGCTGGAGCCCGCCGCCGCCCGGCTCGTCGCCGACCTCGTGGACCCCCTCGTCCGGAAGGGCGAGGCGGACCTGTTCACCCAGCTGGCCCAGCCGCTCTCGATCGGCGTCCTGGGCCTGGCCATCGGGCTGTCGGACGCGGCCCAGCACCGGATCCGCGACCTGACGCGCAGCATGTGGAAGCGCCTGTCCAGGGACAGCGACGCCGAGGGCTTCTGGCCCGCCTTCCGCTCCCTGCTGTCGGAGGAGATCCGGCGGGCCCGCGAGAAGCCGGGCGACTACTACCTGTCCCACCTGGTCAACGCGCGCGTGGACGGCGAGCCGATCTCCGAGGACATGCTGTACTCGATCATCGTGTCGTACTGCGTGGCCGGGCACGACAACCCGATGAACTCGGCCAGCCGCCTCCTGTGGTACCTGGCCGGGCACCCGGAGCTGCAGGAGCGCCTCAGGACCGAACCCGAGCTCCGGACCGCCGTGGTCGAGGAGTCGCTGCGCCGGTGGTGCCCCGCCGACCGGCTGACCCGGGTGACCACCCGGGACGTCACGATCGACGGGGTGACCATCCCCGCCGGCTCCAGGGTCGTGCTGCTGTTCGACGCCGCCAACCGCGACCCCGCGAAGTTCCCCGCGCCGGACGAGTTCGACCCCGGCCGCGGGAACTCCCACCACCACCTGAGCTTCGGGTTCGGCATCCACCACTGCATCGGCGCGCAGCTGTCGCGGATGGAACTCCGGGCCACCCTGGACGAGCTCGCCCGGCGTCCGGCGTACGTCCTCACCGAGGAGCCCCGCCGCCACTTCGAGAACGGACGGCACATCGTCTTCTCCGGCATCCGCGTCCGGTTCGAGGCGCCGGACACCGGACCGGACGGGCAGGAGGGCTGAGCCATGGACGACCTCATCCCTCCGGGACCGGAGACCGAGCCGCCCGCCGCCGACGTCCTGGCCCAGATGGCCCAGGGGCTGCTGGTGTCGCAGACGCTCGTCGCGGCGGAGGACCTGGACCTGTTCACCTTCCTGTCGGCCAAGGGCGCGGCGACCGTGGCCGAGGTGGCCGCCGGCGTCGGCGTCGACGAGCGGCCGGCGGAGATCGTGCTCACCGCCTGCGCGGCGCTCGGCCTGGTGGAGCGCGACGGCGCGGGCTTCCGCAACACGCCGGTCGCCGACCACTACCTGGTGCGCGGCCGGCCCTACTTCTTCGGCGACTACATCCGGATGCTGCGGGACCACGCGTTCACCGGCTGGATGCGGGTCACCGAGGCCGTCAGGTCCAACCGCCCCAGCCGGTGGACCGCCGAGCAGCGCGAGGACATCTTCACGTCCGAGAACAGGGCCAAGCTGTTCTGGGACGGCCTGTACCCGCTCTCCGCCGTCACGGCGCGGGCGCTCGGCGAGGCCGTCGACCTCGGCGGCGTCACCAGGCTGCTCGACGTCGGCGGCGGCGGAGCGGCCTTCGACATCGAGCTGTGCCGCCGGTACCCCGGCCTGCGCGCCACCGTCTACGACCTGCCGCACGTGTGCGAGCACGCGGCGGAACGGATCGGCGCCGCCGGGCTGTCGGAGCGGGTGAGCCCGCACCCGGGCGACTTCTTCGCCGACGAGGAGCTGCCGGACGGCCATGACGCGATCCTGCTCTCCATGATCATGCACGACTGGGACGAGGCGCGTAACCGGGAACTGCTGGGCAAGTGCTTCCGGGCGCTGCCCCGCGGCGGCCTCCTGGTGATCAGCGAACTGCTCGTCGACGACGACCGGACCGGCCCGCTGGACGCGGCGCTGATGAGCCTGAACATGCTGGTCGCGACCTGGGGCCGCAACTACACGGCCGGGGAGTACGGCGACTGGCTGCGGGCCGCCGGGTTCGACGACGTGCGGACCGTGCGGTTCCGCGCCCCGGGGGCGAACGGCGCCGTGCTGGCCCGCAAGCCCTGAGCCCGGACGGCGGGCCAGGGGGACGACCTGTTCGGCGGGCCGCCCGCGCCGATGCGCGGGCGGCCCGCTTCGTGTCCGGCACCGGCCGCCGTCAGGTCTTGCGGTTCAGGGACCGGATGGACAGCGGCGCGAAGATGAGCACGAGCGCCACCGCCCACACGACCGTCCACCACAGCGGCGTGGCGACCGGCCCGCCGTTGATGAGCCCGCGGCTGGCCTCCAGCAGGTTGCCGACCGGGGTGTACTCGGCGAACTTCTGCAGCGCCGTGGGCATCGTCTCGACCGGCGCGAACGTGCCGCTGACGAAGTTGATCGGCAGCACCACGGCCATGCCGAAGACCTGCACCTGCTGGGCGTTCTTGGAGGCGACGCCCACCAGCACCGCCACCCAGGAGAAGGCGAGGGCGAAGAACAGCAGCAGCAGCGTGCCGGCGAGCATGCCCTGCACCCCGTTGCCCGGCCGGAACCCGAGCAGCAGGCCGACGGCGAAGACGAGGACGATGCCCCACAGCTGCATGAGCTGGTCGGCGAGGATGCGGCCGGCCAGCGGGGCCCAGCGAGCGATCGGCAGTGTCCGCATCCGGTCGAACACGCCCATCGCCAGGTCGGTGTTGAGCCCCTGGCCGACGTAGAGGGAGTTGAACAGCATGTTCATGGCCAGCATGCCGGGGATCATGAACTGCAGGTAGGTCTGCCGGTCCCCGTCGGAGGCGATCGACGCGCCGAAGACGTAGGTGAACAGCAGCGTGAAGATGATCGGCTGGAAGCTCTGGTCGGCCAGCTCCTGGGGGTTGTGCCGGACCTGGATGATCACGCGCCGGGCCAGCGTCAGGGTCTGCCGCAGCCCCTGGAGCGGGCCGACGCGCGGCGCGAGCTCGGGCAGCCGCGGAGCGGTCTCGATCGCGGCGGTCATGCCGACACCTCCTGTGGTGCGCCGTCCTGGACGGCCTCGGTGGACTCTTCGGCCCGGTGGCCGGTCAGCGCGAGGAACACCTCGTCGAGGCTCGACCCCCGCAGGGACAGCTCGGCGATGTCGACGTCCGCCTCGCGCAGGCGCTGGACGGCGGTCTGCAGGGTCTGGGCGTCGGCGGCCAGCGCGGTGACCAGCTGCCCCTGCACGTCGGGCTCCCGGCCCACGATCGCCTCGACCACCTCGGCGACCCTCGGGACGTCGAGCGGCCGGACGGGCTTGACCTCCAGCCGCTGCGCGCCGATCCGGGACTTCAGCTCGTCGGGGGAACCGGTGGCGATCACCTTGCCCTGGTCGATGACGACGATCTCGTTGGCCAGCGCGTCGGCCTCCTCCAGGTACTGCGTGGTCAGCAGCACCGTGACGCCGTCGGCGACGAGGGCGCGGACCATCTCCCACAGCTTCAGCCGGGAGGGCAGGTCCAGGCCCGTGGTGGGCTCGTCCAGGTAGAGCAGCCGGGGGTTGCCGACCAGGCTCAGCGCCAGGTCCAGACGCCGGCGCATGCCGCCGGAGTACGTCTTGACCTGCCGGCCCGCCGCGTCGTGCAGGTCGAACCTCGTCAGCAGCTCGTCGGTCTGCCGCTTGGCCTCGCGCCCCGACAGCCCGAGGAGCCGGCCGATCAGCAGCAGGTTGTCGACCCCGGTCAGGTTCGCGTCGACCGAGGCGTACTGCCCGGTCACCCCGATGAGTTGCCGCACCTTGTGCGCGTCCCGGACGACGTCGTGCCCGTACACGGTCGCCTTGCCGCCGTCCGGTTTCAGCAGGGTCGCCAGCACCCGCACCATCGTCGTCTTGCCCGCCCCGTTGGGGCCGAGCAGCCCGAGCAGGATGCCGCTTCCGACCTGTAGGTCGACGCCGTCGAGCGCGGCCTTGTCGCCGAAGCGTTTCACCAGCCCATCGACGTGAATCGCATGTTCCACCAAGGACTCCCTTCTGGTCGCACGTCGCCGTGCCACTGTGTCGACCCGGCGACTCCGCGAAACTCATCGCGACTTCTCGCGCGGGTTCTGACCGATCTGCTGACTGGCCGACAGAAGGGATCCATGCCGGTAGGGTTCCGCTGTCGGCCGGCTCTTTCGCGACGGTGGTTGCCACCGCTGGCGTATTGGTCCAGGGTCGGAACCGTGCCCCGTCGGCGATCTATCCCGGGACGTCGCCGATCCGTCCGCAAAACCGCTGATGAGGAGAGCACCATGCGCAAACTCTGTGCCGGCCTGATGATGTCGTTGGACGGCGTGGTGGAATCGCCCGACCAATGGACGGAGCAATATTGGGCGCCCGAAATGGCCGGGGTGATGGCGGAGGCGCTGGAGAGCGCCGACACCGTCCTGCTGGGACGCCGCACTTACCTGGAGTTCGCCAAGCTCTGGCCGGAACAGGGCGACTCCAATCCGATGGCCGCCTTCCTGAACGGGTCGCCCAAGTACGTGGCGTCGTCCACTCTCGACACCCTCGAATGGGAGGGTTCCACGCTGGTCGAGGGCGACGTCGTGGCGAAGGTGCGCGAGCTCAAGCAGCAGGAGGGGGGCAACATCCAGGTGCCCGGAAGCCCGCTGCTGGTCCGCTCGCTGCTGGTCGCGGGGGTGCTCGACGAACTCGCGCTCATGATCTTCCCGGTCGTGGTGGGCGGCGGCACGCGCCTGTTCGACGACGTCACCCGGTCGTTCGAGCTCACGCTCGCCGACGCCACCACCTACAGCACGGGTGTGCAGGGCCTGCGGTACGAGCCGGCCGGGAAGTAGGAAGGACCGCGCGCCCGCCGGCCGCCGGCCGCGGGCCCTCCCCTTCCGGACCTGGTCCGGGGCCGTTCCCCTCAGGGGGCGACGCCCCGGATCAGGTCGGCCGCCCTCTCGGCGATCGCGATCGTGGGGGCGTTGGTGTTGCCCCGGACCAGGTCCGGCATCACCGAGGCGTCGACGACCCGGAGCCCGTCGACGCCCAGGACGCGCAGGTGCCCGTCGACCACCGTGCCCATCGCGCAGGTGCCCGCCGGGTGGTAGAGCGTCTGGGTGGCGCGGCGCACGTAGGCCCGCAGGTCCGCGTCCGACTCCGAGGCCGGGGCGTCCATCAGCGTCTGCGTGAACGGCTTGAGCGCCTTCTGCCTGGCGATCTCCAGCACGACGCGCATGCCCGCGACCGCGACCTCCATGTCGGCGGAGTCGGCGAAGTAGTTGTGCTGGATGACCGGCTTGGCCGTCGGGTCCTCCGTGGCGATCGTCACGCTTCCCCGGCTCCGCGGCTTCAGCACGCCCACCCCCACCGACAGGGCGTGGGCGGTCGGCGCGCGCAGGCCGCCCTCGGCGAACATGATCGGCCCGGCGAGGAACTGGACGTCGGGGACCTGCGCGCCGTCCGTGGCGCGGACGAACCCGCCCGCCTCGGCGATGTTGGACGACAGCGGGCCGCTGCGCTCCCGCTCGTACTGCAGCGCGTACTGCGGCTCTCCGGCGATCAGCAGGCTGATCGGGCGGTCGTGCGGGAAGATGAGCAGGGTGTGCGGGTGGTCCTGGAGGTTCTGGCCGACGTGCGGCTGGTCGATCCGGACCGGGATGCCCAGCGGGGCCAGCGCCTGCCCGGGACCGATCCCGGACAGCATGAGGAGCTGCGGCGAGTTGTAGGCGCCGGCGCTGAGGATGACCTCGCGCTCGGCGCGGATCTCGACCTCCTCGTCCCGGTGGGTGCCGGCGATCCCCACGGCGCGGTCCCCGTCGAAGACGACGCGGTGCGCCTGGAACCCGGTCATGACGGTGAGGTTCGGGCGGTCCAGCGCCGGGCGCAGGAAGCCCGCGGCGGTGCTGCAACGCCGCCCGTCGCGCTGGGTCACCTGGTAGAAGCCGAAGCCGTCCTGCTCCGCCCCGTTGAAGTCGTCGTTGGCGGGGAAGCCCGCCTCGACGCCGGCCTGGATGAACGCCGCGGTCATCTCGTTGCGCGAGCGCCCGTCGGAGACGCCGAGCGGTCCGCCCGCGCCGTGGTATTCGGAGGCGCCGCGCTCGTTGTCCTCCGAGCGCTTGAAGTAGGGCAGCATCTCCCGGTAGCCCCAGCCGGGCGTGTCCCATCCGTCGTAGTCGGCCCGGTGGCCGCGGATGTAGACCATGGCGTTCATGGAGCTGGACCCGCCGAGCATCCGTCCGCGCGGGAGGTAGACGCGGCGGCCGTCCAGGAAGGGCTCGTCGAGGGTGTCGTAGTCCCAGTCGAGGCGGGTCCGGAACAGCCGGCCGAACGCGGACGGGAGGTGGATGTTCGGTGAGGTGTCGGCCGGGCCCGCCTCGAGCAGGCAGACCTTCGTGTGGGGGTCCTCGCTCAGCCGGGCCGCCAGGACGCACCCCGCGGAGCCGGCACCGACGATGACGTAGTCGTACATTCGCTGTCCTCTTCGACCTGTTGGAGGGATCGTCGACGGGTCCGGCGGCCGGTGCGCGGACGTGCCGGGCGCCGGCCGGGGTCATCGAGGCCGCAGGCCGCCGTCACCGTCCAGCCGGGCGAGCACCTCGGTGATCGCCCGGGTCGCCCGCGCCGCGTCGTCCCGGTCGAGCACCAGGGGAGGGGCCAGGACGATGGTGTTGCCGTAGTCGCGCGTGATGACCTGGTGGACGTCGCGCAGCTCGGCCGTCGCGGCGCCCGCGCCGGCGAACAGCGGCTCGCGGGTGTCGCGGCTGACGACCAGCTCGATGCCGACCATCGCCCCCACCACCCGGATCTCGCCGACGTGCGGCAGCTCCGCGGCGGACGCCAGGCCGTCGCGCAGCCACTCACCGACCTGCCGGGCCCGGTCCACCAGGCCCTCCTTCTCGATCAGGTCGAGGTTGGCCAGCGCGATCGCGCAGGATGCCGCGTGCCCGAAGTAGGTGAAGCCGTGCGCGAATCCCTGGTCCTCGGTGATCCCGTCGCCGATGTCGGTGCGCATGAGCACGGCGCCGAGGGGCGCGTACCCGCTGGTGAGGCCCTTCGCCATGACGATCATGTCGGGCGCCATGCCGCGCCGGGCGGAGTCGAACCAGGCGCCGGTCCGGCCGAAGGCGGTCACCACCTCGTCGGCGATCAGCAGGATCCCGTGCCGGCCCAGCAGCTCGCGGACCCGGGGCCAGTAGTCGTCGGGCGGCGGGACCACCCCGGCGCCGCCCATCACGGGCTCGCCGATCATCGCGGCGACCTTGTCCGGGCCGATCCGCGCGAGGGTCTCCTCCAGCTCCCGCAGCAGGAAGTCGGTGGGGTCCTCCCCGCCGTACATCTCCCGGTGGTAGGGCAGCGGGGGCGTCACCTTCTCGAAGTTCGGCAGGAACGGACCCGCGCCGAACTGGAGGTGGTCGAAGCCGCTGGCGCTGCCGGCGCCGTAGGTGACGCCGTGGTAGCCGAAGCGGCGGGAGATGATCCACGTCCGGTCGGGCTCCCCGCGCCGGCTGTGGAACAGCCGGGCGGCCTTGATCGCGGTGTCGACGCCCTCGGAGCCGCCGTTGGTGAGGAACACCCGGTCCAGGCCCTCCGGGGCGAGGTCCGCGATCCGCGCCGCCAGCAGGATCGACTTGTCGTTGGAGTACACGTCGAAGCTGGTGAAGTACTCCAGCTCCGACGTCTGTCGGGCGGCGGCCTCGGCCAGTTCGGGACGTCCGTGGCCGACCTGGGCCAGCCAGTTGGCGGCCCCGGTCATGTCCAGGTACCGGGTGCCGTGGGCGTCCCAGACGTGGCACCCCTCGCCGCGGACCATGACGTGCCGTTCGTGCTGGGCGGCCCGCTGGTGCGGATGGATCAGGTGCCGCCGGTCCAGGTCCTCGAGTTCGGCCGCGGACATCGACTGCGTCCGCGCCGTGGAAGCGATCGTCACGAATCCGTTCCTTTCGTCTCCGGCCATGGGACCGAATCGAATGATCAGCACAACCGAATGGATTTCCGCCGCTCTGAAGGTACTGCGATCGCCCCCGCGGGCCTTCTCGGTAATTGCTCGATATCCGGGGCGGCCCGAAAACGCGGGACGGCCGGCGGTCCCGCCTGGTCGGAAGGGGAGGAAGCGGGCCCTATACCCGTCACCGCAATCACGAAGATGCGGGCCCGGCGGGCGGGCACTGAAATGAACCCGGAACGGAGCGGCTAGGAGGAGCGCAGCGATGAACAGCCGGATGGGAAACCGCGCGGTGGTGCTGGGCGGCAGTATGGCCGGGCTCCTCGCCGCCCGGGTACTGGCCGAGTCCTACGCCGAGGTGGTGGTCGTCGACCGCGACCGGCTGCTCGGCGTACGCGAGTCACGGCGCGGGGCGCCGCACACGGTGCACGCGCACGGCCTGCACGCCCGCGGCCATCTGATCCTCGAGGAGCTGTTCCCGAACTTCACCGCCGAGCTGACCGAGGCCGGGGTGCCGACCGGCGACCTCGGCGAGATGCGCTGGTACTTCAACGCCAGGAAGCTCCGGCCCGCCCGCACCGGGCTGCTGTCGGTCACCGCCCCCCGCCCCGTGCTGGAGGACCACGTGCGCGGGCGGGTGGCGGCGCTGCCCAACGTCACCTTCCTCGAAGAGCACTCCGTCCTCGGCCTGGCGGCCACGGCGGACGGCGGGCGGATCACCGGGGTGCGGGTGCAGCGGCGGCTCCGGGAGGACGGGGACGGCGGGGAGGACGTGATCGAGGGCGACCTGGTGATCGACGCCAGCGGTCGCGGCTCGCGCGTTCCCGCGTGGCTGGAGGAACTCGGCTACCAGCGGCCCGCCGAGGAACGGGTCAAGGTCGACCTCGCCTACACCACCCGGCATTACCGAATGCGCCCGGAGATGTTCGACGGCGTTCAGTCCATCAACCCGGTGGCCTCTCCGGCGCATCCCCGCGGCGCGTTCTTCGGTCAGGTCGGCCCCGACAAATGCATCCTGTCGCTGACGGGAATTCTCGGTGACCACCCTCCGACCGATCCGGAGGGTTTTCTCGAATACGTGCGCTCGCTGCCGGTTCCGGACGTGTACGAGGCGGTGCACGACGCCGAACCGCTCGACGAGCCGGTGCGTTTCCGGTTCGCCGCGAGCGTGCGGCGCCGCTACGAGCGGCTGACCCGGTTCCCCGACGGGCTGCTGGTGCTCGGCGACGCGTTCTGCAGCTTCAACCCGGTGTACGGCCAGGGGATGAGCGTCGCGGCGATCGAGGCGATGGCGCTGCGCGACCAGTTGCGCCGGGAGCCCCGGCCGTCCCCGCGGCCGTTCCTCGCCCAGGTCGCGCGCGTCGTCGACGCGCCGTGGGAGATCTCGGCCGGCGGAGACCTGGACTTCCCGGGCGTGGAGGGCCCCCGCACGGTGAAGGTGCGGATGGGCAACGCCTACATGGCCCGCCTGCAGTACGCCGCGACGAAGGACGCCGCGGTCACCGACGGGTTCATGCGGGTCGCCGGCCTCATCGACCCGCCCACCGCGCTGATGCGCCCGTCGATGGTGGCGAGGGTGCTGCGGCACGCCGTCCGCCGTCCACCGGCGGGCGAGTCACGGTCGCCGGACGGCCGGAGCGGCCCGGTCCGCCAGCCCTCGCGCTGACCCGGGACGCCCCGGGATGCGCGTGCGCCACGGTTCTGCGGCCGTCTTCGGAGTGTTCGCCGCCTACGGGGCCCTGTGGGGTCCCTACCTCGCGCTCATGCCGGAGGTGCGGCGCGCCACGGGCGCGGGGGAGGCGCAGTACGGCGCCGCGCTGCTCGTGGGAGCGCTGGCCACCCTGCCCACGATGTTCGTCGCGGGGCGGCTGGTCGACAGGTGGGGACGCCGCATGGTGCCGATCTTCATGATCGGGTTCGCGGTGCTCGCGACGGCGCCCCCGTTCGCCGGCTCGGTCCCCGAGCTGTTCGTCGCCGTCACGTTGTTCGGATGCGGCTCGGGGGCGTGCAACGTGGTCGCCGTGGCCTTAGCCTCCGCCGTGGAGGCCGGCTCGGGAGAACGGATCATGAACCGGGCGCACGCGCTGTTCCCGGTCGGCCTGCTGACGTGCAGCCTTCTCACCGGAGCCGTCCGCACCGCCGGGATCTCCGCCGAGGTCGTCGTGGTGGGCTTCAACTCCGCGGTGGCGGCGAGCGTGCTCCTGTGGGGGAGGACGGCCCTGCCCGTGAGCTTCGCCCCGGCCGGGCGGAGCCGGGACGGCCGGCGCGGCGGGTGGCGCGGCCTCGGCCGCGCCGCCCTGCCGTTCTGCGCGCTCGCCGCGCTCGCCCTGGTGGTGGAGAGCGGGGTGCAGCAGTGGAGCGCGGTGTTCCTGACGGACGTCGTCCGCGCGCCGGTCGGGCTCTCGGCGGCGGCGCCGGGCGTCTTCGCCGCGGCGATGGCGCTCGGCCGGTTCGGGGGGCACTGGCTGTCGGGCCGCGCCTCCGACCGGACCGTGCTGCTGGCGTCGGGCGGCCTGGCGGCGTTCGGGGTCCTGGCGCTGGCGGCCGCCGGGGGCCCCGCGTCCGCCCTGGCCGCGACCGCCATGGTCGGCGCCGCGATCTCGGTGGCCCCGCCCACCGCCTACGGCCTGATCGGACGCGGCGCCGCCCCGGAGAACCGGGGCGCGGTGCTGGGTTCGAGCACGTCGCTGGCCAGCATCGGGCTCCTGCTCGGGCCCGCCCTGGTGGGCTGGTTCGCCGCGTGGCTGGACCTGCGCACCGCCATCGCGGGGCTGGCCCTGGTCGCGTTCGTCGTCTCGCTGCTCGCCCTGAACGTTCCCAGCCGTTCCGAACACCCATGAAGCGGAGGACAGGACCATGGTCGACGCCACGAGAGGGCGGGGAGGCGCGGACTTCGTCGAGGGCCGGTGTCCCCGGCATCTGGTCGGACGGTTCCCGGTGGCCGAGGGGCGGACCGTGACCCTCCTGCGGGAGGCCGACGGTGTCGGGGAATGGCTGGTGACCGGGTACGAGGCGGGCCGCGCGGTGCTGCGGGACCCCCGGTTCGCCCGGGGCCCGTCGGCCGGGCTGCGCCGGCCGCGCGGTCCCGCGGCGAGGATGTCGGTCACCGACCTCGACCCGCCCGAGCACGGCCGGATCCGCCGCCTGGTCGGCAGGGCGTTCTCGCCCCGCCGGGTGGCGGCGCTCCAGCCGCGCGTCGAGCGGATGGCGGAGGTGCTCCTCGACCAGCTCCACGTGTCCCCCGCCACCGGCGACCTGCTGCGGGACTTCTGCGTCCCGCTGACCTTCGGCGCGCAGTGCGAGCTGCTCGGGGTGCCCCCGGCGCGCCGTGAGGTGATCTTCCAGTGCGCGACCGAACGGCTCGGCCCGCCGGAGGCCGGCCCGGCCGAGGTCTACCGCGGCGAACTCCGGCTGCACGCCGCGGTCGTGGAGCTGCTCGCCGACCGCGAGGAGCCCCCGGCGGGCCTGCTGGGCGAGCTGGTCGCCGCCCACCGGGAGGGCGGGCTGGGCGGCTGGGACGACCTCACCGGCCTGGCCGCCTCGCTGTTCTTCGACGGGCACGCGCTGGCCGCGGCGCAGATCGCCAACGCCGCCCACCGCCTGCTGTCCAGCCCCGCCCTGGCGGAACGGCTCCGCGCGGACCCCCGGCTGCTCGACGGGGTGGTGGAGGAGTCGCTGCGGCACAGCCCCGCGGTCACCCTCAGCATGGCCCGGACCGCCACGTCCGACGTCGAGGTGGACGGCGTGCGCATCCGCGCGGGCGACCAGGTGAGCGTCGCGCTGCCGGTGGCCAACCGTGACGGGACCGTGTTCGCCGACCCGCACCGGTTCCGGACCGACCGCGCGTCCGGCGGGCATCTGGCGTTCGGGCACGGGGCCCACTTCTGTCTCGGCGCCCATCTGGCGCGGGTGGAGATGCGCGTGGCGCTCGGCGCGCTGGTGCGAAGGACCCCGCGCCTGCGCCTCGCGGTGCCCTCGGCGGATCTGGGATGGTGGGTCTCCTCCAGCAGGAGGAGCCTGGTCTCCCTGCCGGTGAGGACGGAGCCGGTCTCCTGGCGGCGGTCTCCCGCCGCCCACGGCGCGGTGCTGTGAGCTGCCGCCCCCGGCCCGGTGCGCCCGCAAGGCTCCGCACCGGGCCGGGGACGGCGGTCGGCGGCTCAGCGCCCGTCCGCGTCACGCACGGTGCGGGCGAACTTCCGCACGTCCTGGACGAAGTCCGCGGGCCGCTCCATCGCGGCGAAGTGGCCGCCGCGGTCGAACTCGGTCCAGTGCACGATCGTCTTGATGTCCCGCTCGGCGAGCCTGCGCACCGGCAGGTAGATGTCGCGCGGGAAGACCGCGACCCCGACCGGCACGGTGACCGGCGGCGGGGCGATCCCCGAGGCGGCCATCCGCATCCCCTCGGCGCCCTCGTAGTACAGCTGCGCCGAGGAGCCCCCGGAGGCGGTGAGCCAGTAGAGCGTCACGTTGGTCAGCATCTGGTCGCGGTCGACGGCGTCCTCGGGCGCGTCCGTGGAGTCCGTCCAGTCCTTGAACCGCTCGACGATCCAGGCGAGCTGGCCCACGGGGGAGTCGGTGAGCGCGTACGCCAGCGTCTGCGGCCGGTTCATCTGCAGGGTCATGTAACCCGACAGCTCCGCGTTGAACCTCGCCATCAGGTCCAGGCGGGCGCGGTCGCCGTCATCGAGCTCGGCCAGCGAGGAGGGGTCCTGCGGCGGGTAGGTGAGCAGCATGTTGACGTGCACGCCGAGCACGTGCCCGGGGTCCGACCTGCCGAGCTGCAGGGAGATCACCGCGCCGGCGTCCCCGCCCTGCGCGAGGTACCTCCGGTAGCCGAGCCGCTCCATCAGCTCGCTCCAGGCCCGCGCGATCCGGACGGCCTCCCATCCGGGGCGGAGCGGCTGGGAGAACCCGAACCCGGGGATGGACGGGGCCACCACGTGGAACGCGACCGCGGGGTCCAGCCCGTGCGCGCGGGGGTCGGTCAGCGGACCGATGACGTCGGCGAATTCCACGAACGATCCGGGCCAGCCGTGCGTCAGCAGCAGCGGAATCGCGTCCGGCTCCGGGGAGCGCCGGTGCACGAAATGGATCTGCGCGCCGTCGACTTCCGTGATGAACTGCGGGAGGTCGTTCAGCCTCGCCTCCGCCTGTCTCCAGTCATAGTCGTCGCGCCAATAGCGCACGAGTTCCCGGAGATAGTCGACGGGGACCCCGCGTTCCCATCCCGCCGCGTACCCGTCCGGCCAGCGGGTCCGCGCGAGTCGCTGCTTGAGATCGTCAATGGCTCCCGATGGGATCTCGATGCGGAACGGCCGCATTCCGTCCTCCTTCGCGCGGTCGGGGAACCGGGACGGCATCCATTGATCGAAAGGATTCGCCACCGGCCGTGTCAACTACTGAATCGTCCGTCCGGGGCGGGGGGAAGCGCATCTTTTCGAGTGCGCTTCCAGGGATTTGACCCGGCCGAGAAAAGCATTCTTTGATAAATGTCGAGCAATGTGGGAGACAGGTGCGGGGGCCCGCCGGGCGGCCGCCGCCCGCCGGGCCCGGGACGGGGAAGACGGCCCGTTCGAAGAAGACATCGCCATGGCCGCGATGCAGGCTCGTAACCGAAACCGCCGCGATCTGGGTTCGGGTCGCGTGACGCGCCGAGCCGGATGGAGTTGGTCCGATGTTGGTGAGCGTGACCGGCGGGACGGGGTTCCTGGGGGCCCATACGGTGTCCTCGCTGGTGAGGCGGGGACACCGCGTCCGGCTGCTGGCCCGGGACGAGGGACGGGTCGAACCCGCGCTGGGGCCGCTGGGAGTGGACCGCTCCGCCGTGGAGGTGGTGGTCGGCGACGTCACGGACGAGGCCGCCGCCGGGCGCCTGGTGCGCGGGGCCGACGCCGTGCTGCACGCCGCCTCGGTCTACTCGTTCGACAGCAGGCGGCGCGCCTCCATGCGGCGGACCAACGAGCGGGGCACGGAGGTCGTGCTCGGCGCGGCCCGGCGGCTGGGGGCCGATCCGGTCGTCCACGTCTCGACGTTCGGCGTGCTGGAGCCGGACGGCGGGCGGCGCGTCCGCGCGGACGCGCCGGTCGGGCGTCCCCGCGAGTGCTACCTGTCGACCAAGGCGGCGGCCGAGCGGATCGCGCGGCGCCACCGGTCGCGGGGCGCGCCGGTGGTGATCACCTATCCGGCCGCCCTGCTCGGCCCGGACGACCCGAAGCTGGGCGACCAGACCGCCCGGCTGCGCGACGCGTTGCGCGGCCTGATGCCCATCTGGCCGCTCGGCGGATTCCCGGTGGGGGACGTGCGGGACGCGGCGGAGTTCCACGCGGACCTGTTCGACGCCCCCGGGAGGGGAGCGGAACGGCTCCTGGTCCCGGGGCGGCACATGTCCACGAGGGAGTACGTGGCCACCCTGCGCCAGGTCACCGGGCGCCGCCTGCCGACCGTGTTCCTCCCGGCCCGCGCGGTGGTCCCGGTCGGGCTGCTCACCGACGCCGTGCAGCGCGTCTGGCCATGGCACATTCCCGCCGAGTACGGCGCCGTCCATGTCAGCGGCCGTGACCTGCGCGTCGACGGGGAACCGGGGCCGCGCCCGGTGACCGAGACCTTCGGGGACACGGTGCGCTGGTTGCACCGGGCGGGGCTGCTGTCGGCCCGGCAGGCGGGCCGGGCGGCCGAGCCTCCTTCGCGGGCTCTCCAGGAACGACGGGAACAGGGGAAGGTGAGGCGGTGAGCGCGCCGGAGGTCGATTTCGTCCCGGTCCCGGTACCGCGGCCGAACGGTCGGCGGCCCGCCGGGCCGGAGCAGGCGCAGGACGGCCGGGGACGGCAGGCCGCCGAGCCGGCGCCGCCGATGCGGGGGCTGCGCGCGCGGAACGACGAGCTGCGCGCGCGGGTGGTCGCCGGGCAGGCGGAGGCGATCGAGCGGCAGCACGGGCTGGGCAAGCGGACCGCCCGGGAACGGCTCGAACTGCTCCTGGACGAGGACTCGTTCGTCGAGCTGGAACCGTTCCGGCGGCATCAGGCGCACGGCCTGGGGATGGAGCGGAAGCGCCCGCACACCGACGGCGTCGTGGTGGGCTCGGGCACCGTCCACGGCCGCCGGGTCTTCGTCTACGCCCAGGACTTCACGGTCTTCGGGGGCTCGCTGGGGGAGGCGCACGCCGCCAAGATCCACAAGGTGATGGACCTGGCGCTGGACAACGGGGCGCCGCTGATCGGGCTGAACGACAGCGGCGGCGCGCGCATCCAGGAGGGGGTGATGGCGCTCAACGGCTACGGCGGCATCTTCCACCGCAACGTCCGGGCGTCCGGGGTCATCCCGCAGATCAGCGTCATCCTGGGGCCGTGCGCCGGGGGAGCGGCCTACTCCCCGGCGCTGACCGACTTCACGTTCATGGTGCGGGACACCGCGCAGATGTACCTGACCGGGCCGGAGGTCGTCGAGGCGGTGAGCGGGGTCCGGGTCACCCACGCCGAGCTGGGCGGCGCCGACGTCCACGGCGAGCGCACCGGCGTGGCGTCGTTCGTCTACGACGACGAGGAGACCTGCCTGGAGGAGGTCCGCTACCTGGTCTCCCTGCTGCCGGGCAACAACCTGGAGCCCGCCCCCTCCGCCGGGCGGTGCGGGGCGGCCGACGACGAGCGGCCGGAGCTGGCCGAGATCGTCCCGGTCGAGCCCAACCGCCCCTACGACATGCGGGCGGTGATCGGCGAGCTGGTGGACGACGCGGAGTTCATGGAGGTCCACGAGCACTGGGCGCGCAACGTGATCTGCGCGCTGGCGCGGATCGACGGCGAG
This sequence comes from Actinomadura kijaniata, assembly GCF_014138665.1. Lineage (NCBI taxonomy): Bacteria > Bacillati > Actinomycetota > Actinomycetes > Streptosporangiales > Thermomonosporaceae > Actinomadura > Actinomadura kijaniata. The sequence goes on from NZ_JACJIA010000006.1 coordinate 115,528, forward strand.
ACCGTGGGCGTGGTGGCCAGCCAGCCGATGGTGCTGGCCGGGGTGCTGGACGCCGACGCGGCGCAGAAGGCGGCGCGGTTCGTGCGGTTCTGCGACGCGTTCGGCATCCCGCTGGTGACGCTGGTGGACGTCCCGGGTTTCCTGCCGGGCGTCGACCAGGAGCACGCCGGGGTCATCCGGCACGGCGCGAAGCTGCTGTACGCCTACTGCGAGGCGACCGTGCCGCGCGTCCAGGTCATCCTGCGCAAGGCCTACGGCGGCGCGTACATCGTCATGGACTCCCGGTCCATCGGGTGCGACCTGTCGCTGGCCTGGCCGACCAACGAGATCGCCGTCATGGGGGCCGAGGGGGCGGTGAACGTGCTGTTCCGCAAGCGGCTCCTGTCCGCCGCCGACCCGGACGGGCTGCGCGCGGAGCTGGTGGCCGAGTACTCCGAGCAGCTCATGCACCCCTACCACGCCGCCGAGCGGGGACTGGTCGACGACGTGATCGATCCGGTGCGGACCAGGGCCGCCGTCGCGCGGGCGCTGGAGATGCTGCGGAACAAGCGCAGGAGCCCGCCCCAGCGCAAGCACGGCAACACGCCGCTGTAGGGGGCGGGTCAGGCGCGGCCGGGGCGCGCGGGCGGTCCGTCCGCCGAGCCGACCGCGCCCGCGATCTCGTCCAGCCGGAGCCCGGAGGCCGCCACCGACGCGGTGGCGGCCTCCATCGCGTCCCCGGAGCCGACCATGAGCGCGACGAGCTGCGACTCGAAGCAGGTGTGGGCGTCGTAGGGGGCGATGAGGTATCCGCCCAGCTCCAGCGTGATCAGGCCGTGGATCGCGCTCCACAGCCGGTGGGCGACCAGTTCGGGGTCCTCGGCGCGGAACCGGCCGGACGCGACGCAGCGGGCGGCGGACTCGACGACGTTGGCCAGCGTGTAGCGGCCGTGGTGGCGGTCCTCCTCCGACAGCGAGAACCCGCCGAGCGTGGCGCTGCCGAACATGACCGAGTACAGATGCGGGTTGGCCAGGGCGTTGCGCCGGTAGGCCCGCCCCAGCAGCGCGGTGTCCGCGACCGGGTCGTCGGTCGCCCGCACGCGCGTGAGGTGGTCCTGCAGGCGCGCGAAGCCCTCGCGGACCACCTCGCGGACCAGGTCGCCCAGCGAGCCGAAATGGGTGTAGAGGACCATCGTCGAGCTGCCCGCCTCGGCGGCGACCCGGCGCGTGGTCAGGGCCTGCGGCCCCTCGGCCGCGAGCAGCCGGGCGGCGATGTCCACCAACGTGTCGCGGAGATCGGGGTCGAGGCTGCGCGGGCTCACATTGACATTGTTGCATAACACCGATATTTTTTTGGCAAAACACTGTTATTGAAGATCTCCCAGCTTGCGGAGGTGGCGATGCCCTCCACCGTCCCGGACTCCGGCCCACGGACGTCGCTCGCCGCCGCCCCGCCGCGACGGTCGCCCGCCGACGGCCCGTTCGACGTCGTCGGAGCACTCCCTGACGCGCTGGACGGCTGCTACGCGCAGGCGGTGTCCCATCCCAGCGTCCCGGGCTCCCACGGCGACATGCTCGCGGGCCCGCCGCTGCTGGCCGGGGTGCGGATCGCCGGTGGCGAGGCGCGGTGGTTGCGGGGAAGGTTCCCCGTGACGCGCTCCCGTCCCCTGGCGCCGGTCCCGGCGCTGGCCCCCGCGATCTGGCCGAGGCACCCGCGGGACGACGACCCCGACGCGCCCGCCCCCACCGCCTTCGCGCGCCCGGCGCGGGCGGCGGACGCGCCGGTCTGGCACACCGTCGCCACCTGCCCCGGACTCGACCACGCCGAGCACCTGGTCGTCGGCCCGGACGGCACGGTGCTGAGCGCCGAACCGTTCCCGCTCGACGGGTCGCCGCTGGTGCGCATGGTCGCGGCCACCCGCGACCACCTGATCATCTTCGACTCGGGCGCCGCGCACTCCCCGGCCGCCGCGCTCATCGGCGCGCGGGTGGGGGAGACGGCGCGTCCCGGCCGCGCGCCGCGGCTCGGCGTCCTCCGGCACGACCACGCGGGCCGCCACGCGCCACGGTGGATCGACGTCCACCGGCGCACGGTGGTCGAGGTCGTCAACGCCTACGACGACGGCCGCCACATCGTCGTGGACGTCGTGACGCGGGGGCCGTCCCGCGTGACGCGCTGGCGGCTGGACCCCGCGGACGGCCTCCTGGTGGGGGAGCACGCGGTCGGCGCCGCGACGGCCGCGGCGGTCGACCCACGGGTGAGCGGCCGACGGCACCGCCACCTGTTCGCCACGCGGAACGAGGGCGGCGCGACCGTCCGCCGCCACGACCTCGCCGGCGGCGGGGAGCGGGCCGCCGCGCTGGGACCGGGCTGGCGGGTCGGCGCTCCCGTCTTCGCCCCCGACCCGCGCCGCCCCGACGCGGAGGGGGCCGGGTGGATCGTGGCCGTCGCCCGGCATCCCGGCCAGGCCCGGTGGGAGCTGCGCGTGTTCGACGCGCTCGACCCCGCGCGGGACCCGGCGGCGGTGCGGCTGCCCGCCCCGCTGGACGCGGACCTGTCGCGGACCTGGATACCGGCCCGGGACTCCCTGGGCCGCGGCGAGGAGCGAGGCGGCGAGATGACCTTCGACTTCGAGACGTGGTCGCGCCTCGTCTGAACGCGCGGGCCGTCAGCGCGGCCTGGCCCGGAAGGCCCGGCGGTAGGCGCCCGGCGTGGTGCCCAGGGCGTTGCGGAAGCGCCTGCGGAGATTGGTGGCCGAGGAGAGCCCGACGCGGTGGGCGACGGCCTCCAGGGGAAGGTCGGAGGACTCCAGCAGCTCCTGGGCGGCGGCGATCCGCCGGGCGAGGAGCCACCGCCCCGGGCTGGTGCCGAGCTGGTCGGCGAACCGCCGGGCGAGGGTGCGCGTCGAGACGCCTGCCTGTGCGGCCATGCTCTCGACGGTCACCGCTTCACCGAGTCTCCCGGCGACCCATTCCAGCAGCGGCGCGAGCGAGCCGTCGATCTGCGCGGGATGCGGCGGCGCCGAGTACTGCAACTGCCCGCCCTCGCGGTGGGGCGGCATGACCATGGTCCGCGCGACATGGGCGGCGTACCGGGCGCCCTGGTCGCGGCGGACCAGGTGCATGCACAGGTCGAGACCGGCCCCCGCGCCGGCGCTGGTGGCCACGTCACCGTGGTCGACGTACAGCACGTCCAGGTCGACCCGGACGCGCGGGAAGCGCTCGGCGAACTCGTCCACCAGCGCCCAGTGGGTGGTCGCCCGCCGTCCCTCCAGCAGCCCGGCGTGCGCCAGCGCGAAGGCACCGGAGCAGATGCTGACCACCCGCGCTCCCCGGGAGTGCGCGCGGCGCAGCGCCCGGACGACCTCGGGCGAGGGCGGCTCCCCGGCGGGCAGCCAGCCCGGGACGACCACGGTGTCGGCCCCGTCGAGCGCGTCCAGCCCGTCGGTCACGAGCATGTCGTACCCGGCCAGCGTCGCGACCGGACCGGGGCGCTCGGCGCACACGCCGAAGGCGTACCGGGCCGGAAGCCCCGGCCTTTCGACCCCGAACACCTGGGCCGCGCAGGCCAACTCGAAACTCGACTGGGGCGGGCGGATGAGCGCCACCACCCGATGCATGGCAGGAAAGTACCGCATGTTGACTTTCCTGACACACGGGTGAGGCGACGGCCGGCCGCCAAGCTGGTCCCATGACGAGAGAGCGGAACACGCTTGTCTGTGAGTGGTCCACCGTCCGGGACGCCCCGGTCCGGGAACTGTTCCCCGGCATCCGCGCGCGGCCGCTGTGGAGCGGGGCGGGCGGCGCGAAGGCCTACGTGCTGGAGATGGACGCGAACACGTGCTGGGAGGGGGTGGACGTCCACGAACCGGGCCCCGAGGAGGTCTTCGTGGTCTCGGGCGTCTTCAACGACGGCGACCGCGACCACCCGGCCGGCTCGTTCATCCATGCCCCCGCGGGTTCCTCGCATGTCCCGCAGACGAGGACGGGCTGCACGCTGTTCCTCTTCTACCCCGAAGGCTAGGCGCCCGCTGCCCGCGTGACGTCGAGGAGAGAGGCCGGAACGTCCAGGGCCGTCAGTCCCGTCGGCCTGACGGCCCTGTCCGGCCGGTCCGGTCAGTTCGGCGACTCCATGGCGATGCCGGTCAGGGTGTCGACCGCCTCCTGCCGTGGCATGGCGGCGCCCCGGCGATAGGCCCCGGCGTAGCCGTCGCGGCCGAGCCGGTCCGCGAGGGTGGCCGCGAACGCGCCCAGCTCCAGGTCGCCGCGGTCGAAGGCGCCGCGGATGACCTCGCTCATGCCGAGCGCGGTGGCCGCCCCCTCCGCATCGCCCTCCAGCGACCGCAGCCGGGCCAGGAGCTGGGCGGCCAGCGGGAGGTCCATGTTCGCCTGCGCCGCCCGGACGGCGCCGGGCAGCATCCGGCGCGCCCGCGCGGCGTCACCGGCGGTGAGGAGGTTCGCGGTCCTGGCGGGCAGCAGCAGGCTCCGGCTCGTCTCGGCGGGCAGCTCCAGCACGCGGGCGACCCTCTCCAGCCGGTCGAGTTCCCGGTCGGCCCGGTCGATCTCGCCGCGGCGGCGGTACAGCTCCGCCGCGCAGGTGTGGACCTGGATCTCCAGCATGGGCTGACCGCGGTCCCAGGCCGCCCGTTCCGCGGTTCCGAGCTCCCGCCAGGCGCCCTTCGGATCGCCGGCGCGCATGCGCTCCGTGGCGAGCCCGAGCCGGGAGGAGATCTCCTCCTGCCAGGCGAGGCCGGTGCTGATCGAGATGCTGCGCCCGTAGTCGGCGACCGCCTCGTCGTGCCGGCCCTCGACGGCGTGGATCTGCGCCGTGCCGTTCAGCATCATCGCGGTCCAGTACCGGTCGCCCGCCTCCTCGAACGCCCGCAACGCCCGCGCCGCCGCGGTCGCGCCGCCCGCCCAGTCCCCGCGGACACGGCTGCGCAGCGCCTCGACCAGGTGGGTGTGGGCGACGGCCCAGCCGTCCGAGCCGTCCCGAACGCGGGCGATCTCCCGGTCCACCAGGTCGTCCAGCCCGGCCATGGAGGCCGCCGTGAGCGTCATGGTCAGCAGCATCGGGTAGCGCGGCAGCGCGCCGGTCCGCGCGCAGTCCTCGACCGCCGCCCGCAGCCGTTCGGCGTCCCCTCCACCGGCCAGCAGGTGGATCGTGGCGAACGCGGACCTGGCCGCCGGGGGCAGCGCGTCGCCGTACTCCAGCACCCTCGCCACGTAGGCGTCGGCCCGGCCGTCATAACGCAGCGTGTCCCAGTACCAGTACAGCGGGCCGAGGATGCGGGCCGCCGCGTCGGCGTCACCGTCGTCGATGGCGGCCTGGAGGGCGTGCACGAGGTTGTCGTACTCGAACCCGAACAGCCGCAGCGACTCCGCCTGCCGGTGCGAGCGCAGCAGCGGCTCGTGCCGCTCGGCCAGGTCGGCGTAGTGGCGCGTGAGCCTTCGCCGTACGGCGTCGCGTTCCTCGGCGGAGCGGAGTTCGCCGGCCGCGTAGGCCCGGATGGTCTCCAGCATGCGGTAGCCGTCACCGGACCGCTCCACGATGGACTTGTCGACCAGCGAATCCAGCAGGTAGGCGACGTCTCCCACCGAGTCGTCCGAGCACACCGCCTCGATCGGGCCGAGACCGGCCCTGGCCGGGAACACCGACATCCGGCGGGCGAGCGCGCGCTCCTCGGCGGTGAGGAGGTCCCAGCTCCAGTCGATGACCGCCCGCAGCGTCCGCTGCCGCGGCCGGGCCGTCCTGTTGCCGGTGCCGAGCAGCCGGAAGCGGTCGTCCAGCCGCCGGGAGAGCTCGCCGGCGTCCATCGTGCGCAGCCGCGCCGCGGCCAGCTCCAGCGCGAGCGGCAGGCCGTCCAGACGGCGCACGATGTCCACCACCGGGCCCACCGTCGACTCGTCCAGCGCGAAGCCGGGCCGTACGGCGGCCGCCCGGTCGAGGAACAGCCGCACCGCGGTCGCCTCCGCGGCGCGGACGGGGTCCGCGTGCGCCGGGGGAAGGGCGAGCGGGGCCAGCCGGCACAGCGCTTCGCCCATGACCTCCAGCGGTTCCCTGCTGGTGGCCAGGATGGTCAGGTTCGGCAGGCGTTCGAGGAGCCGCCGGGCGAACCCGGCCACCGCTTCGGAGATCTGCTCGCAGTTGTCCAGCAGGAGCACGCCCTCGTCACCGGCGAGCAGGGCGACCGACCGGTCGAGCGGCGTCCCCTGCGGCGGGGCCTCCGCCGCGGTGACCGTGCCCAGCACCGCTCCGGGCAGCCCGTCCGGCGCGTCCACCCCGGCCAGGGGGACGAGCCAGACGCGGCCGCGCCGGTGGGCCCGATGGCGGCTCGCCGCCTCCACGGCCAGGCGGGTCTTGCCCACCCCTCCGGGACCCACGACGGTGACCAGCCGCGAGCCCTCCAGCAGCCCGGCGAGCAGTCTCAGCTCCTCCCGCCGGCCGACGAAGCCGGTCAGCGGGGTCGGCAGCCGCCCCGGTGCCGCCCGGGAGCGCTCCGGCAGCCCGGGTTCGCCGCGCACCACCGTCAGGTGCGCCCTCCGCAGCTCCTCGGAGGGGTCGACGCCCAGCTCCTCGGCGAGCGTCCGGCGCACCCTCTCGAACAGGGCCAGCGCCTCGAACTGGCGGCCGGACGCGTGCAGCGCCCGCATGCCCAGCACGGCCAGCCGTTCGCGCAGCGGATGCGCCGCGGTCGCCGCCTGCAGGTCCGCCAGGATCTCGCCGTGGCCGCCCAGCAGCAGCTTCGCCTCGAACCAGTCCTCGGTGGCCGTGGCGCGCAGCTCCTCCAGGCGGGCGGCGACCGCGCCGGCGAACGGAGCGTCGAGCACGTCGGCCAGCGCGTCGCCCCGCCACAGCGCCAGCGCGTCGCCCAGCAGCGCCGCGGCCTGCGGTCCGGGACCGGCGGCCAGCTCGCCGCGGCCCCGCTCGGCCAGCCTCTCGAAGCGGTGGGCGTCCACGTCGTCGGCGCGTACGTGAAGACGGTACCCACCGGACGCCAGCTCGACCGCTGCGGCCTCGCCCAGCGCCCGCCGCAGCCGGTACACCAGCGCGTGCAGCGCCCTGCCGCTCTCCCGCGGTGGATGATCGCCCCACAGCCCGTCGACGAGCGACTCGACCGGCACCACCTCGCCGGCGGCCAGCGCCAGCCTGGCCAGCAGCGCACGAACCCTGGCCCCGCCGACGTCGATCGGCGCTCCGTCGTCCCCGCAGGCCCGGACCGGCCCCAGCACCTGAATCCGCATGCCCACAAGGCTAGGAGGACCCGCTCACAGGGACCGCGCGGCCTGTCGTAGCGCTGTGAGAGCGCTGTCATCGCCGATCGGCATCGTCGAGAACGTCAACGACGGCTCACCGGAAGGAACGACATGACGGGCAAGGGACACGAGGGGACGCAGCGGGCGCTGGAGCGGGCGGTGGCCGAGTTCGACATCCCCGGCGTCGTCGTCGAGGTCAAGGACGCGGACGGCACCTGGTTCGGCACCGCCGGGGTGGCCGACCTCGCGACCGGGGCCCGGCGCGGGCCGGGGGAGCTCCTGCCCATCGGCAGCGGCGGCAAGGCCTTCACCGCCGCCACGATCCTCACCCTGGAGGCCGAGGGCCGGCTGGGCATCGAGGACCCGGTGCACAAGTGGCTGCCCGGCGCCCTGGCCACCAACGGCTACGACGGCGACAAGATCACCATCAGGCATCTGCTCGGCAACACCGGCGGCCTGTTCGCCACGGGCCTCGCGCCGGAGCTGGTGTCCGGCTACGCCAGCCGGTCCCGGTTCGCCGAGCACCGCTTCGACGTCTGGACCCTCGATGACCTGCTGAGGCTGGCGGTGTCCCAGCCGCCGGTCGGCGAGCCCGGCGAGCGCTTCGTCTACGCCAACGGCGGCTACTACTTCGCCCGCGCGATCATCGAGAAGGTCACCGGCAACAGCCACGCCGACGAGGTCGAACGCGCCGTCATCCGTCCGCTCGGCCTGACCTCCACCTACGCGCGCCCCGACACGGAGACGGGATACCGCGGACCGCACCCGCGCGCGTACTCCACCCAGTTCTACAGGGACGGCGTCGACCCGGCGGACGTCACCTCGGACAACTGGGAGTCGATGATGGAGGACCCGGGCCTCGAACCCCTCGACGTCACCGAGTTCAACACCTCCTGGGAGACCGGCAACCTCATCTCGACCACCGGCGACATGATCCGGTTCATCGAGGCCATGGTCGGCGGCGGCCTGCTGCCGCCCGCGCAGCACCGCAAGATGTGGACCACGGTCCCCACCGAGGGCGCCAACTGGCTGCCGCACACCCGCTACGGCCTCGGCATGTTCGAGCTCGACAGGGCGGTGACGGGCGGGCGCGTCGTGCGCGGTGTGGGCGGCAGCTACTGGGGACACATGTTCTGCGCGCTGGGCGCCCCCGACGACGGGCGCACCGTCGCCTTCCACACCAACAAGGAGGCGACGGGCTGGGACCTCCTCTTCAAGATCGTTGAAATGGAGTTCGGCATCACGATCGACGCGTAGGCACGTAGACACGGGGGCCGGGGCGGCGGGGCACCACGCCCACCCGCCCCGCGGGTCGAAGGCCGGGGACGCCCGGGGGGAGCGGCCCCCTCGGGCGTCCTCCTGCGAAAGGCGGCTCTCAGCGGGGGCCCGGGAAACCGGAGGTGCCACCCGTGATCAGGACGGTCCTTCCCCGGAAGCGGCGCCCCGGCAGGTCGGGCCGGGGCGGCGAACGCCGGTGCCTGCCGACCAGTCCCACGGCCCCTGCGGCCGCTCCTCCGAAAGCCGCCAGCATCGCCCGCCGGTCCGGCGATCGCGGAGCACCGCCCGCGTCATCGATCTCCTGCCACATATCCATGCGGCCAGCGGCGCGGCGGCACGCGCACATGATCTTCCTCCTTCCGGCCGGTTCGCGACGTTCGCCCACCCGGGCCTACGATCGGTCGGCATGGCGTTGCAACTCGTTCAGGTGAACTTCAAAGCCCGGGATGACGCGGCCCTCGGCAGGTTCTGGGCGGACGCGCTCGGCTGGGGTGTCTCCAGCGAGGGGCCCGGTGTGACCAACGTCGAACCCGTGGGCTTCGACTGGCCGGACCCCACCGCCGTCTGCGTCGACGTCGTCACCGTCCCGGACCCCGAAACGGTGAGGTACCGCACGCACCTCGAACTCGCCACCACCTCGGAGGCCCACCAGGTGGAGCTGGTCGCGCGCCTGAAGGATCTCGGTGCGACGCCCGTCGACATGGGTCAGGGCGACGTTCCGTGGACGGTTCTGGCCGACCCGGAGGGCAACGTGTTCCGCGTGCTGGAGCCCCGGCCGATCTACCAGGACACCGGGCCGATCGCCGCGGTGGTGGTCGACTGCGCCGACCCGCGGGCCATGGTCCGGTTCTGGGGCGAGGCGATCGGCTGGACCGTGCACGAGGTGACCGACGATCACGCGCGGCTGCGCTCCGCCAAGGGCGTCGGGCCGTACCTGGAGTTCCGCCGCGCGTCCGGCGAGAACACCGTGTGGCACCGCGCCCATCTGGACGTGCTGCCGTACCCCGGTGACGACCAGGCGGCGGAGGTTGCCCGGCTGCGTGCCCTCGGCGCCACCGACGCCGACGTCGGCCAGGGCGACGTTTCGTGGAAGTGCCTCGCCGACCCGGAGGGCAACGAGTTCTGCGTCCTCGGACGGGGCTGACACGCGGGCGCTTCGTTCCGGCCGGAAAACCGGTTGAGGACTCCTTCCGGGTTCCCGTAGGTTGCCTGCGGCCCGTCGCCGTGAGGACAGAGGACAGAACCGCGTGACCCCGCCTGCTCTCCAGACCTGACACCTTCTTCCGCTCACCTGTAGCCGACCCACCCGTCGGCTCTGCCGGGCTGCCCTCGCGCGCCCGGTCATACAGCGTTTGAGGCCGCGCGTAATCGGCCTCGTGTCAGGTCTAGAGAGCTCATGTCTTCACAACCTCATACCGTGCTGCCCTGGACCGTCCGCCGGACCAGGCTGCCCCTGCTGTCGCTGCGGTGCGCGGACTGCGGCTCGGAGTCGGCCACCACCGGCGAGGGCAGGTTCCGCGTCAACGCCAACGGCAAGCTGCTGCACGTGTGGCTGCTGGTCCGCTGCACCTCCTGCGACAGGACGAGCAAGCTCGCCGTGCACGAGCGAGCGCCGGTCGGTTCCCTGGATCCGGCCGAACTCGACGGCTACCACGCCAACGATCCGGAACTGGTGGCGTCCAGGCTGCTGGATCCGCTGCTCGCCCGGCGCAACCGCTTCGCCCTGGACTGGGCGGGGGCCTGGCGGCTGGACGCCCCGGCGGCCCGGCTCGACGAGGCGTGGCCGGTCCGGGTGGAGGTCACCTTCGAGGATCCGGTGCCGGTGCGTCCGGAACGGCTCATCGCGCGGGGGCTCGGCCTCAGCAGGAACGAGGTGCGGCGCCGGATCAAGTGCGACGTTCCGCTGCGCCGTTCCACGAGCGCCGGGTTCACCTTCGTCGTGATGCCCGAGGACTAGCGGGGCGCGTTCCCGCGGGAATCAGCAAGCAACAACCCACGTCCGGGGGGCGGCTCCGGCACCATGGAGCCGCCCCCCGGGCAACCACGGCGTGCGAGGCGGGCCGCGGTGGACCCGCCCGCTGTGACTCACGCCACATCCCGTTCCTGTCAGCAATCGGGGAGCTGCTCCGCTCAATTCACCGGAAGCAAGCGAACCGACAGGAGCACCCATGAAGCACCGCATCCTCGTCCTCGGCGCCGGCTACGCCGGGGCCTTCACGGCCGGGAACCTGGCCCGCCGGCTGTCCCCGGCGGACACCGAGATCACCGTGGTCAACGCCGAGCCGGACTTCGTCCAGCGGCTGCGGCTGCACCAGTTCGCGGCGGGCCAGGAGATCGAGACCCCGAAGCTCGCCGACGTCTTCGCGGGCACGGGGATACGGCTGCGCCTGGCCCGTGTCACCGCCGTCGACCCCGAACGCCGGGTCGTCGCCGTGGCCGACGCCGACGGCGGCGGCGAGCTGGGCTACGACACGCTCGTCTACGCGCTCGGCAGCCACGTCGACGACCACGGCGTCCCCGGCGTGGCCGAGCACGCCTTCAACGTCGCCGGTCGTTCCTCGGCGCTGCGCCTGCGCGAGCGCCTGGACGGCCTGGACGAACGGAGCGAAGGCGGGAACGTGCTGGTCGTCGGCGACGGACTGACCGGCATCGAGAGCGCCACCGAGATCGCCGAATCCCGGCCCGGCCTGTCGGTGACGTTGGTCGCCCGCGGGGAGCTGGGCGCTCAGCTCTCCGCCGGAGCCCGCGGGTACCTGCGCCAGGCCTGCGACCGGCTGGGCATCACCGTCCTGGAGCACACCAGCGTCGAGGCCGTCGAGGCGGCGCGGGTGCTGTGCGCCGATGGCACCGCCCTGGTATCCGACGCGACCGTGTGGACGGCCGGGTTCGCGGTCAATCCCATCGCCGCCGCCGGCGGGCTGGAGGTCACCGAGAACGGCCGGATCGTCGTCGACCGCATCATGCGGTCGGTCTCGCACCCGGACGTCTACGCCGTCGGCGACAGCGCCTACGCCATCGGCGACAACGGCCGGCCGCTGCCGATGTCCTGCGCCTCGGCCGGCTACACCAGCAAGCAGGCGATCGACGCGATCATGGGACGCCTGACCGGCCACAAGATCCAGCACACCAAGCTGGTCTACCCGGGCAACCACATCAGCCTCGGGCGGCGGGACGGGATCTGGCAGGCGGTCGACGACGAAGGGCGGGCGAAGCCGAGGTACGTGGGCGGCAGGAAGGCCGCGCGGTTCAAGTCGAGCATCATCGCGATGTCGCTGTGGGCCACCTCGCACCCGACCTTCGGCCTGCCCAAGCACAGGCACCGCCTGGCGACGGCGCCGGATGTGTCCGCCGAGAAGGCGTTCGCGTAGCCGTCTAGGGTGATCCGCGTGGACAGCACCGCCGCCGACCGCTTCGACACCGGTCGGTTCGAGGCCAGCCGGAACCGGCTGGCCTCGCTGGCCTACCGTCTGATGGGCTCCGCCGCCGACGCCGAGGACGCCGTGCAGGAGGCGTTCCTGCACTGGCAGGCCGCCGACCGCCAGCGGATCAGGGTGCCGGAAGCGTGGCTGACCAAGGTCGTCACCAACCTGTGCCTCGACCGGCTCCGCTCGGCACAGGCCCGCCGCGAGCGCGCCTTCGGCGCCTGGCTGCCCGAACCGCTCCTGGACGGCGACCCGATGCTCGGCCCGGCCGACACGTTCGAGCAGCGCGAATCGGTCTCCCTGGCCGTGCTGACCCTCATGGAGCGCCTGTCACCCTTCGAGCGGGCCGTCTACGTCCTGCGCGAAGCGTTCTCCTACGGCCACACCGAGATCGCCGAGATCCTCGACATCACCGAGTCCGCGAGCCAGCAGCACCTGCACCGGGCCCGGCGCCGCATCGCCGCCGCGCGCCGCCGCGGCGGCGAGGTCGACCCCGCGTCCGCCCGCAGGGTCGTCGAGGAGTTCCTCACCGCCGCCTCCTCGGGCCGCACCGAACGGCTGGTGGCGCTGCTCACCGACGACGCGATCGCGATCTCCGACGGCGCCGGCCTGACCGAGAGGCTGCTGGAGTACGACACCCCGCAGCGCATCGCCGCCGTCGCACGGGCCGGCTTCAGACCCACGTCCGCGAAACGACGATTCATCGGAGGCACGCCCGCCGTCCACTACGCGCTCGTCAACGGCGCCCCCGCCATCCTCGTCGTGCTCGGCGACCGGGTCGTCGGCGCCGTGGCGTTCGACATCGCCAACGGCAAGGTCGCGGCCGTGCGCGGCATCGCCGCCCCCACCCGCCTCGTCCGCCTCTCCGAAGCCTGGCGGCAGCGCGAACCGGACATGCCGATCATCCCCGAGTGGTGATCGGCACCGCGCTGCCGGTCACCTGCGGCCGACAAGGCTTCCTATGCGACACATGCATTTGCCTAAATCTATTAGGAGAATGCAGAATACTTGTAGGCATAGGGGAGGGGGCATGGCCAGAGCAGGGTTGACTCCGGAGCGTCTGACCCGGGCGGGGGCGGAACCGGCCGACGAGGTCGGGTTCGACCAGGTGACCGTCTCGGTGCTCGCCCGGCGGTTCGACGTCAAGGTCGCGAGCCTGTACCCGCACCTGAGGAACTCCCAGGAACTCAGGACCAGGATCGCCCTGTTCGCGTTGGAGGAGCTCGCCGACCGGGTGACCGACGCCCTGGCCGGGCGCGCGGGCAGGGACGCCCTGGCCGCGTTCGCGGACGCCTACCGCGACTACGCCCGGGAGCACCCCGGCCGGACGCCGCCGCCCGCCTCCGGCTCGACCCCGAGACGGCGGCCGCCAGCGCCGGCGTCCGGCACGCGCAGATGGCGCGGGCGATCCTGCGCGGCTACGACCTCGCGGAACCGGACCAGACGCACGCGGTCCGGATGCTGGGCAGCGTCTTCCACGGCTACGTCAGCCTGGAGACGGCCGGCGGCTTCAGCCACACCGCCGTCGACCCGCAGGAATCCCGGGCCTGGATCCTGGACTCCCTCGACGCCCTGCTGCGGAACCGGGCCACCTCCTGACCGGCGGCCCGCCGCCCGCGTACAGACCGGAAGCATCGATCAACAGGCCGAGGCGATGAACACCGAGCACGACTGGATCACCACACCCGTCACCGCGGGCATCCTGCGCGGTCACATCGACCTGGAGGCGACCGCGCGCGGCCTGCTGCCGCACCGGCTGCCCGCTCGGGCGCGCCGGCAGATCCCCGACGGCCAACTGGCCATCGTCGAGGCGCAGCCCTCGGGCGTGCGGCTGGCCTTCCGCACCCGGGCCACCACGATCGAACTCGACACGCTGCCCACCAAACGGGTCTACCGGGGTTACCCGGCCCCGGCCGACGGCGTGTACGACCTGCTGGTCGACGGCCGTCTCGCCGCCCAGGCCACGGTGGACGGCGGTAACGTGCACACGATCACCGACATGGTCACCCAGTCCTTCGAACCGTCGGAGGGGCCCGTCGGCACCGCCCGCTTCGCCGGCCTGCCCGCGGGGGACAAGGACGTCGAGATCTGGCTTCCGCACAACGAGATCACCGAGCTGGTCGCCCTGCGCACCGACGCCCCCGTCGAACGGGCGCCGGACAGCGGGCGCCGGGTGTGGCTGCACCATGGCAGTTCCATCAGCCACGGCTCGAACGCCGCCCACCCGACCGCCACCTGGCCGGCCCGCGCCGCGGCCCGGGGCGGGGTGGAGCTGGTCAACCTGGGGTTCGGCGGCGGCGCGCTGCTGGACCCGTTCACCGCCCGCACGATGCGGGACGCCCCCGCGGACCTGATCAGCCTCAAGATCGGCATCAACGTCGTCAACACCGACGCGATGCGCCTGCGCGCCTTCACCCCCGCGGTCCACGGTTTCCTCGACACCGTCCGCGAGGGGCATCCGACCACGCCACTGCTGGTGGTGTCCCCGATCCTGTGCCCGGTGCAGGAGGACACCCCCGGCCCGCTCATGCCCGACCTCGCCGGCGGAACCCTGCGGTTCAAGGCCACGGGCGATCCGGCCGAACGCGCCGCCGGGCGCCTGACCCTCAACGTCATCCGCGACGAACTCACCCGGATCGTCAAGCAGTGGACGGCCGACGACCCGAACCTGCACTACCTCGACGGCCGCGACCTCTACGGCGAGGCGGACTACGCCGAGTTCCCCCTGCCCGACGAGGTCCACCCCGACCCCGCGGGCCACCGCCGCATCGCCGAGAACTTCGCGAGACTCGCGTTCGGCGACGACGGCCCCTTCGCCGCCGAGACGAGCTGACCACACCAGCGGTGGAACATGGACCGGCCCGTGCGGCGCCCCGCGCAGGCCGGTCTCCAAGGTTCGACCGTGGTGGCGTCAGGAGGGCTTGATCATCTGATAGAGCTTGCCGATCTTGGTGTCATCGGCGATCAAGGGGAGTGTGTCGAAGGTGAGGCTCCAGTCGGTCACCTTGCCGTGGCGGTACCCGAAGCGTTCGATCAGGCCGAAGGAGGTCGTGCGCTTCTGGCTGTGCACCTTTCCGTGCCACTCCTGGTAGGTGGCGGCGCGGGTGCGCACGGTCTCGCCCGGGGCGAGTTCGGCGTCGGGGGCGGTACTGAGCTTTCCGAAGAGGCGCTGGAGGTAGGCCAGCTTGGCGCCCCGGGTGTGCAGTTTGCGGTCGCCCAGTCCGGTGCCCGACAGCGGTGCCTCGCCCATGGAGTCCACCAGGGCGGCGGCGTCCCGCCGGTTCCAGGCGGCGTTGCGGCCGGGGGCGTTACCGGGGTGCGCGGTGCCCTTGGCGGCCGGGGCGGTGCCGCGGCTCTGGTCCGTCACCCCCTGGAAGAGGTCCTCCAGGCCGCCGTCGAGCGGCTTGAACCACGTGAACCGGTCGTAGTAACGCCGCCCCTGGACCACGTCGCCGTTCTCGTCCACCACGACCCGGTAGATCGCGGGGTACTCGACCTTGCTCCCGTTGAGCGTGGCCTGGTTGTCCGCGCCGTACATGACCACGTTCCGGGCCGTGCCGATGCGGACCGGGTGGAACCTGAGCGACGGGACGAGCTTGAGGGTCGAGCGGATCGAACCCTCGATCTTGGCCCGCCCCGGGATGGGGTCGGAGGCCGCCTCCCAGAGGGTGGCGTTCTCGTGCCACATCTCCGAGTAGACGCCGACCCGCTTCTCCAGGTCCGTGTCGTCGGGGAGGCCGGGGTCGGTGTGGGTCGGCATCCCGCCGAACCTGGTCTGCCGGTCGATGAACGTCTTGGCGGCGGTCGAGACCTTGCCCTCGATCACCGGCTGGCCGTCCGCGTGGGCCGGGCCGGGGACGACCACCGAGACGGTGATCGCCGCCGCGGACAGGGACGCTCCGATATGACGCATTCTCACTGCTGCTCCTTGCGAATGAAGGGGATGGGCGAAGGAAACCGCGGTGCGGACCGCACGCTCGCTCGCCGGGAGCGCGGCCCGTTCTGGGGCCGGACGGTCCGGGAGCCGGGGATTCGCGACTGATGAACTCCAAGACGTCGGCGTTCAGCCGTTCGGTGTGGCTGACGAAGAGGCCGTGGCCCGTCGCGGGGTACTCCTTGCGGACCGCCGGGGACGAGGACGACGGTGCGGCGTCCGCTCACCCGCACGGGAACGGGGAGGTCGGCGTCACCGTGCACCAGGGCGGGCACGGTGATCTTCCGTGGGACGGCGCGGTGATCGGCGTGGAAGGCGGAGTGCCGCATCCGCAACGTCGCCCCAGGGGCCAGCCCCTGCCCGTGGCCCTCGTACGTCAGGCGGGTCCCACCGGGGCCGGTGAAGAACCTATCGCCCCCTCAGGCGGGAAGCTTGTCCAGGAAGCCGTGCACGCGCCCGATACGGCCCTCGCGGGTGAAGACCGCCACGTCGAAGCCGACCACCAGCGGCTCCCCTCCCGCCGGTCCCAGCTCCCAGGTGAAGCGGGCGATGTCGTGGTGGGCGTCCACCGGACCGGCCAGGGTGAAGACCAGGTCGGGGAACTGGCGCTGAACCGCCGCGATGGCCGCGTCGATCGCCTCCAGGCCCCTGGCGACCCCCATCGGATCGGTGTAGACGCCGTCGTGTGTCCAGATCTCCGCCAGGGCGGCGCGGCGCGCCCCCGGGTCGGTCTGGTTCCAGGCGGCCAGGTAGTTCGCCACCAGCTCGTCGAATTTCTGCATGTCCCGAACGTAGAAGTGGCCTGGTGGCCGACGAATCCGTCACGGGTAGGTCATCGACTAGGTAGTTTCCTCATGTGCTTTATGGGCGGGAACGCGAGATTTCAGTCATCGACCACATCCTGGACACGGTCCGCTCGGGCTGCCGGAGCTCACGCTGGAGGGGCTGTCGTCGGCCGCCGCGGCGGCCATGCTCGAAGCCACGCCGCTGACCTCGGCCCAGCGCTACCGCGTCCTGGCCGAAGCACACGGCAACCCGCTGGCGCTGCTGGAACTGCCCACCGCATTGCGCGAGGGAGCGCGCCGGTCCGAGCCGCTGTCGCTGACCGCCCGCCTCCAATCGGCCTTCCTCGACCGGGTCGACCGCCTGCCCGAGGCGACCGGGACGCTGCTGCTGATCGCCGCCGCCTCCGACGGTCTGGACGAGGTCCTGGCCGCCGGCGCCCGGCTCGGCTCCGAGGTCTCCGACCTGGATCCCGCCGAGACCGCCGGGCTCGTGCGGGTGGAGAACCGGACCGTGGTCTTCCGCCATCCCCTGATCCGGGAGGCGGTCTACCAGCGGGCCGCGATCGGCCGCCGCCTGGTCGTCCATCGGGCGCTGGCCGAGACGCTGAACGACGACCGTCGGGTGTGGCACCTGGCCGCCGCCACCGTCGGACCGTCCGAGCAGGTGGCGATGCAGCTGGACCAGACGGCCCGGCGAGCCCGGGCGCACACCGTCGCCGCCACCGCCTACGAGCGCGCCGCCCAGCTCAGCGCCGACCCCGCCGCGCGCGTCGGCAGGCTCACCCTGGCCGCCGAAGCCGCGACCGAGGCCGCGGAGCTGGAACGGGCCGCCGCGCTGGCCCATGAGGCGGAACCACTGGCGTCGGACCCGCTGCTGCGGGCCCGGCTCGCCTACGTACGAGCCACCGCCGCCTTCTGGCGCGGTAAACACCGCGAGGCCCACTGGCTGCTCCTGCTCGCCGCCGACCTCGCCGACGGCGCCGACCCGGCCCTGGCCGCGCGCATGCTGTCCCAGGGCATCCAAATCGCCTGGTACGCGGGGGAGACGGAGCTGGCCGACATCGTGGCGCGGATGCGTGCCCTCCGCATCCCGCCCGGCGAGCCGATCAGCGCCTTCGCCCACCTGGCCGTCGTCACGCTCGGCGGGCTCCTCGACGGTGGAGGGACAGGGGCCTCCTCCGAGGAGGACGTCTTCGAGGCCATGACGGCCCTGCCCGGTAGCACCCGCGAAGCCGTGATGGCCTGCGGGCTGCCGCTCACCATAGGCGCCGACGAGGTGACCCTGGAGGCCGGCGGACGGCTCGCCGCCGACTACCGTTCGCAGGGTCGGATCGGCGCCGTTCCCACGGTGCTGTACTTCCTCGCCCAGGCCGAATTCCTGTATGACGGGCGGCACTACGACGCGCTGACCACGGCCGACGCCGCGCTGCGCATTGCCGAGGACACCGGCCAGCACCATTGGACCGGCGTTCTGAACGGCTTCCTGGCGATGCTGGCCGCCGTCGAAGGCGACGAGGAGCGCTGCCGCCGGCTGGACGCCGCCGCGCAGCGCGTCCCGGTCGCCCACATCCCGGGCGTCGCCTGGCTCGAACGGGCCCGGGCGATGCTGGACCTCGGACACGGCCGCGCGGACGCGGCGATGGCCACGCTCGACGCGCTGACCTCCGGCCCCGGCTGGTATCACGTCTCCGCGATGCGCTCGGTTCCCGACCTGGTCGAGGCGGCCGTGCGTTGCGGCCGACCCGCACGCGCCGAACCGGCCTTCGCGCGGTTCGACGCCTGGGCGCGCCGGTCGAACCGTCCTCACCAACTGGCCCTCGCCGAACGCTGCCGCGCCCTGCTCGGCGACGACACGCGGGCCGAGCACCACTACCTGGCCGCGCTGAAGCTCTCGCGTCAGCCGTTCGACCAAGCCCGCACCGCTCTGCTCTACGGCGAATGGCTGCGCCGCAACCGCCGCCGTACCGCCGCCGCCGGACACCTGCGGCACGCCGTGGACGCCTTCGCCCGGCTGGGGGCGCACCCCTGGGCCGGACGCGCCCGCGCCGAACTGCAGGCCTGCGGCGTCAGCCTCCCGGCCGCGCCCACCAGGGGCCTCGCGGAGGATCTCACCCCCCAGGAGCTGCGGATCGCCCGGCTGGCCGCCCAGGGCCTGTCCAACAAGGACATCGCCGCCCAGCTGTTCCTCAGCCCTCGCACCGTCGGCTACCACCTGTACAAGGCGTATCCCAAGCTCGGCATCGCCTCCCGCGCCGAACTCGCCGCTCTGGACCTGGCCGGGGTCGGGAATGCCCACGGGGACCCGGATTGAGCGGCCGGCCTTCGCGTCCGGTCCCGGTCGGATGGACGCCGGTGTGAGGTGCACCGAGACCGCCTGGCGCGGCGACCGCAGGGGCGACGTTCCGGCGGTTCCGACCTGAACCAGGCGGTTGCCGGATTCGAAAGAGCCTTTCCATGGCCAGGTCGGGGGACGGGCAAGCGAAGGCACCTGACCGATCCCCACGAGATCCGGACGCTGGTCCACCCCGTCCGACAGCGGATCATGCGGGTCTTGTGGTCGCGGCGCAGCGCCACCGCCATCGAGATCGCGGAGGTGGTGGGGGAGAGCACGGCCAACTGCTTCCGGCACCTGCGGCAGCTCGCCGAGCACGGGTTCGTGGAGGAGGAGTTCGACGGCCTGCGCGCCTGGAGCACACGGCGGCGCACCGATCCGCCGCGGTGACAGGACGCGGCAGCCTTCACCCGGGCACTGGCCTGGCTGACCGTCGAGGAACTCGCCGAGGTCACGGCCGGGTTCGTCGAGATCATGACCCGCTGCCGAGACCGCGAGCGCCCGCCCGGCTCCAGGGCGATCCGGATGCTCGCCTGGGCGGTGCCCACCGAGCCGCCGTCATGAGGGTGCTGCTGGCACCGGGACACCCGCCTTCTGCTTGCAGGCCTGGCCGCCAGCGTGGCGGACGTCCCCCCGAAGAGCAGCACCTCCCCACTGACATCCGGCCCCGATGGGCAGGCCTTTGGTCCCTTACGGGCCGCTGTCCTGTGGCCAATGCTGGAGTCGGGGAAGGAGGGCACCGTGTCGGCGTCGTGGATGACCGGGATCGGCGAATCCGTCCGCACCGCACGCGCATTGACCCGGAGCGCCGCGTGTCGAACAGCGAGCGCACCTCCCCGGAGACCTCTGGTGGCAGCGGCCCGCACCGCATCCGGCGTGGCGCCGCACCGGTGGTGCTCGTCCCTCTCAAGGAGAACGCATGAACGAGATCATCGTCGGGATCGACGGCTCCGAACCGGGCATGGCCGCCGTGGACTGGGCGGCCGACGAGGCCCGCCGCCGTGGCGCGTCGCTGCGGGTCCTCCACGCGGTCGCGCCCTGGGTGCTCCAGGACGAGCCGCACCCCAAGGTCGCCGAGATCCGCGAGTGGACGCTGTCGTGCGCGCGAGACGGTCGACCGCGGGCTGGGCCGGGCCCGGGAGCTGGCCCCCGGGCTGGAGACGATGGGCGGGGTGGTGGCCGGTCCGCTCGCGCGGGCGATCGTGGGGGCCGCCCAGGGGGCGCTGATGGCGGTGGTCGGCACCCACGGCGCGTCCGCGCTGGGTGGGCTGCTGGGCTCGGTGGCCTGGCAGGTCGCCGCGCACGCCCCGGCCCCGGTGGTCGCCGTCCGCGGTGAGGGGGCCGTGCGCTACGGGGAGATCGTGGTCGGAGTGGACGGCTCGGCCGGAGGCGCCGCCGCGCTGGACTTGGCGTTCGAGGAGGCCGCCCGCCGCAGGGTACGGCTGCGCGCCGTGCTGGCCTGGGCGATGCCGATGCCCGCCGGGCCCGGCTACATCCAGCCGCCGGTGTACGACCCGGAGATCGTCAGGCGGGATGAGGAGCGCGTCCTCGGGGAGGCTGTGGCGGGCCGCCGCGAACGGCATCCCGCTGTCGAGCTGGTGGCCGAGGTGGTGCACGCCCCCGCCGCCCGTGCCCTGGTCGGCGCGTCGGCCCGGGCGGATCTGGTCGTGGTGGGATCGCGCGGCCGGGGCGGGTTCGCCGGGTTGCTGCTCGGCTCGGTCGGACACGCGCTGCTGCACCGTTCGCACTGCCCGGTCGCGGTGATCCGCCCGCACTGACCTCGGGGCCGTGCCCCGGCGGACTCCGGCGGGCCACCGTCAGCCGAGCAGCGCCCGGTCGATGTCGGGGAGCCAACCGCCGGACGGGACGGCCGGATGCGGGAGCGCGCGCAACAGCCGCGCCAGGCGCGGGTCGCGGTCATGGCGCCGCCAGGCGACCGACCACAGCAGCAGCGGCGTGGGATCGACCAGCGGGATCCGGCGCATCCGCAGGTCGTGCGGAAGGTCCATCCCGGCCTCCCCGATCGCGACGGCATGGGTCTCGGCGCGCATCTGGTCCTCGTAGTGGCGCACGCCGATCGCCGGGTCGGTCCAGCGCAGCGGGACGCCGAACTCGGCGCACAGGCGGGTCAGGTACCCGCGCCACTCGTGCGCCCCGGCCGGATCGGGCATCGCGATGCCCCCGTCGCGCAGGTCGGCCAGGCGCAGTGCGTCGCGTTCGGCGAACCGGTGGCCCCCCAGCACGAAGGCGTGCAGTTGCTCGGCGTGCACCGGCCGGTGCGCGAGTTCGGCGGGCCAGCGGCGGCCGATGTCGTGGACGCGCCCGAACGCCGCGTCCAGCTCCCGGCCCTCCACGCCCGCCAGCGCCATGGGGAAGCCCTGCCGCATGCTCGGCTCGACGCTCAGGCCGGGCTCGGCCCGCACCGCCGCGCGCAGGATCCGCAGGGGAGAGAAGCGTTCGGCGTTGACGTCCACGCGCAGCGGCCCGAGCGGCTCGCGGACGGCGGCGACCGCCGTGTCGTAGGCGGCGAGCGCGTCCTTGGCGGGGCCGAGGAACCGGTGCCCGGCGTCGGTCAGCTCGACCCGGCGGGTGGTGCGCTCGAACAGGGCGACGCCCAGCGCGTCCTCCAGCCGCCGGATCCGTTTCGAGAACGCCTGCTGCGTCAGGAACAGCCGTGCGGCGGCCCGGCCGAAGTGCAGCTCCTCGGCGGCCACGACGAAGGCGCGCATCCCTGACAGGTCCGGTTCCACGCGCACAGGGTCGACTATCAACCGGGGGTTGTCAAAGCGGCCGAGGAAGTTGTTGGACACCCCTGTGACCTGCGGGTTTGCTGTGGTCATGACGTTCTCATCGCACCCCTCGCACGCCCGCGTCGCCGAAGCCCCCGTCCCCGCGCCGTTCGAGCCGGTCTTCCAGCGGCTGCTGCGCCAGCGGATCATCGTTCTCGGCCAGCAGGTCGACGACGAGATCGCCAACCGGATCTGCGCCGAGATCCTGCTGCTGTCGGCCGAGGACCGGAACCGCGACATCCACCTGTACATCAACTCGCCGGGCGGCTCGGTCACGGCGGGCATGGCGATCTACGACGTGATGCAGTTCGTGCCCAACGACATCGCCACCCTGTCGATGGGGTTCAGCGCCTCGATGGGCCAGTTCCTGCTGTGCGCGGGCACGCCCGGCAAGCGGTACGCGCTGCCGCACTCCAGCATCCTGATGCACCAGCCGTCCGGCGGCATCGGCGGCACCGCCTCCGACATCCGCATCCAGGCCGAGCACATGCGCTCCACCAAGCGGCTGATGTTCGAGCGGATCTCCTTCCACACCGGCCAGCCCGTCGAGCGCATCGAGGCCGACGCCGACCGGGACCGGTACTACACCGCCGAGGAGGCCCGCGAGTACGGATTCGTCGACCACGTGGTGCGCTCGGCCGAAGACATCCTGCCCCGCTGACCGCGCTGACCGCCGTCCGCGAACGCCGGGCCTGCCAAAGGTCCGGACGCGGCTCGCAGACTCACGCGGCCAGGGCCACATCCAGTGGCTCGTGGAACACGGGCCTCCTTCCCGAGGTGGATCCGTCGGCGCGTTCGGTTCCGGAACGGATGAGGGCGGCGAGGGCCCGCGTGTGGCCGCGACGGCATCGGTCGTCGCGGCCACACGCGGATCACCGGTGCGGTGAGTCGTCCTGCCCGGCGAACGGCCGGAGCTCAAGGCGTCCGAGCCGGGCCACCGGGTGGGAGCGCGCCGGGGCCTACCGAGGGGCGTAGCGGGCGAGGATGAGCTGGCCGGATCCCAGCGGACGGGTCTCCAGGAGGTGGAGCGCGACGGAAGGGCCGCCGTCGAGGACGCGAACGCCATCGCCGAGCAGGGCAGGGCCGATCATCAGGTGGAGCTCGTCGACCAGGCCCGCGCGGAGCAGGTCGTTCCACAGCGTCCGGCTGCCGAACACCACGATGTCGCGGCCCGGCCCGCGCTTGAGCTCGGCGACGCGGTCACGGGCCGCGGACCGCTTGACGATCTCGGTGTTGGTCCAGGGGGCCGTCTGGCCGGGCGTCAGGCTGTCGGAGACGACCACCTTGTCGATGGCGTCGTTGAGGCGTGAGATCTCCCGTTCGACGGGCGGTGCCCCGGGGGTGTCGGCGACGGGCGGCCAGTAGGCCTTGAACTCCTCGAACGAGGTCCGGCCGAGCAGCAGGGTGTCGGCGGCGCGGAGCCGCTCGGCGTTGTACTCGTCGAAGCCCGGCTGGAACGGGAGGGCCATGACGTCGCCGCCGGGCCCCGAGTGATACCCGTCCGGCGTGATGATGTTGGTGACGATGAGCCTGCGCATTGTTGTCTCCCTTCGGAAGCCTTCACCCGGGTAGAGACGGCGCGCCCGCCGGATTCATCGCTCCGGCGGAAACTCCTCCGGCAGACCGGAGCGGGCGAGGACGGCGGGGTCGATGAAACCGCTGATCTCGCTGACCAGCCCGGCGCGGACGCCCAGAGCGTTGATCGCGGAGAGCCGGAGGCGGCCGTCCCGCTCCTGGTAGCAGGCGAATCCCAGCTGCCCGTTGACCTGGATCGGCACCAGCCGCCACGCGGTGGCGAAGACCCGCTCGGCGAAGAAGCGGCGCACGGCCGCCACGCCGTCGAACCAGGCGGGAAGGGGCGGCATCGTGAAACGCGCGTCGTCGGCCAGCAGGGACACCAGGGCGTCCACGTCGGCCCGTTCCCAGGCGGAGACGAACGCCTCGACCAGCGCGCGGCGGCCGTCCTCGCCCAGGGCGTCGAGCTCGGCCCGCTGGGTGGTCGCGGGCATCCGCTCCCCGACGGCCTTCCGCGCCCGTTGCAGCGCCGAGTTCACCGACGCCGCCGTGGTGTCGAGGATCTCCGCCGCCTCCGCGGCCGAATAGCCGAGCACCTCGCGGAGGATCAGCACGGCGCGCTGCGTTCCGGGAAGGTGCTGGAGGGCGGCGAGGAAGGCGAGCTCGACCCCTTCGCGCCGCAGGTAGCGTTCGGCCGGATCCTGGTCCGGCCAGGGCTCCAGCCAGATCGGCTCGGTGACCGGCTCGCCGAGGTCGGAAGGATCGGCCAACGGCGGCCCGTGGTCGGTCGACAGGATGCGCGGCCCGCGCCCGGAGGCCGACCGGATGCAGACGTTGGTGCTGATCCGGTAGAGCCAGGTGCGCAGCGAACTGCGCCCTTCGAAGCCCCGCAGGCCCTTCCAGGCGTTCAGGAGTGTCTCCTGCAGGGCGTCCTCGGCGTCCTCCAGCGAGCCGAGCATGCGGTAGCAGTGCGCGAACAGCTCCCTGCGATGCGCCGCGACGAGGTCGTCGAAGGCCGCGGCGTCACCCTGCCCGGCGCGTGTCAGGAGGGCGTCGGCCTGCGCGGTCGGCTCGTGCGGCATGTCCACCTCACCGAGCGTAGATCAGCGAGCGGCCACGTCTGGCCGATCTCGCGACGCCGGGGCCACCTGCCGCGTTCCGGCGCGCTCACCACGTTCTCCGGAGGTGCCGTCCGGCGGTGACGCCAGGAACGCGCGGCAGGGCGCCCGGTCACCTGCCTCCCTGGTGGGGCTGATCGCGGCCAGGGCGGCGACCAGGTCGAGCAGGTTCCGTCGTCGACGACCTGTAGGGGGCGGTGCCTGGATCAGTCGGCCTGCTGCCACAGGTCGGGGCCGAAGACCTCGTAGTGGACGCGCTCCTCGCCGCCCCCTCCCCGAGCAGGCCGCGGCGGACGTCGCGCATGAACGAGATCGGCCCGCACAGATGGACCTGCGCCTTCGCGGGCAGGGGGGACCGGCAGCGCGCCGATGTCGGCACGGCCCGGAAGCACGTGCGCGTCGGACTCCTCGCCAGGGTTCTCGTACCAGGTGAACGCGCGCAGTTTCGGCAGCCGCCGGGCGGCGGCCGTCCGGGCGTGCAGCGCGTGGGTGCCGGGGGAGCGGTCGGCGTGCAGGAAGGGGACCTGGCGGTCGGGCTGGGCGGTGGCCAGGTGGTCCAGCATCGCGGCGGCGGGGGTGATGCCAATGCCGGCGGTGACCAGGACCAGCCGTCGGGGCTGCCGTCCTGGCCGCGCACCCGCCGCACCGTGATCTGGAGGCCGCGGCCGCCCACCGCGCGCGACAGCGTGTACTGGCGCGGCTGCCGGAGCCCGCCGGGCAGCTTCACCGCGACCGAGACGTGCTGGCCGGGCAGGAACGCCGGGACGCCGCCGGGTTCGAGGACGAACGCCACCACGTCATCGGCCTCGTCCCGCCGCCCGGTCACGCGCCAGGGCCGGTACAGCCCGGCCGGGTCGAGGTGGGCCCGCTGGTGGAGCCGGGCCTCCTCGGCGACCAGCAGCGTCGCGAACAGCCAGTACACCTTCGACCAGGCGGCGTGGATCTCGGGGGTGACCGCCTCGCCGAGCACGTCGGCGACCGCCTCCAGCAGGTGCCGTCCGACGATCGTGTACTGCTCGGGGCGGACGCTGAAGGAGGCGTGCTTGTGCGCGATCCGGGACAGCGTCCGCTGCTGGGAGACCGGGATGTCGAGCCCGCACAGTTGCGCGGCGAACGCGGCGACCGAGCCCGCCAGGGCCCGCCGTTGCTCCCCGTTGGCCTGGTTGCCCTGGTTGAACAGGTCCCGCAGCTCGGGATGGGCGGCGAACATCGAAGGGTAGAACCGGCCGGTGATCTCCGTGCCGTGAGCGGCGACGGCGGGCAGGGGCGCCCGGACGATCTCGGCGTGGTCGGGAGAGCACGGAGGTGGCCTCTTTCGTGGCGGTGCGTGGTCCTCGCGGTGATGAGGGTGTGGTCCAGGGGGCGGTGGTCTCAAGGACCTCGGAGGCCGGGGACCGTAGCCGATGCGGACGATCGCCTGGACGTGCCGTCGCCCGTCGCGGTCGGCGAGCGGGTCGGGATGGTCCAGGTCCCGCGCGTCCAGTGGCTGGGTGAGCAGGGTCGTGGCGATGCCCGGGTCGGTGGCGGTGAGCAACGTCCGTTGCAGGGCCTGCCCGGCGCGCAGCCATTCGTGCGGACCGTTGTCGACGGTGGTCAGCACGACCAGTTGGGGGTGCCGCTCGAACGTCACCGTCCCGGGGGCGGTCCCACCGGCGGAGAAGTCCCGCAACGGGAGCCCGCCGCGCCCCGGCGGGGGACCGAACGCGTACCGGGGGACGCCGTCCAGCCGCTGCCGGTGACCATCTCACAGCGCACGCGGATGTAATGGTCCCGGTCGCCGGGCGCCCACGGCCACAGCGGCGGCGCGCGCAGCCGCGCCAGATCGGGGGAGGCGGGCGGGACACGTTCGGTGCGCCCGACGACCACCACCGACCAGCCGGTCCGGAACGCGGGATCGAAGTCGTCGATCTCGAACGCCACGACCGCGCCGTGCGCGGCCGTGGCCAGCCGGGACGACTCTGTGGTGCGGATGATGACGTGGTCGTCGACCAAGGCGTAGTTGACCGACTGCACGGCGGGCAGCGCCCGGTCGGTGAACACGATCCGGCCGATGAGGCCGGAGGCCAGGAGCGCGCGGCATTCCGCGGCGTCCAGAACCTCCATTCCGCTCCGGTCCACACTCATGTGGCCCATGCCGGCCGAACACCGGACCGGCCGGTTAGGGACTAAAGTCCCGCACCCGACCTGATCCGGATCCCGGGCCGGTCGGCCTTGAGAAGGTGCGCGGGCGAGGCGCTGTCCGGCACCGTCGGTGACGGCCGGGCGCTCCTTCCGTGGTCGATCAGGACTGCTCCTGGCTGATGTTGACCATCCAGGTGATGCCGAACTGGTCCACGAGCGAGCCGGCCTCATCACCCCACAACTGCTTCTCCAAGGGCAACGTCACGATGCCGCCGACCGACAGCCTCTCGAAGTAGCCGCGGAGTTCGGCGCCGTCGCCGCCCAGGAAGACCGCAACGTTGTTGCCCGGGGCGTGGGGCATCTCTTCCCGGAGGTCCCACCCCATCAGCGTGTAGCCGTCCCGGGTGCGGAGCGTGGCATGCATGATCTTGTCGGCGGATGCGTCCGGCGAGCCGAACTCGGCGTACGTGCCCATCTCCAGCTGGCCGCCCAGGACGTCGTGGTAGAACTTCATCGCCTGCCGCGCGTTCCCGTTGAAAGCCAGGCACGGGTTGAGTTGAGACCCCATCTGATGCTCCTTGGTGTGAGTGAATTGCGAACGGCCAGGACCGCAGCAGCGGGCACCGACGGCTATCCGAACCTGGCCGTGCTGGACCGTCCGAGGTTCGGGTCCCGCGGGAACTGCTCGCGCGCCTCGACCCGGTATGAGTGACCGCTCAGGGCGTCTGAGGGATCACTCCGTTAAGCCTCCCAACAAATCACGACATCCTGTGTCGTGTATCCCGGCGGAATCTTCGTATGCGCGCCCGACCGGTCGGGGCGCTGGTCCTGTGCTGCCGCAGCCCGGTCGGCTGTCCGCAGCCAGAGCCCCGGTCTACGCCGCGCCGCCGACACCGCCGGATCGGCGCGCGCAATGCGCACCAGGATGACGCCACCCGCATCACCGCCGATCAGCAATGACGCTTGACACCTGATCGATCCGCGCCAGCCAACGCCGCTGACTAGCAACTATCTCGGCCCGTAGCCCGTTTCTGCCGTATTCCGGTGGCACCCCTACCTGGACCTGCTGGAAGACCCGACGATCCCCCGCAAGAAACAGCAACCCCCTGCCCTTCTCCGGCGCATCTGGCGAGCGCGGCAGGACGCACCAGATGCATCCACGCTCAGGATCTTGGATAGGTCAGCGGTTGTGACCAGCGAGAACACGCGCACTGAACCCGAGCGGCGCTTGGCCGATCGACTGCGCGAGTGGGCGGCGGTCGGCGCGGCCGAACGCGCGGGCCGCCGGTACGTCCCGCTGCCGGAACCGGTGCTGGACCTGGAGCAGTGGCATCGCCCTGCGCCGTTCCCGCGCGAGCTGTGGCGGAGGCGCGGCCGTCGCCCGCATGGCTGCTATGTCCACGCCGCCCGTCTGGCGGGCGGCGTGGACGGACTGCGCTACGTCGAAGGGTTCGCCGATCCCGGCCTGTCGGACGGCAACGCCTTCGAACACGTCTGGTGCGTCACAGCCGACGGCACAGTGGCGGACCCGACCTGGACCGACGACCCAGCCCAGGTCGCCTAGTTGACTGTTCGGCTGCTGCTCACGGGCCGTCGCAGCGTCAGCGCCGGGTACTTCTCAGGGTTCTCCTTCAACAGCAGGCCGGCGGCCGAGACGACGCCCAGCATCACACCCGAACCTCCTTCGCCACGGCGATACCCCTTCGCGACATGACATTGGAGACCAACGTGCGGGGCCTCCAGCATTCGACGGTGAACGGGCCGACGGAGAGGGGGAGCGAAGAGTCGGGCCACGTCTCGTGGTGGGGGAGTGCGGGACGGATCCGCGTCTGCGGCCCCTCACCTCCATGAAATCGTTAACACACTCGGACAGGTGGCGCGCAAGCGCTCGCCGGGACGAGACTCCCGAGCGCCTCTCAGCCGGGGACCGGGACCGCTGTTGGTTTTCTCTACCTTACTGCGTAAAGGCTGTGGACTATAAAATTTCTCAAAATGAATAAAAACAAAAAAACAACAGCGAAGGACAGAGCGAACTCCAGTCAGCGTCTCAGTCTCGGCGCAGACCTTTGGAATGATCGGCCTTGAGCTGGGCTGCGAGGGCGGCGGCCTGGGTGCGGCGGTTCATCCGGCCGGGTGGCGGCACGCTGCTGCTGTTGCCGCGCCGCCCGGCCGTGGTCGAGCACGGTCCGCTCGACGGGTTCCAGGTCGATCGCGCGCAGGAAATCGGCGACCTCGCCAGGCATGTTCAAGACGACTGGCAGCTCGGGGGCAGGGGCGTTGGGGCCGCTGGTGGCGGTGTGGGCGGGCGGCAGATCGGCGACAGCGGTGCGGCTGATGCCGTGCTGACGGGCCAGATCGCCGCGCCGCGCCTGGGACCGGGGCGGCCCCGCACGCGCCCTGTTCACCTGGTGGCCGACAAGGACTACAGCAGGGACTTACAGCCGGGCGATCCCCCAAAGCGCCGACCAGGCCCGCAACCGGACCCGCCCCGGCTCTGCGGGCGGACGCCCGCCGGTCTTCGACGCTGAGCGCTACAAGCGCCGCAACGTGATGGAGCGCTGCTTCAACCAGCTCAAACACCGGCGCGGCATCGCCACCCTCTACGACAAGACCATCCCCCCAGCGGCACCGAAACTCAAGCTGTACCGGACCGAGTAACGCCCACCCGCCCGGGACAAGACCAAGGTCGTGGACGACCCAGGCGACCAGCCGGAACCAGCCGCCGCACCCGCCGACAGCGGCAGCCGCGACCCACAGACCGACGACGCCCCAGCGCCCTGGGGCGGTACTACACCCACGACCGGACCCCACCTCCGCCCGAGCGCCTTCGGGGGAAGCCGTGCCGGACGGTGCTCCGCCGGACGGGCGCGCGCCGCTTCCCGTACCGATCATGCTGACCAAGGAACACAAACGGTTCGTCGAGTTCGCCGACGCCACGCGTAAATCCCGGTTCGTGGCTCTGCTACGGCGCCCCAGGGATAGGCAAGACCCGCTCGGCCCGCGACTACTCCAACTGGGACCAACTCGCCCCGCAGCTGATGGGCTCGCGGCCCTCCGATACCACCGACAGCGACAGTGACACCGCCGAGGTGCTGGCCTCCCGCGCCATCATGTACACCCCCGAGGTCCATACCACCCCGCAGAACATCGAAAGAGGATCGGCCATCTGCACGATCGGCTCGGCTGGACCGTCGCGCTGATGCTCCACCACGGCCGCACCGGCGTCGGTCTCATCCTCATCGGGATGCCTGGCATCGGGAAACGCCTGGCCCGCTACCCCCAGCTCTACAGCCGCGTCGGATTCGTTCACCACTACAAGCCGATGTCGGTCGAGGAACAGGCGTTCGTGCTGGCCAAGTACTGGCCGCACCTGAACCTGGACGACCCCGACGACTTCACCACCAAGGAAGCGGTGGAGGCCGCCCGCCAAGGCGTGGTCATCGGAATCATGTGAGGCGCCAGCGCCATCCTGACACCGGCAGAGCACCACCACCCTCCCGCCCGCCGTACGTCCAGACACCGGCCGCACGGCGGGCGTTCGACTTCTCCGAACACCCACGCGATCGGACCAACCGGACACGACAAATACCGTGTCCGGAAACACGACGCTCAGCGAGTCACGTCACCCCCTGGTCCGCCGGTTCCCCGTCCTGAAGTGATCCGTCGATGGTGGGAGGCGCTTCCCGCGCGGGGGAGCGCCTCTTTCGCATTGTCGTCACCGGCTGGCCGAGGCCGTGGGTTCGTCGGGGTCGGTCGGCAGGTCGCGTCCCCTGCGGATCGGCAACGGGACGTTTTCGGGCATAACAAAGACACCTTTCTGCGGGAAGCTAAAGGAATTACGCCTTTTCGAGCCGGCTGGTGAGCGGAAGCAGCGCCAGCGGGATCACGACGGCCGCCGTGAGCGCGGCCAGCAACGGCACGCGTTCGCCGGGCGTGAGGTGATGCAGCAGCTGGATGTGGATCGCTAGGTGCGGCGCGGCGAACACCAGGTACACGGCGAGCGCCGTACGCGCCATGCTCCGCCGTACGACGAAAAAGCTCACGCCCAGCACCACCGACGTGGCCAGGCTCATCGCGCCGTAGTCCATCATCAGATGCGAGTTGTACGGCATGCGCATCCCCACCCAGGGGATGTCGAAGAACGAGCGGGGGAACAACAGGGCCCAAACCCCCACGACGAACTGCGCCACGGAGAGGAAGGCCAGGCCCGCACGCAGCCAGGTGCGGGCACTCATGCGGCGAGGAACTGCTCGAAGGTGATCCGTCCGTCGGCGTGCTCAGGGGTCAGATGTCCTCCTTCGCGGTAGCCGCGGATGCCCGCCCCGGGCATCGGCACCGACACCACCGGCCGGCGGCTGGAGCGCGAGCGAGCGTAGGCGCGGGCCAGATCGGCGGCGGGGCGCACCTCGGGCCCGCCCATGTCCGGAGCCCGGCCGGCCGGCGGCGCACCGGCCAGCGCGGCCAGGCGGGCGGCCACCTCGCCGGCGTCGACGGGCTGGAAGCTGACCCCGCTGGGCATCACGATCATCGGCAGCCACCGCTGGCTCGCGCACATCCAGACGATGAGCTCGTGGAACTGGGTCGTGCGCTGGATCGTCCACGGCAGGCCGGAGCGTTCCACGAGCTGCTCACAGGCCGACTTCGCTCGATAGTAAGACATGTCCACCCGGCCGACGCCGACGATGGACACGTACAGCAGATGCGGGCTCCCGGCTCGCGCCGCCACCTGGATGAGGTTGCGCGTACCAGCGATGTCCGAACGGCCGTTCCCGGTCGCGCAGTGGACGATCACACCGGCGCCGTCGACCGCCTCCTCCAGGCCCTCACCGGTGAGCAGGTCACCGCGCCACGTCTGCTCATCCGATGGCGGCCTGCGGCTCAGCACGCGGACGGCATGTCCGTCCGACAAGAGCTGTGGCACGAGCGCGCGGCCGAGCCGGCCGGTACCGCCCGTCACCAGGATCAGGTTCGTCACGGGTGGGAATCCTCCGCGGAGAGCGCGATGCCGGTGTTCCGGCCTCGCGCGGCTGTCTGGTCACCGCCCACGCCGGGTCCGGCGTGGGCGGTCACCCGTTAAGAACCGGATAGGACTCTGGAATGTGACAACCGGAGCTTGTCGGGGTTGGCGATGATGCGAATCCCGCTGATCCGGCCCTCCGAGGTCTCCGGCACCAGTACGCCGACCAGCTCCTCGCCGGCCCGAGCCAGCAGCCCCGGTGCGCCGTTCACCTCCGCAGCCGACAGTCTCACCCCCTCACCGGCGATGCTCAACGAGCCCACCAGGTAGCGCGCCACCTGGGAGAGGCCGGAGATGGGCCGCCGGGCAGCGCCGACCCCGCCGCCACCGTCCACCCACACGGTCACATCCTCGGCCAGCACCTTCTCCAGCTCCGGCAGGTCCCCCTGCTGCGCGGCTGCCAGGAAGCTCTCCACCAGGTCGCGGCGGTGGGCCTGGTCCGTTCGGCGATCGGAGCGCCCACGCGCCTCGGTCAGGTGCCGGCGGGCTCGGGTGTACAGCTGCCGGGAGTTCGCCTCGGAGGAGTTGATGACCTCGGCCACCTCCCGATGGCTGTAGTCGAAGGCTTCGCGCAGGACGAACACCGCGCGTTCCACCGGGTTCAGTCTTTCCAGCAGCACCAGGAAGGCCAGCGAGACGAACTCGCGCTGCTCGGCGCTGTCCAGCGGGCCCAAGGCGCCGTCCGCGGTCAGCACCGGCTCCGGCAGCCAGGAGCCGACATAGCTCTCCCGGCGCGCACGCGCGGACGTCAACCGGTTCACGCACAGGTTGGTGGCGACCTTGGCCAGCCACGCCCATGGCGACTCGACGGCGCTCGCCTGATGCCAGCGCAGGAAGGTGTCCTGGACGACGTCCTCGGCCTCCTCCGCCGACCCCAGCATCCGATAGGCCAACCCGAACAGCTTCGAGCGGTGCCGCTCGAAGTCCTCAACCGCATCAACTGTCACGCCCACCAGAATCTCAGCCCCCTTACGGGCCCGGTCGCCTGGAGGCCATGACCGGTGCCACTTGACCGGTGCCACTCGCCCCTTGCCGCGGCGATCGGGGACGCGCGGAGCGAGTCATGCGGTCCATCGGGATGAAGCTCGTCCCAGACGCGAGACAGCGGGGCGAACACCTCGCCGGACCAGGGTCACCTCGACATGCTTATCCGCGATAGCGATGGGAGGGGGCGACCGTGGGCGGGCTTCACCGGCTGGAGCGCGGCGGATCACCTCCGCTGCCCGCCGCAGTGGCCGCCTACCGCTCCACCCTGCGCGCCCTGGTCGCAGAGCTCGACGCCCAAGAGACCGCCGACAGGCTCACCGCATCGTTCGCCCACCCGTGGAGTGGCCGAGCCGCCGCAACCTTCAACCGGCACCTGAACGCGCTCCACTCCGCGGTGGCCTTCTGGACGGACCAGGGCTGGCTGACCGCCGATCCGACCCGGCGGCTCGGACCCGCGCGCTGGCGGTCGCGCCATCAAGGCGCTGTTCGACCTGCAGGCGCCGCTCTACCGTGCCGATGGGACGGGCAGCAGGTGGGCCAGTGCGGTGCGATGCACGCCGACCTCACGTCCTCAAGTGCGGGGGGCCGACCGCGGTAACGGACACCTCCCACCCCGTCCCTCCCAGACGGCATGCCCGTACCGGTGACCGTGGCGATGGCGCCTGACCGTCAGCGGTCCGGCGGATGACAGGACCGCTGATCTCAAGGAGGCCGTCAGGGCCTCCACGAACCGGGTGACGGCCATAGGCTCCTGCCGTGACCGACATGGAAACCACTGACGAGACCCCGGCGGCGAGGGCCGCCCGCTTCCGCGCGGAGGCCGCCGCACGGGGGATCCCGGCCGCCGAGGTGGAGGCGTACATACGCACCGCGCGCCCGGCCGTCTACCTCGCACCGGACGGCCCCGGCCCGGTCGTGGCGCTGACCGGCGGGAACCCGCCCCTGCCGGAGGACGCCCCCGCGCCGTCGGCGGCGTTCGTGGCGGCCGTCGACTGCGCGGCCCTGCCGCCCGGAGCAACGGACCTACCGCTTCCCACCCAGGGCCGGCTGCTGTTCTTCGCCGACCCCGATCCGGGCAGCGGGGCGGTGGTCGCCGACGCCGTGCGGTACATGCCGGCCGGGACGCCGTTGGCAGAGCGGCCGGTCGACCCGGACGACGGTCCGGGCACCTACCGCCGGGCGCGGCTGGACTTCTGCTTCCACCAGTGGTCGTGGCCGTGGCGCGATGAGGACGACGACGAGGAGTCGCAGCGGGCGGCCGAGCTGGAGTCCGCCTGGTCGCAGGTGGTCGGCTGGCGCCCTCACTGGCGCTTGCAGCTTGGCGGCGAGCCGGTCCTGTTCAACTGGGACCCGGTCGAGGTGGCCCGGGACGAAGTGCCGCTGCCCGTCGCGGACGGTGACGAGTGGACGCTGCTGGCCACCTGGCGGGGTGGAGACGACTGCCAGGAACTGGAGGCGGGCCTGTTCCACTGGGTGATCCGCCGCGCCGACCTGGCCGCTCTCCGCTTCGACCGGGTGTACGTGTACGTCGACGCCTTCTGACGGCTGAGGCACCCGGCCCCTGCGAGGCCCTTCGCTCGGGTCGGGACGATCAGATGCAAGGTAGCGGGGCGTGACCGTCTGGTTGGCATGCTGGATGATCCCGACTGTCGCGCAGGCCTCGCCCCCAGCCGATCCGGTCGGCGCTGACCTGCGCGCTTTCTGGTTCTCCGACCTCGGATGTCGACCTTTTGGTGCCGGGGTGAGGTGTCGCTGAGGCTCCCTGCCGCGTGCCGTGGGGGCTGCTTGCCGGTGTGTTCTGAACGGCCAGGTAGTGGCGGGCCGGTTCGGTTTTGGCTTCGGGGGCGGGCGGTCGCGGGTGGGGTTCGGCCAGGGGGCAGCGTGACCGGCTGGGCGGTCGGCTTTCCTGTCGTGCGCGTGGGGATCAGCTGGAATCGGGGTTCGACAGGGTCGCGGCCCGGTCGAGGCGGTCGCGGACCTCGCGCAGCACCGGGATCAGCTCCGGCGGGTCCAGCACCTCGAAGTCGAACCCCTTCACCGCCACGTGCACCGCCAGTTCGCGCAGCGAGTTCGAGCCGGCGGTGAACAGGCAGGTGCGCGCGTCCACGGCCTCCAGCCGTCCGGCGCCGGGCGAGGTGCGGGGCGCCACCGTCTCCAGCGGGGCGTGGAAGAGGATGCGGGCCTGGTAGGTGTACGGCGCCGAGGTGATGGCGTGCGAGACATAGGCGGCGGTGTCCCGCTCGGGCGGCGTGCGCGGTGTGAAGCGTGCCCCCGGTGATCCGAGCGGTTCCTGGATCCGGTCGGCCCGGAAGGTGCGCCAGTCGGCCTTGGCCACGTCCCATGCCACCAGGTACCACCGTCGCGGGGTGTGCACCAGCTGGTGCGGCTCGACCTCGCGCGTGGTGAGGCCGTCGCGTCCCCGGTAGCGCAGCCGGATCCGGCGCCGGTCGCGGCACGCGGCGGCGACCGCGGCCAGCAGATCGGCGCTGACCTGCGGATCGGCCGCCCCGGGCAGTGCCACGGTCGCCGTGCGCAACGCCTCCACCCGGTGCCGCAGCCGGGCGGGCAGGAGCTGCTGGAGCTTGGCCAGCGCCCGTACCGCGCCCTCCTCCAGGCCGGCGACGCTGCCCGTCGCGGCGGTGCGCAGGCTGATCGCCACCGCCACGGCCTCCTCGTCGTCGAGCAGCAGCGGCGGCAGGGCGGCGCCCGCCCCGAGCCGGTACCCGCCGGCCACGCCCGGCGTGGCGTTCACCGGGTAGCCCAGCTCGCGCAGCCGTTCGACGTCGCGCCGCACGGTGCGCAGGCCGACCTGCAGCCGGTCGGCGAGTTCGGTGCCGGTCCAGTCCGTGCGCGCCTGCAGCAGCGACAGCAGGCGCAGCAGTCGCGCGGAAGTCTCCAACATGGGCACCATTGTCGCCGCAATCGGTGCCTGAAACTGTCACCAATTATCAATATCGTGACGGACATGACGAACGAGATCCAGCCCTACCGCGTCCAGATCCCGCAGGCCGACCTGGACGACCTGCACGAGCGGCTGCGCCGTACCCGCTGGGTCCCCGAGCCGCCCGGCACCGGGTGGGAGCGCGGTGTGCCGACCGGCTACCTGCGGGAGCTGGCCACCTACTGGGCCGACGGCTTCGACTGGCGCGCCCAGGAGGCGGCGCTCAACGCCTATCCGCAGTTCACCACCGTCGTGGACGGCGCGCAGGTGCACTTTTTGCATGTGCGTTCCGCCGAGCCCGGCGCCACTCCGCTCCTGCTGCTGCACGGCTGGCCCGGTTCGATCGTGGAGTTCCTCGACCTCATCGGCCCGCTCACCGATCCCGTGGCCCACGGCGGCGAGGCCGCCGACGCCTTCCACCTGGTGATCCCGTCGCTGCCGGGGTACGGCTTCTCCGGCCCGCTGCCCGGTCCCGGCTGGACCGACGGCCGCACCGCCGCGGCGCTGGCGGAACTGATGTCCAGGCTCGGCTACGACCGGTACGGCGTGCAGGGCGGCGACGTCAGCGGGTTCATCGCCCCGCTGGTGGGGAGCGCCGCACCGGACGGTGTCATCGGTGTGCACGTCAACGGCCTGCTCACGTTCCCGAACGGCGACCCGGCGGTCATGGGCTCGCTGAGCGAGGCCGAGCGGGAGCGGCTGGCCGGGATGAAGGAGTGGCAGGAGAAGCTGGGCGCCTACATGCAGCTCCAGGGCACGCGCCCGCAGACGATCGCGGCCGCGCTGCACGACTCTCCCGCCGGTCAGCTCGCCTGGATCGTGGAGAAGTTCAAGGACTGGACCGCCCCGGCCGCCAAGCTCCCCGAGGACGCGGTGGACCGGGACCGGATCCTCACCGACGTGAGCATCTACTGGTTCACCGGCACCGCGGGCTCGGCGGCGCACACCTACTACGAGCGGTTCAACGACTTCACCATGTGGGCGCCCAAGGAACGCGGAACGGTGCCGACCGCGGTCGCGGTGTTCCCCACCGACTTCTCGGTCCGCCCGCTGGCCGACCAGACGCACAACGTGGTGCGCTGGACGGAGTTCGAGCGGGGCGGCCACTTCGCGGCCCTGGAGGCCCCCGACCTGATGATCACCGACCTCCGGGCGTTCTTCCGGAGCCTGGGCTAACCCTCCAACCGGGCCGCACAGGGCACGGGACCGGCAGGCCGATGGCGCGCAGCCATCGGCCTGCCGGCCGGGCACGGTCGAGGGCGCGGTGGGCTCGGTCGCAGAAGCAGTAGTGGACGCCCCGGCCGTCGATGCCGGCGACGCGGGAAGCTCCCACGGGGGAAAGCGAACGCCTCATGGGGCAGGTGCCGGCACACCGATCCGCCTGGCTTGTCGCGAATATCGAGGGGGAGCGCGCCGCGGTGCTCAAGGCCGACGTGCGGCCCTGGCCCGGCGGGGAGGAGGCGTTCCTGCGGATCGTCCCCACCCGGATCACCGGGCGGCGCATCCGGCACCACGACGCCTGACCCCACCGGGCGACCACCCCTGACCGACCGGATGCGATCATGGAAGCGACGGCGAGGACGCCGACGAAGGGGGACCGGTGCGGATCATCTCCGAGTCACAACTGGCCGCGGTGCTGGCGCGGCTGCCCGGCAGCCCGCGGGTGGTGGCCGGCGGCAACTTCGCCACCCCCGGGCGGGCCCTGGAGATCCTGGACGAGGCGGTCGCCGAGTACCGGCTGTTCATGCTGAACGCCCAGGGGGACCTGCCCGACCGCGCCGGGGTCGTGCTGGAGACCCCCTTCGTGGGCGCGGGCATGCGCGGCCGCCGGGGACTGCGGTACCTGCCCTCGCGCCTGTCGCTGGTCCCGCTCCTGCTGAAAGGGGAGCTGCCACCGGACGTGGTGATCGTGCAGACGTCCCCACCGGCCGGCGGCACCGTGTCGCTGGGCATCGAGGTCAACATCCTGCCGGCGGCGATCGAGGCGGTGCGGGCGCGCGGCGGTCTGGTCATCGCCCAGTGCAACCGCCGCATGCCCTACACCCACGGGGACGCCGTCCTCGCCGAGCAGGAGGTCGACTACGCGATCGAGGTCGACGAGCCGCTCCCGTCGCCGACCCCCAGGCCGCCCGGCGAGGTCTCCCGCACCATCGCCGAACGGGTCGCCGCCCTGGTCCCGCAGAACGCCACGCTGCAACTGGGGATCGGAGCGGTCCCCGACGCGGTCCTGGAGTCGCTGCGCGACCGCCGCGGCCTGGCGGTGTGGTCGGAGATGTTCAGCGACGGCGTGCTCGCCCTGGAGAAGGCCGGAGCGCTGGACACCCAAGCGCCCATCACCGCCTCGTTCGCCTTCGGCGGCCAGGAACTGTACGACTGGGTCGACCGCAACGACCGGGTGCGGATGCTGCGCACCGAGAAGACCAACGACCCGGGCCTGATCGCGCGGCAGCCGCGCCTGGTGTCGGTGAACTCCGCGCTGGAGGTCGACCTGTTCGCCCAGGCCAACGCCAGCCGCGTGAACGGGGCGATCTACTCCGGCTTCGGCGGCCAGAGCGACTTCGTGGTCGGCGCGCTGCACTCGCCCGGCGGCCGGGCGATCATCGCACTGCCCTCCTGGCACCCCAAGGCCGGGGTGTCGACGGTGGTGCCGCGCCTGACCGGCCCGGCGACCTCCTTCCAGCACAGCTTCGTCGTCAGCGAGCAGGGCACCGCCACGATCTGGGGCCGCGACGCCGCCGAACAGGCCCGGCAGCTGATCGACCACGTCGCGCACCCCGACGCCCGCGACGGCCTGCGCGAGGCCGGCCGCGCCCTGGGGTTCGCGTCCCTTTGACCGGCCCCGCCGAAGTGTCGGAGCCGCGTGGGATACTCACCCTCCCCGGCGGGAGGTGGTGCCGTGAGCGGTCTGTCCCAGTGGGCGAGGGAACTCGACCCCCTCACCGTGACGGCGTTGTCGCTGGCGTTCAACTTCGCGTTGACCGGGGCGTGTGTCATGGCCGGTGGACGGCTGGCACGCCGATCCACGCTCCCCACCCTCTCCCCGCCGGTCACCCGGTTGGAGGTGGCGCTGGCGGTGATGACGACCGTGCTCAACGCCGGGGTGGCCGTGGCGGGATGGTGGCTGTGGCGTCACGGGATCCTGCGGCTGGAGGGGTTCACCGGCCTCGGAGTGCTGGTCGACCTGGTGGGGTTCACCCTGGTGATGGACGCGGCGATGTACGCCGGGCACGCCGCGGCCCACCACCGGACGGTCTACGCCCTGGTCCACCGGTTGCACCACCGTTTCGACGACCCGCGTCCGCTGACGCTGTTCGCGCTGCACCCGCTTGAGGTGCTGGGGTTCGGCGGCATGTGGCTGGCGGTGCTGTCGCTGTGGACGATCTCGGGCTGGGCGCTGGCCGGCTACGTCGTCCTGAACGCCGCGTTCGGGACGCTGGGGCACCTGGGCGTGGAGCCGCTGCCCGCCCGGCTGCGGGGCGGCCGGCTGTTCCGGTGGGTGGCCACCCCTTCCTTCCACGCCGGTCACCACGCCGACGGCCGCGTCAACCTGGGCTTCTACACCACCATCTGGGACCGGCTGTTCGGCACCATCGACCCCGCCTACGACAAGACCCGCCGCGCCCCCGCCCCTGCGGTGGTCACGGCCCGGCCGTGAAGGGGTCGCCGCCGTAGCCCCCCGGAAACACCGAACGGATAGGCCGCGCAGACATCCGAACCGGGATCTTCGGACTCCGGCGGGAGGTGGCGTTCGCTGATCCGGGCAGGAGCCTGCGGAGCGGCTGACGTCGTGGTGGCTGGGGTGCGCGCCGCCGACAGCCCTCGCGCGGCTGCCCGGTCAGAAACGGGCGCTGAGCCCCGCCCCGTCCCCGCCTCATCGGAACGCCGCCGCTTCTCACCTACGAGGCCAGTGCCCGATCCTTTCCCGGGACGCATCCCCCGCGAGAGCTACCGGGGCTGTCCATGTGCGGGTGATTCGCGGACGGCGCCGGATTCCTAGCGTAGTTGCAGGTCGCAGCCCGTGCGACCACTACAGGGGAGGCCACGATGAATACACCGTCCACCGAACGGCACGCCGAAAGCCCCGGCCCGGACACGGGCCCCGGCGGTCCCCACGCTCGCGGCGGTCGTCTCAACCGGATCGTCCGCTCTCCGCTCGGCTGGATGCTGACGGGCATGGTCGGCATCGGCCTGGTCTCGGGCCTGACCGCCACGGGTCCGGGTCCGGTTCCGGCGCTGGGCGCGGTGGCCGCGGTGGCCGTGTACTGGCTGGTCATGCGCCGTGTCGCGCGACGCGCGACGCCGGAGATCGCCCGGCGGGGAGCCGGCCGGGAGGCGCTGCTGGGCGGCGCGCTCGGCCTGGGCTTCGTTCTGGTGTCCGTCTTGCTGATCACGGCGTTCGGGGGCTACTCGTTCTCCTGGGCCGACGATGGCTTCATGGCGGTCGTCTGGTCCGCGGTCATGGTGCAGATCGGCGCCGCGGTCACCGAGGAGTTGGTGTTCCGCGGTCTCGCGCTGCAGGCCCTGGAGCAGCTGTGGGGCAGCCGGGCCGCCATCGTGATCACCGGGCTGTTCTTCGGCGTCGCCCATCTGGGCGCTCCGGACGCCAATGCGTGGAGCGCGCTGGCGATCGCTCTGGAGGCCGGCGTGATGCTCGGCGCCGCGTTCCTGTGGCGGCGTAGCATCTGGTTCGTCGTGGGTCTGCACTTCGCCTGGAACACCACCGAGCAGCTGCTCGGCATCCCGGTCTCCGGGCACGCCTCCGAGGGTCTGTTCACCGTCGACGTGCATGGCCCGGCCGTGCTGACCGGCGGTGGCTTCGGCCTGGAGGCGGCGCTGGTGTCCGTCGTCATCGGTGTGCTGCTCGCCGCCGCAATGTTCGTCCTCGCCCGCCGCGGCGGGCGTCTGCCGCCCCGTCGATCCGCACGACACACCCAGACCGGCTGACCGGAGGAAACGGTAGTGATGTCCCCTCAGGCGCCCTGGAGCCGTCCGCTGCTCCGGGCGCCGCTCGACTGGTGGGAGGGGCGGGACGCCTTCCTCAAGGACGGCGTCCTGGCCCTGGTGCTGGCCCTGTCGGCCTTCGTGCCCACCCTGTCCAACATCGGAGCCCAGATCGGGGATCTGCCCGAGCGGCCGGCGAGCGCGCTGAGCGTCGGGCTGATCCTGGCCCAGACCCTGCCGCTGGCGGCCCGCCGGCGGTGGCCCGCGGGCTGTCTGGCCGTCATCGCGGGCGCGTTCGCCGCGCACCAGGCGCTGGGCTTCGCCACGACGTTCGGGAGTCTGGGGCTGTATCTGGCCCTGTACTCGGCCGGGGCCCACCAGGTCCGCTTCCGCCGTGGTCTGGCGGGCGCGGTGAGTGCGGG
Organism: Actinomadura kijaniata; assembly: GCF_014138665.1. Taxonomy (NCBI): domain Bacteria; kingdom Bacillati; phylum Actinomycetota; class Actinomycetes; order Streptosporangiales; family Thermomonosporaceae; genus Actinomadura; species Actinomadura kijaniata. Next base: position 156,366 of record NZ_JACJIA010000006.1, read on the forward strand.
CTATGTCGTGCTGGCCCTGGTCCTGGACCGCTTCGGCTCACCGCAGGGCATCGCGGACTATCTCGCGTTCTATCTGACTTTGGCCGCGTTCTGGCTGGTGGGGAGCACTGTGCGCACACGACGGGCGGAAGAGGCGGAGCGGCGGCGGCTGGCCGCCGAAGTGGCCACGGCCGCAGAACGGGCACGGATCGCCAGCGAGCTGCACGACGTGGTCACCCACCATGTGACGGCCATGGTGGTCCAGGCGGACGCGGCGCAGTTCCTGCTCACCTCCGCACCGGACAAGGTCGGCGAGGGGCTCTCGGCCGTCAGCGACACCGGCCGCCGGGCGCTGACAGAGCTGCGATACCTGCTCGGCGTGCTGGAGGCGACCGGCGAGTCAGCGTCCGCGGACCCGGCGCGCGCGGACCAGGCACCCGCTCTGGGACGGCTCGGGGACCTGGTCGAACAGGCCCGCAGGTCGGGGCAGCCGATCGAGTTCAGCGAACAGGGCGAGCGGCGAGCGCAGTCCGTGGCCGTGGAGCTGGCCGCGTACCGGGTGGTGCAGGAGGCGCTCACCAACGCGATGAAGTACGCCGCCGGGCAGGCGACACGGGTCCTGGTCCGGCACGGCGAGGAGCGCATCGAGATCAAGGTGACCACCGACGGGCCCACCGCCTCCCCGGCGGCCGCACCTGCCGTGCTGAAGCCGCACTCCGCGGGCGGGCGTGGACTGGCGGGGCTGCGCGCACGGGCGCGGATGGTCGATGGTGAACTGGAGGCCGGACCCCGGCCCGAAGGCGGGTTCGAGGTCCACGCCACGATTCCGTCCAAGCCCGCATCGGAGTGACCCCGTGAGCGACGCACCGCCACCGATCCGTGTACTCGTCTGCGACGACCAGGCACTGGTGCGCACCGGCTACGTCACCATCTTCTCCGCCCAGCCCGACATGGAGGTCGTCGGAGAGGCCGAGAACGGGCACGAGGCGATCCAGGCCGCAGAGCGCCTGCGTCCCGACGTGGTGGTGATGGACATCCGGATGCCCCTGCTCGGCGGCATCCAGGCGACCCGGCAACTGGCCGGTCCCGACGCCGAGGCACCACCCAAGGTGCTGGTCGTCACCACCTTCAACGTCGACGCCTACGTCTACGACGCGCTGCGTGCCGGGGCCAGCGGCTTCCTCCTCAAGGACGCGCCCCCGGCGGAGCTGGTCAACGGCATTCGGACGGTCGCCAGGGGCGAGGCCCTGCTGTCCCCCGCCGTCACCCGCCACCTCATCGGCCACTTCGCCGAACACCTGCGCCCGGCCGATACCGCCCGGCCGGCCAGGGAGGACGTGATACGGGTACTGACCCCGCGCGAGCTGGAGGTGCTCCGGCAGATCGCTGAGGGGCTGTCGAACGCGGAGATCGCCGCGAAGCTCTTCATCACCCCCGAGACGGTCAAGACCTACGTGTCGAGGATCCTGGCCAAACTCGGCCTGCGCGACCGCGTCCAGGCCGTCGTCCTCGCCTACCGGGTCGGGCTGGTGTCCTCCACCGGCTGAACCCACGCGCTCATCGGCCCGGACACCGAGGTGGGCACGACGCCCGCCGACGGGTCGGGCCCTTACCGAACCCGGATACGTTCTCAGGACCCGTTCTCACGCAAAAGAAGGGAGAAGCCCCTTCTGGGACTTGCGTTGTGTGAAGGTCCGGGCCCACGACAGACCCTCAGCAGCTTCCCAACCGACCGTTCGGCCGACGGCGGGGCCGATGCCGGTGACCACGCCCGCGACCTCCATGCCCGGCACCCGCACCGCGTCCGCCTCAATGGGACGCCAGGTGGCCCGGCAAGTCGCCGCCGTGATCGGTGACGGCGCTGCTGTGGGCGGCCGCGAGGATTCCATGGGCGGCGAACAGCTCTGGATCCTGACGGGTCTTGGCCTGCTTCACGCCCAGGACGGCGCTCGACGCCCCGGTGGGTGATACGTGCCGTGATCCCGCGACGGCGCAGACGGGGCGGTCCTCATCGCCGTGCAGCGACTCCAAGCCGTGACCGTCGTGGGCGCCGGCCGCTTGGCCCAGACCGGGCCTGGAACCCTTCGGTGAAGCGGCGATTGCCGGCGGACGGAAAAAGAACGGGGCCCGCCACTATGCGGGCCCTCTGCCTTCCCTCAGTCCTCGCCGCGCCAGGCGCGCAGCTCACGGCGCGCTTGGTGACGGCTGCGGCGGCGGTCCTGGCGCCGAAGGAGATACCCCTCCCGGCCCCCGCCGACGCCACCGCAGTCGAACACGTAGTAGGCGGTGGCGCGCCAGTGGCAGCCACTGGTGCGCTGGTTCAGGGACGCGCTGTCGGCGGTGATCTCGTCCGGCAGCGTGCACGGCCCGAACCGATGGTCATGCACGGGCACACAGGTCACCATCGGCGCGTCGGCCATCCGCACCCACCAGGGCCGCGTCTTGTCGGTCTTACTCATACGGTCACCTTTCGGCTCCGCGACGCCCCGGGCTGGGGCTGTCGTAAGACCGGGTGCACCGTGATCACCTCCGACCTCCGCGCATGACATAGGGGCATCGACAGCGACGGTAGCGCGAACCGCAGGGGCGTGCGAGTGACAAGACCGCCTCGTCGACCGATCACCGCGTTCGCCATCGTTGTCGTGCGCTCGCCGATGAGCCCGCCGGGCCTTTCCCGTTGGGGATCGCGCATCGTTCCTTCGACCGGTCCGATCCGCGCGACGCCACACGAGCCACGATTCCCTTGCAAGGCCAGGAATCCGACGCTCAGGCCGCCGCGACTGCTTCGATCTCCAGCAGCCAGGCCTCGTCGTAGATGCCGGTGATGATGATGGTCAGGGCGGGACTGTGGTCACCGAGGACTTCGTGGCGGATTCGGGCGTTGGCTTCCCGGTAGCGCCGGTCGGACAGGAAGACGGTGACCTTCACCAGATTGCGCACGGTCATGTCCGCGGCTTCCAGCACGGACAGTACGTTGCGCCAGGCCAGCCGGCACTGGCTGTCGAAGTCCTCCGGGACGTGACCGGTCTCGTCCTCCGGGACCTGGCCACTCACGAACACCAGCCTCGTGGCGTCGGTGACCACAGCGCCCTGACCGTAGGACCGTGGCCGAGGATCCAGCGTGGTGATCTGCACAGCAGGCACGATAGGTGATCCGGTCCTACGGGGTGAACGGGTTTCCAAGCTGCCGCTGCTACGAAACGGAACGCCCGATGCTCAACGGCGATTCACGAAACGAGCAGGACCGGCGACCCGGTGAACCTTTCCGGTCACAGCACTGCCGGAGCAGCTCGACAAGGACATCCGGCAGGCGATCGACGCCGCCGTCTGCGCGCCCTCGGTGCACAACACCCAGCCGTGGCGGTTCTCGGTACGCGGGTCCCGCATCAGCCTGCGCGCCGACGCCGACCGGCGACTGGAGGCCGCCGACCCCACCGGCCGCGAGATGATGATCAGCTGCGGAGCGGCGCTGCACACGCTGTGCCTGGCGCTACGGGCCCTGGAGCACCGGCCCGAGGCCGTGGTGCTACCCGACCCCGACAAGCCGCACCTGGTCGCCGACATCCACCTGGGCAGGCCGACGACCCTCGGCGACGACGGCGCCGCGCGGCGCCTGTTCACGCAGGTCCAGAAGCGGCGCACCCATCGCGGCGGGTTCCGCGACGAGCCGGTCGGCGCGCCGGTGGAGGTCCGCCGCGCGGCGGCGTGCTCCATGAATGATCACCTACGCGCGCCGCCCCGGAGAGAATGGGGAAAGGTCCTGTCGTCACAATCGTTGAGTGTCCGCGCCGGTGCCACGGCGGTCCGAGTCGCGGCGAAAGGAGCGCACCGGTCGCCTGCCCGGCCTTTCCCGCCACCCCACCGGCCGACGACACCGCTCCCGCTCACCCAGGTAAGGAACCACGTCTTGACCACTCCGCACGCCTTTCCCCTGGAACCCACCCCCATCCACGTGCCCGACGAGGTCCTCGATGACCTGCGCGCCCGTCTCGCGTTGACCCGTCCGCCGCTGGACGAGGGGAACGGGGACTGGTCCTACGGCGTTCCGGACAGCTACCTCCGTGAACTGGTCTCCTACTGGCGGGACGGCTACGACTGGCGCAAGGCCGAGACCGCCATCAACGCCTACGAGCACTACCAGGTGAGCGTCGCCGGCGTCCCGGTGCACTTCATGCGCAAGCCCGGCCGCGGCCCCCGCCCGATCCCGCTGATCCTCACCCACGGCTGGCCGTGGACGTTCTGGCACTGGTCCAAGGTGATCGACCCGCTCGCCGACCCGGCCGCGTTCGGCGGGGACCCCGCCGACGCGTTCGACGTCATCGTGCCGTCCCTGCCCGGCTTCGGGTTCCCCGGCCCGCTCACCGGCTTCCCGGACGTCAACTTCTGGAAGGTCGCCGACCTCTGGCACACCCTGATGACCGAGACCCTGGGGTACGAGAAGTACGCCGCCGGGGGCTGCGACATCGGCGGAATCGTCTCCAGCCAGCTCGGCCACAAGTACGCCGACGAGCTGTACGGCATCCACATCGGCTCCGGGCTGCCGCTCGACTTCTTCAACGGCCCCCGCGCCTGGGACTTCGCCCACAACCGGCCCCTCACCGACGACCAGCCCGCCGACGTCCGCGCCCGCATCATCGAACTGGACCACCGCTGGGCGTCCCACCTCGCCGTGCACATGCTCGACGGCGCCACCCTGGCCCACGGGCTGAGCGACTCGCCCGCCGGACTGCTCGCCTGGCTGCTCAAGCGCTGGAACACCTGGAGCGACAACGGCGGCGACCTCGAGTCCGTCTTCACCAAGGACGACCTGCTCACCCATACCACGATCTACTGGGTGAACAACTCCATCGCCACGTCGATGCGTTACTACGCCAACGCCAACCGCTACCCCTGGACCCCCGCCCACGACCGCACCCCGGTCGTGCAGACTCCGGTCGGCCTCACCTTCGTCACCTACGAGAACCCGCCCGGCATCCACACCGCCGACGAGCGCGTCCAGGCGTTCAAGACCGGCCCGCAGGCCGACTGGTTCAACCACGTCAACGTCAACGCCCATGACCACGGTGGCCACTTCATCCCCTGGGAGAACCCCGACGCCTGGGTGAACGACCTGCGCCGCACCTTCCACGGCCGCAGACCCTGAACGATCCGCAACCGGCCGCGGCGCCACCCCACCAAGGGCGGCGCGAACCACCTGCACCCGACGACCCGGCCCGGCCCCCGATGGCTACGGCGAGCCGCACAGGGAGGACGGCGTCGCAGCTCATGGGCGTTCCACACCGTCCGGCTACCCGCCGCGTCCCGGCCCGGACGCGGCGGGGCGGGACGCGGCGCTGGTCCGCCTCATCGATGGTCGGGTTCAGGAAACCCGTACAGGTCATGGGGCCAGTTCCGAGCCGACTCCGGGTTCACCGTGTCGGGGGCCAAGGCGAGCGCCGTCGTGATGCGGCCGATCATGGTGTAGACCCCGGTGACGATCAGCAGCTCCACGATCTGGCGCGGCGAGAGGTGCCGGCGTAACCGCGCCAAGGTCGAGTCCGACGGCCTGCCGCGGTGCAGCACCTCCGCGGTGAAGACCGGCGTCGCTGTCGGAGTCGCAGGCCGCCGCGACGGCCCCGGCCAGCGAGGTCAGGCCGGGGGAGGAGGGGGCGCGCGGCGGGTGGAACCGCTCGCGTCCGACGGGTCCGGGCGGACAGAGCGACGCGGCCAGCTCCGCGTGGTGGGCGACGCGGTCGGCCGCGTGCTCGAAGTCGGCCCGGGAGACCTTGCCGTCGTGGTCGGTGTCGAGGAGACGGAACAGGTTATCGAGCTTTCTGGTACGCAGGTCGGGCACTGGTTCGTCCTTCGGTGGGGGCGGGAAGGCGGGTGATGGAGGCGGGGGTCAGGCCGGTGACCCGCGCCGCCACGGTGCCGTCGGCGGACACCGACATCAGGACGTCCCCGTCCTCGACCAGGAGGGGTCCCGCGGGGGCCGGGTCGAAGAGCTCGACCCGGGTCGCGGCCCAGCGGCGGGTTCTGTGCCGTGAGCGACCGCTACCGTGCCCGCAGCGCCACGTCCAGGTGGGCCGGCACCGGAGTCGTGGTCACGTCGCTGGAAAAGGATTGGACGGGGTGATGCTCGCGCTTGTAGCTTGCGGGCGTCCGTGACACCGCCCAAGGAGGTGAGACCCATGAACGCTGTATCGATGTGGGTGCTCCCCCTTCCGGTCACGGTCGGGCGATCGACGTAGGTGTCGCCGGGAGCGCCTCACCCACAAGGCACTCCCGAAAGGCAACACCCATGCACCCTCCTCAACCCACCGCCGAGCCGTCGTCGAACGACACGGTCGAGCGCGACCTCACCACGGGCGACGCGCCCGCGGTTCTCGGGTCACCGGCCTCCGGCGCCGATCGCGCGCCCCGCACGTTCGATGTGGTCATCGCCGGGTGCGGGCCGACCGGCGCGATGCTGGCCGCCGAACTCCGGCTGCACGACGTGCGGGTACTCGTTCTGGAAAAGGAAACCGGGCCCAAGTCGTTCGTCCGCATCGTCGGCCTGCACATGCGCAGTCTCGAACTGCTGGCCATGCGCGGGCTGCTGGACCGCGTTCTCGAACACGGGAGACGGCGCCCGGCCGCCGGGTTCTTCGCCGCCATCAACAAACCCGCGCCCCAGGGCCTGGACTCCGCGCACGCCTATCTGCTGGGCATCCCGCAGCCGATCATCGAGCGCCTGCTCGAAGAACACGCGGTCGAACTGGGCGCGCAGGTCCGCCGCGGACGCGCGGTGGCCGGTCTCGAACAGGACGACGAGGGGGTGACCGTCGAGCTGGCCGACGGGGAACGGCTGCGTGCGCGCTACCTCGTCGGCTGTGACGGCTCGCGCAGCACGGTGCGCAAGCTGCTCGGCGTCGGCTTCCCCGGCGAGCCCTCGCGGAACGACACGCTGATGGGCGAGATGGAGGTGGGCGTGCCGCAGGAGGAGATCGCCGCCAAGCTGGCCGAAGTCGGCGGGACCCACCAGCGACTCTCGCTCAGGCCCTTCGGCAGAGGAAGCTACAGCGTCATCGTCCCCGCCGCGGGAGTCAGCGACCGTACGGAACCGCCCACCCTCGAGGATTTCCAACGACAGCTGCGCGCCATCGCCAACACCGATTTCGGTGTGCACTCCCCGCGCTGGCTGTCCCGCTTCGGAGATGCCACCCGGCTGGCCGAACGCTACCGGGTCGGGCGGGTGCTACTGGCCGGGGACGCGGCGCACATCCATCCTCCCATCGGCGGGCAGGGCCTCAACCTGGGCGTCCAGGACGCGTTCAACCTCGGATGGAAACTGGCCGCGCAGATCCGCGGCTGGGCGCCGCGAACACTGCTGGACACCTACCACGCCGAACGCCACCCGGTCGCCGAGGACGTGCTGGACAACACCCGCGCCCAGATGGAACTGCTGTCCACCGAACCGGGCCCGCGGGCCGTGCGCAGGCTGCTCACCGAACTGATGGACTTCAACGAGGTGAACCGCCATCTGATCGAGAAGATCACCGCGATCGGCATCCGCTACGACTTCGGCGAAGGACCCGACCTGCTCGGCCGCCGCATGCGCGACATCGACGTGAAACAGGGCCGCCTCTACGACCTGCTGCGCCACGGCCGCGGCCTGCTGCTGGACCGCACCGAACGCCTGACCGTCGGCGGCTGGTCAGACCGGGTCGACCACCTCGCGGACCCCACCGCGGCACTGGATGTTCCGTGCGTCCTGCTACGCCCCGACGGCCACATCGCCTGGATCGGCGACGATCAGCAGGACCTGGACGACCACCTCTCCCGCTGGTTCGGCGAGCCCGCCCACTGATCTCGCCCGACATGACCCGTGAGGTTCCGAACGGCCAGTAGCGACTGACCGTCGGAAGGCCGGAGGCGACATCACCGTGGTGCTCCGGCGCCAGCGTCGACCTCCGAGCGACGACCGAAAGACGGCGGATCGGCGCGGGTGGCCGTGTGCTCATCGAACAACCGTGAGACGAACACACGGCCGCCCGCGCCCCAGCTCACCGACCGGACATCCAGCAGCGTCCGCCCGTTGCGGACATTCACCACCGAGAGCTCCGCCAGCGCCGGTCCCCACCACAACGCGAGCGTGTCGCAGAGCAGCGCCAGTATCGACGGCCTGGGGGTGGAGGCGCTGTCGTTCCTGCGGATCGCGATCGCGACCGTGGCGCTGCTGCTGGCGGCGCCGCTGGCGAAGGTCCGCCTGCCCCGGCACCGTGATCTCCCCATGATCGCCTTGTGCGGGGCCACCGGCGTCACCGCCTACCAGATCCTGCTCAACTGGGGCGAGGGAGAGGTGGCGGCCGGGGACGGCGAGCCTGCTGAACGCGGAGAAGCCTGGGCGGCGGCCAGGCCTCTCGGGTGGGGGACGGCGCCACTGGGCTGGCGGGCCCCTCGGTGCTCCTGCTCGTCCGTACCACCAGATCGAAGCGAGGAGTCCGCAGGTGTGAAGGTTTGCGAACACACCTGCGCCATTGATGACACGTCCGTTGACGGCACCCGAACCAGCACGCCCTCGCGACCGCCCGCCCTGACCGCGCCAGCGCCGCGATCGGGGCCGACATGGTCTTCTACCCGCTCGGTTCCGCGCTGGGAGCGGCCGCGACGACGGCGCTGTTCGACGCCACCGTGCTCGGGGCCGCTCTCGCGCTGGTCACCTGGGCGTTCTTCTCAGCGGGCGGCGGGCGCCGGAGCCGATGCGGGGGTGCCGGGGAGGGGCTCGGTGGCCGGGTCGGTCAGGTGGGGGAGGCGGCGGTCGAGCCAGCGGGGGAGCCACCAGTTGGCTTTGCCCAGCAGGGCCATGGTCGCGGGCACGAGGAGCATCCGGACGACCGTGGCGTCGAGCAGGATCGCCGTGGACAGGCCCAGGCCGAGCATCTTCACCAGCGGTGACGGGTGGGCGACGAAGCCGAGGAAGACCACCGTCATGATCAGGGCGGCGGAGGTGATCACCCGGCCGGTGCCCGCCAAGCCGCGCGCGACCGACTCGGTGCTGTCGCCGGTGGCGTCGTAGCTCTCGCGGATGCGGGAGAGCAGGAACACCTCGTAGTCCATGGACAGGCCGAACAGGACCGCGAAGAAGATCGTGGGCAGCGGTGAGGCGATCACGTACGTTCCGTCCAGGCCGAACAGGTCCGCGCACCACCCCCACTGGAACACCGCGACCACGACGCCGTAGGCGGCGCCGATCGACAGCAGGTTCATGACGGCGGCCTTCAGCGGCACGACGACAGCGCGGAACAGCACCATCAGCAGCAGGAACGACACGGCCAGGACCGCGGCGATGAAGATCGGGAGGGTCTTGTCGAGCTGCCGGGTGAGGTCGTCGGTCATGGCCGTCATGCCGGAGACGGCGACGTTGGCGGGGGCCAGGTCGCGAACGCGTTCCAGCGTCCGGGAGGTCTCGGCGTCCGCGGGGGCGCTGGTGGGGATCGCGGGCACGACGACCGCGTCCCCCTGGGGCGAGGTCCGCGGCGAGCCCACCGCGGCGATGCCGGGGTCGGCGGCGAGACGTTCGGTGAGGTCGGGGATGGTCTGGGCGGTCACACCCGGGCGGCGCAGGTCGGCGACGAGCAGCAGCGGGGCGTTGTGGCCGGGGCCGAAGCCCTCCGCCAGCAGGTCGTACGCGCGGCGGTGGGTCGTGCTCGTCCTGTCGTCACCGGCGTCGGGGAAGCCGGTCTGCATCCACAGCGCCGGGGCGGCGAGCGTGAGCAGCAGCGCCGATGCACCGAGCAGATACGGCCAGGGGCGGCCCGAGACATGATGCGCCAGACGCCACCATGCCCCGTCCTCGGTGCGCTTGGCGGGGGAGCGGCGGCGGCGGACGACGCGTCCGGCGTCGATGCGGTCGCCCAGCAGGGACAGCAGTGCGGGCAGCAGGGTGAGGGCGGTGGCCACGGCGAAGAGCACGACCAGCGCGGCGCCGAGCCCGATCGAGGCCAGCAGGCCCAAGCCGGTCAGCAGCAGCGCCGACATCGCGACGACGACGGCGCCTCCGGCGAACAGGACCGCCGAGCCCGCCGACGCCATGGCGTTCGACAGTGCGGTGCGGTTGTCCTGGTCGGCCGTTCGGTTCTGGCGGTAGCGGGCCACGATGAACAGGGCGTAGTCGATGCCGACGCCCAGACCGATCAGCATTCCGATGCTCGTCGCGGCGCTCGTGACGTCCATGGCGTGGGCCAGCAGCGCGATGCCGGACAGCCCGGTGGCCACCGTGACCATCGCGATCGCGATCGGCACCAGGGCGGCGACGACCGTTCCGAAGACGACGAGCAACACGACCAGGGCGGCCAGCAGACCGGCCACCTCGGTGCCCGAGGTCTCGGTCTCGGCGTTGACGAACGCGGCGTCGCCGCCGACCTCCGCGACGGCGCCGGCGGCCCGTACCGGCTCCAGCGCGCCGGTGATCGCCTTCACCGGCTCGGGGCCGAGCCCGGCCGAGGGCCGGTCGAAGGTGACCTCGGCGTAGCCGATGCGCCCATCGCGCGACACCGTGCCGGTGGCGAACGGGTCGGCCACGGCGGCCACGTCCTCGGCGTCGGCGATCCGGGCGAGGGCCGCCTGGATGGCGGGTCGGTAGCGGTCGAGCCGTTCACCCTCCGGAGCGGCGAAGACCGCCTTGGCGCTGCCACCGGCCGCCTGCGGGAAGCGCTCCTCCAGAAGCTCCATCGCCTGTTCGCTCTGGCTGCCCGGAGCGACGAAGTCGTCGGCGAACCTGCCGCCCGCGGTGCCCGCCAGCCCGATGAACAGGACGGCCAGAAGGGTCCAGAGCCCGATCGTTAGCCATGGTCGGCGGGCGCTGGCGTCGCCGATGCGACGGATGACGCGATGCATGACGGTGCTCCTTCGGGGGGGATGCGGCGGCGAGTGCGCCGGGGTGAGCTGTCGCACCAACCGTCCTCGCCGGGGCCGCCGCGGTCGCCCGTCCACCGGCGGAACCGATCCCCGTCGCGCAGCGGAGGCCCGCTCCGCCTCGCGGCGGATGACCGGTGTGTCCGTTCCCGCGTACGGTGGCCCCGCGCCCGCCGACAAGCCGCGGAGGGCACCGCATCTCGCACCGTGGAGCGCTGGTGAACCGCACAACGCCGCCTTCCCGCCCGCCCGCCGGGGCCGCGGCGGGCCGCCCCGGAAGGCTCCGGGGGCCCTTCGCCCGCTGGCCGCGCGCCATGGACGCCGCCCTCGCCGGGCTGGTCCTCCTCGTGCTGGTGCTCGTGCACGACATGCCCGGAGACGCCCTGGCCTTCCGTCCCCTTCGCGACCTCAACCTCGCCGCCCTGCCGGTCTTCGCCGCGACCGGTACGGCGTTGTACTGGCGACGCCGGGCACCCGTGGCCGTGCTGGGCGTCACCTTGATCGCCTGGGCCCTGTTGCTGCCGACCACGCGCAACCTCATCGGCGTCCCGGTGCTCATCGCCCTGTACAGCGCCGGGCGGTACTCGCCGGACTCATGGCGGGGGCCCTCGGGCGTCATGGCGGCCGTCGCCCTGGTCACCGTTGACCTGCGCACGGAATCCGCGCCGTGGAGTGAGGTCGTCTTCGGGGTCATCGTCATGGTCGGCCTGTGGTACGTGGGGCGCGGTCTGCGGCTGCGCGATCGCCACGCCGCCCGGCTCGTCGCCGAACAGGCCGCCGAGGCCGTCCGCATCGTGGCCGAGGAGCGGACGCGCATCGCCCGCGAGCTGCACGACGTGGTGGCCCATCGGGTGAGCGTCATGACCGTTCAGGCGGGCGCGGCCAAGGCGATGGCCGCGCACGCCGCCGACGGCCCGATCCCGGAGCAGGCACTGCGGGCGATGGGGGCGGTCGAGGAGGAGGGACGGCAGGCGCTGGCCGAGCTGCGCCACCTGCTCGGCGTCCTGCGTCCTGAGAACGATGACGGCGGCCCCGAGCCCCAGCCCGGTCTGGCCGACGTTCCCCGCCTCGCCGACCAGATCCGCGCGACGGGCGTCGCGGTGACCCTGTCGCTCGCCACGCTCCCGACCGGACTGCCCGCTCGCGTGGACCTGTTCGCCTACCGCATCGTTCAGGAGGCGCTCACCAACGTGCTCAAGCACGCCGGGCCCGGCGCCCACGCCGACGTCCGGCTCGAGGCCGCCGGAGGCGAGATCGTCATCGAGGTGCGCGACGACGGCGGCGGCACCGCCGCCCTGCCGGGAGACGCCCAGGACGGGACGCGCGGCCACGGCATCGTGGGGATGCGGGAGCGGGCGCTACTGTTGGGCGGCACACTCGACGCCGGGCCTCGCCCGGACGGCGGGTTCGACGTCACCGCCCACCTGCCCACCGGAGGCGAGCCCGCGTGAGCATCCGTGTCGTGATCGTCGACGACCAGGCCCTGGTCCGCGGCGGCTTCGCCATGATCCTGCAGATCCATGACGACATCGAGGTCGTCGCCGAGGCCGGGACCGGCACCGAGGCGATCGAGGCGGCGCGCCGGCACCGGCCCGACGTGATCCTCATGGACATCCGGATGCCGGACATGGACGGCCTGGAGGCCACCGAGCGGATCCTGGCCGCATCCGACTGGAACGTCAGGGTGCTCATCCTGACCACGTTCGACCCGGACGAGTACGTCTACCGGGCGATGCACGCCGGTGCCAGCGGCTTCGTCCTCAAGGACATCCCACCCGACCAGCTCGCCACCGCCGTGCGCACCGTCGCCGACGGCGGCGCTCTGCTGGCCCCCTCGATCACCCGCCGGCTGATCGGCCGGTTCGCCCGGCGGCTGAGCGTCAACACCGCCGTGGCCGAACGCCTGGAACGCCTCACCGACCGCGAGCGCGAAGTGATGGCCGCCGTGGCCCGCGGATCGAGCAACTCCGAGATCGCCAAAGAGCTCTTCATCGGACCCGCGACCGTCAAGACGCACGTCTCCGGCATCCTCACCAAGCTGGGCCTACGCGACCGCGCCCAGATCGTCATCTTCGCCTACGAGAGCGGCCTGGTCGAGGCAGGCGACCGCAACATCGGCCACTGACCGGCGGTGGCGGGCCTCCACCGGCCTTCGAGCCGCTGGGCGGTCGGGGGCGGGCTCGTACAGCGTCCGGTCGCTCCAGCCGTCCTCGATCAGCAGCGCGCCCAGATCCTCACGCGGCCCGGTCAGCTCGGCGGCCGTGGCCAGGGCTTGGCGGTGCCCGTCCTACGGCCCGCCGACCAGCTCCACAAGCTCGCGCTCTTGGCCGTCATTCTCACCCGCATCGTCGCTCACGGCGTCCATCCTCCCGGTGAGGTGTCGCGTGGTGGGAATGTCAGGCCGGGGCCGGACGGATCACGTTGCCGCCAGGGTCGCCGGGACGGTCAGCCGTGGTCGAGCCAGTGCATGGCTTGTTCGATGTCGGGGCGCACATACAGGACCTGGTCCAGGCCGGTGATCTGCATCGCCCGGGTGGCGCGGCCGGTGGCCCCGCACAGCACCAGGGGCACCCCCTGGCGGGTCAGGGCGAGATGCCAGCGCACCAACACCCTCAGGCCGCCGGCGTCCAGGAACTCCACCGCCGCCAGGTCCACCAGCACCGCCGCGCGCGCCAGCTCGGCCGCCTGCCCCAGCTGCTCCTCCAGCACCGGACCGGTGGTCATCTCCAACGATCCGGCCGCGGTCACCACCGCAACACCGTCCCGGGCGGCGACCTGGACCCGCAACCGGGACACCACAGCGGTTCCAGCGGCGGGTTCGACAGCGGTTCCAGCGGCGGGTCCGGCGGGCAGGTGGGAAATGGTGTTGGGCATGGGCTCAAGCCCTTCGCGCTCAGGCGCCCGCGCACCACCATCGGTTACCGCATGGCCCACGCCAGGCACGTGGATGTGCTCGCCGTTCGCGGCGATCGATCACTGCGCAGGGCCAGGCGTTCAACCAGGGGCGGGAAAAGCCGCCGGGCTTCTCGGGACACCGCGCGACCACACGGCCACGCGACCACAGCACCCCCCACGCTACCCGCCCCCAAGCCAACGCGGGCCAGGGCAGCCGCCCAACGCGCGGCCCTATCCAGCAAACGCACCCTTCGATGACCGCGCCCCGGCGAAAACAGGAGGACGCCGGAGAGGAACGCCGTCGACGCTGGCACCAGTGAGGTCCTGGTCGCACACGGCCACCGTTGCCCTCGGAGGAGCGGCCGAACGCGGGTGTCGGCGACGAGTCCCCCTGCACCCCGCAGCGGGATGACCCGCCTTGTAGAGGGGGAGCAGGGCCCGTGACCGGCCTGCGGGGCAGGAGCACCGGTCACGGGCCCTGCCCGCCGCCCCCGTCCTTGCTGCGTTCCGCCGCCAGAACGCCGACCCCGGTCGCGGCGCCACCGTCGCGGCCATCGCCGCCCTCTACCGCGCCGAGTTCGGCCGTCCGCCCGCCGACACCCTGCGCACCTGCGACGCACCGGTCCACGGCACGCAGCCTCCATCCTCTTCCGGCCCACAGCGCCGCTGCTTGACATCCAATCCTCCTGGGATGTCCCTGACAGAACAGCCCCGAGCCCGGGGGCCACACATGGGTTTGTGAGTCTTCCGGCCGGACTGGGCTGGTCAGAGGTGCGCGCGGGCCAGGGCGGACCAGTGGGGGGCGTTCCAGCGGTCGGCGATGGCGGCGGCCTGGGCGAAGTGGGCGGCCGCCTCGTCGTCGCGGCCGAGCAGCAGTGCCAGCTCGCCGAGCGTGTGGGCGACCGGGCGCACGGCCAGCGCCAGGTTGGTGGCACCGGCCGGAGGACCGTCGCGATGGGGGAGCAGGGCCGCGTAGCACTCCTCGGCGGCACCGGTGTCGTCCAGCGCGATGACGGCCATGGCGCGCAGGGTGGTCAGGAAGGTGAAGAAGAAGTCGGGCCGGATCGGGACCGGTGACATGCGGGCCCGCCGCGCCTCGTCGTCGCGGCCGGCGGCGTGGAGGGCGAGGGCGAGCAGGTCCGCGACCGTCGGGCCGAACGTCTCGTGGAGGGCGCGCACCTCGTCCAGGTGGTCGCCGAGCGTGCCGTCGTTCAGCCAGATCGCGGCCAGCGCGAAGCGGAGAAAGCCCGTGGCGTGGCCGGATCCGGCGCGTCCCATGCGTTCGGTGGCCTCGGTGTAGAGGCGTTCGGCCTCGGCGAACCGGCCCTCGATGAGCACCAGGGTCGCCAGCGCGATCTCCGCGACGCCGACCGCCTCGGGCATCCGGTAGGTGCGCGCGAGGCCGAGGGCCTCCTCGACCGCCCCGCGCAGGGTCGCCGGATCGTTGGCCACGGCGGCGCCGGTGGCCTGGCTGAGCAGCCCGGTCACGCGGTAGACGGGCAGGTCGTGCTCGATGCCGATCTTCAGCAGTTCGCGCCAGGCCTCGTCCTGCCCGGGCCTGTCGCCGGAGGCGCGCGCCAGCGCCTGGAGCGCCGCGGCCCGGAGGCGGGGGTCGGCGGTGAGGTCGAGTGCCTCCCGCGCCGCCTCCATCACCGTCGGATCATCCTCGCCCGCCAGCTCCTCGGCGTACGCGGTCAGCAGGCGGGACCGCACTTCGGGTGCCAGGTCCGTCCGCCCGAGCAGACGGCTGAGGCGTTCGACGATGGGCCGGTCCACGGTGCCGTACGCGCGGGCCTGCCAGGGCGTGGGCTCGGTCCAGGCGGTGAACGCGGCGATCATCAGGTCGTCGCGTCCGAGGGACTCGGCGAGTTCCACGGCCCGCCGCCGCGTGTCCCGTGCCGCCGCCACCGCCCCGGCCCTGATCTGCGCGCGCAGCAGCCTGCCGAACAGGTTGATGCGTTCCTCCGGTTCGGTGGAGTTCGCGACCGCGTCGGCGAGGAGGGCGGCGGCCACGTCGTGCGCGTAGCGCGCCTCGGCCAGCTCGGCGGCCCGCACGCAATAGCCGACGGCCTTCGGTGACCCCGCTCGTGCGTGGTGATGGGCCAGCGCGGCGATGTCGCCGGTGCCCTCCAGCGCCTCGGCGATCCGGGCGTGCATCCTGGTGGCGCGCAATCGGCTGGCGTCGGCGACCAGCGTGTCTCTCACCAGCGCGTGAACGAACCGGACGCGCCCCGGCCCCGGCTCGTCGAGCAGCCCGGTGATGACGCCCGCGTCCAGCGCGTCCAAGACGCCGTCCTCATCCGTGTCGGCGGCTCGCACGAGGACTTCCACCGAGCTCTCCCGCCCGGCGACCGCGGCCAGCCGCAGGACGGGCACCGCACCGTCGGGAAGCCGTGCGAGCCGCCGCCGCAGCACGTCCCGTACGCCCTCGGGGACCTCGGAGAGCGCGACCAGCGCGCCCTCGCCGTTCAGCAGCCGCGCGCTCTCCCGCACATAGAACGGGTTGCCGCCGGTGCGTTCGGCGATCCCCGCCACCGTCGCGTCGTCGGCCTCGCTTTCGGCCCGTACGAGCTCGGCCACCGCCGCGCCGTCGAGCCCGGGCAGCGCGATCCGGAGCGGTGTGGTGCGGGCGAGCGCGCCCAGCGTCTCGGTGAGGTGCTCGCTCTCGTCCTGGCGGTACGCCGCGACGACCAGGATCGGGGACCGCACACCGACGCCGCCGCCGAACAGCCCCAGCGTGGCCGTGTCCGCCCAGTGCAGGTCGTCCAGCACGACGGCGACCGGCCGTTGCGTGGCGGCCGCCGCGAGCCAGCCCCACACGGCCCGGCGCAGCCGGAACAGCCCGGCGGCGGCGTCGCCGTCCACCGGCATGGAGTCGGAGAGCAGCGGCGTCAGGTCTTCCGCGAACTCCCCCGGAGGAACGGTCGCGGCGACGGCCCGCAGCGCCTCGACCCACGCCCACGCGGGCGGCGCGCCCTCGACCTCCGGACAGCGCCCGGCGGCGACGAGCCAGCCGTCGCGTTCCAACCGCGCGCCGAGGTGCTCCAGGAGCGTCGACTTGCCCAACCCCGCTTCCCCGGTGACAAGAGCGACGCGCACCCCGTCGGCGGCAGCCTCACCGGCGGCCGACACCAGTGCGGCGAGCTCGCCTTCCCGTCCCACGAACGAGGCCGCGCGGTGCGGGGACACGTCGTGCCGGGACGCGGCATGCAGGGTCGCGTCGTGCGAGGGCGAGGGCGAGGGCGAGGGCGGGGGCGCGGTGGCCGGGGGTGGGGGGACGGCCGTGCGCAGGATGTCGATGCGCTGGGCGAGGATCGCCTCTTCCAGGGCGACCAGGTCGGGGCCGGGGTCGAGCCCGAGTTCGTCGGCGAAGGTGGCGCGGGCGCGGCGGAGCGTCGCCAGGGCGTCGGCCTGGCGGGCGCTGCTCCACAGCGCCAGGGCGTGCAGGCGCCAGCCCTCTTCGCGCAGGGGTTCGTCACGGGTGAGGCGCTCGGCCTCGGGGGCCACCGAGGCGGGGTCGCCCGTCCGCAGGCCCGCCGCGACGTGGAGCTCGCGAGCGACCAGGCGCAGCTCGTTCAGGCGGGCGGTCTCGGCGGCGGCCCACGGCTCGTCGGCGACCTCGGCGAACGCGGGTCCCCGCCACAGGCCCAGCGCCTCGGCCAGCCGGGCGCGGGCGGCCGGAGGCTCGGTGAGCATGCGGGCCTCGTCCAGCAGGTCCTCGAAACGCCACGCGTCCACCGACTCCGGCGGCAGCCGCAGCGCGTAGCCGGGGGAGGCGCTCACCAGGAGGCGGGCCGGGGTCCGGGGCGGGCGGCCGGGCTCCAGCAGCCGGCGCAGGTTGGACACGTACGCCTGCAGGGAGGCCAGCGCGCGGGAGGGCGGCTCGCCGCGCCAGAGATCCTCGATCATCCGGTCGACCGACACGACCTGTCCGCGCGCCGCGACCAGGAGGGCCAGGACGCCGCGCTGCCGCGGCCCGCCCAGCGGAACGGACTCGCCGTTGACCTCGGCGCCGAGGGAACCCAAAACCCGGATCAAGACCATGACGGGGGACATCGTACGCACGCGGATCTTCCAAGTCGCCTCCAAGTCCCTTCCAAACACCCGGGAGCAGCCTTGACACGTCGAACCGATGAAGGGCAGGAACGGGATGAGCGTCAACACCCAGGACATGAAGATCGTCCACCGCGTCTTCCGCCGGGAGTCGCGACTGCTGGTGGAGCTCGTCGCGGCGGTGCCCCCGGGGGACACCGCTCGCGCCAAAGTGATCGCCGACCACTTCCGCGACTACCGGCTGGGCCTCCACAACCATCACGAGGGCGAGGACGAGCTGCTCTGGCCGCCGCTGCTGTCCCGGGTGGACCTGGAAGCCGACATCGTGCTGCGCATGGAGGCCCAGCACGAACGCGTCGCGGCCACGCTGGCCAGGCTGGACGCGGCGATCCCCGCATGGGAGGCCACCGCCGGGGCGGACGAGCGCGACACGCTCGTGGCGGCCCTGGCCGACCACCGGGCCGTACTCCTCGAACACCTCGACGACGAGGAGGCCACCCTCCTTCCGCTCGCGGCCGAGCACATCACCGAAAAGGAATGGGCCTCACTGGGCGACCACCTGGTGGCCAACACGCCCAAGCTCACCCTGCTCACCCTCTTCGGCCTCGTCCTGGAGGACGCGAACCCGGCCGAGCGCGCCACGCTCCTTTCCGTCCTTCCCGTTCCGGTACGCGGCGTCTGGCACATCATCGGCCGCCCCCGCTACGCCCGCCACATCCGCCGCGTCCGCGGCTGAAACCTGCTCGGTCCGAACCTCGAAGGAGAACGACCATGTCGTTGAAGAACATCAACACCGTCCTGGCCACCGCCGTCGTCCTGTTCAGCTTCTACCTCGGGATGTCCTTCCTCCTGGCCCCCGAGACGTCCGCCCCGGGCTTCGGCCTGCCGACCTGGCCCTCCGGCGACGGCGGCGGCTTCCTCAACGTGAAGGGCAACCGCGAGAACGCGATGGGCCTGGCCATGGGCGTCCTGCTGGTGACGGGCCAACGCCGCGCCCTGGGCTGGGTCCTGCTGATGGTGGCCGTCGCCCCGTTCGGCGACATGATCACCGTCCTGACCCACCACGGTTCCATGGCCGCCGCGTTCGGCATCCACGGCCTGACCTCGGCACTGATCGCGGTCACGGGCCTGCTGATCCTCCGCGAGACCGGCAGGGCGCGCGAGGTCCCCGCTCCTGCGCCCGCCCCCCAGCCCGCCTGACATCCGCACACCCCGAAGGGGATGGCCCGGCCACATGGCCGGGCCATCCCCTTGTCTGTCAGCTCCCGCCGGGGAAGGCCCTGCGCGAGCGGCTGCGCTGCAGGAGGTCTGAACGGTCGGCGCCAACCGCCGGCGCAAGCCGCTGGACCCGGCCGCGTTCATCGACCGATCGCGCGGCGAGATGGCGACCGTGCTCGACGGATTCGATACGTGCCGGACCTGGACACCGCGAACCGGCGGGCGAAGGCGACCCGAAAGAGCGGTGCCCGCGATGTGATCGTGTGGAAGACCGGCACCGCGCCCGGCCCCGGTGTTCCTCACCGACCGCAAGGCGCGCCCCTCGGTGGCGCTGGTCGACGCCGCCCCCTCCCGCACCAGCCGCGCCCGGCTGCCGTACCGGCGGGCAGCGGAGGCGTTCGAACAGCACACCACCGACCTACCGGGCGGGCCGGTCTGACCGCCGAGGACGGAGCCTCCACGCCGACGCTGATGGCGTTGTCCGGGCACACCTCGGTGCGATCACTGGCCGAGTACGCCCGGGCGTCGGTCAGGGCGCTCGGCCGGGCGCAGAGCTGGGGGTCGGCGATGACCGAGCCGGACCACGCGGTGGTTCAGTAGCGGCCCTACGCAAGGTGCTGGGCCCCACTGGTCCTTCAGAGTAGTCGTTGAAAGATCAACGATTAGCCGTGTCGGCGCTGGCAGAGGTAGGTACGTGCGGGCCGCTGGTCGCCGAGCGAGATGCCCGGCGCTGTAACTGTGTGACCAGGCGTTTGCGAAGGTGAAATCGAGACCCGGTCGGCGGCGCTCGGACCCGCCGAGCACGCCGTGCTGCGTTCGGAACGCGAGGACTGCCTGCGGACGCAGATCGCGCACCGATGAGGTTCCCGCGCCGCACCCGTCTGTACGTGTGAGATCGACTCACGGGAGGTCGGCACGATGCGGAAACTGATCTTCGGCATGAACGTGACCCTGGACGGCTACACCGCCGCGACCGGCGACGACATCGGCTGGAGTGGGGGCGAGGGACCGGACTCGTCGCCGAGCGCCGAGCTGTTCCAGTGGTGGTACGACCAGATGCGGGCGAGCGAGCTGTCGCTGTACGGGCGCAAGCTGTGGGAAGCGATGAGCTCTTACTGGCCGACCGGCGACCAGCGGCCCGGCGCCACCCCGGCGGAGATCGAGTTCGCGCGCCTCTGGCGGGACATGCCGAAGGTGGTGTTCTCGTCGACGATCGACAAGGTCGACTGGAACACCCGCCTGGTCACCGGCGACGCGGTCGCCGAGATCACCCGGCTCAAGGCCGAGGACGGCGGCCCGATGGACATCGGCGGCGCGACGCTCGCCGGGGCGGCCATGCGGGCCGGGCTGATCGACGAGTACGCGCTGGTCACCGTGCCGGTCCTGGTGGGCGGCGGCACGCCGTTCTTCACCGCGCTGGACAGCTGGGTGAACCTGAACCTGGTCGAGACGCGGTCATTTCCCGGCGGCGTGGTGATGGCCCGATACGAGACGAGGCGATGAGGGAACTGTTGACCGACTCGCTGAAGACGAGGACGACGGCCTCGTTGATCGTGACGGTGTTCTTCGGGCATCAAGACGCCCCGCCGGCAACGCCGGCGGGGCGGTGACGCCGGCCCGTGCGCTGGACTCGTCGACGACGGGGACCGTCTGATCACAGTGCTGCGGGCAGGCCCAGCCATGGTTTGTCGGTTACGTCGAATCCGGTGAGCTCGGTGATCTTCCCGTCGACGATCCGCAGGACCGCGATGGCGAACAAACGGTGTTCCGGGTCGTCGGGGGTGCGGAGGTACAGCGCGGCGGCAGGCATGCGGTTGACCGTCGTGGCGATGCAGCGCCAGTCTTCCTTGCCGCGCTGGAAGAGCCCACTGGAGACCCAGCCGTCCACCGCGTCCTTGGCGGTGACGATCAAAGTGCCCGGATCGGGCAGCATCGCGAAGCGCAGGTCGTCGCGCAGCAGGGCCATCAGCCCGTCGAGGTCGTTGCGCTCATGGGCGTCCATATACGACTTCACCACGCCGCGCTCGTCATCCGACAGCTCGTGCGTGGCGGGGCTCCGCCAGTCGAGGCGGCGGTCGGGCAGCTGCTCGCGCATCGTCACGCGCGCCCGCTGCAGTGCGCTGGTCACCGATGCGACGGTCAGTTCAAGGGCGTCGGCGGCCTTCGACGCCGGCCAGCCGTCATTTGGCGGGGTGGCGGAGCCAGATGCGGATCGAGGCGACGTCGATGGTGCCCTGGTAGATGCGTTCTCTCTTGTCCTAGCGGGTGGCGACGGCGCGGTGCTGGCGGAGCTTGTTGACGCAGCGTTCGACGGTGTTGCGTTCTTTGTAGGCGTCACGGTCGAAGACCGGCGGCCGTCCGCCCTTGGAGCCGCGGCCGGCGCGATGGGCGGCCTGGTCTTTCTTGACCGGGATAACGGCCTTGATACCGCGTCGCCGCAGGTAGCGACGGTTGGCGCGGGAGGAATACGCCTTGTCAGCCAAGGCGCGTGCCGGCTTCTTGCAAGGACGGCCAACGCCGCGGCGCGGGATGCGGATGGACTCCATCAGCGCGATGAACTTCGGGCAGTCGGCGTGCTGGCCGGGCGAGGTGAGCCGGGCGATCGGACGGCACCGCCGATCGGCGACCAGATGAATCTTCGTGGTCAGACCACCCCGGGACCGGCCAAGCGCTTCGCGACCGCCGTTCGTCATCCGTTCGTGATCTTTACCGGCCCCTTTTGGGTGATGTCGACGGCCGGGGCGTGCCGCGCCCCGGCCGCGTGCTGGTGCGCCCGCACGATCGTGGAGTCGGCGCTGACCGTCCAGTCCTCGCCCTCGGCTTCGTCGCACCCGGCGCGCAGCCCGTCCAGGATCTGTTCCCACGTCCCGTCCAGGGACCACCGGCGATGCCGGTTGTAGACCGTCTTCCACCTGCCGTAACACGGCGGCAGGTCCCGCCAGGCGCAGCTCGCCCGGGTCCGGAAGAACACCCCGTTGATCACCATCCGATGATCGCTCCACCTAGCCCCGTGCACGTTCTGCATAGGGAGCAGCGGCGCCAGCCGCGCCCACTCCTCGTCCGTCAGGTCATGACGCTTCAGACGCTCCTCATCCACACGGATCATCTACAACAAACCGCCATCAAAGATCACGGGACACGCCCTAGTTGAGTTCGACCTTGCATTTGTCGCAGCGCTCCTTGAATTCGCTCCACTCTTCGGCGGTGACCTGGCTGTGCTCGGCTTCTGGCGCTACGACGGGTGCTTTTGACGGACGTGTCATCAGCCGCAGACGAGACGCCTTTCGCGTGATCTGCCGCGTCTGGGCCGGGGCCGGACAGTCGCCCGGCCCCGGACTGGTCAGCTGCGGCCGAGCATCTCGGCGGTGAGGACGTTGCCGCCGACCCCCCAGCCGCCGTCGGGAACCTCGTCGACGATGACCAGGGTCGTCGCCCTGGCGCGCTCGCCGTACACGTCGGCAAAGGCGTCGGTGACGGCGTCGACGAGCTTCTTCTTGGACTCGGGGGTCAGGGTGTCGGCTGGGACCTTCAGGTTGGCGAACGGCATGATGACGACCTTTCTCGTGGTGGTGGGTCACAGTGAGGCGGTCGAGGACAGCAGGTCCTCGATGCCTACGCGTTGGTAGAACTCGGCGCGGATCCGGTCGGCGACGACGGAGACCACCTCGCTGCCGTCCTTGCTGGGGTCAACGTGGCTGCGGAACGGCCGCCGGTTCGCTGGGGACCGACGATGCGGACGATCTCGTCGGCGACGGACTCCGCTCTGGCTTCCGGTGGGATCAGGCGGTTCAGCCGGTCGGCCAGGTCGGCGCGGAGCTCGCCGTAGGGCTTCTCGTACGCCTTGTCGCGGGCCGCGTCCGATGGCCCGCCGGCATTGGTGAAGTGGTTGGTGCCCGAGGTGAAGGTGCCGGGGACGACGATGGAGGTCCCGATGCCGAACCGGATGAGCTCGGCGGCGTAACTTTCCGCGAGGGCGTCCATGGCGGCCTTGGCCGCGAAGTACGGGGCGAGGAACGGCGGGTGACCGCCGCGGGTGAAGGAGCTTCCCACCCACACCAGCAGTCCGGAGCCCTGGCCGCGCAGGTGCGGCAATGCGGCGCGGTTGACCCGCTGGGTGCCGAGGACGTTGACGTCGTAGACGGCGGCGAGGTCCTCGGCCGTGAACGCCTCGGCCGGGCCCAGGACCAGGTGCCCCGCGTTGTGGACGACCACGTCGAGGCGGCCGTGCCGGTCCAGGACGGTGCTGATGGCCAGGTCGGCGGACTCCTGTGACCGCACGTCCAGCTCGACCGCCGACAGTGCGAGGCCCTCTTCGGCGGCGAGACGGTGCAGGGCGGCGACGGCGGGCGCGTTGCGGTCCGCGGTCCGCCTCATGCCGGCGGCGACGGTGTGCCCGTTCCGTGCCAGGGCCACGGCCGTCAGCCGGCCGAATCCGCTGGAGGCCCCGGTGACGACGATGACCTGAGGGGCGGCGGCCATCAGACGATGCCGCCGTTGGCGCGCACGACCTGCCCGTTGATCCAGTGCCCGGCCGGACTCGTCAGGAAGGAGACGACCTCGGCGATGTCCTCGGGGGTGCCGAGTCGCTCCAGTGGCGGCTGCTTGGCGAGCCGCTGGATCGTCTCCTCGTCCTTGCCGTCCAGGAACAGCTCGGTGGCGGTCGGGCCGGGCGCAACGGCGTTGACCGTGATGTCGCGCCCGCGCAGCTCGCGGGCGAGCACCAGCGTCATCGCCTCGACGGCGCCCTTGCTGGCGGCGTACGCCCCGTAGCCGGGGAACTGGAGACCGACCACAGAGGTGGACAGGTTGACCAGCGCGCCCCCGGCGCGCACGCGGCGGGCGGCCTCGCGGGCCATCACGAAGGTGCCGCGGATGTTGGTGCGGTGCAGGGCGTCCAGCTCGTCCAGGTCCAGGTCGGCGATCGGCGACAGCGCCAGCCGCCCGGCCGAGTTGACGACCACGTCGACCCCGCCGAAGGACTTCTCCGCCGCGTCGAACATCTCCGCGACGGCGGCCTCGTCGGCCACGTCGGCCTGGACCGGGATCGCCCGGCCACCGGACGCCATGATCTCCTCGACCACCCGTACCGCGGCGGAGGTCGCTCCCTGGAAACCCACCGCGACCGCGCAGCCGCGCGCCGCCAGCGCCACCGCGATCGCCCTGCCTATCCCGCGGGAGCCGCCGCTGACGACGGCCACACGCTGATCACTCATGGATGCCCCCTTTGGCCGTATCGTCGATACGAATTGTCCGTATCGACGTTATGGCCACGACCATACAGACCCGTATCGGCGTTAGCAACCGGCGCTATCATTGATCTCATGACGGAGACCGACCCGCTTCGCGCGGCGATGATCGAGGCCGCGGAGCGGCAGCTGGCGTCATCCTCCGACCACGAGATCGCCACGCGCGCGGTCTGCGAGGCGGTCGGGGTGAGCCAGCCCGTGCTCTACCGGCTGTTCGGCGACAAGCGCGGGCTGCTCGACGCCGTCGCCGACCACGGGTACGAGCGGTACACCGCGCTCAAGGCCGCCCAGGAGCAGACCGGCGACCCGGTCGCCGACCTGCACGCGGGCTGGGACGGCCACATGGCGTTCGCCAGGGCGAACCCGGCCCTCTACCAGCTGATGTTCACTCCGCGGCCGTGGTCGCACTCGACGGCGCGAGAACGCGTGATGGACCTGCTGATATCGGCGCTCACCCGGTGCGCGGCGGCGGGCGCGTTGAAACTCGAACCGCGGACGGCCGCTCAGCTGATCCTGTCGGCCAACATCGGGACCGCCCTGGACCACATCGCCCGGCCCGCCCTGTTCGACGACCCCGCACTGTCCCACCGCATGCGTGACGCCGTGTTCTCCCACGTCCTCACCACCACGCCCGCCCGGCGCGACACCGACCCGCTGCAGGCCGCCGCGCTGCGCCTGCAGGCGCAACTCCAACTCGGCGGCACCGAGGCCCTCGAACCGGTCGAAACCGCTCTCCTCCAACGGTGGCTCGAACGCATCACCCACCCCTGACCGGCGAAGCGTCGTGCGGATCCTGAACCTCGGAGGAAGTGATCGGCCCGCGCGGAGGACGAGTAAAGAAACGTGAGCGGCGTGGTGCCACGCCGAGCGTCACTCCCCGTTACGGGTGTGCTGGTCGACCATGACCACCAGGGTGGAGAGGAGGTCCTCGGCGGACAGGTGCCCGTTGGCCTCCATATCCGCGAACCTGTGGCGCGCCGTGCGCCGACCAGGTCCCCGACGGTGGCGAGGAACTCGTTCATGGCGCGGTCGGCGGCCTGGGTCGCCGCGCGGATGGCGGCCGGATCGCCGACCGGGGCCGCGAACATCAACCGGTACAGGTGTGGCTGACGGCGGCCGATCGTCATCAGCGCCGACAGGGCGGGGGGCAGCGTGTCGCCTGGTGGCAGCCCCGGAACGGCGCCGGCGGCCTCCACCTGGTCCGCCAACCGGTCCAGGGCTTCGGCCGCGACGGTGTCCAGCAGGGCTCACCCCCTGTCGGGACGGCCAAGGGACTGTTGTACTTCACCGACGGATCCCTCGCTTATGCCGGGCACTACCTTCACGAGCGCGGCCACCCCGTGCACACCCACAGCTTCGTCGAGAGCGCCGTCGTCATCGGCGGAGAAGGGATGCACCGCTCCCTGGACGGTCGCAGGAAACCCCAGGTCGGAGAGGTGATCTTGCTGCGTCCGGGAGTCTGGCGCGGGTGAGCGTGGACCGGCATCGGGGAGACATCATCGGGCGGCTCACGCTGTTCCTCAGCCACCTCGCCCGAGCCGTCGCCGAGCAACGCGACGCCGAGGCAGGTCCGACCCACCCTGCGGTGGTGGAGGCCATGCGGCTGCTGGAGGCCCGTCCCGCACACCGCTGGTCCCTCGCCGAACCCGAGTGGATCGACGTCCTGGGCGACGCCGACCGCCGCGGCCTGACCCCGCTCTTCCACACCAACATGACGCCCTACGGCGACATCCAGCTCAACCTCGACCGTCGCCTCACCCTCACCGCTGCCCCCGCCCCGGCCGAGAGCCAGACCGAAGCACAGACCGACAGCGCCGCCACCTAAGCCGCCAGTCACCCACCGTCACAATCGTTCTTCCCCAAAGAGTCCGAACCGGCCAGATTCCAGATTGTGTCCGGCTCCACCGAAGGCATTTCCGCAGCTCCCAGACCTGGAGTGCGATCATGAGGGATTTAGGCCGTGTTTCAAAGCCCTGGCCCACGGCGCTCGCCTGGCGGCTCGCACCTCACCAGGGCTCGGCGAGCGCGACATCGCTTCGCGATCTGACCTGCGGGCCCTCGCCTCCGGCGTCGGGCCCGCAGGTCAGGTAACGCGCTCGCGTGCGCGGCTGAGGCCCACTTTGAAACAGGCCCTAGTCCACGATTCGACACCGCGTCCATGCGCTGAAACCAGGGTCACCAGCAGTCACCCGAACCACCGCGACTACCGGTTGTAGCCACCCGGCAGAAGGCGCTCTGGCCTTGTGCGCGAGAACCGGCACCGTTTGTCGACGGCTTCGGACACCAGTTGGTGATCGACGAGGCGAGGGTGTCGATGAGATTCAGCACCACATCGGCCCCAGGCGGAGCCCGGGCTGGAGGGTCACTGCGGGGCGGCGAGGAACCAGGCGATGACCTCAGTCGTCTCAGGCTCCACCGTGACCAGTGTGCGACCGTCGTGGGTGAAGGCCGCGACAAGGAAGCGCGCGTCTTCCATATGCCGGGTCCACAGGATGCGGCCCTCGGCGTCCACCACGGTGGCGTGCTCATCGTCGGTGGCCAGCACGCACAGCCCGTTCCAGGACCAGTTCACGGCCTGGCACGTCCCACTGATCGGGATGCTGTGTGAGGGGCCGGTTCGGGTTCGGATCACCTCCACCACGCCGTCGCCACCGACGGCGACCGCATCGCCGTCGGGTGCGTAGGCGAGTACACGGGCGCCGGGCGCCCCGCTACGGTGCCGGGCCACGACCTTGCCCGAAGGCACATCGTGGATGAGAACCTGGTCGTCGGCGCCGATGTAGGCGAGGCTCTGCCCGGAGTGATCCAGGTTGGCACCGCCCCGGATCGGGACGGTCGCCGCGAAGATGATCTCGCCCGTCTCGGCCTCGGCCACGACGACGCGTTCGCAGGTGGCTTGTTCGGGTTCGGGCTCCCATGGGTGCGCACTCACCGCGACGACCCGGCGTCCGTCGCCGCTGAAGCCGATGTGGGTGAACAGCTTGCCGTCGCCCCAGGCGGCGTCTGTTCCGGCGGACCAGGCCATGGTCATCTCGCTCGTCTGCCAGACGATCGCCTTCAGGTCGGTCGAGGCCGCGACCGCGACCAGCGAGCCATCGGGGGAGAAGGCGATCTCATGGCCGTCGCCGATGGAGCGGCGGTCCTTCTCCAGATCACGCCAGTGCCACTTCCCGGTCGCGGCGTCGAACAGGCACAGCCGGCCGCTTTCGGTGTTTCCCTGGGACAGGGTGGTCAGCGCGAATTGCGCCAGATCCGAGGCTGCCGAGATGGCTTCGATGCCCGAGCTGAAGTCTGGCTGGTTCTCGGTGTCGAGGTCTGGGCCTTCGTAGGCGGTCGGATCGC
The DNA here is from genome assembly GCF_014138665.1 of Actinomadura kijaniata. Lineage (NCBI taxonomy): Bacteria > Bacillati > Actinomycetota > Actinomycetes > Streptosporangiales > Thermomonosporaceae > Actinomadura > Actinomadura kijaniata. The sequence goes on from NZ_JACJIA010000006.1 coordinate 183,974, forward strand.
CCAGCCAGTCGGGGTCCACGTACAGAGTTCGATAACGGAGGGCATCGCCGTCGGTCATGATCGCAATTGTTCCACCGTGAGAGAAGGCTCAGCTTGCGTCCTTACGAGGCTCGGGCCACGCCGACCTCAGCGCCTTGGTCACAGTCCACCGTCCGACGCCGTACTTGTGCAGCGCCCGGCCCGACATCCCCGCAGCAGAGTCACGGCGGATCGCCGTGTACAACGCGACCTTGTCTGCCGACGGCGCCATGGCGTCCTCCTCGCAGGGGAGCAGCACCTGAATCCTTGCACCGCAACCACCACCGTGGAGTCAAAACTCATCGACACCGCGAACCTGCTCACTCGGCCGCAGTCACAGCTGACCGACAAACGCGGTCACTTCTCGGGGGCAAAGCCAGCGCTCGGCACTCAGATGACGTCTGGTGGCAGCTTCCTTACCGGTAGGCCGCAGAGGTCGAGGCGCGGCCCAAGCGGGAGCGGAACAGGCCCGCGAGGAGGATCGGAACGGTCAGTAGCGGTAGGAGGCGTTCCGGCTGCTCAGCAAAGCGGTGTCACTCGATCACACCGGACAGAGGTGGTCACTCTGTCTGGTTTGGCGTCGACGGGCGCCCACCGGTTCCGTGAGAACCTGGACGCGCTGCTGATCGTGGACGGCTGGAGCGACCGGGCGCCGTAGGAGCCCGACCCCACCGCGGTATCGGTCCCGTCGGCCTGGCCCAGGCTTCCGACTGGTTCGCCGCCTGTCCTACCTGCACTGAACTGTTTGCCGAACTACAGGCCGAACTGGATGCCGCACGGCGGTCTGGGGTCAGCGACAGGCCCGGGAGCAGGCCCGGCGCGCGCGGTTGCAGCAGCTGGAGGCGCTGGCGGCCGACCCGCGGGGCCCACCTTCGCCACCCTGGCCCTCTCCCCGGGTCGAAGGCCCCGAGGCTCATTTCGTCCCATACGTAATGGGCGGTGGCACCGACGCCAAGCCGTTCCATCGCATCGGCATCCAGGGCTTCCCATTCGCGCCGCTGCTTCTCACGCCCGACCTGGACTACTTCGGCATGTTTCACCGGGTGGGCGAACGGGCCCCGGTCGAGGGCCTGGGCTTCGGCACCCGGGTCCTCGACCGGTTCCTCGACGTCCGCTGGCCTACCACACCTCCACGTCGGCGCCGGTGACGGCCAGCCGAAGGGCGCTCAGTGCGACCCAGGGCCGGTCGAGCGAGGAGATGCCGCCGTCGTCAGGCTGGGGCAGGAGCGGAAGCAGGTCCAGGGCCGCCGAGAGGTGACCGGCTCTGGCGGCTTGGCGGATCAGCGTGGCCGTATCTGCCTGCCGTTTGGCGCGCGGAAGCTTCAGCAGTTTGGCATGGGCTTCGGTGAGGGCGGTGAGGTCGCTTTCCGAGGGTTTGGTGGGGCGGCCTCCGGCGTTCCGCCGGGCCTCGGGTAGGCGCTCCTTGACGTACCAGTTGTGCCGCTCACCCCACTCGGCCAACAGCTCCGGCTCGCCACAGCCGACGAACACTTCGGATGCCTCCGGCTCGTTGAACCAACCGGCGCCGAGCAGGTCGCGCGCGAAGCCGGTGTGGCCGCCCCGCAGCAGGAAGGACAGCCAGGGAGCGCTCATTCGGCTGTGCTTGGGCGGCCCATCCGCGGCCGCCAGCAACGTACGGGCCTCCCCCTCGCGGCCGGCCGCGGTGAGCGCCCGCGCGACGTGCAGGCGTTCCTCGGCCGAGTCTGCGACCGTGTCCAGCGCGCGTCCGAACCACCGGTCCGCGTCCGTGTCGTCGCCCACGGCCGCGCAGAAGCCGCCCATCGCCGCGTTGAGCGCCGGCGACGTGCGCCACGAGGTGGGGTCGTGCGCCGCGACGAGGGCCCGCGCGTCGTCGGCCTGTCCGGCGACCGCGAGGATCATCGCGGCGTAGGCGGCGGCGCGGGGCGCTTGCGTGTCGGGAAGCGATCGGATCAGCGCTTGCGCCGCCGCGCTCTCGCCTCGTCGCGCTCTCATGACCGCCGCCTCCTGGAGCGCATCCGGCAGCCAGGTCGTCCATCGCTTCGGCGAGAGCTTGGCGACCGCCGCGCTGAACGCCTCGAACAGGTCGTCCATGGATGCGGTGTTGGGTGGCGGCCACGCCGCCGGCGGTTCTGGCGCGGTCAGGGTACGTCCGTGGAAGGCCCAGAGCCTGCCCGAGGTATGCGCCTCCAGGTGCTCCAGCGCGGCGGGGACGTCCGGCACGATGCGGGGCATGCCCCAGCGCAACGGCCAGGCGAAGCGCCGGTCGACCGTCCACGCGAGCATCGCGTCCAGCTCGTTCTCCCGGCCGGAGGGTGCGATCACCGTGCCCTCCTCGAAGGCCACCGCCCAGGTCTCGCCGTCGAGCGCGAAGGTGGGGTCGGGCGCCGGGCGCATGCGTCTCCACAGATCCCTGCCGTCGAGTTCGAGCGGCCGGGCCGCGGGTGGTTCTCGGAGCGTGGACAGGTCGCCGATCGTCTCGCCCGTCGCGGCGCGCACGAATCGCAGGGTCGTCTCACCTGCCATGACGACCACGTCGTCCGCTCCCCACAGCACGCCACGCGTGCCCGCCGGGACATCGAGGGTGCGCATCCGCTCGGGGCCCTCGCCCAGCGACCAGATCTCGATCCGGCCATCGGCGGTCAGGCAGGCGGCACGCGTCCCGTCCGGTGCCCACGCCCAGGGCCTCAGGTCCGCGGTGTCCTCCCACCGGCTGGGCGGCAAAGTGACGTCGAGGTCGTAGCGGTGCTCCCCGGAGGCGTCGATGATGCCGACGACGGGCCTGGCACGGCCGTCTTCGTCCTCGGGGACCACGACCGCCAGCCGGTCGGTTCCCCAGGAAAGAAAGGCCGCCCCCGGGTACGCGGGGCGCTCGGCCAGCGGCTGGCCGGTCAGTGCATCGGCGATGACCAGGCCGCTCGCCGAGTGCACGGCGACGAGCCGCTCGTTGGTGCTCCACTCCGGCGGTGCCGCGAAGCGGTCGTCCGTCGGCAGGAGCCAGGACACGCCCCCGGCGGCGACATCGATCGACAACGCCCAGTGGTCCCGCAGATGGCCGTAGATGCGTTCACCGTCGCGTGACCAGAAGACCCGTTCGAAGAAGAGCTCCTCGGCGTCGAGCCGCGCCCGGTCCGCCGCCGAGAGCCGCTTGGTCAGGCCCATCCCCCGCTGGTTGAGTCCATGCCGCCGCGAGCCGCTCAGCAGTCCCATGACGAGCCCGTGGATGTCGTGGTCGGTGCGCCGGACGTGGAACGCGCGGGTGCCGTCGGGATGGAGGGCGAAGCCCGACGGCCTGCTGTTGCCGTGGGCGGGCATGACGGCGAGCGGCTCATGTCTGCCGTCGAAAGGGTTCCAGGCGCCCACCATGTCGGTGTTGTGGCAGACCGCGATCCGGGACGCGTCGGCCGACCACTGGATCGTCCGGCCGTACGCGGGCCACCCGACTCCGCCCTTGACGCGGTCGATCACGTTGACGCATCGGCCGGTGGTCAACTCCCAGATCTGCAGGGCGCCCCCGTCTTCGTAGTCGTCGCCGCACCAGCTGCCGATCGCGAGATAACGTCCGTCCGGGCTGAGCGCGTGCGCGGTCATTTCGACCCGGTGCACGTCGGGATGGCGCAACAGCGCGCCGCCGGCCCTGAGTCGTTCTGTCGCGAAGCGGTGCGCCTCGGTCACGCCGTGCGTTCGCTCCAGCTCGGCCAATGCCGCGCGAAGTGGCGGCAGATCGCGAGCGGGGGCGAAGGCCGCCCAGTCCGCCGCCCGCAGCGCCGCGAGGAAGGACTCGGGATCCCCATCTGCCGCAGGCGCCGCGAACGGGGCGGCTCCCTCAGCGGGCTCGGCGGGCGCCTCGACGGCGAGCTCCCCGCCAGCCAGCACCGCCGCCAGATCCTCCTCGTCATACACGGGAACGCCCCGCGCCGCCGCGGCCGCGACCTTGGTGCCCGCATCACTGCCGGCGAAGACCAGGTCGGTCTTGGCGGACACCGAGCCGGTGACCCGCGCGCCCATGGCCTCCAGTTCGCGCTTGGCCGCCGAACGCGAGAGCCCGCCGAACTTCCCGGTCAGCACGATCGTCTTGCCGATGATCTCCATGAGCCATGCAGACTAGGGAAGATCACCGACACTTCGCCGGGATTGCCGCAGTCCTGCTCCCCCTGCCCATCACCTGGCATCGCCCCGCTCCTTCAGCGATGGCCCGCCCTCCCCGCCAACAATCAGAGCGAAAAGGTGTTCGTGCGCGGCCCGAAGCCAGGCGAGCAACGGGCCACGGAACTCGGCGAAGAGGCGATCGGTGCGTTCCAGGGATGGCCGGTGCAGGACCGTCCGGCCCGCGCGTCAGGCGCGCGGGTGGCTCTGACCCCGCCAGATGCATATATCGGTGTCGGTGACCGGGCGTGCGGTGACGAGGTTCCCCGGTACAGGATCGTCGGCGGCGAGGTTGCCCGCGTGTTGATCTTCGACACCAGGCCGATGAACAGATCGACCAGCGCGTCGATGATCTCCGTCGTCCGTGACCACGCCAGCGCGGCCACCAGAGACAAGCGGACCGGCGGCCGGTTCGCTGCCAAGTCCGAGGGATGCGAGGCCATCGCCCGCCACGAGGCCACCAGCCGATCGGAGTACCCGCCGAACAGCGGCCGGAGTGGAGCTGATCTCGTCCCCACCTGCCCCCGCGTCCGGGAGCAGGTCACGTACTCCTGAACAGCCGGTCCAGATGCACGTCGATCGCGGCGAGCGCGTCCTGGGGCTCGATCACGTGGAGTTCGATCAGGGGGGTGAAGCCGGTGAGGGCGAGGAGCAGGTTGGTCTCGGTCGCCGGATCGCGGCCGGAGTCGATGTGCCCGTCGGCGATCGCCTGGCGGACCAGCTGCTCGACGAGGGCCCGCCCCTGGACGAGGCCGCGGCGCGCCTGCTCGTGCACGGCCTCGTCGTGCAGCGCCTCCAGGACGTAGGCGGCGCTCATCCGGCTGGTCGCGCGGGCGTCGGCGTGCAGGGGGAGCATTTCCGCGAGCGTCAGTCGCAGCACGTCACGGGGATGCGGACGGTCACCGAGCTTTTCGAGCCCCTGCTGTACGCGCACCGAGGTCTGCTCGGACGCGAAGTCCATGGCGAAGGAGAGCATGGCGGTCCGGGAGGCGAAGTAGTGCTGCAACTGCCCGAGTGACATGCCCGCCTCCTGCGCCACCACGCGCATCGTCAGCTGTGTGACGCCGCGCTGCTCCACCACCCGCCACAGTGCGCGGGCGATCACTTCGCGGCGTTCGCGGTGGTCCACCTGTTTCGGCATCTCCGGCCCCTCCCTCGTCTCCCGGGACTGTTTCAATACAGTTGACATAATACACCTGACCCATAATCCTGGGGTCCACTCGAAGGAAGGAAATCGTCATGTCCGAACAGCCGAAGGTACGGACCACGGAAGGCCTGGTGCAGGGGCGCTGGCGGCAGGGGCACGCGGTGTTCCGCGGCATCCCCTACGCCCGGCCCCCGGTCGGAGCGCTCCGGTTCGCCGCGCCCGCGCCGCCGCACCGCTGGGAGGGGACGAGGCAGGCGGTCGAGTTCGGCCCCATGGTGCCGCTGTCCCTGCCGATCGACGTGTCCCCGCAGGGCCCCGATTGGCTGACGCTCAACGTGGGCACTCCGGACCCCGGCGCGGCGGGACTGCCGGTGCTGGTGTGGATCCCGGTGGGCGGCTACCTCTCGGCGGCGTCGAGCGACCCGATGTTCGACCCGGCAGCGCTGGCCGAGGCGGGAGTCGTCGTGGTGACCATCAACTGCCGCGTGGGCGCGGAAGGGTTCGCGTTCCTCGACGACGTGCCGCCCAACCGCGGATTCCTCGACCAGATCGCGGCGCTGGAGTGGGTGCAGCGCAACATCGTCGCCTTCGGAGGCGACCCCGGCCGGGTCACCGTGGGCGGGGTGTCCGCAGGGGCGGGCTCGGTCGCCGCCCTGCTGACGATGAAGTCCGCGCGCGGCCTGTTCCGGCGGGCCATGGCCCATTCGGTGCCGGGGCTGTACAGCACCCCCGCGCTGGCACGGCAGGTCACCGCCGCGTTCGCGGACCGGCTCGGCGCGGCGGCCCCCACCGCCGAGGCCCTGCGTGACATCGACCCGTGGCACCTGGCCGCCGAGCTCACCTCCTTCAACGCCGGCCTCCACGCGCACCGGGAGAGCTGGGGACGCCTCACGGAGACCGGCACCGCGCTGTGCCCCGTCGTCGACGGCGAGGTCCTCCCGGAAACGCCCTGGCCCGCGCTGACCGGCGCACGCGCGAGCGGGACCGAACTGCTCGTCGGCCACGCCCGGGACGAATTCCGGTACTTCAGCGTCATGAGCGGACGGTACGGCACCTTCACCGAGGAGGACGCCCACGCAGCCCTGGAACTGCTCGCCCCGCAGCCGGACGGCGCGCGGGCCTACCGTGCCGCGTTCCCGCAGGCAGGCCCGGAGGAGCTGGTGGAGACGGTGTACTCCGACGCCCTCTTCCGCATGCCGTCACAGAAGCTGGCCGAGGCGAACGCCGCAGCCGGCGGCACCTCGTACCTGTTCGAACTGTGCTGGGTTGCCCCGGTCCTCGGCGGCGTCCTGGGTGCCTGCCACAGCCTCGACATGCCCCTGGCGTTCGGCACGCTGGACAGCCCCGTCGGCACCCAGCTCATCGGCGAGGAGCCCACTCCCGAGGCCGTCGCGCTCTCCCGCGAGCTCCAGGAGGTATGGGTCCGCTTCGTCACCACCGGCGACGCGGGCTGGTCCGCCCACCGGCCCGGCGGGCACCTCACCCGCGTCCTGGACAACGGGTCGAAGACCCTGCCCTACCCCGAACAGGCATCCCGCCAGATCTGGGAAGGCCACTTCCCAGCCCCCTTCGATCTCCCGTAATCGTCCGGGTCGGCTCCTCCGACTGCGACGCCGCGACTCACCTGCCCATCGGGGGCGGCGCGAATCGGCGTACAGCCGGGCAACACCCGTCCCGCTTGGCATCATCGAGAGCCGGGGGAGGGCCCAGGTCACGGATGATCCCGGCCAGGGCCCGGATGGGTTCGCTCTCCGCCTCCCTCCGCCACACCAGCGGCTCCAGATCGGTGACCGGCAGGTAGGCGATGTCCGGCCGTGCCCAGTAGCGGGTGACGTGGGCGGGGAAGAGCGCCACGAGCCCGTCCACGCCGACGAGGGTCATGGCCTCTTCCGCGTCTCGCACCACGGGGTCGTGCTCGATCTGACGGCCCCGTCGGGTGAAGCGTGGGGCGTGGACGTCGTACCAGTAGCCGGGCCCGGTGTCGGCGTGCGGATGCTGGAATTCGGAGATCATCTCCAGTGAGACCGCCACTCGCGGGGCGTGCCGGTGGTGCCCTGGCCGGCGAGCCGGACGCGTTCCATGCTCTCCTTCACCTCGGTGTAGAGCGGTCGAAGCTCTCCGCACTCCAGGCAGTGCCGCCGCCGCTCTCCTCGGGCCGGCGCGGCGGGGGTCTGCCCGGACGGAGGGCGGACCGCCAGCAGTTCCTCGTTGTGGGGTGCGGCTCGATGCGGTGGTCGGGCTCGGTCAGCGCCTGGGCGGCGCGGACGGGGAACACCGCGCAGCCGACGGCGCACAGCACGGCGCGGACCTGCTCGGCCTCCCAGTCCCGCGCCGATCACAGCGGCCGCGCGTCCACCACGTACCGAACTCCGGTCCTTCTTCCTGGCACTGGCGACGTGGACCCAGGCGCTGCCCGTCGCCGGCTCGATGGTGTTCGGCGGCGCTCCCGATTCGCAGGATCTGCGCGAACGGATCGCGAACGCCGTCGAGGCGCTCGTCGGATCTCGCCGATGAATCCGCGGAGGACCCGTCCCGGAGCCCGGCGCGGTGGGCCTCCGCCGGTGACCAGAGCGCGCCGGGCGGTCGCCCGGCCCCGCCGTGGCGCGGTGCGGCGCCGGCCCGGCGGGGCGTCGGGCCAGGGGTCAGCCCTTGCCGAAGAGCGCGGCGGGGAAGGCGCCCGCCGCCCGGAGGGAAGCGGTGAAGGCGCCGGCCAACTCGGTGAGGCGGGCGGTGGCGGCCGGGCCGAGGTGGTCGTAGGGGGCGGCGTCGAGACGGTCGGTGAGCGCCTCGACCTCACCGCGCAGGGCCGCGCCCGCCTCGGTGAGGTCTCCCGCCTCGTCCAGGAGGCCGCGCTCGCGCAACCGGCCGCCAGCGGCGGACCACTGCTCCGCGGACCAGCCGCGCGTCTGCATGAACACCGCCGAGGTCGGCGCCCTGCCGGTGGCGTTGTGCAGGACCAGCGCCTCGAGTCCGGACAGGTCGGCGACCGTCAGGGCGGCGAGGTGGCCGTCGCCGCGGTGCTCGCGCAGCAGCGTCGCTGCGTGCCACAGGGCCAGGTGCGGTTCCCCGGGCACGGGCAGGTCGGCGTTCGCCGAGTACAGCGCCCGCGCCTCCCGGCGGCCGGCCTTGGCGGCGCGCAGCGCCAGCTCGGCCGCCTCGACCATCTCCTTCGAGGCCAGAGCCTCGGCCCCGAGCAACCGCCGCAGCGTCCGATCCGCACCGCGCAGCCGGGCCGCCAGCACCGCCTCCGGCGTGGCGATGCGCCACGCGGCCGGGATGTACCGCCGCACATGCTCGTGGTCGAAGTTGTAGAACGTGGCCGTGACGGTTCCCGCGTCGACCGTTCCGAGGGGGGCCGCGCGGCCCGCGTAGTAGACCATGGGGCCGCGCTCCAGCCCGAGCGCCGCAAGTTCGCCCTGCCGCTCCGGAGCGAAGTAGACGCAAGAGTGCAGGGGGGCGACGGCGTCATGGCAGCGGCGTCCTGCGGTCGCCTCGAGCGAATGCGCGCGGCCGGACCCTCCAGTGCCCGTGGACATGGGGCCTGGACGGGCCGGATCGGTGAAGAGCATCAGGCTTCCTTCTCCGAGCAGCCGGTCAGCCCGGCCGCGGTAAGGGTGAGGTGCCGGGTCAGGACCTCGGCGGCGGTGTCGGCGTCGCGGGCCAGCGCCGCCTCCTCCAGGCGGCGGTGCTCGGCGACGGCGTCACGGTCGGGGACGCGGAGCGCCGACAGGCGGCGGGCCAGCTCGCTCCCGGTCCACATCCGGTCGAACGTCTCCAGCAGGACGGGGTTGCCGCACCCCTCCAGCAGGGTGCGGTGGAAGACCCGGTGGGCCTCGGCCCAAGCGTCGCTGTAGTACTCGCCCTCCTCCGGGACGTGCGTCGGGGTGCGGGCGAGACGGTGGTGCGCGGCTCGTACGCGGGCCTCCCAGTCGACGTCCCCGCGCTCGATGGCCATGCGCAGCATGGCAGGTTCGATGGTCCGGCGGGCCTCCGCGATCTCCTGCCAGCGGCGGTCGGAGACCGCCGGGACGGCGAAGCCCCGGTTGGGCAGCCGCTCGGCGAGGCCCTCGCCGACCAGCCGCACGAGCGCCTCGCGCACGACGGCCAGGCTCACACCCTGCTGCTTGGCCAAATCCTGCGGTTTGAGGGCGGTGCCGGAGGCGTGCTCCCCGTGCATGATCGCGTCCCGCAGCCGAGCGTGGACCTGCTCGGAGAGCATCTGCTTCCCCGACGAGGCCGAGGAGTGGATCGTCTGACTCATGGCACCATCATAGACGATCCAGTAGATAATCGATTATTTTGATGGCGGGCGGAAGACGCGGCCGCCCCACGGCACGACCTGAAAGGGAACGACAGATATGAGCGCCAACGACCCGTTCGCCCGCCTTCCCGAGGCGGCGTCCTTCACCGTGACCAGCACCACCGTCGCCGACGGTGCCGCCTGGTCGCCCGAGCAGCTCTCCTCGGGCGTCCCCGGCGGGAAGGACGTCTCCCCGCAGCTGTCCTGGAGTGGCGCACCGGAAGGCACCAAGAGCTACGCCGTCACCATCTACGACCCCGACGCACCCACCGGGTCGGGGTTCTGGCACTGGGCGGTCGCCGACATCCCCGCCACCGTCACCGAGCTCCCCGAGGGCGCCGGTGACGACACCGGCTCGGGCCTGCCCGAAGGCGCCTTCCAACTGCCCAACGACGCCCGCGCGGCCCGCTACATGGGCGCCGCCCCGCCGGCGGGGCACGGCCCGCACCGCTACTTCGTCGTGGTGCACGCCCTCGACGTCGCCTCCATCGGCGTCCCGGCCGACGCCACCCCGGCCCTCCTCGGCTTCACCATGGCCGGCCACATCCTTGGCCGCGCGTACCTGACCGCCACCGCCGAGACTCCCGCCTGACAGCCGGGACGGGCCCCGGCCAGGGTCGGGGCCCGTCCTAGATCGTTGATGGGAAATTGCTGAACCGGGTGCGGGCATGAGGAAGGACGCCCATGGTCGGTGTGTGAAAACAGACTTGGACGCCCTTGTGACCGCACTCTACGTCCACCTGGACGACCACGTCCTGCCCTTGCGGCAACCACTGCCCCGGCGGGGCCGGCCTTCGGTGTTGACTGATGCCGAGTTGGTCTGTGTCGCGGTCGCCCAGGTGCTGCTGGGCTGCGATACCGAACGCCGCTGGCTGCGCCTGGCCCCGGCCCGGATCGGGCACCTGTTCCCCCGGCTGCCCTGCCAGGCCCAGTACAACCGGCACCTGCGCGATCGGGGGCCGGTGTGGGCGGCGGTCGCGATGTGGCTGGCCCGCCTCACCCCCACCTGGCACGAGCGGCTGCGGCTGATGGATGGCACCCCGGTACGCTGCGGCGCCTCCCGCGTCACGGTCCACCGCTCAGCCCTGGGCGAGATCGCCGGCTATGGCCATGACACCTCCCATCACGCCTTCTCCTGGGGTGCCAAGCTGATGCTGGTCACCACCGCCGACGGTGCGGTGACGGCGTTCAGCCTGGCCCACCCCAAGGAACTGGACGAGCGCAAGCAAGCACTGCACCTGCTGCAGGTGCGCCCGCCCGCCGAGAGGCCGTGCCCGATCGTGTGCGACATCGGCTTTGCCGGGACCGGCATCGAAGCGATCGCGGCGCGGCTGGGATACCGGTTGATCCGTCCCCGCCACCACGATGAGCCGCACCCCAGTCCTGGCCGTGCCTTTCCCGCCTGGCTACGCCAGCGCATCGAGGCGGTCATCTGGACGTTGAAGAACCAACTGGGCCTGGAACGCCACCAGGCCCGCACCACCGAAGGTTTGTGGGCACGCATCAGCCAACCCATCGTGGCGCTCAACGCCGCCATCTGGCACAACTGGCTCACCGACCAGCCCACCAAACACTCACTGACCGCCTACGACCACTGACCAGCACCAACATTTCCCATCAACGATCTAGGTCCTGCTGGCCGAGCTGCACAGCGCGGGCAGGCTGGACTGGTCGCGGACGGTGATCGACAGCTCGCACGTACGCGCGCTCAAGGGCCGCCTAAAACCGGCCGGAGCCCGGTCGACCGCGGCCGAAAGGGCTCCAAACACCACGTCCTGACCGACGCCTGCGGCACACCGCTGGCCATCTCACTGACCGGCGGCAACCGCAACGACGTCACCCAGCTGCTGCCGCTGCTGAACAAGATCCCGCCCGTGCTGGGGCGGGTGGGACAACCTCGTCACAGACCAGGGCGACTGCTGGCCGATCGGGGCTACGACCACGACAAATACCGGCGCCTGGTGTGGAGGAAGGACATCCGTCCCCTCATCGGCCGCCGCAGCACTCCGCACGGGTCCGGGCTGGGCGCCCAGCGCTGGCGGCTGTTCACCCTTCCTCACGCCCAAGATCCAAGCGGCAAAGCACCCGCCAGCGGACAACAGTGATCCTTGGCAACCTCGACATCGGCCCGAGACGGTCGCGTCCGCTGATTTCGGCCTCATGATGGGGCAGTGCGCAGAATGGTGCGCGGTTGCCTCAGCAGCGGGGCGAAGGCTTTTTCGGCTGCGCCGATGAGAGTGGCATGCCGAAGGTCGCCTGTGACGATGTCGATCTGGCCGGCGCGAGCGACGGTGGAGGAGGCCATCAGCCCATCGCGCACGAAGTCCTTGGCGGCGCGGTACAGGTCGGCTAGAAAGCCCATGAGTACCACGCGTTCCGGGGCGAGTGTGTTGACGAGGCTGGTCAGCCCCGTCACCAGGTGGCTGGCGGTGAGGTGAATCGCCTCCTGTGCGGCACGGTCACCGGCCGCGGCGTCATCGAAGATCTCAGTGACGGGGTCTTCACGGCCGGGGTGGCGACGCGGGCCAGCGGCACGGAGCAGTGCACGCGAGTCGGCGTACATTTCCAGGCAACCGCGCGCACCGCACGGGCATGGCAGTCCCCCTGGCTCGACGATGATGTGGCCGGCTTCCAAGGCGTGGCCGCCCCCAGTGAGCGGTATGCCCGCGTCGATGAACCCGCCGCCGACGCCGACGCGCTCGCTGCTCAGAGCCAGCATGCTCGCGACACCGCGACCAGCCCCGTAACGGAACTCGGCCAGGGCGGCCAGAGTTGCGGCCCGCCCCACGGCAACGGGGACGCCGATCGGCGCCATGCCGCCCAGTTGCTGTGCGAGCGGCACTTCGTTCCAGCCCAGATGCAAGGCGGACCGGACGAAGCCGTCAGGTTCCCTGACGAAGCCAGGCGTCGCAACGCATACCCCAACGCATCGACGCTCGGTCCACAATGCCGCCTTGGAGACCGCGTCCGCCAGCGCCGGTATGAGGGTGGCGGGGTCGGCCTCAGAACCGTCCAGAACGTGCTTGCGGACGCGACTGATCCTGCGGTCCAGACCGACGAGGCCGACCGTTATCCGGTCCACACTCAACTGGACGGCGACGGCCACGGGCCCGTCGGGATTCACCTCGACGACAGGAGACGGCCTGCCGCGTCCGGGTGGGGCGCCGGGGGAGCCGCGTGGCGGTTCGCCGATGCGGACCAGATCCAGCGCCGTCAGGTCGCCCAAGGCGGTGCCCACCGCGCTCGCGGCCAGGCCGAGTTCGGCCGTGACCGCGGCGCGGGTCAGCGGGCCACGCCGATGCAGCAGCGTCAGGACGCGTCCGGCCGCCGGCCCGCCGTCGTCACCGGTATCCGGCACACCGGTCGCAACCAAGAGTCCTCGCCTCCACGCCTGTATTTTTTCTCTAAGGGAAGATAATATACGTTGATCAACTTTGATGATGTACACGCCTAGCAAGGGGAGCCTGATGGTCATGATCCTCGCCAACGCCCGCGTGGTGACACCCGACCGGCTGCTGGATCCCGGTTGGGTCACCCTGGACGGTCACCGGATCTCGGCCGTGGGAGACGGGGAGCCGCCTCGGTCGGCCGACACCGAGGTTCATGATCTCGGATCGGACTACGTGCTGCCCGGGTTCGTGGATCTGCATATGCACGGCGGCGACGGCGCTCAGGTCACCACGGAGGATCCACAGGAGATCCTACGCGCGATCACGTTTCACCGCCGTCACGGAACCACGCGGACACTGGTCAGCCTCGTCACCTCACCGGTCGAGGAGATGGCGGCCGCGGCCCGCACGGTGGCCACCCTCATGCGGTCACCCGACCCGCTGCACCGGTCGATCGCCGGAATCCACCTCGAAGGGCCCTTCCTCAACCCCAACCACCGGGGCGCCCATCACAATGACTACGTCCTCGCACCGGACGTCAACGCGTTGCGGCACCTGCTCGCCAGCGGCGACGGCGCCGTCCGCACCGTCACCCTCGCCCCCGAACTGGACGGCGGGATGGACCTCGTCCGCGAAGTCGTCGCCTCCGGCGCGGTCGTGGCGATAGGGCACACCGACGCCAGCTACGACGAAGCACACCAGGCATTCGAGGCCGGCGCCAGCATGGCCACCCACCTGTTCAACGCCATGCGACCGTTCCACCATCGAGACCCAGGTCCGGCCGGCGCCGCACTCACCCACGACAACGTCACCTGCGAGCTCATCAACGACGGCGTCCACTTGCACAGCGCGACCACACGTCTCGCGTTCGCTGCCGCCGGCGCTGAACGCATCGCCCTGGTCACCGATGCCACCCCGGCGGCCGGAGTGAACGACGGACGGTTCAACCTGGGACCGTTGCCCGTCCTTGCCCGCGACGGAAAAGTCACCCTGCTCGACGGGATCACCAACGCCGGCAGCACCCTCACCATGGACCGCGCGCTACGGCATGCCGTGCAGTGCGTCGGGATTCCCATCACCCAAGCCGCCGTCGCCGCCGCCACCACGCCGGCGCGCATGCTCGGGCTGGGAGAACGCGCCGGGAGTATCGAGCCCGGCAAGGACGCCGACCTCGTCGTCCTAACGGACGACCTGCGGGTCCGCACGGTCATTGCCGACGGCGCGGTCGTCCACGGAACACTGGCAACGAGCGCCGACGTCGCCCCGGGCGGAGCGGCGTAGCGCCCGGCGGGCGGATCCGTCCGACCCAACGGATCCCACGAAAGCCCAACACCAGGGAGCGGCCGGAGCACCGCAGCAGGACACCGCGGCGTGCGACTGGTGCAGGCGTCCAGGCGTTCGTCTTCGTCTGATGACAGGCGCCGCCCGCGGCCAATGACCTGGGCGTGACCAGGGCGCCGGGACGGCGGCGATCCATCGGTATCGCAGCCCAGCAGGACCTGGGCGACCGCGACGCAGACCAGCTCGGCATCGCTCAGCGTCCGGGGCCGCCAACCAGGAGATTCAACTACTCAAAAGACCCGTCCGCTGCGGCCCGCGCCCGCAGAGTCTATGCGTCACGCCACGGCCTCGACGAGCTCTGTCAGGGGGCGCACAGGGCGTGGTCGATGAGGGTGGCAGAGGTCTTGAACTGCTGGATCGGGGACTGGTCGGGTCCTAGGCGGCTGGTGTAGAAGACGGTGGCGGCGCGGTGGCCGTCGGGAGACACGGCGTTGTCGATGATGTAGTTCCAGTTGCCCCCGCCGTGAAACCAGGCCCATTTGCCGCAGGGCAGGCGGCGCTTCATGAGGCCCAGGCCGTAGGCCGCCTCGCGCCAGACTTCCCGGAATGGCTTGGCCGGGACGGTGCGCTGCATCTGCCTCAGTTGAGCCGGGCGCAGCAAGCGGCCGCCCAGGAGAGCTTGCAAGAACCGGTTGACGTCGCCGGTCGTGCTGACAAACGACCAGTCCGGGTGGCCCGAGGCGATGGTGGACACGTCGGTCTCCGGGCCGCCGGGAACGAGCCGGCGGTAAGCGGTCATGCCAGGCTGGGGCAGGTGGGCGGAGGTGCCGGGGATCAGGGTGTGCCGCAGGCCGAGGGGCTCGATGATCCGCTCGTGGACCTCCTGCTGCCAGGGGCGGCCGGTGGCCTTCTCGATGGCCATCCCGGCCAGGATGTAGTTGGTGTTGGAGTAGGCCCAGCCGCGGCCCGGCTCGAACGCGCGACGGTGCTGCAGCGCCATCGCCACCAGCCGTTCCGGTGGGTAGGTCCGGAAGCGTTCGCGCTGAAACTCGTCCGGAGTACGGGCCTTTTGCACCGGGACGTCGTCGAGGTAGTCGGGAATGCCGCTGGTGTGGTTGAGCAGCTGCCGCACAGTGATCTTGGTGCCGTCGTTGCCGTTGCCTCGCACCAGTCCGGGCAGCCAGCGGTCGATGGTGTCGGTCAGCGCGAGCCTGTCCTCGCCGACGAGCTGCAGGGCGACAGTCGCGACGAACGTCTTGGTGGTGCTGGCGATCCGGAAGTAGGAGTCGGCCTGGACGGGTGCGCCGGTCTTCAGGTCGGCGACGCCGCTGCGGGCGACGACCCGGTCACCGGGGGTCCGCACCTCCGCGAGCACTCCGGCGGCGCCGGTCTCTCTCAGCGTGTCGGCGTCGCGCTGCAGTTGAGTTTCATCGATGTTGAGGGCGAACGCCGTCGTTCCCGACAGCACTGCGGACATTCCGGCAAGCGCCGGCACCAGCAGACGTTTCTTCGATGTCGTGAGCATGCCTCGGACGTTAGGTCCAGCGGCCGGACGGGCACGATACCGCCCGCTGCCGGAGAGCAGGTACAGCCTGCTGTAGTGCGCCCGTTCGCCGTCCGGCGGGCCGCGAGCATTCAAGACTGCTCTGTGCAAGGGCTTCGCCACTGCTGACAGCTCATTCGATGGCTTCAATCTGCGGTCCAGTCAGACAACCAGTACCTGACCGGCTCGCCGCCCCGGCGGGCCACTGGACGATCAGCCACTGCTCGGCGATGACGCCATCGGCGTCCGAGCGCGGCCGTCGGCCCGCGACCCGGACCCGCAACAGCACAAACCGGGCCCGCAACGGCCCGCGTACCCTGTGGCGCCAGGTCAGCGTGCGGGCCCGGCCCCGCCCGGCGGCCAGCACATGCTCACGCAGGCTGACCGACCGGTAGCGGTAACGCGGCAGCGGACGTCGCCCGCGACCACCGTAGGGCGGGGGCTGCGGCCGGACCGCCGCGCCATAGGTGGTCAGCTCGCCGGTGACCTGCACCGCATAGATCGTTGATGGGAAATTGCTGAACCGGGTGCGGGCATAGCGAAGGGCGCCCATGGTCGGTGTGTGAAGACAAACCTGGACGCCCTTGTGACCGCACTCTACGTTCATCTGGACGATCACGTCCCGCCCTCACGGCAATCGCGGCGGCGAGGCCGTCCCCGGACGCTGACCGACGCCGAACTGGTCTGCGTCGCGGTCGCCCAGGTACTGCTGCGCTGTGACGACGAGCGTCGCTGGCTGCAGGTCGCACCCAGGCGGATCGGGCACCTGTTTCCCCGCCTGCCGTGCCAGTCGCAGTACAACCGGCATCTGCGGGAGCTGGGCCCGTCCCTGACCGCGGCGGCGCTGTGGCTGGCTCGGGCCACCCCGTCATGGTGGGACCGCTTGCGTTTGATGGACGGTACCCCGGTGCGCTGCGGCGCCTGTCGGGGCACGGTGAACCGTTCAGACCTGGGCGAGGTCGCTGGCTATGGCCATGATACCTGCCACCATGCCTTCTCCTGGGGCGCCAAGCTGATGCTGATCACCACCGCCGACGGGGCGGTGGCGGCGTTCAGCCTGGCCCACCCCCAGGGAACCGGATGAGCGCAAGCAAGCTTTGCATCTGCTGCACGTGCGCCCGCCCGCCGAGGGGCCGTGCCCGATCGTGTGTGACAAGGGCTTTGCCGGTGCCGGCATCGAGGCGGCCGCGGCTCGGCTGGGACATCCGCTGATTCGACCGCGCCGCCACGACGAATCCCACCCTGGCCCTGGTCACCCTTTTCCCGCCTGGCTGCGCCAGCGCATCGAGGCGGTCATCTGGGCCTTGAAGAACCAGCTCGGCCTGGAACGCCACCATGCCCGCACCACCGACGGTTTGTGGGCACGCATCAGCCAGCGCATCCTGGCGCTCAACGCCGCCATCTGGCACAACTGGCTGATCGGCGCACCCGTCAAACGATCGCTGACCGCCTACGACCACTGACCAGCCACAACATTTCCCATCAACGATCTAGGGGGCGAAATGGGGAGGCGGAAATCTGGATCGGACCTGATTGGATCGGCGGCCCATTCCAGCAGGTCGAGCACAAGATTCTGATTCGATCGACCCCGGGGGCGCAATCAACCGACTCCGCCCCCGATCGCTGCATCAGCGATGCCCGCCACCAGACGCATCCGAACGAAAAGTCACGCCACCGTCAGCCGCGACGACCCACTAGCGCGAAATTTCGTTCCGATGCTGGTCGGCCCCCGGACCTGACCTCGCCGCGAGCGTGATGTGACAGGGAATGACCCATTCCCTGTCACGACCGCATCCGGCCGCGCCTGGCATCTCCGTTCCCACCTGGCCTGCCGGTAGCGGCCCGTACCGTCGAAGGCAGCACATTCCCTGTCACACCCGCCAGCCAGGAGCCGACGTGCGCGTTCCCGCCACGCCCGAGCACAGCGCCACCGCCGCAGACCCTCCAGGAGGCGACCTACCGACAGTCCGCCGATCCGCGCGACGCCGACCGCCGGCCGTGGGGATCTGGAGCCATGCGGAGCAGATGCCGTGAGCGGCCCCGAGGAGCACAGCCCCGGCGACGACCATCCCCCCGCCGAACCATCCGACCCCATCGGTCCGGGTGGGACTGATCCGGACGAGCCGGCGCGACACGATGGCGGGCAGGGCGGCACCGCACGCCCCCCGGCCATCGCCAGGCGGCGCCGATCGCTGCCGAGGCGGTCCCGAGTGCGGATCACAATGCCGACCCAGGCCGACCTCGACCGGCTCCCCGCCCAGGTGCGGATGGAGCTGCGCAACCAGCAGCGGGCCGAACGGCATCAGTGGCTCAACTCGCTGGGAATCTTGTTCGGTGTGCTGTTCACCGCGGGCACCCTGGTCTTCACCGGTCTAGCCTGGCGCACCGCCCAAAAAGACCTGCGCACCTCCCAGGACAACGTGCGAATCGCCAGGGAAAGCCAGCTCACCGACCGCTACGCCAAGGCTCTCGAACCCCTCGCCGACGACAACATCACCATCCGCCTTGGCGCCATCCACGCTCTCAACCGGCTCCTGGCCGACTCCCAACGCGACCGCGCCGCCATCACCGCCGTACTGGCCGGTTTCATCCGCGACCGAGCGCCCGCCCCCACCACCAAGGGCAAAGGCCTTCCCTTGGATCCCTCGGTCGACATCGCCGCCGCACTCACCACCCTGGCCAACAACCCCCACCCCGTCCCGCCCCTCGACCTACACCGCATCCGGAGCCCCAACATCGATCTCGGCAACGCCCGCTTCAACCAAGCCGACCTCGGCGGCGCGGACCTGCGCGGCTCGTACCTGGGCAACGCGTACCTGATCGAGGCGTATTTGGGCTACGCGGACCTGCGCGACACGGACCTGCGCAGCGCGCACCTGACCGGCGCGTACCTAGTCAACGCGGACCTGACCGGTGCGTACCTGCGCGGCGCGCGCCTGAGTGGCGCGAACCTGAGCCAAGCGCGCCTGGGCTTGGACCGGGGCAGCGGCGTGTCCCACTTCGTGAGGAGATCTGGGGGTGATACGGACCGGAGCCTTGGCACAGACCTGCGCAGCGCGGACCTGCGCGGCGCGGACCTGAACAACGCGGACCTGCGCGGCACGGACCTGCGCTACGCGAACCTGCGCAACGCGAACCCGAGCGGCGCGGACCTGCGCGGCGCGGACCTGCGCGGCGCGGACCTAACCAACGCGCCCCTGAACAACGCGGACCTGCGCGGCGCGGACCTGCGCGGCGCTCGCTTTTCCGTGGGCGTTGACGAGATCCGCCAGGTGGCGGTGACCGACAAGACGACCCGGTGGTGATGCCGGGCCGTCTCGACCACGACGATCTGGACAGCTCTGCTGGGCAGTGGGAAGGCGGTCGGCAATCAAGACCATCGACGAGCACCCCGGTACGTTCGGTTCCCAGAGTGCTGCTGCCGTGGCCGAATCAGGAGATGGCCGGGTGCGCACCAACCCTGCGGGCCCGGCGGTCCTGATCGCCGCGAACAGGGTGGCAGAAGTGATGATCAACTCCAGGGACGACCAGAATCGTACCCGCGGCCTGGCCGGCCATCTGGGCCACAGCCCAAGAACGGTACCCCGCAACGACGGTGAGCTACACACCCGCCTTCGGCCGCGGGGTTCCCGGATCTGATGACCGCTCGCGCCGTTCCTGTCGCCAGTGTCACCCTGGCCGAGGCGGCCGACGCGTTCTTGGCCCGCCGCGACCTGGACGCCGACACGCTGCGCTCCTACGGCCAGACGATGCGGCGGCTACGCCGCGAGTTCGGAGACCCCGCCCCCCTGGCCCAGGTGACCGCCGAACAGACCGCCACACTGTTCGATCACGCGTGGGGCGACGCGGCCGCCCGCACCTGGAACCGGCACCGCTCGGCGCTGCGTTCCTTCTGCGCCTGGGCGGCCGCACCCGGCCGCGGCTGGATCACCACCGACCTGGCCGCACTCATCGAACGACGCCCCGAGATCCGGGACCGCACCCGCGCCATCGACCGGCACATCATCACCGCGCTGCTGGATCGCCGCGACGTGCCACTACGCGAAAAGACACTCTGGCGGCTGGCCTACGAATCGGCCGCCCGCGCCGATGAGGTCCTGGCACTCAACATCGAGCACTTGGACCTGGACAACAAACGCGGCCGCATCCTCGGCAAGGGCGGCACCACCCGCTGGATCCACTGGCAGTCCGGCACCACCCGCCTGCTCCCGCGCCTGATCAACGGCCGCACCAGCGGCCCGCTGTTCCTGGCCGACCGGCGTCCCGCACCCGCACGAATGCCTGCAGACGCTGATCTGTGCCCCCACACCGGCCGCGGCCGGCTCTCCTACGAACGCGCCGAGTACCTGTTTAAACAGAGCACCAAGAAGCACGACCGGCGCAAACGCGGCTTCACCCTCCACCAGCTCCGCCACTCTCGCCTCACCCACCTGGCCGAGGACGGCTGGTCCGCCCCGATGCTGATGGGCCTCAGTGGCCACGCCAACATCCGTTCCCTGGCGATCTACACCAACGTCACCGCCGAAGCCGTCGGCGCCGCCCTCGCCAAACAAGACCCCACCCGCCGACACCGCTGACCGCACTTGCCACATCAGTACAGGTCAGGGATATTCGTTGGATTTTCGGCGCGTACTACCGGGAGTCGGGACGTACTGCACCTGTCCCGGCGGGTGTGGCTCGTTCCCAGTGGACCATCCGCGCAGCTCAGCAAGGCGTCTTCGGTGCCCGAGGGCGCACAACAATGCGAGCTCATCTGCCTACTCGCCCCACGGGTCTTCGACCTTCCCTTGGGCGTCCAATCCGAACCGACGCAGGCGTCCAGCCCCTTCCTGGTCACCCGCCCGGCGATACATCAGCACCAGCTCCCCCCAACGCACTGGCGTCCCCGGCGTCAGCGGCTTGCCAGGGCAATTGTTCGACCCTTTCCTGGTCACCGGCCCAGTAGTGCAGCAGCGCCAGCTCCGCCAACGCTCTGGCGGGGGCGGCTGTGCGTCTACTCCCAGCTGAAGTCCTGCTCCTCCTCCGAGGCCGCCGCGATGATCGAAGGGCTGCTGCGGCACGGCACCGACGCCGAGATCGACGCCAGCTACACCGACACCCACGGCGCCACCGTCGGCGGCTTTGTCGGCTTCGCCTTCACCGAGCTGCTGGGATTCAAACTGCTGCCCCGGCTGAAGAACCTCGGCGGCATCCAGCTGTATGCCCCACCGCCGACCAGGCTCGCTGACCGCAGCTGGCCAACGTCCTCAAGCAGCGGCAGCCGCGCCAGGCGCTTGCGGCCGTTCGACATCACCCTGCCCAACACGACCATGACCCGCACCGCCTACACTGCCCTGCTGGTCCAGATCAACGCCGCCCTGCGCGACAGCCGATGACGTCCAACCAGCCGCTGGGCGTCGCTGGTGGCTGGTTCTTCAGCGGCGGGAGAACTCGGTTCTGATCTTGCTCGACCAGATGAACGGCTGGGCGCCGAGCCAGATCAGGCCCAGCAGCATGAGGGGGGCGATGAGGGGGGCGTTGTGGTCTGAGTCCAGATCCAGCCCCGACCCTGCCATCTCGTAGATGGGCACGACCCAGAGCAGCGCCACCAGGCCTTCGACGAGCACGACCGCAGTGAGCAGGGCAGAGCGGGCGGACGGGTTCGTCACCTGTCCGGCGAGCGAGGGGTTCACCGCGGTGAAGGCGATCATGAACGCGATCGTGCTCAGCACCCAGGAGATCTCGAATCCGACATGGGGCTCGACGACCGGGACGTCTCTGGCCCACCCCCGTCCGTACACGACGAGGGCCTCCAGGTGAAGGCAGCCGAGGATCGCGAACACCAGGGCGAGGACGAGCGCTGGCCGGTGCGGCAGGAACCACAGCCCACACATGACGATGAACGCCACGCCCACGGGCAGCAACAGCATGATCGTCTCGTCCGCGTACAGCTCGATGGGGTTCTTTCCACTGGTCCCCCTCCACGGCCCCAGCATGAAGGTCAGGGCGGCGAGCGCAGCGCACAGCAGGGCGGCTCTGACGAGCCTTGTTCGATGACGCCGGAGCGGGACGTCGCTGGTAGGCGGCTGGAGAACGGTGGTTCGTGGTAGCCGGTGACGGATGGGCGGCCCGACGTCGGCCGTGGTGGCGGGCGCGGGGTTCAGCACGGTGTTGAGCAGATCGCGGACCTGGGTGGGGGAGAGCCGTTCGTTCGGATCTTTGCGCAGCAGACCGTTCAGTACCTGCGCCAGCGGGCCTCCGCACCGAGGTGCGGGCGGCTGCTGGGTGGCGATCGCGACGAAGACCGCTCCATGGCTGGGCCCGTCGAACGGGCGGTGGCCCTCGACAGCCACGTACAGGGTGGCGGCCAACGACCACAGGTCCGAGGCCGGGGTGACCGCCTTGCCCTCCACCTGTTCGGGGGACATGTAGGCGGGAGTGCCCAGCACCATGCCCGAACGGGTGATGGTGACGTCGCCCTCCAGTGCGGCGATGCCAAAGTCGGTGAGCAGGACCCGGTCGCCTTCCAGGAGCACGTTGGCGGGTTTGACATCGCGGTGGACCACGCCTTGGGCGTGGGCGGCCAAGAGGGCGTCCAGCATCG
Organism: Actinomadura kijaniata; assembly: GCF_014138665.1. Classification (NCBI taxonomy): domain Bacteria; kingdom Bacillati; phylum Actinomycetota; class Actinomycetes; order Streptosporangiales; family Thermomonosporaceae; genus Actinomadura; species Actinomadura kijaniata. Next base: position 206,360 of record NZ_JACJIA010000006.1, read on the forward strand.
CCAGCCCGATCGCGGCGACCTGGCCTGGAGGAAGCGCCTTGCGCTCGGCCAGCAACTGTTCGAGGGAACGGCCGCGGACGAGTTCCATGACGATCCAGGGACGGCCGTCGTCGCCCATCACCCGGTCATGGACGGTGACGATGCCGGTGTGCCTCAGCCGAGCGGCGGCGCGGGCCTCGCGTTCCATCCGGGCGTACCAGACACGGCGCTCCTGGTCGGTGACCTGTTCGGGCACCCTGAGTTCCTTGATGGCGACCTCGCGGTCGAGGTCGATGTCATGGGCGCGCCACACCGAACCCATCCCGCCTTGGCCGATCCGGCCGAGATTCCGGTACCGACCCGCCAGCACCCCGTCACCGTCCCAACCCATGATCGGAATCTATCGCCCTAGAACGGCCCGAAGAAAGCGATCCGACCAACTAGCAAACATCTATGTCTGTATGGCGACCCGGCGAGGCCGCCCGACGGGGACAAGCGTTTGGCCGAACTTACAGGAGCCCGCGTCCTGGCCGAGATCGGCGACGACCGCACCAGCTTCGCCGACGCTCGCGTGTTGAAGGCCTATGCCGGGTCGGCCCCGGTCACCTGCGCCTCGGGCCGCAGCATCACCCACCAGGTCATCAAGAACGACCGTCTGGCCGTAGCCGGGTCCGTCTGGGCATTCGCCGCCTCCACCAACCACCCGCCGGCCCGCGCCCACTACCAGCAGCGCCGCGACCGCAGCAGCCGACACCCGGCCACCCTGCGCCAACCTGTTCAACCGGATGCTCGGCCAGCTCTTCCACTGCCTCCAGACCAGGCAGCTCTACGACCCGGTCAAGGCTTCATCGCATCCGCCACAAGCACTGTCTGCCCCCAGAACGACATCGAGATCCTCTCCTCAGCGCCGTCGAGGGTCCTCAACGTGGATGACCCGTAGCTGGATGCTGTCTTGGTTATGCGCCTGTTGTGCATGCGCGAGAACCACAGCGTCGCTCTTGTCGACAGCCCCATCAGGACTGACGTAGCTGTAGAGGCCAGGATAAAGCCCGGTGACCGTCCAGCCCGAGCCGTACTCAGGGGGAAGTCGATGATCCCGAAGGATCGTGCAGGCCTCCCGTCAGGAACAGTGCCATGCTCGCGGAGCACTTCGATCGAGTGAGTTTCCAGATCATCCACCGGATTCGGCACGAACAGGCAGGTTCCGTAAGCGAACAAGCCCCACGGCTTGGACTTGATGACGATCTGTCGCCAGCGTTCGATCAGTTCCATAGGCGCCATAAGGTGGGTCTTCCGGGGACTTGATCAGGTCGCTAACCGTTTAGTGCACTTGACGCCTTAGGTTCTGTCGTCAAAGTGGATGCGGTCGGCTGGATTGCTGGCGATCCTTGAAAGCATGGTTCGTCGCCCGTGAGCTGAGCGATGCCGAGTGGGAAGTGCTGGAGCCGTTGCTGCCGCGGCAGCGGATGGGCCGTCCCCGGGCCGATGACCGGCGGATGTTGAACGGGATCGTGTGGAAGTTCCGCACCGGGGCGCCCTGGCGGGATGTGCCTGAACGCTATGGCTCCTGGGCCAGTCTGCACACCCGGTTTCGCCGGTGGGCCGCCGATGGCACCTTCACGGCCATGCTGCAGGCCGCCCAAGCCCGCGCCGATGCTGAGGGGGACATCGACTGGTTGGTGGCGGTGGACTCCACCATCGCCCGGGCTCACCAGAGCGCCGCCGGGGCCCGAAAAGGGGGCGCCGCCACCGGGCGCTTGGACGATCACGTGGCGGACTGACCAGCAAAATTCACCTGGCCTGCGACGGACGGGGCCGCCCGTTGGCGCTGGTGGTGACCGGCGGCAACGTCAATGACTGCACCATGTTCACCGCGGTGCTGGAGCAGATCCGGGTGCCGCGTCCGGGACCGGGGCGGCCCCGCACCCGTCCAGACCACATCGTGGCCGACAAGGGCTACAGCAGCCGGGCCATCCGTTCCCACCTGCGGCGGCGCGGAATCGGCGCGACGATCCCCGAACGCGCCGACCAGGTCGCGAGCCGGGTCCGCCGCGGCGCACGCGGCGGACGACCCCCAAGCTTCGACCCCGAGGTCTACAAACGCCGCAACGTGGTGGAACGCTGCTTCAACCAGCTCAAACACTGGCGCGGCATCGCCACCCGCTACGACAAGACCGCCGAGTCCTACCAGGCCGCCATCACCCTGGCCGCCGTGCTGATGTGGCTATGAACTTTGACGACACAACCTAGCGCCATCGAAGGTCTTGCTCCCGCCGCGCCAAACGTCGCCTGGAGTGACCGAGCAGGGTCGATCCGGCGAGTGCGCAGGCGGAGATAGGTCAGTGGACGTCGTGCTTCCCCGGCGCCACTCACTCCTGGCGGCCAGGGGGCACGACGTCCCATGCGTCATGACGAAGGCGATGGACGCGCAGCCACCAGGCGATCCCGCCACCGCCCCGCCGACGGATCCAGACGCGATCCTGGACGAGGGCTTGGACGAGGGCCTGGACGAGGGCCTGGATGAGGCGGATGTGGTGGCGGCGCGGTTGCAGGCCGAGGTCGCCGCCGCGGTGGCCGAGCTGCGTGGGCAGGCCGCCCAGTTGCGCGCCCGTCTCGCACCGGGTGATCACCAGGCGGAGGCCGACAGGACCCGGTGGTGCACGGTGCCCACGTCGGAGTGGCCGTCGGCGCGGACCGGGGTGATGGCGGCGCGGAAGGCGGTGGCCTGGTCGTGGTCGCCGTCGCGGTTCAGGTTGTCGGCCGAGTAGCGCAGGTAGTCGCCCAGCCAGCGGCGCGCGATCATCTGGTCGCGGAAGCGGGGGCTGAGCGGATGCGGCGCCGGGCGCGGGTCTGCGGTTTCCACGCACACCGCCTGGTCCAGCACCAGCCGATCAGGTGGCGGGTTCGGTGTCCGGGTTCGGTGACCGGTTCGAGGGCGGGGCAGATGGGGGCTCGGCTGTGGGGTCAGGTGGCGGATGACTGGTCATGGCGGTGGCGCGGTTCTTTCGGCGGCGGAGGGCCGCAGCAGCAGTGGCCCCGTACCGTAATGCTGCCACTATCGGATGTGGGCGTGTATGTCGTGCGACATAGACCAGCAGCGCGACCTGGCCGCCCGGCCCGGTCCATGCCTAGACCGACCGACGACATTCTTGGGGTTTCTGTTTCTTGCCCCCCCGGGAAGCTCAGGCCCGAAATGTTCTGCGGTACCACCACACAGTCACCGGGGCCAACGCCGCGCCGACGATCTCCTCACGGGATTTGGCCTGGAGTTCGGGGGCGGTGCGTCCGGCGGCGGCCAGGTCGCTCAGGGTGCTGTGGCGCAGTTGGTGCAGCGTCCACCCCTGCCCGTGCGGGTCGCAGACCCGGGATGCCTGTTTGAACAGGTACTCGGCGCGCGAGTAGGGGTGTCGGTAAGACTCGTGCAACCAGGTACACCCGTTTGAGTTCGCCCAGGTCAGCGGTCGTGTGTCTGCTAGGGTTGTGCGGAGATGAGGTCTGCGGTCCGAAGCATCCTGGCTACGTAGACGGCTTCGTCGCCAGAAAGATCGCCGAGGAGGCTCGCGAGCTCGGCGGCGCAGTCGATCAGAACTTGGCGACGTTCGGCGTCGAGTGTCCCGTGGTTGGTGATGAAGGTCTGGATGCAGCCGGCGAGGTAGGCGTCGAGCGCCGGAGCCGACTCGCCGCTGGGCGCGTCTACCCAGCGCAGGCCGTCAGGGAACGGCGTGGCCAGGTGGTCCGCCCTGGTCGCGGACACCTCCGCGACCAGGGCATGGTGTGCGTCCGGTGCTCGGTCAGTCATGGAGATCGTTCCTTGGCCTATTGGTCGGTGGGGAGGCGTCCGACGGCGTCTTCGAGATCGGTGTGGGTGGGCAGGGTGTATCGGCGGGTGGTGTCGAGTCGGGCGTGGCCGAGAAGTTCGGCGGCGACGACGATGTCGACGCCGGCGCGCAGCAGGTTGGTGGCGAGGGTGTGCCGCAGGGTGTGGGCGGACAGGGCGAGGGCGCCCGCGTCGTCGACGATCTCGGCGTCGGTGGCGAGTTCGTCGATGAGCTGGTCGACGGCCCGGGTCGACAGGCGCCCGCCGCGCTGGTTGAGGAGCAGGACGGGGTTGTCGGCCGCGCCGGGCCAGGACGCACACTCGGTGCGCCACTCGGTGACTGAGACGCGGGCGGTGCCGTCCAGGAGCGGGATCTCGCGGGAGGTCTCGCCCTTGCCTGACCGGACGATGACCTTGCCCTTCCGTGCGGACAGGGGACGTCGTTGTCGTCCAGGGCGACGAGTTCGGCGATCCGGACGCCGGAGTAGAACAACAGCCGACCGATGGCGCGGTCGCGGGCGAGGGGGCGGCGTTCGACGGCGCGCAAGTACCGCTTCTGCTGGCGGGCGTCCAGGGCGCGGGGCGCGAGCTTGGGTGCGTCGTCGCGGCGCACCACGGCAGGGCCGAGGCCGAGCTGGGTGAAGAAGTGGTCCAGGGCGGTGAGGTGGGCGTTGACAGTGTTCGAGGCGCGGTGAAGGACGGTCTTCATGTGGGTCTTGTAGTCGCGGACGGCGAAGTCGCGGTCGTGGGCGTCGGTGAGCGGGGCGCCATCCAGGCCGCTGCTGTCGAGCCAGGTGAGGAAGGCCCGCACGCGGAAGTCGTAGGCGCGCCGGGTGTCGCCATCCAGCGGAGCCCGCTCCAGCGCCGCGGCGTAGGCGGCGTGGATCGTGGTGAACGCCTCGGGTACCGCTTGGTGCTGCCGTCCCACACGGCCCTCGCAATATCAGAAGTGGTTTCGCCAGGCTAAGCGTAGCCCAGTACCGCGATATCAGAAGTAGGGCCTGTGGCGAGCTTCTGATATTGAGTAATGTCAGAAATCTTCGGGTGACTCGACGCGAGTTAAGAGCCGTGATCAGGCTTTGAGTCCGATCTGGGTAGCGGTTTCGGCGTCAAATGCCGCGAGGACGTCGTCGGTGCACAAATGGAACCGGCCGTTTGGCGGATAGTCTGCTGAGCGTCCGGCGACGATCCAGGCCTGACCTGTAGCGGTCCGTAGGTGGACGGCTTCGGGGATTGGTATCCCAGGCCCGAGTTCTTGATCGCTCCATAGGATATGGCAAGATTCGATCGGTGAGGCGAGGATGCTGGCCCATGAGGGATGGTCGGTGACCGTGACTCGAGCGGAGCCGCCCGGATTGCCGATGTTGATGACGAAGTCGCTTATCGGGGCCCGGTAGAGCTCAAGGCCGTAGTGGCCAAACGTGTGGTTCCAGGTCGCTGAGTAGGTGAAGCCTGGATCCATGGTCAGCTCGATGCCCATGGTGGGTTCGTGCCAGGCGCCGTAGTCCCATTCGTCGGGCGTGGTGCCCTCGTCGCCGGCCATGAGGACGAAGTAGTCGACGGTGAGAACCGTCTGCCCACGTAGGTCGGCGGCCAGCCGTTCGTAGCTTTCTACTGTCGGCTTCGGCCCGGAGTTCATGGGCGAATCATGCCGGGAAGGGCCTGACCTGGCTCAGATGTTTGAGCCTGTCGGAGGGTTGCGTAGAGCTCACGTGCTGGTTGGTGCGAGCCCTGTCAGGTCCAGGCGTCTATCGGTGCGCAGCTGGATCTCGCCGTAGGGAGTCATGTTGGTGTGGAACAGCGGGGTGAGGCCGCGCCGGTCGGCGTCGGTGAGGACGTCCTCCCACTTCGGTAGGGCGAGGGTGTCCTGGATCATCAGGGTGTTGATGAGGCCGAGGGCGGACTGGAGGATGTGCAGGCACAGCATCCCCAGCTCCTGTTCCTCGCGCCGGTTGGAGGCGAGTTCGCCGCGCTTGCCGAACTTGATGTAGTCGTTGACCCCGTTGTAGTTCTCCACCACGTTCAGCCCGGACTCGGTCTCCCGTTGGAGATCGCGGTCGCGGAGCCAGCGGGCCAGGAAGATCGTGCGCTGGGCGCGGCCGACCTCCAGCATCGCGGCATAGGCCGGGTGGGTGGTCTCGCTGGTGAAGCGGCGCAGCAGGGCCTCGGTCGTGGCGGTCCTCAACCGGATCGCAGTGGCGTACTTCATCATCACGTCGTAGTTGTTAGCGATGATGTCCCAGCGGATCGGCCTGGTCAGCGCGGGTACGAGCAGTGGGTAGGAGAATTCGTCGCCCTTGCCCGGGACGTACAGCTTCATCTTGTTGATCTGCTTGAATCTGGCGACCAGGTCGAAGTCCAGGAGCCGGGTGATCCCGAACCCGACGTAGCTGGCGCCATGGGAGTCGACGTAGTTGGTCTCGATCTCCATGTCGGTGCCATGCCGCCTCGCGCCCTCGACCATTGCGTGAACCTCGGAGGCCGAACAGGGGGGACAGACCAAGTACGCCGGAAAAGTGCAATGGCTCGCCGCGAACGGCAATGATGGGGCAGACAAGATAAGGCCGGAAGCGCATGAGGGGTTGAGCTGAATAGGGAATTCGCCTACGCCGGGAAAGGGCCCACGGCGAAGGGGCGGGCCGGGGAGCACCGGCCTGCGGGAATCCGGCGGTCGGTGGGGCCGGCCGGCTCAGCGGGTCAGCGGTCGGGGCCGGCGGCCAGGGCGGAGCGGCCGTCCGACAGCTCCGGCACGTGCTTGTACACCGTCGACCGGGACACCCCGAGCAGGCGGGCGATGGAGGCCACCGAGTTCTCAGCGCGGCTCAGCAGGTCGCGGGCGCGGCGGACCTGCTCCGGTGTCAGGGCCGGGGGCCGGCCCAGGCGCGTGCCCGCGGCGCGGGCGGCCTGAAGCCCCTCCTTGGTGCCCTCGACGATGAGTTTGCGGATGAACTCCGCCAGCGCGGCGAAGACGTGGAAGACGAGCCGCCCGCCGGGGGTGGTGGTGTCCAGGGCCTCGTGCAGGGAACGGAACCCCACCCCGGTGCGGCGCAGGTCGCCGACCAGCGAGATGAGGTCGGCCAGGGATCGGGCCAGTCGGTCCAGGGACGGCACGACCAGGGTGCCGCCGGGGCGCAGGTAGTCCAGGCAGGCGATGAGGTCGGGGCGCTCGGCGTCGCGGCCGCTGGCCTCGTCGGCGACGACGCGGGAGCACCCGGCGGCCGTCAGCGCGGCGAACTGGCGGTCGAGCTTCTGTCCCTGGGTGGAGACCCGGGCATAACCGATGAGCGCCCCGCCGCCGCCGGCGGCGGCGGGTGCGGGGGCGAGGGGGTCCTCGGGCGGGGTGAGTCCGGCGCCCATCCGGCGAGCGTAGGAGAAACGGCGTGATCCGGGTTGTCGGACACCCGGGGTTTCCACCACGTTTTCCCGACACGTTGCCGAGTGGTTCGGCGCCCCCGCGAGGTGTCCGTCTCCGAAGCCGTCTGCACGAGTGTCCGAAGTCTTATGCACGGAGGTTCAATCCGAGCCTGCGACCGAAGCATTACCGCTGTCCGACCTGCTGTGGACCGACCGGGCTAGGCGGGTTTTGATGTCGCGATAGCAGTACGCCGCGACGGTCAGGACACTCCCCACGTAGATGGGCAGCGGCCCGCCCCAGGTGTAGTAGGAGCCGCTGGCAGCGATGGTTGACCTTGGCTCCTGCATCCAGAACACGACATCCACCACGAGGCCCACGACGAAGACAGCCACGACTGCGTACCCCGTCCCGCGCATCAGTCCTCTGAAGCGCGGGGTGAGTGCTGCCGTGAACACCCAGATGACCGCCACGATGATGAGGAAAACGAGGAAGTTCACCCGGCCCATATCCAAGCCGCCCACCGGGCCCCGGCTCACATCCAAGGCGAACCAGTAATCGACCAACGAGTTGAAGAACAAGCACAAGAACACCGGGGGGCCGAACCGTTCCAGTGTTGCGCGGACCGTGTTCATCGGCGGGCCGTGAAGGTGTGCCGGGGTACTCGTCGATGCCGTCTGCGGCTGCGGAGGGGCGCTGCTCGCCCCGGAGGTGGAGACTGCGGCCGGGAGCGGAGTCGTGACCGGCATGGTGGGAGGTGGGGTGGACACGTCTGTTGACAGTGCGGGCTGAGGTGCGCGGTCAAGTTGGCGCAGGGCCTGGGCGAGGCCGGCGGCGTTCGGGTACCGCTGGGCGGGCTCCTTGCGCAGCAGGGTCAGCACGAGGTCGTCCCAGACGGAGGGGATGCCCTTCCTCACCGAACTCGGCAAGGGAGGTTGCTGAGTGAGGTGAGCCGAGAGGTAGCCCATGGCATCGGAGGCCTGGAACGGCGGCCGGCCCGTGATCAGCTCGAAGAGAAGGCACCCCAGGGCGTAGAGGTCGCTGCGCGGTTCGGGAAAGCCGCGTGCCTGTTCAGGGGCCATGTACGGAAGCGTGCCCACGATGAAGCCGGTCTGGGTCAAGCGGTCCGCGGCCGCATAGGGGTCGGCTGCTCTCGCAACTCCGAAGTCGAGGACTTTCACCATGCCGGACGGTGTGATGAGGATGTTCGACGGCTTGATGTCCCGGTGTATGACCCCTGCTTCGTGCGCGTCGTCGAGCGCCTCGCAAATCTGCGTGCCCCACCGGGCCGCATCCAACAGAGCGACGGCGCCTCGGCTCAGTACCTTGTCCAGGCCTTCACCGCGGACCCTTTCCATCACCAGGAACGGGACTCTGCGGTCTTTCGTGCCGGTCTCGCCGAGGTCGTGGATGGTCACGATGTTGGGGTGCTGGAGCTGAGCGGTGATCCGTGCTTCGCGCAGGAACCTGGCGCGTGCCTCGTCGCTGTGGCTTCCGTCACCAGCGAGCCGGGAGATCAGCTTGACGGCGACGGGACGCCCCAGTGTCTCGTCCTGTGCCTCCCATACCTGCCCCATGCCGCCTTCGCCGAGCTCTCGCACCAGCCGGTATCGGCCCTCGAGAAGTTGGTCTCTCACTGCTATGCATCCCCCATCGGCATGTTGGCGGGGGCCGGCTCTGCGAGGTAGCGGTGAAGGGAGGTCTTGGGGATCCCGGTCTTGGCCGCGATCTGCCCGAGGCTGGCGCCCTGGCCCTTGAGGAGCCGCGCGTACTCGATCGTGTCGTCGGCGTGGGCCACGGGACGGCCGATACGGCGGCCTGCCGCCTCCGCCACGGCGCGGGCGTGGGCGGCCCGTTCAGCGGTGAAGGTGCGCTCCATCTCGGCGAACAGCGCCAGCAGCAGGAAGGCGATGCGGCCCATCCCCTCGGCAGCGGTGTCGATCGGCAGCGGGTCGGCCAGCGAGCGCACCCCGATGCCCTTCTCACCCAGATCGTGGACCAGGTTGAGGACTTCGCGCATGTTCCGGCCGAGCCGGTCCAGGGTCTGCACGACGACGGTGTCACCGGGGCGGGCGTAGGCGAGCAGGGCGGCCAGGCCGGGCCGGTCGACCGTGGCACCGCTCTTCTTGTCCACGTAGATCCGGTCATCGCCGATGCCCGCTTGGGCCAGGGCGGCGAGCTGGCGCTCCAGGTGCTGTTTGGTGGTGGAGACCCGGGCGTACCCGAGGTCGACCCCGGTGGCGGGGTGGTCGTGGGTTCCCATGGCCGAACCGTACCGCAAGTCGATTCCGTACGGGCCTTTCGGAACACTTATTGTGGAACGACTTGTAGAACGGCCGGCGGGAGGATCTGCCCAGGATGCGTCCGCCGGGGCTCGTTTCACCTGAGCCGTTCCACTTCCAGGATGTGGAACGCTTCTCACGTCAGGTCCTCGCGGCCGAGTTCCCGGGCGCCGGGCAGGAACTCGGCGGGGAACTCCGGCGCCGAACAGGAAGGCGCGCTCTTCCTCGAACCGGTCGAGGGTGCGGCAGTTGAGGGTGAGCAAGTGGGGGGCGAGGAGGATTGGTACAGGATTTAGCGGTAATACTCTCCGTGACGAAGATGACGGAGCGTGCAGTCGCCGGATCCTGAGCCGGGGTTCCTCGCCCGAGCGCTCCCTGTCCGAGAATCGATGGCGGGCTCAAGGGATCAATGCACCACCAATAATGATCTTGGTCATTGTGGAGGTGTGGTGCGGGACTACGGGTTCTCTCCTGAGCGGCAGGACGAGCTGTGGCGGCGCTGGAGGGATGGTGACTCACTCGGAGTGATCGCTCGGGGTATGGGGGCCGAGCTGCAGCATGTGCGCCGGTTCCTAAGGCAGACGGGCGGGCTACGGGTGCCGGTGCGGCGCCGGTCCTGTCGGCATCTGAACGCGGTCGAGCGCGAAGAGATCTCGCGCGGGATTGCGGCTGGCCTGTCGGCTCGGGCGATCGGCCGACTGCTGGAGCGGCCGGCATCGACCATCTCGCGGGAGATCCACCGCAACGGCGGCCGGGCGGCCTATCGAGCATGTGAAGCCGATACCGCGGCTCAGCTTCGAGCCCGGCGCCCCAAACAAGCCAAACTGGCCTCCCGGCCCAAGCTGCGCGCACTGGTCGAGCAATGCCTGGACCAGCGTTGGTCGCCCGAGCAGATCAGCGGCTGGTTGCGGCGAACGTTCCCCGACCCGGCGATGCAGGTCTCGCACGAGACCATCTACCTGTCGCTCTACGATCCGCGCCGACGTGCTCTCGACCGCAAACTGAGCAACCGGCTGCGCCGTGGCAGGCCGTTCCGACGGCCTCGCAAAGCCCGCAAGGTCACAGGACAAGGGCGGATTCAGGACATGGTGTCCATCAGCCAACGCCCCGTCGAAGTCGAGGATCGACTTGTCGCAGGGCATTGGGAGGGCGACCTGGTGATGGGCTCACGCCCCTCAGCGATCGCCACCCTGGTCGAACGCACGAGCCGCTACGTGAAGCTGATCGCGCTTCCTGAGGGCATCAAATCCCACCAGGTCCGCCCCCATCTCACGCGCTCGGCCATGGAGATCCCCACGCCACTACGCCTGTCGGTCACCTGGGACCGAGGCCGCGAGATGGCCGAACACAAGAACTTCACCGCCGACACCGGCATGCCCGTCTACTTCTGCCGACGCCGCAGCCCATGGCAGCGAGGCGCCAACGAGAACACCAATGGCCTCTTGCGCCAATACCTGCCCAAGAGCAGCGACCTGCGCGCCCTCGCCCCGGCCGACCTGGATGCGATAGCCGCAGAGCTCAACCACCGTCCCCGAAAGATGCATGGCTTCAGATCAGCAGACGAGGTCTACGCTGATCTTTGCGGACAGGTTGATGCATTGATCCCTTGAGTCCGCCATCGTTTCCCGGACAGGCGCAACGGGCGCACACCGCGCGACGGCGTCACCGCGAGGAACCCGCTCGCCTCCTTCTGCGACGCAGAAGGACGACCGCCGTGGTGATGAGGACCGCGGCGACCACGAGGGCACCCCACACCCTGCCCCAGCCGATCACGCTGGCGACCACCAGCGGGTGGTAGGGGTTGGTGCCCTCGTACTGCAGCGGCGTCAGCCGGTCCAGGCCGGGATCGGTGCCGTCGAAAGCCAGATCGCCCCAAGCCCGGCGCGCGGCGGGGTAGGGGTCCTGCTCCACGCGCAGGTCGTGGTCCAGCATCATCGTCGATCGCGTCTGGGTGTCGTACAGCGGCCACTCGGTCCCCGAAGCAGCGGGGCGGCCGTCCCGGGCGAACCCCACCCACAGGTCCTGCACCTGCTCGGAGAGCACCCGGTTGTCGGCGGTGTCGCCCACGAAGGTGTCGGCGGCCTCCAGGGTGCCGAACAGGAACGGCAGCTCGACCGCGTGCGGCGACCCCATCCGGCCGTCCAGGTCGGTCGCGGGAACCGTGGCCAGGTACATCCGCACCTCGACACCGCGCTCGGCGAGGGCCTCGGCCATCCGGATGGCCGGCATGCGGAAGGAGACGTCCCCGGCCAGGGCCATGCCCAGTTGGGAGTCGGTCAGGTCGGGCCGCTCCCGCAGGTAGGCGTCGGCGACCTCCTGGGAGCGCCCGCCCACCAGAGACTCCAGCCAGGGTTCGAAGTACACGCGGGGGAGGCGGTCGATCTCGGGCAGCAGGTACATCCAGTACCGGGCCTCGTCCAGGGTGGTGCCGATGACCACCGGGGCGGTGGGGTCTACGCCGCCATCGACGCGATACTGGCCTCGGCCCGCTACCAGGACGGCCTGCGCGAGGAGGCCCTCGGCGTCTACCTGCGCCTGGAGGAGGCCATCGCCCGCGCCCTGCATCGGGACCCGGTGGTCTATGACATCGTGCCCGGCCACGCGGACCGGATCGAACGGCTGACCCTGCTCTACACCGCCGAGCTGCGCACCGGCCCCGCCCGCGGCGGCGCCCTCGACATCGCCCGCTTGGACGACGGCGCGATCGCGGGGGTGGCCGCATGGGAGGGGCCCCGGCGGCCCCGGCCGGGCGACCGCTGGCAGCGGCTGCGGGTCCTGCCGCTGCACATGCGGGCGATCGGAGTGCGCCACCTGGGTGCGACGCTGTCGCGCTTCGCGGCCGCCAGGCCGACGTCGCCCCACTGGTACCTGGCCGATATCGCCGTGGACGACCGGGCGCGGGGGCTGGGGGTCGGGTCCGCGCTGCTCGCCCACCGGCTGGCCGCCATCGACCGGCAGTGCCTGCCCGCCCATCTGGAGGCCACCACACCCCACAGCCGCCGCCTCTACACGCGGTTCGGATTCCAGGAGACCGCGCGGGTCGACATCCCCAGCAGCCCGGCGGCCATGACCCGCCCGGCCGCGGCGCCGCCGCCGCAGGGCGCACCGGCGGCGTAGCCGGCGAGCGGCCCGGCGGCGCAGTGCCAGTCGCCGCCCACGCGGTTCGGGGGCCCGGTCAGGCGGCGAGGTCGACGTCGAAGTCGACCTCGGCCAGCACGGGGTTGAACGCCTCGGGGGTGACGGCGAGCTCGTCGGTGGCATAGGCGCCGAAGCGGGTGATGTGGGCGCGCAGGTACGGGGAGAGCGCGCCGAGGTCGGCGGGGGTGATGGTCCAGCCCTCGGCGACCAGGCCGCGCACGACGTCGGCGATGTCCAGGGCGTTGTGGAAGACGACCAGGTTGGCCAGCAGGGTGTTGAGCTTGATGAGCTTCTCCTGCTCGGCGGGGTCGTTGTCGGCGAGCACCCCGTTGTTGCCGAACCCCAGCCACTGGGCGAAGCCGTTGTAGGACTCGACCTTGTTGGTGGCCGCGGTGACGCGGATGCGCAGGGCGGGGTCGGCCAGGTAGCGCAGCAGCGCCACCGTGCGCACCGACCGGCCGACCTTGCGGAACACCTTGTAGACGCGGTTCTTGCGGGAGTTGGAGCGCAGCCGCCGCATCAGGGCGGCCGAGGACAGCCGGCCCTGGCTGATGGACAGGGCGACCTGCATGAGGTCGCGCCAGTGCCGCTCGATCAGCCGCCAGTCGATGGTGTTGCCGCCCACCCGCCGTAGCGGATCGAGGTCTCGGCCAGCAGGTTGTCGATGTAGGTCTCGACCTGGGTGCCGTCGGCGGCCACCGCCGTGCCGTCGCCCCACGCCTTGACCACGTCCAGCTCGGCGAAGGCGTTGACCACCACCGCGATCGCCGCATTCAGCTTGGCGGTGTCGATGTGGCGGTTGCGCACCATCGACAGCTCCCAGGCGGTGATGCCGGCGATGTGCTTGGCCGCCTCGTAGGGGCCCATGTTGATGCCGCCGGTGAACACCGCCAGGCTGTAGCGGCCCAGCGGGTCCTTGAGCTTGGGGTCGGCACCCGAAGCCGGGCCGAACTCGTGGTGCCAGCCCAGCCAGTGCGCGGTGCGCGCCACGATCCCCATCAGCGAGCGCTCGGGCATGCGCCGCGCGATCGCCTCGGCCAGCTTCTCGGCGGCCTGCGGCGCACCCGCGGCGCGGCGCTTCTTCAGCGCCGGCACCCCGGCCTCATCGATGACCAGGTCGGCGTTGTCGTCGTATCCGGCCTCCAGCGCCGCGCAGGCGTCGAGGTGGGTGTGCTTGAGGTGGTCGACGAACCCGGCCGCGCTCGCGGGCAGCCCGACCTCGGCGCAGAACCCGGCCAGCAGCTCTTCGCACTCGGCCCAGGGCAGCAGGTGCGCCGACCAGTCGGCGTACTCGCCCGAGCCCAGCACGGCGATGTCGCCGGTACGCAGCTCCTCGGCCAGGTAGCAGAACACCATGGCCTCGAAGTGGCGCCGGGCCACCATCCCCGGGCGGGCCCGGTCGGTGACGGCCCGGCGCCAGTTGCCCGAGGAAAAGGCGATTCCCGAGGCCGTATCCGCGTCGCCCTCCAGGGACGGGGGCAGGGGGATGAAGTCGCGGCGCATCCCGGCGTGGGCGCGGGCGTGGGCGAGTGCGGCCAGCACCGAGGCATCCGAGGAGGTGGCCTTCAGCTCCAGGCGGCCCACCAGGTCGAACATCACCGCCCGGTCCTTGCGGAAGTACCGGTGCACCAGCACCTCGTAGTTGTCGCCGTGGTAGGCGGTCACCGCCTCGATGTCGGCGAACTGGGCGGCGAACCCGCCCGCGTCCTCGACCGCCTCCACCGCGCGGCGCGCGGCCAGCTCCGCGTCGGCGCCTTCCGCCGCGTGGGGGTCCAGGTGCTCCAGGACCCCGCGGTAGGTGCCGATGAGCCGCTCGGAGACCTCGCGCTGGCGGACGCGGATGTCCTCCAGCTCGGCCTTGGCGCGCTTGAGGTTGGCCGCGACCCGCTTGCACAGCATCTCGGCGAGGTCGTCGCGGGCGCGCATCCGCGCGGTGTGCAGTAGGCACGCCACCAGCGCCAGCCGCTTGGTCTCGCCGTAGCGCGAGAGCGTGTCGACGTCCTGGGCGGCGGCCTCCCCGTCGAAGTCGGCGATCTTGGTCGGCGCCACCCCTTCCAGCCACGCCCAGGTGTCGCCGATCCGGTCGATCTCGGCCATGTAGTCGGCTTGGGCCTTGAACCGCGACCAGGTGGCGCGCTGCGCGGGCTTCTTCAGCCGGTGGAACATGGACTTGCCGTCGGTGCCGGCCACCGCCAGCAGCGCCTGGAGGCGGGCGCGGCCCTCTTCTCCGAGCCGTGCGCTGACGGCGGTGAAGATCTGGGCGTTGACCTCGGCGCGGATGCGCGCGGCCATCTCGTCCAGCGTGGTGAACCCCGGCAGCTCCAGCGAGTGCTCGACCAGGCGCTCCAGCGCGATGTTGATCAGGCCGGGCGGGTTGTTCTTGACCCGCGCGGCCTCCTCGATCGCCGCGGCGGCCACTGCGCGCGCCCGGCGCTGGTCATAGACCGCGCCCTGGCGGACGCGGACTTGCCTGCGGTGCCAGGCTGCGGTGCGGCCGGCCCCGTGGTCGGGCTCCACACCCGGCCCCAGTTCCAGGCAGCGCCGCACGTGGTCGACCACGACCTCGGGGACCTCGCCGGGGCCGGGGAAGTGCGTCATCTTCTGGTAGCACTTCAGCGCCAGCACCAGCGCGAACAGGGATGCCGGGCCGCTGGTGCGTTCGGCGGCCCACGCCTTCTCCTCGGCGGTGGGGGTGGAGAACACGTGCAGGGTCCGGGCGGAGGTGAGCCGTTTGAGCTGCGGGTAGGCCGTGCGTTCGATCGAGGTCACCAGCGGGCCCACTCTGACCAGGGATACCGAACGTGGCACACGCTAGCGAGGACGAACAGGACACCAGTGGCGGTTCACCGAATCGCAACCAAACGTACTCAGCTCATCACAGATTGGCGCCGAGGGCTGCCTGATCAGCCCGTTGCACTATTCCGGCGTACTTGGTCTGCCCCCTAACAGCTGATGAGCCGGGAGTGGACGGCCATGGACCCGCCGGTCTCGACCGTCCAGTAGATCAGCACGCCGCGCTTGGCCCTGCGGTAGCGGGAGTGCCACTCGGTGAAGATGTTCTGGTCGAAGGCGGAGAAGTGGGTGGAGTCCGAGGCGACCGTAGTCGTGCCCTCACCCCACAGGGCGGCCTGCCGCAGAGCCGTCCCGATGATCCGGCGGATCCGGTCCCGTGCCGGCGGCTCGATCTTCTCCTCCCGCAGGTGCGCCAGCAGCTCGGTGCGGATCCGGTCGACCTGCCGTTCCTTCGGGCAGACCTCGATCGCCAGCCAGTCGGCGGCCTTCTCGGAATCGGCCAACGAGCACTCCCGGAACCCGAAGTACTTCCGGATGTCCTTGCGGTGATCCTTGATCGTCCGGCCGTCCCACTCATACAGCCCCAGCTCCGAGGCGGGCACGTCGATCAGCCGGGCGACGTAGGCGACGGCCTGGTCGGGGAGCTCGGCGCGGCCTGTCGGGAACCGGCCGTTCAGCGCATAGAACCGCAGCAGCAGCGCGAACCCGAGCTTCGTCGCCCCTCGCCGGCCGGAAAGCTGCTCCAGCTCGTCCCCGACCAGCGTCCAGTTCCCAACAAGCTCGTCCTCGTCCAGCACACGCGCCACGCGGCATCCGGCTCTCTCGCGAAGCGGCGCCCACGCCGCCGCAAACCTCACGAATCCGGATCAATACTGGCCGTGCGCGATCATCCATGTCCGACGATCAAAGAAAGATCCCCCAACGGTCCGGCAGCATCACCACTGACCTGGGTGAACTCAAACGGGTGTACCTGGTTGCACGAGTCTTACCGACACCCGGTCTCGCTGCGAACTCCGGGCGCCCGCGCCCATTACGACCACCGCCGCACCATCGGCGACCGACACTCCAGCGCTCTGCGCAACACCTTCAACCGCATGCTCGGCTGCCTGTTCCACTGCCTCCAGACCGGCCATCTCTACGACGAAACGATCGCCTTCGGAGCACGGCTGGAGGCCGCCGCTTGACGGCTTAGACAGATCGGATGTCTGCACTCAGCCTCCTCGCAGGCCGTACGGCCTCCGTGTTCCGGGCCCGGGGGTGGTCACCGGGATAAGCGTCATTATCACGGTGTTTCTCTGATTTGAAGTTTTCGCCTTTTTCGATGCGCGAAAGTGGTTTCGCGCATGTAGACGCGAAACTTTCGCTAGTCTCGGTGAGGTGAGCAGCGATGTGACCGTCCCGACCGACGCCCAGGACGGCTTGAGTGAGGCACGACCCGTCACTGACGCCGGCGGCCCAGCTTCGGAACGCCGGGTGTGTGCGTTGGATGGCTGTGAGTTGGAGGTGCCGTCGTCACGGCGGGGGCGTCCGGCCAAGTACTGCAGTAAGGCCCATGCCGACCAGGCCAGCCGTGACCGGCGGGCGGCCGACGCCGCGGCCGTTGACGAGCCTCTCGCTCGCGCCGAGGCTCTGGCGCGGGACCTGCCTGCCGCGATCACCGCGTTGCAGGAGCGACTCGGTCAGGCGTTGGAGTTTCTCGGTCAGGCTCAGCAGGGCGCGCTGAGCAGGGTGGAGCGGGCCGAGGCCGAGACCGTCGCCGCCCGCCAGGCCGCCGCCGACGCCGAGGCGCGCGCCGAAGACACCGAACGCGCGCGGCATCAGGCCGAGCAGGCCGCCCGGGCAGCAGCCGCCGCGCAGCAGCGGGCACAGGCCATGGCCGAGCAAGCCGTGGCGGACGCCGAACAGACCCGCGCCGACTGCGCCGCTCTGGTGGAGGCCCATCAGCAGGTTCGCGACGCGGCCCGCCAGGCCCAGGCACACGCCGAGGCCGCCCGAGACGCCAAGACCGCCGAACTGCGCGCGGCCCGCGACGCCCACGAGGAGGAGCTCTCCCGGCTCCAGAGCGTGATCGATCGGCAGGCCGCGCAACTGGAGCAGGGCCGCACCGAGCTGGACCGAACGGTCGCCACGCTGGCGGCCACCCGTGAGGCGCTGGTCACCGCGCAGGGGGAGACCCGCGCCGAACGCGCCCGCGCCGAGTCCACCGAACGGGAACTGGAGCAACTCCGCCACGAGCACCAGGCCGCCGGCGTTCGGGTCGAGGAGTTGGCGGCGGAGATGTCGGCGCTACGGGCGGCGGCCGACCGTGATCGGTCCGAGCACGCGGCGGTCCTGGCCGCACAGCAAGCCCTGCGCACGCGGCTGGAGGAGGAACTGACCGCCGTCCGCGCCGAGGCCGCTGCCCAGCGAGAACGAGCCGCGGCCGCCGAGGCCTCGCTCAGCGCGCAGTCCACCGCTCCTGCCACCACCGAGGCTGGGGAGCCCAGGGACGGCTGAGATCGACCTCGTGCGGGATCGCCACCGATGGACTCGTGCCGATGTCCGCCGCGTTCAGCGTTTCAGGAGGTGGGCATTCTGCCCTGGGGCTGGCCGCCTGAGCGGGCGACCAGGCGGCGACGCCCGTCATCAATCCGGGCTTCCTGTTGATGGCCGCTCGTCTTGCGGTTGGGAGGACTGCGGCGCTGGAAGCGGGAGGGCAAGGCCGGTCTTGATGGTGTCGAAGACGAGCAGGGTCTCGTAACGCCTGATGTTGTCGTCCGCCTTGAACAGGCGGTCGCCGAGGCGGCTGCAGTCGCGCATGCTCCGTGCGGCCAGGACGACCACGTAGTCCCACGGCCCCGCGACCTGGTAGCACTGCTGGACCTGCGGGTCCGAACGCATCCGTTCGGCGAAGGCGCGGTGGTGCTCGAACGATTCCTCCTTCAGGGTCACCAGGACCGTGGCCAGAACGGTGGGGCCGAGGCGGTGCGGGTCGAGAACGGCGACCTGTCTGGTGATGAGGCCGTCCTTGCGGTAGCGGGCGATCCGCCGCTGGACGGCGCTCGGGGAGAGTCCCACCAGTTCGCCGAGGTCGTGCAGGGTGCGTCCGGCGTCGTGCTGGAGCAGGTCCAGGAGCTGGGCGTCGATCTCGTCCAGGCGGGGTGACGGTGGTTCGGGCACGCAAGATTATTGCGTTGCGGCGCGAATATTCTCAATCGCTTCGATCGGGTGTTCGATTAGCGTCGGTCCGGTCCGGAAGCCCCCGACGAGAGGCGAGACGCATGGACCTGGACGTGGCACGGATCGAGAAGGCCGTGCAGGTGATCGACCCGGTGTTCCTCAACACCCCGCAGTACCGCGACGAGCAGCTGTGCAAGGCGCTGGGCGGCCGTGCGGTGACGGTGAAGCTGGAGACGGCCAACCCGGTGCGCAGCTTCAAGGGCCGGGGCGCCGATCTGATGCTGAGCACGCTCGCCCCCGGCACTCCGGTGGTGTGCGCCAGCTCGGGCAACTTCGGGCAGGCCGTCGCCTACGCGGGACGGTCCCGTGGGATGCCGGTCGAGGTGTTCGTGCCCGAGACGGTCAATCCCGGCAAGCGCGAGCGGATGGAGACCTTCGGCGCCCGCGTCATCACGGCGGGCGCGGACGGCTCGTCGGCGCGGAGCGCCGCCGCCGCTCACGCCGAACGTCACCCGGACCGCGTCTACCTACAGGACGGTCACCAGGCGGCGATCGCCGAAGGCGCCGGAACGATCGGAGTCGAGCTGACCCGCGGCGCGGGCGGTCGGGACTTCGAGGCCGTGGTGCTCCCGGTCGGCGACGGCGCGCTGATCAACGGCGTCGCGCGCTGGGTGAGGGAGCACGCTCCCGGCACCCGGATCGTGGGGGTCAACGCCGAAGGCGCCCCCTCGATGCGGAACAGCCTGCGCGCCGGCCGCGCGGTCAGCATCGAACGCGCCCACACCTTCGCCGACGGCATCGCGGTGCGCACCCCGTTGGAGGCCTCGGTGCGACGGGCCCGCGCCCTGGTGGACGAGATCGTCCTGGTGAGCGACGAGGCCATCGCCGCCGCCATGGAGCTGGCGGCCCGCACGCTCGGGATCCTCCTGGAACCGGCGGGGGCGGCGGGCCTGGCGGCGATCGCCGGGGGCACGGTGCCCGGCGACCGATTGGCAACGGTGCTGACCGGCGCCAACCCGCGTCCCGAGCAGGTCCAGGAACTGGCGGCCCGGCTGGCACGGCCCGCCCGGAACGCATCGGTCCTGCGGGGAGACGACCGATCACCGAAGAGGTGACCGGAGTGGGCACCGCTTCCTCGTCCAGTCGCTGATCCGACCGCGGCTCGGCACCGAACCGCTACGCACCATGGAGGTAGACGCAGTGAACCGCATCGGCATCATCGGAGTGGGCGAGATCGGCCGCGCCATCGTGACGGGCCTCTGCGACGGGCGCGACGAGCCGCCGGAGGTGTTCCTCTCCCCTCGGGGAGCGGCTACGGCGGCGGAGCTGGCGCAGCGATTCGGGAGTGTGCGGGTGTGCGCCGACAACCAGGAGGTGGTGGACCGCTCCGAGTTGGTGATCATCGCCGTCCGCGGCCGGGACCGGCACGAAGCACTCGCCGGTGTGAGGGTGGACGGCGGCAGGCCGGTGGTCAACGTGATGGCCGGCGTCAGCGTCGACGACCTGCGCCGGACGCTGGCCACCGACGCCCCGCTGGTCCGGGCCATCCCCCTGCCCGCCGTCCGCGAACGCCGCTCCGTCACGGTGACGCATCCCTCGCACCCGACGGTGGACTCCCTCTTCGAGAGCTTGGGTGGTGTGCTTCCGGTCGCGGACGAGTCGGTCTTCAACGTCTTCTCCGCTCTGACGGGGACGTTGACCACCCACCTCGCCTACCTCGCCACGCTCACGTCGTGGGCTGCCGGCCACGGCATCGCCGCCGACGACGCAGACCGCTACGTTCGCGGTCTCTTCCAGGGGGTCGGCCGCGCGCTGAGCGACCGGACCCGCTCCCTGCACCAGCTCGCGGCCGATCACGAAACCCCGAACGGAAGCAACGAACGCATCCGCACCACGTGGTTCACCCCGGCCAACTCCGACGCCCTCGGCAGGGCCCTCGATGACCTCCTCATCCACCTTGAGGGACAACGGGACGAAGGTCAGCGATAGCTTCGGTCCCGTCGAACGGGCGGTCCTGCCCGAGTCGATGTTGCAGGTCATGGGTTGGTAGCCGGGCATGGCGGGGTGTCCGCTTTTTCGGGTCGGGGGGTCGCGTTGTCGCGAGGCAGCCGCCTGTCGATCGCCCAGACGGTCAGCGCGCAGGCCGCGAACCCGGCACCGAGGAGGCTGGAGCCCGTCCAGCCGTGGACGGTGAAGACGGCGGTGGTCGCGGCCGCGCCGAGAGCGGAGCCGAGCGAGTAGAACAGCATGTAGCCGCCGATGACGCTGCTGGTGCGATCCGGGTGCGCGGCGGTGAGCGACTGCTGGTTGCTCACATGCACGACCTGGACCGCGAAGTCGAGGAGCACGATCCCGGCGGCGAGGAGCCACAGCGACCATGGCAGCCGCGCGATCGCCGCCCAGGAGAGGATGAGCAGGGCGAGCGCGAGGCCGGTGACCGGGGCCGCCCGTCCCGCGTCCGCCCACCGTCCCGCGCGCGCCGCGCCGAGCGCGCCGGCGAGTCCGGCGATGCCGAACAGTCCGATCTGGCTCTCGTTCAGCCGCCACGGCGCGTCCGCCAGCGGCAGGGACAGGCCGCTCCACAGGGTCCCGAACGAGGCGAACAGGAAGAACGCGATGAGGCCGCGCGTCAGGAAGACGCGTTGCCCGAACAGTCCGCCGAGCGCGACGACGACCCGCCCGTACCCCGCAGGCCGGTGGGGGCGCTCCTCCGGCGGCAGCGCGACGAGGACGAGGGCCGCGAGCCCGAGTGACAGCACCGCGAGCACGGCGTAGACGCTCCGCCAGCCCCACACCTCGGCGAGCGTGCCGGTGACGATCCGCGCGCCCAGGATGCCGACCACGACGCCCGAGGTCACGACGCCGATGTTCCGTCCGCGTTCGGCAGGCGGCGAGACGGACGCGGCGTAGGCCACCGTGGTCTGCACCACGACCGCGAACACCCCGGCCGCCGCGAGACCCGCGAACGCCATCCACGCGGCCGACGCCGAGGCCGTCAGGGTCATGCCCGCCGCGGTGAGCGCCAGGTGCGCGGCGATGAGGCGGCGCCTGTCGACCACGTCGCCGAGGGGGACCAGCAGCACCAGCCCTGCCAGATAGCCGAACTGGCCGGTCGCGACGATCCATCCGGTGAGCTCCGCCGACACACCGAGATCGCGTCCCATCGGCTCCAGCACCGGCTGCGCGGCATAGATGCTCGCCACAGCGACACCGCACACCACGGCGAGCAGCAACCGCCGCCACACGTCCATAGCGCCTCCATCCAGATCAGTAGCAAATTGCAACCAATTTGACCGTAGGGCATGATGGTTTCAATCCGCAACTGATCGGGAGGTGTCATGCCGCGCACCGCCATGCGCGCCCCGGACCCCGGCTGGACCGACGCCGACTGCCCCGTCGCCCGCACGCTCGACCTCGTCGGCGACAGGTGGAGCCTTCTCGTCATCCGTGACGCGATGGACGGGGCGCGCTCGTTCACCGAGTTCCAGCGGCGCACCGGCATCGCCCGCAACATCCTCACCGACCGCCTCCGCAAGCTCACCGCTCACGGACTCCTCACCCAGCGCACCGCGCCATCGGGCCGGCGCCAGGAGTACGTGCTCACCGACGCGGGCCGGAACCTCTTCCCCGTCATCCTCACCCTGCGGCAGTGGGGGGAACGCCACGCCTTCGCCCCCGGCGAGGCGCACTCCACCCTCGTCGACCAGCACGGCGCCCCTGTGCCGGAAATCGTGCCGACCAGCACCGACGGCGCCCTCCTCGACGCCGACACCACCCACGTGCAGAAGGTCCGGTAGAAAACGGGCGCTCTACGAAGCGGCGATCAGGACCGCAGCCCGAAGAACCGCGAAGTCCCGGTCCGCCTAAGGAACGGTGCGGCCGAGCGGACGGCGGGCGGGCACGCCTTGACCGCCTTCTGGGCGGCTGGTCCCGACGGCTGTTCAGCGCAGGGTGAGCGAGGTCTCGGCTGTGATGTGGGTCAGCTTCTCCGGGTTGCGGACGTAGTAGAGCCCGGCGATGCGGGCGCCCTCGAAACGGATCGCCAGGACGCCGTCGAGCTCGCCGTTGAGGTGAACGAGGAGCGCCGGGTTGCCGTTGACCACGGTCAGCTCACCGGTGAGCGCGCCTTCGGCCTTCCGTAGACCGCCGGAGAACGCGCGGACCACCTTCTCGGCGCCGGCGATCGGACGCAGTGCGGCCTGCTTGACCCCGCCGCCGTCGCTCACCAGGACGACGTCGGGGGCGAGGACGTCGAGCATGACCTGCAGATCCCCGGTTTCGAACGCGCGCCGGAACGACTCCAGGGCCGCCTGGGTCTGGGCGGAGGAGACCGTCTCGCGGGGGCGGCGGGCCTCGACGTGCTGGCGGGCGCGGTGGGCGATCTGCCGGACGGCCGCGGGGTTCTTGCCGACGGCGGCCGCGATCTCGTCGTAGCCGAAGTCGAAGACCTCGCGCAGCACGAACACGGCGCGTTCGGTCGGCGAGAGCGTTTCCAGGACGAGCATCAGCGCCATCGACACGCTCTCGGCGAGCTCGACGTCCTCGGCCACGTCCGGCGTGGTGAGCAGCGGCTCGGGCAGCCAGGGGCCGACGTAGGACTCCTTGCGGCGCTTCAGGACGCGCAGCCGGTTGAGCGCCTGCCGGGTGGTGATCCGGACCAGGTAGGCGCGCTGGTCGCGCACCTGCTCCAGGTCGGCCTTGACCCACCGCAGCCACGTCTCCTGGAGGACGTCCTCGGCGTCGGCCGCCGATCCGAGCATCTCGTAGGCGATGGTGAACAGCAGGTTGCGGTGGGCGAGAAAGATCTCGGTCGCCACGTTGGTCGCGTGATCACTCATCGCCCGCCGCTTTCCTCTCGATGGTCGTCGAAGGCATTCGATCGTGTTCCCACAGCAAGATCCTTTTTCGTGGGCGACCGTTCGGTCCGGCCGCCTGTCCGGTGCGCTCCGGCGGCCCCCGCGTGGAGCCTGATCGCGGTGTCGTTCCCGCGCGAGGACTGGAAGACGCCAGCGTGACGCCCCAGGCCGATGCACTGGCCGCGACGATGCGGACGTCGTCCACGCTGGTCAAGGTCTCGTCGGTGAGCAGACGGCCCAAGGCGTCGGTGCTCAGTCCGCTGCACGCGACCAGGTCCGACCACGGTCACCGCGCCTCCTCCAGCGCGGCGATCAGGTGGTCGTAGCCGACCGTGTCGCCGGACCCGCCCACCAGCCGGTGCGGGCGGATCCGCTCGGCGAAGGTCGGGCACGGGTTGATCACGACCACGTCGGTGTTCGCAGCCATGGCCTCTCCTCCGCTGTCCGGGAATCGCTCACTAGACACCGCGCACCCGGCCTTTGTGACACACGTGAGGCAGATCACCGCTCACGTACGAGAGTGCCGCGCCGACCAGTGCCGCTGCCGTCCCAGCGGGAGGCGGGTGGCGCTGCAGATCGCCACCGAGCGATTCCCCGCTTCCCGTCGCGCAGAAGCTCGACATGGCGGAACGCGGCAGAGTCTTCCGCTCCGGGCGGAGTTGGGCGAGAGTAGGTGCCTCGGCCCGGTTGATCAGGACCCGACGCTGCCCGCTCTCGCGCCGGAGGCGGTGAACCGCCTCTGACCTGGGTCTACATACTTAATTCATTCAATATCTTGACCCGTTCCAGAAAGTGGAGCAGTCTGTGGCGCGTGGCCACGCCCTTGGACTTCCCACGGATGTTGCGCGGGGCCGGACTGCGTGTGACCCGTCCGCGGGTCGCGGTGCTGGGCGCCGTGCACGCGCATCCGCACGCCGACACAGACTCGATCATCGGTGCCGTGCGCCGGGATCTCCCGAAGGTGTCCCACCAGGCCGTGTACGACTCGCTGCACACGCTGACGGCGGCGGGTCTGGTGCGGCGCATCCAGCCGTCCGGCTCCGTGGCGCGCTACGAGTCGCGGGTCGGGGACAACCACCACCACATCGTGTGCCGGTCGTGCGGGACCATCGCCGACGCCGACTGCGCCGCCGGTGAGGCCCCCTGCCTGACCGCCTCCGACGACCGCGGCTTCTCCATCGACGAGGCCGAGGTCATCTACTGGGGCCTGTGCCCCGACTGTTCCACCACCCAGAGTTCCTGATTCACCGCTGCCCAGCCCGGAAGGATCCTCCCTCATGTCGGAAACCCAAGAGCCGGTCGTCTACGACACGAACACCGAGAGCGCGGGCCGCTGTCCGGTCGCACACGAGCGCGCCCCGCACCCCACCCAGGGCGGCGGCAACCGCGGCTGGTGGCCGAACCGGCTCAACCTGCGGATCCTCGCCAAGAACCCCGCCGTGGCCAACCCCCTCGGTGAGGAGTTCGACTACGCCGAGGCGTTCCAGGGCCTCGACCTGCCCGCCGTGAAGCGGGACATCGCGGAGGCGCTCACCACCTCCCAGGACTGGTGGCCGGCCGACTTCGGGCACTACGGCCCGTTCATCATCCGGATGGCGTGGCACAGCGCGGGCACCTACCGCATCAGCGACGGCCGCGGCGGCGCCGGAGCCGGCCAGCAGCGTTTCGCGCCCCTCAACAGCTGGCCGGACAACGCCAACCTCGACAAGGCCCGCCGGCTGCTGTGGCCGGTCAAGAAGAAGTACGGCCAGCAGATCTCGTGGGCCGACCTGATGATCCTCGCCGGCAACGTCGCCCTGGAGTCGATGGGCTTCAAGACGTTCGGCTTCGCCGGTGGCCGCGAGGACGTGTGGGAGCCCGACGAGGACGTCTACTGGGGCCCCGAGAGCACCTGGCTCGGCGACGAGCGCTACAGCGGCGACCGGGAGCTCGAGAACCCTCTGGCCGCCGTCCAGATGGGCCTCATCTACGTCAACCCGGAGGGCCCCAACGGCAACCCGGACCCGATCGCCGCGGCCCGGGACATCCGTGAGACGTTCCGCCGCATGGCGATGAACGACGAGGAGACGGTCGCCCTCATCGCCGGCGGGCACACCTTCGGCAAGACGCACGGCGCGGGTCCGGCGGACCACGTCGGCCCCGAGCCCGAGGGCGCCTCGATCGAGGAGCAGGGCCTCGGCTGGACGAGCACCTACGGCACCGGCAAGGGCGGGGACGCGATCACCAGCGGGCTGGAGGGCATCTGGACCCCCACCCCGATCGCGTGGGACAACAGCTTCTTCGAGACCCTGTTCGCCTACGAGTGGGAGCTCACCAAGAGCCCCGCCGGCGCCCACCAGTGGAAGCCCAAGGACGGCGCCGGCAACGGGCTCGTCCCCGACCCGCACGACCCGTCCAAGCGGCACGCCCCGACGATGCTGACCACCGACCTGTCGCTCCGGTTCGACCCGATCTACGAGCAGATCTCGCGGCGTTTCCTGGAGAACCCCGACGAGTTCGCCGACGCGTTCGCCCGCGCGTGGTTCAAGCTGACCCACCGCGACATGGGGCCCATCGCGCGCTACCTGGGACCGGAGGTCCCGGCCGAGACGCTGCTGTGGCAGGACCCGCTCCCGCCGCTCACCCACGAGCTGGTCGGGCCCGAGGACGTCGCCGCCCTGAAGGAGCAGGTCCTGTCCTCGGGGCTGACGGTCTCCCAGCTGGTCTTCGCCGCGTGGGCGTCGGCCTCGTCGTTCCGCGGCAGCGACAAGCGCGGCGGCGCCAACGGCGCGCGCATCCGCCTGGAGCCGCAGAGCGGGTGGGAGGCCAACGACCCCGACGAGCTGGCGATGGTGCTGCGCGCCCTGGAGGGGATCCAGGAGTCGTTCAACGCCGCCCAGGCCGGTGACAAGCGGATCTCGCTCGCCGACCTGATCGTGCTCGCCGGGTGCGCCGCCGTCGAGAAGGCCGCCAGGGACGCCGGGTACGACGTCGAGGTGCCCTTCACGCCGGGACGCGTGGACGCCTCGCAGGAGCAGACCGACGTGGAGTCCTTCGCCGCGATGGAGCTGTCCGCCGACGGGTTCCGCAACTACCTCGGCAAGGGCAACCGGCTGCCGGCCGAGTTCCTGCTCATCGACCGGGCGAACCTGCTCACGCTGAGCGCGCCCGAGATGACGGTCCTGGTCGGCGGGCTGCGGGTGCTGGGCGCCAACCACCAGCGGTCGCCGCTGGGCGTCCTCACCGAGAACCCCGGGGTCCTGACCAACGACTTCTTCGTCAACCTGCTCGACATGGGCACGACGTGGCGGCCGACGTCGGAGGACGCCGAGGCGTTCGAGGGCCGCGACGCCGTCACGGGCGAGGTCAGGTGGACCGGCAGCCGCGTCGACCTGCTGTTCGGCTCGAACTCGGAGCTGCGCGCGCTCGCCGAGGTCTACGCCAGCGACGACGCCAAGGAGAAGTTCGTGCGCGACTTCGTCGCGGCGTGGGACAAGGTCATGAACCTCGACCGGTTCGACCTCGCCTGATCCGGGCGCTCGGGCCGGTCCGCGCGGGCCGGCCCGAACGGCTGCGATCCGACCCGGCGTTCCTTCCGGCGTCGTCCGCCTCCGGCGCGGCGGCGCCGGGAGGGGCGCGGATCAGCCGGACTCGGAGCGGCACCGGGGGCACAGCCCCCAGAACGTGACGTCGGCCTCGTCGACCAGGTAGCCGGCGTCGTCCACCGGGGTCAGGCAGGGCGGGTGCCCCACGACGCAGTCGACGTCCTTGACCGCCCCGCAGTTGCGGCACACCAGGTGGTGGTGGTTGTCGCCGACGCGTCCCTCGAACCGGGCCGGGCTGCCGGCGGGTTCGATGCGGCGCACCAGTCCCACCGCGGTGAGCGCGTGAAGGGCCTCGTACACGGCCTGGAGGGAGATGTGACCCACGCGGTCACGCACCCCCGAGGCGATGGTCTCGACGTCGAGGTGGTCACCGTTCCGGACGGTCTCGAGCAGCGCGACGCGGGCGGCCGTCACCCGCAGGCCGGCACCGCGCAGCTCCTCTGCGGTGGTCGGGGGCTGGGATGCGGTCATGGCGCCCAACCTACGTTCCTAAACGCGAATCATTCAACTTGACGTGAGGTGTCGCACGTCCAGGACCGGGACGAAGCCCGCGTTCCGGCCCAACGGCGCGGCGTGCCCGCGCCGAACCGTTGATGATCATTACGGGAGGGGCCGCCGGTGGGGGAGTGGCGGAAGGCGCAGAGGTTCGTCGGTCCGCCTTGGCGACTCGGTGGCTGCCGCAGGCTGTCTGGGCAGGTACGGCAGAGGGCCCCGGCATGATCGCCGGGGCCCTTTCATGTGCCGGTCAGCGCTGCCGTCCACGAGCGACTCGGCGTTCCAGCCGCACTCCGTTGCGTTGGAGGCGTTGTCGCTGGTGGCGGCGGCATTGGGTGCGGGCTCGATGTCAGTCGTCGATGGCCTGGTAGAGGGTGGTCCAGAAGTCCTGGATCAGGCGCATCGAGTCGGGGGTGGAGGCGCCGACCTGGGTGAGCAGGATGCCCACCAGCCGGTTGACCGGATCGGCGTAGGTGGCGGTGCCCGCCCCGCCGTCCCAGCCGAACTGCCCCACCGGCGCATAGTCGCCGCGGTAGGTGCGCACCGCCATGCCAAATCCCCAGCCGCCCTGCTGGCCCTGGCCGTGGGAGAGGTGCACGTTGTCCACCGCCAGGGTGTGCCGGGCGGCCTGCTGGGCGGCGGTGAGCTGGTTGGTGGTCATCAGCTCAACGGCCGGTCGCGACAGGATCCGCCGGCCGCGGTGGGTCCCGCCGTTCAGCAGCATCTGGAAGTAGGCGTGGTAGTCCTGGGCGGTGGACACCAGCCCGCCCCCGCTGCTGGGGAAGGCCGGGGGCTGGCTCCAGCGGCCGCCCTGGGGGGCGTCCCACACCACCATCTGCCCGGTCTGGGGGTCGGGGGCATACAGGGTGGGCAGCCGGTCGATCTTGCCGGGGGGCACGTGGAAGGCGGTGTCGACCATGCCCAGCGGCTCGAAGATCCGCTCGTGCAGGAAGGTCTCCAGGGGCTGGCCGGTGACCCGGGCCACCAGCACCCCCAGCACATCGTGGCTGATGTGGTACTGCCAGCGCTCACCCGGCTGGTACATCAACGGCAATTCCCCCAGGCGGCGCAGCCATTCGTCGGGGGCGGGCATGGGTTCGGGCAGGTTGGGGGTCAGGCCCTGGGCGAAGATCGCGTCCATGATCGGGGTGCCCAGCGAGGTCATGTCCATGCCCAGCCCGAAGGTGGAGGACAACAGGTCCCGCACGGTGATGGGGCGCCGCGCCGGCACGGTGTCCTCCAGCGGCCCATCGACGCGCGTGAGCACTTGGCGGTCGGCCAGCTCAGGCAGCCAGGACTGGATCGGGTCATCCAGGCGCAGCCGGCACTCATCCACCAGCACCATCGCCGCCGCGATCGCCACCGGCTTGGAGGTGGAGGCCATCCGGAAAATGGTGTCGGGGCGCATCGGCGCGCCCCCGCCGTGGTGCAGGGTGCCCAGGGCCTCGATGTGGGTGTGCTCGCCGTGGCCGACCAACGCCACCAGCCCGGGGATCTTGCCCGATTCCACATGCCGCTCCAGCACACCGCGCACCCTGCGCAGTCCCGCCGAAGACAAACCGTTGTCGCCGTTCTTCATCATCAATCTCCTTCTTGCAAGCGTTCGATCTACGGGATGCGCCCCGAGGTGCTGCTCATGGCCTCGGTGAACTGGGCCTGGTGAGCCGGGGAGCGCAGGGGCACGACCTCAGCGGCCGCGGGTCAGAGGCTGCGGGCGGTGATGTCGCCGTAGTCGGTGGTGGCGCGGATGTTCAGCTCGGCGGCGCCGTCGTTCTTGAGGCTGTTGTGGATGCGCCCGTAGGAGGTGTGAGCGTCCAGAGCGGCCGAGACGCCGGAGGCGGCGCCGACCGAGATCGCACCGGCCTGGGTGCGCAGCGCGACCGCGCCGCGCACGGCCTCGGCGATGTCGATGTCGCCCTTGCCGGTGCTGATGTCCGCGGGGCCGTCCAGGCGGCCGACCTTGACGTCACCGGCGTCGGTGGTGAGGTGGAGGCCGGCGACCTCTTCGATGTCGACCGGGCCGTGGGAACCCTTGAAGGTGACCTCGCCGAGCCGCCCCACGGCCTGGACCTCGGCGCTGGCCGCCTTCGCCTCGACCCCGGAACCGGCGGGCAGCTGGACGGTCACCTCGATGGACCCGGAAGGACCGAGCAGCTGGTTCTTGGCCGAGGCCGTGATCCGCAGGACACCGTCGCGGTAGTCGACCGTGGTCTGCTCGGCCATCTTGACGTCGCGGCCGTGGGAGGGGTCGGCGGGGCGGACCTGGACGGTCGTGTCGGTCCGGTCGGCGGCGATGAACTGCACGCGCCCGGCGGGGATGTCCAGGGCGACGGTGATCGGGGCGGGGGTGGAGAACGTCTGCATCGTGGGCTCCTGCGCTTGTCGTTTCTGACATTGGAAAAGCTACGTTGCTTTGACGGAATCTGCAAGAAGATCGTTGCGGATAAATAATGTTTGTGCAGGTAGATGCAGAGTAATCGTTGCAACGATCTTGCAAGATAACGCAACGACGACCTTCGGAGCGTTGCATTGGGTTGAAAGTGAACGCTATGTCGGGGTCTCGGGGGCGCAGGCCCCCGGGGGGCTCGAACGGATCGGCGCCACCGGCTTGACCTTGACGTTGCGTCAACTTCTAGCATCGCGGCCATGTCGATCACTGTTCTTGACACCTACTCCGCCATGCGGCGGATCCTGCTGGCCCCGGTCGCGGACCGCGTCGGCCTGCTGCGTTCGATGCTGGAGCCCACCAGGGGCATGTACCGCTACCACCCCGGCGAGATCGACCTGGTGGCCATGCACCTCGAAGCGTCCGGGTTCCCCATCGACCGCGACGAGCAGCGTTGCCTCGACGCCCTCGAAACCCTGGCGGCGGCCGGGGCCTGGGAGCGGATGCAACGCGCCCTCGACGACGCCCTCGCCGTCCTGCTGGAGGCGACGCCGGGGCTGGAGGTCCCGGACATCACCGTGCTGTTCGTGCTCGGTGACCCGGGGGACGAGCACTTCATGGGGCCCTGCCGGGGAGTGACCGGGTTCGGCGGCATCTCGGGCCACATCGTGATCACGCTCTGGCCGTTCCCCGAGAACGTGGAGCGGCTGGAGGCCACCGCCGTGCACGAACTCCACCACAACCTGCGGTTCGGACCCGGCGGGGTCGTGTGGAACCCGATGACCGTCACGGTCGGCGATCACATCGTCTCCGAGGGCCTGGCGGACGCCTTCGCCCGGCAGCTCTACGGCGACGAGCTCGGCCCCACCCGCATCGGCGTGCCGCACCTGCACGACGACGAGGTCTTCAGCAAGGTGCTCACCGGACTCGACGTGACGGGCATGCAGAACTTCACCGCCTGGGTGCACGGCGACCCCAGCGCCGAACGCTTCGGCCTGCCCCCGGTGGGACTGCCGATGGGCGCCGGGTACGCCGCGGGCAACCGGCTGGTCGACGCCTACCTGGCGGCGACCGGGCGGACGGCGGCGCAGGCCCTGCACGCCGACAGCTCGGAGATCATCGCGGCCACGGTCCATCGCGGGTAACACTGGAACGATGGAGTGGACGATCCAGGAACTCGCGGTAAGGGCCGGCATCACCAGCCGCACCCTGCGTCACTACGACAGCTTCGGGCTCTTGGCTCCGTCCCGGGTCGGCGCGAACGGGTACCGCTACTACGACTCCACCGCGGTCGCCCGCCTCCAGCGGATCCTGCTCATGCGCCGGCTCGGCATGGGTTTGCCGGCCATCGCCGAGGTCCTGGCCGACGAGGTGGACACGTGCGACGGTCTCCGCGCCCACATCGCCGCGCTGGAAGAGGAACGGGACCGCATCGAACGGCAGATCCGGTCTGTGCGTCACACGCTCGAAGCCCTGGAGGCGGGGGCGGAACCGCAGATGGACGTCATGTTGGCGGGGTTCAACGACCACTACAAGGACGAGGTGATCTCACGCTGGGGCGAGCACGCGTTCCAGGTGAGCAACGACTGGTGGCACGGTAAGACCCTCGCCCAGCAGCAGGCCTGGAAGCAGGACGCCGAAGACCTCGTCGCCGCATGGGTCGCCGCGGCGAAGGCCGGGGTCGCGCCGACATCTGAGCACGCTCAGTCGCTGGCCGCCCGGCACGTCCGGTGGCTGAGCCAGATCCCGGGCACCCCTACGGCCGAGGGCGACCGGGAACGCTCGGTCGAGATGGTGAAAGGCATGGGGGACATGTACGTCGACGACCCCCGCTTCGCGGGCATGTACGACGACGCCGCGGGGGCGAGGTTCGTCCGCGACGCGCTGCATGCGTACGCGCGGACCCGGATGTAGCTCGCATGGTTCGCAGGAAAGAGGGGCTCTGACACACCCGTGCCGACCTGGGCGGCGACTTCGGTGTCGAAGGTTCGGGGCCGTCAGATCCGTAGGTCTGACGGCCCCGTTCGGCCGGTTCCCGACGGTGGATCCGGTCAGCGGCTGGGATCGCGGCCGAACAGCTTCACCGACCAGAGGAAGCCGACCAGGGTGATGCCCACGGACCAGGCGACGGTCTGGTAGCCGCTGGTGCCGATGGCGTCGCCCATCAGCAGGCCGCGCAGGGTCTCGATGGCGGGCGTGAACGGCTGGTACTCGGCGAACCAGCGCAGGGCGGTCGGCATCGAGTCGGTGGGCACGAAGCCGCTGCCGAAGAACGGCAGGAGCATCAGCAGCAGGGGCGCGTTGCTGGCGCTCTCGGGGTTCTTGGCCACCAGGCCGAGCGCGACGGCCAGCCAGGTGAGCGAGAAGACGAACAGCGTCAGCAGCCCCGCGGCGGCGACCCACTCGGCGGGGTTGGCGTTGGGCCGGAAGCCGATCGCCAGCGCGACGACGGTGACGACCACGATGCTGATCGCGATGGAGACCAGGGTGCCGACGACGTGCCCGGTGAGGATCGACGACCGGGCGATGGCCATGGTCCGGAACCGGGCGACGATCCCCTCGGCCATGTCCATGGACACCGAGATGGCGGTGCTGGTGGCGGCGCCGACCGTGGTCATCAGGATGATGCCGGGGGTCACGTAGTCGATGTACGCTTCGCGGCCTCCCCCGCCGGCGAGCCCGTTGCCGAGCGTGCCGCCGAAGACGTAGACGAACAGCAGCAGGAAGACGACCGGCATGCCGATGATCTGCACCGTCATCGCCGGATAGCGGAGCATGTGCTTCAGGCGCCGGCGGATCATCGTCGCCGAGTCGGCCAGGGGACGGGTGCGAACGGCGGTGCTCATCGAACTGCGTCCTTGGGGTTGCCGGTGAGGGTGAGGAAGACGTCGTCGAGGTCGGGGGTGTGGACCGACAGTTCCTCGACGTCGATGGAGTGGTCGTCCAGGCGGGCGAGCATCTGGCGCAGGGAGCCGACGCTGCCGTCGCTGGGGATCTGCAGGGTGAGGGCGTCGCCGTCGAGGAGGCCGGTGCCCAGGGCGCGCAGGGCGGAGTCGACGTGGTGCTGGTCGGCGAAGCGCAGGCTGACGTGCCCGCCGGGGATGAGCCGTTTGAGCTCTTCGGGGGTGCCCTGGGCGATCAGCGTGCCGTGGTCGAGCATCGCGACGCGGTCGGCGAGCTGGTCGGCCTCCTCCAGGTACTGCGTGGTGAGGAAGATGGTGACGCCGCTCTCCACCAGCTCTCGGATGATCTGCCACATGGTGCGGCGGCTGCGCGGGTCCAGGCCGGTGGTGGGCTCGTCCAGGAAGATGACGCGCGGGTTTCCGACCAGGGTCATGGCCAGGTCCAGGCGGCGCTGCATGCCGCCGGAGTAGGTGGAGGCGGGCTTGCGGGCGGCCTCGACCAGGTCGAACCGCTCCAGCAACCGCGCGGTGAGCTGCCGGCCCGCGCGGCGCGGCAGATGGTGCAGGTCGGCCATGAGATTGAGGTTCTCCTCGCCGGTCAGCAGCTTGTCCACGGCCGAGTACTGGCCGGTGACACCGATGGACGCGCGCACCGCCTGGGGGTCCTTGGCCAGGTCGTGACCCGCCACCCGGATGTCGCCGCCGTCGGCCGGGATCAGGGTGGACAGGATCTGGACGGTGGTGGTCTTGCCGGCGCCGTTGGGGCCGAGCAGGGAGAAGACCGTTCCTTCGGGGACGGCCAGGTCGATGCCGTCGAGCACGACCTTGTCGCCGTTCTTGCCGCGGTAGGACTTGCGCAGTCCGCTGGCCGCGATGGCCAGGTTCGCCATGACGATGCTCCTCACGGAGGACAGGGGGACAGGGGATCAAGGGCCGCGGGCGGTGATGCCGTCCGGGGATGTGGCCGGTGGCGGCGCCGGCCGAGATGTCGGCGGGATCGCAGGCCGGACCGGCGGGGGGCAGATGTCAGCCCAGATGGTTGTGCGCAGTGACGATCGTGCCGGGGATCACGGCGTCGGCCGGCCGAGCGGCACGAGCGGCCATGACGATGGCCTGGGGAAGGGACCGGCGCGACTCGGCGCGCACGGCGACGAGCAGGCTGTCGCTGGTCAGGGAACCGAGGTTGTCCGTCGGTTCCGGTTGAAGGGTGTTACTTCTCGACCGTGCCGGATCCTCCGCGCTGGGAGTCCTGGAAGAGGTCCGCGTAGGTGGGGGAGTCCTTGATCAGGTCGTCGCAGAACGCGGCGACGTCGGTGCCGGTGAGTTCCAGGACCCCCTTGCCCGCGGCGGCGCCCTCCTCGAAGAAGTCGACGATCCCCGGGAGCAGGGGCCCGTCGGGCAGGTCGACCGGCCCGACCTTGAACAGGTACCGCTGCATCTCCTTGTAGACGATCTGGTAGTCCTCCGGGAGCGCCTTGACGCGCGCCATGTGCGCCCGCCACTGCTTCTTGCCCTCGATGATGTCCTGGATACCCACGTCAGCCTCCCAACCGGCTCAGTTTCCTCGCGACGTTCCTGTTCAGCTGCTCACGCCACCGGTCGCGGTAGGTTCGGGCCCCCTGTCCGCCGGCCAGCGCCGCGCAGAAGCCCGCGACGTCCTCGCCGAGCACCTCGCGGACGCTCTGCCCGTCCGCCGCGGTCTCCTCCAGCAGCCCCAGGGCGGCATCGAGGATCGGCATCAGGTTGCGGCCGGTGAAGTCCGAGTGGGGGAGCAGGTGGCCCTTGATCTGCGCCCACGCCACCCGGTAGTCCTCCGGCAGGGCCTGGGCCCGGGCGTCGAACGCCTTCCATTCCCGGGTGAGGTCGCTGCCCGTGATGGTCTCCCAGAAGCTCATCTCCCGCCCTCCTTGAGCTTGTCGATGCGTGATGAGACGTACTGCCATTTCGCCCAGAACTTCGCGAGGTGCTCACGTCCGGCGTCGTTGAGCGCGTAGAACTTGCGCGGCGGGCCCAGTTCGGACGGCCGCTTCGTCACCTGGACGAGCCCGTTCCTCTCCAGCCGCACCAGGATGGTGTACACGGTCCCCTCGACGACGTCGGCGAAGCCGAGTTCGTTCAGCCGACGCGTGATGGCGTACCCGTAGGTCTCCTCGCCGCTGATGATTTGGAGCACGCAGCCCTCCAGCGTGCCCTTGAGCATCTCCGTCAGGTCGTCCATCGCGGGCCCTCTTCGTTCTGTAGGTACTTTGTAGTACCGAGTACTACTATAGAGTATCACTGAGTAGTGAGGCAACGCCCGCCGGAGGCGGACGTGACGGGACGGGACGGGACGAGGGCTACCCCTGGCCCCCGTCGGGAGACGGCCGGTGGGTATCGGCGCGTACGTGCGAACGCACCCCTTGCAGGCCGAACAGGATGAGGACCTCGACCGCGCCGCCGTCGGCGCTGCCCAGCCAGTGCGGCAGCGACGTGTCGAACTCGGCCGCCTCACCGGGCGGCAACGTCAGGTCGCGCTCGCCGACCACCAGCCGCAGGCGCCCGCTGAGCACGTACAGCCATTCGAAGCCCTCGTGGGTCTGCGGGGTCGGTTCGAGCGGGGCCGGCCGGGCGGGGATGATCATCTTGAACGCGTGCACGCCGCCCGGCCGCCGGGACAGCGGCACGAAGACCATTCCGAACCGGCGGATCGGCTTGAGGTGGATCCGGGGGTCGCCCGTGCGCGGGGCGCCGACGAGGTCGTCCAGCGGAACGTCGTAGATGCGGGCCAGCGGTAGCAGCAACTCCAGGGTCGCCCGGCGCTGCCCGCTCTCCAACCGGGACAGGGTGCTCTCCGACACCCCGGTCGTCGCCGCGAGGTCGGCGAGGGTGATGCCGCGGTCGCGGCGCAGCCCCCGCAGCCGAGGTCCCACCGCGTCGAGAACGTCTTCCGTTGTGCGGTCCACGAGGCCATCTTGCCGGAACCGCAAGATTCCGTGCCAGATCGTGGAGCACCTGGCAAAACTGGGCGCGTACCGACAGAAGGAGCCTTGATGAGCACCACCGATGCGGTCACGTTCTGGGACGGCGTTCACGCGGCCCGGACGGCGGCCGTCGACCCGCGGCCGAACCCCCTCCTCACCGAGACGGCCACGGGCCTGCCGCCCGGCGACGCGCTGGACCTGGGGTGCGGCGACGGCGGCGACGCGCTGTGGCTCGCCCGCCAGGGGTGGCACGTCACCGCCGTCGACGTCTCGGCCGTGGCGGTCGAGCGGCTCGCCGCCCTCGCCCGATCACACGGCCTGGGCGGCCGCGTCACCGCCGAGCGGCACGACCTGCACGAGTCCTTCCCGCAGGGTGGATTCGACCTGGTCTGCGCCCACTACCTGCACACGCCCCTGGACCTGGACAGAGCCACCGTCCTGCGTTCGGCCGCGTGCGCGCTGCGCCCGGGCGGGCGGCTGCTGGTCGTCGACCACGGTTCGACGGCGCCGTGGTCGTGGAACCAGGATCCCGACGTCACGTACCCGAGCCCGCGTGAGGTCGCCGCGGGCATCGGCCTGGACGCGGCGGCGTGGACGGTCGAACGGGCCGACGCGCCCCGCCGGACCGCGACCGGACCGGGCGGGCGCACCGCCGAGGTCACCGACCATGTCCTCCTCATCCGCCGCACCGCCTGACACGGCGACCGGCACCGTTCCCGACAGAACAAGGAGACCACCGTGCCCGCCACCACGCGCCGCGGCGACACCCCGCCGCCCCGGACCGGAAGCGGCGAGACCGAGGTCCTGCGCGGATTCCTCGACTACCTCCGGGCCTCGATCGTCGCGAAGGTCGACGGTGCCCCCGAACCGCGGGTGCGAACAGCCGCGGTGCCGTCGGGCACGAACCTGCTCGGCCTGCTCAACCACCTGACCTTCGTCGAACGCTCGACCTTCCTCGGAGACGAGGTCACCGACTGGCAGGCGACGTTCCAGGCCCCACCGGCCGACAGCGTGGCCGATGTCGTGGCCCGCTACCGGGAGACGGTCGAGCGCGCGAACGACGTCCTCGACCGGTGCGCCGATCCCGGCGCGCCGGTTCCCCGAGCGCGGCCGGGCCGTCCCGTTCCCAGCATCCGCTGGGCGCTCGCCCACATGATCCAGGAGACCGGCCGCCACGCGGGCCACGCGGACATCCTCCGCGAACTCATCGACGGTACGACCGGGCGCTGACTCCGCCACCCTCCCCAGGACAGGAACACATGATCACCTCAACACGGTCGCTGACGCGCCGTTTCCTCCCATCCGCGCGTACCGCGGCGGCCCTCGCGCTCGCCCTCCCGCTCACGGTCGGCACCGCGGCCTGCTCCACGCCGCCGTCCGGGAACGTCGCCCCCTACGCCGTCGCCGCCCAGCGCGACCCGGCGTTCCAGAGCGCCTTCCGGCACGGGTTCGCCGACGTCGACGGCGTCCGCATGCACTACGTGACCGGCGGCAGCGGCACGCCGGTCGTGCTGATCCACGGTTGGCCACAGACCTGGTACGGCTGGTGGCCGATCATGCCCGCGCTCGCCGAGAAGCACACCGTCTACGCCATCGACCTTCCCGGCCTGGGGGACAGCACCGGCTCACCCACCGGCTACGACAAAGCCACTCTGGCGCGGTACGTGCACAGGCTGGTCGCCGATCGTCTCGGGGTACGCGACGCCCGCGTCGTCGGGCACGATTTCGGC
Source organism: Actinomadura kijaniata (assembly GCF_014138665.1). Classification (NCBI taxonomy): domain Bacteria; kingdom Bacillati; phylum Actinomycetota; class Actinomycetes; order Streptosporangiales; family Thermomonosporaceae; genus Actinomadura; species Actinomadura kijaniata. The sequence goes on from NZ_JACJIA010000006.1 coordinate 243,794, forward strand.
GCCGCGGTGGCGTTCCAGTACGCGAGCCAGTTCCCCGGCGACACCGCTACCTCGACCTGCCGCTCCCCGGACCCGCGATCAACGCGTCCCTGTACCGCTCGCTGAGCTGGCACATCGCCTTCCACTCCCAGCGACGGGTCCCCGAGGCGGTCGTCGGCGACGACGTCCGCGAGTACCTGGCGCTGTTCTATCCCCAGGTCTCGTTCGGCGGCACGGCGTTCGGCGGCACCTCGCAGCGGTCCCCGTTCACCGACGCCGAGATCGACGAGTACGCACGGACCTACCGCCGGCCCGAGGTCCTGTCGGGAGGCTTCGAGCTCTACCGCGCCCTCGACAAGGACGTCCGCGACACCGTGGCAGCGACACCCATCCGTGTCCCGGCCCTGCTCATGACCGCCCAAGGCCAGCTCAACGCGATCCGGGCCACGGTGGCTCCACGCATGACCAACATCGTGCGCGCTGTGGACGTGCCGAAGGCGGGACACTGGCTCGTCGAGGAGAACCCCCGGTTCGTCACCGCGGAGCTCCTGCGTTTCCTCGCGGGATGACCGCCCCTTCGAGCCGGCACGGCGCGGGTCGTCCGGCCCATGGGTTCGGCTCAGGACGCAGGGTGGCTGTTCTGCGTGGTGGAGCGGGCGGCCAGGGCTGCCTTGGTGGTGAGGTGGCTGGGGATCAGCCGGTCGACACCGGTGAGCGACAGCAGCCGGGCCAGGCGGTCGGGGACCTGCGCCAGGGCCAGTGAGCCACCTGCGGCATGCAGCCGCCGGTACAGCAGGACCAGGGCGTTCAGCCCGCTGGAGTCGCAGAACGGCACGCCGACCAGGTCCAGGATCACGTCGGGGTGACCGGTGTCGACACTGCCCTGGGCCACGTCGAGGAACCGGGAGCTGGTGCGCATGTCGAGCTCGCCGGTGACCGCCAGGACCACCACGGTGTCGCGCCGTTCGACCACGGCGACCTGCAGGTTGCTGCTCACGATGTCGCTTCCTTCGATGAACACCCGGCCTTCGGGGAAGCGGCCCCTCAGGGTGGAGAACTTCGGTCACAACGCTGGTGCCGGCTTCGGCAGCCCGGTTCGGCAGGTCAGCGGCCCCACTCAATCAGCTCGTCTTGTCCAGCGAGTGTGTCACGAACGCGGGCTCCTCGGGCAGGCGGAGCACATGGCCCTGGCCGCCACCGAGCCATGCGAGGGCCCGCATCGCCCTGAGCCGACGTTGTCTTCGCCCCTCGAACCCGGTCCAGGACCGGAAGCCCATGTCATTGCCGCTCGGGTGTCGTGGGGACGAAACCTTCTTCGCCGTGCCGTCCATCGCGCTCGTTACGGCCTGCCGGCACCGTTCGCGGTGGGAGTCAGGGTCCTCTGCCGGTGCTGGAGGCGTCGATCAGCGGTTGCGCAAGCCGACACCATGGGCCACGCCGTTCGTCTCTAGTGTGAACCGCATGGTGGATTTCGAGCTGGATGGGCGGCAGGTGTGCCTCAGCCCCAGAAGGCCGGGGGCGGACTGGTACCGGGTGCTGGTGGACGGCGTTCCGGTGCCCATGGAGGTGACCAGGACCAGGACGCACACGGGCAACCTGGGGACGACCACCCGGGAGATCCAGGCCGCCCGCCCCGCCGAGTGGATCCGGATCGAGGGCGAGCCGTGCGAGCCGTCGATCCGGCGCCCCCGGACGGCCTCCATCCACTTCTCCTTGCCGACCGCCCACGTCTACAACACCGCGGTCTGGCACTCCCAGTCCGTGCGCCTGACGTTCGCCGAGGACTTCTCTCACGTCACCGTCATCTGGAACGACTCGGTCGACGACGCGACCTGACCCCGCCCGCCCCCTCACGCACACGGCCTGTCGTGCCGGGGTGAGACCTCGTTAGTGCTTGTTCTTGTTGGCGTACTTGTACACCGCCAGGGGAGCGGAGACGGCGATGAGGGCGCCGGAGGTGGCGAGGGTCAGGACGATGTCGCCGGCGTCGGCGTCGCCGTGCATCAGCCCGCGGGAGGCCGTGGTGGCGTGGCTGATCGGGTTGACCTTCACGAACGCCTCCATCCACCCGGGCAGGCTGTCCGTGGGCACGAAGATGTTGCTGGCGAAGACCAGCGGGAACATCACCATCATGCTGGTGGTCGAGACCGTCTCCGGCCGCGACGCCACCACGCCCATGGCGGTGAAGATCCAGCTCACCGCGAAGGCGAAGAACATCATCAGCAGGAACGCCACCAGCACCCCGAGCACGCCGTGGGGCCGGAAGCCCAGCGCCAGGCCCAGCAGCAGGGTGATGGTCAGGGCGATCGTGTAGCGCACCGCGTCACCCAGCAGGTTGCCCACCAGGGTGGCGGGCTGCCGGAACGGCAGGGTGCGGAACCGGTCGTGGATGCCCTTGGTGATGTCGCTGTTCAGCGACGTGCCGGTGTAGACCGACATCATCACCACCGTCTGCACCAGGATGCCCGGCACGAAGTTCTGGAGGTAGTCGCCGGTGGACCCGCTGATGGCGCCGCCGAACAGGTAGGTGAACACCACCAGGAAGACGAACGGGAACACCACGATGTCGATGAGCTGCGCCGGGAAGTGCCGGAAGGTCCGCATCGCCCGCCAGAAGTGCGTGAGCGAGGCCGCCAGCGGGCCGGGACGTTTCGGCCGGGTGCGTACCGACAGCACCCGGTGCAGGGTCACAGGCGGGTGCTGCGAAGTGGTCGGTGCGGTCACGTCGATGTTTCCTTTCTGGAGGGCTCACGGGAACGGGTCAGGGGACATCGGCGTCGGCGCCGTTCCCGGCGGCCTCGGTCCCGGCGTCCTGCCGGTGGCCGGTCAGCGCCAGGAGTGGCCCAGCAACCGGGCGACGAGCACGAGGTTCTCCACGCCGGTGAGCTGCTCGTCGGTGGAGACGAACTGCCCGGTCAGGCTGATCCTGCCGCGCACCGCGTCCGCCTCGTTCACCACGTCGTGGCCGAACACCGTGGCCGTGCCGCCGTCCGGGCGCAGCAGCGTGGAGAGCATGCGGATCGTGGTGGTCTTGCCCGCGCCGTTGGGGCCGAGGAACCCGTGCACGACTCCGGCGGGGACCGTCAGGTCCAGGCCGTCGACCGCGCGGTCGCCGCCGAAGATCTTGATCAGGCCCGACGCCTGGATCGCGATGGATGATCGCACGCCCATTGCTTCTCCCACACAGTTTCCGGGCAGCCGAAAGAAGACGCCGAACGCGAGTCGCCAGGAGCAGTAGGCGTGCGGTCGCGTGCCGTCCGGGTGTCGATGTCACATCTGCCGGGGCTGGAACTTCCGCGCTTCGACTTGGCCCCGGAGCACGCAAAGCACGATACCTCTATTATGGCTTCAATACACCCCTCAATTAATTTTATAAAGGGGGTGGCATGCCATAAATGACCTATGAGCAATAAGGCCATTGAATCCTTTTGCTCGCGGGACGCGGGGCGCGCGAGCACGGCTGCGACGCTCCGCTCCTGACACAGCGAACCCCCTGGTGAACCGCTGGTTTGAGTGCGGCAGCACCATCGGATTCCACCGGCGAGAGCCCGCTGTGGCGATGGCAAGGGTCCAGGCTCTGCGTGAAGGCCGTCCGTCCTGCTTGTGCGGGGCGTGCCGGGGCTTGAGCTTCAATTGAATGGCAACGGTGTCGGCGCATCCGGTCAGCCGGGGATATCGCCGTTCCGACGCAGACGAACGCACCGCCGGTGCCCGGAGTGGGGCGGCAACGGGTGAACGCGTTCTCGCCTTGTCCGTGCGGCCGTCCGGGCGGGAGAGCGCGCCACTCGCCCCGCCGTCCGGCGAAAATGTCAGTGGCAGGCGGGATGATGGGATCATGAGCGACACCGCCCCGGTCACGTTGATCGAAGATGAGGCCGCCTACGCCGCGGCCGTGCAGACCGCCGTCCAGGCGTCGGCCGCCTACTACGCCGACGGCTCCTCCCCACTGGACGACGACGAGTTCGATCGGCTGGTGCGGGGGATCGCCGCCTACGAGCAGGCGCACCCCGAGCAGGTGCGGCCCGACTCGCCGACCGGGAAGGTCGCCGGAGGCGCGGTGGTGGGGGACGTTCCGCACACCGTGCCGATGTTGTCGCTGGACAACGTGTTCGGGGCCGAGGAGCTGGCGGCCTGGGCGGCGGGGCTGGAGCGCCGGATCGGGCGGCCGGTCGAGCGGTGGAGCGTGGAGCCCAAGCTGGACGGCCTGGCGATCTCGGCCCGGTACGTCGACGGCGGCCTGGCGCAGCTGGTGACGCGGGGCGACGGCGCGGCCGGGGAGGACGTCTCGCACGGCATCGACAGCGTGCTGGGGTTGCCGCGACGGCTGTCGGCGCCGGTCACGGTGGAGATCCGCGGTGAGATCCTGATGACGACCGCGCAGTTCGAGGCCGCCACCGAGGCGCGGGTGGCCTCCGGCGGGACGGCGTTCGCCAATCCGCGCAGCGCCGCGGCCGGGTCGTTGCGGGCCCAGGACCGGCCCTACAAGGTCGAGATGACGTTCTTCGGCTATGGCGCGCTGCCGCTGCCCGACGACGCCGGGTTCGGGGCGGGGACCGGCGAGGAGCTGGCCGAGCGGCTGCGTTCCCTGCCGCACAGCCAGATCATGGGGCTGGTGGAGGAGTGGGGGATCCAGACGACCTCGGTCACCCCGGTGGCCGGGAGCACCGCCGAGACGGTCGAGCAGGTGCAGCAGCGGGTGGAGGAGATCGCCGGGGCGCGGGCCGAGCTGGAGTTCGGGATCGACGGCATCGTGGTCAAGGCCGATCTGGCCGCCGACCAGGCCGACGCCGGGTTCTCCTCGCGCGCGCCGCGCTGGGCGATCGCCTACAAGCTGCCCGCGGTGGAGAAGATCACCAAGCTGCTGGCGGTGGAGTGGAACGTCGGCCGCACCGGCATCATCGCGCCGCGGGCGGTGCTGGAGCCGGTCGCGATCGACGGGGTGGTCATCACCTACGCCACGCTGCACAACCCGGCCGACATCGCCCGCCGGGACCTGATGATCGGTGACAGCGTCACCGTCTACCGCGCCGGGGACGTCATCCCGCGGGTGGAGGCCCCGGTGGTGTCGCTGCGCACCGGCGACCAGACCCCGATCGCGATCCCCGGGACCTGTCCCCACTGCGGCGGCGAGATCGACCGGAGCCAGGAGCGCTGGCGCTGCGTCCAGGGCCGCGCCTGCATAGCGGTGACCTCGATCCGGTACGCGGTGGGCCGCGACCAGCTCGACATCGAGGGCCTCGGCGAGAAGATCATCGACCAGCTGGTGGCCGCCGGGCACGTCACCGACTTCGCCGACCTGTTCACCCTGACCCGCGAACAGGTCCTGGGGCTGGAGCGGATGGGCGAGACCAGCACCGACAACCTGCTGGGCGCGATCGAGGCCGCCAAGTCCAAGCCGCTGAACAAGGTGTTCTGCGCGCTGGGCGTGCGCGGCACCGGACGGTCGATGTCGCGGCGCATCGCCCGGCACTTCGCCACGATGGACCACATCCGCGCCGCCGACGCCGAGGCGTTCCAGCAGGTCGACGGGGTCGGCCCGGAACGCGCCACGATCCTGGTCGCCGAGCTGGCCGACCTGGCCCCGCTGATCGACAAGCTGGTGGCGGCCGGGGTGAACATGACCGAGCCCGGCGCCACCCCGCCCTCGCCCGGCGGCGGACCGGACGCCGAGCAGGCCCAGCAGGCCGCCGGGCAGGCCGCGGCCGAACTGCCGCTGGCGGGGATGTCGGTGGTGGTGACCGGCTCGATGACCGGTCCGCTGGCCGAGCTGTCCCGCAACCAGATGAACGAACTGATCGAAAACGCCGGAGGCAAGGCCTCCTCCTCGGTGTCGTCCAGGACCTCGCTGGTGGTGGCGGGGGAGAAGGCCGGGTCCAAGCGGGCCAAGGCCGAGAAGCTGGAGGTCAGGATCATCACGCCGGAGGAGTTCGCGACCATGGTCGCCGACCTGCTGTGAGCGCGTGATCTGGGGGACCACGTCCTGGTGGGCGTGGCCCCCGGGCCGCCCCGGAGACCTGCTCGGGTGAACGGGACGGGTGCGTGAGCCGTGGTTGTGCTGCCGCCCGACGTGGAACGATCAAGTCGTGACCGATTTCGCGACGCCGCAACACCTCGCCCGCCGCACCTGTGCCGCGATCGACGCGGCGGCCGGGGCAGGACGTGATCTGGGCCTGGGCGTCACTGACGCCACGGTGCTGCACGACCTGTTCTCCGTCGTCGTTCACCTCGCACCCGCACCGGTCGTGGCCCGGGTCCCCACCGTTCTGCCGCACTCCACGGACCTCGATTCCCTGGCGCGCCGCCAGCAGGCCGAACTGGACGTGACGTGGTGGCTGGCGGACCAGGGGACCCCCGTGATCCCTCCCAGCCCCCTGGTGCCGCGGGAACCCGTCCAGCGGGACGGGTTCTCGATGACGTTCTGGCAGTTCGTCGAGGAGGACCCCGCCAGAGAACCCGACTACGCGGCGAACTGCGAAATGGTCGCCGACCTGCACGCCGCGATGCGCGCGTACCCGGGTCGCCTGCCGTATCTGTCCTCGGCCGAACCGCGGTTCGTCACGGAGAGCCTCGCCCTGCTCCAGAACCACCCCGACCTGATCGGTCCGGCCGAGCTGGACCGCGCACGCCGCGAATGGCAGATCCTGGAACCTCTCGTGCGCTCACGCGCGGCGTTCGAAGAGAGGTTCCCGGGCATCGACCTTCAGCCCATCCACGGCGACTCCCCACCCGCCAACATCTTCGCCGGGGTGGACAGGGACCTCTACTCCGACTTCGAGCTGGTCACGCTGGGACCCGTCGAGTGGGACCTGGCCGCCTTGGGACCGGCGCTCGAATCCGCCTACGACCGGGGTGCGCGGCGCAACGGCATGAGGCCGCTGGACAAGGACGTGCTGGGGTTCGTGAACGCCGTGGGGATGCTGCGGGCCATCGCCTGCCTCACCCTGGCGCCGCAGCTGCCCCCGCTGGTGGAGTACGTGAAGCCGGCCATCGACCAATGGCGGACGATGCCGTTCGCCGGCGGCATGGCCGACTAGTACGCGGCGTCCACCAACCGACCGGTGGCGAAGGCCCGGGTCGGGCTCCTCACCCTCGTTGGTGGTGGGCGAGGAGCTGCGCGAGCAGGCGGGTCAAGGTCTGCCGGTCCTTGGCCGCGAGCGGTTCGAGCAGGTCGTCCTGCACCTTGTCGAGTGCCTGGTCCATGTGCTGTAGCTGTCGTCGGCCCGCCTTGGTGAGGGTCACGATGTTGCGCCTTCGGTCGTCGGGGTCCGGCGTCCGCTCGACGAAGTCCTGCTCGGCCAGTTCGTTGAGCGCCGCCACCACGTCGCTGCGGTCCATGTTGCACCGGCGGCCGAGGTCGGCCTGGCTGGCCGCCCCGAACTCGTCCAGCGCGGCCAGGATCCGGTAGTGGTACCCGCGCGCCCCCACCTCGCCGAAACCATCGGACGCCAGCCGGTGGGCGTGCACCGCTACCTGGCCGAGCAGCCAACTCGGCTTCGCGGTCAGGCGCGAGGGGGTCTTTTCCACGACGAGCACCCTATCTTGTTGGTGCGGCCAATGAATCTTCCGGCCGGACCATCGGCACGCACATGATCCACCGGACGGGTTCTAGGCTGGGCCGATGACCGAACCGATCATCATCGCCCGTGACGTGGGTGTGGAGCTGGGCGGCGTTCCGGTACTGCGCGGAGTCGACCTCACGGTCGTGCCCGGGGAGGTGGTCGCGGTGCTCGGCGCCAACGGTGCCGGAAAGACGACCCTGCTGCGCTGCCTCGCGGGGTTGCAGCAGGCCTCGGGCAGCGTGGACGTGCTGGGGCGCCCGCCCGTCGACGAGCCGGATTTCTGGCGCGAGGTCGCCCTGGCCGGTGACGAGCCCACCTGGTATCCGGGGCTGACCGTAAGGGAGCACCTGGAGCTGATGCGAGCGGTGCATGGTTCCGGGCGTCTGGAAGTGGGGGCGGCCTTGGAGCTGTTCGAGCTGGTCGGCTGCGCCGACCGGGCCCCGTCGTCGTTGTCGACCGGGCAGCGCCAGCGGCTGTCCCTGGCCATGGCGCTCCTGCGGCCGAGCCGGTTGTTGCTGCTGGACGAGCCGGAGCGCGGACTTGATACGGCCTTCCGGGAACGGCTCGCGGGTCTGCTCGCCGAGTATGCCGCGGACGGCGGCACGGTGGTGATGGTGACGCACGACCCGCGGTTCGCCGAGGACGCCCGGCACGTCGCCCTGGAGCCCGCGGCGTGAGCGGGCCGGTGGAGATCCGGTCGTTCGTGCGGGTCCGGGGGCGCAGGCGTCGCACATGGTCCGACCGGTACGTCACCCTGCTGAGCCTGGGCCTGCTGGTGGTGCTGGTGGCCCCGCTGATCGGCCGCGCCGTGTCGGCTCTGCCCGGCGACGTCGATCCGGCGCGGGCGGGTGCGGGCCTGGCGCTGATCGCGTTGCTGCTGGCGGGCTCGCTGGCCCTCGCGCGTGTGGTCGGGCCGGTGGGGGTGTCGGCGGCGGACGCCGCGTGGCTGGTCCTTTCGCCGTTGCCGCGCCGTGGTGTGCTGGCCCGTACGCTGCTGGTCCTCGTCGTGGCGTGCGCTGTCGGCGGTGCGGCCCTCGGCCTGGCGCTGCTGAGCGCGCTCGGCGGCCCCGACGCGTTGGCGCTCCGGCTGCTCGCGTCCGTGGTGCTGGGCATGTCGTGGACGCTGGGCGGGATGGCGACGGCCGTGCTGGCGCAGGCGTCGCAGCCCTGGGACGGTCGGCTGACCGCGGTGCTCGCCTCCCTCGTGGTGGTGGCGGTGGCCGTGGCGGTCATGGGTACGGGGCCGGGGCAGGGAGTGCTCTCCGGCATCGCGTCGGCTCCTCTGGCGGCGTGGACGGCGGTGGCGTCCGTATCGGCCGCGGTGGCCGCCGGTCTCGCGGGACGGGCCTGGGCGGCCGTCGCCCGCATCCCGGCCCGCGCCATCCTGGACGCGTCGACCCGGGCGGGGCTCGTGGCGGACGCGTTCGTCGTCATGGATCCCGGTTCGCTGACCTGGATCGCCGAGGACGCGCACTGGCGGTCGCGCGTCCTGCGATCGCGCGCCTGGCCGGCGCGGCTGCGCGGGGCGGCGGCGGTCGCCTGGCTGGACTGGCGGCGGCTGGCGCGGCGGCCGGGGCTCCTCGCGCTGGCGGCGGCGACGACCGTTCTGCCTGCCCTGGCCGCGCGGGCGGGTGGCGGGACGGCGGGCGCGCTGATCGTGCTTGCGGCGGGCGCGTTGACGGTCGCCGCGACGGGCGCCGCGGGGGCGCGCCGGGACGCCGGGGACGCGGCGCTGGCGCGCCTGTTCGGCGCCGGTCCGCGCGCGCTCCTCGCGTCGAGGGCGGTGCTGCCCGCCCTGCTCGGCGGCTCCTGGTCGACCCTCGCGCTGGCAGGACTGGACATCGTGGCCCCCGGCGGACCCTTCTGGCTGCTCGGGGGGCTGTGTGCGCCGGCGCTGGCGGCGGGTGCGCTGCGGATGGCGCGGCGCCGTCCCGTTGAGCACGCGATGCCCGTCATGGACACGCCCTTCGGCTCGGTGCCGCTCGGCCCGGTGCTGTGGGCACTGGCCGGCGCCGACCTCGCCGTGCTCGGGTGCCTGCCCGCGCTCATGGCGTTCGCCGGCGGGGTGACCGGTCCGCTGCTCGCAGCACAGGCGGTGTGGGGCGCGGCGGTGCTGGCGGCCTACTGCGCCGTCCCAAGGCGCGCGTAGGACGGAGGCCGGGGCGTGCAGATCCCGCTCTGAGGTCGTTGTCACGCTGATGATCGACGAGGTTCGGGGACGGCGGTGGTTCGGTGGCGTGGTCGCCGGTGGCGGTGCACCGGTCTCCATGTTCTGCGGATCAGGACGGAGCCGCGCGCCACGTCGGGTCGCACGGTCCCTCTCCGCCCCGGAGGGCCACCGGCGGGGCGCTCTGCGCGGCCGGTGGTGGCTGGGTGAATCGCAGCGTGTTGCCGGAGGGGTCGAGGAAGGCGCAGTCGCGGGTGCCGCCGGGCCGGTCGACCGGTTCCTGCATCACTTCCGCGCCGGTGGCCTCGATGTGCTCGAAGGCGGCGTCGCAGTCGTCGGTCACGAAGACCAGGTGGCCCAGCAGGCCGTTGGAGAGGAGGTCCTGGATCGTCTGCCGGTCGGTCGGCGAGACGCCCGGGCCGGCGCCGGGCGGCTGGAGCAGGATCCCCACGTCGGGCTGCGACGGCGGGCCGACGCTCACCCGCCGTACCCCCGCGGATTCGCCGTCACCGCGCACCTCGAAGCCGAGCACGTCGCGGTAGAAGCCGAGCGCCTCGTCAACGTCGTGGACGGTCAGAGCGCAGGCCGAGAGCTTGAGGTCCGGGCCGGTCAACGCCGCTCCCTGCCGCCGGCGGGGAGGAAGACGACGTCGAGGTCGCCGAGCCGGTCCGGGTCGGTGTCGATGGTGATGCGGGTGATCTTCCGGTCGTCGACGGTGAACGTGAAGACCGCCTTCGGCCGGCCGCGGTGCGTCCAGACGGCTCCCGGAACGCCGTCGACCAGGGCGAGCCGGGCGGCCTGGGCCCGTCCGGCGAAGAACGCCGCCACCGCCTGGCCGCCGCGGACCTCGCCGACCGCGGCGTCCGGATCGAGCAGTTCCAGCAGGGCGGCGAAATCCCCGTTCCGGGAGGCGGCGAGGAAGGCGGCGACGATCTCCCGCTTCGCCGACCGCGCGGCGTCGGACGCGTCGGCCGCTCCCTGCACCCGGCGCCGGGCCCGGCTGGCCAGTTGCCGGGCCGCCGCCGGGGAACGGTCGATGACGGCGCCGATCTCGCCGAACGGCACGGCGAAGACGTCGTGCAGGACGAACGCGAGCCGCTCGGCGGGAGTCAGCGTCTCCAGGACCACCATCAGCGCGACGCCGACCGAATCGGACAGCAGTGCCTCGTCCTCGGGCCCGGCCCGGCCGGTGGGATGGACGTCCACGTCCGGCTCGGGCGGCAGCGCCCCGGCCGACTCCTCGCGCTGGGCCCGGCGGGCCTGGAGCATGTTCAGGCAGACCCGGGCGACGACCGTGGTCAGCCAGCCCGCCGGGTTCTCCACCTGGTCGGTGTCGGCGCGGCTGACCCGCAGCCATGCCTCCTGCACCGCGTCCTCGGCCTCGCCGGGGGAGCCGAGCATCCGGTAGGCCATCGCCCGCAAGCGGCCCTGGTGCTCGGCGAACCGCTCGCTCAGCCAGTCCTGCTCAGCCATCAGTCACATTCCTCCGTTCGGGCCTGTCGTACTGACTGACCGGCGAAACCACGCCGATGTGACATCCGGGCCCGACCCGGAGGCCCGGGCCGTCCGTCCGGGCGGCATCTCAAGCACAGGGAGACAAGGCATGAAGGCGCACGTCAGCTCGATCCTTCTCGGAGTCCGGGACCTGGACCGATCCAAGCAGTTCTACACCGAGGGGCTCGGCTGGAAGATCAAGAACGACTGGGGCATCTCGGTGTTCTTCGAGTCGGACGGGGCCTCGCCGGTCGGCTTCTACGGCCGTGAGGGCCTGGCCGGCCAGGTGGGCACGAGCCCGGAGGGCAGCGGCTTCAGCGGGCTCGTCCTCACCTACGTCGTCCGCAGTGAGGCGCGGGTCGACGAGGTCATGGCGGAAGTCGAGAAGGCCGGCGCCACGATCCTCAAGCCCGCCGGCGCCCTGCCGTGGGGCGGGTACGGCGGCACCTTCGCCGACCCGGACGGCTACATCTGGAGCCTCGGCTACAGCGACCAGGGAACGGACCAGCCCTACGCCGAGTAACCGCCGGTGCCGGTCCCGGGGCCGTCGTGGTGGTGGACCATCCGCCCCTCGGATGGTCCACCGCAGGCGCGGCCGGGGATCAGCTCGGGCGCTGGAGCGGAGCCATGGGGGCGAGCCCGAGATCGGCGAGCGCGGCGGCGCCGCGGGCGGCGTGCTCGCCGCCCGCGAGCACCAGGGTCCGCGCCGACTGGTACCGGCAACCGACGGCGTCGAAGGCGTGCGCCGTGGCGAGCAGCCGCTCCTGGTCGTCGTCGAGCAGCGCTTCGGCGCGCTCCACGATGGCGCCGGCGACCGGGTTCCCGGCGGTGGCGGCCCGCGCGTCGGCCAGGCGGTCGCGGGCGTCGGGGCGCCCGGCGAGCACGGCGGCCTCCGCGCGCAGCGCCACGTACCAGTGGAGCCAGATCCAGGTGACCCACTTCCAGACGTCGCCGGGTTCGGGGGCCGTCCGCTCCAGCGCCTCGGACGCCTGTCCTCGGTGGAGCAGGAGCATCGCGTCGAAGACCGCCCCGTAGCCGTAGGCCTGCTCCGGCGGGGTGCCGAACCGGGCCAGGACCGCCTCCCACTCGCCCTGGGCGTCGTGGTCGTCGCGGAGGCCGTGGATCATCACCATCGCGGCCACCGCCGGGCCGAGGGCCGAACTGGTGGGGCTGCCGGCCCGCCGCCACGCGTCGAGGAACCGGACGCCGCCGGTGAGCATCCGGTCGGCGTCGCCCGCCAGCGCGTCGGCGACCAGCGGCCAGCTCATGGCACGATGGCCGACCTCGGCCAGCAGCGGGTGGTCCGCGAGCCGCCGTGCCCACCGGCGGGCCCCCGGCAGGTCGCCGGTGCCGAGGCTGGACTCGACGGCCTCGCCGAGCGCCTCGACCAGCTCGTGGGTGGCGGCGGGCGTGTTCGGCGCGGACGACAGCAGCGTGACCCGGAACCGGGCCGTGGCGGCGGCGGCGAACGTGTCACCGGCCCAGCTCTGGGTGCCGGCCAGCACGTCGAACGCGGCGGACTCGGCGAGCGGATCACCCGTGCGGTGGGCCAGCTCGACGGCCCGCTGGGCGCGCGCGATCATCTCCGGCGCGGAGCCGCCGGGTCGGCCCCGGACGGAGCCGACCGCGTCGTTGAGCGCCTGCGCGGCCTCGGCCAGCGCCACCGTGGCCCGGGCCGCCGGATCCTCGCCGGCCAGCTCCCGCGCCTGGGCGATGAGCGCGGCCGTCTCCTCCGGAGGCAGCTTCCGCACGAACTTGCTCGCGAACCGGCACGCGTTGGTGGCGATGGTCGCCAGGTCGCAGGCGGCGCCGGCGGCGTCCCCGGCCCGGCGGGCGGCTTCCGCGGCCGCGCGCTGGAGGTGGTGCATGTCGTCACCGCGCATCCGGCAGCCGGCGACGGCCGCGGCGTCCCGGAGCGCCGACGCGGCCGAGCCCGGGTCCTCGGCGAACGCGGCCGCCTGCTCGTACCGCTGCTGGGACTCGCCGACCAGGTTGCGGGTGAAGGTCAGCTCCGCCAGGTGCCGGGCGAGGCGGTACGCGTCCGCGCGCTGCTCCGGCTCCTGCGCCGCCCACGCCAGGGCGGCGCGGAGGTCGTCGGCGACCGCGTCGAACCCGGCCCGCCAGTCCGCGCCCACCACCGCCAGGCCGGCGGCCCGCTCCAGGCACCAGCGGCGGTGCCGGGAGCGGACCTCGGCCAGCTCACCGGCCTCGGCGAGCCGCTCGGCCCCGTACTGGCGGATGGTCTCCAGCGCCCGGTACCGGGTCCCGCCCGGGGACACCGTCACCACCAGCAGGCTCTGCTCGGCGAGCCGGGCCAGCCCGTCGGCGACGAGGATCTCCTCGACCCCGGCGACCTCCGCCGCCGCCCGGGCCGTGAACGGCGCCACGAACACCGACACCCGGCGCAGCAGCGCCCGGTCGGCCGGCTCCAGCAGGTCGTGGCTCCAGTCCAGCACCGCCCGCACCGAGCGGTGCCGGTCGTCGGCGCGGGAACCGCCGGTGAGCATCCGGAGCGGATGGGACAGGGCGGCGGTGAGGCCGTCCAGCCCGAACGTGGGGTACCGGGCGGCGGCCAGCTCGATCGCCAGCGCCATCCCGTCCAGCCGTTCGCAGATCGACGCGACGTGGTCGAACAGCGGGGGATCCAGCGGCCAGCCCACCGCCGCGGCCCGTTCCATGAACAGCATGACCGCGTCCGACTCGCCGCCGCTGGCCAGCGAGAGCGGCGGGACCGCGTACACCCGCTCGAACGGCACCACCAGCCGCGCCCGACTGGTCGCCAGCACCGTCAGCCGGGGGCAGCCCGCGAGCAGCCGTTCGAGGAACAGCGCCACCCCGTCCCGCACCTGCTCGCAGTTGTCCAGCACCAGCAGCGTGTGGCGGTCGGTCAGCGCCGCGACCACCGACTCGTCCATGCCGCGGCCGGGCAGCTCGCCGAGGCCGAGCGCGTCGGCGACCGCGGTGGCGATCATGTCCGGGGCGGTGACCGAGGTCAGGTCGACGAACCACACCCCGTCGGCGAAGTCGCCGGCCGCGTCCGCGGCCACCGCCAGCGCGAGCCGGGTCTTGCCCACTCCGCCGGGGCCGACCGCGGTCACCTGCCGGTGCGACTTGATCATCTCGGTCAGCTCGGCCCGCTCCCGCACCCGGCCGACGAACGAGGTCAGCGGAGCCGGCAGGGCCGGTGCCGGGTGGGGCCGGTCGGCCCGGGCGAGGCCGGACGCGCGCTGGGCGAGCGCCCGCCGGTCCGGCATCTCCAGCTTGCGCAGCAGTGAAGAGACGTGGCTCTCCACGGTACGCACCGAGATGAACAGCCGGGCCGCGATCTCAGCGTTGCTGAGATGCTCCCCGACCAGCTCCAGTACCTCGGCCTCGCGGGCCGAGACGTCCGTTGTCGTCGCCACGGTCGCATTCTGCCGCATCCCTCCTCGCGCCCCCGGTCCGTGGTGCGGTCCGTGGTCACCACGGATGTGGGCCGGCCGTGCCGGAGGGAGGCTGTGAAGCCGTGCGGATCGGGCCGGTGAAGGCCCACGACCCAAGGAGTGATCATGGCCGGCTCTCCCGCTCAGGGGATCAGGACGGTGCTGCATCCGGTGTCGGACCTGGCGGCGGCCAAGGCGGTGTACGCGGCGCTGCTCGGCGTCCCGCCGGAGAATGACTCGCCCTACTACGTCGGATTCGTGGTCGGGGGCCAGCGCATCGGGCTGGTGCCGGGCGGCGGACCGCAGGGCATGACCTCGCCGGTGGCCTACTGGCACGTGCCGGACATCGAGGCGAGGCTCGCCGAGGTGACCGCCGCGGGCGCCACCGTCAAGGAGCCCGTGCGCGACGTCGGCGGCGGCCGTCGCGTGGCCACCGTCACCGACCCCGACGGCAACGTTCTCGGGTTGATCCAGGACCGGTGAACGCCGCCGCCCCCCTTTCGAACGCGGCTCCCGCCCCGGCGGATCCGAGCCGCGTTTCGCATGTGCGGGGCAGGGGCCTCGGCCGTGAGCAGATTTCGCTTGACCCTCCATCCAATTGAATATAGATATACTCCATGGAAAGTGGGAGCAGGCGTCCGTACCGCATGGGCGCCCGTGCCGCGGCCGTGGAGGTCACGCGTACGCGCGTGCTGGAAGCGGCGGCCGCGCTGTGGATGCGGCGGTGGTACGACGACGTCACGCTGCAACACGTCGCCGACGAGGCGGACGTGTCGGTGCAGACGATCGTCAACCACTTCGGGGGCAAGGACGGGCTGGCCGACGCCGTCGCCGACCGGATGGCGTCGCGAACGGCGGTCGCCCGCCAGGCGCCGACCGGTGACGTGGCGGCGATCGTGGCCGTGCTCTTCGCGGACTACGAGCGGCAGGGCGACGCCAACGTGCTCTGGACCGCGCAGATCGACCGTGTCCCGGCGTTCGCCCGGGCGGCCGCTCACGCGCGCGGCCAGCATCGGGCATGGCTGGAACAGGTCTTCGCCGACCGCCTGCCCGCCCCGGGCCCCGCCCGCGAGCACGCGTTGAACCTGCACTACGCCGCCACGGACATCTACCTGTGGAAGCTGTGGCGGCGCGACCTCGGCCTGTCGCGCGAGGACGCCGAACGCGCCATGCGCGACCTGCTGACCTCGATCGACCCCCGGAGGAAACGCGATGCCTGAGAACTTCCTGTTCGCCACCTGGGCCGGCGGCGGGGCCGTGCCGCCCGTCCTGTCGGTCGCCCGCGCGCTGCGCGAGCGCGGCCACGGCGTCCGGGTGCTGGCCGACAGGTCACTGCGCGAGGAGGTCCTCGCCGGCGGCGCGGAGCCGATCGCCTGGACCACGGCGCCCCAGGGCGACACCGCCGACCCGGCCAAGGACGTCATCAAGGACTTCGAGGCCCGCACGCCGCTCGGTGAGTTCGCGCGGCTGAGAGATCGCATCGTGTGCGGTCCCGCGGCCGACTACGCCCGGGACACGCTCGCCGAGCTGCGCGCCCGCCCGGCCGACGTGCTGGTCACCGAGCACATGCTGCTCGGCGTGCTCACCGGCGGCGAGGCCGCCGGGATCCCCGTGGCCTCGCTGGTGACGACCCTCTATCCGCTGCCCACTCCGGGGGCGCCGCCGCCCGGTCCGGGCCTCGCCCCCGCCACGGGCGCGCTGGGGCGCCTGCGTGACCGGGTGCTGACCCGGATGATGCTCAGGCCGTGGGAGAAGGGACTGCCCGCGCTCAACGCCGCCCGCGTCGAGAACGGCCTGTCGCCGTTGGACTCGGTGGTCGACGCGTTCGACCGCGTCGACCGGCTGCTCGTGCTGTCCCCGCGCGCGCTCGACTACCCCGGCAGGCGCTTCCCCGCCTACCTGCGGCACGTCGGCCCACGGCTCGACGACCCGGCCTGGGCCGGGGAGCTGGAACTGCCCGAGGGCGACGCGCCGCTGGTCCTGGTCGGCCTGAGCTCGTCGTTCATGAACCAGCGCGGGCAACTGGAGCGCATCGCCGAGGCCCTCGGCACGCTGCCGGTGCGCGGGCTGCTGACCACCGGCCCGGCCGTGGACCCGGCGACGGTCCGCGCGCCCGGCAACGTCCTGGTCACCGCGGCGGCGCCGCACAGCGTCGCGCTGCGCCACGCCGCGGTCACCATCACGCACGCCGGCCACGGGACGGCCGTCAAGTCCCTGGCCGCCGGGGTCCCCCTGGTCTGCATGCCGCTCGGACGCGACCAGCGCGAGGTGGCGCGGCACGTCGCACTCGCCGGCGCCGGGATCACCGTGGGCAGGAACGCCTCATCCCGCACCATCGCCCACGCGGTCGGCCGGATCCTGCACGACCCGTCCTACCGACGCGAGGCGCGGCGGCTGGCGAGCGAGATCGCCGCCGAGACGGCCACCGACCAGGCGGTCGCCGAACTGGAGGCCCTCGCCGGACGGGCGACCGTCGGAAGGGATCGAGCGCGGCCCCTCAGGCGGACGCGGCTTCCCATTCGAACCCGTCGGGGTCGGTGAAGGGCCCGGCGTCACCGCCGATCACGATCCGGTGCGATCCGGTGCCCTCCTGGGGGACGCCGGTGTCCTTGGCGAGGGCGCGGCGCGGGTAGAGCGCCAGCGTGACGGCCGACGACGGGGTGGCGAACTCGACGTACTTGCCGCCGAAGCTCTTGCCCACGGCCAGGCCGCGGTCGACGTAGAACCGCTTGCTCGCCTTGACGTCCGCCACCCCCAGCAGGAGCGCGACCTGGTCGATGTGCCGGGTGGCGGGACCGGTGTCCTTCTTCTTCGAGGTCGCGAGCTTGCAGATCGTCCCGTCCGGGGCGCGCACGACGCCGCCGTAGCCCCAGAACCCCTTCGTGGCCGGCTTCAGCGTCGTGGCCCCGGCGTCGAGGGCGGCGCCGATGAGGGCGTCGACGTTGCCCGGCTGGGACACCACGAGGGACAGCGCGAACCCGCGAAAGCCGGTCGTCGGCGCGTCCGAGGCGCGCACGTTCACGTACGGGCCCAGACCGAAGGCCTGGTAGAAGGCGTCCGCGGCCGTGGGGTCGGGAACTTCCAGGGTGACGGATTCCAGGGAGGTCATGGCAGGTCCTTCGGGCGAGAGGGGGTTCGTCGTCTTTTCGGCGGCCGCCGGGCGGCGGACGTGGCGGGGGCGGGTCGGCGTTCAGCGGTCCTGGACCAGGCCGAGCACGTTGCCGTCGAGGTCGGTGAAGGTGGCCACCAGCCGGCCGCCGCCGACGTCGTGCGCGGGCTCCTTGACGGTGGCGCCCGCGGCGGTCACCTCGGCGAGCTTCGCCTCGATGTCGGGGACGTGCCAGTAGGAGACCGGCGAGCCCTCGCCGCCGGGGACCAGCCCGACGTGCTGGCCCTCGGCCTCGAAGCCGACGTAGAAGGGCGCGTCGGTCTGCGGCGGGACGCCGAGCAGCGCCGCGTACACCGCCTTGGCCTTCGCCAGGTCGGACACCGGGTGCAGCACGGTCCTGATTCCCTGGGTGGAAGCTCCGGTCATGGTCGCTCCTGCGGTCGTGGGTCACATCGACCCGCTGTGTGGATGGCCATAGCTTTTCTTCCGGCCCGGCCCGTGGGCATCCGTGGCGACCACGGAACCGGCCACGGACCGGCGGCACGGATCGCGCACGGTGGCCGCCGCGGAGGGGAAACGGCGGCTCGTTCGAGGCCGGTCCTCTACCCGGAGTGGGCGCGGGCAGGGGGAACGCGAGCCCTGCCGCTAACGTCAGATCCGCGCAAAAGCCGATGGAAGAGATGAGGCGGACGTCTGTGGTGAAGAGGGTGGCATGGGGTGCGGCGGTGGTGACGCTGCTCGGCGGGCTCGTCGGATGCTCCTCCGGCGACGCCGACGGCGCCGGCGAGAAGCCCCGGGAGGCCACCTGGCTGGTCGGGCCTGACCGGCCCAAGACGATGAAGGGCAAGGCCGCCTGGATCAACGGCAACGCGGTGGTGCGCGTCCGCAGCGACGGCGCGGCGGCCTACGACCTGACCAACGGCCGGCCGCTGTGGACCCACACCGTGCCCGCCCCGCAGATCGTGTGCACCGTGGCCGAGCACGCCGACCAGGGCGTCGGGCTGATCGGCCAGGGCCTGGAGGACGAGCCCTGCGACCGCGTCACGGCGATCGACCTGGCCACCGGCAGGGCGCTGTGGACGCGCCGCCTGGCGCGCACCGCGATCCCCGGCACCAACTACTACGGCGTGATCGAGGCCGGTGCCGGGTCGGCGCTGGTGCCCGTCGCGGGCCGGGTGCGGGCGCTGGACCTGCGCACCGCCAAGGCCCGCTGGACCTGGACGCCGCCGCGCGGCTGCGCCTTCACCGCCGAGGACAGCGCCATGGCCGCCGGACCGGACGCCGTGGTCGCGACCTTCCGCTGCGGCAGGAAGGCCGCCAAGGTCGCGGTCGCCGACCCGGCGCGCGGCCGGACCCGCTGGGTCGCCGACCTGGGCGTGGGCGCCAAGTTCGACGCCGCCGAGGTGCTGTCGGTCTCACCCCTGGTCGTGCGGGTCAAGGAGGACGGCGAGCGCAGCCGCGACGAGCTGCTGACCTTCGACGCCAAGGGCACGCGGCTGGGCGCGATCCCCGTCTCCGGCCCCGAGGGCGACCTCGACCTGGACCTGGGCGACTTCACCCGCAGGATCGCGGTGGGCGGCGACCGCATCCACGTCGCGGCCAAGCCCCCCGGCGCCAGGCTCCTGGAACAGGACCTGCTCACCTTCGACCTGACCGGCCGGCGGCTGTGGCGCTCCACGTTCGAGGACGGCGTGACGTCGCTGGCCCTGGCCGCCGGTGGGCTGACCGTCCTGGCCCAGGACCCCGGCGACCCCGCCCTGCTGATCGCCCTCGACCCCGCCACCGGCAAGCCGGTCCGCAAGTCCTGGCTGCGCTACGACGTCAACGTCTCCTGCCGCATGTTCGTCGCCGGAGGCCGTCACCTCATGGTCAACGCGGGCGCTTCCACACAGTCCGTTCCCGCGATCATGGCGTTCTGAGACCGCAGGCAAGGCCCGCCGTTTCCAGACGATGGCCGCTGGGGCCTCGCGGCACCTACTGACGGCTCCGGTCGAGTGCCTCAGGCGCGGGCGGGGACGGGACGGTGGCTTGGCGCGTGAACCTGCGGCGCAGCGGATCGATGAGGGACGGGCCGCCGCCCAGGCACCAGAGGGCGATGACCGGGTCGCAGATGGCGCAGCCGAGGGATGAGGAGTGGTCGAAGGGCAGGATCGGGTTGCCCTTGAGGTGGTGGACCAGGTCCCAGACCGTATGGACGAACCAGGCCAGGCCTATGAACCGCCACGATTCCAGTCCGCGGTAGGCGAGGTAGGCGGTGAGGGCGGTGACGGGGAGCTCCCAGAGGCCGAATCCGCCGCCGCTGAGATAGGCGGCGCCCGCGCCCGCGACCATGACGGCGTTGAAGCGGCGCCGGTGCGG
This sequence comes from Actinomadura kijaniata, assembly GCF_014138665.1. Lineage (NCBI taxonomy): Bacteria > Bacillati > Actinomycetota > Actinomycetes > Streptosporangiales > Thermomonosporaceae > Actinomadura > Actinomadura kijaniata. Next base: position 263,882 of record NZ_JACJIA010000006.1, read on the forward strand.
TTCGCGGATCAGCGACATCAGCACGGCGTACACGACGCCGATCAGGGGAGCGGTGACGTAGATCATGACGGGGTCGCTTTCTCAGAAGGGGACGGGCGCAGTCGTGTGTGGCCCATCGAGGGCGAGGTCGGTTTCGGGTGGCGGGCGGCGGGGTCGCACAGCAGAAGCCAGGGGAGCGCAGTTCGGCGCGGGCTGTGACGTGCGAAGTCACGGAACGCGGTCACGTTCCCGTTGCCGAAAGCGATGAGGCTTCTCGCGGCAGCGGGGTATCGCGACGCCGACAGCCAGGACGTACAGGCAGAGAAAGAGCTTGGTCGCCGCCGGCGCTCTACGGCCGTGCGGTCGGTGCCATCCCTTCGTCGCGCCAGACGGTGCCGCGGCGTTCATGGGCGAACAGGTCCTCGACGGCATGGGCGATCCGCGGTCCCAGCTCCCGTTCCAGCAGGTAGAGCCCGAGGTCGAGTCCCGAGGTGACGCCGGCGGCGGTGACCAGGCCGCCGTCGTCGACGACGCGGGCGCGCACCGCGTGGACGCCCGCCGCACCGAGTGCGTCCATCGCCAGGTGGTGGGAGGTGGCGCGGCGCCCCTCCAGCAACCCGGCCATGGCGAGGAGGAGCGAGCCGCCGCACACCGTGCCGACCGTCACCTCGGGGCAGTCCAGCGCCGCCTTCAGCAGTACCGGCAGATCCGTGGTCAGGGCGCGGGCCAGCCGGACGGAGACGAACTCCTCCGGCCGCGGTCGCCCGTCCGCCGGATCATGGTCGGGGACGTCATCGGGGGCTTCGACCCGGCCGGAGGCGCCGGGAACCAGGATCAGTCCGGGGCGTTCGGGAGCGAGCGCGGCGGTGGCGCGCAGCGCCAGCCCTCCCGTTCCGCTGACCACCTCGCGCGGCCCCTCGGCGGAGACCAGTTCCACGCTCACCGCGCCGTCAGAGAAAGCGCCGCCCGCGTGCAGGACCTCGAAGGGGGCGATGGCGTCGAGCGGGTCGAAGCCGTCGAACAGAACGATCTGAGCATGTATGGAGGAGCCCTTCGGATCTGGTGTGAAGCCCGGTCCCGCCGGGGTCAGGCCAGACGTTAACCAGCCGTCGATCCGTCTCCCAGTGGCGTTAACGCCAGCTTTCAACGGGATAATGACAGGACGCCGAATCCGCGATCTGAAGGGGGCAGAAGAGGATTTTCGGTGGCTCCCAGACGGCGACAGGAAGCTGGCGGGAAGGTACGTTCTCGCCATGCACACCGTCGCCGTGCTCGCGCTGGACCGGGTGATCCCGTTCGATCTGTCCACCCCGATCGAGGTGTTCACCCGCACCCGTCTCCCGGACGGCCGTCCCGGTTACCAGATCCGCGTGTGCGCCCAGCGGGAGGAGATCGACGCGGGCGTCTTCACCCTGCGCGCGCCCTGGGGGCTGGACGGGCTCGAAGGGGCCGACACCATCATCGTGCCCGGCACCAGCGCTCCCGCGGCCCCGCTCGACCCCGCCGTCCGCGACGCGCTGCGGGCCGCCGCCGAACGCGGCACCCGCATCGCCTCCATCTGCTCGGGCACCTTCCCCCTGGCCGCCACGGGACTCCTCGACGGCCTGCGCGCCACCACCCACTGGGTCGCCGCCGGCCGTCTGGCCACCGCCTATCCGGGCATCGAGGTCGACGCGGACGTCCTCTACGTCGACAACGGGCAGATCCTCACCTCGGCCGGTGCCGCCGCGGGACTGGACCTGTGCCTGCACCTGATCCGCCGCGACTACGGCTCGGCCGTCGCCGCCGACGCCGCCCGCCTGTCGGTCATGCCCCTCGAACGCGAGGGCGGGCAGGCGCAGTTCATCGTCCACGGCCACGCCCCGACGCCTCAAGGGTCGGCCCTCGAACCCCTGCTCACCTGGCTCCAGGACAACCTGGGCCGCGATCTCACCCTGGCCGACATCGCCGCCCGCGCCGGGACCAGCACCCGCACGCTGATCCGCCGCTTCCGCGAGCAGACCGGCACCACGCCGCTCCAGTGGCTGCACCTCGCCCGCGTCCGCCAGGCCCAGCACCTGCTGGAGACCACCGACCACTCCGTGGAACGCATCGCCTCCCAGGTCGGCTTCGGTTCGCCGACGGCCTTCCGCGACCGCTTCAAACGGATCACCGGTGTCAGCCCGCAGTCCTACCGCCGCGCCTTCAGCTGATCCGGCGCGGCGACAGGACTGGCGACCTCGCGCATTCGTCCGTGACGGCCCCGTGGCACCGGGTCCTGTCCGGTGGACCTCGGCGTTCGGCCGAGGTGGATCCGCGGGGTGGGTCATGACGGTGGCATGGTGCGTCGTCATGAGCTCACCGATGCCGCGTGGGCGCGGATCGGGTCGTTGTTGCCTGGTCGGCCGCGTCAGGGCGGCCGATGGCACCTTCGACCGGCTGCTGACCCACGTCCAAGTCCACGATGACGCCAGGTGCAGCTCGTTCTGGGGGACGCTCTGAGCTGGGCCGATTGCGGGTGGTCGGCGACGGTGTCGGGCTGGTGTTCGAACCTTGGGCCCACTGGTCCGACGACCACGAGGTGGGCGATGTGCAGCGGGGTGCCGGCGAGGGCCTGGGACAGCGGCGCGGCGTAGGTCCGCTGTGCGGCTCCGACGATCGCGCTGGCCGCGCGGTCGGGGTTCGGATGTTCCACGGCGCCGCCCGTGAGGAACAGCAGCGTGCCGCGGCCAGCTGTGCGCATGGCGGGCGGGACGGCCTGTGCAGCGGCGGCGCCGACCACGTCGAGGCGGCCGAAGGTATCGGCGGCCTGCGGTGGGCGCCCAGCTCAGGGCGTCCCTCGGAACGAGCTGCGCCTCGGGGCCGGGGGCGGTCGTTGTGCTTCACGCGGACCGGTGGTGTGGCGACGCGTGTCAGCCCGTTGTCCAGTGGCGGAGTTTCTCGGGGTTGCGCACCACCCAGATGCGCGTGATCCGGTCGCCGACGACCTCGAACGCGAACACCGTCACGACGACGCCGTCCTGCTGTGCCACCACACCGGGCCGGCCGTTGACCGTACGTTCCAGGAAGGTCATGCCGCCGGGTCTGCGGCGGGCGATTTCGACCCAGGCGTGCGCGATCTGCTCGCCGCCCTCGATGGGGTGCGGGAAGGTGGTGGCGAGGCCGCCGCCGTCGGCGATCGCCGTGGCGTCGGGGTCGAGCAGGCCGATGAGGGCGTCGATGTTCTTGGCCTCCCATGCCCGCTTGAAGTCCCGGACGACGTCGGCGCGCTGGACCGCCCGGGTCGCGGAAGGCTGCGAGGCCCGGACGCGGCGGCGGGCCGAGGAGGCCAGCTGGACGAACGCGACGCGCTCGGCCGGGTCATCGATTTGAGCACCACCAGGAAGGCCAGGTCGACCGACTCGTCCAGGGTGACCCGGTCGGCCGGGTCGGCGGTCGCGTCTCCCAGCCGGCCGCTGCTCCGCTCCGTCCGTTCGGGCAGCGGCTCGGGGATCCATTCGCCCACGTAGGTCTCTCGCCGGGACCGTGCCGAGCCCAGCAGATTGAGGCAGATGCGGCTGGCGACCGTCGTCAGCCAGGCGCCGGGGGACTCGATGGCGTCCTGCTGCCGCGGGGACATCGCGTACCAGCGGGTGCAGGTCTCCTGGACGGCGTCCTCGGCCTCGGCCAGGGAGCCCAGCGGCCGGTACGCGAGATTGATCAGCCGACGCCGCTCGCTCATGATCGCGTCCACCCCGGATCGGGTCGGCCTCCGCCCGGCTCAACAGCGTCTGGCCTGGATCGGGTGGTCATGGTGCCGGTGTCTCCCTTGGTCGCATCCGCCCTCACCGGTTCGACAGGACAGCCCCCGGAATGTCAGACCGATGCGCCGCCTGACATTCCGGGGGGCTGCGTTGTCGGACTGCTGAGAGCAACCGATCGTCCACCGGACAGGAAGCGCAGGGACACCATGAGCACCCCGATGCCGGACACCACGTTCGCCGACCCGGCGCCCGCGCAGCGCCTGGAGCGGGCGGCCGCCGCGCTGACCGCACACGGCTTCACCGTGGAGGTCCTCGACGACGCGGCCGCCGCGCGCACCCGCGTCAACGATCTGATCCCCGAGGGCGCCAGCGTCCTCACCGGGGCCAGCGAGACCCTCCGCCTGTCCGGCATCGACGCCGACATCAACGGCGGCGGGCGGTACCGGGCCGTCAGGCCACGCCTCCTGGCCATGGACCGTGCCACCCAGATGGACGAGATCCGGCGGCTGGGCGCCACCCCCGACGTGATCGTGGGCAGCGTGCACGCGGTCACCGAGACCGGCTCCCTGGTGATCGCCTCGGGCAGCGGAAGCCAGCTGCCCGGCTACGCCGGTGGCGCCGCCCGCGCGATCTGGGTCGTCGGGGCGCAGAAGGTGGTGCCCGACCTTCCCACCGCGCTGCGCCGCGTCGAAGACCACTGCCTCCCGCTGGAAAGCGCCCGCACCCAGGCGGTCCACGGGTGGCCCAGCGCCATCAACCGCCTCCTCATCCTCAACGCGGAACACGCGCCTGGACGCGGCACCGTCCTGCTGCTCCGCGAAGCCATCGGGTTCTGAACGACCGGCCTGCCTGGGCCGTTCCGACGGTCCAGGCAGGCGCGCGTGATGCAGGTCGCCGTGCGCTGCGGGGGGCGCCGGGACCCGCATGAACCTCTGGTTCGGCCACCACCACAACCGCCGCTGGAAGAACCTCAAGCGGGAGCTGCGCTGGCGAAGGATCGAAGGCAGCCTCTCAGCGGCTCATGGCGGTCTCCTGCCCCACGCGCGGCAGTCTTCTCGGGATCGTGCACCACCAGCACGCCGTCGATCTGCCCCTCGGCCCGGACCAGCAGCCCCGGGCCACCGTTGACCTGTACCGGCTCGACCGACCTTTGCCACCGCGCCCGTACCAGCCAGATGTCGTCTGGATCATCAGCGCTCTTTGTCGTAGGTGTGTGGCCGCGTGGAGTGGCTGATGCGCACGATGAGGGGGTGAGCGGCGCATCGGCATCTTCGGGGCGGACGCGGCATGCGCAGGCGATGGCGCGTTTTGCGGTGCCGGCTCCGCATCTGCATGAGTGCGTCGTAGTCAGCCCCCGAGCGGCCGAATCCATGGCAGAGTGGCGGGATGTCTGGCGCGCGGTACGGGATGGATGCGCCCTACGGGTTCGGCTTCATAGGCCTGGTCGTGCTGGGGTTCTGGGTGACCGGGCTGGTGATGGCGGTCACCGCCGATCTGGCCGCCGCGCTGCCCGCGCTGGTCTCCGGCACCCTGCTGGCGGGATGCCTGGCCTTGAGCCTGCACGCCACGCTGCGCGGTAAGTTCCTGGTCTGGCGGGACGTGCTGAATGAGCTGGACCTGCGTGGCGACGAACGGCTGCTCGACCTCGGCTGCGGACGCGGCGCCGTCCTGTTGGCCGCCGCCCGGCACCTCCCGCAGGGCCAGGCGGTCGGCGTCGACCTGTGGCGCGGACGGGACCAGTCCGGCAACACCCCGGCGGCGACCCTGCGCAACGCCCGCGCCGAAGGCGTCGCCGACCGCGTCCATGTGCAAGGGGGTGACCTGCGCAGGCTCCCGTACGTGGAGGCAAGCTTCGACCTGGTCGTGTCCAGCCTGACGGTGCACACCATCTTCGGCGCGGACGCCCGCGCCCAAGCGATCACCGAGGCGTACCGGGTGCTGCGGCCGGGCGGCCGCCTGCTGATCGCCGACCTGGCGCGGACCCCCCGCGAGTACGCTGCGGTGCTGGCCCGGCTGAACGCCGAGGACATCCACGTGCGCGGCCTCGGCTGGCGCGTTTGGTGGGGCAGTCCGTGGGTCCCGACCCGCCTGCTCACCGCCCGCAAGCCAGCCACCCCCTGAACGCATCTACCGACACGATCCAGGCCCCACGGTCACCACGTTGCCGGCCGGCTGCTCCCACCCGCTGCGCGAGCGCGTGCCGGCAGATGCTGCGCGACAACGCCGCCCACGCCAACGAGATCCCGTCCTTGGACATCGAGGACCTGGATATCCCTCTGCGCCGCGCCCGGCCTCGGGGAGCAACGGAACAGTGGTTGGCGTTGAGCGTTGACCGACGTCATGCACGCCGTTGACGGCGGATGCTGCCGCCGGTTACCCATGCTGGTCCGCCGTCGTCATCACCGCGAAGTCCGCCGGGCGCAAGGTCTTCGGCCTCGCCACCGCAGGCGTCAGTCCGGCAGCCAGTGCAGCTCGTGCGCCAGGGTTTTGGCGACGGCACGGATGCGGCGGTGTAGCGGCGACTGCTCGCGTGGCAGGACCAGGTGGAACGTCAGGCTGGGCGCGCCCCGCAGCGGTCGCCAGGTGAGACCGGCCGGTTGTACCGTGGCCGCGGCTTCTCCGGCCGGGGCGAGGGTGACCCCGTCGCGCAGGTCGCGCTGGGACATGTCGTAAGAGACTGCGGGCGTGTGGAATCGGGGGTGTGGTCGGGTGTCTCGGAACAGCGCGGACAGCTGATCGTGGATCACGGGGTTGGCCGCACGGTCCGGGAGCCGCAGCGGATACGCGGCCGCGTCGGCGATCTCGATCTCCGGGTGTTCGGCCAGCGGATGGTGCTGCGCCAGCTGGACCCCGACGCGCGCACGCCGCAGCAGGAACCGGCGCACGCCACGGCCGGGCTGTTCACCGCGGGTGATCCCGGCATCGATGCGGCCGTCGGCGACCGCGGGGGAGATCTCCGGTGTCGCCATCGGGACCGCGCTGACCTCGAGTCCGCTGTTGTCGCGGATCAGCCTGTCCACCAGGGCCGGTGTCGTCTCGGCCCCGGCGCTGAGGCTGTATCCGATGCGCAGCGTGCCCAGTTCACCGGCCGCCGCGCTCCGGGCGGTGTCCCATGCCCGGTCCAGCGCCGCCAACGCGGGCGGCGCGGACTCCGCCAAAGCCGCACCGGCCGTGGTCAATACGACGCTACGCGTGTTGCGGACCAGCAGGGCCGTGCCGAGTTCCGCCTCCAGTCGGCGAATCCGGGCGCTGAGTGCGGGCTGTGCGATACCGATCCGTGCGGCCGCGCGGGTGAAGTTCAACTCCTGCGCCAGCACCAGGAAGTACCGCAGGCTCACCGTATCCGGCGCCACGTGCCCCCCTGCCGATTGATAACGATCCGTTCTGAGTCTATCCCGTACCGGTCTTTCCCTCGACCGCACATCAAGCCCTAACCTGCGCATATGGCGATTCAACCGACCGCAGTACCGGTCGCCGGGATCGGTCGATCTGAGTGTCATTTCGAAGTCGGACGTGTCCGGCCGAACACAGGAGGTTTCCATGGCTAAGGGCTACTGGGTCAGTGTCTACCCCGCCATTTCCGACCCTGAGGGGCTGACCGCCTATGACAAGCTGGCCGGTCCGGCTGTCCAGGCTGGGGGCGGGCGCGTTCTGTCCCTCCTCCCGTCCCGTGGCGGTCGAGTCGTCGCCCACGAGGCCGGAACCACGCAACGCGTCGTTCTGATCGAGTTCGACAGCTTCGAACAGGCCGTCGCGGCATATGAGAGCGAGGCATACCAGAAGGCGCTGGTGGCCCTCCCCGACGGCTTCGAGCGCGACTTCCGCATCATCGAAGGCATCGACTGACCGGCGGGCCCAGCCATTGCTGAGCGTCCGTCACCTGATACGCACACGGTGCTGAACGACGACCCACGAAACGAATTCGAAGTCATGCCCCGCGTCCCTGTTCGTCGTCGAAACCCACCCTCGCCGGGACTCCTCAGAGTACTGATATGCAGTTTGAATAACCGCAGGTCAAAACCTCTTTCGAGGGGTTTCGACCTGCGGTTCTCCTGTTGTTGGAGTAGGCCCGGACTCGGGTACGTGCGACCAGCCGAAAAGTAGCGGTGAGCGACGGCGGTAACGGTGTGCGCTTGCAGATCTCCGGTGTCCTGCGAAGCAGTTCTCACACCCTGCCAGGTGGATCTGGCGCCCGATCAGCGGGAGAACGCAACGCCTGCCCCAAGCGCGGGGCCCGGCGGGCAGCACCCGCCGCACCCGCGGCGGCAAGAACGCCGGGCGGCCTCCCTCTGTCGCTTCGCTGTACCGCGCCTTCGCCGACGCCGGACCGGACCGGACCGGACAAGCACGGGTAACCGGCGGGAACGCCCGCCGTCAACGGCGTCCATGACGTCGGTCAACGCTTAACGCCAACCGCTGTTCCGTTGCTCCCCGAGGCCGGTACCCACCTGATCCAACGGCTCGGTCTCGTCCGTCGTTGGTCCCCACCGCTTTGTCACGCCCACGACCGGTGGCCTAGGTCACATGGCCGTGGCCGTTACAGAGCTCATGGCGTCGGCGTCTGGTGTTCGTCAGGGCGCCGCGCCAACGCTGCGGCGGCCCGCGACACCACCTGTTGAGAGCGAGAAGGGAAGACCCGTCATGTCCACTCCCACGACGGCCGAGCAGGAGAACCCGCGTTCGCGGATGCCCAACCCCCTCCGGTTCCTGCCCGAGCTGGCAGGAGTCGCTCAGAGCCTGCACCAGGCCATCCAGAACGGTCCGATCCCGCCGATCACCGTCAGCCTGATGCAGCTGCGCGCCGGGCAGATCCTGGGCAGCACCTACTTCACCATCCGCGAGACCGCCACCCTGCGCGGGCTCGGGGAGTCGGAGGAGCGCATCACCGCCGTGGCGACCTGGCAGGACGCCACCTGCTTCACCGACGCCGAACGGGTCGCCCTGGAGCTGATCGAGGCGGTCCTGACCCCCACCCCCTCCGGAGAGCGCGTCCCGGACGAGCTGTATGCCAGGGCGAGCGCGCACTATGACCACCAAGCGCTGTGGTCGCTGGTGATGGTGATCGGCCACACCGGGTTCTTCACCCCCGCCGCGCTGATCGCCAAGCCGATCCCCGGCCGCGCTCCCGGCCAGAACTACACCGACTGACCCCCTGTCCCGCGCCCGAAAGGAGCACAGGCATGACCAAGTTCGCAGTGGCCGGAGCCACCGGACGGCTGGGACGCCACGTCGTCGACGTCCTGACCGAACAGGGGCACCAGGTCGTTTCGATGTCCCGGGCCACCGGCGTGGACATCGTCACCGGTGAGCGTCTGGCCGGGGCGCTGGCCGGAGTCGAGATCATCATCGATGTCGCCTCCTGGCACGCCTCCGAACAGGAGGCGGCGACCGAGTTCTTCCGCGCCTCGGCCCGCAACCTGCACCAGGCCGGTCAGAAGGCGGGGGTCTCCCGGATCGCCGTGGCCTCCATCACCGGTGTCGACGGGGCCACCTCCGGGTTCGGCGCCGCCAAGAAGCTGCACGAGGAGCTCCACCTGTACGAGGTCCTCCCCGTCCGCATCCTGCGGGCCGCGCAGTTCCACGAGTTCGTCGGCCAGATGCTGGACTGGCAGCAGGGCGACGTCGCCTACATCCCGACCTGGCCGAGCCAGCTGGTGGCCGCCCGCACCGTCGCCGAGGAGCTGGTCGATCTGGCCATCGCCCCCGACGCGCCCTCTCCCGGAGCGCCGATCCCCGAGATCGCCGGACCCCGCCAGGAGACCCTGGCCGGGGCGGCCCGGCTCCTGGGAGCCCGCCGGGGCATCAAGGTCGTCGATGCCGACCACCCCGATTTCCCCGATGCCCAGTACGCCGCGGGCGGCGGGCTCCTGCCCAGCGCTCACGCCAAGCTCGCCGGCCCCACCTTCCAGGAATGGCTCGACGCCCAGCCCTGACACGGGCAGACCGTCCGGCCGTGAAGGACCAGCGTCACCCGGGCGCATGTCCCGTTCTCGAAAGCTCACCGTTCGGGGGTTTCCGAGAACGGGACAGCCCGTCGCCCCGCTTCCGCAGGACGCCGGGCGCTCCACTCGGCTAGTCGGCGAGCTTCTGCCGGACGAACGCGGCGCGCTCCCCGGCGTCCTGCGGCCACGCCCCGGCCACCTCCCGCACCAGTTCCCGGTGCTCATCGATCAGGTCCGGGAACGTGAGGCCGACCGCGGCCTCCACCTGGACGGGCAGGTCGGCGGAGCGCGCCGCGCGCCTCAGCACGGCGGTGACCTGTTCGACCGGCCCCAGGCCGACCAGGGCGTTGACCGCCTGGACGCGAAGCTCCGCGTCACCCGAACCGTCGAAGATCAGCCCTTCCAGCGCGGTGACGACCCCCTCGTCCGGGGTGTCCCACCGTTCCAGGCACTCCCACGCCGCGTCCACGGCGGACTCGCGGACCACGGCCGGAGCCTCGCGCCGCCGCAGCGCGGCGGCGATCGTCTCCGCGTCCTCGGGCTCACCGAGTTCGGAGAGGATGCCGAACGCGCTCGCGTGCTCGGCACCGGCGGCCGGCGACGGGCGCCCGAGGACGTCCCGCGCGATGGCGAGCACCTCGGCGGCGTACTCGCCGCCGTCGATGCCGAACCGCGTGAGCCCGTCCGCCAGGCGGTAGTGGTCGAGCGCGATGCCCACCGCCTCCGGCCTCCGGCTGCGCAGCAGCGCACAGAACGCGCTGCGATGGGCCTCCTCGCCGGACGGCGAACGCATCTCTGCGTGCGCCCGGCGCAACTCGGCCTCCAGCTCGACCCCTTCCCAGTGGAGGCTGTGCGGACCTTCGCTGAGAGCGCTGCGCACCTCGTCGGCCGCACCGGAGCGCTCGTCGTCCGACCAGGTCCCGGCCAGACGTTCCAGCAGCGGCCGGTGAGCGTAGAAGCGGCGACCCGACGACAACGCGGCGGCCGCCTCCTGCCGCACCCGCCATTCGTCGTCCTTGGTGGCGAGGACCAACTGCTCGGTCGCCGCAGCCTCCTGCGAGTCACGCAGCGCGCGGACCGCCTGCACGCGTTCGTAGCACTCCTCCACGCGAGCCACCAGCGCGCTCAGACGCTCATCGGGGGCCTCGGAGTCCCCGAGCAGGACGCGGGCCGCGTCCATTGCGCGTTCCCTGAGCTCCATGTCGGGCATCCGTTCCAGAACGGCGGCGATGGCGTCGGCGTCCCCGTCCTCCAACCCGAAACGCCAGAGGGCCGCCAGCGCGCTCGCGTGGTTCGCCCCTTCGATCCTCGTCCGCTCGTCCACCGGCCGGGGAGGCTGCCGGAGCAGCTCCCGGGCGACCTGGCAGACCTCCTCGCCGTGATCCTCGAACGGATTCCCGCCGACGAACCGGCTCGTCATCTCGGCGCGGTCGTAGAAGTCGAGCGCGATCCCCCAGGCGACGGTGTCGTCGCTACGCAGCAGCGTCAGGAACCCCTGCCCGAACGCCTGCGAGGTCGTCGGCTCGTTCATCGCGTCGAAGGCGCCCTGCAACTCCGGATCGTCAAAACACCCTGTCCAGTACCACGACTGGAACTCCAGCAGAAACACCGTCATGAACACGGCAGGATTAGATCACCACCGTCAGCGGGAGGCGATCGATTTCCCCGGCGGCCGAGCGGGGACGCGTGAACGAGCGCGCGGGTTCGGGCTGGTCGCACTATGACCGCAGGCGGACAGGTGTGGTCCGTCCGGGGTCCTGAGGCGTCCTTACTCAAGATCAGATACCGTTCGGGGCGGCCCCGCAGTGCCCCGCGAGGAGAGGACCGATCATGACTCGGTTCGCACGACGGGCCCGCGTCACCGGTGCGGTGGCGCTGATGGCCTCCGGTGTGGCGGTCTGGCCCGCTTCGGCTGCGGAAACACCGCGTTGGCGGGTCTTCCAGACGCACCGCTACGACGACACCAGCTCGTACTACGGGGTGGCGGCGAGCGGGAAGGACAACGCCTGGGTGTTCGGGGAGACCCACCCGAACGACGGACGCACGCGTCCCATCGCCCGGCACTGGACGGGCCGCACCTGGCGCGATGTGCCCATGCCCGCGGAACTCAAGCTGCCCGCCCACGCCGGCAGCACCACGTCACCGACCAACGCGTGGACGCTGGTCGGAGGGTACGGGGACGGCCCCACCTACGCGCTGCGCTGGAACGGCCGCGAGTGGAGCGTCTCCAACAAGTGGGACGAGGGCCTGGCCAGCGACATGGTGACGTTCGGGCCGCGCGACGTGTGGGTGCTCGGCTACACCCGCGCAGGCGCGGGCATCGGCACCTGGCACTTCGACGGCAGCACCTGGAAGCGGGCCAACGTCGGCAAGCTGCTGCCGCACCGTCTCAGCGCCGTTTCCGCCAAGGACATCTGGGCAGTCGGGGCCAAGCAGAACACCGGCTGCGGCGACCGCACGATCGCGCACTTCAACGGCACGGCCTGGAAGGAGGTCCGCGTAGGGAAGGTGCTGCCTCCCGACATTCCGCAGCCCGAGACCGGCGGCCCCTACCAGTGCGTCTTCCTGCGTGACGTCGCGGCACTCTCCAAGAAGGACGTGTGGGTGACGGGCGAGGTGCTTCGTTCGGACGGGGAGAAGTACACCTACGAATCCCTCCTGCTCCGCTGGGACGGCCGCAAGTGGCGGCGCGTGAACATGCCGAACGGCCGGACCCCGCAACGGATGGTGTCCGACGGGCGCGGTGGCCTGTGGTTCATCGGCGACGAGTCCGCGAACGACCCCGAAGGGTCCGGCACCCCTCTGCTGCACCGCACGGCGAGCGGCGCGTGGAGCACGACCCGGCTCGACGCCCAGGGATGGAAAGCCCGGGTCAGTGACCTCATCCTGATCCCGAGAACGCGATCGCTCTGGGGCGCCGGTCGCGTCGACACGTCCGACACCTACGACGCCACCGTCTACCGCCTGGGCTGAGGGAGGGGCGGTGCGGCGTTCGACCGCCGGGTAATCAGCGACCGAGCATGTCGGGACATGCACCCGGAGGCGTCCCCACCTCCGGCGGGAACTCGAACCGCTCGGTGATCCCAGATGGCAGGGGCTTTGGCCCGTTGCGGTTCGTGGACGCGAACCGCAACGGGCACAGCCGAATGTCTTGGCCGAACGGACCGGTGGCGTCCCACCGGCTGCTCGGCGAGTGCTTCGTCGCATTGGGCGATTTCGGCGCGAGGCGGGCGGGGCGCTGGACGTCGGCGCCACCGCGCAGGTGCTCGACCCGCTCGCCGGACTGGGCGACCGGGGCACCGGGGATGATCCTGATCAGCCGCGACCTTTCGGTGGTGGCGCGGCCGGCCGACCGCATCGCGGTGATGAAGGACGGCCTGCTGGTCGAGCAGGGGCCCGCCGGGCAGGTGCTCGCCGCACGCCCCCTACATCCGGATGCTGCTCGACGCCGTGCCCAGCGGACACGCCGAGCCGGTCGAGGTCGGGGAACCGGTCCTGGAGGCGCGGTCGGTGTCCAAGCACTACGACGGCCGCGCGCCGGCGCTCCGCCCGGCCGTCCTGGTGTGCGGCGAGCCCACCTCGGCGCTGGACGTGTCGGTGCAGGCGGCATCCTGACGCTCCTGTTCATCTCGCACGACCTGTCCGTCGTCCGCGAGGTCACCCAGCGGATGGTCGAGTTAGCCGATGGCGCGGCGGCCGGGAAGCGATTCCCGCACCACACAGAATGTGATTCGGTATGGTGCGGGGATGGAGCGAGAACGGGAAGCGGACGTCTTCGACGACCTGGCCGCCGAATACCGTCAGCTCGATGCCGTGCTCGCGGGCCTGAGCCCGGAGAAGTGGGCGACGGAGTCGGCGGCCGATGGGTGGACGGTCTGCGACGTGGTACTCCACCTGGCGCAGACCGAAGAACTCGTCCTGGCCTCCGCCGCCGGGGAACGCGAGGCGTTCAGGCGGGAGGAGGGCGTTCCCCTCGACGAGCTGATGGACCGGCTGGTCGTCGCCGAGCGCGGCGCCCCGCCCGGACACGTGCTGGAACGCTGGCGCAAGGCCGCCGGCGCGACGCCCCGCGCGCTCGGCTCCCGCGCCCCGGGCGACCGCCTGGCCTGGGCCGCGGTCCCGCTGTCGGCCCGCACCCTGGCCGCGACCCGCATCGCCGAGCACTGGGCGCACGCGCTCGACATCACCGCTCCGCTGGGCATCGACTATCCCGACACCCAGCGGCTGCGGCACATCGCCCGGCTGGCCCAGCGCACGCTGCCCTACGCGTTCGCGGTGGCGGGCGAACGGGGCGGGCCGGTCCGCTGCGAGCTGACCGGCCCAGGCGGCGGGACCTGGCGGTTCGGCGACCCGGACGCCCCCTCGGTGATCACCGGGCCCGCGGGCGAGTTCTGCCGGGTCGGCGCGCGCCGCCTCGCCCCCGCGGAGACGAGCCTGAAGACCTCGGGGCCGCACGCGGACGCGGCGCTGCGGGTCCTGCGCAACTACGCGGCCTGACGCGCGACCCGCCCGGTGAGGCGGGGCCGGAGGCGGACCTCACCGGGCGGATCGTGCGGTCGCGCTGGCGGCCGCGGTGATGAGGTCGCGGGCCTGGGTGACGATCGCCCGGCGGTTGCGTTCGAACTGCGGGTCGGTGACGGTTCCGGTGCCCGGGTCGGTGTTGCCGTCGCCGAAGCGCAGCACCGGGGTGTGCAGGTGGCCGCCGGGCAGGCGGGTCAGGCCGAGGCGGTCGCGCAGCAGGGTGGCGCGGTAGGCGATCTCGTTGGACAGGTAGTTGCCGCCCGCCCCGGCGCGGGCCGCGGAGCCGGGGGTGGGGCCGTCGGGACGGACGACCTCGGTGGTGCCCCCGGCGGGGATCTCGGTGACCTGCGTGTTGTCGATGACCTGGAACGGGCCGGTGCCCGCCCCCACCATCGCCCGGTGCGGCAGGGTGGTGACCGTCCACTGCGGCTGGGCGCCGCGGACGGGGATGAGTCCGGTGCTGGAGGCCCGCTCGTTGTCGGGGAAGCCGCCGCGCCAGGCGCCGTTGAAACGCTCGACGTCGAACCGGTCGGGGCGGCCCTGGCTGACGGTGGTGAACAGGTCCACGCGCGGCAGGTGGGGGCGCAGCGCGCGTTCGACCATGCCGTCGGTGAAGTCGCGCCAGCGGACCGGGAAGGTCATCGTCTCGATCCGGGCCGGGCCCCGGGAGGTGCGGACCACCGTTCCGTCCAGGGCGAGCGCGGTCGCGCCCGACGGGTTGCCGATGCGGATGTCGCGGTCGAGGGTGAACGGGTCGAACCCGGTGACCAGGATCCTGCGCACGCGGTGCGGGTAGGCGACGTCCTCCTGGCCGCGCGAGGCGCGCTCCAGCCGCACCAGCAGCCGCGCGCGGGCCTTGTCCGACAGGACGAACGAGGGGTTCCACCGACGGATCGCGCGGGTCATGCCGAGCCTCGCCCAGTACAGCGGCCGGTCGTCGGCGCGGTCCAGGTCCCCGGCGGGCACGCGGCCCTGGGCGCGGTCCACGGCCCGCCGCCACAGCCGCTCGCCGTGCCGGGCGACGACGTTCTCGGCGGCCCGGTGGGACCCGGCGCGTTCCAGGGCGCGGGTGAAGGAGGGCGCGACGCCGGCGAAGCCGCTGCGCCGCAGGATCTCCTGGGGAACGGCCTGGTCGAGGCGCTGTTCCTCGACGGTCGGCGGCGCGGCGGAGGCGGCAGGGGCGGCGTGGGCGGGCGCCGCGAGCGCGGCCAGTGCCGCCGTCGCCCCGAGCATCGCTGTCATCCGTGCCGCCGTCATGCTCTCTCCCTCGGTCGTGTTCGCAAGATCGCGGCCATTATCGGCGGGTTCGGGAGGCGGCGGAAGAGGCGGCCCCCAACGCGATGATCCCCGCCGGGATCACCAGCGCGAACTTCGCGGCCGCCGCCAGGGCCGCGCCCCGGAACGTCAGGTCGCCGGCGGTGTCCCGGTGGAGCGCGGTGAGGCCGTCCAGCAGCAGGAGGTTCTCCACGACGTCGAGCAGCGCGGCGAGGACACCGGCCGCGGCCCCGAGCCACCGGACCCCACGCCCGCGCTCGCGCCGCGCCGCGAGCAGGCACAGCGCCGCGATCGTCACCGCGTATCCGGCCAGGAACGCGAAGTCGGCGTGCAGCGCGGTCCGGTAGTCGTCCTCCCGGCCGGTGGTCAGGTGCCGGGCCGTCTCGGCGTTCCAGGCGAACTCGAAACGCAGGATCGGCAGGGTCCAGTCGGCGGTGAGCACGTACCACGCGCCGCCCGCCAGCAAGGGGACGAAGCACGCCAGGACACTCCACGTTCGCCGCATGGGCGGGTCCTTCCGTATCTCAGGAGTCGAAGGTCAGCTCGACCCGGTCCGCGCCGCGCAGGGCGGCGACCCGTTCGGCCTCCTCCCGGACGCCCGCGCGCCGGGAGGAGGCCAGGGCCGTGAACGGCGTGACCGCGACCGCCAGGCGGCGGCCCGTCATGCGGTGCCGCCACAGGCCCGCGATCTCCCCGTCGGCGAGGAGCACCCCGGGATTGGCCACCGCGCGCCAGATCAGCCGCTGGTGGGCGCGGTCGGGCACCACCAGGGCGCGGTCGCCCAGCAGGTAGGGATCGGAGGGCGGGAGCAGCCGCACGCCCCCGGCCCCGGCCCCGGCCGCGCCGCGCAGCGCGTCGAGGTCGGAGGCCAGCGCCCAGCGGCGCCTGCCCTCCACCTGGACGGGCAGGAGCTCGCCGGCGACCAGATCCCACAGCCGCCTGGCCTCCCCGGGCCGGTACCCCAGCCAGGCCGCCAGCTCGTCCGGGCGTGTCACACCCAGCAGGTGAACGAAGCGGCGCACCAGCTCGGCCCTGGCCTCGGCGCCCTCGTGCCCGGCGCCCGCGGCACCGGTGACGGGGCGGAACACCACCGGGGAGCTCTCGTTCGGGTCCAGCTCCAGACCGGCGTGGAGCGTCGCCCTGCGGAACAGCTCCTCGCGCACGTGGACCGCGCCGCAGCGTTCGCACCAGCTCCGCGACGTGTCCGGCACCCTGTCGTTCAGCGCCCCGCTCAGCTCGGGCCGGGACACCGGCCGGCCGCCCGCCACCGCGCGCATCGCGGCGGCCACCGTCGCCACCTCCTCGGCCTCGCTCTCCTGGAGCGGGACCAGCGCGGCGGTGAGGAGCCCGAGCCCGGCGCGGGCCAGTACGTGCGGCGCGCCCCGCACCGTGATCGCCAGCACCAGCGGGCCGCCGTCGAGCAGCCGGCCCACCTCGGCGGCGGGCTGCGCCGTCCGCGCCCGCACGCCCGCGAGCCCCGACCCGCGCGGCGTGTCCTGGAGCCCGATGCCCAGCCCCCGGACGTCGGTCGCGCGCCGGGCCGGCGAGATCAGGTCCTGGACCTCCGCGCGCCGGGCCAGCACGGACCGGCGGTCCAGCTCCGGTGCGGTCGGGCGCGTCACCTCGGGCTCCCCTCCGGCCGGGACGAGTCGGTGTCGAGGAGAGCGTGCATCATCTCGCGCGCGTCGTCACGGACATCGGGGCCGGCAAGGGGAGATGGCGACCGAGAAGATACCCGGCACCGGGTTCGGCGAGGAGACGCCCTTCCCGAACGATCTGTGGCGCTGGTCACAAAACCGCCGATCCGGCTCTCCCGGCGCGCCTCGCGCGTCTGACAGGACAGGACGCACCGAACAGAAGGAGAACCTGTTGACCGTCACCGCGCCCAGCCGCCCCGTCGACGCGACCGGGGACGACCCCGCCCCGTCGCCGGGCGTCCGGTCGCTGTCACCGCTGCGCCTGGCTCGCAAGGTCGCGGTCACCGTCGCCGGGATCGCGCTGATCATCGCGGGCATCGTGATGATGGTGCTGCCCGGCCCCGGAGTGGTGGCCATCCTGGCGGGGCTCGGCCTGCTCGGCACCGAGTACCCCGCCGCGCGCCGCGCCAGCGACAAGCTGACCGGCTACCTCCGCGCCGCGTGGCGCAAGGTCAAGCGTTCCAAGAACGACGCCTGAGGCGTCGTGGCGGCGGCCCGGTCGGTTCCCCGGCCGGGCCGCCGCCGTTTCGGGTCAGGGGCCGGGGGCGGGGTCGACGGCGTCGACGAAGTCGCGGACGGCGACGCGGTGGTCGCCCTCGCGCCAGGCCAGCGCCAGCTCGCAGGGGGCGATCCCGGTGACGGGGACGGCGCCGATGCCGGGACGGCGGTAGATCGCGGCGTTCCCGGACGCCAGCAGCACGATGCCGCTGCCCTCCTCCACCGCCGAGAACGTCTCCTCGGGGTTGGCGACGACCGCGCCGATCCGCGCCGGGCGGCCGCCGCGTTCGGGCAGCGCCAGCCAGAAGTCGCGCAGCGGCCCGGCGCCCTCGGGCAGCGCGAGGAACGGCTCGTCCAGCAGTTCGGCGAAGCCGACCCGGTCGCGTCCGGCGAGCCAGTGGTCCTCGGGGAAGGCCACCCAGCGCTGCTCGCGCGCCACCACCTTCAGGCGGAACGCCTCCTGGCCGGTGAACGGCAGCCACACGAACGCCACGTCCACCTCCCCGCCGGCCAGCCCCGCCGAGGCGTCCTCCCAGCCGATGTGCCGCATCCGCGTGCGCCAGTGGGGGCGGCGTTGCAGGAAGCCCGTGCGGGCCGCCGCCAGCAGCCCCCGGCCGACGCTGGTGGACAGCCCGACCGTCAGCACGGCGGCCTCGGCCGCCGCCGCGTCGCTGACCTCGCGCTGCGTCTCGTCCCAGCGGGCCAGCAGCTCCCGCGCGGACGCCAGCAGGACCCGGCCGGGCTCGGTGAGCGAGACCGTGCGGTGGTCGCGCTCCAGCAGCCTGACCCGCAGCCCCTCCTCGAGCTGCCGGATCTGCTTGCTGAGGGCGGGCTGCGACAGGTACAGCCGTTCGGCGGCGCGCGTGAAGCTGAGCTCCTCGGCGACCGCCACGAAGTAGCGCAGATCGCGCAGATGTGCATCCATAGCCGCCGGTTATCCAAGCAGGTATTGGACGTTTGGCACAGTCCGGAAGCACAGTGTCCGGGTGAGCACCGAAGAAGATCGCCACGCCCCGGTGGCCCTGGTCACCGGGGCCAACCGCGGCATCGGCCGGGAGATCGCCCGCCAGCTGGCGGCGCGCGGTCACACCGTCGTCGCCACGGCCCGTTCCCCGGAGGCCGCCAGCGCTGTGGCCGCCGCGCTCGGCCCCGGGGTCCTCCCGCTGCGCCTGGACGTCACCTCCGCCGCCGACGCCGAACGCGCCGCCGGGGAGGTCGCCGCCCGCTTCGGCCGCCTGGACGTGCTGGTCAACAACGCCGCCATCACCTACGACACCTGGCAGCGCGCCGTCGACGCCGACCTGGACGTGGTGCGCGAGGCCGCCGAGACCAACCTGTACGGGCCCTGGCGCCTGGTCCAGGCGCTGCTGCCGCTGCTGCGCGAGAGCGACCATCCGAGGATCGTCAACGTCTCCAGCGAAGCCGCCTCCCTGACCAACATGGGCGGCGGCACGCCGGCCTACAACGCCTCCAAGGTCGCCCTCAACGCCCTGACCCGCATGCTGGCGGCCGAGCTGCACGCCGACCGGGTCCTGGTCAACGCGATCTGCCCCGGCTGGGTCGCCACCGACATGGGCGGCCCCGGCGGACGCCCGGTCGCCGCCGGCGCGGCCGGGATCGTGTGGGCCGCCACCCTGCCCGACGACGGCCCCACCGGCGGTTTCTTCCGCGACGGACGCCCCCTGCCCTGGTGACCCCGCTTCCGAGAACACCCGACGAGGACACGAAGGACACAACGATGATTCTGGTGACTGGTGCGACGGGAAACGTCGGCGCCGAGGTGGTCCGCGCCCTGACCGAGGCCGGCGTGCCGGTGCGGGCGCTGACCCGCGACCCCTCCCGCGTCGAGGCGCGGCCGGGGGTCGAGTACGTCGCCGGCGACCTGGGCCGGCCCGAGACCGTGGCGCCCGCGCTGGGCGGCGTGAAGGGCCTGTTCCTGCTGCCGGGGTACCCCGGCATGGCCGACCTGCTGGCCGCCGCGCGCCGCGAGGGCGTCGAGCGGGTGGTGCTGCTGTCGGGCACCTCGGCGGCCAGCGGCGACATGGACAACGCCGTCACCCGCTACATGGCCGAGTCGGAACGGACCGTGCGCGAGTCCGGGCTGTCCTGGACGTTCCTGCGGCCCAGCGCGTTCATGTCGAACACCTTCCAGTGGATCCCGCAGCTCAGGGAGGGGGACACGGTGAGCGTCCCGTTCGCGAACGTGCCGATCGCCACCATCGACCCCGCCGACATCGGGAACGTCGCCGCGCGGGCGCTGCTGGACGACGGGCACGAGGGACTCATCCACTGGCCGACCGGCCCCGAGACGCTGCTGCCCGCCGACCGGCTGCGGATCCTGGGCGAGGTGCTGGGCCGCGACCTGGTGCTGGACGCCCAGCCCGACGACGTGGCCCGCGAGGAGATGCTC
Source organism: Actinomadura kijaniata (assembly GCF_014138665.1). Taxonomy (NCBI): domain Bacteria; kingdom Bacillati; phylum Actinomycetota; class Actinomycetes; order Streptosporangiales; family Thermomonosporaceae; genus Actinomadura; species Actinomadura kijaniata. The sequence goes on from NZ_JACJIA010000006.1 coordinate 283,926, forward strand.
AGGACCACGCCGGTCGAGTACGTGGACGCGTTCTTCGACTTCTACGTCAAGGGGACGCTGGACGAGTCGGTGGTGCGGCCGACCGTCGAGCAGGTGACGGGGCGCCCGCCGCGCACGTTCGGGCAGTGGGCCCGCGCGAACGCGGACAGGTTCCGCTGATGAGGGCGTTGCCCGCGCTGCTCGCGGCGGCGGCCGTGGCGCTGTCGGCGTGCTCGGCCGGGGAGAGGCCCGCGGCGTCGGGAGCGGCGTCCCCGTCGTCGCTCCCGTCGTCGAGCGCGCAGGCCCCGGCGGGTCTGCTCGGCCCCGCCAACGCCTACGTCCAGGCCGTCAACGGCGGGAACCTCGACGCGCTGGTCGCCGCGTTCGCCCCCGACGCCGTCATCATCGACGTCAGCCGGGAGATCAGGGGCCGGGACGCCATCCGCACCTGGGCCGATCGCGAGGTCATCGGCGGCAGGCTCACGGTGAACCGGATCGTCGAGAACCGCGGCGGTTACCAGAAGCTGCTGGTGCACTGGGCTCCCGGCGGCAGCGGCGGGTGGGCGGCCCACTACGCCTTCACCGTGAACGGCTCCGGCATCACCAGGGCCGACCTGCAGTACGCCTGACCGGCCTTCCGGTCAGCTCAGCCGCCGCAGCTTCGGCCACAACAGCGCCCAGGGCTCGCGTTGGCCTCGGCACACGAAGACGGGCTTGCCCTGTTCCTCGTTGCCGAGGCCGACGCCGTTGTCGATGCGGCCCGCGACCGTCACCCGCGTCCAGAACCGGGTCAGGTCGGCGGCGCTCTCCGGTCCCACGACGATCGTCGGGCCGCCGGTGTCGGCGGGGCGGCCGAAGTGCCAGTAGCCGTTGTGGCCGCTGTGGGGGCGGGGCAGCCCGAGCGCCGGGCCGTAGCGGTCGATCGCCCCGGCCTCGCCGTAGTTGGAGGTCAGGATGGTGGCGCGGGCGCGTTCGTCCGGCGGCAGCGACCGGTGCACGCGGGCGATCTCGGCGGTGAACCTCGGCCAGCCGACCGTCTCGGCGGCGTCGGCGTTGATCGCGGGCTGCGGGGTGTTCTTCAGCCACCCGACCGGGTAGACCGGCAGCGTCGTCAGCACGGTCATCGCGCCGACGATCGCGTAGGCGGGGACCGATACCGCCCAGCCCACACCGCGCGGCGCGCCACGGCGTTCGATCTCCACCGCGCCCGCCGCCCACAGCGCCGCCCACAGGCCCGCCAGGTAGTACGGCTTGCCCGCGGTGATGAGGAACACCGCGTTCAGCAGCAGGTAGGCGTACGCCAGGAAGCGGTAGGGGCGCAGGTCCGGGGAGCGCAGCAGCCGCACCAGGCCGTGGATCCACAGCACCGCGAGCACGGTCCCGCTCAGCACGATCTGGAACGGGACGAATCCGAGCCGCCCGCCGAAGTCGCCCTCGGCGGCGATCTGGTCGGCCATCTCCAGCTGCGGCCAGCCGTGCCGGGCCTGCCACACCAGGCCGGGCGCGGTGCCGAGCACGGCGATGGCGGCCCCCGCCCACAGCGCCGGGCGGCGCAGGAAGTCGCGCGGGCCGGTGACCAGCAGGCCCACGACGAGGGCGGCCAGCAGCGGGGCGGCCAGGTACTTGATGTTGCCCGCCACCGCCGCCAGGACACCGATCACCGGGAACAGCCGGTGGTCGCGGGTGCGGGCCCAGCGCACCGCCAGCCACACGATGGCGGTGGAGACCAGCAGGTCGAACGTCGCGGTCGACAGCAGGTGGCCGCTCGCGACGAGGAACGGCCCGGCCGCGAACGCCCCGGCCGTCATGAGCTGCGCGCGCCGGCCACCGCCCAGCTCCCGCGCGGTCAGCCCGGCGATCACCACGCCCGCCCCCGCCGCCAGCGCGGACGGCGCCCGCAGCGCCACCAGGGAGTCCCCGAACACCTCGGTCAGCGCCCGGGCCAGCAGCGGCACCAGCGCGGGCTGGTCGGGGTAGCCCCAGGCCAGGTGGCGTGCGGCGACACGGAAGTACAGCTCGTCGCGGTGGTAGCCGTACCAGGGGGAGAGCGCGATCAGCAGCACGCCCAGCGCGCCGCCGATGGTCAGGAGCGGACGCCAGCGGATCGAGGGCGGGTCGTCGGGGGTGATGCCGTCGGCGGGGTGGGCCTCCGCCGACGTGGAGGCGGACATGCGTGCACCCTAGGCCGCCGCGCCGGTCGCGTCACGGCCGCGCGGCGGATCTCGCCGAACACGGCCATGGCGGAAGGCGTCCCAACGGGCAGGGGTGATCGCGCTGGGCGCCTTCGGGAGGCTGTGGACGGCGGCGTCGGTGTCGGCGTTGGGGGACGGTGTGACGCTGGTCGCGGGGCCGCTGCTGGCGGCGACGCTGACCCGCGACCCCGTGCGGGTGGCCGGGCTGACGGTGGCGCAGACGCTGCCCGGCCTGCTGTTCGCGCTGCCCGCCGGGGCGCTGGTGGACCGGTGGGACCGGCGGCGGCTGACCGTCGGGACCAGCCTGCTGCGGATGGCCGCCCTCGGGCTGCTCAGCGCCGCCGTTCTGGCGGGCGACGCGGGGCTGCCGTTGCTGTACGCGGTGTTCTTCCTGGTCGGCTGCGCGGGGCTGGTGTTCGACAACGCCGCCGCGACCCTCGTGCCCGCCGTGGTCGCCCCGGCACGCCTGGAGCAGGCCAACGGGCGGTTGCAGGCCGGCCGGATGCTGGGGGAGCAGCTGGCGGCCAAGCCGCTCGGGGCATGGCTGTTCGCGGTGGCGGCGTGGTCGCCGTTCCTGCTGGACGCGGTCGGGCTGCTGCTGGTGGCGGCCCTCGCTGCGACGCTGCCCGCGAGCCTGAACGTCGCGCCGCGTGTTCCGCTGCGCACCGCCGTCGGCGAGGGCGTGCGCTGGCTGCTGCGGCAGCGGTTGCTGCGCACGCTGGCCTGGACGGTCGCGGTGTCGGCCGTCCTGGTGCTGATCGCCCACGAGCGGTTGGGGGTCGGCGCGGTCGGCTACGGCCTGCTGCTGGCCACGCTCGCCGTCGGCGGGGGAGCCGGCGGCCTGCTGGCGGGCCGGATCGTCCGGCTGGCCGGTCCAGGGACGACGCTGCGCGCCGGGCTGGTCGTCGAGACGCTGGTGCACGGGGGAGCGGCGATGACGCGGAACGCGGTGGTGGCCGGGCTGCTGCTGGCGTTGATGGGACTGCACCTGGTGGTGTTCTCGGCGATCGTCGCCTCGGTGCGGCAGTCGCTCGTCAGTTGAGCGCCGCGCGCAGCCGGGCGGAGCCGGTGAACAGGTGGCCGCCCATGCCGGCCGCCTCGGCGGCCCGGACGTTCTCGGCGCGGTCGTCGACGAACAGGATGCGGTCGGCCGCGACCCCCAACGCGTCGCGGCACCACAGGTAGGCGCCGGCGGAAGGCTTCACATGGCCGATGCGGCAGGAGAACGCGCAGACCTCGAAGTGCCGGAACCAGGGGTGGTGCGCCTCGTAGTGGACGGCGAGGTCCTCGGGGATGTTCGACAGCAGCGCGACGCGGCGGCCCGACGCCGCGAGCTCCCCGACGAGGGAGACCATGGTGTCGTCCACCTCGCTCCAGCTGGCGGCGTCGGCGGCGACCAGCTCGGCGATCCGCCGGTCGTCGAAGCGCGTGCCGAGGGTCTCGGCGACCCGGGACCAGAACCCGGGGCCGGTGAGCCGCCCGCGGTCGTAGGGCGGGCGCCGGTCCCAGTAGGCGTTCCAGAAGGCGGGGGCCGCCGCCCCCGCCGTCTCGACCAGGCGCGCCATCCCGGCGGAGGACTGCGGGCGGGCGATGACGCCGAACAGGTCGAACAGGATCGTGTCGGCCACGGAATCACACCTTCCGTACGGTCAGGCCGGCGGCGGTCAGGGCGGCGGTCTCGTCGTCCGGGGCGGTCTCGTCGGTGACGACCGCGTGCAGCGTGGTGGCGGGGGCGACGAACGCCAGGGCCGTGCGGGAGAACTTGGAGCCCTCGGCGGCGGCGATCACGCGGCGGGCCGAGGCGATGGCGGCGCGCTTCACGGCGGCGTCGGCCAGGTCGTAGGCGGTCATGCCGTCGGCCGCGTTGAGGCCGCAGCAGCCGAGGACGGCGGTGTCGAAGCGCAGGGCGGCCAGGGACGCCTCGGTGAGCGGGCCGGTCAGCGCCAGCTCGCCCGGTCGCGGCTGGCCGCCGGGGACCAGCAGGGTCAGCCGCGGGCCGCCGGCCAGGACGTTGACCGCGTGCAGGGACAGCGGCATCACCGTCATCCGGCGGTCGCGCAGCAGGCGGGCGACCTCCAGGCAGGTGGTGCCGCCGTCGAGCACGACCGACTCGCCGTCGGCGAGGAGCCCGGCGACCTCGGCGGCGATGCGCCGCTTCGCCTCCGCCGCCTCGGTCGCCCGCAGCGCGAACGGCGGTTCCTCGCCGCGCAGCAGCAGGCTCCGCGCGCCCCCTCGGTAGCGCTCCAGCACGCCCTGCTCGGCCAGGACCTCCAGGTCGCGGCGGATGGTCATCTCCGACGCCCCGGTGAGCCCGGCCAGCTCGGCCACGCCCATCCGGCCCGCCGCGCGCACGGCATCGGTGATCATCCGCAGTCGGTCGGTGCTTCCCATGATCTCATTGAACAGCACGACTGGTTGAAGTGGAAGTTTACGAACAGAGTTTCTGTTCGTTATGTTCGTTCTCATGCAGAGAGCGCTACGGGCCGGCCGCCGGGCCACCTTCACCTACTTCACACTGAACGGCTTCGTCATGGGGATGTGGATCGTCCACATCCCCATGGTCGAGCACCGCACCGGGGTCAGTCACGCGGTCCTCGGCTGGCTGCTCCTGCTGCTGGGCGCGGGGGCGTTCGCGGGGATGCGGATCACCGGGCCGCTGGCCGACCGGTACTCGCCGCGCACCGTCGTGCCGGTCAGCGCCGCGCTGTGCTGCGCGGCCGTGGTCCTGCCGGGCCTGGCCGACGACGCGTGGACGCTCGGCGGAGCGTTGCTGCTGCTCGGGTTCGGCAACGGGTGCCTGGACGTCGCGATGAACGCCCACGCCGTCCAGGTCGAGCGCGGCTACGAGCGGCCGGTCATGGCGGCGTTCCACGCGATGTTCTCGGTCGGCGGCGTCCTGGCCGCGCTGGCCGGGGCCCGCGCGCTCGGCTGGGGATGGGACCCGCTGGTCACGCTGGGCGCCACCGCGCTGCTGGGGCTGATCGTCGCGGGGGCCGCCGCCTCCGCGCTGCTGCCGATCGAGCCCGCGCTGCTGGGCAGGGACGGCCCGGGCCGCCCCAAGGTCCGGCGTCCGTCGGGCCGCGTGTGGGGACTGGCGGCGCTCGCGCTGATGCTCATGCTCTGCGAGGGGGTCGCCAACGACTGGAGCGTGCTCCACCTGAGCACCGTCCTCGACGCGCCGGCCGCCACGGCCGCCTTCGCCTACGGGGCCTTCGCCACCGCCATGACCGTCGGACGGTTCCTCACCGACCGGGTGTCGGGGCGGTTCGGCCCGGTCGCCGTCGTCCGGTACGGGGCGGGGGTGGCCGCGGTCGGGCTGACGGCCGCCGCGCTGTCGCCGTGGGTCCCGCTGGCGCTGGCGGGATGGGGCGTGTTCGGTCTCGGGCTGTCGGGCTGCGTTCCGCAGTTGTTCAGCGCCGCCGGGCACTCCGACCAGGGCAACGCCGCCACCAACGTCTCCCGCGTCGCGAGCCTGGGCTACCTCGGCATGCTCGCGGGCCCCGCCGTCATCGGCCCGCTCACCCACCTGGTCCCGCTCAACCTGACGTTCCTCCTGCCGGTGGCGTTCTGCGTGGTCGCCGTCGCGGCGGCCGGAACCCTCCGCCCCCGCCCCGCGTCGCCCGCGCCGGTCAGACCAGAGCGTGACCGTACCGCGCGATGAGCGGTCCGAGATCCGGGACGCCGTACCGGTCGACCATCTCCTTGAACGCCAGCGTCTTCTCCTCGCCGAACCGGCCGACCCTCGTCGCGTAGGTCTCGGCGGAGACGAACACCGGCGGGTCGGTCTTGCTGTGGAACTTGTCGGCGTACATGACGAGCTCCTCCTCCGCCGTCTCGGCCACGTAGTCGCCGACCGGGATCGGCAGGCGCTGTCCGCGGATGTCGTCGCGGGTCAGGCCGACGCCCGTGTGGCAGGAGCAGAACCGGCAGAGGACCTCGGGAAACCCCTCACCGGCGAGGATCTCGTGCCCGAGGATCCCGTGGCGGACGTACCGCGCGTGGTCCAGTTCCCCGGAGGGGCCGTAGAGGCGGTAGACCCCGATGTCGTGGAGCAGGCAGCCCGCCCGCACCAGCGCGACGTCGACGGCGGCGTTCCGCCGGGCGAGGAGCCGTTCGGCGACCTGGCACACGATCCGGCAGTGCGTGTGCACGAGGTCGAAGGCCTCACGCGTGGGCGCGTACCTGAGGTGCAGGGAACGGATCTCGTCGTCGCTCGGGACCTCCACGCGTCGATCATAGGCGAGGCCGCCGCCACCGATCCGGCAGGGCGTTCCCGCGCCCCGGCGGGGACGGCGATATCCTTAGGCCGTAAGGAGTGGTGCGTTGGTCGTGTTCGCGGGGCAGGGGGACGCCCGCCGTTCCATGGACCTGCTGTGGCGCGCCCCGGCCGAGGGGGGCGGGCGGCCGGGGCCCAAGCCGGGGCTGAGCGTCGCCGTGATCGTCGAGACGGCGATCGCGATTGCCGACCAGCAGGGCATGGCGGCGCTGTCGATGCGCGTCGTCGGCGAACGCCTGGGCCGCACCGGCATGGCGCTCTACACCTACGTCCCCGGCAAGAGCGAGCTGGTGGACCTGATGTACGACCGGGTCCTGGCCGGGCTGCCCCGCGACTACGACACGACCGGCGGCTGGCGGGCGGCGGTGACCGCGTGGGCCACCGACCTGTGGGAGTTCCACCTGCGGCACCCGTGGGTGCTCCAGGTGTCGCAGGTCCGGCCGGTGCTGGGCCCCAACGAGTACGTGATGATCGACACGGCGCTGGGCGTGCTGCGCGCCACGGGACTGCCCCCGCGGGCGATCCGGCGCGTCGCCGGATCGCTGTTCAACCTGGTGCGCGGGTCGGCGCAGATGATCGCCGAGGCGCGGGCGGCGGCGGCCGAGACCGGGGTGTCGGACGAGGAGTGGTGGTACGCGCGCTCGGCGCTGCTGGAGGAGGTCGCCCCCGACTTCGCCGAGCGGTACCCGTCGGTGGCGTGGCTGGGCGACGCGGGCGCCTACGAGCCGGAGGACCAGTCCGTTCCCTACATGGAGGGGGACGCCCGGGAGACGTTCGAGGCCGGGCTCGCGTTGCTGCTCGACGGGGTCGAGGCCGCCGTGCGCCGTCGGTGACGTCCGCGCGCGGGGGAGCGGTCAGGCGTGGCCGCCGGTCGTCACCTCGCCGATCGTCAGCCCGGCCCGGCCCTCCAGGACGGTGGCGACGCGCTCGACCTGCTCGTCCAGCGCGGCGCGGTACGCGGCGGTCAGCGGGACCAGCGGCTCGACGGTGACGGCGATGCGGCGGCCGGAGCGGCGCTGGTGCCACAGGCCCGCGACCACGCCGTCCACCACGAGGTACTGGAAGTTGGCGGGCAGCACGCGCTCGGCGGCGCGTCCCGGGTACATCGCCTCGGGCGGGACGTTGCCGACCCGGTAGGCGTAGCCGTCGAAGTAGGGGAGCAGCAGGACACCGCGCGGCGGCTCCTCCGGCATCTCGGCGTCACCGGCCGCCACCCAGGCGGACGCGCCCTCGACCTCCACCGGCTCCAGCGCGTCGCCCAGCGACGCGAACACCTCCCTGGCCCAGGTCACCGGCGCGTTGAGCCAGTGCGCGAACCGTTGCGGGGTGGAGGGCCCGTAGGCGTGCAGGTAGGCCGGGACCAGCCGGGCCAGGGCCTCGGTCCCGTCCAGCGGGCGGAAGCCCGGGATGTGGCGGCGCGGGTTGGTGTAGGTGACCTTGCGGTCCCGGGTGGGACCGAAGCACAGCACGCCCCGGAACGCCGCCAGGGCCGTCGCCTGCCGCCAGCGCGGCCATTTCCCCTGGAACGCCTCCATCACCGGGTCGCCCGCCCAGGGCCCGGTACGCGCGACGATCTCCTCGGTCAGCTCGTCGGCCGTCAGCTCCGCGTCGGCCAGGGCGTCCCCGATCGCCACGAGGACCTGCTCGGTCTGCTCGGGCGTCATCCGCACCTCGGGCGGCATCGGGTCGCGTCCGGGGGGCAGCGCCGACAGCGCGCCGACCCACATGTCCAGGTCGCGGGCGGGCAGCAGGTGCACGGTGCCCCGCGGGCCATAGGTCTTGACCAGGTCGCGGTCCTCCCACAGCGCCGCGCGGACGTCGGCGCGGGTGGCCTCCTTCATGCGCAGCGCGATCGCCAGCTCCGCCGCCGACATGACCTGCGCGTGGGTGCCCGCCATCGCGGCCACCACCTCGACGGCGTTCGCGTGCGGCGCGGTGAGCCCGTGACGGAGCAGGCGGCGGGCGTGTACCTGGGACCAAGTCATCATGCTGATCACACTAGGGGCCGATTAGGTCGACTTCTGTCCTAGACCTCCGTCATCCTGGACCGCATGGCGGATACACCGGCGCGGCTGCTGAGCCTGCTGTCCCTGTTGCAGACCCCGCGCGAGTGGGCGGGCAGCGAGCTGGCCGAACGGCTCGGCGTCAGCCCCCGCACCATCCGGCGCGACATCGAACGGCTACGGGAGCTGGGCTACCCCGTGCGGGCGACGATGGGCCCCGACGGCGGGTACCGGCTGGTGGCGGGCAAGGCGATGCCGCCGCTGCTGCTGGACGACGAGGAGGCGGTCGCGATCGGGGTCGGGCTGCGCACGGCCGCCGGGAACCCGATCGAGGGCATCGAGGAGGCGTCGGTCCGCGCGCTCGCCAAGCTGGAGCAGGTGCTGCCGTCGCGGCTGCGGCACCGGGTGAGCACGCTCAACGCCGCCACCGTTCCGCTGCCGACCGTCGACGGGCCGAGCGTCGACCCGGACGTGCTGGCCGTGGTGGCCTCGGCCGCGGCGGCCGGGGAGCGGCTCCGCTTCCGCTACCGCGCCGCCGGCGGGAGCGAGGGGCGGCGGCGCGTCGAGCCCTATCGCCTGGTGGCCTCGGGCCGCCGCTGGTACCTGCTCGCCTACGACAACGGCCGCGACGACTGGCGCGTGTTCCGGGTGGACCGGATGGCCGAGCCGTTCGCCACCGGGGAGCGGTTCGCCGATCGCGTGCCGCCGGAGGGGGATCCGGCGGAGTTCGTGCGCGACAAGCTCTACTCCTCGGTCCCGGTCTACGAGGCCGACGTGACGTTGCGGATGCCGGTCGAGCAGGTCCGCGTCCGGCTGGGGGAGCGGGGCCCGGACCTGGAGGCGCTGGGACCGGACTCCTGCCGGTTGCGCGGGTACTCCGACACGCTGGAGTGGCTGGCCGCCCGGCTGATCATGCTGGGCTGCGAGTTCGAGGTGCACGGCCCGCCGGAACTCCGCGACCACCTGGGAGAACTCGGGGCCCGCGCGCTGCGGGCGGCGGACCTCCCGGAAAAAGGCGGAAGATAAATACTAGAGAGTATATTTATCCCATTTATGGCTATGACAGAAAATGGCCGCCATAAACCGATGTTTCGCCGTACAGCGCCACTAATCCGGGGGTAACGTCACCCCATCTGCACTCACACGGGGCGGGGTGGGCGGTGCTCGGCATTGACGGTTGCCTGGTTCGGATCATGGAGATTCCCGGCGCGCGGAACGTCACGCTGGTGGACGGCTCCAGCGGGCTGGCGGTCGCCGCCGCGGGCCGCGCCGAGCCGGTCGACCAGCACGAGACGGCCGCCGGGACCACCGAGGTCGTGCGGGCCGTCATGGCCACCCCGGCGCTGTCGGCCACCGCCTCCGGCGACGCCATCGACGAGATCATCGTGTGCGGCGCGGGCGGCTACCACCTGCTCGCGCTCGTCGGCACCGCGTTCGACGGGAACCTTTTCCTGCATCTGCTGATCGACCGCGACAAAGGCAATCTGGCGCTGGCCCGGATCCGCCTCAAGGAGATCATCGGGGAATTGGCGGAGGCCGGGGATGCCCGGTGACGACGCCCTGGTGGCGGAACTGCGGCGGCTGGAACGCGAACACCGCACCGGCGTCCTCTCCGTCGGGGACGGCGGCGCGTTCCACCTCGCCGAAGGGGCCGTCGTCTACGCCGAGAGCGCGTGGACCGCCGGGCTGGAGGCGATGGCGCGCGCGTCGGGACGGACCGTCCCGGAAGACCGCGCGGCGGCCGTCGCCGCACTCGGCGCGCCACTGCTGGAGGCGATGGTGCTGCTGGCGACGTTCGACGCGGCCTGCCTCCTGCTCGACCCGGACGTCGAGCCGGACGGGCGGCGGGCCCGGTTCCGGGAGGGGCCGCCGCACTGGCTCGCCCCGTTCTGCCGGATCACCCCGGCGACGCTGGCGCACGAGCACGCGCGCCGCCGTGACCTCCTCGGCGCGCCCGAGGCGGTGGACCGCTGCCCGGTCGTCCCGGTGCGGCGGGTCCGGCGGCAGCGGGTGATCCTGACCGGACTGCAGGCCGAGGTGCTGCTCAACGCCGACGGGCGGCGCACCCCCGTCGAACTGGCCCGCGACCTGGGCCGCAGCGCGTTCGGCTGCGTGCTGGCGGTGCGGGCGCTGCGCGCCGGGGGGCTGGTGGAGGCGCCCTCCGGGGAGGCGCCCGCCGCCGGGGCGGAGCGGCTGCCCCGGCGGCGGGCCGCCTCGCGGGAGTCCGCGCCGGCCGCGCCGGCCGGGCCGCCGGAGCGGTGGGAGCCGGTCGACCACGACGTGCTCGTCCGGCTGCGCAGGGCGTTGGAGGAACTCGCGTGACCGCGCGCAGGAGACGGCTGGGGGAACTGATGGCGAGGCTGACGAGGGTGGCGGACGGGACCGAGGACGCGGCGGGCTACCCGATGGAACCGGATCCGGTGGTGCTGGCGGAGCTGAAGGGGCTGCGCGGCCGGATCGCCCGGCTCACCGGCAGCCTGGTGGCCTCCTCCGACGGCATGCTCATCGCCCACGACCTGCCGCCGGACGTCGAGCCCGCCGGGATGGCGGCGCTGACGTCCGCGGAGCTGTCGCTGTCGCACCGGCTGGCCTCGACCGCGCACGGCGGCGCGTTCCACGAGGTCGTCGTGCACGGCACCAACGGATACGTCGTCGTCTACGCGGCGGGCTGGACGGCGTCGCTGACCGTGCTGGCGGAGTCCGGCGTCAACGTCGGCCGCCTGCACCTGGAGTCCCGCCCCGTCGCCCGCGCGATCGGCGAGCACCTGGCCGCGTCGCGGGACGACCGTCATCCAACCGAGTGAAAGGGAACACCGCATGACGAACATCGACGTGGTCCTCAAGGACATGATGGCGATCGACGGCGCGTCCGGCGCCGCGCTGGTGGACTACAACAGCGGCATGGCGCTGGGCATGCTGGGCAGCTCCAAGTCCCTGGACCTGCAGGTCGCCTCCGCCGGGAACACCGAGGTCGTGCGCGCCAAGATGCGCACGATGGAGCAGCTCAACATCAAGGACGACATCGAGGACATCCTCATCACCCTGACCGGCCAGTACCACATCATCCGCCCGGTCAGCGGCCGCAAGGGCAAGGGCCTGTTCCTCTACCTCGCGCTGGACCGCAACCGCGCCAACCTGGCGCTGGCCCGCCACCAGCTCAAGCGCATCGAGGAGATCGTCGAGGTCTGACCGCGCCCGGGGCGTCCGGCACGGGCCGGACGCCCCCGCGACGCCCGCGCTCAGTCGACGGTCAGCACGATCTTTCCGCGGACGCCTCCCCTGGCGTGGTGCCGGTGGGCGTCGGCGGCGCGTTCCAGCGGGAACGCGGCGTGGATGTGGAACGACAGCCTCCCCTGCGCGTACAGGTCGGCCAGCGCGGCCAGCCGCGCGGCCGAGCGCTTGGCGGGGGTGACCAGGACGCCCAGCTCCTCGCTCCGGCCATGGTCGACCAGGGTGACGATGCGGCCGCGATCCTTGACCAGTTCGAGGGTGGCGTCCAGGGCCTGGCCGCCGACGCCGTCGACGGAGGCGTGCGCGTCGCCGCCCGCGAGCGCGCGGACGCGTTCGACGAATCCCGGACCGTAGGCGACGGGGACCACGCCGAGGGAGCGCAGGTAGTCGTGCTGCGCCTCGCGGGCCGCGCCGATCACGGTCGCGCCCCGCAGCCGGGCGAGCTGGGAGGCGACGCCGCCGACGGCCCCGGCCGCGCCGTGCACCAGGACGGTCTCGCCCTCCCGGACGCCCAGCTCCTCGATGGCGATGTGCGCGGTCTGCGCGGCGGCGGTGAACCCGCCCGCCACCTCCCACGGCATCGCGGCGGGCTTGGCGGTGATGTGCTCGGCGGGGGCGACCACGTGCTCGCGGTAGGAGTCCAGCAGCCCGAAGCCCAGCACCTCGTCGCCGACGGCGAACCCGGTGACTCCCTCGCCGATCTGGTCGATCACCCCGGCGAACTCGTTGCCCGGGATCCGGGGCCAGCCCTGGTCGGTGGCGAAGGCGGGCAGCCACCCCTCCACGACCGCCACGTCGAACGGCTGCACGCCCGCCGCCCTGGTCCTGATCCGCACCTCGCCGGGTCCCGCCTGCGGTTCGGGGAGGTCCTCGACGCGCAGCACCTCGGGTCCGCCCGGCTCGTGGAAAACAACCGCCCTGCTCATGTCCGGCTCCGTTCAGTCGTGCGTTTCAACTGGTCACGACGTTAGGGAGGGGGACCACTGGGGCGAATCCGTGCGACCACCGTAGTGGCCGCCGGTCAGTCACCGAGGCCGAGCCGGGCCAGCTCGGCGCGGGAGGAGACGCCGAGCTTCGGATAGGCCTTGTAGAGGTGGTACTCGACGGTGCGGTGGCTCAGGAACAGCTGGGCGGCGATGTCGCGGTTGCTGACGCCCGCCGCCGCGAGCCGCACGATCTGGAGTTCCTGCGGGGTGAGCCGGTCGGTCAGCCCGAGGGCGGCGGCGGGGGCGGCGCCCTCTCCGGTGGCGCGCAGTTCGGCGCGGGCGCGGTCGGCCCAGGGGGCGGCGCCCAGGTGCTCGAAGCGGACCAGGGCCGAACGCAGCGGTTCCCGCGCGTCGGTGCGGCGGCGTTCCCGGCGCAGCCACTCGCCGTACAGCAGCTCGGTGCGGGCCCGCTCGAACGGCCGCCCGCCCCGTTCGTGCAGGCGGAGGGCGTCGCGGTAGTGCTCCTCGGCGGGGTGCAACAGGGCGCGGCAGCGCGCGGCGACGGCGGCGGCCCAGGGCTGCCCCGAGGCGTCGGCCCAGGCGGTGAAGCGCGCGAACGGTCCGGCGGCGCGGTCCGGGTGGTCGGCGCGGACCGCCGCCTCCACCAGGTCGGGCAGGGCGAACACGGCGGCGGCGGTGTGCCCGGCCGTCGCCTCCTCCAGGCGGCGCGACGCCCGCTCGTGCCGTCCGTGGGCCAGGTCGAGCAGGCCCAGGGCGCAGGCGACGGCCGCCGCCGACTCGGCCGTGGTGGCGTGCCGTTCCTGGTCCTGGCAGCGCCGCTCGTCGCCCTCGACGGCGGCGAGCCGGGCGATCACCGCGGCGACGCGGCCGGCGCGGTGGGCCTGGCCGGTGGCGTGGGCGAGGCCGAGGGCCTCGGCGACGGTCGCGGCGGCGTCGCGGTGCACCCCCGCGGCCGCCTGGGCGTGGCCGAGCAGTTGCAGGGTGAGGGGCAGCGCGCCCGCCAGGCCGCGGCCGCGCGCCCGCGCGACGTCGGCGGCGGCCAGGTCGGCGAGGGCGTCGTCGGCGCCGAGGAGCTGCGCGGCCGCCATGACGAACAGCCGCGCGATGAGGCTTTCGGGCGGGTCGGCGCGCGCCTCCTCCACCAGGGACCGCAGGCCGGGCAACCCCTTCGCGTGGTCGCCGTCGATGACCCGCGCCAGCGCGGCGATCCCCTCGACGAGCGGCGGCGAGACCGGGCGCAGCGGCGCGGCCAGGCGCGCCGCCCGGTGCAGGGCGGCGGGTTCGCCGGAGGACCAGGCGTTGCCCGCCGCGATCACCAGCAGGGTCAGGGCGAGCCCGGGGTCGTCGGCGGCGACCGGGGCGGCGCTGTCGGCGAGCAGGTCGGCGGTGCCGTGCGGGACGCCGCGTTCGAACTCCACGGTCGCGCGCACCATCGCCAGCCCGGCCCGCGACGGCGCGTCCTCGGCCAGCTCCCAGGCGCGGCCGGCCAGGTCGGCGGCCTCCTCGGTGCGGCCGCCGGTGACCGCGGTCTGGGCGGCGCGGACGAGGCGGCGGGTCCGGTCGGCCGGATCGGGGCTGAGCCGGGCGGCCCGCTCCATCAGCGGGACGGCGGTGGGCAGCGCGCCGCGCGCGCCGGCGCGTTCGGCGGCCCGCTCCAGCTCGGCGGCCACGGCCTCGTCCGGGGCGACGGCGGCGGCCGCGCGGTGCAGCACGCGGCGGTCCCCGTGCAGGGCGTCGGCCAGGGCGCGGTGGGCCCGCAGGCGCGCCGTCAGCGGGGCGCCCTGGTAGGCGGCCGCGCGGATCAGCGGGTGCCGGAACGCGACCGACACGCCGGTGGTGCGGATGAGCCCGGCGCGTTCGGCCTCCTCCAGGTCGGTGGCCGTCACCCCGACCGCCCGCCCGGCCTGCACCACGGTGCCCAGTTCGCCGCCGCCCTCGGCGGCGGCGATCGTCAGCGCCAGCCGGGCGCGTTCGGAGAGCCGGTCGATGCGCGCGCCGAACGCCTCCAGCAGCCGCCGGGTGACCGGCAGCTCGTCGGGGGGAGCGGCGCGGCCGGCGCGCTGCTCGGCGGTCAGCCCGTGGGGGAGTTCGGTGAGGGCGAGGGGGTTGCCGCCGGCCTCGGCGACGATCCGGTCGCGGACGGGGCCGCTCAGTTCCGGCGCGCGGGCGTCGAGCAGCCCGGCGGCCGCCCGCCGGTCGAGCCCGCCCAGCGCCAGTTCGGGCAGGCCCGGCGCGGCGAACCCGTCGCGGGCGGCGAACAGCACGGCCACGCCCTCGGCCCCGATCCGGCGCGCCGCGAACAGCAGCGTCTCGGCCGACGCCGGGTCGAGCCAGTGCGCGTCGTCCACCAGGCACAGCAGCGGGCGTTCGGCGGCCAGTTCCGACAGCAGGCTCAGCACCGCCAGGCCGACCAGGAACCGGTCGGCGCCCCCGGCGTCGGCCAGTCCGAGGGCTCCGCGCAGCGCCGCCGCCTGCGGGGCGGGCAGCCGGTCCATCCGGGACAGCACCGGCCGCAGCAGCATCTGCAACGCCGCGAACGGCAGCCCCGCCTCGGCCTCCACGCCCTCGGCGCGCAGTACCCGCAGGCCCTCGGCGTCGCGCGCGGCCTGGTCGAGCAGGGCGGTCTTGCCGATGCCCGGCTCGCCCCGCACGACCAGCACCCCGCTGCCGCCCGACCGCGCCGCGTCGATCAGCGCGGCGACCGCGCGCCGTTCCCCGTCCCGCCCCCACAACACGGTGGCGAACCTATCGGTCTCCGGCGGGTCACGCCGACGGGGGTGCGGGGCGGTAGCCGCCGAAGCCCCAGAGCCGGCCCTCGGGGTCGAGGGCGGTGTAGCGCAGGCCGAAGGTGTCGTTCCGGATCGAGCCGAGTATCACGACCGCGCCCGCGCCCAGGGTGAGCCCGGCGTGCGCGATCAGGCCGCCGTCGCCGTCGATCATGGCCGGGGCGTCGCGGTATCCGATGATGGGGGAGAGGCCGGGCATGGCGTGCTCCTCGTCGGCGGGAGCCGGACCATGATCATTGCTCTGCCGGGGCGGGGACGCGCCAGGTTTCGGCATGTTCGTTCGCGTACGCGCGCAGCGGGCGGGCCGGGTGGCCGGTGACGCGTTCGACCGTGTCGGTGACCACGGCGTTGCGGCCGTCGCGGATGAGCCGGAACAGCCCCCGCTGCCAGGCGACCGATCCCTCGTCGAGGCCCGCCGCCCGCAGCGCCTCGACGTGCTGCTCGGCGGTGAGGGCCGTGTACCGCAGCTCCCGGCCCGCGGCCTCGCCCAGCGTCCGGACGGCCTGCGCGTGGGTGAGCGCCTCCGGGCCGGTGACGACGAGGACCTGGCCCGCGTGGCCGTCCTCGGTGAGCGCGGCGGCGGCCACCTCGGCGATGTCCCGGGTGTCCACGAAGCCCACCACGGCGTCGGCGGCCGGGAGCGCGAGCCGCCCCTCGTCGCGCAGGGAGGCGGCGAAGCCCTCCCCGAAGTTCTGCTGGAACCAGTTCGGCCGCAGGATGGTCCACTCCTTGCCCGAGGCGCGCACGTCCGCCTCCCAGACGGCCATCGGGATCGCGTCGGGCAGCAGCTCGACGCCGAGCACCGACAGCAGCACCACCCGCCCGACCCCGGGCGCGGCGGCCAGCAGGTCGCGGACGAGTCCGGGGCGGTCGGGCTCGGTGTACGGGCCGACGACGTACAGCGCGTCGACGTCCCGCAGCGCCTCCCGCCACGTGCCGGGGTCCGCCCAGTCGAAGCGGACCGCCTCGATCCCGTCGATCCCGGACGGGGCCGGGGTGCGGCTGGCCGCCCGCACCCTCGCTCCGCGCGCCGCCAGCGCGTCCACCACGGCCCTGCCGGTCTTGCCGGTCGCTCCGAGCACCAGAACGGTCATCGTCGTCTCCCTTTGGTCGATCATCCGGGGACGACGTTACGGACCGGGCGCCGGACGATGAATGCCTGATGATCCGGAAAACATGTCCTATAGTCCTGATCGTGGATGTGCTCTCCGACGCGCTCGCCGCGATGCGGACCGGTCGCACCCGGTCGGCGCGCACCGAGGTGCGCGCCCCCTGGGGCCTGCGCTTCCCCGAGACCACCGGCACGACCTTCCACGTCGTGCTCCAGGGCTCGTGCCTGCTGCTGGCCGGCGGCGACGCCGCGCCGCTGGAGCTGGGCCCCGGCGACGTGGTGTTCCTCCGCCAGGGCAGCGCGCACGCCCTGGCCGACGCGCCGGGCACGCCGCTGACCGACTTCGTCCCCGAGCGGTCGGCCCCCTCCTCCCCGGTGGGCCAGGTCCGGGTGGACGGTCCCGGGCCCGGGACGACCATGGTCTGCGGCGCCTACCAGCTCGACCGCACCCGGCCGCATCCGCTGCTGGGGGAGCTGCCCGAGCTCGTGCACCTGCCCGCCCGTCCGGACAGGCATCCCGAGCTCGGCCGCCTCGTCGACCTGCTCGCCACCGAGCTCGACCGGAGCCGCCCCGGCAGCGACGGCATCGTGCCCTCGCTGGTCGACGCGATGCTGCTGTACATCCTGCGCGCCTGGGTGGAGGAGCGCGCCGCCGCCTCCCCGGAGGCGTCCGGGTGGGCCCGCGCGCTCACCGATCCCGCGGTCGGCCGGGCGCTGCGGGCGATCCACGCCGGTCCGGACCGCCCCTGGACCGTGGCCGGGCTCGCGGCCCTCGGCGGCCTGTCGCGGTCGGTGTTCGCCCAGCGCTTCACGGCGCTGGTGGGGCAGCCGCCGATGGCCTACCTGACCTGGTGGCGCATGACCGGCGCGAGCCGCCTGCTGCGCGAGCCCGGCGCGTCCGTCCGGGCCGTGGCGCAGCGCGTCGGCTACACCTCGGAGTTCGCCTTCGCCAAGGCGTTCAAGCGCGAGTTCGGCGTCGCGCCCGGCGCCTACCGCCGCCCGGCCTCCCCGGCCGCCTGAGGGGCGGCGGGCTCCAGCTCGGCCAGGGTCCGTCGCAGCCGGGCCCGGCGTCCGGCCGGGGTCCGGATCTTCAGCAGCGGCAGGATCAGCTGGTAGCGGGCGGTCTTGTCGAGCGCCTCGAAGCGGGCGGCGGCCTCGGGCCGGGCGGCCAGGGCCTCGGCCAGGTCGGGCGGGACGGTGACGTCGCGCTGCGCGGCGTAGGCGGAGTCCCAGCGGCCGTCGGCCCTGGCCGCCTCGACCTCCGCCAGGCCGGGCGGGCGCATGCGCCCGGCGGCGGTGAGGGCGTGGACGCGTTCGACGTTCATGCGCGACCAGGGGCCGCCCCTGCGGCGGCGCGAGTAGCGCTGCAGGTAGAAGTGCTCGTCAAGGGCCTTGCGCTGGCTGTCGATCCAGCCGTGGCACAGGGCGACGTCCAGGGCCTCGGAGATGGTGACCGAGGTGACGGGCGCGCCCTTCTTGGCGATCTTGAGCCAGACGCCGCCCCCGTCCCCGTGGTGCTCGGACAGCCATGCTTCCCATTCGGCGGCGTTCGCGAAGTGCATCATGCGTTCACCGTAGGAGGCCTTGCGGAACGTGCCTTTCCTCAATCGGAGGAGACGCGGAAACCGTTCTCCAGGGTGCGGATCACCATGGTGGTGACGCCGTGGCGGGGGACGATCCCCTGGTCGGCCGACTCCACGCCGGTGTAGACCAGGCTCCACAGCACGTTCTGGATCCACTCGGCGGGCACGCCCGGATCGAGGAAGCCCTCGCGCTGACCGCGCTGGATGAGCCGCAGGGTGGCGTGGGGGTCGGCCGGGAGGCTCGCGCCGTCGGCCGGGTCGGGGCCGTAGTCCTCCAGCACCCGCGGGTCGCTCCACAGGAAGATGACCCGGTCCCCGGACTCGATCATCGCCGCGATGAGCCGGTGCAGGGCCTCGCGCGCCGGTCCCTGGTCCGGGGCGGCGTCGCGGACCGCCCGGTCGGCCATCGCCAGCGAGTCCACCACCACCGCCCTCATCAGCTCGTCCCGGTCGGAGAAGTAGCGGTGCAGCGTGCTGCGGCCCACGTCGGCCTCGCGCGCGACGTCGGCCAGGGTCGCGCGGTGGTTCCGGCCGAGCACCCGGGCGGCGGCGGCCAGGATCGCCTGGCGGGTGCGGTTGCGGGTTCCGGACTCTGCGGCGGCGGCACTCATGGTTCAGGAAATTACCGCTTGACACTTGTGCCGAGACATGTGACACCCTCCCTGAGACATAAATGTCCCAAAAATATAGTTCGATCTCTCACAGAAGGGAACCGTCATGACCTCCCCGGCACTGGTCGCCGAGGGACTGCGCAAACGCTTCGGCGCGAACGCGGCCCTCGACGGCTTCGACCTGACGGTGCGCGAGGGCACCGTCTGCGGGCTGCTCGGCCCCAACGGCGCGGGCAAGACCACCGCCGTGCGCATCCTGTCCACGCTGCTGCGCCCCGACGGCGGGCGGGCCCTGGTCGGCGGCTTCGACGTGGTCGGCCAGTCCGCGCAGGTCCGGCACCACATCGGGCTGACCGGGCAGTACGCGGCCGTCGACGAGATCCTCACCGGCCGGGAGAACCTGGAGATGTGGGGCCGGCTCTACCACCTGGGCAAGGCCACCGCCCGGCGGCGGGCCGACGAGCTGCTGGAGCGGTTCGGGCTCACCGAGGCCGCGGACCGGCGGGTCAAGCACTACTCCGGCGGCATGCGGCGGCGGCTGGACCTGGCCGCCGGGTTCATCCTCTCGCCGCGCGTGCTGTTCCTGGACGAGCCCACCACCGGCCTCGACCCGCGCAACCGCACCGAGGTGTGGCGGGCGGTGCGCTCGCTGGTCGCCCAGGGCACCACGGTGCTGCTGACCACCCAGTACCTGGAGGAGGCCGACCAGCTGGCCCACCAGATCGCCGTCATCGACCGGGGCCGGGTCATCGCCGACGACTCCCCGGAACGGCTGAAGTCCCTGGTCGGCGGCGACCAGCTCGACCTGGTGGTCGCCGACGTCGGCGCCCTCGGCGCCGCGGCGGGGATCGTCGCGCGGGTCACCGGGGCCGAGCCGGAGACCGACGCCGACGTCCGCCGGATCACCGTGCCGGTCCGGGACCGGATGGAGGCCCTCACCGCCGCGCTGCGGGCCCTGCGGGAGGCGGGCGTCGCCGTCGAGGACGTGGCGTTGCGGCGGCCCACGATGGACGAGGTGTTCCTGAACCTGACCGGTCACCGCGCCGAGCAGGACCCCGAGGGGCAGGAGGTGGCGGCGTGACCGTGCTGCTCACCCCGCAGATGCCCCGCACGCTGCCGCAGCGTGCGGGATGGGCGCTGACCGAGGGCTGGATCGTGGCCCGCCGCGACCTGATCCACTGGGTGCGCAACCCGACCGTGGTCACCTACCAGCTCGTCTGGCCGATCGTGATGGTGCTGATGTTCGGCTTCGTGTTCGGCAGCGCCATGACGGTGGCGGGCGGCGGGAACTACCGCGAGTTCCTGATGCCGGGCCTGTTCGCGCAGACGATGATGTTCGGGATCGCCACCACCCTGCTGTCCGT
The DNA here is from genome assembly GCF_014138665.1 of Actinomadura kijaniata. Taxonomy (NCBI): domain Bacteria; kingdom Bacillati; phylum Actinomycetota; class Actinomycetes; order Streptosporangiales; family Thermomonosporaceae; genus Actinomadura; species Actinomadura kijaniata. Next base: position 304,009 of record NZ_JACJIA010000006.1, read on the forward strand.
CACCACCGACGCCTCGCGCGGCGTCACCGACCGGTTCCGGTCGATGCCGATGTCGTCGTCGGGGGTGGTGCTGGGCCGCTCCATCGCCGACATGGCCAACTCGTGCGGCGAGCTGGCGATCCTGGCCGCCTGCGGGCTCGCGGTCGGCTGGCGCTGGCACGAGGGGCCGGGCGGCGCGCTGGCGGCCGCCGGGCTGCTGCTCCTGCTGCGGTTCGCGCTGATCTGGATCGGCATCTGGCTCGGCCTGATGATCACGCCGGAGGCCGCGGCGGCGGCGTGGGCGCCGCTGTTCCCGCTGACGATGGTCGCCAACACCTTCGTCTCGCCGTCGCAGATGCCCGGCTGGCTCGCCCCGCTCGCCGAGTGGAACCCGCTGTCGGCGACCGTCGCGGCGATCCGCGACCTGTTCGGCAACCCGGGCATGCCCGGCGACTCCTGGGCCTCGGAGCACGCCGTGCTGCTGGCGGTGCTGTGGCCGCTGGCGCTGATCGCGGTGTTCCTGCCGCTGTCGGTGCGACGTTACCGGCGGCTCGCCCGCTGAGCCCCGCTCACCCTCCCGCCCGGCGGCGGTGCCCGTCGGGCGGGAGGACGGCGGCGACGCAGTCCAGAACGCGTTCCAGCCCGTAGCGGAAACGCTCGTCGGGATCCATGTGCGGCTGGCGCGCGTCCATCACGATGCGGGTGAACATCGGATAGTCGCCGCTGCGCACCAGCGTGTCCACGTAGGCGGAGTTGCGGGCCATCCACTGCTCGGAGGTCAGCCCGCTGCGCCTGGCCTCCTTCTCCCAGGACAGCTCGTTGCGCACGGTCTCCTCGACGTAGCCGTTCAGCAGGCCGACGTAGGTGAGGATGTCGTCGATCGGGATGCCGACGTCCAGCGCCCCCAGGCCGAACTCCAGCAGCCGCAGCTGGTTGGGCCCGAACGCCGGGCGCGAGCGCGGCATGTCCACCACCCACGGGTGCCGCCGCATGTAGGCGCGCGTCACCTCCGCGACCAGCCGCAGGTCGGCCCGCCAGTCGCCGGTCGGCCGGTCCGGGAACTCCTGCTCACCGATCACGTGGTCGAACATCAGCTCGATCAGGTCGTCGCGGCTGGGCACGTACCGGTACAGCGACATCGCGCCCGCGCCGATCTCGGCGGCGATGCGGCGCATGGACGCGGCCTCCAGCCCCTCGGCGTCGGCGATCCGGACCGCCGCCTCGGTGATCTGCGTGCGGCTGTAGGCGGGCCTCGGCCCGCGCGACGGGCGTTCGGGGCGCATCCAGATGTGCGCGTACTCGGTGTCTGCCACGGTCACCTCCCGCTCCATCATCCCAGTTGCGTACAACGTACCCAGTTATCTACGCTGAGGCGGTCAACAAATGCGTACGACGTACCCAATGGAGGGGTGATGTCGGAACCGATCGTCGTCGCCGAGGGGCTGCACAAGCGCTTCGGCGACACCCACGCGTTGCGCGGGCTGGACCTGGCCGTCCCGGCCGGAACGGTCTGCGGGGTCCTCGGCCCCAACGGGGCCGGCAAGACGACCGCCGTGCGGATCCTGGCGACCCTCGCCGACCCCGACGCCGGGCACGCCCGCATCGGAGGCCACGACGTCGTCCGCGACGCCGACCGGGTCCGCGCGATGATCGGCCTGGCCGGCCAGTACGCGGCGGTGGACGAGAAGCTGACCGGGCGCGGCAACCTGCGCATGTTCGGGCGGCTGTACCACCTGTCGCGCCGCGACGCCCGGCGGCGGGCCGACGAGCTGCTGGACCGCTTCGGGCTGGCCGAGGCCGCCGACCGGCGGGTCGCCGGGTACTCCGGCGGGATGCGCCGCCGCCTGGACCTGGTCGCCAGCCTGATCCTGCGGCCCCGGGTGCTGTTCCTGGACGAGCCCACCACCGGCCTCGACCCGCGCAGCCGGGGCGAGATCTGGGACGCCGTCCGCGAGCTGGTCGCCGAGGGCACCACCGTGCTGCTGACCACCCAGTACCTGGAGGAGGCCGACCGGCTCGCCGACGACGTCGCCGTGGTCGACCACGGCAGGGTCATCGCCACCGGCACGCCCGACCGGCTGAAGGCCGCCATCGGCGACCGCGTCGACGTCGTGCTGGAGGACGCGTCGCTGACCGTCCGCGCGGCGGACGTGCTGGCCCGGATGGCGGGCGCCGAGACCGCCGCCGACCCCGCGGCGGGCCGGATCAGCGTGCCGGTCGCCGGGGGAGCGGTGCGGCTGGCCGACGTGGTGCGCGAACTGGACCGCGCCGGGATGGCCCCCGCCGACGTCAGCCTGCGCCGCCCCACCCTCGACGAGGTGTTCCTGCGCCTGACCGACCGCGCGAAGGAGACCGTGTGATGACCACCCCGCTCCTCGCCCCGCCCGCGCCGGCCTCGCCGTGGGGACGGCTGCGCTGGACGCTCGCCGACGGCCTGACCCTGATCGGCCGGGAGCTGAGCCGCCTGCGCCACGAACCCGGCGAGCTGGTCGTCGGACTGATCTTCCCGGGCATCATGGTGCTGCTGTTCGGCTACGTGTTCGGCAGCTCCATCGGGGTGCCCGGCGGGGGGAACTACCGCGAGTACCTGATGCCGGGGCTGTTCGCGATGATCACGTTCTCCTCGGTGATGGCGGTGACGATGCGGGTCGCCACCGACGCCTCGCGGGGCGTGATGGACCGGTTCCGGTCGATGCCGATGGCGCGGTCGGCGGTGCCGTTCGGCCATACCGGCGCCGACGTCCTCACCGGCGCCGGGAACCTGGCCATGATGGCGATCATGGGCCTGCTGGTCGGCTGGCAGCCGCACCGGGGCCTGTGGCCGACCGTCCAGGCGTTCCTGCTGATCTTCCTGTTCCGGTACGCGATGAGCTGGCTGGGCTGCTACGTGGGCCTGGCGGTCAGGAACGAGCAGACCGCCGACCAGATGCTGCCGCTGATCTTCCCGGTCACGATGCTGTCCAACGCGTTCGTGCCGACCGGCGGGATGCCCGCCTGGCTGCGGGTCCTCTCCGACTGGAACCCCGTCAGCGCCCTCACCACGGCCCTGCGCCGGCTGTTCGGCAACCCCGGGGCGGCCGTCACCCATCCCTCCTGGCCCAACGAGCACCCGGTCGCCACGACCGTGCTGTGGTCGGTGGCGCTGCTGGTGGTGTTCGTCCCGCTGTCGATCCGCGCCTACCGGCGCAAGGGCCGCTGACCGGACGGGCACGGGGCCCGCGCCGCCGCTCGGCGGCGCGGGCCCCGGCCCTCCCGGCTACCGGTCAGACCCCGAACGGGGCCGGGTAGGTCACCGTTCCGACGGGAACGGGACCCCCGTCATCCAGGCGCATGGCCATCAGCGCCTCGTCCGGGACCTCGAACGCGACGCCGATGCCCATCGTGGAGGCCCGCACGAACCCGAACCTCGGGTAGTAGGCGGGGTGACCGAGCACCACGACCAGGCGTTCGCCCCGGTCCCGGGCCGCCTCCAGCGCGGCGCGGATGACGGCGTCGCCGACGCCGCGCCGCTGGTACTCCGGCAGCACCGCCACCGGGGCCAGGGCCAGCGCGTCGCCGTCGCCGACCTTGCAGCGGGTGAGCAGCGTGTAGCCGATCACCTCGCCGCGCTCGTCCTCGGCCACCCACGACAGGCCCGGGATCCACGCCGGGTCCCGGCGCAGGGCGTCCACCAGGTCGGCCTCCTCGGGCCGGTCGAACGCGGCGACGTTCACCCGGTGGACCGCCGCGGTGTCGGCGCCGGTCTCGGGCCGGGTCCTCCAGACGGTGCGCTCGCTCAACGGTCCCGCCCCCGCAGCTTGTAGGCCTGACGCTGTGCCTTGTGGATGACCTTCCACCGGTTGGTCTGCTCGGCGCGCAGCCGGGCGTCGGAACGGGCGGCGATCCACTCGTTCTCCTTCAGGAGTTTGCGGTAGCTGCGCAGCCTCCGTTCGGGCAGGGCGCCGTCGGCGATCGCGGCCTGGACGGCGCAGTCCGGTTCGGTGTCGTGCGCGCAGTCGCCGAACCGGCACCCGGCCGCCAGCTCCTCGATGTCGGAGAAGGTCTGCTGGAGACCCTCCTCGGCGTCGAACAGGCCGACGCCGCGCAGGCCCGGCGTGTCGATCAGCACGCCGCCGGACGGCAGCGGCAGCAGCTCGCGGCGGACCGTGGTGTGGCGGCCCTTGGCGTCCCCGGCGCGGACCGCGCCGGTGGCCAGCCGGTCCTCGCCCAGCAGGGCGTTGCCGAGGGTGGACTTGCCCGCCCCCGACTGCCCGACCAGCACGATCGTGCCGGACAGGACGGCGGCGACCACGTCCACGCCCTCCCCGGTGAGGGGGCTGACGGTGACGACGTCCGCGCCGGGCGCGGCGGCCGCCACGTCGGCGACGACGGCGTCCAGCTCGTCGGGGTCGGCCAGGTGGTCGGCCTTGGTCAGCACCACCACCGGCCGGGCGCCGCTCTCCCAGGCCAGGGCGAGCAGCCGTTCCAGCCGCCCGAGGTCCACCTCGACCTCCAGCGAGACGGTGATGGCGACGGTGTCGACGTTGGCGGCCAGGACCTGCCCGTGGGAGTCCCGGCCGACCGACGCCCGGACGATCGCGGTGCGGCGGGGGAGCAGCGCCATGACGGCGGGGTGCTCGCCCGTGCGGACCGCGGCCCAGTCCCCGGTGCAGGGCGTCGACGACGGGTCGTCGGTGACCACCGGGGCCGTGTCGGCCCGCAGGACGCCGTCCTCGGTGATCACATCGCAGCGGCCGCGGTCGACGACGGCGACCCGGCCGGGGACGAGCCCCGCCTCACGGTGCGGGGCGAACGCGTGCTCCAGGTCCTCGCTCCAGCCGTACGCGACGAGAACCTGCGGAAACGCAGAAGACAATGGATTGGAACCCTTGTGTGAAGGGGCCCGCGACCTCGACGAAGAAAGGGGTCAGCTCTGGGCCCGGGAAATGAGGATGGTCCGAGTGCTGCGCACGGCAGCGACCATGACGGCAACCATCAACACACCTCCCTCTCAGTTCCGGCACCGATGATAGCCCATCCATCCTGATCATGTCGCTCCCCTTTTGCGGGGGAGGACGGCCGGTGGCGGGGGCGGCGATCTCCGCCGGGCTGGTCGGGTACTTCGGGCTGGGCCGGCACAGGTGGTGTGGAAGCGGCTGCACGGCCGCGTCCCGTTCCCGCCTCTCTGCTGTGGGGAACGGGGATGGCGGCGGCCGCGTCCGCCCATGCCCGCGGGACCTGCCCGACCTGCCCGGCCTGCCCCGACCTGCGGAAAGTAAGCGCGTACGTCCGGGAGGTGACGGAGATCCCCTTCTCGCGAAGGAGGTCGTTCCGGACGATCGGCGGTTATGGTGACGTCAGGACGCAGACCTGACTGGGGGCGTGGCCGTGGACGAGCGGGCCGTGGACGATCGGGTGGAGCCGGCCGAACGGTCCGGGCCGGCCGCGAGGCTGGACCAGGCCGCGGCCGAGCGGATCGAGGAGATCTGGAACGGGCTGGCGCCCACCGCCGCGGTGGCCGCCCGGCAGGCCGCCGTGCTCACCGAGCCGCTGCGGCAGGTCGGCCGGGACGCCGCCGCGGTGGCCGCCGAGCGCGTCGTGGAGCAGCTGGTCCGCACCGGCGCGATGAACGTGGTCGAGCGCGCCGCCCGCGACGCGGCGGTGCAGATCGCCTCGGCGGCCGCCGACAAGGCGGTCTCGGAGGCGCGGGCCGCCGCCGAGGCCAACGCCGTCACCGGCACGGCGCTGAGCGTCACCACCACCGCCATGGAGATCGCCGGGCAGGCCGCGCAGCATCCGATGGCCTCGCAGGCCATGCAGGCCGCCGCCCGAATGGCGGCCCGCAACCCCTTCGCCCGCGCCGCCACCGCCACCGCGTTCGACGTGGCCGGCCGCACCGTGTCCGCGCCGATCGTGCAGGCCGCCACCCGCGTCGTGGTGGACGTCACGCTGGACGCGGTCACCGACATCGCCGTCGAGGTCGCCCTCGACGTGGGCCGCGACATCATCGTGGACGTCATGCGGCAGGTCGCCAGGGAGGCGGCCCGGGACGTGGCGTCCACCGTGCGGGGCCGCGCCGCCGACGCCGCCGCGCTCGCCGAGGTCCACCCGGTGACCGCCGCCGCGGCCGACCTCGCCGCCCAGGCCGCCCGCAGCGGCACCGCCCGGCAGGCGGGCGGGCTGCTGGCCGACCTGATCAGCGGCGTGGCGGGCAGCGCCGTGGCCCGCACCACCGTGGACCTGGCGTCGCGGGCCGCGGCCCGCGCCACCGTCACGGTCATCGAGACGGTGATGGCCGAGCTGATGCGCGAGGCGCTGAAGCTGGCGATGCGGGACGCGCTGCGCGACCTGATGCTCGACGTCGCCCGGGACGTGGTCGTGGAGACCGTGCGGTCCTCCTGGTCGGCGGCGACCCGCCCGCTGCCGCCCGAGCGGGCCGCCTCCCGCCCCGGGCTGTCGCTGGGCGACCTAGTGGAACGCGCCGCCCGCGCCACCGCGACGCTGGTGACCGCCGCCCCCGCCGCGACCGGCGCGCTGAACTCGGCCACCGGGATCGCCGTGCGGGCCACCGGCCGCACCGCCCCGCGCGCCGTCCCCAAGATCGCGGTGAGCACGCTGCGCAACGCCTCCCGCTACCGGATCTGGACCCGCCGCACCCCGCTGGAGACCCCGCCCGCGCTGCCCGCCGCGATCCTCACCACAGTCACCCGGGCCGCCGGGGGCGCGACCACGGCGGTGGTGCGGACCTCGGCGAACGCGGCCACGCGGCCCGTCCCGCACCGGGAACCGCCGGTCGAGCGCGCTTCATGAGAGATCGATGAGAATCCGGACCGCGCGTCCGAACCCGGCGTCGCCGCTGGTTACGGTGGGTGCATGGAGCCTGGAGCCGCGGCGGACGCGCGCATTCTGGTCGTGGACGACGAACCGGCCGTCCGCGAGTCGCTGACGCGCAGCCTGGAGTTCGAGGGGTACCGGGTCGGCACGGCCGCCGACGGGGTCGCCGCGCTCGACGCGGTCGCCGCCGAACGCCCCGACCTGGTCGTCCTGGACGTGCTGATGCCCCGCATGGACGGGCTGACCACGTGCCGCAGGCTGCGCGCCCGGGGCGTGACGGCCCCGGTGCTGATGCTCACCGCCCGCGACATGGTCGGCGACCGGGTCACCGGCCTGGACGCCGGGGCCGACGACTACCTGGTCAAACCGTTCGAGCTGGACGAGCTGCTGGCGCGGGTGCGGGCGCTGCTGCGCCGCTCCACCATGAACGCCGGGCAGGGCCCGGCGTCGGACGCGCTGGCGTTCGAGGACCTGCGGATGGACACCGTCACCCGCGAGGTGACCCGCGCCGGGAAGCCGCTGGAGCTGACCCGCACCGAGTACATGCTGCTGGAGATGTTCCTCAGCCATCCCCGGCAGGTGCTGACGCGCGAGCAGATCCTGGAGACGGTGTGGGGCTTCGACTTCGAGCCCGCCTCCAACTCCCTGGACGTGTACGTGATGTACCTGCGGCGCAAGACCGAGGCGGGCGGCCTACCCCGGCTCGTGCACACCGTGCGCGGCGTCGGGTACGTCCTGCGGAGCGCGGCGTCCTGATGGGCGGGCTGCGACGGCTGGCGCTGCGGGCCCGGCTGGCCATGCTGGTGGCGGTGGCCGTCGCGGTGGCCGTCGCCATCTGCTCGGGCGCCTCCTGGTACCTCACCCGCGACCGGCTCTACGAACAGCTCGACCGGACGCTGGCATCGTCTCCGCGACCGCCCAACGGGCATGTGGGCAAGAGCCTGCGGAACTGCTCGCAGACCCCCGTGCTGGACGGCCGGGCGCCGTTCGGGCTGATCCAGTTGGTGAGGCCGGACGGCACTCCCTGCGCCGTCGAGGGTGTGCAGATGCTGCGGGTGGATCCGCAGGACGTCGCGGTCGCCAGGGGAGAGGTCACGGAGGTCGTGCACGACGGGACCACCACGGACGGCACGCGGGTGCGGGTGCTGACCCGCCCGGTGGTCTTCGGCCCGCCCGGCGGCGGAGGGCCGACGGTCGCCTCGTGGTCGGTGGCGTTGCCGCTCAACCAGGTCGAGGACCCGTTGGACACCCTGGCGCTGCTGCTGGTGGCGGTGACGGCGGTCGGGGTGCTGGGCGCGGCGGCGATCGGCCTGGTGGTGGCGCGGGCCGGGCTGCGGCCGGTGGACGAGCTGACCGGGGCGGTCGAGCACATCGCCCGCACCGAGGACCTGGCGGTGCGGATCCCCGACGAGGGCTCCGACGAGCTGGCGCGGCTCGGCCGCTCGTTCAACGCCATGACCGCCGCGCTGGCGGCCTCCCGGGAACGCCAGCAACAGCTGATCGCCGACGCCGGGCACGAGCTGCGCACCCCGCTGACCAGCCTGCGCACCAACATCGATCTGCTGCTGCGGTCGGAGGAGACCGGGCGGGAGCTGCCGCCCGGCCAGCGGCACCGCATGCTCGCCAGCGTCAAGGCGCAGATGCTGGAGCTGTCCAGCCTGGTCGGCGACCTGCTGGAGCTGGCCCGCCCCGACGAGCGCGAACCGGCGCGCGAGCAGGTCGCGCTGCACGAGACCGTCGAACGCGCCGTCGAACGCGCCCGCCTGCGCGGCCCCGGCCTGCGCGTCGAGGCCGACACGACCCCCTGGTACGTGCTGGGCGACCCCGGCCAGCTGGAACGCGCCGTGGTGAACCTGCTGGACAACGCCGTGAAGTTCAGCCCGCCCGACGGCACGGTGGAGGTGCGGCTCAAGGACGGGGAGCTGACCGTGCGCGACCAGGGCCCCGGCATCCCCGCCGACGAGCTGCCGCACGTGTTCGAACGGTTCTGGCGGTCGCCGTCGGCGCGCAGCCTGCCCGGTTCGGGGCTGGGGCTGTCGATCGTCGCGCGGGTCGTGGCCGAGGCCGGGGGACGGGTGTCGCTGGAGCCCGCCGACGGCGGCGGGACCCTGGCGCGGATGCGGCTGCCGGGCGGCCCCGCGCTCGACTGATCCGGCCCGCCCAGCCCGACGATCTTGATTCTCATCCGGCGTTAATCGAGCCCTCAGGGCACTCCCACACCGGCTCACGACGGTGGTCGCATGAATCACCCGATCACCGAACGGGACGCCCCGGCCGGTCCGCCGCCGACGGCCTCCGGGGTCGGCGCGCGCAACCGTCTCGTCGAGGTCGTCGTTCCCGTCTTCAACGAGGAGCACGTGCTGGAGGCCAGCGTGCGGCGGCTGCACGCCTACCTGTCGGGCACGTTCCCGTATCCGTTCCGCATCACCGTGGCCGACAACGCCAGCACCGACCGCACCTGGCGGGTCGCCGAGCGGCTGGCGTCCGAGCTGCCGCACGTGCGGGCCGTCCACCTGGACCGCAAGGGGCGCGGGCGCGCCCTGCGGCAGGTCTGGGGCGACAGCGACGCGCACGTGGTCGCCTACATGGACGTCGACCTGTCCACCGACCTGGACGCGTTCCTCCCGCTGGTCGCGCCGCTGATCTCCGGGCACAGCGACCTGGCGATCGGCAGCCGCCTGACGCGCGGCTCGGCGGTGGTGCGCGGCCCCAAGCGGGAGGCGATCTCCCGCGCCTACAACCTGCTGCTGAGAACGGCGCTGGCGGCGCGGTTCAGCGACGCCCAGTGCGGTTTCAAGGCGGGCCGCACCGAGATCGTCCAGGCGCTGCTGCCGCAGGTGGAGGACCAGGAGTGGTTCTTCGACACCGAGCTGCTGCTGCTCGCCGAACGCAACGGGCTGCGCATCCACGAGGTGCCGGTCGACTGGGTCGACGACCCCGACAGCCGCGTGGACGTGCTGCGCACCGCGCTGGACGACCTGCGCGGCATGGCGCGGGTGGGGCGGCGGATGCTGACCGGCGCGTTCGGCGCGCCCGTGCGCGGCCGGCCCCGTCCCCAACTGCCCACCGGCATGGCGCGGCAGCTACCGGTCTTCGCCGTCATCGGCGTCATCAGCACGGTCGCGCAGCTGGTGCTGTTCGTGCTGCTGCGGACGGTGATGGGGCCGCTGTGGGCCAACGCCGTGTCGCTGGTGGTCACCGCGGTCGGCAACACCGCCGCCAACCGGCGCTTCACGTTCGGGGTGACCGGGACGCGGGGGGCGTTCCGGCACCAGGTCGAGGGCGGGCTGGCGTTCCTGATCGGCCTGGCGCTCAGCACCGGCGGGCTGGCCCTGCTGCACGCCCTGGCCCCCGGCTCCTCCCGGGCCGTGGAGTTGCTCGCGCTGGTCACCGCCAACGGCCTGGCCACGCTGGTCCGCTTCCTGCTGATGCGGGCGTGGATCTTCCATCCGCGGCGGCTGCGCCGCGCGACCGCCGCGACGACCGCGACCGAGACGGGGGAACCGACCCGATGACCGCCCAGACGATCACCACCGGACGGGCGGCGGCCCCGCCCGCTCCCGAACCGGCCCGCCCCCGGTGGGCGCGGCCCGCCCTCGCGGGCGTGCTGCTGCTGGCGCTCCTGCTGTACGCCTGGGGGCTGTCGGCCAACGGCGACGCCAACGCCTACTACTCGGCGGCGGTCAAGAGCGCGACGCAGAGCTGGAAGGCGTTCTTCTTCGGGTCGCTGGACGCCGGGTCGTTCATCACCGTGGACAAGCCGCCGATGGCACTGTGGCTGATGGCCCTGTCGGCGCGGGTCTTCGGGTTCACCACCTGGAGCGTGCTGCTGCCGCAGGCGCTGGCCGGGGTCGCGGCCGTGGCGCTGCTCCACGCCACGGTACGGCGGGCGTTCGGCGAGGCCGCCGGGCTGGTCGCGGCGCTGGCGCTGGCACTCACCCCGATCACCGTGGCGATCAACCGTGACAACAACCCCGACACGCTGCTGGTGCTGCTGCTGGTCGCGGCGGCCTGGGCGACCCAGCGCGCGGTGGCGACCGGGCGGCTGCGGCCGCTGCTGCTGGCGGCGTTCCTGGTGGGATGCGGCTTCAACACCAAGATGCTCCAGGCGTTCCTGGTGCTGCCCGCCCTGGCGCTGGTCTACCTGCTGGCGGCGCGCCCGTCGCTGCCGCGCCGCGTCGGGCACCTGCTGGCCGCCGGTGTGACGCTGGCGGTGTCGAGCTTCTGGTGGATGGCCGTCGTCGACCTGATCCCGGCCGGTCAGCGGCCCTACGTCGGCGGCAGCACCGACAACAGCGTGTGGGACCTGGTCATCGGCTACAACGGCCTGGGCCGGATCCTCGGCCAGGGCGGCGGCGGACCCGGTGGGGGCCGCGGCGGCGCGAGCTTCGGCGGCGCGTCGGGCGCGGGCCGGCTGTTCAACGACATCATGGGCGGCCAGATCTCGTGGCTGCTGCCGTTCGCGGTGATCGCGCTGGTGGCCGGGCTGGTCCTGGTGGCCCGGCGGGGCCGCACCGACCTCAGGTTGGCCGCGCTGGTGCTGTGGGGCGGCTGGCTGGGGGTGCACTACGCGGTGTTCAGCTTCGCCCAGGGCACCTTCCACCCCTACTACTCCACCGCGATGGCCCCGGCGATCGCGGCGCTGACCGGCGCGGGCGCGGTGCTGCTGTTCGGCGCGTACCGAAGGTCGGCCCGGTGGGCGTGGGTGCTGCCGTCGGCGGTGGCCGCGACGGGCGCGTGGGCGTTCGTGCTGCTGAGCCGGACGCCGTCGTGGAACCCGTGGCTGCGCTGGGTGGTCGTGGCGTGCGCCGTGCTGGCGGTGGCGAACCTGGCGGCGGCCCGCCTCAGCCGCCGCGCAGGGCTGCCGGTGATGGTCACGGGCCTGGTCATGGCGCTGCTGGCCGCGCTGTCGGGACCGGCCGCGTACGCGGTGTCGGCGGCGTCCTCCCCGGTGAACGGCACCAACCCGCTGGCGGGCCCGGCCACGGGCCGGGGCTTCGGTCCGGGCGGTGGCGGCCAGGGCCGGATGCCCGGCCGCGACGGCGCGGCGGAGGTGATGCCGCGGTTCCCGGGCGGGCAGACGCCTCCCGGCGGGGAGGGCCGGCGCTCCGGCGGACGCGGCTTCGGCGGCCCCGGCGGGCAGCTCGACCAGCAGATGATCTCCTACCTGGAGAAGAACCGGGGCTCGGCGCGGTGGCTGGTCGCGGTCTCCAGCGCGCAGCAGGCGTCCTCGCTGATCCTGCGGACCGGTGAGCCCGTGATCGCCATGGGCGGCTTCACCGGCGGCGATCCGGCGATGACCGTCGCCAAGCTCCAGGGGTACGTCAAGGAGGGCGCGCTCCGCTACGTCCTCGTCAACGGGCAGGGCGGCGGCTTCGGGCCCGACCGGGGGAACTCCGAGGTGACCGCGTGGGTGCGGCAGCACGGCACCCTCGTGTCCGCCGGTGAGTACGGCGGCGCCTCCGACAGCGGCGCCCAGCTGTACCGGCTGAGCTGAACGGGGGAGTGGACCAATGATCGTCACCGTCGGGCGACGGCGCCTCGCCCTGCCGGCACTGCTGGCGGCGACCGCCGTGCTGTACCTGTGGGACCTGGACGCGTCCGGGTGGGCCAACCCGTTCTACTCGGCCGCCGTGCAGGCGGGGGCCACGAGCTGGAAGGCGTTCTTCTTCGGCTCCTCCGACGCGGCCAACGCCATCACCGTCGACAAGACCCCGGCCTCGCTGTGGCCGATGGCGCTGACCGCCCGGATCTTCGGGGTGGGCCCCTGGAGCATCCTGGTGCCGCAGGCGCTGATGGGCGTGGCGTCCGTCGCGACGCTCTACGCGGCCGTGCGGCGGTCGCTGGGCCGCACCCCCGCCAGTACCGGCCCGGCCCTGCTGGCCGGGGCGGCGCTGGCGGTGACGCCGGTCGCGGCGCTGATGTTCCGGTTCAACAACCCGGACGCGCTGCTGGTGCTGATGCTGACGCTGGCCGCCTACGCGTTGGTGCGGGCCCAGGAGCGCGGCGCGACGCGGTGGCTGGTGCTGTGCGGGGCGTTCGTCGGGCTGGGGTTCCTGGCCAAGATGATGCAGGCGTTCCTGGTGGTGCCGGTGTTCGCGCTGGTCTACCTGGCGACGGCCCCGGTGCCGCCGCTCCGCCGCCTGTGGCAGTTGCTGGCGGCGGGCGCGGCGATGGTGGTCGCCGGGGGCTGGTGGGTGGCGATCGTCGCCCTGGTGCCGGGGAGCGCGCGTCCCTACATCGGAGGTTCCCAGAACAACAGCGTCCTCGAACTGGCCCTCGGCTACAACGGGCTGGGGCGCCTGAACGGCGACGAGGTCGGCGGGCTGGGCAACCTCGACCAGGACGCCGGGTGGGCCCGGATGTTCGGCGCGGCCAACGGCGGCCAGATCTCCTGGCTGCTGCCCGCCGCGCTGGTCCTGCTGGTGGCCGGGCTGTGGGCGACCCGCCGGGCCGTCCGCACCGACGCCCTGCGCGCCGGGCTGCTGACGTGGGGCGGCTGGCTGCTGCTCACCGCCGCCGTGTTCAGCCTGATGCGGGGCATCTACCACGAGTACTACACCGTGGCGCTCGCCCCGGCGGTGGCCGCGACGGTCGGGCTCGGCACGGCCGCGTTGTGGGAACGTCGCCGCGGCGTCCCCGCGGTGGCGGTGCTGGCCGCGACCGTCGCGGTGACCGCGCTGTGGGCGTTCGTCCTGCTGGGCCGCACCCCCGACTGGAACCCGTGGCTGCGGCCGGCGGTCCTGATCGGCGGTGTCGGGGCGGCGGTGGTGCTCGCCTCGGTCCACTACCTGAGACCGCCGGGACGGGCCGCGGCGGTGTCGGCCGTCGTGGCGGCGGGGGTGGCGTTGGCGGCTCCCACCGCCTATGCCGTCGACACGGTGCGCACCCCGCACACCGGGGCGATCGTGACGGCGGGTCCCCGCGCCTCCTCCGGTCCCGGCCGCTTCGGCGGCCCGCGCGGCGGCACGGCCGTCCGCACCGGCGGAAGACCGCCCGCCGGTCGTTTCGCGCCGCCTCCGGGAGGTGACGGCATGCGGGACTCGCGCGGTTTCCGGGGCCAGGGCGGGCGCGGGCCGGGCGGCCTGCTGGACGCGACCACCCCCGGCGCCGAGGTGACCAGGGCACTGAAGGAGAACGCCGGCGCCTACACGTGGATCGCCGCGACGGTCGGCTCCAACAACGCCGCCGGATACCAGCTGGCCACCGGCCTGCCGGTGATGGCGGTCGGCGGTTTCAACGGCACCGACCCCGCGCCGACGCTGGAGCGGTTCAAGGAGCTGGTGCGGGCCGGGCGCGTGCACTACTTCATCGCGGGCGGCGACAACGCCGTGCGCCGCGCCACCAGCGGCAGCGACGCCGCCCAGAAGATCAGCGAGTGGGTGGCGGCGACGTTCCCCACCCGCACGGTCGGCGGGGTGACCCTCCACGACCTGACACAGGGCTGAGCAGGCGGTCGGCGGCGCCCTCCGGACAGCGCGCGGGCTCGCTGCCGGAGACGAGGGGGTACGGCCTCTTAACGTCCCGTTCCGGATATTTCAAGAGGCCGTACCCCCAGGAAAACCTCGGGGACCGCCCCCGCGCGCCCGGCCTGCCACCGACGTGAAGATCTTCTCGACGGAACCTGACACCAGGCATGTTGAGGAGGGGTCACCCATGACCCGCTACGGAAAGCGACTCACGGTGGCGACCATCACGCTGGCCGCGGCACTGGCCCCTGTGACGGCCGCGTCGTCGGCGTCGTCGGCGTCGTCGGTGGCATCCGGACCGGTGGCCGTGTCGCCGCCCGTGCGCTCGCTGGACCGGATCGCCCACCCGCTGCGGTCGGTCGAGCCGGGCACCGGCGGGGCGGACCTGCGCGCGCTGGGCGCGATGATCGGCGACGCCGAGGTGGTCGGCGTGGGCGAGGCCACGCACGGCTCGCACGAGTTCTTCGCGCTGAGGCACCGGATCTTCCGCCACCTCGTCGAGCGGAAGGGGTTCACCACCTTCGCCCTGGAGATGAGCTGGTCGGCGGGGCTGCGGATCGACGACTACCTCCAGCGCGGCGACGGCGACGCCCGCCAGGTCGTTCACCAGGCGATGGCCGGGTCGCCGTGGGACCGCGAGGAATTCGTGAGCCTCGTCCGGTGGATGCGCGACCACAACCGGCGCCACCCCGATCGTCCGGTGCGCTTCCTGGGCGACGACATCGGCGCGCCCAGGCTCGACAAGCGCGTCTTCGACAACGTCACCGGCCACGTCCGGCGGGCCCACCCGCAGTTGCTGCCGCGGCTGGACGAGGCGCTCGGCGGACTACGTCCGCTCGACGACGCCATCGCCTACCTGAAGCGGCCGGTGGCGGAACGGCGGCAGAACGCGGCCAGGGCACAGCGGATGCTCGACCTGCTGGAACGCCAAGGCCGACCGGGCCGCGGCCCCGGCGACGACGGCCATGACTTCGCCCTGCAGAACGCCCGCCACATCGCCCAGACCTACACCTTCCTCGCCTTCGATCCCCAGGACCAGGACTCGCTGACCGCCATGCAGCTCTACCGCGACCGGGTGATGGCCGAGACCACTGCCTGGTGGCGGCGCCATACCCGCGGCAAGGTCCTGGTGTCGGCCCACAACGACCACGTCGGCTACGCGGCCTCCGACCCGGCGACCTATCCCAGGACCCAGGGCCGGTTCCTCCGCGACATCCTGGGCGCGCGCTACCTGGCCGTCGGCACCACCTTCGACCACGGCTCCTTCCTGTCCAAGGACCAGGCGCTCGGCGGCCGGTGGCGAAGGTTCACCGTCGGCCCGGCGGCCCCGGGCAGCAACGAGCACGTCCTCGATCAGGTCCGGTACCGCGACTACTACGCCGATCTGCGCAGGGCACCGGCGGCAGCCCGCACGTGGCTGGACACCCCGCGCCCGTCATACAGCATCGGCACCCTGTTCCCCACCGGCAGGACAACCGAGATCGCCGTGGGCCGCTCCTACGACGTCCTGGTCCACCTCCACGCCGTCCGGGAGGCGACCCAGCTATGAAACCGCGACGCCCTGGATCTCTCCAGGCCCAGTGCCGGACATGCGTGGCGGCGCTGGAATCGCAGGGGGCTCAGGAGCCGTAACAGGTGACCATCGCGGCGGCGCGGTCGCGCAGGGAAGCGCGCAACGACTGCGGGGCCAGGACCTCCGCGTCCGCGCCGAGCTGCCACAGCGCCCATTCGGCGTGCCGTGAGTCCTGGAAGTTCACCTCCAGCCGCAGCCATCCGTCCGCGTCGGGTTCCTCGGCGCGGACGGCCAGCGCGGTGCCCACCAGTTCCTCCCGCCGTGCCGGGTTCACGCGTGCCAGCACGGTGACCTGGTCGCCGCCGGTCCGGAACCGCGTGCTGCGTTCCTGCCAGGCCCGGTCCAGATCGACCCGGTCCGGTCGCTGCGCGGGTTCGGCGAGTTCCTCGGCGGCCAGGATCCGGGACAGCCGGTAGGTGCGGTCCGCGCCGGATCTGGTGGCCAGCAGGTAGCCCTGGCCGCGCACGGTGACCAGGCCGATCGGGTCCACCGTGCGCCACCTGGGGGTCTGTCCCGCGGCCGCGTAGTGGATGCGGAGCCGGTGTCCGGCGAGGACCGCGCGCCGGACCTCGGCCACGACGGCGTCGGGCACCTCCTCGGTGACCGCCCGGCGCGAGAGCAGGTCGATCTCGGGGTCGACGAGCAGCCGCTGGGCCGCGTCGGCCGCGGTGTTCCGGTAGTGGTCGGGCAGCGCGTCGACCACCTTGAGCATGGCCGAGGCGAGCGCCGAGCCGAGCCCGAACGCCTGCGCGCCGCGCCGCGATCCGGCGATCAGCAGGGCGAGGGCCTCGTCGTGGTTCAGCCCGGTCAGCTCGGTCCGGAAACCGGGCAGCAACGCGAACCCGCCGTGCCGGCCGCGTTCGGCGTAGACCGGGACGCCCGCCGCGGACAGCGCCTCGATGTCGCGCAGCACCGTGCGGGTGGACACCTCCAGCTCGCGGGCCAGCGCGGTCGCGGACATCTGGCCGTGCCGGCGCAGCAGCAGCACCAGCGATACCAACCGGTCGGCGCGCATGCGTGAACGCTACCCGAATACATGACACAGGTTGTCGTGATTTGGCGGAAGGCTGATCAGCACGACGTCAGGGACGGTGGACACCGAGCCCGTGGACGTCGATGTCCTCGATGAATCGAATGGAGCCGATGGCAATGCAGCGAACGACGGTCAACCCGGTGCCGTGGTCGGTGGAGATGGGATTCAACCAGGGTGAGATCGTCTCCGGGCACACCCGGACCCTGTACATCTCCGGGCAGACCGCGATGAGCGGCGACGGCAAGCCCCAGCACGCCGACGACATGGCGGCGCAGCTGGCGCTGAGCCTCGACAACCTGGAGGCCGTTCTCGGCGAGGCCGGCATGTCCCTGGAGAACCTCGTCCGGCTCAACGTCTACACCACCGACGTCGATCTGCTCTTCCAGCACTACGGCGTGCTGGCGTCGCGGCTGGGCGCCGCCAAGGTGGCGCCGACCACCACGATGCTCGGGGTGACACGGCTGGCGATCCCCACCCTGATGGTCGAACTCGAGGGAACCGCCGTCGCGTGATGCGACCCCGCCGCCTCCGGCGGCCCTGCCGGAGGCGGCGCCGATGACAGGCAGGTGATTTCCGGTGCCCACAATGGTGACGATCGGCGTCTACGGCTTCGACGGCGACTCCTTCCTGCAACGGCTGCGGCACGCGGACGTCCGCCTGCTGATCGACGTACGTCAGCGCCGCGGCGTCCGCGGTCCCGAGTACGCCTGGGCGAACTCACTCCGGCTACAGGCGGCCCTCGCCCACGCCCGGATCGCCTACGAGCACCACCCCGAACTCGCCCCGACCACCGAGTTGCGCCGGCTCCAGTACGCCGAGGACGACCGCCAAGGGGTCGGCAAGCGCTCACGCCGCGAGCTCGCCGCCGAGTACACCCGCCGCTACACCGCCGAGATCCTCGACAGAGCCGACCTCACGCCGCTCGCCTCGGCCCTGCCGGACAGCGGAACCGCAGCGCTGTTCTGCGTCGAACGCGACCCAGAAGCCTGCCACCGCTCGCTGATCGCCCAACGCCTGACCGAACGACACCACGTCACGATCGAGCACCTGCGCCCGTTGGATTAGACGAGCCGGACACCAGACGGCGTTTCCCGTCGTCCAGTTCCCCGTCCGATGCGTTCGACGAACTCCGGGCGGGGATTCACCGGGGTGACGTCGACGTCGGCGGTGTCCGCAGGCGGTTCGCCGCGAGGGTTCCGGCGTGACCGCCGCCGATGACCACGACCTTGTGCGGTGTGTTGTGTTCGATTTACCTGCGGGTGGCCTCCGCGAGTGGGACGGGTCGGCGGGCCGTTCCCAGGTTGACCAGCAGTCCGACCACGCTGATCGCCGCGGCGGCCAGGCCGAGGTGGGCGGGGGCCAGCGCGCCCTGCGCCAGGCCGCCGAGCCCGCCGCCGACCGCGACCCCGACGTAGATCGCCGAATTGTTCAGCCCGAGCAGCACCGCCGACGCGGCCGGTGCCCGTTCCACCAGGCGGCTCTGCTGCGGGACGATCGGCAGGGAGACGCACACGCCCCACAGCACCGCCCACACGGTCGCCGCCGCCAGATCGTCGATGATCAGCGGGCTGACGGCCAGCAGCACGGCGGCGGCGCCGAGCCCGGCGGACACGACCGTCCGGGGCGGGTGGCGGTCGGCGAGCCGCCCGGCCATCGCGTTGCCCGCCATGTTGCCGACGCCCCAGGCCAGCAGGACCACGGTCAGCCGCGTGGCCGAGCCGCCGGTGGCGTCCTCCAGCGCGGGCCCGATGTAGGTGTAGAGCAGGTGGGTGCCGGCCAGCGACAGCACGGTGACGGCGAGCATGCCGAACGCCCAGGGCTCGCGCAGCGGGGCCAGGCGTGCGCGCAGCCCGTCGGACGGCAGCGAGATCGGCGGCAGGGCCACCGCGACGCCCGCCGCCGCGACCACGCCGAGCGCGGCCACGGCCCACAGCGTCAGCCGCCAGTCGGCGCCGCCGATCAGGGTGCCCGCGGGCAGCCCGAACGCGATGGCCAGCGTGAGCCCGCCCATGACGAAGGCCAGCGCCCGGCCCCGCCGTTCCGGTGAGGCGATCTCGGCGGCGGCGCTGAACGCCGCCGCGCCGATCAGCCCGGCCCCGACCGCCGTGACGATCCGGGCCGCCATCACGGTCCCGTACGTCGGGCCGAGCGCGGTCGCGGCGTTGCCCACGACGAAGATCGCCAGTGCCAGCAGCAGGGCGCGGCGCCGGTCCATGGCGCTGGTCACCGCGCCCAGGATCGGCGCCGACACCGCGAACGCCAGCGCGAAGCCCGTGACGAGCTGACCGGCGGCCGCGACGCCGACCCCGAGGTCGGCGGCGATCTGCGGAAGCAGCCCGGCGATGACGAAACCGTCGGTGCCCACCGCGAAGAGAGCGGTCGACAGCGGCAGCAGCCGCCGGAGGAGTGTCCTGTCCAATGTTCCCGTCCTTGGATCGAGCGATATGCCTGGCAAGCGTCGCCGCCGACGGTTTCCACCCGATTTCCTGCCGCTTTCCGGCCTTTCCCGGGCGGTAGCCTGGGCGCGTGCGATTCGGGGTGCTCGGTCCGCTGACGGTGGACGCGACCGACGGCACGCCGGTCGCGGTGCCGCGGGCCGACGTTCGGGAGCTGCTGGCCATCCTGCTGGCGCACGAGGGTTTCCCGGTCCCGGTCGAACGCCTGATCGCCGACCTGTGGCCGGAGACGCCCCCGGCGAACCCGCTGAACGCGCTGCGGATCCGGGTGTCCCGCCTGAGACGGCTCCTGGAGGACGCCGAGCCCGGAGGACGCGCGCTGGTCGGGCACGACCCGGCCGGTTACCGGTTGTGCGTGCCGGGGGAACGTTCGCTGGGGGAGTCGCTCGACGCTGTTCGCTTCCACGCGCTGCTCGACCGGGCCAGGAGCACCGCGGATCCGTGGACCCGCGCGGGGCTGCTGTCGGACGCGTTGGCGCTGTGGCGCGGCCCGGCGTTCGCCGGTTTCCAGGACGAGCCCTTCGCGCGTCCGACCGTCCAGCGGCTGACCCAGCGGCGGATCGCGGCCGTCGAGGATCTGGCCGAGACGCGGCTCGATCTCGGCGAGCACGAGACGGTGGCCGCCGACCTGGCCGAATGGGAGCAGCGGCACCCGGAACGCGAACGGCTCCGGGCCCTGCGGATGCGCGCCCTGTACCGCGCCGGACGGCCGGGGGAGGCGCTGGCGGTCTACGGCCGGTACCGCCGCTGGCTGGCCGACGACCAGGGCCTCGACCCGGGACCCGAGCTGGCCGCGCTCCAGCGGGCGGTCCTGTCCGCCGACCCGACGCTGGATCCGCCTCCGGCCCGTCCCCGCACGAACCTGCCCGCGCCCCTCACCGAGCTGATCGGCCGGGACGCCGCGCTCGCCCGCGCGCTCGCCGCCCTGGACACCGCCCGCCTGGTCACGCTGACCGGGCCCGGCGGCGTGGGCAAGACCCGCCTGGCGCTGGCCGCCGCGACACGGCCGGGCCCCGCCTTCCCCGACGGTGTGTGGCTCGTCGAGCTGGCGGGCCTGTCCGGCGCCGACGCGGTCGCCGAGGCCGTGATGGCGGTGCTCGGCCTCCGGGAGAACACCATGCTGGGGCCGGTCCCGGCGGGCGAGCCGATGAGCCACGTCGACCGGCTCGCCGCGTTCCTGCGCGGCAGGCGGATGCTGCTGCTGTTGGACAACTGTGAGCATGTGGCCGCCCCGGTGGCCGAGCTGGTCGCGGCGGTGCTGCGCGCGGCGCCGGGCGTCCGGGTCCTGGCGACCGGCCGCGAGCCGCTCGGCGTGCCCGGCGAGGTGCTGCTGCCCGTCGCGCCGCTGGAACCGCCCGAGCCCGGGGCCGACGAGCGGCGGGTGCGCGAGTCCAGCGCGGTGCGCTTGTTCTGCGCCCGCGCGGCGGACGCCGATCCCGCGTTCGCGCTCGACGCGTCGAACGCCGGGGCCGTCGCCGAGCTGGTGCGCGGCCTGGACGGCCTGCCGCTCGCGCTGGAGCTGGCCGCCGCCAGGGTGCGGGCGCTGGGCGTCCACGAGCTCGCCGCCCGGCTCGACGACCGGTTCAGCCTGCTGTCGGCCGGGAACCGGGGCGCGCCCGCCCGGCAGCGGACGCTCAACGCCCTCCTCGACTGGAGCTGGGAGCTGCTGACCGATCCCGAGCGGGCCGTGCTGCGCCGCCTGGCCGTCCTGGACGGCGGCCCGCTCGCGGCGGCCGAGGCCGTCTGCGCGGGTCCGGGCATCGCCGGGGACGAGGTCGCCGCCGTCCTGGCGCGGCTGGTCGACCGGTCGATGGTCACCGTGGCGGGCGACCGGCGCTACCGGCTGCTGGAGACCGTCGGTGTCTACGCCATGGCACGGCTCACCGAGGCCGGTGAGGTGGAGGCCACACGGCGCAGGCACCGTGCCTACCATCTGGCGCTGGTGACGGACGGCCTGCCCGGGCTGTTCGGCCCGGAGCAGGCCGCCCACCTCAGGCGCCTCGACGCCGAACACCGCAACCTGCACTGCGCCCTGGAGGACGCCGTCCGCCACGGCGACGCCGAGGACGCGCTGCTGCTGGTCGACGGCCTGGCCTGGTCGCTGCTGCTGCGCGGTCGCGTCCGGCAGGCCGCCCGCTGGGCCGACCGCGCCCTCGCCGTTCCCGGGGACGCCCCGCCCGCCCTCCGGGCACGCGTGCGCTGCTGGCAGGTCGGCATCGCCGCGCTGCTGGACGTCGAGCACGACGTGGTGGCCCGCGCCCGCGCGGCGCTGGCGCGGTTCCGGGACGCCGACGACCCGCCGGGCCTGGCCATGGCGCGGTGGTTCCTGGCCTATGTGCTGCTGCACACCGGCCATCTGGACGCCAGCGAGGAACTCGCGGCCGGCGCGGCGGACGGCTTCCGCGCGCGGGGACACACCTGGGGCATCGCCGTCACGACCGCCCTGCGCGCCAACCACGCCCTCGCCCGGGACGACCTGAACACCGTCGCGGACGCCTCCGAACAGGCCCTGGCCCTCTTCCGTTCACTCGGCGACCAAGGCGGCGAGTTGCTGACCGTCCACCCGCGCGCCGCGCTCGCCGAGATGCGCGGCGACCACCGCGAGGCCGAACGGCTGCACCGCGAGGGCCTGGCGCTGGCCGAGGACCTCGGCATGTGGGCGGAGACCGCCGACCGCCTGTCCGGGCTCGGCCGGATCGCGCTGCTCGGCGGCGACCTCGGCGCGGCACGCGAGCTGTACGAGCGCGCGCGCCGGATCGCCGCCGAGCACGGCTTCCGGCCCGGCGAGATCCATGCCGAACTCGGCCTGCGACAGATCGCCCGCCGCGCCCACGCGCAAGCGGCGGGAGTCACCGTCTCCAGAACAGGAGGTGAGTGACCCCGCTGGGGCTCGGTACCGCCTCAAGGTGGAAGCGGTCCAGCAGGTCGTCAGGGCTTTCCCACAGCCGTTCGCCTCGGCCGAGGTCGACGGGCGCGACGGCGATGTGCATCGTGTCGACCAGGTCGGCGTCGAGGAACCCGCGGATGGTGGCGACTCCTCCGCCGAGGCGCACGTCCCGGCCGCCGGCGGCCCGCTTCGCGCGTGCCAGTGCCTCGGCCGGTGTCGCGTCGACGAAGTGGAAGGTGGTGTCGGCCAGGGTGAAGGACGGGCGTTCGTGGTGGGTGAGCACGAAGACCGGGGTGTGGAACGGCGGGTTGTCCCCCCACCATCCTTGCCACTCGTGGTCCTCCCAGGGGCCGCGCTGGGGGCCGAACTTGTTACGCCCCATGATCTCCGCCCCTATGTCGCGGGTGTGGTCGCGGGTCATGAGGTCGTCCAGGCCGCGAGTGCCGCCGGGGTCGGTGCGGTTCACCCAGCTGGCGGTGGCGCCCGCCCAGGACCAGAGCGGGGCGGGGTCCGCGTGGCCGAAGGGCCGTTCCAGGCTCTGCCCCTCACCGGCGCCGAACCCGTCCCGCGACACGTTGAAGCAGTGCACCCTCAACAGCTGCGACATGCATCCTCCTTGGAAGCTGACAAGCGACCTCTGTGACGGAACGCCCAGGGCGGGCGCCCCTTCGGGAGGAAGTCGGAACAGCGGGGAGATTCTTGCGGTCCGGCACCGCAAGAACACGGCACCGGCGACGACCCTCGGGTGAACGGCGCCGCAGGGGCGCCGCCCGCCCCTCGGGGGAAACGACGTGCAATTCCTGTTGATCATGTACGGTAACCCGCGGATCTGGGACGCGCTGACCGAGGACGAGCGCGACGAGGTGATGAGCGGCCACGGCACGTTCATGGAGACCGTCACCGGGGCCGGGGAGATGATCAGTACCGTCGCGCTGGCCGACCCGTCGCGGAGCGCCGTGGTCAGGGTCCGGGGCGGCGTCCCGGCGGTGACGGACGGCCCCTACGTCGAGTCCAAGGAGTACCTCGGCGGCTACTACCTGGTGGAATGCGACAGCAGAGAGCGTGCCCTGGAGCTGGCCGCGCTCATTCCCGACGCCGGTGTCGAGGGCCTGGGCGTCGAGGTGCGGCCGGTGGTCTTCGCGAGCACGGCCGAGGGCTGAGCACGCGATGAAGTTCCTGCTGAACCTCTACCTGAACGCGGCGGACCTGCCGGGGGAAGGGCCGGACCACGTGGAGTTCCTGGGCTCCGCCGCGTCAACAGGGGAACTGATCAGCGGTCACGCGTTCGCCGATCCGTCCATCAGCGCCGTCGTCCAGGTCCGGGACGGCGTGGTGGCGGTGAGCGAGGGCCCGTACCCGCGGGCATCGGACCATGTCGCCGTCCAGTACCTCGTCGACTGCGAGAGCCGGGAACGCGCCCTGGAGCTGGCCGCGCTGATACCGAGCGGCCGGTCCGGCGGCGTGGAGGTGCGGCCGCTGATGGGCTCGGCCGGGATGGAGATGTGAGCGGGAGCGAACGCTTCGGGGACCTGCTGCGCGCCCTGGCGCCGCAGGTCCTCGGCATGCTGCTGCACCGGTACGGCGGGTTCGAGGAGTGCGAGGACGCGGTCCAGGAGGCGTTGCTCGCCGCGACGGTGCGCTGGCCCGCCGACGGCGTTCCGGAGAACCCGCGGGCCTGGCTGGTCACCGTCGCCTCCCGCCGCCTGGTCGATCAGGTGCGCGGTGAGCGGGCGCGCCGCCGGCGGGAAGTCACCGCGGCGGTACGGGAGGCGCCGGACGCCGGTCTCGCACCGGCGCCCGGCGACGGGAACCCGGGCGATCGGGACGACACGCTCACGTTGCTGTTCCTGTGCGGTCATCCAGCGCTGACGCCCGCCTCCCAGGTGGCGCTCACGCTGCGCGCCGTCGGCGGGCTCACCACCGCCGAGGTGGCTCGGGCGTTCCTCGTGCCGGAGGCCACCATGGGGCCGCGGATCAGCCGCGCCAAGCAACGGATCAAAGCCGCCGGCGCGTCGTTCGCGACGCTGACCGCCCGGGAGCGGGCCGAACGGCTGGACACCGTCCTGCACGTGCTCTACCTGATCTTCAACGAGGGCTACACCGCCGGCTCCGGCCCCGACCTGCACCGCGCCGAGCTCACCACGGAGGCGATCCGGCTCACCCGCATGGTGCACCGGTCCCTGCCGGACGACGGCGAGGTGGCGGGGCTGCTGGCGCTGATGCTGCTGACCGACGCCCGCCGCGCGGCCCGCACCGGCCCGGACGGCGCCCTCGTGCCGCTGGCCGAGCAGGACCGGAACCGGTGGGACGCCGCCATGGTCCACGAGGGCGTCGCGCTGGTCACCGCCGCCATGTCCGCCTCGCCCCTGGGGCCCTACCAGCTTCAGGCGGCGATCGCCGCGCTGCACGTCCAGGCGCCGCGGGCCGAGGACACCGACTGGGAACAGATCCGCGTCCTGTACGGGATCCTCGGCCGGATCGCGCCGAACCCGATGGTCACCCTCAACCACGCCGTCGCGATCGCGATGACCCGGGGGCCGCGGGCCGGACTCGAACTGCTGGAAAGCCTGGACGGCGACCCCCGGATGGCCCGCCACCACCGCCTCCACGCCGTCCGCGCCCACCTTCAGGAACTGGCCGGAGAGGACGCCGCCGCACGGGAGAACTACCGGCTGGCCACCCGGCGCACCACGAGCCTCCCCGAACAGCGCTACCTGCGGGACAGGGCGGGCAAGCTGGACCGGTGACGGAGGGCCGGAAAACCGGATGCGTTCACCGGCGGGCGCGGGTTACAACACCCCCATGGCCGACAGGCGAGAGCAGAGGCTGCCCGGCGGCAGGCACGTGGGCGGCGTCCGGATCGGCGACACCGTCCATCGTCCGGCGAACCCGTGGACGCCCGCCGTGCACGCCATGCTGCACCATCTGGAACAAGCCGGTTTCCAGGGCGCACCTCGCGTCCTGGGCTTTGACGAGCAGGGCCGCGAGGTCCTCAGCTGGCTGCACGGCGACACCATCGGAGAGCGGCACCCCTGGCCCTCCTGGCCGCACACCGACGACGCGCTGCGGCAGGTCGGCGCCTGGATGCGTCGGCTGCACGACACCACGGCCGACTTCGTGCCACCACGCGACGCGCGCTGGTTCATCGACCGGCCCTGGCGCCCGGAACTGGTCATCGGCCACCAGGACGCCTCGCCCTACAACGCGGTGTGGAGCGGCTCCGGCGCCCTGGTCGGCTTCGTCGACTGGGACACCGCAGGCCCCGCGACGCGGGAACTCGATCTGGCCTACACGGTGCTGACCTGGGTGCCGCTGGTCGCCCGCAGGGTCGCCGAGTTCCAGGGCTTCACCGCCTTCGGGGACCGGTCACGGCGCCTGCACCTCCTGCTGGACGCCTACGGCTACGACGGCGACCGGACGGTCCTGCGCGCGGCGCTCCTCGACCGGATCCGGCGGCAGTCGGCCGTCCAGCGCGCCATGGCCGACGACGGCCACCCCCATATGCGGTCCTTCGCCGAGGACCTGGACCAGGCCGCGGCGGAGATCGCCGCGCTGCCGGCGTCGTTCTGGCGGCCCTCGACGCCCTAGGGTCCCCGGTGCCGGGAGAAGGCGAGGGGCGGAACGACGAAGATCCATCACAGAACTCCGGTCTCGGGGCCGTCGGGCTTTCACGGCGAGAGACCGGTGGTCGTGATGGAGGGGACGGGTTCCCTCGCAGAAGCGGACGCGCCGCTTCGGCTGCGAAGCCTGGAAACGGCGAAGCGGCTCGGCCCCGAGATCGGGGCCGAGCCGCTGTGGCCCGTGTCATCGGTCAGTCGGCGCGGCGGATCGCGATGAACTGGGCGGCGGCGAACGCGCCCACCGTCCCCGCCTGCATGACGGCCCAGGTCGCACCGACGGCGTTCAGGTCGAGCCAGCCGGTGGCGACGGCGACGACGCTCAGCACGCTCCACAGCACGTTCATCTCGATCACGGCGTGGACGGCCAGGCGGGGAGCGCGGGCGGGCATCGAGAGCGCCGCCACGGCGATCGCGAAGACGACCAGGAAGGCGCCCAGGCCGCGGCCGACCGCGGCGTCCAGGCCGAGCAGGCGCTCCAGCGGGCCGGCCAGCGCCAGGTAGGCCAGGCCGTTGGCGCCGGTGACGACGGCGTCCACGCGCAGGGCCAGCTTGAGGAAGCGGCGTCCGTCGGCGAACAGGCTCGGGGCGGTGGCGGTCTCGGGGGCGGTGCGAACGGCCATGGTCATGGTTCCTTTCGAGGGGATGGTTCGAGGGGGAGAGGGGATTCGAGGGGATGGTTCGAGGGGGAGAGGGGGAGGGGCGTCAGGCTCCGGCGGGGACCTTGTCGAGGAAGCCGTGGACCTCGCCGATCCGGCCGTCGGCGCCGAGCACCACGACGTCGAAGCCGATGACGATCGGGTCCGCGCCCGCCGGGCCCAGGTGCCAGGTGAAGCGGGCGACGTCGTGGTGGGCGTCCACCGGGCCGCCGAGGGTGAACTCCAGCCCGGCGAACTGGCCTTGGACGGCGGCGATGGTGGCGTCCAGTTCGTCGCGGCCGTGCACGTCCGCCAGCGGGTCGGTGTAGCCGACACCCTCGCTGAAGACCTCGGCGATGCGGTCCCGGCGGGCGGCCGGGTCGGTCTCGTTCCAGACGGCGATGTAGCCGTCGACCAGCGCGTTCATGTCGTTCATCTCTTGCTCCCGGTGTCGTTCCTGCCGATGACCACAAAGCTACGGAGATGCCGACGACGGGGAATCAGTCGTGCTTAGGTACTTCTGGCGCCCTCTTCAGGCGTGCTGTCGCCGAGACAGTGTTCGCTTCCTGTCTCAGCGGGGTTCGACGATGCTGGGGGCGACGCGTTCTGCACCCTCACGTCTGGGTACGGCCCGTCCTCGGGTGCTTATCCGCCCAGCTCAGCGGATCCCTTCGGGAGAGCCGGCCCCATCTAGGATCAGTGGATGCGCATCACAGGAAGAGACGGCGTCGTCTTCGAGCTCCGCCCGGTGGAGTGGCAGTTCCCGGCGGGGACCGGGTACTGGGACGACCTGTGGCTGATCGTTGAAGGACGCGTCGACCTCGGCGAACGTTCCTGGTCCTTCCGTGATCCCGCTCTGACGATCACCAATGCCCGCTGGCTGGCCTACTGGCTGCGTCAAGCGGCCGCGGGGCAGGTCGCGCCGATCGACGCCGAGGACACAGGGGGACACGGGCGGCGTGGAATCATTTTCAGCGAGCCCGCGCTGTCGTTCACGCTCCTTGAGCGCCGACAGGGGGAGGCGACCGTTCGCGCCCATTTCTACGCCGAGGCCGCGCCGCCTTGGCTCAACGCCGGCGGCGGAGCGTCCGTGGGGTTGGACGTCGACTTCGTCCTCGACCTCGACCAGCTGACCAGGGCCGCCGACGAATGGACCCGCGACCTCGACGAACTGCCCCCACGGCAACAGCCATGAGAGAGACCGGCGTGACGCCCCTCCAGGAACGGATGGAGACGACCCCTCACCGTCCCTGTGCCTGAGGGACGCCTCGCGCCCGTGAACGGTCCCGCCGGATCAGTGGTGGGTTCCTCGGGACGAACGCATGACCAGCGTGATGATGAGCAGGAACGCCACGAGCGCGGTGACCGTGCGCACGATGTTGAAGTTCTCCCACCGCTGGAGGATCGCGGCGTGGTCGGGCGGGGGCGCGGTGACCGCCCACACCTTGATCTTCTGGTTGATCGGGACGTTGCCGAACCGGGTGACCAGGAACGACACCACCGCCAGTCCACAGGCCGCACCGGCCAGCAGGCGCGGTGCGCCGCGTGTCAGCACCGCCAGGACGAGCGAGCTCAGCACGGCCAGGGCCATGGCCGTCTGCATGACGGGGCCGTTCATCTGCATCAGCGCCGAGTGGAAGGTCAGGCGCACGTCCAGCGGGACCGCGTCGAAGGTGGTGGCGACGTTGGTCGCGCCGTACCCGAACGCTCCCGCCAGCAGGCCGGTGGACAGCAGCGCCAGTCCGGCGACGAGCCGGGTCTTCATGGGGGGCTCCTCCGTGGTTGCACGCGTCTCCCGCGCGGCCGGGCTTTCCGCGACCGCGCGCGCCTCTGGGGCCCACCCCGGTCCGGTTCCCTTGCCCGGTTCGAGGGGCGACGGACGTCCGGTTAGGCTAGCCCGAAAAAACGATCATGGAGAGCGGAATGGTGCCCTTGTCCGTCTGCCTCGGTCCGCGCCTGATCCTGCGCGAGAGCGCCCCCGAACCCCGGCTCGACTCCTTCGCCGCCGACTTCGGCTGGGAGAAGGTGGAGTATCCGGAGGACCTCCAGGCCGGAACACTGCGCGAGGTGGTGTGGGAAGGGTATGACCTGGGGCTTCACTACCTCATCGATGATGTTACGGAATGCCCCTACATCTACTTCTCCGCCGATATGAGCCACACCGCTCAGGCACTCACCCAGATGGCGACCGACCATCTTCACGTGTACGGCCGCGCCGAACTCCTTTCCGCTTTCGACACCGCTCGCGGTGCCGCCGAACGTCGGCGAACTCTGCTCATGGCGGCCCTCGGCAGCTCACACACCCTGGACGACGCCCTCTACCAGCGGATCCGGGATGCGGCGCACGCTCCCGAGCCGGAGCTTCGAAGGGCGGCGGTCTACGCGGCGAGTTACTCGCCGTCCGTGCGCTACAAACCGCTGTTGGCACTGCTGAGTGCCGATGACCCCGACCCGGCGGTCCGCCTGGACGCCGGTCTCATGCTCGACGCCATCAACGAGGTCGGTACCGGCGGCGTCTGACCCAACGCCCTCGGGCGTCACCCGGCGCGGCGTCTTCTCCCGCAGACCGACCTGACGACAGGGGCGGCCTACCCCCAGCCCGCTACCCGCTTCCCGGTGGGAGACCTTAGGCTGCCGCCGGGAACGCGGTGAAGGGGTGACGGTGGCGAAGCAGCCGGAGACGATCGGTCCCTACGAGGTGTTGCGCCTGCTCGGTTCGGGCGGGATGGGCTCGGTCCACCTGGCGTTGGACGGGGAGGGCCGCACGGTCGCGGTCAAGGTGCTGCATCCCCACATCGCGGCGGAGTCCCGCGGGCTGGAGCGCATGGAACGCGAGGCGGCGGCCATGCGGCAGGTCCGCCATCCGAACGTCGCCGAGATCGTCGACGCCGATCTCACCGGCGAGTCCCCCTACCTGGTCACCCGGTACGTGCAGGGCCTGTCGCTGCACCGCATCGTCGAGGAGCGGGGGCCGCTGGAGGGGGAGGCGCTGCGCGCGGTGGCGCGGGGGCTGGCCGAGGCGTTGCGGGCCGTGCACGCGGCGGGCGTCGTCCACCGGGACCTGACGCCGCGCAACGTGATGATGACCGACGGCCGCCCCGTCCTGATCGACCTGGGGCTCGCGGTCGCGCCGGAGGCCACGCGCATGACCCAGGGGGTGATCGGAACGCCCGGGTACATCGCGCCGGAGGTCTTCGACGGGCAGCGTCCCGGCCCGGCCGCCGACGTCTTCGCCTGGGGCGCGACGGTCGCGTTCGCCGCGACCGGGCGGCACTGCTTCCACGGCGCCACGACGCTGGAGGTCTTCAACCGGGTGCTGAACGGGGAACCCGACCTGGACGGCGTCCCCGCCGACCTGCTCGGGGCCGTGACGGCGGCCCTGGCCAAGAACCCCGCCGAGCGGCCGCAGGCCGACGCGCTGACCGGCGACGCCGCACCGGCCCCACCATCGGCCCCGCCACCGGCCGCGCCGCCGCCTCCGCCCGCCGCGCCGTTGGAGCCGTTGCGGGCGCGGTTCCGGGAGGCCATGCGACGCGATGACGCCGACGGCGCGGTGGCCGCCGCGACGGAGCTGTGGCGCGCGGCCGTGGCGACCGAGGACCGCGCCGAGATCGCCGAGGGGCTGCGCGCCCTGGGCGAGGCGCTGGTGGCCAAGGACGACCACCACAACGCCTGGGCCAACTTCGAGCAGGGCCGCGCCCTGGCCGCCGAGGTCGGCCGCCGTCCCACCGAGGGCTGGTGCCTGTACGGCCTGGGCGTCTGCGCGGCCGCCCACAAGGACCACGCCCGCGCCGACCACGCCCTCCGGCACGCCATCGCGATCGCCCTGGAGACCGGCGACCCGACGCTGGAGTCGTCGTGCGTGTTCGAGCTGGCGGTCATGGCCGAGAGCCACCGTGACTTCCCGCAGGCCGAGTGGATGTACGACCGGCTGCGCCGGCTGTCGGCGGTGACCGGCAAGACCGAGGACCTGGCGCACGCGCTGCACGGGCTCGGGACCTGCGCGGTCGAGCAGCGCCGGCACGAGCACGCCGAGGCGTTCCTGACGGAGGCGCTGCGCGTCGCCGAGGGGCTCGGCGACACCGAGCTCCAGCACTGGATCGTCGACGACCTGCTCCGGGCCAGGCCGGGACGCCGCCACGGTGGGTAGGGAACGGAGCGGACCGAACAGGGGGAGGACGACGATGACCGCACTGCTCGACGACGCCGCCATCACCGAACGCCTGGGCGGGCTGAACGGCTGGAGCCGGGAGGGCGACGAGATCCGCAGGGCCTTCGGGGCGCCCTCGTTCATGGCCGGGATCGACCTGGTCGGTGCCGTGGCGCGGGCCGCCGAGGACGCCGACCACCATCCCGACATCGACATCCGCTGGACGACGGTCACCTTCGCGCTGTCCACGCACAGCGCCGGGGGACTGACCGGCAAGGACTTCGACCTGGCCGCGACGATCGACCGGCTGGCCGCCGAGCGCGGCGCGAAGTGACACGGGAGGGGTGACGCGGGACAAAACGCGTTGCCCGCTCCGTGGGAGCCCTGCCAACCTGCACGAGGACGGCAGACCCCCATGGAAGGGAACCGACGTGTCCACACTGCGCGTCACCGCGGAACGACTGACCATCCACCCCCACGACAACGCCGACGCCCTCGAACTCGCCCAGGTCGGGCTGTACCGGGCCGTCGTCGCCAAGGGTCAGTACCGCACCGGCGACTGGGCGCTGTACATCCCCGAGGGGGCGCTGCTGCCCGACGACCTGATCGCGGAGCTGGGGCTGACCGGCAGGCTCGCCGGGTCGGGCCGCGACCGCGTCAAGGCGGTGCGGCTGCGCGGTGAGCTGTCGCAGGGGATCGTCTGCGTGCCCGCGGCGGTGCGGGACGTCGACCTGGCCACCGCGCACGCCGAGGGCCGCGACTTCGCCGGTGAGCTCGGGGTCACCAAGTGGGTGCCGCCGATCCCGGTGCACATGGCCGGCGAGGTGGTCGCGGCCCCGGACCTGGTGCCGTGGATCGAGATCGAGGACGTCAAGCGGTATCCGGCGCTGTTCGAGGCCGGGGAGCCGGTGGTGGCCACCGAGAAGATCCACGGAACGGCGTGCGCGTTCACCCTGGCGGGCGGGGAGGCGTTCGTGTCCTCCAAGGGCTTCAGCGCCAAGCGGATGGCGATCCGGCGGGACCCGGCGAACCTGTACTGGCGGGCCGTGGAGACCCACGGTGTTCCCGAGGCCGCCCAGCGCATCGCCGCCCTGCTGGACGTCGACCGGGTGGCGGTGTTCGGCGAGGTCTACGGGCGCGGCGTGCAGGACCTGGCCTACGGCGCCGACGGCAAGAGCGAGCGTCCCGGTTACGCGGTGTTCGACGTGGCGGTGTCGGCCGACGGCGGCTCGGTCCGCTGGCTGGACGCGGACGAGACGGCCCGGCTGCTGGGGGAGGTGGGGCTGCCCGCCGTTCCCCGGCTGTACGAGGGGCCGTTCGACACCGGCGCGCTGATGGAGCTGGCCTCGGGGCGGGAGACCGTCTCGGGTTCGGGCGCCCACCTGCGGGAGGGGCTGGTCGTGCGCCCCGCCGTCGAGCGGTACAGCCCCGTCACCGGCGGCCGGGCGATCGGCAAGTTCGTCTCGCCCGCCTACCTGACGCGCAAGGGCGGCACCGAGTACGAGTGACCGGGCTCAGGAGCGCCGCGTCACCCAGACCGCGATCTGGGTGCGGGAGTTGAAGCCGAGCTTGCCCAGGATGTGCTCGATGTGGGAGTCGGCGGTGCGGCGGGAGATGACGAGCCGTTCGGCGATCTCCCGGTTGGACATGCCCTGGGCGACCAGTTCGGCGACCTGCCGTTCGCGCGGGCTCAACGGCGAGCCGCCGCGCGGGGCACCGCGGGGCTCGCCGCGGGAGGGGGCGAGCGCGGCGGTCTGGTCGAGGGCGTAGCCGACGGCGTCGGCGATCGGGGCGCGCAGGCCGTCCTGGAACGCCGCGTCGTAGCGTTCCTCCCCGACCAGCGCGAGGCCGCGCCCACAGCAGCCGCTCGGCGTCGGTGCACAGCTCGTGGCTCCACTCGATGGCCGACTGCAGGGTGTGGTGCCGCTGGTCGCTGATGCGGGCGCGCCTGCCCAGGATGCGGAACCGGTCGTCGAGCCGGGCGGCGAGCTGGGCGACCGACAGCACGCGCAGCTGCACCGCCGCCAGCTCGATCGCCAGGGGGATGCCGTCCAGGCGGCGGCACAGCTGGGAGGCGGCCTCCAGGTTGCCCTCCGACAGCGAGAACGTCGGGTCGTGCAGCGAGGACAGCTCCACCAGCCACACGCCGTCGGGGAAGGAGGGGCGCGCCTCCTCGGCGGCCCGCAGCCCCAGGCGGGTCTTGCCGACGCCGCCCACCCCGGTGAGGGTGACCAGCCGGGCCCGGGACAGGGCCTGCCGGACCAGGGCGAGCTCGGCTCCGCGCCCCACGAACGTCGTCATGTCGGCGGGCAGGTTCCCGGGCCGGCGCGCTGCTGCCAGACTAGACACGGTCACCTCGGTGCTCGGTCCCGGCCGAGCCGGGACCTGCGTCGTCGTGGCGCTCATGGTAACCGGGAGTCCGCCCCCCGGTCACGCTTTGTCGATGTTCCCGTCACCGGGTGCGCCGCCGGAACAGCGGTCCCGACAGTGCCACCGAGACCAGCAGCAGGGCTCCGCACCAGGCCAGGGCGGTCCAGGGGCGGCCGCCGACCGGCTGGTCC
The DNA here is from genome assembly GCF_014138665.1 of Actinomadura kijaniata. Lineage (NCBI taxonomy): Bacteria > Bacillati > Actinomycetota > Actinomycetes > Streptosporangiales > Thermomonosporaceae > Actinomadura > Actinomadura kijaniata. The sequence goes on from NZ_JACJIA010000006.1 coordinate 337,185, forward strand.
AGCAGCAGGCCGCGCACGCTCTCGATGATCGGGGTGGCGGGCTGGTGCTCGGCGAAGCCGTGCAGCCAGCCCGGCATCGTGTCGACCGGCACGAACGCGCTGCTGGGGTAGGGCAGGAACAGCACGAAGAAGGTGAAGCCGCTGGCCGCCTCCGTCGTCTTGGCCACCAGGCCCACCGCGGCCGACACCGCCGACATCGCCACGACGAAGGCCACCAGCACGCCGAGTCCCGCCAGCCATCCCAGCGGGCCCGCGTCGGGGCGGAACCCGATCAGCAGGGCCACGGCCATCACCATGGCGGTGGACAGCAGGTTGCGCAGGGTGCTGGCGGTGACGTGCGCGGCCAGCAGCGCCGGGCCGCCGACGTCCATGGACCGGAAGCGGTCCACCACGCCCTGGGTCATGTCCTCGGCGACGCCGACGGCGGTGAGCGAGGCCCCGTAGGAGCAGCACAGCAGCAGGACGCCGGGGACGGCGTAGGTGACGTAGTCGGTGTCGGTGCGGATCGCGCCGCCGAAGATGTAGACGAACAGCAGCATCAGCAGCACCGGCAGCATGAGCGAGATCAGCAGCGCTTCCAGGTTGCGCATGCTCAGGCGCAGGCCGCGGCCGGCCAGCACCGGCCAGGCGAGAAGGTCAGACACCGGCGGTCTCCTTGGTCGTGCCGGTCAGGGTCAGGAAGACGTCGTCGAGGGTGGCCTCGCGGACGGCGAACGACTCGACCGCGGTGCGTCCGGGGTCGATCTCGTCCAGCAGGGAGCGCACGTGCGCGGCCGATCCGTCGGTGGCGACGGCGACGGAACGGCGGGCCGAGTCGAGCTGCGTCACCCGGTCCCCGAGCGCGTGCAGCGCCGCCTCGAACGCGTCGGTGCTGGTGAGGACCATGGTCAGTTGGGCGGCGGCGACCCGGTCCTTGAGCTCGGCGGCGGTGCCCTCGGCGACGACGCGGCCGCCGTCCAGCAGGGCGATGCGGTCGGCGAGCCGGTCGGCCTCCTCCAGGTACTGGGTGGTCAGCAGGACCGTCACGCCGGTGGCGGTCAGCTCGCCGACCACCCGCCACATCGCCTGCCGGCTGCGCGGGTCCAGGCCGGTGGTGGGCTCGTCCAGGAACACCACCTCGGGGTCGGTGACCAGCCCGCACGCCAGGTCCAGGCGGCGGCGCATGCCGCCGGAGTAGGTGGCGACGCGCCGGCCGGCGGCGTCGGCCAGGTCGAAGCGCTCCAGCAGTTCGGCGGCGCGGCGGCGGGCCTGCGGGCGGGACAGCCGGCGCAGCCGGGCCATCATGCGCAGGTTCTCGGCGCCGGTCTGGTTCTCGTCGACGGCCGCGTACTGGCCGGTGAGGCTGATGACGCGCCGCACGCGGCGGGCGTCGGCCACCACGTCGTGCCCGGCGACCCGCGCGGTGCCGCCGTCCGGCCGGGTCAGCGTCGCCAGGATGCGGACGGTGGTGGTCTTGCCCGCCCCGTTGGGGCCGAGCAGCGCGAAGACCTCGCCCCTGGCCACCCGCAGGTCGATGCCCTTCAGAACGGTGACCCGGCCGTAGGACTTGCTCAGTCCGGCCGTCTCGATCGCCGCTGTCTCGGTCGCCGGTTCGTCGTGCACAGCCCCTCCCGGGGTTCCTCGGACACGCTTACTGTGTATGCCATACGCATTACCGTGTAGGGTATACGCAGAAGGGCCCCCGACGTCAACGCCCTAGGCTTCGGAACGTGAAGAACGCAGAGCACGGCCAGCAACTGCCCACGAGCGTGGAACTCGCCTGGGGGCGGCGGGAACGCCCCGCCAAGGGCCCCCGGCGGGCGCTGACGCTGGAGCGGATCGTGGAGGCGGCGATCCGGGTGGGCGAGGCCGAGGGGCTGGAGGCGGTGTCGATGAGCCGGGTCGCCGCCGAGGCCGGGGTCTCCACGATGGCGCTGTACCGCTACGTGCCCGCCAAGGCCGACCTGCTGACGATCATGCAGGACACGCTGTTCGGCCCGCCGCCCGAGCCGCCCGCCCCCGGGGCGGGATGGCGGGAGGGGCTGCTGTGGTGGGCGAGCGAGATGCGCGCCATCGTGCGGCGCCACACCTGGGCGCTGCGCGTCCCGGTCAACGGCCCGCCGGTGATGCCCCACTCGGTGGCCTGGATGGAGACCGGGCTGCGCTGCCTGCGCGGCACCGGGCTGGACGACGGCACCAAGCTCTCCATCCTGGTGCTGGTCAGCGGCTTCGTGCGCAGCGAGGCCCTGCTGGCCGCGGACCTGGCCGCCGCGTTCGAACGCACCGGCAACGACCCGTCGGACGCGCTGACGGGGTACGGGCCGATGCTGCTGGAGGTGCTCGACGAGCACCGCTTCCCCGAGCTGTACCGCGCGGCCAGATCCGGGGTGTTCGAGGAGGAGGACGACCCCGACTGGGAGTTCGCGTTCGGGATGGAACGCCTGCTGGACGGGATCGAGGTGCTGGTGCGCCCTCAGTGCACGGAGAACCCGCCGTCCACGAACAGCGACTGACCGGTGACGTAGGCCGAGGCGGGGCTCGCCAGGAACACCGCCGCGCCCGCGAAGTCGGCGGGCACCCCGTTGCGGCCGACCATCGTGCGGGCGGCCAGCGCCTCGACGCGTTCGGGGTCGTCCTGGAGGCGGGCGTTGAGCGGGGTCAGCACGAACCCCGGCACCAGGGTGTTGGCGGTGACGCCGCGCGGCGACCACGCCTCGGCCTGGGAGCGGGCGAGTCCCTCCAGTCCCGCCTTGGACACGCCGTAGGCGCCGCTGGTGACGAACGCGCGGAACGCCTGCTGGGACGACACGTGGATCAGGCGGCCGTAGCCGCGTTCGGCCATGCCGGGGGCATAGCGCTGGGACAGCAGGAACGGGGCGTCCAGGTTCACCGCCATCGTGCGGTCCCACACGTCCTCGCCGAGGTCGCCCATCGGGGGCCGCAGGTTGATCCCGGCGCAGTTGACCAGGATGTCGGGCTCGCCGAACGGTTCGGCGGCCCGCTCGGCGGCGGCGCGGACCCCCGCGCGGGAGGCCAGGTCGGCGCTGACCCGCGCGGCCCGGCAGCCGAGCCGCTCCAGGTCGGCGACCACGGCGTCCAGCTCGGTCTCGCGGCGGGCGACGATGACGACCGACGCCCCGGCGCGCGCCAGCGCCTCGGCGATGGCGCGGCCGATGCCGGAGCTGCCGCCGGTCACCACCGCCACCCTCCCCTCCAGGGAGAACAGATCGGACAGGTAGCCGGAGGGGCCGGAGGAAGACGTCGTCATGGGCGGCGATCTTAGGCCGCGTCGCTGCGCTCACCCGCGCCGGGGGCCCGCTCCCCGGCGCCCTCACCGACCTCGCCGGTCCCGTCGGTCTCGTCGTCGCCACGGCGGCGGTCCCGCCACACCACCACGGCGATCACGGCGACGACGACGAACGTCGGCACGAAGAACGGGATCGCGCTGACGATCGGGTGGGTCGCCAGCACCCCCTCGACGGGCGTCACGTGCCGACCCTCTCGCGGGGCGCGCCGCCGACGCGGGCGGGCTCGGGCAGCAGGCGGGCGACGCGGGCCACGCCCCAGCCGAGCGCGACCAGCAGGACCAGAGTGCAGAACAGCACCACCGAGGAGGCCGCCAGCCACAGCCAGCCCGGCACCCCGCTCTTCAGCTCACGCTGGAGGATCCTCTTCTCGCTCTGCACGTCGCGGGTGAAGCTGTCGGTGGCGGGCAGTTCCCGGGCGCCGATCGCCGGGTCCGCGGGCAGGTAGATCGGCACGCCGGCCAGGGTCCGGCCGTCGTGCAGGCGGACCAGGGTCTTCCACTGGCCGTGCAGCGGCATCGGCGCGCTGGTGCGGTAGACGCCCTCGGCCTCCCGGACCAGCGGCTCGACGTGCAGGCCCCGGCCCTGCCAGGCGGTGATCGCGATCCAGGCGGGGTCGTCGGCGGCGTCGCGCGGGTCCAGCACGACGCGGGCGTGGGCGGTGCGGTTCCCCGCGTCGCCGCGCACGTCCAGCAGGGTGACGGTGGCCTTCTGTTCCCGCGGGACGTTGATGACCAGGCCGTTGGCGACGGCGACGGACACGCCCACCAGCGAGGCGGCGAACAGGCCGCGCGCCAGCGCGGGCCTCGGCATCCGGCCCTCCAGCCCCTCGGCGAGCATCGCGCCGCACAGGCCGCCCGCGACCCCGCCGGCCAGCGCCATCAGCACGCCCTCGGGCACCATGTCCCCGGCCCACGGCAGCTTGTAGGCCACCTGCGTCCAGGCGAACTCGGCGGCGAACCCGGCCGTGCCGACCAGCACGCCGCCGACCGCGCCCAGCAGCAGCGGACGGCGGGCCAGGAACAGCGCGGCCAGCTCGATCAGCAGCGCCTCGGCGAGGTACAGCGGCACCGAGGCCCACAGTTCACCGATGACCGGGCCGACGAACACCGACACGCCGCCGCGGACCAGCATGTAGAACACGACCGCGAACAGCGCGCCGCCCCGGCCGACCCACAGCCGGGCGGCGACCAGCGCGCACCCGGCGGCCAGCGCGATCAGCAGCGGCTGGAACACCACGCGGAACTGCGGGACGCCGAAGTCGAACTCGGCCTGGAACACCGACAGGCCGATCAGCAGACCGCCCGCGTGCATGCCGCGCCGCACGTAACGCGCCCACCCCGGGGGCTCGGCGTCGGCCGGGCCGTCGTAGGCGCGGCGGCCCTCGCGCTCCAGGATCATCATGGCGACCAGCGACAGTCCCGCGCCGCCGATCAGCATCAGGTGGGTGGGGCCCCACAGGGTGACGTCCTGGCCGAAGATGCGGTGCCACACGTCGTCGAGCGGGAAGCCCAGCAGCGCGTAGAACCCGGCCCCGGCCAGCAGCACACCGCCCGCCGGGGCGTACCAGTCGCGGGTGACGCGCACCGACGCCCGGCCCGGACGCACGCCCTTGGGCAGCGCCACCGCCAGCACGCCGGCGGTGAAGATGCCGAACAGGCCGATCAGGATCGGGTAGTGCGCGATGTTGGCCAGCGGTCCCTCGTCGCGGCCGTGCGAAATGTGCAGGGAGATGTCCCAGTACATGCCGAGCAGCGCCGTGATGAGCGAGACCAGCGCCACGATGATCGGCAGCGAGGCCCAGCCGGGCAGCCCGCGTCCGGGGCCGCGCTCCGACAGGTCCGCCAGCTGCGTCAGCACCGTGATCCGGCCCGTGCGGTGCCCCCAGCCGAACAGCAGCAGCACGGCGGTCAGGACCGCCGCGCCCCCGGTGGCGATGAGGATCTGGTCAAGCGCCGCGCCGCCCGCGGGCTTGGGCTCCTGCGCCGCTCCCCGCGCCGCCAGCGCGAGGGCGACCTCCGATCCGGTGTTCGTGACTCGATCCCACACGGGTGCTCCTATAGCCGCCTGAACGGGGTACAAACCGACCCTGGCCGGAGTATGTCAGCAACCAATGTGTCATCGTCTAGTGTCACGTTCTGTGGCATGAGACACCAGCGGGAAGAGAGAGGCGAAACGGTGCGACTGAAGAGGGCTCTGACAGCGGTGGTGACGGTGGGGCTCCTGGGAACGGCGGCCGCCTGCGGCGAGCCGACGACCGATTCGTCCACGTCAGCGGCGCCATCGCCCGCCACCACCGGTGCTTCCTCCGCACCCGCGCCCGCGCCCGCGGGCCAGCAGAACGTAACCAACGTCACAGTCACGGTCGCCAAGGGGAAGGTGAGCACCGCCAGCGGCCGCGTGAAGGTCCGGCGCGGCGCGACCGTGCGGTTCACCGTCACCAGCGACGCCGCCGACGAGTTCCACCTGCACGGCTACGACCGCACGCTCGACCTGCGCCCCGGCCGCCCCGCCGTCCTGGAGCTGACCGCCGACAAGCCCGGGGTCTTCGAGGCCGAACTGCACCATTCCAAGGCCCGCGTCCTCGAACTCCAGGTGGGCTGAGGTGCGGCTGCCGGGAGAGGCCGCGCAGGGGCACGTCCTGGCCCACGGGCTCGGCGGCCGCACCGACCTTCCGCTGGACGCCCTCAGCGCCATCGTCGGCGGCGGGATCGCCGTGGCCGTCTCGTTCCTCGCCCTGACCTGGGCCTGGAAGCGGCCCCGGCTGCACCCCGACGGCGGCCGTCCGGTGTCGCCGCGCCTGGCCCGGCTGCTGGACGCGCCCGCGCTGACGGGCGCCGGACGCGCGCTGGCGCTGGCGGCGACCGCGTTGGTCGTGGTGGTGGCGTTCGCCGGGCCGCCCACCGACGAGCGCAACCTCGCGCCGTGGGCGCTGTTCGTCACCTTCTGGGTGGGACTCGTGCCGGTCAGCGTGCTGCTCGGGCCGGTGTGGCGGCGCGTCAACCCGCTGCGCACCCTGCACGCCGGGCTGTGCCGCCTGACCCGAACCGACCCGGACGGCCGCCGCCCGCTGCCCGCCGGGATCGGGTACCGGCCCGCGGCGGGGTGGCTCACGGCGTTCGTGTGGCTGGAGCTGGTCGCCCCCGACCGCTCCGACCCGCGCCTGGTCGGCGCGCTGATCGTGGCGTACGCGGGGGTGAACACGGCGCTGGCGTGGTGGTTCGGCCGGGACTGGTTCACGCGGGGCGACGGCTTCGAGGCCTACTCCGGCCTGCTGGCGCGGATGTGCCCGATCGGGCGGCGTTCGGACGGGACGCTGGTGTGGCGGACCCCGCTGCACGGCCTGATGCGCCACACCGGGGAACCCGGCCTGGTCGCCACCGCGTGCGTGCTGATCGGCTCGACCGGGTTCGACGGGATCACCCGCACCACCTACTGGCGCGACAACGTCGATCCCTCCAGCCTGCTCGCCGGAACGCTGGGGCTGGGCGCGGCGATCGGCGCGGTGTCGGTGCTGTACCTGGCCGCGATGCGGGTCAGCGCCGCCGTCACCGGCCAGGACCCCCGGCGGGTGCCGGGGCGGTTCGCCGCGACGCTGCTGCCGATCGCGCTGGGCTACACCCTGGCGCACTACTTCTCGTTCTTCCTGCTGGAGGGGCAGACGACGGTCATCCTGGCCAGCGACCCGTTCGGGGCGGGCTGGAACCTGCTGGGCTCGACCGGCAACCGCGTCGACCACGACCTGGTCGGGCCGACGCTGATCGCGCAGGTCCAGGTGAACGCCATCGTGCTCGGCCACATCGCGGGCACGATCGCCGCGCACGACCTGGCGCTGCGCACCGGGCCGTCCGAACGGGCCCTGCGCGGCCAACTGCCCATAGCGGTGGTGATGGTGGCGTTGACCTGCGCGGGGCTGTTCGCGCTGCTCAGTGGTTGACGCGTTCGGAGGAGGCTGAGGTCTCGTTCCCGGCCTCGTTCCCGGCGTTCTGCCCAGCCTTGCGCTCGGCGTCCTTCTTGGCGGCCAGCTCGGCGACCTTCGCCTGCTGCCTCTTGCGGCGCTTGTACTCGCTGACCGCCATGCCGAGCGCGATGAGGATCGGCACCCAGTACTTGGTGGTGGCCAGGATCGCCTGGAGCCACCCCGGCAGGGACACGTCGGGCGGGTCGATGTCCGGCCACGGGATGTGGACGTCGGGCCAGGGGATGTCCGGCAGGTCGATCTCGGGGAAGGGGATGTCGGGCCAGGGGATGCGCACGTTGAGGTTGATGAACACGCCGATGCCCAGCAGCGGCCAGATCACCTTCCCGGTCGCCAGCATCACGTGCCGGGCCGCGAACAGCCTGGGGTGCTCGCGGGCGAACTTCTCGCGCCGGTGGGCGCGGGTGCCCTCGGGCGGGGAGAAGGGGATCTCCTCGAAACGCTTCAGCAGCTCCCGGAGCGCCTCCTCCTTCTCCTTGTCCTTCCGCTTGTCCTCGTCGTTCTTCTCGGCGGGCTTCTCCAGGTCGACCTTCGGCTCATCGCCGTCCTTCCCGTCGCCGGGCTCCGCGTCGTCGGTCTGCTTGGGCACCAGCACGGCGATCCGGCCGGGGTCGCCCAGCCAGTCCCACTCGACGCGGAGCTTCGCCGTGGGCCCGAAGTGCGCGAACGCCTCGTCGGCGGCGAGGTCGGCCGGTTCGAAGGTGAGCGACTTGAGCTTGGTCTCCTTCTCGGCCACCCGGCGGTCGTCCACGTACAGCCGCGCCCGGCGGGCCTTGCCCCGCGGGGAGGCCTCGACCTCCAGACGGCGGTCGCCGTCCATCAGCAGCCAGCGTGCCTGGGCCGTACCGGTCACCGTCATCCCCCTGCTCGTCACGTCCCGTTCCCTGCAACGTCTCCAGCAGGATCGCGTGTACGCGGAGGGCGCGGAATCGGCCGAAACTCCATGGCCCATAGACCAAAGTCGATGCCCGCCCACACCGGGAAGGCGTGGACGGGCACCGCAGGGCCGGGAACGGCCGACGGACTAGGGGAGCGGGGGCTTGCCGGGGGAGTAGATCCAGGTCCTGAAGAACTCGTCCAGGTCCTGCCCGGAGACCTTCTCGGCCAGGGCGGTGAACTGCTCGGTCGTCACGTTCTTGTCGCGGTTCTGGGCGTACCAGGCGCGCAGCAGCGCGAAGAACCTCTCGTCACCGATCTTCTCGCGGAGGAACTGCAGCACCATGCCGCCGCCGGAGTAGACCCGGTCGTTGAACATGGTGTCGCGCTGGGGATCGGCGATCACGACCGACCAGTAGGGCGCGCCCGCCGGGTCGGGGAACGGCTTGGCGTTGTAGGTGGCGCGGGCCTGCGCGGCGACGCTCGTGCCGCCCTGCAGTTCGGTCCAGTACCAGTTGGACCAGCGGGCGAAGCTCTCGTTGAGCCAGATCTGCTGCCAGGTCCTGGGGCCGACGCTGTTGCCCCACCACTGGTGGGCCATCTCGTGGGCGATGGTGCGGTCCGGGCGGATCGCCGAGTAGACCGGCTTGCCGTTGGTCTCCAGGGAGAAGCCGAGCGGCTGGTCGTTGAAGCGGGCGTCGTCGACGATCGCCCCGGCGGTGTTGAACGGGTACTCGCCGAACAGCTTGACCCACAGGTCGGTCGACTTGGCGGTGGTGTCGTAGTAGTAGTCGATCGGGTCGACGCCGCCGGGGGCGGACAGCTTGCGCACCTCGGGGTCGATCGCCACGTACATCGGCACGCCCCCGGCGGTCTTGCCGGTCTTGACGTCCCACCTGCCGATGTCGATGGTCGCCAGGTAGCTGGCCATCAGGCCCGACTCGCGCCAGTCGTAGGTGACGGTGTCGGTGGCCGAACGGCGGCGGCTCAGCACGGTCTTCCCCGCCCGCTTGGACACCAGCACGCCGTTGGCGACGGCTCCCAGGCCCTTGGGCACGGTGAGGGAGAAGTCGTAGCGGGCCTTGTCGGAGGGGTGGTCGTTGGCGGGGAACCAGGTGGAGGCCCCGTCCGGCTCGGCTCCGACGTAGGCGCCGTCGGGGGTGTGCAGGAAGCCGTAGGGCGAGCCGAACACGATCGGCGACCCGACGATCGTCCTGGGCACGCCGCCGTAGGTGACGGCGACGGTGAAGTGGCGGCCCTTGCGCAGCCCCTTGCGCGGGGTGATCGTCAGCTCGGTGCCGCGCCGCTTGTGGTGGGCGCGGCGGCCGTCGACGGTGACCCTCTCGACGTCCATCCCGTTGAGGTCGAGGTTGAACGTCGACAGGTTCTGGGTGGCCCGGGCGGTGATGCGCGCGGTGCCGTCGAGCTGGTCGTGGTCGGGGTCGTAGGCGAGCTTCAGCTTGTAGTGCTGGACGTCGTAGCCGCCGTTGCCCAGGTGCGGGAAGTAGGGGTCGCCCACGCCGGGGGCGCCTGGGGTGAAGCGGTGCTGGACGGCGGCGTCGGCCGGTGCCGCCAGGGTGACCGCGGCGACGGCGGCGACCGCCAGGGGCAGCGCCCGGCCGGGAGTGCGCAGCCGGTGCCGCGAGGTGCGCAGGGGGGACATGCGCCGATCCTCTCCATTGAGTGATCAAGACCGTGCCCACCTTGCCCGGAGAATGCCGTTGATGTCGACATGGGGGGCGAAATTGGTCAGCGGCGGCGACCACCCGCGCCGCCGTTCCAGTTCCGGCGCTTCTCGACGACCGCGTCAAATGACGCCAAAGCCCCTCCCGATTTCGTTCCCCGCGGCTCGTGGCGGGCACGGTGGCGCCATGACGTCGCTTCGTCCGTCATGGCCCGGTCGTCCGCCCGGTCGTCCGCCGCGTTCCGGCGCGGGGGCGTCGGCGCGGCAGCGCTACCGCAACCTGCGGGCGGCCGGACGCGCGCGCCGCCGCGTGTTGGTCGCGCTGGCGCTGGCGGCGGGCGCGGCGGCCGGGCTGCTGCTGGGCGGCTGGGCCGGGCTGCTGGTGGGGGCGCTGTGGGGCGCGGGCGGCACGACGCTGTGGCTGTACCGCACCGACGCCGCGCGGTCGTGGGCGCGCGGGGCGCTGGGCGAGCGCCGCACCGCCCGGCTGCTGCGGCCGCTGGAGCGGGCCGGGTTCGCGGTGCTGCACGACCGGGCCCTGCCGCGCGGCCGCGCCAACCTGGACCATCTGGTGATCACCCCGGCCGGGACCGTGGTGCTGGTGGACTCCAAGAACTGGGCGCGCGGTCGCCGGTTGCGCCGCACCGGACGCACGGTGCGGCCCGCGCGGTACGAGGCGCGCCGGGTCCGCGAGGAGCTGGCGCGGGCGCTGGGCGGGCCGGTGGAGGTGCGGGCGGTGCTGGCCGTGCACGGCGGCGACCTGCCGCTGCTGCGGCGGGTGGCGGTCAACGGGGTGCCGCTGCTGCGCGCCCGCCAGGTCCGCCGCTGGATCGTCCGGCACTGCCCGGCCGCCGACCCGGCGCGCGCCGAACGGGTCCGGCGGGAGTGCGAGCGCCTGTTCCCGCCCTACCGGGAGCCGCCCCGCGCCGCCTGACGCAGGTGCCGGGCGGTGATCGAGGTGGGGTGGTCGAGCAGCGCGGCCGGGGTGCCGGTGAAGACGACCTCGCCGCCGTGCCGGCCGCCGCCGGGCCCCAGGTCGACGATCCAGTCGGCGTGGGCCGCCACGGCCGGGTCGTGTTCGATGACGATGACGGTGTTGCCGGCGTCGACCAGGCGGTCCAGCAGCGCCAGCAGGGTGTCGGTGTCGGCCCGGTGCAGGCCAGTGGTCGGCTCGTCCAGCACGTGGACCGCGCCGGTGCCGCGCAGGTGCCCGGCCAGTTTCAGGCGCTGGCGTTCGCCGCCCGACAGGGTCGACAGCGGTTGTCCGAGGGTGAGGTAGGGCAGGCCGACCTCGACGACCGGCCGCAGCCGCCGGGTGATCCTCGGTTCGGTGAAGAAGTCGGCGGCCTGCCGCACGGTCAGGGCGAGCACGTCGACGATCGACCGGCCGCGCAGGGTGTGGTCGCGGACCTCGGGCCGGTAGCGGGTGCCGTGGCAGTCGGGGCAGACGGTGGTGACCGGATCCATGTAGGCCAGGTCGGTGAAGATGACGCCGTTGCCGTCGCAGCCGGGGCAGGCTCCCTTGGAGTTGAAGCTGAACAGGCCGATGTCGGCGCCGGTCGCCTCGGCGAACAGCCTGCGGATGGCGTCCATGACGCCCAGGTGGGTGGCGGGGCTGGACCGCCGGGAGGCCGCGATCGGCGACTGGTCCACCACGGTCGTCCCAGGATGGCGGGCGAGGAGCTCCCGCGTGACCAGGGTGCTCTTGCCCGACCCGGCCACCCCGGTGACGGCGGTGAGCACACCGGTGGGGAACCGCACGGTGACGTCCTTGAGGTTGTGCCGGTCGGCGCCGGCGACGGTGAGCCAGCCGGTCGGCTCGCGCGGGACGGCCTTGGGCCGGACGCCGCGGCGCAGGCACCGGCCGGTGGGGGTGTCGGCGCGGCGCAGCTCGGCGACGGTGCCCTGGAAGACGATCCGGCCGCCGTCGGCTCCCGCGCCGGGGCCCATGTCGACCACGTGGTCGGCGATGGCGATGACGTCGGGGTCGTGCTCGACCACCAGCACGGTGTTGCCCTTGTCGCGCAGCTGGACCAGCAGGTCGTTCAGGCGGCCGACGTCGCTCGGGTGCATGCCGACGCTGGGCTCGTCGAAGACGTAGGTCAGGCCGGCCAGGCCGGAGCCCAGGTGCCGCACCACCTTCAGGCGCTGGGCCTCGCCGCCGGAGACGGTGGCGGTCGCGCGGTCCAGGCTCAGGTAGCCCAGGCCGATCGCCTCCAGACGGCGCAGGCGGGTGACGGCGGCCGCGGCGACGGGCGCGCCGACCGGGTCGGTGACCTCCTCCAGCGCGGCGATCAGGTCGGGGATCTCCATGCGGCTCAGGTCGGCGATGGTGCGGCCGTTGATCCGGCTGGCCAGGGCCGTCCGGTTGAGGCGGGCGCCCTCGCACAGCGGGCAGACCCGGGCGCCGGTGACCCGCCGGGTGGCGTCGCGGAGCCTGGCGGGCAGCGCGTCCGGGTCGCGTTTGAGGTAGAGGCGTTCGATGCGTTCGACCACGCCCTCGTAGGCGTTGTGGCCCACCGAGCCGGTGCGGTTGAGGCGGGGGACGCGAAAGCCCTTGCCGTGCAGCAGCAGCTCCATCTCCTGCTCGCTGAACGCGCGCAGCGGCTTGTCGGGGTCGAACAGTCCGGACTCGGCGTACAGCTGCCACGGGAAGGTGCCGACCGCGAACGGCTCGAAGCGGATCGCGCCCTGGTTGAGGGTCCGGTCGCGGTCCAGGAGCCGGTCGGGGTCGACACGGACGACGCGTCCCAGACCGTCACATTCGGGGCACATGCCGCGCGGGTCGTTGAACGAGTACCGGGTGGCCTCGCCCGCGCTGGGCTCGCCGCACCGGGAGAACAGCACCCGCAGCACCGAGGCGATGTCGGTGGCGGTGCCGACGGTGGAGCGGGCGTTGCCGCCGATCGGCCGCTGGTCGACCACCACGGCCGGGGCCAGCCCCTCGACGGCGTCGACGGCGGGCCGCTCGTAGCGGGGCAGGCGGTTGCGGATGTACCAGGTGAAGGTCTCGTTGAGCTGGCGCTGGGACTCCACGGCGATCGTGTCGAACACCAGCGACGACTTGCCCGAACCCGACACGCCGGTGAACACCGTGATCTGTTCCTTGGGGACGCGCAGGGTCAGGTCCCGCAGGTTGTTCTCCCGCGCTCCGGTGATCGTGATGTGGGTGCTGTGGCGGGTCATGGCGGTGACGCTAGGCGGCCATCAGGTCAGGTTCCGGCCTGATTTCCCGGGATACTGGGGCGGGTGAGCACCGACACCTCGGCGCGGCTGCTGCGGCTGCTGAGCCTGTTGCAGACCCGCCGCGAACGGACCGGACCGGAGCTGAGCGAGCGGCTCGGCGTCAGCGAGCGCACCGTGCGCCGTGACGTGGAACGGCTGCGCGAGCTGGGCTATCCGGTGCGCGCCACGCGCGGCGCGATCGGCGGTTACCGGCTGGAGGCCGGGGCCGCGATGCCGCCGCTGCTGCTGGACGACGAGGAGGCGGTCGCCATCGCCGTCGGGCTGCGCGGCGCGGCCCGGGGCGCGGTGACCGGGATCGAGGACAGCGCGCTGCGGGCGCTGGCCAAGCTGGAGCAGGTCCTGCCGGACCGGCTGCGGCGGCGGGTCGCCGCGCTGCACGAGGCGACCGTGGCGCTGGACGGTCCGCCCGCCGGTCCGGGGGCCGATCCGGCGACGCTGACCGCGCTGGCCGCCGCCTGCCGGGACCGGGAACGCGTGCGGTTCCGCCACCGGGGGAGCGACGGCGCGCACGGCCGCCGCCTGGTCGAGCCGCACCGGCTGGTGGCGGCCTCGCGGCGCTGGTACCTGCTGGCCTGGGACTGCGACCGGGAGGACTGGCGGACCTTCCGGGTCGACCGCCTGGACGAGGTGCGTCCCACCGGGGTGCGGGTCGCGCCGCGCGAGCTGCCCGGCGGGGAGGACCCGGCCGGTTTCGTGCGGCGTTCGCTGTCGGGGGCGCGGCCGGCCACGCGCGCGGTGCTGCTGGTGCACGCCCCGGCCGAGGAGGTCGCCGAGCGGTTCCGGGTGAGCCCGGGGGAGCTGGAACCGGTCGACGAACGCACCTGCCTGCTGCGCACCGCCGCCGACTCGCTGGAGTGGACGGCGCTGCGCATCGCCTACCTCGGCATCGACTTCGAGGTCCGCGAGCCGCCCGAGCTGGCCGCGCTGCTGGGCCGGATGGGGGCGCGGCTGTCGCGTTCGGCGGGCGGCGGCGGCTCGGGGCTGTGACAATGGGGACGCCGGGGTCGAGGAAGAGGCGATGATGTCGTTCTGCCGTTCTGTTCCCCCGCCCGACGCGCTGCGCCGGGCGCTGCTGCGCGGCGGGCTGGCGGCCGCCGTCACGGCTCCCCTGGCCGCCGCCGGGTGCGCCCGCGCCACCCGGCCCGCGGCCGCGGTGGACCGCGACCCCGACGAACGGCTCACCCCGGCGCAGGCGTGGCGCCGGCTGGCCGAGGGCAACCGGCACTGGGTGGAGGGGAAACTGCTGCATCCCGACCAGAGCGACCGGCGCCGCCGCCAGGTCGCCGCCCGGCAGTCCCCGCTGGCGACGGTGGTGACGTGCATCGACTCGCGGGTGCCGCCCGAGACGGTGTTCGACCAGGGGGTCGGCGACCTGTTCGCGGTGCGGACCGGCGCGCAGACCCTCGACGGGCTGGTGACCGGGTCGGTGGAGTACGGGCCGCTGGAGAACGGCACCCCGCTGATCGTGGTGCTGGGCCACCAGCGGTGCGGCGCGGTCGCCGCCGCCGTGACCGCGCTGACCGGCGGGCACCGGCCGCGCGGGGGGCTGGGCGCGATCGTGACGGCGCTGCGCCCGGCGTTCGCCGACGCCCGCCGCCAGGCCGGGTCCGGAGCGGACCCCGCCGCGCTGGTGGAGGCGACCGTGCGCGCGCAGATCCTGCGCACCGTGCGGGCACTGGAGGCCGATCCGGCGCTGCGCGAACGGCGGCGTTCCGGCGCGCTCGGGCTGGTGGGGGCCTACTACAGCCTCGACACCGGTCTGGTGTCACCGCTGGCGACGCTGGGTGTTTGACCCGCACCTCCTCGGGCAGGGCACTCGACCCAAGCACCCAGGAGGGAAAACCGACGATGAGCAGGATCGAACAGTCGATCGACGTGCAGGTACCGGTCCGCACCGCCTACAACCAGTGGACCCAGTTCGAGAGCTTCCCGGAGTTCATGGAGGGCGTGGACCGCATCGACCAGGTCTCCGACACCCGTACACACTGGGCGACCAGCATCGCCGGGGTCAAGCGGGAGTTCGACGCCGAGATCACCGAGCAGATCCCCGACGAGCGGGTGGCGTGGACCTCCATCGGCGAGCCCCGGCAGGCGGGCGTGGTGACGTTCCACCGGCTCGGCCAGAACCAGACGCGCGTGATGCTGCAGATGGAGTACGAGCCCGAGGGCGTCGCCGAGAAGGCCGCCGACGCGCTCAACGTCGTCGAGCGCCGGGTCAAGGGCGACCTGAAGAAGTTCAAGGAGTTCATCGAGGCGCGCGGCGGTCAGGAGACCGGCGCCTGGCGCGGCGAGGTCGGACAGGACCCCACGTCCTGACGCACCCCACCGCGTCCCATACGTCCTGCTGTGTCCCGGAAAGAACCAGGGGACGCCCCGGCGGGCGCTCCGGCCATCGGCCGGAGCGCCCGTCCGGCCGTTCGGGGAGGGAATGACCCCTTTCGCCGCGGTGTGACTCGTGCTACACACGGGTGATTCACGAGCTTCCCGAGCGGCGGAGGTGCCCCCATGACCGTGACACGCCGGCAGGTGCTGGCCACATCCGGGGCGCTGGGCGCGGCCGGGATCACCTTCACCGGGGCGGTGGAGGAGCTGTTCGGCGGCAGCGAGCCCGCCGCGCGGGCCGCCGCCGCGGTCGGCGGCACCGACGGGTACGGGCCGCTGGTCCCCGACCCCAAGGGGATCCTGGACCTGCCGCGCGGCTTCCGTTACACGATCCTGTCGCGCGAAGGCAGGCCATTGCGGTCCGGGCAGGGCAAGGTGCCCGGCAACCATGACGGCATGACCGCCCTGCCGGGCCGTGGTCGCGACGAGCTGTGGCTGGTGCGCAACCACGAGAACCGGCCCACCGCCCGCAACCCGGTGCCCGCCGTCAAGGGCATCACCTACGACCCGGCGGCCAAGGGCGGTTGCACCACGATCGGGCTCTCCGGCGGGAAGGTGCGCACCGAACGGGTCGCCATCGCCGGGACCGCCGTCAACTGCGCGGGCGGCCCCACCCCGTGGGGCACGTGGCTGACGTGCGAGGAGGACGAGTCCAAGGCCGGGACCAACGGCTACTCCAAGGACCACGGGTTCATCTTCGAGGTGGACCCCTACCGGGGGCGCACCGACGCCAAGCCGTTCACCGCGATGGGGCGCTTCCAGCACGAGGCCGTCGCCGTCGACCCGCACAGCGGGATCGTGTACGAGACCGAGGACGCGTTCGCCCATCCGTTCGGGCTGTTCTACCGGTTCCTGCCGCGCCGGCCCAAGGGCGGGTTCGGCAGCCTGCACGCGGGCGGGCGGCTGGAGGCGCTGCGGGTGCCGGGCGTGCCCGACCTGTCGGTGGTGCGGAAGGCCGGGACCAGCTTCGACAAGGTCGAGTGGGTGAAGGTCCCCGATCCGCTGGCCAGGCAGACCCCGATCCGGTTGCAGGACTTCGGCAAGGGCGGCATCACCCACGCCCAGAAGCTGGAGGGCTGCTACTGGGGCGATGACCGGGTCTACTTCGTCTCCAGCTACGCGCGGTCGCGGGAGGGCTCCGGGGCCGACCACTTCGGGCAGGTGTGGTCCTATGAGCCGCGCCGCAACCGCCTGACGCTGGTCATCGTGTTCGGCCCCGGAACCGATGTGAACAAACCGGGCGAATCGCCCGACAACATCTGCCTGGCCCCGCAGGGCGGGCTGATGGTGTGCGAGGACGGCGGCGGCGAGCAGTTCGTGTACGGAGTGACGCGCAGGCGCCGGGTGTACCCGATGGCCCGCAACCGGCAGAACATCGGCACCCCGCAGGCCCCCGAGTACGGCGAGTTCGCGGGGGCGACGTTCTCCCCGGACGGCCGCACGATGTTCGTCAACGTCTACGCCCCGGGCACCACCTTCGCCATCACCGGTCCCTGGCACCGGGGAACGGGCCGGTAGCCAGCTCCTCCAGCAGCGCGGCGACGGCGGGCGGCCGGGGCCCGGCGGGGACCACGGCGGCGATGCGGCGGTGCCCCAGCTCGGGGGCCTCGGCGCGCACCACGCCCGCCTCGCGGTGCAGCGCGAACGCCAGGCCGGGCAGGGCGGTGACGGCCAGCCCCCGGGAGACCAGGCACTGCACGGCCACGTGGTCGTCGGTGGCGAACGCGATGCGGGGGGTGAACCCGGCCTCGGCGCAGGCGTGCAGCAGGTGGCCGCGGCAGCGTTCGCAGCCCGAGACCCAGGGGTCGCCGGCCAGGTCGGCCAGCCGCAGCCGCCCCTTCCCGGCCAGGGGGTGGTCGGCGGGCAGCGCCAGGTGGATGGGGTCCTCGTACAGCGGGATCTCGCGCAGGCGGGTGCCGGTGTCGGGCGGGGAGTGCGGATAGGCGAACACCACCGCCAGGTCGGCCTCGCCCGCGCGCAGCAGGGCCAGGGCCTGGGGAGGCTCGGCCTCGGTGAGGGTGACGGCGACGCCGGGGGCGCGCTCGCGCAGCCGGGCCAGGGCGTCGGGCAGCAGGGCCGCGGCGGCGGTGGGGAACACCGCCGCGCGCACGCGTCCGGCGCGCAGCCCGGCGATGGCGGCGATGCGCTCCTCCACGTCGGCGGTGCGGGCCAGCACGTCCTCGACGTGGTCGACCAGGATGCGCCCGGCCTCGGTGAGCCGCACCCCGCGCCCGTGCCGTACCACCAGCGGCGTTCCCACCTCGGCCTCCAGACGCGCGATGTGGTGGGAGACGGCGGGCTGGGTGAACGACAGGGCGCGGGCGGCGGCGGTCATCGAGCCGAGCCGGGCGACCTCGCGCAGTACGCGGGCGCGGTGCAGGTCCAGCATGGTCGCAAGGTATCAATCAGATTTTGGGGTGAGCCAGAAAATCTCACTTTGCCCTATGGCTGGGGTGGGGCGGATCATCGGAGTATGAGCATTTCGACCAGGATTTCCCTCAGTGAGGCCCGGCGGGAGTTCGCCGCCGAGGTCGCCTATCTCGACACCGCCGCCTACGGGCTGCCGCCGCGCGCCGCGCACCGGGCCATGCTGGAGGCCGAGCGGGCGCGCGCCGCCGGGACGTTGGACCTGGCGGCGATGGACGAGGCGGTGCGGCGCTCGCGCGCGGCGTTCGCGCGGCTGGCGGGGGTGCCCGCCGAGCGGGTGGCGGTCGGGCCGCAGGTGTCGTACTTCGTCGGGCTGGTCGCCGCGTCGCTGCCCGCCGGGGCGACGGTGCTGGTGGCCGAGGAGGACTTCACCTCGGTGCTGTTCCCGTTCCTGGCGCGGCCGGAGCTGACGGTGCGGTCGGTGCCGCTGGAGCGGATCGCCGAGGCGGTGGACGAGCGGGTCGATCTGGTGGCGGTGTCGGCGGTGCAGTCGGCCGACGGCCGGATCGCGCCGCTGGCGGAGCTGGCCGAGGCGGCGCGGGCGTGCGGGGTGCGGATCCTGCTGGACGCCACGCAGGCCGCGGGCTGGCTGCCGTTGCCCGTGGACCGGGTGGACCTGGTGGTGTGCGGCGGCTACAAGTGGCTGCTCGGGCCGCGCGGCACCGCGTTCCTGACCGGAAGCCGCGAGGCGCTGGCGCAGCTGCCGCCGGTCGGGGCGGGCTGGTACGCCGGGGCCGAGGTGTGGGACTCCCTGTACGGTCCTCCGCTGCGGCTGGCGGACGACGCGCGCCGTCTGGACCTGTCCCCGGCCTGGTCGAGCTGGGTGGGGCAGGCCCCGGCGCTGGAGTGGCTGGAACGGGTGGGGGTCGAGGCGATCCACGCCCACGACGTGGCCTTGGCCAACCGTTTCCGGGCGGGGCTGGGGCTGCCTCCGGGGGATTCGGCGATCGTGTCGGTCCCGGTGGTCGACGGCACGGCCGAGGCGCTGCGCGCCCACGGGGTGGTGGCCGCGCTGCGGGCCGGACGGCTGCGGTGCGCGTTCCACGTCTCCACCGACGAGGAGGACGTGGACAAGGCGGTCGCCGCGCTGGCGGGCCGGGTGGTGCGCCGGGAGCCGGCGCGGGGGGCCCACCGATGAGGACGATCGGGCTGCTGGGCGGGATGAGCTGGGAGTCGACGGCCGAGTACTACCGGCTGCTGAACGAGTTCACCCGCGACCGGCTGGGCGGGCTGCACTCGGCGCGGTGCGTGGTGTACTCGCTGGACTTCGCCGAGATCGAACGGTTGCAGGTCGCGGGCGACTGGGAGGAGGCCGGGCGGGTCCTGGCCGACGCCGCGCGGGCGGTGGAGGCGGCGGGCGCGGACCTGCTGCTGATCGGCACCAACACCATGCACAAGGTCGCCGACACGGTCGCGGCGGCGGTGTCGGTGCCGCTGCTGCACCTGGCCGACACCACCGCCGACGCGGTGCTGGCGGCGGGGCTGCGGCGGGTCGGGCTGCTGGGGACCGCCTTCACCATGGAGCAGGACTTCTACCGGGGGCGGCTGGCGGAGCGCGGGCTGAGCGTGGACGTCCCCGGCGCCGAGGGCCGCGCGACCGTCCACCGGATCATCTACGAGGAGCTGTGCCGGGGCGTGGTCCGCGAGGAGTCGCGGGCGGCCTACCGGCGCGTCATCGGGGATCTGGTGGCGGACGGGGCCGAGGGGGTCGTGCTGGGCTGCACCGAGATCGAGCTGCTGATCGGCGCCGACGACAGCCCGGTGCCGGTGTTCCCGACCACGCGCCTGCACGCCGCGGCGGCGGTGGAGCTGGCGGTGGAGGCGGCCCGCTCCGGCCACGCCCGACCCTGACATGATGCTCTGGTCTTTGACGAGAGGGGAATGCGATGACGTTCGCTCAGGTGGTGGCGTTCGCGGGAGTGATGCTGCTCGGCGCGCTGGCGCCGGGGCCCGACTTCGCGGTGGTGGTGCGGCAGGCGGCCACCGGCGGGCGGCGGGCCGGGATGGCGGCCGCCGCCGGGATCGCGGCCGGGGTGTTCGTGTGGGCGGCCACGGCCGCGCTGGGGGTGGCGGCGCTGCTGGCGGCGTCGGCGACCGCCTACACCGTCGTGAAGGTCGCGGGCGCGGCGTACCTGCTGTACCTGGGAGTGCGGTCGCTGCTGGCGGCGCGCCGGGGCGGCGGCGTGGAGCCCGCGGCCGAGGGCGGGCGCCGGGCGTCGGCGTGGGCCGGGTTCCGGCAGGGTCTGCTGACCAACGTCCTCAACCCCAAGGCGGCGGCGTTCTTCGTGGCGCTGATGCCGCAGTTCCTGGGCGACGATCCGCGGGTGGGCGGGACGCTGGTGCTGTCGGCGGTGGCGACGCTGGTGGCGGGAGCCTGGTTCCTGGTGGTGGCCAACGTGGTGGGGGCGTTGCGGCAGGTGTTCTCGCGCGAGCGGGTGCGGCGGACCATCGACGGGGTGACCGGCGCGGCGCTGATCGGGCTGGGCGTGCGGATGGCGTCCGACTGACCCGAACGTCGCTCTAGTGCGGGTGGGCGCGGCGGGCTACGGTGCGCTCATGGCGGAGATCCACGGCACGTGTGACGAACGGTTCGGCGCGGTGCGCGAGGCCCTGGCGGCGTCGCTGGAACGCGACGACGTGGGGGCCTCGGCGGCGGTCTACCTGGACGGCGAGCCGGTGGTGGACCTGTGGGGCGGCCACGCCGACGAGGAGCGGACGCGGCCGTGGGAACGCGACACGATCGTCAACTGCTGGTCCACCACCAAGACGATGACGGCGCTGTGCGCGCTGGTGCTGGCCGACCGGGGCGAACTGGAGCTGGCCGCCCCGGTCGCGCGGTACTGGCCGGAGTTCGCGGCGGCGGGCAAGGACCGGGTGGAGGTGCGGCACCTGCTGTCGCACACCGCCGGGCTGCCGACCTGGGAGGCCGAGCCGATGGCCACCGAGGACCTGTACGACTGGGAGAAGGCGACCTCGGTGCTGGCGCGGCAGGCGCCGGCGTGGGAGCCGGGGACGGCGGCGGGCTACCACGCCTTCACCCAGGGGTACCTGGTGGGCGAGGTGATCCGGAGGGTGACCGGCACGACGGTGGGACGGTTCTTCGCCGAGCAGGTCGCCGACCCGCTGGGCGCCGACTTCCACATCGGGCTGGCCCCCGAGCACGACCACCGCGTGTCACCGATCATTCCGGCACCGGTTCCGGCGGAGGGACCGGAGCGGGAGGCGCTGCGGGAGGCGGCCCGGTTCTTCGCCAACCCCCCGTTCGCGGCCGCGACCGCCAACACCGCCGCGTGGCGGCGCGCGGAGATCCCGGCGGCGGGCGGTCACGGCAACGCGCGTGCGGTGGCGGCGGTGCAGTCGGTGCTGGCCAACGGGGGCGAGGCGCGGGGCGTGCGGCTGCTGTCGCCCGCCGGGTGCGAGGCGGTGCTGCAGGAGCAGTTCCACGGCAAGGACCGTTTCCTGGGCGTGGCGATGCGCTACGGCATGGGCTACGGGCTGCGCAGCGACGAGGTGCCGATCTCGCCGAACCCGCGCGCGTGTTTCTGGGGCGGGTGGGGCGGCTCGCTGGTGGTGGTCGACCTGGACGCGCGCCTGTGCGTGGCGTATGTGATGAACCGGATGCTCGGCGGCACGCTGGGCGACACCCGGGGCGCCGGCATCGTGATGGCCGCCTACGCGTCGTTGGGGGCCTGAGACCGGGGTGGGTGTCGACTGGGTGTGGATGCGCCCGCGTCCGGGCGTGGACCGGGCGGCGCTGGAGGCGGCGGTCGCGGCGCAGGCGGCCTGGTACCGGGAGCGCGGGGCGGTGGATCCGGAGGAGTTCGGTCATCTGCCGGCGCCGGTGGCTCCGCAGGGCGCGCCCGAGCTGGACGACCTGGTGGAGGCGTGCGGGCAGGACGCCTACCGGGTGCAGGTGCTGGTGCTCAACCAGGCGTTTCCCCCGGAGTGGCGGTCGGCGGACCACCGCAGTCACCTGCCGGACGAGCTGGCGGTGCGGGTGCGGCGGTGGCGTCGGCATCGGGAGGAGGTTGCGGCGGGCGGGCACCGGGAGTTCCTGCGGGCCTGGCACGACCACCGCACGGCGCGGGAGACGGCGCGGGCCTGGGGGCGGCTGCGGGAGCTGGCCGAGGCGGCCGGGGAGCGCACCAACCACTGGGCGCGGCGTCCGGAGCTGGTCGAGCTGCGCGAACGGATCCTGGCGGCGACGCCGCCGGTGGTGCCGGCCGCCCCGCGTTGGGGCGCGGTCCCTTCGGATGATCCGGGTGAGGACCGGTCGCCGTTCGTGGCGATGGTGCGGGAGTGGAACCGGCGGGTGCCGGGCGGGCAGAAGGTGCGGGTGCTGCTTCCCGCGCCGCTGGAGCAGGAGCTGGCCGAGGCGGTGGGCTGCGACTGGCTGGCGGAGTTCCTGGACTGGGCGCAGCGGGCCGCCGACGAGGGCCGTGGCCTGCTGCTGTGCTGAAGGGTCGTGGCGGGGGTCAGGTCTCGGGCAGCCGGTGGATGCGGACCCAGTCGACCTCCATGGTGACCTTGGCGGGGGTGGTGCGGTCGCGGCAGAAGCGGGGGCCGCGGTCGCAGATCTGGTCCATCTGCAGGGCCAGGCCCATGCGGGTGCGCGGGTGCTGGGGCAGCAGGCGGCCGGTGTAGTGCCACACCTTGCGGCCGTCGATCCAGTAGGTGAGGCTGCCGGGCCTCCAGTCCAGGGCGACGGTGCGCCATCGGGTGAAGTCGGCGCGGACGTTGCGGCCGGTCTCGTCGCCGTCGAGGCCCTGGTGGACGAACAGGCCGGTGGTCTTGCGGGTGGGGTCGATGACCTCGGCGAAGTTGATCTCGGCCTTCTCGGGGTCGCCGAAGCGTTCGGGCCACAGCAGCGCCACGGCCGAGTAGCCCTTGCCGGGGTCGGCGCGCATGCGGACCTCCCAGCGGCCGTAGCGCTGGTTGAGGCGGGAGGCGATGCCACCGGACAGGTCCTTGCCGCCGTACAGGGCGCCGGTGAGGCGGAGCGTGCCGTCGGCGACGCGGGTGGCGTCGTCGGTGCGGGGATTCACGCGGGCGTCGGGGGTGTCGTAGACGACCCATTTGGCGGGGT
Source organism: Actinomadura kijaniata (assembly GCF_014138665.1). Lineage (NCBI taxonomy): Bacteria > Bacillati > Actinomycetota > Actinomycetes > Streptosporangiales > Thermomonosporaceae > Actinomadura > Actinomadura kijaniata. The sequence goes on from NZ_JACJIA010000006.1 coordinate 360,149, forward strand.
CCAGGCGGGTGCCGTCGAAGTCCTCGGTGACGACGGGGGCTCCCCATCCGGCGGGTACGGGCGGTTTGCCGGGCTGGCGGGGCGGGGCGGGGGCCCTGTCACCGGTGTCGTCACCGGTGTCGTCGCGGGTGTTGTGGCGTTTCATGACGGCCTGCAGGTCGGGGTGGCCGTCGGTGCCGTCGGCGTCGGCCAGGGAGGGGCAGGCCCAGCGGGGCTGGCGGCTCCAGGAGTAGCTGACGTCGAAGGCGGGGGCGGGGACCAGGGTCCTCCAGCGGTCCAGGATGGCCTGGAGCTGGGCGGCGGTGGGCAGCCGCCAGGCCCTGCCCCCGGTGCCGGCGCCGGTGACGCACTGCTGGCCGAAGGTCTGGTAGACGGGGACGATCTTCTCGCGGGTGAATCCGGCCCTGGCGGCCTGGCCGACCATGCGGTCGATGACCTCCAGGTCGCATTTCCCGGCGGTGGCGCGGCACGGGTAGGGGTCCAGGCCGACCAGGTCCAGGCCGGTGTCGGCGGCGCGCGGCGGGGCGGCGTTCCAGTCGGTGAGGGAGGCGAACGCGCGGTGTCCGGGGGCGTGGCGGTGGACGATCGCGGCGCGTTCGCGGATCCGGGCGGTGATGCCGGGGCAGCGCTTGGGGTCGGGTTCGTCGGCCAGGTACCAGCCGTAGACACGCGGATGCCGGGCGAACCGCTTGACGGTGGCGGTGAAGTCGCGGGTGGCGCCGGCGGAGGGCTCGCAGGGGGTGCCGCCGGTCCACAGCAGCGCCTGGGCTCCCTTGGGGAGGGCGTCCAGGGCCTTGGCGTCGGGGGCCAGGTCGAACAGGTCGTAGCCGAGGGCCGCGGCCTTGGCGTGGTCGGCGGCGGGCAGGTTGAGGGCCAGGTGGCGGGTGGCGCGTGCGGGTGTGTCGCCGGGCGAGGGCGTGGGGGTCGGGGCACGCGGCGGGGTGGCGGTGGGGCGCGGGGCCGCGTCGCCGGGGCCGGGGGTGAGGACGAGGCCGGTGACCGTTCCGGCGGCGGCCGCGGCGAGGGCGACCGAGGCGATCCCTGCGGTGAGGCGTGGTCTCATGCGCGTCTCCCGGCTGCGCGTGCGGGAAGCGGGGCTGCGCGCATTCTGACGCGTTTCGCGGAGGCGGGCGAGCCTTTCGCGCGGACGGTGATGGGACGCGGGGTCAGCCGGTGACGGCGGGGTCCTTGGCGACGGCCTGCCAGCGGTGCGTCCACCGGTCGCGGACCCGGGCGAACGCGGCCGGGTCGAGGTCGTGGACGCTGACGGTGACGGCGCAGTCGGCGGGGCCGGGGTCGGTGAGCGGACGGTCGGCCGACACCACGACCAGGTCGTCGTCGGTGTCGACGAACACGCTTTGGAAGCGGCTGCGGTGGCGGACGTCGACGGCGTCGACCAGGTCCAGCACGTCGCCCGGCGCGGCCGAGCCGGTCAGGCGCAGCGTGCGGCGGGAGCCGGTGGGGTGGCATTCCAGCAGGAAGCGCAGTTGCTGGAGGAAGGAGCGCCAGTCCTCGCGGACGGCGTGGTGGGCGTCGTCGCCGCCGGTGGGCCGCTGCCGGGTGCGCACCCGGACCAGGGTGCCGGTCGGGTGCGGCTCCAGCTCCAGGAGCCGGCCGTCGTCCCAGGCGATGCGGTCGGGCGGGGTGCGGGTGGGACGCTCGGTGAAGGTGAGGTGGATCTCCCGTTCCAGGTCCGGGTGGTCCCAGCCGAACCAGTGGCGGATGAGCGCCGGATCGGTCAGCGCCCGCCAGACCTCGGCGCGGGGCGCGGCGATGAGGGCCTTGACGGCGAAGGGCCGCTGCTCGGCCCGCTGCTCGGCCCGCTGCTCGGCCCGCTGCTCGGGCCGCTGCTCGGGCTGCTGGTCAGGCTGTGGGGACATGGTCGTCGCCTTCCTTCGCGGGAGGCCCCTTGGATCGTCATCGTCCAGAGAGGGCCGGCGATCGTCAACGCGAAACGGCCGCGAACGGAAAACGGCTGGCGGGCGCCGGGCCTCCCCTCCATGATGGCGGGCGGTCGTTTCCCGTCCCGTGAGGAGTCGTGACAGGTGTCCACCCTGTGGCAGCACGAGATCGCCGAGTCCGAGCACCGCGTTCTCAACCCGTTCACCGATGACAGGCTGCGGTTGCTGGGTGAGGTCGCGCGGATCGCGCCGGGGGCGCGGATCCTGGACCTGGCGTGCGGCAAGGGCGAGATGCTGTGCCGCTGGGCGGCCGAGCGCGGCGCGCACGGCGTCGGGGTGGATCTCAGCGAGGTGTTCCTGTCGGCCGCCCGTGCCCGCGCCGAGGAGTTGCGGGTGGCCGAACGGGTGCGTTTCGTGCACGGGGACGCCGGGGCCCACCGGGCCGAGCCGGGGGCGTTCGACGTGGTCTGCTGCATCGGCGCGACCTGGATCGGCGGGGGCCTGGCCGGGACGCTGGAGGTGATGCGTCCCGCGCTGGCCCCCGGCGGGTTGCTGCTGGTGGGCGAGGTGTTCTGGAACGAGACGCCGCCGCCCGCGGCGTATGCGGCGCTGGGCTGCAAGCCCGACGAGTTCGCCGACCTGGCGGGCACGCTGGACCGGTTCGAGGCGGCCGGGGTCGAGCTGGTGGAGATGGTGCTCGCCGACACCGGCGACTGGGACCGGTACGTGGCCTCGCAGTGGTGGACGGTCCACCAGTGGTTGAAGGCCCACCCCGGGGATCCGCGCGCCGGGGAGATGCGGGCGTTCGCCGACCGGGCGCGGCGTTCCCATCTGGCTTATGGGCGCCGTTACCTGGGGTGGGGCGTGTTCGTGCTGCGCGGCGAGCCCGCCTGAGCCAGGTGACCGCAACGGGGGCCAGCCGGACAGGATGAGCTCCTCCATCCCCACGGCGGCGCGACGGTGTCCGCCGGGACGGCCTCCAGGGGTGGGCGGCGTCCCGGCGGGCGGGCGGTCAGAGCGGGAGGGTCAGGACAGGCCGCACAGGCGCAGCAGGGCGCAGGTCGCGGCGGCGGCGATCACGACGACGGGGAACGGGGCGCGGCGCAGCACCAGGACGGCGGCGACCAGCACCCCGGCGGGGCGCGCCCAGCCCGCCGGGCCGTCGCCCTGGGTGAGGGCGGCGGTGGCGGCCAGGGTGACCAGCAGGACGGTGGCGGCGTCGGTGAGCAGGTCCCGCAGGCGTTCGGGCAGCCGCAGGCGGCCCTGGAACAGGGGGCCGGCCAGGCGCAGGGCGTAGGTTCCGGCGGCCAGGGCGACGATGGCCAGGACGGGCATCAGCGGACCTCCTGCGGGGCGGACTGGATCTCGGACTCGGAGGCGGGTTCGGTATCGGAACCGTTGGCGGGGGCGGTGCGGCGCAGGGTGAACACCAGGCCGGCCAGGGCGAGCAGGACCGGCAGTCCCGCGGGCAGCAGCGGGGTGGCGGCCACGGCGACCAGCGCGCCGGTCAGGGCGGCGGCGCGCAGCCGTCCCCGGCCCGGGCCGGTGAGGGCGGGCAGCACCAGGGCCAGCAGCACGGCGGGGAAGGCGGCGTCCAGGCCGAGGGCGTCGGTGTCGCCGATGACGCGGCCGGCCAGGGCCCCGACCAGGACCGCCAGGTTCCAGACCACGAACAGGCCCACGGCGCTGATCCAGAACGCGGCGCGGCGGCGGTGCGGGTCGCGGTGGCGCAGGGTGAAGGCGACGGACTCGTCGGTCACCAGGTGCGCGCCGAGCAGGCGGGCCCAGCGGCGGCGGCGCGGGGTGCCGTGGTCCAGCACGTCGGCGACGGCGAAGCCGAACACCAGCAGGCGGGCGTTGAGGATGAGCCCGGCGGCGACGGCGGCGAGCGCGCCGCCCCCGGCCAGCACCACGCCGACGGCGGCGAACTGCGAGCCGCCCGCGAACACCAGCAGGGACATGACGATCGGCACCCAGAGGGGCAGTCCCCCGGCGACGGCGATCGCGCCGAAGGAGGCGCCGACCAGGGCGTCGGCCAGGCAGACCAGGGCGATGTCGCGGAGCGTGCCGCGATCCAGTGTTCGCCAGAGTGAACGCATGTCCATTACAGTGAACCCCAGGGGCGTTGTTCGTCAAATCGAACATCTGGTAGCGCAGAACGAACACGGGAGCGGTGCATGGGACCGGGGCCGGAGGAGCTGGGCACGCTGATCGCGATGGCGCTGCGGCGCGAACGCGAGCGCGCGGGGCTGTCGCTGACCGAGCTGGCCAAGCGCGCGGGGGTCGCCAAGTCGACGCTGTCGAAGCTGGAGTCGGGCGCCGGCAACCCGAGCGTGGAGGTGCTGTGGGCGCTGGCGACCGCGCTGGGGGTGACGTTCAGCCGCCTGGTGGACCCGCCGCGCCCCACGGTGCGGGTGGTGCGGGCCGGGGAGGGCCCGGTCACCCACGCCGAGCAGGCCGGGTACGCCGCGACGCTGCTGGCCTCCTGCCCGCCGGGGGCGCGGCGCGACCTGTACCGGATCGTGGCGTGGCCGGGGCCGCCGCGGGTGTCGGAGCCGCACATCCCCGGCACGCTGGAGCACGTGGTGCTGGCCGCCGGGCGGGCGCTGGTGGGCCCGGCCGACGACCCGGTGGAGATGGGGCCCGGCGACTACGTGGCCTATCCGGGCGACGCCCGGCACGTGTTCGAGGCGCTGGAGCCCGACACCAGCGCGATGCTGGTGATGGAGCACGTGTAGGGCGGTCGCCCAGGCGGCGGGACCGGCGCCGCCGAGCCCTCGCCTTCAGGTGGTCAGCGGGGCGCCTCGCTTCCGGGCGGCCAGCTGATCAGGGCGTGGCCCCAGGTCATGCCGGCTCCGAACCCGGCCAGCAGCACCAGTTCGCCGGGGGCGACGCCGCGGGTGCGCACGGCCCGGTCCAGGGCGTAGGGGAGGCTGGCGGCGCCGATGTTGCCGACGTCGCTTCCGGCGATCACCAGTTGGTCGGGGTCCAGGCCGCAGCGGTCGGCCAGGGCCGCGACCAGTTTGGGGTTGGGCTGGTGCGGGACCACCAGGGCCAGGTCGGCGGGTTTGACGCCGCCCGCCTGGCAGCCCTCGTCGACCAGGCGGGGCAGGGTGGCGGTGATGAACTCGCGGACGGCGCGGCCGTCCATGTGGATGGTGTGGCCGGCTGTGGCCAGGGTGTCGGGGGTGGCGGGCAGGCGGCTGCCGCCCGCGGGGATCAGCACGTCGCCGGCGCGGGTGCCGTCGGAGCCCAGGGTCAGCGACAGCACGCCGTAGGGGGCCGGGACGGGCCCGACGACGGCGGCGGCCGCGCCGTCGCCGAACAGCGCGGCGGTGGCGCGGTCGCGGTGGTTGAGGAAGCGGGAGTAGACCTCCACGCCGATCACCAGGGCGTAGGGCGCGGCGCCGCGCTGGGTGGCCAGCCAGCCGACGGCGGCCTGGAGGCCGTAGACGAAGCCGCTGCACGCGGCGGCGACGTCGAACGCGGCGGCGCCGGTCGCGCCGAGCAGCGCCTGCACGCGGCAGGCGGTGGAGGGGCCGAGTTCGTCGGGGGTGGAGGTGCCCAGCACGATCAGTCCGAGGTCGTCCGGGCGCAGTCCGGCGGCCTCCAGGGCGCGGCGCGCGGCGAGGGCGGCCAGGTCGGAGGCGGCCTGTGCGTCGTCCGCGACGTGGCGGGTGCGGATGCCGGTGCGTTCCTCGATCCAGTCCGGGGGCAGGCCCAGGGACGCCGACAGCTCGCCGCTGGGGACGCGGCGTTCGGGCAGGAACGCGCCGGTGCCGCGGATCGCCCAGCGCTGGGCGGGCGCGGGAGGGGCCGGGGGTGCGGCGGCCGGTTGCGGACTGGTCGGTTCGGTGCGGGGTGGCCGGGGGTAGGACGGCTGCGGAGGGGTGACGGGCCGCTCGGACCGCGGGCGGCGGGCGTCCGGACGTTGGTTCATGGGCGCTCCCCGGTCCGGCCGCTGGTGACCGGACCCTGTGTGGCCGATCGGTCCGCCGGGTCCCCCGGGACGGGACCACTGATGGTTGTCAGACCGATTTCATGAGTGAATAATCCCAGTTTGTAACTTTTGTTCCATAACTACAGACCAAACGGCGTTTATCCCTTCGGAGACGTGGGTCTTCCGTTGAGGTAAGGGGTGTCCGCGTGTCGTCGTCGGCTGACTGGATGGGACGGCTCAGGCCCGATGCGGTGTGCGCGCTGCTGTTCCCGGGCACCGGGTCGGCGGGCGCGCCGGACCTGGTGACGTTGGCGGCGCGGGGGCCGGGACCGGCGCGGGTGGTCGGTGACGTGGTGGACGCGGTGCAGGAGGCGCTGCCGCGGGAGCGATGGCCCTCGCTGCGGCGGATCCTGCTGGAGGACCCCGACACCTACCGGGAGGCGGCGCGGCTGCCGGGGGTGGCGCAGCTGGCGGCCTACACCGCCTCGGTGGCGGTGGACCGGGTGCTGCGGGCGGCGGGGGTGATGCCGCGGTTCGCGGTCGGGCAGAGCTTCGGGGAGATCGCGGCGCTGGTGTGCGCCGGGGCGTTCTCGGTCACCGACGGCGCGCGCATGGCGGCCGACCTGGTGGGGGTGCTGGCGCGGCGCGGCGGGGGCGGCGGCATGGGGCTGCTGGAGGCCGACGAGGCGGCCACCCTCAAGTGCATCGCGCGCGCCGAGGCCGAGGGGGCGGGCGCGGGTCGGGTGGTGGTGGCGTGCCTGAACGCGCCGTCGGCGACGGTGGTCAGCGGCCCGGACGCCGAGCTGGACCGGGTGCTGGCGGTGGCGCGGGAGTCGGGGGTGCGCGCGGCGCGGCTGGCGGTGCCCTACCTGTCGCACCATCCGGCGATGGCCGGGGCCGACGACGAGTGGTACGCGATGATCCGCCCGATGCGGCAGCGGCCGCTGGAGGTGACGGTGCACTCGCCGGTGCGGGGCCGCGTCTACGGCGACGACGACGACCTGCACCGGGCGCTGGCCGACTGCATCGTCAAACCGGTGCGGTTGCCGGCGACGCTGCGCGCGGTGCACCGGGCGGGCGCGACGGTGTTCGTCGAGGGCGGCGCGGGCGGCGCGTTGTGCCAGTGCGCGCGGATGACGGTGCGGGACGTGGCGACGGTGACGCCGCTGCGGGACCGGCGGCGGACCGCTCCGCCCGGCGGGGCGACGGCCGCGCCGCCCCCGCTCGCCGGGCGGGACGCCGCATCCGAGGTCGGCAAGGCCTCCCCGGAGGTGAGCAAGTCCTCGCCGGAGGTGACGGCGCCCGACGAGGAGCCCTCCGACGTCCCCTCCTGAGGGGCGCGTCGCGCGGCGTGCCGGCGGCGGCGGCCCGTTGAGGGTTTTGTTGATGACCGCGACCCCCCGAGACTGACGGGAGCATCCCATGGACGCCGAGGCGCACGCCGAGACGCGCGTTGACACCGACCGCCTGCGCCGGCTGGTGCACGGTCCGGCGCTGGAGCCCAAGGTCGCGGCCTGGCTGGCCGAGGCGGTCCCCGAGGAGTTCTGCGTCCTGCCCGACGGGCTGACCCTGAGGGAGCGGCAGGAGCTGACCTACCGGCGGCTGGCGCGGGCGGGCCGGGCCGCGCCCGCCGCGCCGGAGCTGCTGGAGGATCCGGGGGTGCTGTGCGCGCTGCTGGAGCGCGCGGCGATCGCCGATCCGGCGTTGTTCCATGTGATGCTGCTGCACTACACGCTGGCGCTGGGGCCGATCCTGGCGTTCGGGGACGAGCGGACCGGGCCGCGCGCCGAGCGCGCGGAGCTGGAGTCGATGGCGGCGTGCGGGACGCTGCTGATGACCGAGGTGGGCCGCAGCAACAGCCATCTGTCGCCGCGCACCCTGGCCCGCTTCGACGCCGCGACCGGCGAGTTCGTGCTGACCAGCCCGGACGCGGCGGCGGCGAAGTTCCCCACCAGCACCGCGCACCCGGCCGTCGCCAAGACCGCCGCGGTGTACGCCACGCTGGAGCACGACGGGGCCGAGCGCGGGGTGTTCGTGTTCGTGGCGCGGCTGCGCGACGCCGAGGGGAACGTGCCGCCGGGCGTGCGGATCATGGAGGCTCCCGACTCCTCGGGCCTGCCGGTGGACTACGCGGCGGTGCGGTTGGAGGGGCTGCGGGTGCCCTACGAGGCGTGGCTGCGCGACGGGGCCTCCATCGACGCCGACGGGGTGCTGCGCGATCCGGCGGGCGGGGCGGCGCAGCGTCTGACGCGGTCGATGGGGATCGCGCCGCCGGTGTGGCGGGCGGTGGTGTCGGCGTCGGCGGCGATCACGCGGGCGGCGGCGGGGACGCTGTGGGCGCACTCGGCGGGCCGGACCACGCTGGGGCGGCTGGCGCCGCGCCGTCCGCTGACCGACTACCGCAACCAGCAGGAGGCGGTGCTGGGGGCGGTGGCGTCGGCGTACGCGCTGACGGTGGTGGCCTCCCACGTCAAGGGCCACCGTCCCGCCGCGCCCGCGGCCGGCGAAAGCGACGGCGGCGGCGACGGTGGTGGCGAGGGCGGCGGCGAGGGCGGCGGCGAGGGCGGGGGGACGGCGTGGGCGCCGTGGTCGGCGGTGGACCGGGACCTGGCGTTGCTGAAGGCGGCGGCGACGGCGCTGGCGCAGGAGACGGTGGCGCGGTGCCGGGTGCACAGCGGCGCGCCGGGGTTCGCCGCCACCGACCGGCTCAACGCCTACCGGGGGCTGGCCCACGCCTACCTGAGCGCGGGCGGCGACAACGCGCTGGTGCTGTTCGACACCGCGCGGGCGATGGCGGACCTGGACCACTACCGGATGCCGCCCGAGGCCGCGGTGCCGCAGGGCGACTTTCCCGACGAGGAGCTGGTGGAGCCGCGGATGTGGCTGGCGATGGCCGGGGCGGTCGAGCGGCGGCTGCGCGAGCGGCTGGCCGAGCGGGTGGCGACGGCGCGGGCGGGCGGCGCCGAGCCGTTCACCGCCTGGAACGACAACCTGGCGCTGGCGTCGCGGACGGCCACGGCGCTGGGCGACCGGATGATGCTGACGATCCTGGCCGAGGCGCTGGGCGACGGCCCGGCGGTGCTGCGGAGGCTGGCGGGCCTGCACGCGCTGGAGTGGATGGAGCGCCGCGCCGACGTCCTGCTCAACGAGGGCGTGGCCGGTGCGGGGCTGCTGGACCGGGTGTGGCGGGCGCGCCGGCGGATGTGCGACGCGCTGGCTCCGCACGCGGCGGAGCTGGTGGCGGCGTTCGACCTGCCGCAGGCGTTCGGCGCCCCGGCGGGGTGGGTCGCCGGGGAGTGAGGCGTCCGGTATGACATGCCCGCTATGGCATGCCCGGTATGACATGTTCCGTATGACACGCCGTGCGGAAGTCACCGGATCGGGTGGGGGAACCGGCGCGAAGTGACTACCGTTCTCGTTACAGACCGTGTGGGCGGCAGGCGTCCGCGCGGAGCCGATACGGAGGTAGGACAGTGGGAGTCAGTCTGAGCAAGGGCGGCAACGTCTCTCTGACCAAGGAGGCTCCCGGACTGACCGCGGTCGTGGTGGGTCTGGGCTGGGACGTGCGCACCACCACCGGCACCGACTTCGACCTGGACGCCAGCGCGCTGCTGGTGGGCGCCGACAACAGGGTGCTGTCGGACCAGCACTTCGTGTTCTTCAACAACCTCAAGAGCCCCGACGGCTCGGTGGAGCACACCGGTGACAACCTCACCGGTGAGGGCGAGGGTGACGACGAGCAGATCAAGGTGAACCTGCAGGGCGTTCCCGCCGAGGTCACCAAGATCGTTTTCCCGGTGTCGATCTACGACGCCGACGGTCGCGGCCAGAACTTCGGCCAGGTCCGCAACGCCTTCATCCGGGTGGTCAACCAGGCCGGCAACGGGGAGATCGCCCGTTACGACCTGTCGGAGGACGCCTCCACCGAGACCGCCATGGTGTTCGGTGAGCTGTACCGCAACGGTCCGGAGTGGAAGTTCCGCGCGGTCGGCCAGGGCTACGCCTCCGGCCTGTCCGGGATCGCCGCCGACTTCGGGGTGAACGTCTGACCCGACGCGTGACGGCGTAAGGCCCCGGCGGTCACCGCCGGGGCCTTTTGCCGTCCTGATGCCGTGCCGGGATGCCGTGCCGGGTCCTCGCTAGCCGTCGTTGCGGGGGACGACGGCCCAGGCCTCGATCTCGGCGAGGAAGGCGTCGTTGACCAGGCCCGACACCTCCACCAGGGTGCTGGCGGGGGTGACGCCCGCGGGCAGGTGGCGGTCGCGCACCTCCCGCAGGGTCGCGACCTGACCGATGTCGCGCAGGAAGAACCCGAGCCTGACGACGTGGTGCCAGGTGGCGTCCGCGGCCTTGAGGGCGGCCGACAGGTTGGTGAAGATCTGGTCCAGCTGGGCGCGCAGGTCGCCCTCGCCGACCAGGGCGCCGTCGGCGTCCACCGGGACCTGGCCGCTGATGACGACCAGACGGCCGGGGACATCGACCGACACCGCGTGGCTGTAGCCGGGGCCGGCGGCCAGGTCCGGCGGGTCGATCTGGCGGATGTCGGTTCCGTTACGCAGATGATCACTCACGGGGCCACATTAGCGCTGGCCACGCGGCGGACGGTAGGGCGGGGCGACGGCCGCCGGTGGGGGTGGATGCTGCGACAATGGCGCACATGAGCGAACGCAAGCCGATCGAGTCGTGGCTGTCGGACATGGACGGGGTGCTGGTGCACGAGGGGCAGGCGATCCCCGGCGCGGACGAGTTCGTGCGGCGGTTGGCGGAGTCGGGACGGCCGTTCCTCATCCTGACCAACAACTCGATCTACACCCGGCGGGACCTGTCGGCGCGGCTGGCGACGCTGGGGCTGCGGGTGCCGCCGGAGGCGATCTGGACCTCGGCGCTGGCGACCGCGCGGTTCCTGGCCGACCAGCGGCCCGAGGGATCGGCGTATGTGATCGGCGAGGCGGGACTGACCACGGCGCTGCACGAGGCCGGGTACGTGCTGACCGACCTGGAGCCGGACTATGTGGTGCTGGGCGAGACCCGCACCTACAGCTTCTCGCAGATCACCAAGGCGGTCCGGCTGATCGAGAACGGGGCGCGGTTCATCGCCACCAACCCCGACCCGATCGGGCCGTCGCTGGAGGGGTCGCTGCCGGCGACCGGCGCGGTCGCCGCGATGATCACCAAGGCGACCGGGGTGGAGCCCTACTTCGTCGGCAAGCCCAACCCGCTGATGATGCGCAGCGCCCTGAACGCGGTCGGCGGGCACTCGGAGTCCACCGCGATGATCGGTGACCGGATGGACACCGACGTGGTGGCGGGCGTGGAGGCGGGGCTGGAGACGATCCTGGTGCTCAGCGGCGTGACCCGCAAGGAGGAGGTGGAGCGGTTCCCGTTCCGGCCCTCCCACGTGGTGAACTCGATCGCCGACGTCATCCCCATGATCGGCTGAACCCGCCGACGGCGTTTCGCCGTGGAACGCGCCATACCCGTCCCGGCCCCGTCTGGACGCGCCCGAAGTGGCCGTTGATGCGTGTGTGACGCACGGGGCGCGTTAGGATCTGCGGGTTTGCTGATCGGGTAGCGGCGGGACGTGGCGGGGGCACGGCCACAGGACGCCGGGGTGCGCGGCCTCGTCGGGGGCGGGCGTGCGCCCGGGTCCGTCCGCCGCTGCCGGCGCGCCGATGTGCTCGGCCCCGTGCGGCGCCTGACGTGACCGGAGCAGCGGTGCACAACCTCAAGGAACCCCTGGCTCCCGCGCGCCCGCGGCGCCCGCGCCGCGGCCGGGGGGTGTGGCTGGCGGCGGCCGGGGCCGTGGTGCTGGTGGCGGGCGGCGGGGGCGTCGCGGTGATGGTCCTGGGCGACCACGGCAGCGCCGGTGAGAAACGGCCCGATCCGGCGCCGCCGTCGTCGACGTCGGGGGGCACGGGCGGCCGCACGGCGGTGCGCACCGCGCCGCCCACGCCGTCCTCGCCGCGCGGGCCGGTCGTCAACGGGCGGCGCCAGCCGCCGCGGGTGGCGGTGCCGGTGTCGGGCCGCGGCCGGTACGCGGTGGTGCCGGGCACCGCCCCGGCGCCCGCCGGGTCCAGGGGGGCCGTGGTGCGGTACGCGGTGGAGGTGGAGCGGGGGCTGCCGTTCCGGGGCGAGGAGTTCGCCGCGCAGGTCCACCGGGTGCTCAACGACCGGCGTAGCTGGGGGCAGGGCGGGCGGATGCGGTTCGTGCGGGTGGCGGGCGGGCCGGTGCGGTTCCGGGTGGCGTTGACCAGCCCGGCGATGACCGACCGGCTGTGCCTGCCGCTGCGGACCGGCGGGCAGCTGTCGTGCGGGCAGAACGGCCGCGCGGTGATCAACGCGCGGCGGTGGGGTCAGGGCGCGGCCTCCTACGGCCGGGACCTGGCGACCTACCGCGAATACGTGATCAACCACGAGGTCGGCCACCTGCTGGGCCACGGGCACCAGAACTGCCCGGGGCCGGGACGGCGGGCCCCGGTGATGGTGCAGCAGACCAAGTCGCTGTACGGGTGCCGGCCCAACCCCTGGCCGTTCCCCAAGGGCTGACCCTAAGGCCGGCTCTCAAGGCTGAACGAGGCCGCCGTCGCTCTTGGGGCCGGGCTTGAACCCACCCGCGTGGGTGGGCGCATGGCTTGGCGACGCGGGGAGATCCTCGCGTTCGCCGGTGCGCGCGGTGACGCCGGACGGCTCTACGGACCCGCGGGCGGGCTGCCGCGCCCTGGCCCGGTGCCGTGTTCGGTGGCGTTCGGCCCGGCCCGGCGGGCTCGGGCGGCGGGCCGTACACTCGGGCTGGTCATGCGAATGATCAAGCAGTCGGGCTCCCACGAGCTGGAGATCCGCAGGTCCCGTTTCGTGTGCACGCTGGCCCGGGTCGGCACCGAGGCCGAGGCGGTGGGGTTCCTGGCGGCGCACCGGCGGGCGCACCGGGACGCCACCCACAACTGCACCGCCTATGTGGTGGGCGAGCACGGGGAGATCACCAAGAGCAACGACGACGGGGAACCGGCCGGGACGGCGGGCATCCCGATGCTGGAGGTGCTGGTCCGGCGGGAGCTGACCGGCGTCGCGGCGGTGGTGACGCGGTACTTCGGCGGGGTGAAGCTGGGCGCGGGCGGGCTGGTGCGCGCCTACGGGCAGGCGGTCGCCGAGACCGTCGAGGCGGTCGGTGTGGTGGAGCTGCGGCCGGTGGTGACGGTGACGGTGCGGGTCGACCACGGGCTGGCCGGGCGTTTCCTGGGCGACCTGCACGGGCGCGGCACCCAGCCGGGCGAGGTGCGCTACGGGGCCGGGGTCGAGGCCGATGTGGCGGTGCCGGTGCCGGAGCTGGCGGGGTTCGAGGCGTGGGTGGCCGAGGTGACGGCCGGGCGCGCCGAGGTGGAGCGCGGCGCGCCCGGGTATGTGGAGGTCCCCGTCCCCTGACCGCTGTCGCGTGCCGTACCGGTGTGCGTGGGGCCGCCGGTCATGCGGGGACGGCGGGGCGGCAGTGGCGGCAGGGCCGGTATCCGGCGGCGCGGGCCTCGGCCAGGGTGGCGAAGCCGTGCCGGTGGGCGGGGGTGATGCGCCGGGCGTTGTGGCAGGTGGGGTAGCACACCACGCCGGTGGTGTCGGAGGCCAGGAAGTGGACGCGGTGGCGGGCCAGGTCGGTGACCTCGTCGAGGTTGACGTTCTCGGCGCGCAGCAGGCGGATCTTGGTGTCGGCGCCGAAGATGTACTGGCCGGGGCTGCCGTCGGAGCGGGTGACGCGGTGGCAGGGGATCAGCAGCGGGACGGGGTTGCGGCCCAGGGCCGAGCCGACGGCGCGCACGGCCTTGGGGCGTCCGGCCTGGGCGGCGATCCAGGCGTAGGGGCGGGTCTGGCCGCGGGGGATGGTGGCGGCGGCGCGCAGCACGGCGGTCTCGAAGTCGCTGAGGCCGCGCAGGTCCAGGCGCAGGTCGCCGGGGCGTCCGGCGCGCAGGGCGGGCAGCAGCCCGGCGGGGGGCCGGTCGGCGGGCAGCAGGGGGCGGGCGAAGCGGGCGCGGAAGTCGGCGGTGAAGGCGGCGGTGTCGGTTCCCGGACGCAGGTAGGCCACGCCGTGGTCGGTGAAGGCGATCTGCAGGTGCGTCAGGTCCTCGGCCGGGTCCGGCCCGGCGTCCGGGGCGCCTGGCGCGCGGTGTTCGGCCCCGGCCAGGAAGGGGGCGGGGATGGTGATGCGGCGGGCGACGATGCGGTCCAGCAGGGTGGGCGGGGCGTCGGCGGTCAGGTCGCCCAGCGCGGCGGCGGTCTCGGCCAGCGCGTTGGTTTCGGCCAGCGCGTTGGTCTCGGTCGGGTCGGGTGTGGCGTGGGTGGGTGTCATCGTGGGTCCCCCGGGGTGGTGCTGGGTGCGGTGGTGCCGGATGTGGCGGCGCCGGGTGTGGTGTGGAGTCTGCGGAGCCGGGTCAGGCCACGGGAGATGTGGGATTTGACGGTGCCCTCGGGCAGGTCGAGCACGGTGGCGATCTCGTGGATGGGCAGGTCGCCGACGTGGCGCAGGACGACGGCGGCGCGTTGGGCGGGGGGTAGGTGCTGTAGGAGCGCGGCCAGTTCGCGGCCGGTCTCGCGGTGGGCGACGGTGGTCTCGACGCCCGGGGAGGGGTCGGGGATCTGGTGGGCGGCCGGGTCGGGGGAGTCGTCGGTCCGGGGCCCGGCGAGGGGTGTGGTGCGGGGGCGGCGGGCGGCGGTGCGCAGGCCGTTGCGCCACAGGTTGGTCAGGATGGTCAGCAGCCAGGCGCGGGGGCGCAGGGCGGCGATGCGGTCGGGGTCGTAGCCGCACAGGGCGCGGTAGGCGCGCAGGAACGTCTCGGCGGCCAGGTCCTCGGCTTCCTGGCGGTGGCCGCTCAGGCGCAGGGCGGTGGAGTACACCGCGTTCTGGTAGGCGTCGTACAGGGTGGCGAAGCCGAGGTCGGCGTCCAGGGTCAGGTCGGCGATGACCCGCAGGGCGGTGGGGTCCTGCGCGCCGCCCTGTTCGGTGCCGTGTCCGCCGGTTCTCTCCTCGTCCGGGTCGGTGGCGGATGGGGGGTGGGGTGCCGTCGTGGGTGCCGTCACCTTTCCGGAAACCCCGCGCGGGGAGGCGGGGTTGCGGTACGGCGGTGTGGCGCGGGTCACGTCGGCCTGGGCGGGACGGGGCCGGTCAGCCGAGCCAGCCGGGGCGGATCATGCCGGTCTCGTAGGCCAGGACGACCAGTTGGGCGCGGTCGCGGGCGCCGAGTTTGGCCAGGATGCGGCTGACGTGGGTCTTGGCGGTGGCGGGGCTGAGGACCAGGCGGGCGGCGATCTCCTCGTTGGACAGTCCGGCGGCGACCAGGTGCAGGACCTCGCGTTCGCGGTCGGTGAGGGCGTCGAGTTCGGCGGCCGGGGGCGGGGCGGTGATGCGGGAGGCGAACTCGGCGATCAGGCGGCGGGTGACGGTGGGGGCCAGCAGGGCGTCGCCGCGGGCCACGACGCGGACGCCGTGGATGAGTTCGGGGGGTTCGGTGTCCTTGACCAGGAAGCCGCTGGCTCCGGCCTTGATGGCGCCATAGACGTAGTCGTCCAGGTCGAAGGTGGTGAGGATGACGACCCGGACGCCCGACAGGTGGGGGTCGGCGATGATGCGGCGGGTGGCCTCCAGGCCGTCGAGGACGGGCATGCGGATGTCCATCAGCACCACGTCGGGGCGGTGCTGCCGGGCCTGGTGAACGGCTTGTTCGCCGTTGCCGGCCTCGGCGACGACGGCGATGTCGTCCTCGCCTTCCAGGATGGAGCGGAAGCCCGCCCGCACCAGCGTCTGGTCGTCGGCCAGTGCCACGCGGATCACGTGTGGTGGTCCTTTCCGGGGTCGTGCTCGGGCGGTTCGGTGGAGGGCAGGTCGGGAGCGGCGGGAGCGGCGGGGTCGGTGGGGTCGGTGGGGTCGCTGAGGGGCAGGTGGGCGTGGACGCGGAAGCCGCCGCCGGGGCGGGGTCCGGCGGTGAGGTGGCCGCCGACGGTGGCGGCGCGTTCGGCCATGCCGCGCAGGCCGTTGCCGCGGTCCAGGGCGGCGGGGTCGGTGGGGCCGGTGCCGTCGTCGTCGATCCGCAGGGTGACCGCGTCGCCGGTGTGGTGGACGGTGACGGTGGCGGTGCGGGCCCCGGAGTGCCGTAGGGCGTTGGTGAGGGCTTCCTGGACGATGCGGTAGCCGGCCAGGGCGACCGGCGCGGGCACGGACGCGCCGCTGCCCCTGCCGGTGCCGATGCCGGTGCTGCTATCGGTGCCGGTGTTGTCGTGGGTGTGCAGCTCGACGTGCAGGCCCGCGGCGGTGGTCTGGTCGGCCAGGTCCTGGAGGCGGTCCAGGGTGGGGGCGGGCGTGACCGGTTCGGTGTCGCTCTGGTCGAGCTGGCGCAGGACGCCCAGCACGCCGCGCAGTTCGCGCAGGGTCTGTTTGCTGGCGGCCTTGATGGTGGTCAGGGCCTGGTAGGCGCGTTCGGGGTCGTCGCGGCGGTGCAGGGCGGCGCCGGCCTGCACGTTGATCAGGGAGATCTGGTGGGCCAGCACGTCGTGGAGTTCGCGGGCGATGCGCAGGCGTTCCTCGGTGGCGCGGCGCTGGGCCTGTTCCTCGCGGTCGCGTTCGGCGGCGGCGGCGCGCGCCTCGGCGGCCAGGGCGCGGACGCGGCGGTTGCGCACGTACATGCCGAGGGCGGACAGCAGCAGCAGGGTGGCGGTGAGGAAGGCCACGGCGGGGCCGTCGACCAGGGCGCCGGTGCCGTCGTGCTTGAGGAAGGCGACCAGGGGGATGGCGGCGTTGATGACGATGACGGCGCCGAGGGGGACGGCGGGGCGGCAGTGGACGGCGGCGTTGAACAGCGCGGCGAAGAACACCACGCCCAGCGGCCCGTCGGGGTAGCCCAGCGGGTAGTACAGCGGGACGACCAGGGTCAGCACGACCAGGGTGATCATGGGGTGGCGGCGCCGCACCGCCATGATCAGGGTGCCCAGCAGGATCAGGACGACGCCGCCGGGCCACAGGTCGCGGTCGGTGAGGCGCTGGGCGTTGGCGGAGATGGCCAGCACGACGATGGCGAGCACGACGGCCAGGGCGGCGTCGGCGGCGGCGGTCACGGCGCCCATGCGTCCCCTGCCGGGGCTGCCGGGGCCGTCGGCGGGGGCGCCGGGGGCGGTGCCAGCGGCGGTGCCGGCGGCGTCCGGTTCGCGCAGCCACCGCGTCACCCGGTCCCACAGGGTCGTCACGGCCCCACCGTATCGGAGGAGGCCGGGGGTGACTTTCGTCAGTGCCGACGGTGATCGCGCGCTTGTAGCGTGGCGGGCATGAACGGCCCTGCTCGGCTGCGCGATGGCCTGGTCACCCGGCTTCGCGCGGCGCCTCACGCCCTTTCCCGTACGGTGCGCCCCGGTGGGGCGGGTCCGGTGGATGTGGTGGGGGTGGTGCGCGGGGCGGTGGCGCGGCCCTCGCGCCGCGCGGTGTGGGCCGATGTGCTGCTGGGGTGGGGGTTGGCGGTGCCGGTGGTGGCGGGGACGTTCCTGCCGGTGCGGATGACGGCCGACTGGTGGGCGCAGGCGGCGGGGCTGGCGATGGTGGCGGCCGCGGTGCTGGTGTCGCGGGCGTTCCCGGTGGCGGCACTGCTGCTGGTGTCGATGACGCTGCCGTTGCACGGCAACTTCGTGTTCGCCTTCCCGGTGCTGGCCTACCTGGCGGGGCGGCGCACGCAGGCGGCGCGGCCGGTGCTGTGGATGTTCGTGCTGATCCTGCTGGGCGGCGCGGCGCTGAACCTGGCGCGCGGAGTGAGCGTGACGGTGTGGTTCCCGCTGACGGTGTGGCTGGTGCTGCTGGGGGTGCTGCCGTGGCTGGCGGGCCGGGCCTGGCGGCAGTACCAGCAGCTGGTGTACGCCGGATGGCAGCGGGCCGAGCAGCTGGAGCGCGAGCAGCGCATCGCGGCCGAGCGGGAGCGGTTGCGGGAGCGGGCGCAGATCGCCCAGGAGATGCACGACTCGCTGGGCCACGAACTGGCGTTGATCGCGGTGCGGGCGGGGGCGTTGCAGGTGGCGCCGGAGCTGGAGGAGCGCCACCGGAGGGCGGCGGCCGAGCTGCGGGCGGGCGCGGCGGAGGCGACCGCGCACCTGCGGGAGATCATCGGGGTGTTGCGGGAGGACGCCGCAGCGGCGGAGCCGCAGGAGGACGGGCCGGTGCGTCCGGCGGCCGAGGGCGTGGCGGAGGGGGTCGCCGAGCTGGTGCGGCGGGCCCGGTCCTCGGGGGTGCGGGTCACCCTGGCGGGCGGGCTGGCGGGCGGGCTGGCGGACAGGCCGGCGGGCGCGGCGGTGGCGCCGATGGCGGCGTTGGCGGTGTACCGGGTGGTGCAGGAGGCGATCACCAACGCGGTCAAGCACGCGCCGGGCGCCGCGGTGGCGGTGCGGCTGGACGGCGGGCACGGCGGGCACGACGGGCTGCGGGTGGAGATCGTGAACGGTCCTGCCGCCGGTGAGGGGGCGGTGCTGGCGGGTGGCGGGCACGGGCTGACGGGGCTGGCCGAACGGGTCCGGGTCGCGGGCGGGACGCTGCGGGCGGGACCGACCGGCGACGGCGGGTTCCAGGTGGTGGCCGACCTGCCCGCCACACCACCGCTGCGCCATCCCGACCAGACCTCAGAGCAGACCTCAGAGCAGGCAGCAGAGCAGGCAGCAGAGCAGGCAGCAGAGCAGGCAGCAGAGCAGGCAGCAGAGCAGGCGCCCGCGCGGGTCCCCGACCAAGGCGGCGTAGCCGCCGGGGAGCTGCGGGTGCCGGGAGGGGTGCCGGGCGGGGTGTCGGAGTCGGCGTTGGTGCTGGCGCGGGAGCGGCGGCGGGTGCGCCGCGGCCTGGCCGATGTGATCATGGTTCCGGCGGGGCTGCTGGCGGTGCTGGCCACGGTGATGGTCGGCTACTACGTGCACGCCACGATGAACTCGGTGCTGCGTCCGGCCGACTTCGCGGCGCTGCACGTGGGGCAGGAGCGGGCGCGGGTGCAGCCGGTGCTGCCCGACCGGCAGGTGATGAGCTCCGACGCCGACCGGGTGCGGGCGCCCGAGCCGCCGGGCGCCGAGTGCCGGTACTACCGGCCCGACGCCAACCTGCTGGGGATGGGCATGATCTACCGGTTGTGCTTCACCGGAGACCGGTTGTCGCACAAGGACGCCTTCCACACGGCCGTGGTGGAGACGCCGGGCGACGACCAGGACCGGCGATCGGACGGACCGCGGTGACCGGGGTCGGCGGCGGGGCTGTTGGCGGGGCCGGTGGTGGGGCTGGTGATGGTGAACGTTGGGGAGGGGACGGGATGGTCCGGGTGCTGCTGGCCGACGACGAGGCGATGATCCGGGCGGGGGTGCGGGCGATCCTGGAGTCCGATCCGCGGATCGAGGTGGTCGCCGAGGCCGCCGACGGGCACCAGGCGGTGGAGTCGGTGCTGGCGCACCGGCCCGATGTGGCGTTGCTGGACATCCGGATGCCCCGGCTGGACGGGTTGGCGGCGGCGGCCGAGCTGGGCCGGGTCGCCCCCGGCACCCGGGTGGTCATGCTGACGACGTTCGGGGAGGACGAGTACATCGCCCGCGCGCTGGCCGGTGGGGCCAGCGGCTTCCTGTTGAAGTCGGGGGATCCGCGCGAGCTGCTGGCCGGGGTGCACGCGGTGGCCGGGGGAGCGGCCTATCTGTCGCCGCAGGTGGCCCATCAGGTGATCCGGCGGCTGGACGGGGGCGGGCGGATGGCGCGGGACGCTGCGGCGCGGCGGCGGGTGGCGGCGCTCACCCCGCGGGAGCGGCAGGTGCTGGGGCTGGTGGGCGAGGGCCTGTCCAACGCCGAGATCGCCGAGCGGCTGCGGGTGGTGGAGGGCACGGTGAAGGCCTATGTCAGCGCGATCCTGACGCGGCTGGAGGTCCGCAACCGGGTGCAGGCCGCGATCGTGGCGTACGAGGCCGGGCTGACCCACGGGAAGGACTGATCCGCCTGCGGCCGGCGGGGCCGGGGCGGGGGAAACGTTCGACGGGCCGTGGTCACCGATGTCGGTCGGCGACCACGGCCCGTGGGGTGTGGAGGGAGCGGTGCGGGGTCAGGCGGGTGGGCGGCGGTGCCGTCCTCCGGCCTGGGGGGCGTGTCCGCTCTGCGGGGGGTGGACCGGCTGGGGGTGCTGGCCGGGTTGGGGCGGGGCGGGCCGCTGGGGCGCGGGGATGCCGCCCATGACGTCGGGCATGGTCACCGCGGCCGGGTTGTCGTGGTCGTTCCAGCCGCGCGGCCCCTGACCCGACGGCCCCCGACCGTGCGCCGGCCCGTGCGTCTGGCCGTGCGCTGGCCCGTGTGCCGGTCCGTGGGTCATCGGGCCCGCGCCGGGGCCGGTGGCCGCGACGGCGGCGGGGGCGGGGCCGAGCAGCAGGACCCCGACCGGCATGCGGCGCAGTGTCGTCACCAGCGGCGCGACCAGCCGGACCAGCAGCAGCGCCACCACGGGCGCCACGATCACGCCCAGCAGGTACCCGGCGGCGACGTCGTGGGGGTAGTGGACCCCCACGTACACCCGGGAGAAGGCCATCAGCGCCGCCAGCGGCAGCACCAGCGGCGCCATCGTGCGCCAGGCCACCACGATCGCGGCGGCCGAGGCGGCGGCGATGGTGGAGTGGTTGCTGGGGAACGACCAGTCGCCGTAGGCGGGGCAGGCGGCGATGTTCATCGCGTGCGCGACCGCGCGGCAGGGGCGTTCCTCCTGCAGGAAGCTCTTGGAGATCTCGCTGGTCAGGTAGGCGGTGACCATGCCCACCGGGGCCAGCAGCGCCAGGCCCATCGCCCGCGAGTCGGCGGTGCGGGCCCGCCACCAGCCCGCCACGAACAACGCGGCGAACAACAGCAGCCCCGCATCGGTGCCGACCTCGGCCACCGGATGGGTCCACGACGGCATGCCGTGGGCCCATTCGGTGATGCTGCGGTACCAGTCGGCACTGAAGTCTGGCGCTTGCATACTCTCCCTCACGCTCGGAAACGGCCGTCCCGCCGTCGGGGCCGTTCACCTGTTGGATCCCCGGAGACGGCCGCATCGTTCACTCTATGTTCACGAATTTGTCGAGGATGTCATGTTCGCGGGGGTCAGGGAGGCTTGATCATCTCTCTGGGCGGTTACGCCGGTCTCATCGGCGCTGTCGGTGTCCTGCGCAGCGGCCCGGCGCCGGCGGGCACGCCACCACCGCACGGTCTCCACCACGACCGTCACGCCGATCGCCAGGCCCAGGCCCAGCGCCAGGCCGCGGATCGGGTCGTGTTCGAAGGCCGCGCCGCCCACGTAGCCAAGGACGGTCCCGTACACCGCCCAGCTGATCGCCGCGATCGTGGCGAAGAAGGTGAAGGAGCGGGCCCGGTAGCCGGTCAGGCCCATCGTCATCGTGACCGCGGTGCGGCCGCCGGGCACGTAGCGGGCCACCACCAGGATCAGCCCGCCGCGTTCGGCCAGGGTGGCCTTGGCCCATTCGACCGCGCGGTGCCGCCGGGTTCCGGGCCGCAGCCACCGTCCCAGCCGTCCGCCTCCGGCGCGGCCCATCAGGAAGGAGATGTGGTCGCCGACGAACGCCCCCAGCGCCGCGACCGCGATGACCGCGAACGGGTCGGGCTGTCCCGACACCGCGTACACGCCCGCGGTGATCACCAGGCTTTCGCTGGGCACCACGGGGAAGAACCCGTCGATCGCGGCGACCGCGAACAGCGCCAGATAGAACCAGGGAGAGGCCACGGCCGTTCCCAGAAGATCCAAAAGAGCATCCATGCGCAGGAGCTTAGGAATCAGGGCGGGGTGGGCGCATCGGACTTCGGTCGTGTGGACCCCCTACCTTCGGTAGGGGGTGCCCCCCTCCTCCGAAGGATGTACAGCCGCTTCGTCGCACTGGAGGACGCTGCGACCGCGGCCGCGTGTGATGCTGGAGACGCCGCCGAGCCGATCGCCGATCAGCAGGGCGTCGGTTCCGTTCGGCGGCCGTGGACCGCACGCCAGGAAGAGCCGCCGATGGACCAGCAGCCCGACCCGACCCCGCCGACCGCTCCCGCCGAATCCGCCGACCGGCCTGTCGACCGATCCCTCGACCGGTCCGGTGAGGGGGGCTTGCGGATCCGCGCCTCCGACAGCGACCGCAACGTGGTGATCGAGCGGCTGGGCGACGCCCTGGCCGAGGGCGCGCTGGACACCGCGGAGTACAACCGGCGGCTGGAGGCGGCCACCACCGCCGTCACCCAGGGCGATCTGGCGCCGTTGACCGCCGACCTTCCCGAGTCGCAGGCGGCCCGGCGGAGGGCCGAGGCCGCGCGCCGGGTCGCCCGGGCCGAGGCCGACAAGCGCGAGTGGTTCAACGAGTGGGGCTACTGGGGCGGCGGCGCCCTGATCATGACGGTGATCTGGGGCATCGCCTGCCTGAAGGACGGTGAGCTGCGGTTCTACTGGCCGGTGTGGCCGCTGGGGATCTGGGCGGCGATCCTGGTCTCCTACGCCCTGTGGCCCGAGCGCGACAAGGACGACAGGGACGACAAGAGCGACAAGGGCAGCGGGGCACGGTAGGAACGGCGGAGAACGGCGGGGGCGCTCCGGCCGGTTCGTTCCCGGTCCGGCCGGAGGGGAAATGCGGTCGCGTTGGGACCGTTCCACCAGCACAATGATCGTCTTGTGACGCTTCTGCACGTTTTCGATATGGATGGCACGCTGCTCACCGGGACCACCGCGAGCCTGGAGGTGGCGCGCCGGGTGGGGACGCTGCCGCAGCTGCGCGAGCTGGAGGACCGGTTCGCCGCCGGGACCCTGGACACCCGTGGTTTCTCGGCCGAGCTGCGTCGGCTGTGGGGTGATCTGACCGCCGAGCAGGTCGCCGCCGCCTACCGGGGCGCGGCCTGGATGGCCGGGATCGCCGAGGTGTGCGCCGACATCCGCGCCCGCGGCGAGCACTCGGCCGTCATCACCATGTCCCCGGACTTCTTCGCCCGGCATCTGCTGGAGCTGGGGTTCGACGAGGTGGTGGCCTCCCGTTTCCCGCCGCTGCCCTTCACCGGGCCGCTGGAGCCCGCCGACGTGCTCACTCCCGAGGACAAGGTCCGTCTCACCGACGGTCTGCTGGCCGCGCGCGGCCTGACGCGCGGTGACTGCGTCGCCTATGGCGACTCGATGTCGGACGCCCCGCTGTTTCGCCACCTGTCCCACACCGTCGCCGTCAACGCCGACCACCACCTGGCCGACCTGGCGGCCCTGGACTACCGCGGCACCGACCTGTGGGAGGCCTACCGCCTGGCCCGCACCCTGCTGCCCGCCTGAGGGTCGTCTCCGGCGGGCAGCAGGGTGGCGGCAGGGGGTCCGCGCAGGGGTGCGGGGGGTTATTCGACGGTCACGCTCTTTGCGAGGTTGCGGGGCCGGTCGATGTCGTGTCCCAGCGTCAACGCCGCGTGGTAGGCCAGTAGTTGCAGGGGGACCGTCATCAGGATGGGGTCCAGTTCCGGTTCGTTGCGCGGTACCAGGATCACATCCTGCGGCGGCACCCCCGGGACCGGTGAGTGCGCCACCACGATCGTCCGGCCGCGCCGGGCCGCGATCTCTCCCAGCGTGGTGAGGTTCTTGTCGCGCAGCTCGTCGTCGGGCAGCACCGCCACCGTCGGCAGTCCCGGGTCGATCAGCGCCAGCGGGCCGTGCTTGAGCTCGCTGGCGGGGTAGGCCTCGGCGTGCAGGTAGGAGATCTCCTTCAGTTTCTGGGCGCCCTCGCGCGCCACCGGGAAGCCCCGCACCCGGCCGATGAAGAACGCCGCCCGGTGTTCGGCCAGTTCCCGCGCCACCCGCGCGATGTGCTCCTGCTGGGCCAGCACCTGCTCGATCTGCTCGGGCAGCGCCCGCAGCCCGGCCGCGACGCGCGCCCCCTCGGCCGGTGACAGGTCGCGGATCCGTCCCAGGTACAGCGCCAGCAGCGCGAACGCCACTCCGGTGGCGGTGAAGGTCTTGGTGGAGGCCACCGACACCTCCGGTCCGGCGTGCAGGTAGATGCCGCCGTCGCACGCGCGGGCGATGGCGCTGCCGACCACGTTCACCAGTCCCAGCACCCGGCCGCCCTTGCGGCGCAGCTCCTGCACCGCCGCCAGCGTGTCGTAGGTCTCCCCGGACTGGCTGACCGCCACATACAGCGTGTCGGGTTCCACGACCGGGTTGCGGTAGCGGAACTCCGAGGCCGGTTCGGCGTCGGCGGGGATGCGTGCCAGCTCCTCGATCAGCTGGGCGCCGACCTGGCCCGAGTAGTACGCCGTCCCGCATCCGATGATCTTCACGCGGCGGATCGCGCGCGCCTCGCGCGCCTCCAGGTTCAGCCCGCCCAGGTGGGCGGTGTGGAAACGCCCGTCCAGCCGGCCCCGCAGGGCCCGCCGCACCACCTCGGGCTGCTCGGAGATCTCCTTGGCCATGAAGTGCGCGTGCCCGCCCATCTCGTAGGCCTGGGCCTCGCCCTCCAGTTGCGAGGGCTGCTTGACCGTCGCGGTCGCCTCCAGGGTGAAGGTCCGGTAGCCCGAGGCCGTCAGCACCGCCAGCTCACCGTCGTCCAGGTGCACCACCTGGCGGGTGTGCCCCACCAGCGCCGCCACGTCCGAGGCCGCGTACATCTCGCGGTCGCCCAGTCCCAGCACCACCGGCGACCCGTTGCGGGCCACCACGCACTCGCCGGGCCGCGCCGCGTCGATCACCGCGATCCCGTAGGTCCCCACCACCTGCGTCAGCGACGACCGCACCGCCTCGGCCAGGTCCCCGGCGCCGGAGGTGGCGATCAGGTGCGCCAGCACCTCCGAGTCGGTCTCGGAGGAGAACTCCACCCCCTGGGCCTCCAGCTTGGCGCGCAGTTCCTCGGCGTTCTCGATCACCCCGTTGTGGACCACCGCCACCGTGCCCGACACGTGGGGGTGGGCGTTGGCGTCGCTGGGCTCGCCGTGGGTCGCCCACCGGGTGTGCCCGATCCCCACCGGTCCCTTGAACCGCGCCGGCAGCCCTTCGGCGCACTCGCGCACCCGGCCCTTGGCCTTGCGCACCTTCAGCGCCCCGCCGCGTCCCAGCACCGCCAGGCCCGCCGAGTCGTATCCCCGGTACTCCAGCCGCTGCAGTCCCTCCAGCACGATCGGTACCGCGTCCTGCGACCCCACATACGCCACGATCCCGCACACGTTCCCTCAACCCCTCATCCGTAGACGATGCGCCGCAACTGCCGTTCGCTGAGCTGCGGCGGCGCGACCCGGCGCGCCGCCAGCTCGGCCGCCACCCGCCGGAAGATCTCGGCGTTGGTCAGCCCCCTGGCCTGCAGTTCGGCGTGCCTGCGCCGCACGAACACCTCCACCGGCTCACCGAAGTAGGCCAGCACGTCGGCCACCACCCGCGCCGCCTCGCCGGCGCTGAGCGGACTGGTCCGGGTCAGATGATCGATGAGGTCCTCGTGCAGCACCCGCCGAGTATGACCAGCCGCCCCCACGAAAACCAATGATCCTGCCCGAAATCGGGCAAGCTCGGTCTTTGCGGAGTTCCGAACCCACCTTGTATGACGCCGCGAGGGCTCCGGGAGTTCTCCGGCTCGCCCTTCACCCCGATCGCCGGGGACCGGCGGGCGGTGCCGGGGCGGGTCCCCGGCGTTCTGCGCCCGCCCGGACCGTTGATGGGTCAGGGGTGCAGGTGCAGGCCGAAACCGCTGCGGCCCGGTGCTTCCAGTCCCTCGCGGAGCCGCACCGACGGCATCCCATAGTCGCCACCGTTCTGGCGGCGGTACGGGATGGGGTCGGTGTCCTCCAAGGTCAGCAGCCGCTTCCTCCACTGCTCGGCCGCGTCCGCGAAGGCCTCGGGCGTCATCCGCACCGTGCGGTACAGCACGAACGGCGGCAGCACCTGCATGCCGGGGTGGTAGAGGATGCCGTGCTGGATCGGGTACAGCAGGTCCTCGATCGGGCCGTTGATGCCGCGGTCGGAGTAGTGGGACTCAGGGCCGCCGACCGTGACCGACACCAGGGCGCGCTTGCCCTGGAGGACGCCTTCGCCAAAACGGTCGCCATAACGCGTGGCATCGTGCTCGCCCACGCCGTAGCCGAACCCGTGGGTGAACACGCGGTCCACCCAGCCCTTGAGGATCGCGGGCATCGTGTACCACCACAGCGGGAATCGCAGGATCACGGTGTCGGCCCACCGCAGCTTGTCCTGTTCGGCGCGGATGTCGGCGCTGAGCGCACCGGTCCGGTGGGCGCGCCCGGGATCGTGGACCGCGTCCAGCGGGCGGGAGGCGGCGGTGCCGAAGTCGTCGGCGTCGATGGTGGGCTTCCAGCGCATCGCGTACAGATCGCTGACCTTCACCTGGTGGTCCGCGGCGGTCAGGGTGTCCACCGCGATGTCGGTGAGAGCGCCGTTCAGCGACTCCGCGCCGCCGCGTCAGCGGGCTGCGGCGTGAGGAGGTGGCGCACCTGTCGGGGGTGAGCGTCGACTACTACATCCGCCTGGAGCAGGGGCGGGCCCGCCGGCCTTCGGCGCAGGTCCTGGACGCGCTCGCGCGGGTGCTCGGTCTGGACGGGGTGGAACGCGAGCATCTGCACCGGCTCGCCCACCGGCCGGCGCACGCGCCGCGGCGGCCCTCGGCGGCGCGGCCGCGCCCCGAGTTGCTGCGGGTGCTGCACCTGGTCACCGACGCTCCCGCGTTCCTGACTGATCGTGCAATCGGCCGCCTTCGGCACCGCCGCCCAGGACAACCTCCGCCTGCTGGCCAGCCTCGGCGCCACCGGTGATCCCGCTCGGGCCAACGACCCGGTGGCCTGAGCGGAAGGGAATCCCGGCCGGGGCGATGCGCGCCGGGCGCGCGCCGGGCGTGATCGGCGTCCGCGCGGTGGTGGGACGCGCTGTGTCGTGGTGCTGTGTGCGGGGATGACGAACGGCCCGTCCGGTGAGGGTCTGGACGGGCCGCTGGTCATGCGGGGTGGGGGAGAGGGGTGTCTACCACCTGACGACGAGCTTGCCGGCGTAGGCGATCTTCTCCCATCGCGTGGCCTTGAGCTTGCGCTTGCCGTGGGCGGGGTCCCAGATCAGGTAGGTCGACTCGTTCCAGTTGGTGGTGTCGTCGAAGCCGTAGATCACCACGTAGTGGGCGACCGCCTTGCCGGCCTTGGGGTACCAGCTCTTCTTGGCGTAGACGGTGAGGACCAGCGGCCCCTGGCCGCGGAAGTAGGAGTAGCGCGTCGTGTTCCACAGGGTGGGGTTCTTGACGCTGCGGTGGGCCCTGTACTTGGTGCCCTTGGTCTTCCACGCCTTGTTGATGTAGTTGGTCATCTCGCGGCCCATGGCGACCGGCGAGGTGAAGCCGATCTTGTTGGTCGCCATCTTCTTCGCGAGGGAGGCCTGCGTGCCGCTGCCGACCTTGGCGTGATAGCTCAGGGCGCTGGCGGCCGCGGCCGGGCCGCACCAGTTGCCCTTCTTCTGCCGCTGGCCCTTGATGCCCATGCTCTTCCAGTAGGCCGCCGCGGTGACCTCGTCCGACGGCGGCTCCCAGAGGATCTTCCAGTTGTGCTGGGGCGCGGCCGGCGCCTGCGCGGTCGCCGCTTGGGCGGGAGCCTTGGCGGTGGGGGCCTGCGGGGCGGCGAAGGCGATCGACGGGGTCGCCGTCGCGACGCCCGCGGCGACGAGCACGGAGGCTATGCGGGTGGAGGCACGCGCCATGTTCTCTCCAGGGGGAGGGGGGGTGTGGTGGGCGGTCGAAGGCCGGTTGACGCCCAGAAGGACTATGGCGAGCTGCGGCTCTGCGCCGATAGGCGCGTAGGGGCTATCTTCGTCGCCCTCTCATAGGCCTTGGGAACTACCGGGGGTGAGGCCGGGGCCCGGGCCGCCGCGCGGCGGGCGTTCGTTCTGTGGCCGCGTGGGGCCCGCGCCGGACCGGCGGATCCGGGCGCGATGACGACCGGGCGGTGAAGTACCTAAGCACGACAGATTCCCCGTTGCCGGCGGCTGCCTAGCTTTGTGGTCAAGACGAACGACCGCGAAGGGAAAAGCACATGAGCGACATCAACGAGCTGGTCCAGAGCTACCTCGCCGCCTGGAACCTCACCGACGCCCAGGCGCGGCGGGCGGCGCTGGCGGAGGTGTTCGCCGAGGACGCCACCTACACCGACCCGCTGGTGTCGGTGCGGGGCCGCGACGGCCTGGACGCGACGATCGCGGCGGTCCAGGGCCAGTTCGGCGGGCTGGTGTTCAGCCTGGCCGGGGCTGTTGACGCCCACCACGACATCGCCCGCTTCACCTGGCACCTGGGACCGGAGGGGGCCGAGCCGGTCGCCATCGGGTTCGACGTCGCGGTCATCGACGACGGCCGCATCAGCCAGGTGCTCGGCTTCCTCGACAAGGTGCCGGCCGGAGCCTGACCTCCGCCCCGCCCCGCCCCGCCCCGCCTCGGCACAGGCCGTCTAGGAACCGCCCGACCAACCGACCGTCCCTGGAGGAACGATGACCGCGTACATGCTGGCGCACCTGCGCAGGCCCGAGGAGATCCACCCCGACGTGCTGGAGTACAAGGAGAAGGTCGAGGTCGCTCTGCGGCCGTTCTCCGGCCGGTTCATCGTGCGCGGCGGCCAGCTCGAGGTGCGGGAGGGGGTCTGGCCGGGCGATGTGGTGCTGGTGGAGTTCCCGTCCATGGAGCAGGCGCGCGGGTTCTACGACTCGGCCGCCTACCAGGAGATCCTTCCGCTGCGCACGGACCATCTGGACGGCGACCTGATCATCGTCGAGGGCGTGTGACCCGGCTGCTCCCACCTGCGTCCACCTGCGCTCATCCGGGTGGCCCGGCCGGTCACACGTCGTAGTTGAAGCCGAAGGCGCGCACGCCGGTCTCCGAGCGGGGCCGGTGGCTCGTGTCGGCCCCGAACGCGACGTAGGTCCCGGGGCCGTGGACGCGGTCGCCCTCGATCAGTTCGCCCCGCACCACGAAGTAGGCCTCGCCGTAGGTGTCGTGGACGTCGAGGTCGGGCCACTCGGCACCGGGCGCCAGGTCGATGACCCAGGTCCTGATCCCCTCCATTCCCGGGAGCATCCGCACATGGATCCCCGGGCCGAGCTCGACGGCGGGGACGGCGTCGACGTCGACCGGCAGTATCTGTCCGGGCCGGACCTGTTCGGGCGTGGTCATCGGGTCAAGGTACTCACAGTCCCAGATCGGCGGCAAGATCCTTCAGCTCGCCGCGGGAGGCCACGCCCAGCTTGGGATAGGCCTTGTACAGGTGGTAGCCGACCGTGCGGTGGCTGAGGAACAGCTGCGCGGCGATGTCCCGGTTGGACAGGCCCTGCGCGGCCAGCCGCACGATCTGCAGCTCCTGCGGGGTGAGCGCGGCCGCCGCTCCCGCCCCGCCCCGGTCCTGCCCGCCCTGCCCTCTTGGCCCGCCCTGCCCGCTCTGCCCGCCGTGGCTGTTCCCGGCGCGTGGTCCGCGGTCGGGGGCGCCGGTCGCGGTGAGCTCGCCGCGGGCCCGCTCGGCCCAGGGCGCCATGCCCAGGCGGTCGAAGACCTCCAGCGCGCCGTTCAGCAGACCCCGCGCCTCGGCCTTGCGGCGCGCCCGGCGCAGCCACTCCCCGTACAGCAGGGCCGTTCTGGCGTACTCCAGCGGACGGCTGTCCTGGTCGTGCAGCTCCAGCGCCGCCGCATAGGCCTGCTCGGCCTGCTCGTCGGTGCCGAGCAGGCCCCGGCAGCGCAGGACCAGTGCCCGGGCCCAGGGCTGGCGGGCCGAGGCGGCCCACCGTTCGAAACGCGCCAGCGGCTCGGCGGCGCGTTCGGGCGCTCCGACCCGTACCGCCGACTCCACCAGGTCGGGGGTGGAGCGGGTGGCGCAGATGTGGTGGCGCATCGGTTCGCGGGCCAGGCGCTCAAAACGGGCCAGGGCGGCTTCGGCGCGTCCCTGCCCCAGCTCCAGCAGGCCCAGCGACCAGTAGGCCCAGGGCGCGCCCGGGGAGGTCACCCCGGCGGCCGCCCCCGCCAGCCCGGCCTCGGCGTGCCGCCGGCAGGCCTGCTCATCGCCCCTGGCCGCCGCCAGGTAGGCCAGCACGCTGGTGAACTGGCTGACCCACTGCCGCTGCCCGGTGTCCTGGGCCAGGCCCAGCGCCTCGGTCGCGGTGGTGAGCGCGTCCAAGTGGCGTCCGGCGAACACCTCGCCCTCGGCCATGAAGAACAGCACCGTGGGAAGCCGCCCGGCCCCGCCGCGCGCCCGGTGTCCCGCCGCCAGCGTGGTCGCCAGCTGGTAGGCGTCGGCGTCCTGGCCCCGGGCCAGCGCCGCCCCGCACAGGATCAGCAGGGTCTGGTCCGACACCTGGCCGCGGCGGCGCACCGCCTCCAGCGTCTCGCCCAGCGGCGGGGGCTGGGACCGGCCGGCCCCCTGCCCCGCATCCGGCCCCGCTTCTGGTCCGGGGGTCAGCAGGTGCACCAGGAAGCGGGCGACCGGCGCCAGGGGGTCGGCCTCGGCCAGCGGCAGCGCCGACAGCCGCTCCAGGGTCGCCGCCAGCTGCCGTTCCCCCAGGTACCACGAGGTGTGCGTGGCCTGGATCAGCATCTCGGCGGCCTGGGCCGAGCCGGTGTCGTCAAGGAGCGCGGCGCCCTCCAGCAGCCGCCGGTGGGCGGCCGGGTAGTCGCCCTTCCAAAAGTCGGCGAGCGCCTGGACCTGCGCCAGCCGGGCCCGCACACCCGGAGCCGCACCGGCGTGGGCGGCACCGGCGTGGGCGGTATCAGTGCGTGCCGCATCAGTGCGTGCTGCGCGGCGGCCCAGGTCACCGGCCCGTTCCAGGTCCCCGGTCTCCAGGGCCGCCTCGGCGGCCAGGGCCTCGCGGCGGGCTCGTTCGGCGGGGTCGGCGCTCAGGCGGGCCGCCCGTTCGTAGGCGGCCGCCGCGGCCTGGTACCCGCTGCGTTCCCGGGCCCGGGAGGCGGTGTGCTCCAGCGCGGCGGCGGCCTGCCGGTCGGGGCCGGTGGCCGCGGCCGCCAGGTGCCAGGCCCGGCGGTCGGCGTGCTCGGGGGCCTGCAGGGCCGCGGCGAGCGCGCGGTGCACCGCCAGCCGGTGGCCCAGCGGCGCGCGCTGGTAGACCGCGGCGCGGATCAGCGGGTGACGGAACCGCAGGGTGTCCTCGGCGCCGCCGCGCACGATCAGACCCGCGCGTTCGGCGGGCAGCAGGTCGGCAACGCCCGCCCCCAGCGTCTCGGCGGCCCGCAGGATCGCGGTGAGCTCGCCGGTCTCGTCGGCGGCGGCGACCAGCAGCAGCGTCTGCGTCGTCTCGGGCATCCGGCCGACCTGGCCGTGGAAGGCCAGCTGCAGCCGGCTGGTCAGGGGCAGCGCCCCGGGAGCGAACGCCCCGGGCTGCTCGGCGCCCAGCGCCACCGGCAGCTCCAGCAACGCCAGCGGGTTGCCCCGCGCCTCGGCCAGCAGGCGAAACCGCAACGCCGGCGGCAGCGGATGGCGGTCCAGCAGCGCCGCGGCCGCCTCCGGGCGCAGTCCCTCAAGACGCAGCTCGGCCAGGCCGAGCGCGGGAAAGGAGCCCTCACCATCACGCGCGGCCAGCAGCATCACCACGCCCTCGGCCCGCAACCGCCGGGCGGCGAACAGCAGCGCGTCCCGCGAGGCCCGGTCCAGCCATTGGGCGTCATCGACCAGGCACAGCAGCCCCTCCCGGTCGGCGTACTCGGTCAGCAGGGACAGCACCGCCAGCCCCACCAGCATCGGATCGGCCCCCGCACCGGTCCCCGCACCGAGCCCGAACGCCGTCTCCAGCGCCCCCCGCTGCGCGGCCGGCAGAGCCGCAAGGCATCCCAGCGCCGGACGCAGCAACAGCTGCAGCCCCGAAAACGGCAGCTCCGCCTCGAACTCCACCCCCGTGCCACGCACCAGCCGCAGGCCACCGGCCATCGCCTCGGCATGGTCCAGCAACGCCGTCTTGCCGATACCGGGCTCCCCGCGCAGCACCAGCACGGCGCTCTCCCCACGCCGGGCCCCGGCCAGCAGCGCCGCGATCGCGCCGGCCTCGGACTCTCTCCCGCACAGCTCCACCCGTCCAGACATGATCCAATCCTGGCACCCCGCGGAACGGACACGCCCCCAGATATCACCCGGCCCGGCGCCGCAGCCCCTCACG
Source organism: Actinomadura kijaniata (assembly GCF_014138665.1). Lineage (NCBI taxonomy): Bacteria > Bacillati > Actinomycetota > Actinomycetes > Streptosporangiales > Thermomonosporaceae > Actinomadura > Actinomadura kijaniata. The sequence goes on from NZ_JACJIA010000006.1 coordinate 392,104, forward strand.
ATCCCCCCGAACCACCCCCGAACCACCCGAGGCCGCGCCGCGTCTGATCATGGATGGAACGACACGAACTGACCGACGCCGAACGCCGCCTGTGGGACGCCTACCCCAGCGGCCAGATCGTCACGTTCCCCGACGGCGCGACCATCCGCGCCCAGGTCATCGCCCTGCTGCTGCTCGGCGCGGCCGAACCCACCCCCGGCCGCTACCCGGGCGTCCGGCTGCGCGGAGCCCGCGTCACCGGACGCCTCGACCTGGACGGCACCGCCTTCGACACCATGCTGGACTGCGGCGACTGCGTCTTCGAACACCCCGTCAGCCTCGCCGAGGCCACCGTGCGCACCCTGCGCATCACCGACAGCCGCCTGCCGGCGTTCAAGGCCCCGCGGCTACGGGCCACCGGACTGCTGTCCCTGCAGGGCTCGACCATCGACCGCGACCTGCGCCTCGACCACGCCCGGCTGGAAAGCGAGGTCCGGCTGGCCGACACCACGGCCGGCCACGTGCGCGCGCACACCATCGACCTCCAAGGCACCCTGAACGCCGCCGGGATCACGGTCAACGGCGAGTTCAGCGTGCGCGGCGGCCACATCACCGGCGACCTCGTCCTGACCGGCGCCCACCTCAGCAACCCCGGCCAGCCGGCCGCCCTCCAAGGCGACGCCGCCACGATCGACGGACACCTGCGCGCCGCCAACACCCACATCACCGGCGCCGTCCTGCTCCGCAACGCCCACATCGGCAGCGGCGTCTCCTTCGACAACGCCCGCCTCAGCGCCCCCGGCCACGACACCCTCAACGCCGGCGGCATGACCGTCGGCGGCGGCGTCTTCTGCTGGCACGGCTTCCACGCCGACGGCGGCGTCCGCCTGATCGGCGCCCAGATCAGCGGCAACCTCACCTTCGACAACGCCCGCCTGCACCACCCCACCGGCAAGGCCCTGGACCTGGACTCGGCGGCCTGCACCAGCATCAGCGGCCAGAACCTGCACGTCACCGCGGGCGAGGTCAGCATGCGTAACACCCGGGTCGCAGGACAGGTCGACCTGGACCACGCCCACCTCCACAACCCCGACGGCCCCCGCTCCCTGGCCATCGACCACGCCGAACTCGGCCTGGTCTCCCTGCGCCGACTACGCGCACACGGCCAGGTCATGCTCCGCGCCACCCGCATCAACACCCGGCTGCTGCTCCCAGAGGCCGAACTCCACCACCCCCACGGCACCGCACTCCACGCCCCCGGCACCGAGATCGGCGCCGACCTCATCGCCCACGACCTGCTCGCCGAAGGACAACTCCACCTCCACGGCACCCGCGTCGGACAGCACCTGGACCTCACCGGACTACGCCTGTCGGCCCCCCAGGGCACCGCACTGCACGCCTACGGACTGACCACCGCCCAACTGTCACTGCTGCCCGCCGCCCCCATCGACGGCACAGTCGTGCTGGCCCACGCCCGCATCGGCGTACTGCACGACGACCCCCAGCACTGGCCGACCTCCCTGGACGCCAACGGCCTCACCTACCAGGCACTGGAACCCCGCCTACCCGCCAAACAACGCCTCACCTGGCTCAACGGCGACCACCACGGCTTTGAGTCACAGCCCTACGAACAACTCGCCGCCAACTACACCGCCCTCGGCCTGCACGCCGACGCCCGCCACGTCCTGCACGCCAAAGAACGCCACCGGCTCGACGGCGAAACCCCCCTCATCCGCCTGTGGGGCAAACTCCAGGACACCACCACCGGATACGGCTACCAACCCTGGCGCGCCTTCCTGTGGCTGACCGTCCTGCTGACCATCGGCAGCCTCGTCTACGGCCTGCACCCACCCGCACCCCTCAAGGCCGACGAGGCACCCCACTTCAACCCCGTCATCTACACACTCGACCTGATGATCCCGCTCATCAACCTCGGACAGGAACGCGCCTTCAACCCCGCCGGAGCCCTGCAGTGGCTGTCCTATGCGTTCGTCGCGGCGGGCTGGGTCCTGGCCACCACCATCGCCGCCGGCGCGGCCCGCGTCTTCAACCGCCGCTGAACACCCGCACGCACACCCACCAGGCGAACCTTTCCGGCAGCCAGCACACGTCACGCTCCCAGAACGAACCCCACCAGAACGAACCCATCAGCGCGGCCCTTGGCGGCCACCACCCGTTCAAGGCCCGGCCCACCCGGTATAACCACACCAGACGCCGCCGCCCCCAGCCGCCAGGGGCCTCATCCCACCGACCCGACCAGCGCACCGGCGGCGGGGGAGACCCGCACCCCACCACGCCAAGGCAACCTCACCCGAGAGGCACCCGATGCCCCCGACCACCCCGCCACCCACCGGCCACCTGCGCTGGCTCGCCCTCACCGCCACCGCCTACGCCATCACCCACCACACCGGCGTCGCCACCGCCGCACTCGGCACCATCGGCCCCACCCGCTGGGCCGACTGGATCGACCTGCTCACCCCCTACGCCGTCCTGCCGCCCGCCGCCCTGGCCCTCCACGCCACCCGCCCCACCCGCCGCGTCTGGGCCCTCTACCTGATCGCCGCCCTCACCTACACCGAAGGCCACGGCATCCACCTGGCCGCCAACTCCATCCACAACACCGCCCCCGGCCCCACCGCCCACCTGTGGGACGAACCCGCAGGCCACTACCTCTGGTACACCGGCGCGGCCCTCCTGCTGGCCACCCTCACCACCGCCTTCACCCGCCAGCCACCCCCACACGGCACCGCCCGACACCTCCTCGGTCACGCCCTGGCCCTGGCCGCCGGACTCACCTGGGCCACCAACACCCTCGAAGGCGGCACCGCCCCCCTCGGCCTGGCCGTCGCCGCCGCCCTCACCGTCCACGGCTGGACCACCCGCGCCCACCTGGGCCGCCTGTGGCTGACCGCGTTCGCCCCCGCCCTGCTGATCCTGATCGCCTGGGGCCTCCACCACGGCGGCTACCCCCAGCCCTCCACCCTCGGCTGGATCTGAGGCCCCGGGGGAGGGGAGGGGACCAGCCGACTACCCGCCCGCCTCCCGCTCACCATCTCGCTCACCGTTTCGCTCGGCCTCCCGCGCCACCGCACCCAGCAGCGGATGCACCCGCATCGCCGCCTCCAACTCACCCGGCAGCTCATCTCGATACCGCCCCAACGTCGACAGATCCGAATGCCCCAGCACCCGCCGCACCGCATCCATGTCCGTCGCCGCCGCCAGCAGATGCGTCGCCGTCGTATGCCGCAACCCATGCGGCGTCACACTGCGCCGCCGCTCCGGATCCACCCGCGCCAACACCCGATCGATCACCGCCTGCACGTCCTGCCGCGCCAACCGCCGCCCCCGCCACGACAACAACAACGCCTTGGGCTCACGCCCCCGATCCAGCAACGGCCGCCCCTGCTCCAGATAGGCGTCCAACATCTCAGCCACCGGACGGGGGAGAGGCACATCCCGCGTCCGCCCACCCTTACCGAAGATCCGCCAATACCGCGTCCCGGCGTTGACGAAGAAGTCCTCCACATTCGACCGCGTCAACTCCGACACCCGCGGCCCCACCGCCGCCAACAACAACACGACCAACCCATCACGCAGCTCGGTCCGCTGATCCGACCGCTTGCCCTCCTCAGCCGGCACCACCACCATCTGCCGCGCCGCCCCCAACAACCCCTCGGCCTGCTCGGTCGTCAACGCCCGCCGCTCCGCCCGCAACCCACCCCGCTGCCGAGGCTGCAACGTCGCCGCACGCATCGGGTTCAACTGCACCCACCCCGCCACCGCCGCATGCCGGAAAAACGCCGACACCGACCGCCGAAACCGCGCCTGCGACCAGGAACTCTGCCGGGGCGCGGCAGCCCCCGCCTCACCACCGGCGGCATCGGCGCGACCACCGGCACGACCACGCCGACCGTCAGGCTTGTGCGCGAACTTGAGCAACACCTCGTCCACGTCCTCACCCGTCAGGTCATCCAGGACCCGCTCACCGCCCGCCAGCTCCGCGAACGTCAACACATCACGCACATACACCTCCGCCGTACCGGGGGACAGGGCCCCGGTCGCGGTCTTGGCACGCACGATCTCGACATAGCGATCGGCAGCCTCGGTCACGGTCAGACGCTGGACATCAGTGGGACGCACGCGCCGGACGTTACCCATCACCGGCGACAGATTCGAGCGGCCACGACCGACCGCCAGGGGAGCGGCGAACCCAACGCGGCCACGCCAGCCAAACGGTCGTCGACCAGACCTCGACGACACGCAGCAACGGCACCGATCCCGGCCCCTGCACACTGCCCCGCCTTTACCGCGCTCCGATCGACCAGACCCGGGCGCCCAAAGGGACCGGCACCGGCCAGATGGTCGCCCGCCGGTACAGCGGCCGGTGCCGGTCCGCCAGATCACCACCGACCTGGGCGTCCGGCCGTCGCTGGCCGACGACCGCCCGGCCAGGAACGGTGCCATCCAGCCGTCCCCGCACACCGCCCACCCCGACACCCGTGACCGCGTGCCCGCCCTGACCTGAGCTGACCCCGACTTGCCCCACCAGCAGATCACCGCACCACCGGCCATCAACGTTCCACGTGAGCGGATGCAGCGGCGGGCACGCGGAGCGGCCCCCGCCGCACGGGCGGGGGCCGCTGGGATCATGCCACTCAGCCGCTTCCGTAGACACCGAAGTCGACCAGGGTCCCCATCCCGTGGCAGTTGCCACCGAAGATCCAGTAACCCGGTCCCTGCCTGGGCCCACGGTGGGTTCTGCCGTTGCTGCAGGTGGTGTAGGCGCCATAGCTGCCTGAGGTGACCCGGACGTTGGCACCCCACGCCACGTTGTTGCGCCAGATGCTGTCGGCGATATAGCCCTTGAGAGCCAGACGCTTGGCCTGGCCCTGGGAGGCCAGCGACTTCATCCCGGGCAGGGACTGGCCGCCCTGGAGGACCACCGTCCCGCCCGCCGGCGTGGCCGAGGGATTGGGGGTGGCGGCCGCGGCCCGGTCGGCGGGCGCCACCGCGGAAGCGGCGCCGATCCCGCCGGTGACGAGCAGCGCCCCGGCCCCCAGGGTCGCGACCCCGAGAATCTTGATCGTGCTGGTGTTCATGTGAACTCCTGTGGGTGGTGTCGGTGTCGGATGCCCCCGTGAGCACCGACACCCCACACACGAGTTCAGGGGGCGCCGCGTATGACTCTCCTCGACGTGACCTGAGTCACATCGGCGCGGCGACGACGTACCGCGACCCCGACCACCACCCCGGCCAGCACCAACCCGCCCCACGCCAACCACCAACGCACGGCAGGCTTGGGCCCGGCAGAACGAACGGGCGAGCATGGAACCGGGCGCGCCACCCGTTCCCACAGACCGTCCGGCAAGGGGATGGCAGAGTCCGCGCGGCGCAGCACCTCCCGCAGCCGCCGCTCCTCGCCGCCATCCTCGCCCATGCGCGTTCCTCACGCTCATTCAGCCGCCAACGCGTCCCGAAGACGGGAAAGCGCCCGCGCCCTCGACCGTGCGACCGTACCGCGATGGACACAGAGCACAACGGCCGCCTCATCGACGGTGTACCCGTCCAGATCCACCAGCAGCACCGCGGCGGCCTGCTTGACCGTCAGCCCCGACAGCAGACGCACGACCTCCAGCTCGGCTTCACGAACACTCAGAGTGTCACCCTCCTGGACACGGTCGACGGACAACGGCACCAACACCTGACGGCGATCACGCCGCCACTGATCTCGCACCACACTGACCATCGCGGCAAAGCAGTAGGCATAGGGCGCCGGATGGACGACCAACCGCCGCGCCCGGCGACGCAGCTTCAGATACACCTCATGGACGACGTCCTCAGCCGCATCCCTGCCGACCAGCAACACCGCCCGGCGATACAGACGGGGCAACAGCAGACAGAAGACCCTGTCGAACTCGACTCCAGGATCGGCACTGTGATTCGCCATGGACACCACGACTTCGCCACGCCTCTCCTCGGCCGCCGACCAGCCCCGGGCGGCGGGATGCTCAGGCACGGTCGACCAGCGACGCGATCAGCGTTCGAGACGGAACCGGCCTTCCAGGTCGTCGAGTGCCCGAGCCCTGCAAGTCATGACAGTCTGTGACTTTCATGTGACTTCACGCATCATTCAGCAGGTGGAAGCGCCCTCTGTCCGGGGGAGGAGTCCGCATCCTCCCGTTGACCGACCAGTGCGCTTCACTGCGCCCACCTCGTCGCGTCCACCGTCGCCGCGCGCACCCCAGGCGACCTCGGCGCCCTCAGGTCGGCGATCAGGCCGTCAGGCCAGCGGAACCACCCAAAAGCACGGCGAATACCAAACCAGACAGAATCCACCTTCTGTCTGGTTTGGCACCTTTCGCCCCACTTTGGAGCCATCGAAAGATCCACTGTCCGACATCCCGCCTAGGATCACCCCACCAAGGCACACGGAGGCGCAAGCGAGATGGCGGACTGGGAGCTGTTCGATCAGGTCGGCGAGGTCGTCAGGGGATCGGCCCCACGCGACCTGGGGGACCTGCACCTACGCATCCACCGGGCGGGCGTCAAGGCATGGTTCGGCGATCCCGAGCCGCCGCGCGAACACTACGAGGCGCAGCTCATCAGCGCCGACATCGTCACCGAGGCGCGCTCGTCGGCGCTGGAGATCGGGTTCCATGCCGAGCACCGGGCCGAGGCCGACAACGAGGCGGCGGTGGAGCGGCTGCGTGCGCGGGAGGCGGCGTGGCGGGGTGAGCTCGGCGAGGACGCGGTCGTCGGGGCGTTTCTGGGGCGGGGTTCGTGGCGGCGGATCTCGGAACTGTGGCTTGATCCGGAGTTGGACGACACCGATGCGGCGCTGGAGGTCGGTGTGCGTCTGGTCGAGTACATGCGGGCGTTGGAGCCGTTGCGTCGCTGAGCCGGTCGCGCGCGCCGGGGCGGCTCGAGCGCGCGGGTGCGGTTGTGGGTGTTGTCGAGCTGGAGGGATGTCCGCTTCACCCCTCCTTCTGGTGATCTTCTAGATGGTTGATAATGTACATTATGTTAAGTAGAAGTCTTCGGAGGTCCTGCGAAGCGCCAGAGGGCCCGCGATGGCATATCGGACATCATGGGCGGCGTGAGCGACCTCCAGATCCGCCCCTTCCACCCCGACGACGCCCCCGCCGTGGCCGGGATCGCTCGGCGTTGCCTGCTCGAGGTGAACGCCCTCGACTACCCGACCGAGATCGTCGAGGCCCTGTGCGCGCGCAACACCGCTGAACGCTTCCTGGACTCGACCGCCCGGCGGCAGATCTTCGTGGCGTCACTGGGGGGATCGGAGGGCGTGCGGGTGGTGGGCACGGTCTCGCTGGAAGGCAACGAGGTGTGCTCGTTGTTCGTGGATCCCGATGTCCATGGTCGCGGCGTCGGGCGGTTGCTCATGGAGTGCGTGGAGCACGAGGTCGCGGCGGGTGGTCACGCATGGGTGGAGCTGAACGCGAGCGTCACGGCCCGGCGGTTCTATGTGCGGCTGGGTTATGTGGATCTCGGGGCGCGGGACGCGGAGTTCGGCGTGATCCACGCGATGCGCAAGTCACTGGGCCGTAGGGCATCGAACTGATGCGCGCCCGGGTACTTCCATGGCGCCTCTCCCCTACCGGCTCCCTCACCTGCAGATATAAACGGATATTTCACTCTCTGTAGTCGGGCGGGCGGGTGCGGGGTTCACCTCGTCTCTCCTGTGCGGCTTCTCGGCCGGGCCTGTGCCCGGCTGGGGTTGCGTCCCTCTCCCCTGCGTCTTTCCGAATGCGGCGGTCACAAGCGGCGGGATGGCACCGCCCGGCCGCGCGCAGGCTTGTGGCGGTATCCCCCGTTCCGTCCTGCCTGTCCTTGTCTGTGCTGGGATGCGCGGCGTGCGGGGCGCGAGTCCAGCGGCGACCACATCCCGGGTGCCGTGTCAGGTCTCGACCCGCCGTGTCAGGCAGTCCGGGTCCGCCAGCGAGGTCACGTCCACTGCGACCGGTAGCAGAGGTGGGTTCCTGGTCGAGCCAGGTGTGCGGTGTCAGCCGGGTTCGCGTGGAGCGCTGGGGGCGACGGATCTTGGCGGTGCAGCGCCGCCGGGTCTCGGCCGGAAGCTGTGGGACGTTCACCGGGTCATGGTGGGGAGTCCGAGGCGAGGGGCGCGACGAGACGGCGAGGTGGCAGGTCCTCGCGCTGATGGCCGGGTCGTGCGGATGGCCCGGTGACCGTGTGGTGCATTGCCCTCTACGGTGACGGGCTTTAGGACCAGGTCGCCGGCGCCGGGTTTGTTCAACGCGCTCTCCCCCGATGGGAAGGCGTTGTCTCGTGGCTCTGGAACGGTCGGTCGGGCTGCCGCGCGTGCTTGCGCTCCTTGAACGTGGCTTCGGGGTGCCTGCCGCTTCTCCTCTGCTCGGAGTCCTGTGTCGGGTGCTTGGGGGTGCTTCTTCGGGCGGCGTACATCTCGGGATGTAGGCGCGGGGGTGGGGGGTGCGCGAAAGGTGTAGGGCGGGTGTCTGCTCGCGCTGGATTCGCTGGTGGGGGGTGGCGGGTCAGGATCGGGGACGTTGACCGACCTGTGTGATCGACCGATGTGGTGGGGTGGCCGATGGACTTCGATCCGCTGATGTTGGCGCGGGTGCAGTTCGCGTTGACGGCGGGGACGCATTTCCTGTTCGTGGCGCTGACGTTGGGGTTGGCGACGCTGGTGGCGTTGATGCAGACGCGGGCGACGTTGGCGCGGGGCGGGGCGGCCGTGGTGCGGGCGCGGATGGTGCGGTTCTGGGGGCAGTTGTATGTCATCAACTACGCGGTGGGGATCGTCACCGGGCTGGTGATGGAGTTTCAGTTCGGGTTGAACTGGGGCGGGATGTCGTCGCTGGTGGGTGAGGTGTTCGGGGCGCCGCTGGCGATGGAGACGATCGCGGCGTTCTTCATCGAGTCGACGTTCCTGGGGTTGTGGATCTTCGGGTGGGACCGGTTGAACCGGTGGGTGCACCTGGGGTTGATCTGGGTGGTGACGTTGACGGCGTACGCGTCGGCGTACTTCATCCTGGTGGCCAACGGGTGGTTGCAGCGGCCGGTCGGTCATGTGATGGAGGGCGGGTCGGCGCGGCTGGTGGATGTGGGGGCGTTGCTGGGCAACCCGCCGGCGGTGCTGGCGTTCGGGCATGTGCTGTTCGGGGGGTTGCTGACGGCCGGGTTCTTCATGGCCGGGGTGAGCGCGTTCCATCTGCTGCGGCGGACGGCGGAGGTGGAGTTCTTCCGGCGTTCGGTGCGGGTCGGGCTGGTGGCGGTGGTGGCGTCGGTCTTCCCGGTGGTGGTGTTCGGGGGGATGCAGTTCGCCTATCTGCAGCCGACCAAGGGTGGGGCGACCGAGCGGGGGTTGGCCGAGCAGGCCGGGTTCGTGCAGCGGTTCGGGCCGGGTGACTACCTGCCGCCGGGGCTGGCGACGGTGGGTGAGGTCGTGATGATGGCGGCCTGGCTGCTGATGACGCTGGTGGCGGTGGCGGGGCTGGTGAAGCTGCCGTTTGGGCGGTGGCTGGTGCGTGGCCGGGTCTTTCATGTGGTGCTGCTGGTGGCGGTGCCGCTGCCGTATGTGGCGATGCTGGCGGGCTGGGTGTTCCGCGAGGTGGGGCGGCAGCCGTGGATGGTGTACGGGGTGCTGAAGACCGAGGATGCGCTGTCGAAGGTGGATCCGGGGTGGATCATCGCGTCGTTCGTGGTGTTCACGGTGCTGATGGCGGTGCTGACGGTGGTGAACGGCTGGCTGCTGGCGCGGTTCGCGCGGCGGGGGCCGCAGGGGGTGCAGTTGGGGGCCGCTCCCCCGGCCGGTCCGGTGGCTGGGTCGGCTCCGGCGTTGACGCCGACGTTCTGATGGCGCCGACGTTTGGGTGGCGGGGTGGTGGGCGTGGGGCCCGGATCGGATGAGGGAGCGGATTGATGGAGATCGTTGCGGTGGTGGTCCTGGCGGTGTTCGTCGCCGGGTACCTGGTGCTGGCCGGTGCCGACATCGGGGTGGGAATGTTGCTGCCGGTGCTGGGGCGTGATGCGCGGGAGCGGCGGTTGGTGATCGCGGGGATCGCTCCGTTCTTCCTGGGCAACGAGGTGTGGTTGGTGTCGGCGGTCGGGGTGGTCGCCGGGGCGTTTCCGGGGTTGGAGCACCGGTTGCTGGAGGGGCTGTTCCCGGTGGTGTCGGGTCTGGTGCTGGCGTGGGTGGTGCGTGACATGGGGTTGTGGCTGCGGGGCCGGGTGGAGGCGGCGGCCTGGCGTGCCGGTTGTGACGGAGCGATCGTGGTCGGTAGCTGGGGGCTGGCGTTGGCGTGGGCGTCGGTGCTGGGGACGCTGCTGGTGGCGGCGGCCGGTGAGCCGGTGTCGGGGATGAACGCCGGGACGGTGGCGGGGTTGCCGTTGGCGGCGCTGTTCGCGCTGCATGGGGCGGGGTTCGCGCGGTGGCGGTTGTCGGGGGCGCCGCTGGAGCGGGCGCGGCGGTGGCCGGGCCGGTACGCGGTGACGGGCGTGGTGCTGGTGGCGGTGGCGGTGCTGGCGGGGTTGGGGGTTCCGTGGGAGCACGTGCGGGCCTCGGCGTCGGCGTTGACGGTGACGGCGGGTACGACGGTGGTGTTGTTGCCGGCGTTGCTGGGGGCGCAGGCGTTGGTGTGGTGGACGTTCCGGGGGCGGGTGTACTCCCCCTCCTATCTGTGACCGGCCGGGGCGGGCAGGGCGAGACGGGTGGGGTCGGGAGCGCGGCGGTGAGGGGTGTGCGGTGAGGGGTGTGGAGCGGCGGCTGCTGGCGGCGGTGCCGCGGCGGGTGCTGGTGGTGTTGGGTGGGCTGGCGGCGGCGCAGGCCGTGCTGGTGGTGGTGCAGGCCGAGTTGCTGGTGCGGGCGGTGGCGGGGCTGGTGGTGTGGCCGTTGCCGTGGCTGGCGGGGGCGGTGGCCGGGCGTGCGGTGCTGGGGTGGGTCGCGGCGCGGGTGGCCGGTGCCGCGGCGGCCTCGGTGAAGCGGGGGTTGCGGGAGGCGTTGGTGGCGCGGCCGCTGTGCGAGGAGGACGGCGGCCAGTCGGGTGGGGCGCGGGTGACGTTGCTGACGCGCGGCCTGGACGCCCTGGATGCGTACTTGGCGGGGTATGTGCCGCAGTTGGTGACCGTGGTGGTGGTGCCGGTGGTGGTGTGGGGGCGGCTGGCGGTCGCCGACTGGCCCTCGGCGCTGGTGGTGGCGGTGACGGTGCCGCTGGTGCCGGTGTTCGGGGCGCTGGTGGGGATGCGCACGGCGGCGTTGACGGGACGGCAGTGGGGGCTGCTGGAACGGCTGGGCGGGCATTTCCGCGACGTCGTGGCGGGGCTGGGCACGCTGCGCGCCTACGGCCGTACCGGGCACCAGTCGCAGGTGGTGCGGCGGCTGGCGGGTGAGCATCGGCGGGCGACGGTGGCGGCGCTGCGGGTGGCGTTCCTGTCGTCGCTGGTGTTGGAGCTGGTGTGCGCGTTGTCGGTGGCGCTGGTGGCGGTGCCGGTGGGGCTGCGGCTGTTGAACGGGTCGATGGCGCTGGCCACGGGGTTGCTGGTGCTGGTGTTGACGCCGGAGGTGTATCTGCCGTTGCGGGCGCTGGGGACGCGGTTCCACGCCAGCGCCGAGGGGGTGGCGGCGGCGCGGGCGGCGTTCGGGGTCCTGGACTCCCCCGCCCCACCGTCCGCCCCACCGTCCGCCTCCTCGACTGCCTCGCTGTCGGCCTCGCCGTCTGTTCCGGCCGCCGAGCGGGTGCGGGTGGCCGACCGGGCGCCGGAGATCGTGGTGGAGGACGTCACGGTGCGCTATCCGGGCCGGGAGCGGGCGGCGCTGCACCGGGTGTCGTTGCGGATCGCGCCCGGTGAACGGGTGGCGGTGGCCGGGCCGTCGGGGGCGGGCAAGTCGACGTTGCTGCTGGTGGTGGCGGGGCTGGTCGCGCCGAGCGCGGGCCGGGTGCTGGTGGATGGGGTGGAACTGGACACCAGTGACGCTCAGCAGGTGGCGGCGTGGCGGGCACGGCTGGGGTGGGTGCCCCAGCATCCGCACCTGTTCGCCGCCTCGGTCGCCGACAACATCGCCCTGGGCGCGCCCGGCGCCGACCCGCGGCGGGTGCGGCGCGCGGCGCGGGCGGCGGTGGCCGAGGAGTTCATCGCCGCGCTGCCCGACGGGTACGACACGGTGCTGGGTGAGGGGGGCGCGGGCCTGTCGGCCGGGCAGCGGCAGCGGGTGGCGGTCGCGCGGGCGTGGCTGACGGATGCGCCGGTGATGTTGTGGGACGAGCCGACCGCGCGGCTGGATTTGGGCAGTGAACGGGCGCTGGTGGAGGCCGCCGGGCGGCTGCTGGCCGGGCGCACGGCGCTGCTGGTGGCGCACCGTCCGGCGTTGCTGGGGGTGGCCGACCGGGTGGTGCGGCTGCGTCAGGGGCGCGTGCACAGTGGTGAGGGGGTCGCGGCGTGAGCGCCGGGATGTGGGGTGCGGTGCGCCCGTACACGGGGCGGCTGGTGCTGGCGGCGGTGGCGGGGACGGCCGCCGAGGTGTGCGGGCTGGGGCTGGTCGCGGCGGCGGCCTGGCTGATCGCGCGGGCGGCGCAGCAGCCGACGATGGCGGCGCTGTCGTTGGCGATCGTGGCGGTGCGGGGGTTCGCCCTGGGCAAGGGCGGGCTGCGGTATGTGGAGCGGCTGGCCGGGCACGATGTGGCGTTGCGGGCGCTGGCGGAGCTGCGGGGGCGGGTGTTCGACGCGCTGGCCGCCTCGCCCACCTCGCCCGCCTCCTCTGGAGCGGGCAGGGAACGCGCTGGCGGGCGGTTGCGGGACGGGGAGGCGTTGACGCGGCTGGTCGCCGACGTCGAGGCGGTCCAGGACCTGCTGTTGCGGTGCCTGCTGCCGAGCGTCGCGGCGGCGGTGTGCGCGGCGACGGGGGTGGTGGTGACGGCGTGGGCCTCCCCCCGTGCGGCGTTGGTGGTGGCGGCCGGGGTGCTGGTGGCGGGGCTGGTGCTGCCGCTGGTGGCGGCGGTGTGCGGCGGACGTGCCGCCGCGCGGGCGGCGACGGCGCGGCAGGTGCTGGCGGTGCGGGGCCTGGATGTGGTGGAGGGCGCGGCCGACCTGGCGATGTTCGGGGCGACCGGCCGGTTCGTGGCCGCGGCGGACGTGGCGGCGGCCGACCTGGAGCGGGCCGAACGGTCGATGGCGCGCCTGACCGGCGCGGTGGCCGCCGCCGGGGTCGTGGTGCAGGGGATGACCGCCCTGGCGGCCGCATGGGCGGCGATCGGCGCCGGGGGCGATCAGGTGCGGGTGGCGGTGGCGGCGCTGACCGCGTTGGTGGCGGTGGAGGCGGTGCTGCCGGTGGCGGCCGCCGCGCAACGGCTGCGGGAGGTGTGGCCCTCCTACCGGCGCGTCATCGACCTGCTCACCGCTCCCCCGTCGCCGTCCCCGGCACGGCCGCGGCCGGTGCCGCCGGGACCGCTGGCGGTCGAGCTGCTGGGCGTGAGCGTGGTGCACCCCGATGGCACCGCGGCGCTGCGGCGGGTGGACCTGCGGATCGAACGCGGCCGCCGCGTCGCGATCGTGGGCGCCAGCGGCGCGGGCAAGAGCACCCTGCTGGCGGCCGCGGCGGGCCACCTGGCCCCCACCTCGGGAACGGTACGGCTGGCCGACCATTCCCTGGACGCCTACGCCCCCGCGGACCTGCGGGCGGCGGTGCGGGGCCTGACCCAGGACGCGCACGTGTTCGCCGGAACCCTGCGCGCCAACCTGCTGCTGGCCCGCCCCGACGCCACCGACGCCCAGCTGGTGGCCGCGGCGCGCCGGGCCCGGCTGACCGAGGTGGTGCAGGCGCTGCCCGAGGGCTGGGACACCGTGGTCGGCGCGGGCGGGGTGGGCCTGTCGGGCGGGCAGCGGCAACGGCTGCTGCTGGCGCGGGCCCTGCTGTCCGACCCGCCGGTGCTGCTGCTGGACGAACCCGTGGAGGCCCTGGACGTCGCCTGCGCCGACGAGATGGTGACCGACCTGCTGTCGGCGCCCGGCGGCGGAACGCTGCTGCTGGTCACCCACCGGCTGGCGGCGCTGCGGCATGCCGATGAGGTGGTGGTGATGGACGGCGGCCAGATCGTGCAACGCGGCCACCACGACGAGCTGTGCGCCCGTCCCGGCCCCTACCGGGACCTGTGGGAGGCCGAACTGCTCACCGCCTGAGGCCCGCTGGCCCCAAAAAGGGCAAGGCGGTGCCCGGCGGTGTTGCGGGCGGGGCGCCGCGTGAGGTGGCATAAACGTTCCTGCAAGGGGTAAAGCCGCGTCATCTGTCAGTGGTTTTGGGAAGGGAGCGATCGATATGCCGGTTCTGCGGAACCTGCCTGCGGCCCTGCGGCCGGTGCCCCGCACGGCGCGCGCGGCCTGGGACAAGACGCGGGACCGTGCCGCCGAACTCACCACCCGGCTGCGCCGTCGCACCGCACAATCTGACGAATCTTCTTCCGGTGCTCCCGCCGAAACTTCCGCCGAAGCACCCGCCACGGACACCACCGACAAGTCGGCCCCCAAGCCAGGCCCCAAGGCGGCTGCTGAGTCGGCTCCAGAGCCGGTCGGCCGTTCCACCGAAAAGGCGGCCCCAAAGACGCCGGAGAAAACCACGGGCTCGGTTGCCGGAAAGAAGACGGAAGAGCCCCAGAAGGACCAGGAGAAGGACCAGAAGCCTCAGAAGGCTGAGAAGGCTGAGAAGGCGGAGAAGAGCGAAAAGCCCGCCGCGCGGGCGGTGCGCAAGCCTCCCGCCAAGCAGGCCGGGACCACCCGCACCCCCGCCAAGAAGAACGCGGTGGCCGGTGGACCCGGCGGCAAGGACACCGGTGGGGACCTGAACGGCATGGCCAAGCAGGACCTGTACCGCCGGGCCCAGGAACTGGACATCCCGGGCCGTTCCAAGATGAGCAAGGAGCAGCTCGCCGAGGCGATCCGCCGCGCCGACCGTTCCTGACCAGCAGCAGCAACGCCGCGCCGCCGGACGCGCCCCCTTGTCAACGCGACCGGCCGGCGCCGCGCCGGTGAAGACCGGCCCCACCTCCCGGCCCTTCCCTTCAGTGAGCTTCCGCCACCGTGAAGTCACAGGTCAAAGGGCTGACGTGCGAGCCCGCCGCCACGGAAATCGTCACGCGATCGGCACCTCTGGCGGGGCAGGGCAGGATCCCCTTGCGCCATGATCGGCTGCATGGGTTCCATCCATAGGTTCAACGGCCGCCGCGTGTACCTCACGCTCGGCACCGGCGCGCTGCAGATCTCGCGCGCGTCAGGAGGGTTCGTCGTCCCCCTCGCGGCCATCGAGGAGGTCCACGTCGCCGAATCCGACGCCCGCGGCATGGAGATCGTGCTCACCGACGGCGAGAGCCACCACGGCGAAAGCGGCGGTCGCCATCGAGGGCGTCAGCTCCGAGGCGACCGCCGCTTTCGCCACCCGACTCGGCAACGCCCTGCCTGAGCAACGCCCTGCCTGAGCAACGCCCTGCCTGAGCAACGCCCTGCCTGAGCAACGCCCTGCCTGAGCAACGCGACCCGGCCGGAAGCGCTCTGATCATCAGGCATGGTGCTGCTGCCCCTGGAGGCGTGCCCTGGGGCCGGCTCACCGTCCTCGCGCTCGTTCTGCTTGCGTGTATCGGCTACGCGGTTTGGGTCGGCGTCACCCATGGGGCGCGCGTGATCGGCGTGGTCGCCGGGTTCATCGGCCTCTTCCTCGGCCTGGGCACGTGTGCCATGACCGTGGAGAAGACGGTCCTCCGGATGTACCTTGCCCGGCACGGCGTCACCGTGGAGGCCGAGCGAGTCGGGCGCAGTGGTTCGGGCCACCTGTACTACTACAACGACGCCGCCGGCGTCCCCCACCAGTACTATCGCGGGTCGGGCGCACCCACCATCCTCGTCACCTACGATCCGGCCCGGCCCTATCGGGCCGTCCATGTGAGCTGGGCGGTTGCGGTGATCTGCAAGACGGCCCTCGCACTGATCGCCGAGGTGCTTGTGCTGCTGCTCTGCGCGTGGATGTCCTTCGGCCTGCTCTGGTAGCGGCGGCTTTGTTGCTCTGGCGTCGGCAGGACGAAGAAAGACAAGCGCCGTGGTGTCCGGAGCCGAGCCGCCGAGCTGCCGGGGGCGCGAACACCGGGCCCTCGCCGAAGCCGGGCTCACCGTCCCCGACACCGTCGTGTCTTCGCCCCTTGGACAGCACCGGGCCTACGGCGGTCGGGAGTGGGGCGGCCCAAGGCGGTGAGCTCTGGCGCAAGGGGTTCGCCCCGAATGGGATGACGCGTTTGGGGCCCGACCGCGGTTTGCAGGCGGTGGGGCACGGTGGGGCATGGTCGCCCACGTGACGCCGTGCGCCCGGTTGCGGGAACGCTGGGAACGCATCGACGCGCGGCGCTTCTGCGAACTGTTGCATCTCCTGCCCGGCTGGGTGCCGTTGTGGCGGGGGCTGGTGGGGTCAGTCTTCGGGTAGCAGCGGTCCCAGGGGGCCCAGGTCCAGGTTGAGGTCGCTGTCGTCGAGGTCGAAGTGGTCTTTGAGGCGTTCCATGGCCTCCTCCAGCCGCATCAGCGCGATCCCCAGCTTCTCGATCTGCTCGGGGGTGAGGCTGCCGTCCTCCACGCGGCGCAGCGCCTGGCGTTCCATGAGCTGGCGGATCAGTTCGACCACGGTCAGGACCAGCTTCACCAGGTCGCGTTCGACCGTTTCGGGGTCGGAGCGCAGCCGCTGCATCACTCCGCTGGAGGCGGGCACGCCGCGGACGGCGCGGGCCTGGAGCGGCTCGGCGGCGCTGACCGCCTCCTGCAGCGCGTCCTCCAGCGCGTCGGCCAGGCCGCGGCCGGTGAGGGTGTCGGTGAACGCCTCGGTGGTGTCGGCGTCGCGGACGGCGACCTGCCCGGTGACCGGGCGCTCCCCCGCCGGCGGCCGTCCGGGCGCCCGCGACGCGGCGGGCCGCTCGGCGGCCTGCTGGTCCGGCTGCCCGCCGGGTCGTTCGGTGGGCAGCTCGGGGGGCGGCTCGGTGGGGCGGTGGGGATGGTG
This sequence comes from Actinomadura kijaniata, assembly GCF_014138665.1. NCBI lineage: Bacteria > Bacillati > Actinomycetota > Actinomycetes > Streptosporangiales > Thermomonosporaceae > Actinomadura > Actinomadura kijaniata. The sequence goes on from NZ_JACJIA010000006.1 coordinate 409,097, forward strand.
GGTCACCGTGGATCCTCCTGGGGATCGTGCCGCATCGAGGGCCGCACGACCTGCTGCTGGGACTGCTCGTGGTGCTGGAAGGGCTGCTGGAGGTCGGCGCGGACCGTGGTGATCAGGGCGCGCAGCGACACCTGCACCAGGTCCACATCGGCGATCGAGATGACCAGGTCGCCGGTGATGACCACGCCCCCGGCCAGCAGCCGGTCCAGCAGGTCCACCAGTGCCAGCCGTTCGGCCGGGGCCGGCTCGCCGATGTCCAGGTCGACCGGCATCAGGCGTCCGCCCGGGTCGTCTCGGCGGTATCGATGAACGAGTAGGGCGGCCAGGGCCCGGTGACCTCCACCGTGATGCCGGTCAACCGCTGGTCGATGGCGCGGGCGACCGCGGTGAACCCCTCCACCTGCTCATCGTCCAGCAGGTAGGCGGTGTTGAGGATCTGGGTGCCCTCCCGGCCCGACAGGCGCGGGTCCTGGGCCGGGTGGTGGCGGGTGGCGACCGCGTGGTCGGCGAGTTCGGCGTGGATGGCCTCGGCCTGCTGGGCGATGCGGCGGGAGGCGTCCTGGCGCTGGCGGCGCTGGCGCTGGCGCCGCATCAGGTACGCGGTGCCCGCGCCCTGCGCCCCCTCACCCGCCCCCGCGACCTGATCCGGCCGACCGAGCTGGTCGGCCGGATCAGGCTGGTCGGGCTGCTGGTCGGGCTGCTCGTCGGGGGCGTCGTAGGCCTCGGGGTGGGCGTAGGCCTTGACGCCCCACTCCGAACGGCCGGTGACCCGGTCCAGCACCTGGGTGAACTGCTGCCGCCCCCGGGTGAGGACCTCCACGATCCGCGCGTCGTCGCGGTACAGGGTGGCGATCCGCACCGGCGCGGTCGGGGCGGCGTGCGCGGCCAGGTCCACCACCTGGTGGTGGGCCCGGGCGGTGGCCTCCAGGAATGCCAGGTCCTCCAGGTTGACGCGCAGCGCCTCCTCCCCGAACTGGCCCTGGTCCACCGTGGACACCAGCGCGGTCAGCTCCCCGGCGCGCACCGGGCGCACCGGCGCTCCGCCCACGCCGGTGACGCCCTCCAGCACCTTGGGGTCCAGGCCGCGCGCCACCCCGTACAGGTAGACGGCGTTCCCAGTGCCGGTGCCGGAAGAGGTGAGGGGTGTGTCGGTCACGGCCGTCACTCCTTACCGCTCTCACGGGTGCCGTGTTCGCTTCCATTGTCACCCTGGCTGTCGCCCTCACCGGCGGGTGCGGTTTCGGTGACCGGTGCGGCGTCCGGTGCGGCGGTGTCGGACGGGACGGTGCCGGAGGTGTCGGGGGTGTTCAGCACGCGGGACTCCAGGGCGGCCAAGCGTTCGCGCAGCATGCGGTTCTCCTCGCGGAGCTGCTCGGTGTCCCCGTCGTCGCTGCCGCCCTCGACGCCGTTCTGGGCGGCGCGGGCTTTGGACGACAGCGCCGGGTCGTGTTCCCACCAGTCGATGCCCATCTCCTTGGCGCGATCGACCGAGGCCACCAAAAGCCGCAGCTTGATGGTGAGCAGCTCGATGTCCAGCAGGTTGACCCGGATGTCACCGACGATCACGATGCCCTTGTCCAGGATGCGTTCCAGCAGATCGGCCAGGTTGGCGCCGCCCTGGGTGGGCGGGCCGCCCATCTGCCGCGCCGGACCCCCACCCTGGGCCCAGGAGATCTCGCTCACGGGTGCCTCATCCTCTTTCCACTCGTCCGCGTGAATAGCGGCGGATGCGCCGGTAGGACACCAGTTCCCCGTCGCCGTCGATCTCGGCCTGGTAGCAGGCGAGAATGTCGGCCGAGTCGGGGATGCGGTGGCTTTCCACGACCTCGACGCTGATGCGCCAGCCGTCGTCGGTGCGTTCCACCCCCACCACCGACTCGGCGTGCTTGCCGGTCATCTCGGTGACGTAGTGGACGGCGCGTTTGGCGGCGTCCGACGCCGAGAGCATCATCAGCCTCCCTGGGCGCTGCCGGCACGCAGCCGGGCCAGGAGTTCCTCTTCCCGCTCGGCCGCCTCCTCCTCGGTGATCACGCCGTTGGCGACGTCGTCGGCGACCTGTTGCATCTCGGCGGCGATCCGGCCCGGGTCATACAGCTGCGCCTCGGCCTGCTCCTTGAGCACCTCGGCCAGCCACATCACCCCGCGCACCGGCGCCAGCGGAAGCGTCACCAGTCCGCTGAACAGCCCCACCTGTCTCAGGCCCCTTCCGGCACGAAGTCATAGGGCGGCAGCGGCCCGATCAGGCGCAGCCGGACCCGGTCGGCGCCGTCCTTGGCGATGGCCTCCACCGTCTGCTCGAACTCGGCGCGGCGGTCCTGGTCCACCAGGAACGAGGCGTCCACCACGTCCTCCTCGCGCACCGGGGTGCGCGCGACGGTCCGCTCGGCCAGCGAGGCCAGGGCCTGCAGGATCTGCTGCCCGTCGTGGTCGCGGCGGTTGCGCATCGCGTTGGCGATCAGCTCGCCCAGCCGGACCCGGTCGTAGTAGGCGGCGTCGGCGGCCTCGGGGGGGATCTCCCGCAGCCGCTGGTTCAGCTCGGCGATCTCCGGATCGTCGGTGAGCAGCTCGCGCAGCACGTTCTCCTGCACGTAGGTGCCCTTCACGCGCAGCTCCACCCGGCCCTGCAGCTGCTCCAGCACCTCGGCCAGCCGCTCGCCGTTGGTCTCCAGCAGTTCGCTTTTGACCGCGTCACGGCTGGTCAGCGCCGCGCCGAACCGGAACGGCAGCACCACGGTCCCGGCGTGGACCAGCGCGTCCAGCACCCGCTGGTGCGCCAGCAGGTCGGCGCGCTCGCCCAGGGGGCGTCCCTGCGGCAGGTCGCCGACCACCGCGGCGCAGCGGCCGTGCACCACCAGCGACACCGGCTGGTCGTCCAGGCCCACCACGTCCTCGGCCAGCTTCGCCTCGGCCGAGGTCACCCCGTACACGTACTGGGGGACCTGTTGCTCCTGGCCGGCCTGTTGCTGGCCGGCCTGCTCCCTGGCCTGCTCCCTGGCCTGGTCCCCGGCCACGACGGGGCCCTGCCGGGTCGCCTGAGGGGTCTCGGGGCCGGTCATCACTCGTCCTCCTCCTTCTTGGAACGGCGGCGCGCGGGCTGCTTGTCCTTCTCGTCCTCTTCCTCCTCGGAGCCGCCGAAGGTCTCCTTGATCCGCTCCTGCGCCCCGGCCAGCGCGCCCTTGGTCTTCTTCTTGGCGCCCGACTCCTGCATCGTGTTGATCATCTGCGGGAGGCCCTGGGAGGTGCCGTCGTGCGCGATGTCCAGCCGGTTGCACGCCTCGGCGAACCGCAGGTAGGTGTCCACACTGGCCACCACGATCCGCACGTCCACCGTCAGGATCTCGATACCCACCAGCGAGACCCGGGCGTAGACGTCGATGACCAGACCCTTCTCCAGGATCAGGTCGACCACGTCAGCCAGACCGCTGCCGGAGGTACCGCGCTGCTGGCTGTAACTGGTGCCCGAGGTCTGCTGGGCGATCGGCCCAGTCATGTCATCACTCCTCATCTGGGGGGCATTGCCAAGGCCACACGTACCCGCCCTGATCTCACTAAACGGGACAAGTCGAAACGGTCATCGATCGTGATCGGCATCGCACGATCCGAACCCGCGGGCGCCCGCCCGGGACCGTCTCGTTCCCCCAGGTGAACGCGGCGGGGGCGCGGCCGGAGGTGAATCCGGCCGCGCCCCCACGGCACCAAAGCCGCCGGCGCCGCTCACGACCCGGCCACGCCTCAGGGCTGCTTCCCCGAGCCGACCGGCGGCTCATCAGCGCCAGTGCGCCAGCCGGCGCCGCAGATCGGTCAGCGCCGCTTCAGCACCCGGCGCGCCACCACCACCGCCACACCCGCGGCGGCGACGGCGGGCGCGGCGCGCAGCAGCTTGGCCAGCGACAGCAGCTTGGTCAGCCGCATCGCCTGCTTGGGCAGCGCCGCGACCGTCCCGGCACCGGCCCGCACGCCCTTCTCCACGCCCCGCCCGGCCGCACCGGCGGTCCGCCCCGCGGCGGACGCGGCACCGGTGGTGGCATCAGTGGCGGCGCCGGTGGCGCCGGTGGCGGTGTCGGCGGCGCTGCGGGTGGTCTGCGCGGCGCGGTCGGTCATCTGCCCGGCGCCCTGCTTGATCCGGTCCGATCCCCTCCCGGGAACCGAGGGAGTCTCCATCTGGCTCATGCCTCCTGTCGATATCGGCTGTCGTGTTCGGCTGTCGTGTCGTCGGTCAGGGGTGGGGGCCGCGCAGGCGCGGCAGCACCCGCTCGGCGTAGAAGTCGAAGAACCCCTCCTGGTCAGGGCCGATCTGGTTGGTGTAGACCTCGTCGAACCCCGCCTCCAGGCAGGGGCGCAGCGCCGCCACGTGCGCCTCGGGATCGGGGCCGCACGCGGTGTCCTGCTCGGCCATCTGGTCGGCCACCAGCGAGGCCAGCTGCGCGAAGTGACGCGGCTGGGGCAGCAGCTGGGCCGCCTCGCCGGGCAGGAACATGTTCGGCCACAACCGGCGCACGGTGTCGCGCGCCCGCGCCGCGTCCGGCGCCCAGCACACCTTCCCCCCCGCCTGGGTGGGCTTTCCCTTGCCGCCGCCCTGCTGGGACGCCTCCAGCAGCGCGGTGTCGGGGGCGGTGCAGATGTAGCCGTCGGCGATCCGGCCCGCCAGCCGCGCCGCTTTGGCCCCCAGCCCCGACATGGGGATCGGCGGGGGCCGCTCGGGCAGGGTGAACAGGCGCGCGGTGTCGACGCGGTAGTGCGTGCCCCGGTGGGTGACCAGTTCCCCGGTCAGCAGCCGCCGGATCACCGTGACCGCCTCCTCCAGCATCTCCAGCCGTTCGTCGGCCAGCGGGGGTCGGTGACGTGCTCGTTGAGGGCCTCCCCCGATCCCACGCCCAGGGTGAACCGGCCCTCGGTCATCACCGCGCAGGTCGCGGCGGCCTGGGCGACCACCGCCGGATGCACCCGCACCAGCGGGCTCTCCCCCTGCTCCTCCAGCCACGGGTGGTAGTGGTCAGAGATCCACAACGCGTCGAATCCGGCGCGTTCGGCCAGCTGCGCCTGCCGGACCAGCGCGCGCGGCCCGTGCTCCTCACAGGCCAGGAAGTAGCCGAACCGGGTCATGCCCCACCCTTCCCGGGCACGCCGCACGGTGACGCACCCATATGCGGCCATACCCGGACACACACCCGCAAACGTCGCCGCCTCCTGGGGAGGCACCCCAGAAGGCGGCGGGAGGGGAAGGAAGGGGAAGGAAGTGGTCTCCCCGGCAGGAATCGAACCTGCACCTCCGGCTTCGGAGACCGGTGCCCTGTCCGTTGGGCCACGGGGAGAAGAAGCGCCGGCGGGACTCGAACCCGCGTACACGGTTTTGCGGACCGCTGCCTGAACCACTCGGCCACGGCGCCCCGAGCGACCCCGGTGGGAATCGAACCCACGACACCCGGCGCGACAAGCCGGTGCTCTGCCATTGAGCTACGAGGCCAACAACCGGCCGGAAGCGATCGGACGGAGCCGAGAATCCACCCACCAGCCACCGGCCCACGACACAGGACAACCGAGAGACGGACACACCAAACCCGTCGCTGCGAGAACCCGCCGGGCACTCAGACAGCCAGACCTTGGGATCGGGTCACATCCGAGGGGAACTCACGCAGCGTCTGAGGCTCACGCGGCGAGGCAACACCGCCGCCGCCCGGCCGGGTACCGCGCACAACGGTCGTCCACCGCACGATCACACCGCCGATCACCTCGGCGACACCGTCGATCGCTCATGCCGGTCCCCTCCCCTCGCCGCGCGCCGGTCGGCCCGCCTTGCGCCGTCGGGCCGTGTGGTTCCCACCATGCCCCGCACCCCGCCGGCGCGGCAACGCCTTTTTCACGCGCCCACCGGGCCGGTGGCTAGCCTGGCGGGCGTGACCGCGTTGATCCCCCGCCCCCGCAGCGAGCCCGCGCCCGGCGTGGTGCACCTGCCCGGCTGGCTGGACACCGCCGCGCAACGCCACCTGGTCCTCGCCTGCCGCGACTGGGCGCGCCCACCGGCGGGCATGCGCCACACCCGGCTGCCCGGCGGCGGCGTGATGTCGGTGCGGACGGTCTGCCTGGGCTGGCACTGGGAGCCCTACCGCTACCTGCGCCACATCGACGGCGTCCCCGTCAGACCACTGCCCACCTGGCTGGCCGAGCTGGGCCGACGCGCCCTCACCGACGCCTACGACCACCCCGACACCACCTGCGACGCCCGCCCGCGACGCTACGACCCCGACGTGGCGCTGGTGAACTTCTACGACGCCACCGCCCGCATGGGCCTGCACCAGGACCGCGAGGAACGCAGCACCGCACCGGTGGTGTCGCTCAGCCTCGGCGACACGGCGGTGTTCCGGCTGGGCAACACCGACCACCGCGGCCGCCCCTGGCGCGACCTGGAACTGGAGTCGGGCGACCTGCTGGTGTTCGGCGGGCCGTCACGGATGGCGTTCCACGGCGTACCCCGCATCCTGCCCGGCACCGGCCCCACCGACATCGACCTGCGCTCGGGACGCCTGAACATCACCCTGCGCGAATCGGGCCTGGCCGCCCCACCGTGACCACCCGCCGCGAACACGACACCACCAGGCAGGACGCACACCAACCGGCCCTCGCCCCCCGCCCCGCCCCCGCAGGGTCATCAACCCCGAGGCCACGGCCTTCACGGACGAGAGTTCGAAGGGGATGGCGGGACCCTGAACGGATTCCGCCCCGCTATCGCCGCCGGGCCCTCGGCCGCCGCCCACGGACCGACCACGCCGTCATACCCTTGCGCGCCCAACGCTGGGGCCACCGAGGCCACCAGCAGTGGTCCCGAAGGTCGGCGCCCTGTTCGCCCCACCGAATATGCCCCTCAGTCCCGACGGAGAAGTTTTCACCCAGATCACAGGCTCACAGGCCGCCTTCGACCCCCTCGCGATCACACGACGGGTCGACGACGACCTGCAAGCGTGAGGGACTGCTAGCCGTTCCTGGTGAGGACGTAGGACATCATCGGCGTCCAGGCGTCGGGCCCGACGGGGACCTTGGAGTCGACGCGGATGGTGCCGTCGCTGCTGGACGTGCGCCGAATGCGGGCCGGACCGGTCACCACCAGGGAGTCACCTGGGACGAGGAAGAAGCCTCCCTCCATCCACTCGGTCTCCCCAGCCGGCCCCATCGGGCCCTCGATCGTGGAACCCTTCACGTCCCAGCTGCCGACCAGGAAGTCCAGCCGCCTGAGCGCGGGGTCGGGTGTGGGCGTTTCGAAGGACGCTTCCTCGCTCATGGCGCTCCCGTCCTGTCGCGTTGCCCCCTCCCCCACGAGAGCGGGCATGACGGGCATGAGGCGACGTCGAAGGCGCGACGACCGGTGTTGGACAGTTCCGGACCTCTTGGCGCAGTGCCCCGCACATGTCCTGCGATCACCATCGTCCGAACGCGGCGGACTCCTGTGCGGCTCCACCGACACCGCCCCCTCATCCGCACCCCGACACCCTCTGCGGATGGCGATCGCCGCCGACTGCCCACCTCTGCCAGAGCAGGCTTCTGGATCGACTGCCTGATCGTTGATGTTTTTGGGAGAGAGGAGCTGGACGGTCAAAACACCCCACACCTTGACAAAGTAAGGTATGGGGTGAATCGGACATTGGTGCGAGGGGATGCGCCGTTCCAGCGGGATGTCCGTGGCAGGCTGGTCGGGTGACCACCGTGCTCCCCACCCTTGTGCCCCGGTTGGCCTTTCGCGGGCCCTCCTCCCCCGCAGCAGTCGCGCTGCTGCTGCACGGCGGACGTGAACACAGCCGTCAACCGGCCAGCGCGCGCCAGCCCGCTCCCCTGCGCATGGTGCCGTTCGCGTTGACGCTGCTGCGCACCGGACGGCGGCACCGGTTGGCGGTAGGGACGCTGGGTTACCGCTATCGCGGCTGGAACGGCGAGGAGGCCTCCCCCGTCCCCGACGCGCTGTGGGCGTTGGACCAGGTACGGCACCGGTGGCCGGAGGTCCCGGTTGTGCTGGTAGGGCATTCGATGGGGGCGCGCACCGCGTTGCGGGTGGCCGGGGACGCACAGGTGCGCGGGGTGGCCGCGCTGGCCGCGTGGGTGCCGCGCGGTGAACCGGTCGACCAGCTCGCCGGGCGCCGCCTGCTGGTGATGCACGGCGCCGACGACCGCACCGTCCCGGCCAAGTGGTCGGCGTCCTACGCCGAACGGGCCCGCGCCGTGGCCGCGCGGGTGGACCACATCAGCGTCCCGGGTGAGGGACATGCGATGCTGCGCCATCCGGGGCTGTGGCATCGCCGGGTCGCCCAGTTCACCCTGGACTGCCTGGGAACGCCCACCCACCCCTGATCAACGGGCCTTGGCTCCGGACCTTACGCGAACCGCTCGGTCGGCCGGACCTCGCCGGGCCGAGCGCGACGATCAGGTGTCCGCACGGGGTCGCCCTGATCCCGGAGACCAGGCAGGGGGATTGCCAGTGTGCCGCCGAGCCGCTCCCCCAACGCCAGGTCCCACACCTGGACGCTGTCGGGTCCGCTCGCCACCGCTGGCGGACGGCCGTCAAGGGTTGTGCAGGTCAGCGCTTCGACGTCGTCACCGTCGCGGGCGATGACCAGTGCGCCGTCCTCGTCCCCGCTCACCTCGGCGGTGTGGCCGGTTCTCGCGGGGGTGACGAGCGCTCCGGTGACCAGGCCCCGCCCTTGGACGGTGTCGTGCCCGGAGGCGATGACCACGACGGCGCGACCGTTCACCTCGGAGCACGCCTTCGGGAACCGCCGGGAGGGGGGCGTCGAAAGGCCCGAACGTGCGCAGGCCCCACACGCGCAGACCGCTGTCGCGCAACGAGACCGCGACGGAATGTCGGCCCACCCGGGCGCACTCCACCGGCTCCAAGGGGTCGCCTACCAGCCTTGCCCGGCCCAGGTCCCACACGCACACCGAACGGTGCATGCCCGCCACCATCAGGTCCCGGTCCTCCTGGCGCGGGTCACCGGTGGCCGCGTCCCACAGCCGGGTGTGCTCGCGCCGCCTCAGATCGCTGTCCTCGGCGTACTGGCTTCCTCGTGACGATCACGGGACGGCCGTCGACCTCGGCCGGGGCCGCGGTGCGCATCGCCATCGTGTGCCCGATGGCCGGGCGTGCGACCGGGGACGGCCCCCGCGTCCCACGCCCGTACCCACCTCTCGTCGCCGCAGGTCACCACCGGGCGAGCCTCCACAACGGTGGAGGCCAATCCCGCGCCTCGCCGAAACCCGACACGGGACGGCTGATCGGTCGCCGCGTCCCCCACGCGCACGGTGCCGTTCCAGTCGCCGACCAGCGCCACCTGACGTCCGTCCAACTCGGTGCAGACCAGGACGCGGACACCGCCGGTACCGCCACCCAGCGCGGAACGGCGGTCATGTCCATGTCGCCGGGCACCACACCGGCCAGGTCCCGCAACATTCTCTGGCCGTCCGTCGTCACCAGCACCGGGCGGCCATCGCCGCGACCGGGGAGTCGGCCGTCGGCAGCCGGTGACCGCGTCCCAGGCACGCGCGGCGTTGAGGGTACTGGTGGCGAGGTGAGACGTTCGGGGGTGTCGGTGGCCGGGGTCCAGATCCGCGCATCGCCATCGGCGATCACGGGGCGGCCCTCCCATCGGCCGTGCGCAGTGCCCGTAGGGGGTTGTCGTGGGCGATGAACGGCTCGTCGACGGCGAGCCTGGTGGGTCAGGTCCCCTGTGCGCACGAGCGCGTCGGGTCCGCCGCTGACCGCGACCGGGTGTCCCCGTGACGTCAGGCGGGTCACCGTCGCGGCGTTCGGCGTCGTGCGCCGGGATCTGCCACGGCAGATGCCCGGCGGCCTCGTTTCCAGTCGCCCACAACGGTATCCACGGCGGTCCCCGGACGTGCCGCGGACGCATCCCGGTAAGGGGGCCTCGGCGAGCTCGCGCGCCAGCACGTGGTCGCCCAGCCGTGCCGCGCCCAGGCTGAGCATCTGGTGGCGGGCCTGTGGAGCGGCGTCGCGGTGCCGGGTCGGCGACATGCGGGAGACGGCCACCGCTGGGCCGGGCACGCGGCGCGCGTGCCCGGCCCAGCGGCGCGATGGCCTCCGGCGGGTCGGCGGTCACCGGGAAGGCGCGGTCGTCCAGCGTCTCCTCACCCGCATGGGTGATCTTGATGGCAGGGCGGGCGCCGCCACGTACATCCGTTCACCGGGCCCCTCGCCGGGTTCGCGGGCCGCTCATCGTGGCGGGTCGTACGGCATGTTGTGCCGCACGTCGTACAGCACCGCGAACAGTCTGATCCACTGGTCGGGATGGACGTGGGCCACCACGGCGTCGCGGTCGATCCCGGCGGTGCGCAGGGCCGCCTCCACGCGGCGGTGGGGGTGGTGTTCGCGCAGGGAGGCGCGCAGGGTGCCGCCGCGTCCGGTGAACCCGGTCTCCACGCACGCCCGGTAGCCGGCCAGCGCCTCGGGTGGCAGCAGGGGCGCCGGGCGGCGGCGCAGCCCCAGGATCGCGGCGTCCACGCGCGGGACCGGCCGGAACCGGTCCCGGTCGATGCGTCCCAGCAGCCGCCAGTCGAACAGCGGCCAGCTGGCCACGGTCAGGCGGGACCAGCGGCCGTAGTCGCCGGTGCGCTTGCGCGCGTACTCGCGCTGGGTGATCAGGGTCGCGGCGGTCAGGTGGGGGGCGTCCAGCGCCCAGGTGACGATGCGGGCGGTGGCGGCGTAGGGGATGTTGCCGGTGAGGTGGAACGCCCGGCGCGGCGGGCGCGAGCGCAGGAAGTCCCCGGCGACGACCGTGACGTCCGGCAGGTCGGCGCAGCGACGGCGCAGGCGGGGCACCAGGTGCGGGTCGATCTCGTAGGCGATGACGTGGGCGCAGCGGCGGGCCAGGGCGGCGGTGATGCGGCCGTCCCCGGCACCGACCTCCACCACCAGCTCGCCGGGCCCGGTGTCGACGGCGCGGATGTAGCGGGCCAGGGCGGCGGGGTCGGCCAGGAAGTTCTGCGACAGGGTGCGGCGGGCCCGGTCACGGGCCGAACCGGTCGGGCGGGCGCGCTGGGCACGGTCGGCGTGGTTGGCGTGGTGGTCACGAGGGGCACGGTGGGTCATGCTCGCTGTCCTTGGATGCGGCGGACAGGCGAGGCGGGCCGCGAGTCGGCGGGGCCCGGCCGGATCACGCGGTGATCGGTGCGGGGCGTCGCGGGTCGCGGACGGTCGCCTGTCCGGGAAGGTCAGGGGACGGTCGAGGACCCTGGGACGCCACGGCGACGCGGCCGGCGGCGCAGGGGACGGCGTGTCAGCCGTTCAGCGCGAACAGCATGGCGGACGCCATTGAGCGCGCCGCTTCAACGGGCGGCGCAGCACGGAGCGTGCGGCTCGGTGTCTGCTGAACGGTGTGTGCTGAACGGTTGCGTGTCCGAAGGCGCGGCAGGACGAACGCACCTCACACGGCGCGACACGGCACGACACGACACGGCACGACACGGCACGGCGTGCGTGAATGGCGCGGGTGTGGGGTGCCGGGAGGTGGGGTGCGTTCAGGCGTGGATGCCGGGCGAGCCCAGGGCCGGGCTGCGGCGGATCCGGCAGAACGCCATGACGCACGCGGCGCACGCGGCGGCGGCTGCCGCTGCGGCTGCGCCGGACGGGCTCGCTGACATGGCGCCGATCGTAGGGGGTGACGGGAGCGGGTGGCCAACCGTTTTTCCGTTCGCGTCTTGCGGTGGGGGCGTCCGCACCAGTAGGCCAGAGTGTCATGGGCCGCGATCCCGATTATCTGCAGTTCCTGCGTCGCCGGCTGGCGACCGCCGGGCCGGCGCCGGCGCGGCCGGGGCGGCTGTCGCCGCGCCAGCGGGTGGCGTGGGCGCGGCGTGAGCATGCCGCCGCGTTGGCGGCGGTGCCGCGTCCGCCGGTGGCGCAGGTGCGGGACGTGGTGATCGATGGTCCGGGCGGGCGGTTGCCGGCGCGGCTGTACCGGCCGGGCGGGGCCGATCCGGTGCCGGGGCTGGTGTACTTCCACGGCGGCGGGTGGATGCTGGGCGATGTGGAGTCCTACGACCCGGTGGCGCGGGCGCTGGTGGTGGCCTCGGGGGTGGCGGTGGTGTCGGTGGACTACCGGCGGCCGCCGGAGGATCCGTTCCCGGCGGCGGTCGACGACGCGGTGGCGGCGGTGGGGTGGACGGTCCGCAACGCGCGGCGGCTGGGGCTGGACGCGGCGCGGCTGGGGGTGGCCGGGGACAGCGCGGGCGGGCAGATCGCCGCGGCGGCGGCGTTGCGGCTGTGCGGGACCGGGATGGCGTCGGCGGTGCAGGTGCTGGTGTATCCGGCGTTGGATCTGCGGGCGGTGCCGCCGGCGCCGCCCGACCCCGACGGGCTGGTGTTCCCGCCGACCGATCTGCGGTGGGTGGTGGAGACGTACCTGGACGGCGCCGACCCGGCCCATCCGGAGGTGTCGCCGCTGCTGGCGCCGGAGGTGTCGGGCCTGCCGCCGGCGGTGGTGGCGACGGCCGAGTACGACCGGCTGCGGCCCCAGGGGTTGGCGTACGCGGCGCGGCTGCGGGCGGCGGGGGTGCCGGTGACGCTGATCCCGGGGGCGGGGCTGGACCACGGGTACCTGGGGTGGGGGTCGTTCGCGCGGCGGCCCGCGGCGGCGGTGGCGCGGATCGGGGCGGCGGTGGGGGCGGTGCTGGGGGTCTCCCCCGGTGGCCGCCGCGGGTCTGGTGGGGGTGGACGGCGGTGAGCGGTGGCCGTTGAGGGGCGTTGACGAACGTTGACGGATGCTTCCCACGGAAATACTTTCGGTGGGAAGCATTTCGTGGTGGTCCGGTGAACGGAGGCACGGCATGGTCGCCTATGAGTACCGGTGCCGCCCGTGCGGGCCGTTCACCGTGCGCCGCCCCATGGGGCGGGCCCCCGCCGACGCGCCGTGCCCGCACTGCGGCGGCACGGCGCCGCGCGCGTTCACCGCCCCGGCCGTCCCCCGCACCTCCCGCGCCCTGGCACGTGCGCTGGACGCCCAGAAGGCCAGCGCGCACGAGCCACGCGTGGTCGACCGTGTCCCGCCCCGCGCCCCATCCCGTGTCCCACCCGCCTCCTCCCGTGTCCTGTCGCCTGGTTCGGCGCCCGCCGATCCCCGGCACTCCCGCCTGCCCCGCCCCTGACTTCCCCTCCGGCCCTTCCCGGTGCCCTTGCTCGATCCGTCCGTTGCCTGCTTGGCCCTGTGTCGTCTGGTCCGTGCGCCCACGGAGGTAGGCCATGCCCGACGTCGTCTTCACCGTCGACCAGTCCCGTTCGATGCGCGACCAGAAGGCCCCCGGCCACAACCGGTGGCACCCCGACATCCCCGCGGCGATCACGGTGCGGCCCGGCAGCGAGATCCGGGTGGAGTGCCGCGAGTGGACCGACGGGCAGATCGGCGACAACGACTCGGCCGACGATGTGCGCGATGTGGACCTGTCGGTGACGCACATGCTGTCGGGGCCGATCGCGGTGGAGGGTGCTCGGCCCGGCGACCTGCTGGTCGTCGACATCCTGGACCTGGGCCCGGTCCCCCAGGGACCCGGCGACCCCGCGCGGGGACCGGCGCCCGGCCAGGGCTGGGGTTACACCGGGGTGTTCGCCCGCGACAACGGCGGCGGGTTCCTCACCGACCGGTTCCCCGGCGCCTGCAAGGCGATCTGGGACTTCCACGGCCAGCAGGCCACCTCCCGGCACATTCCCGGGGTGCGGTTCACCGGCATCACCCACCCGGGACTGTTCGGCACCGCCCCGTCGGCCGAGCTGCTGGCCCGCTGGAACCGCCGCGAGCAGGCCCTCATCGACACCGACCCGGGCCGGGTGCCGCCGCTGGCGCTGCCGCCCTCACCGGGCGGGACGCTGGCGGGACCGCTGACCGGATCGGCACTGGAGCAGGTCGGACGGCAGGGCGCCCGCACCGTCCCGGCCCGCGAGAACGGCGGCAACCACGACATCAAGAACTTCACCCGCGGCGCCCGCGTGTTCTACCCCGTCCACGTGCCCGGTGCGCTGCTGTCGGGCGGTGACCTGCACTTCAGCCAGGGCGACGGGGAGATCACCTTCTGCGGGGCGATCGAGATGGGCGGGTTCGTCGACCTGCACCTGGACCTGATCCCCGGCGGCATGCAGACCTACGGGGTCACCACCAACCCGGTGTTCCTGCCCGGCAACGTCGAGCCGCGCCACAGCGAGTTCCTGTCGTTCATCGGGATCTCGGTCGACCACGACGGCGACGTCAACCACTACAACGACGCCACGCTGGCCTACCGCAACGCCTGCCTGAACGCCATCGCCTACCTGGAGACCTTCGGGTACAGCCCCGAGCAGGCCTACCTGCTGCTGGGCGCGGCGCCGGTCGAGGGCCGGGTGTCGGGGGTGGTCGACATCCCCAACGCCTGCTGCTCGCTGTACCTGCCGACCGCGATCTTCGAGTTCGACATCCGTCCCACCGCCGAGGGTCCGCGCCGCGCCGACCGCGGCCGCTGCGCGGTGTCGTCCTGACGCGGAGGCCCGGCCGCTTTGGCGGGGTGGAGGTTTCGGTGACTGGTTTGTCGCGGTGCGGCCCTGGACGCGGGGGGACGCGCCGCGGCAAACCTGCCGCCGTTCCTGCTCCTGCCCCTGCTCCTGCTTTGGCTTGTGGGGCGGGTCAGGTCAGGCGGGTGGTGGCGCGGGCCAGCAGCGCCGACAGCAGTGCGGCCTCCTCGGGGCCGAGGGCGTCGGTGACGGTGCGCCAGGCGCGGGCGGCGGCGTCGGCGGCCCGGCGGTGGGCGGTGTGGCCGCGTTCGGCCAGCAGCACCAGCACGCGGCGGCGGTCGGCGTCGTCGACGCGCCGGTAGACGCGGTTGGCGGCGACCATGCGGTCGATGAGCTTGGTGAGGGTGGGCGGTGGCAGCAGCGCGTACTCGGCGATCTCGGTCATGGGGTGGCCCTGGCCGTCGGCCAGCAGGTCCAGCACCCGCCACTCCTCGGGGGTGCAGTCGGCCTCGGCCAGGGCGGCGGTGAGGCGGGCGGTGACGGCGCGTTCCACCGCCGTCAGCAGCCGCGCCGGATCGGCCGGGCGCGCCTGCCGGCCGGACGCCTGCTCGGGAGCCTGCCCGGGAGGCTGGTCCGGGGCCTGTTCGGGAGCCTGGTGCGGGGTGGGGGGCGTTGCCTTCATCGCACCCCCAGGTTACCGTTCACGCACGAAAAGCTTCTCCGGGAAAGCATCGGCGGTGCCGTGATGTCCGCACCCCCGCCCCCCTCCCCCTTCCTGTCCCTGTCCTGTTCTGCGGGGCCGCCGCTGCGTCCGACGCCCGGTGGGGAGCTGGCGGTCGCGCTGGTGATCCCGTTGCAGGGACCGGCGGGGATCTTCGGGCCGAGTTGTGAGTTGTGCGCGCGGCTGGCGGTGGAGGAGATCAACGCCGCCGGTGGGCTGCTGGGGCGCCGGATGCGGTTGACGGTCGTCGACGGTGGCGCGCCGCCTGCGGTGGTGGCCGACCAGGTGGAGGCGCTGGTGGCGGCGGGGGCGGTCCAGGCGGTGACCGGCTGGCATATCTCGGCGGTGCGGCAGGTGGTGGCGCCGCGCATCGCCGGACGCGTCCCCTATGTCTACACCCCCCTGTACGAGGGCGGGGAGCGCGCGCCGTGGGTGTTCCTGGCCGGGGAGACGCCGGGGCGGCAGCTGCGTCCGGCGCTGGCGTGGTTCGCCCGCCAGGCGGGGGTGCGCGACTGGGCGCTGGTGGGCGATGACTATGTGTGGCCGCGCCGGTCGGCGCGGGCGGTGCGCGGCTACCTGGACCGGTGGGGCGGGCGGGTGGTGTGCGAGTGCTTCGTGCGGCTGGGCACCCAGGATTTCGGGGCGGTGCTGGCCCGCGTGGCGGCCTCGGCCGCGCAGGGGGTGGTGATGCTGCTGGTGGGCGATGACGCGGTGGCGTTCAACCGGGCGTTCGCGGCGGCGGGGCTGGAGGAGCGGATGGTGCGGTTCAGCCCGTTGATGGACGAGAACATGCTGCTGGCCACCGGCGCCGCCGGAACGCGCGGGCTGTATGCGGCGGCGGGGTTCTTCGAGACGTTGCCGACGGCGGGCGGGCTGGAGTTCTCGGCGCGCTACCACCGCCGGTTCGGGGCGCAGGCGCCGATGCTCAACAGTGTGGGCGAGTCCTGTTACGAGGGGGTGCGGCTGCTGGAGGCGTTGGCGCTGCGGGCCCGCGGGGTGGGGGCGCGGGAGATGGCGGCGACCTGTGAGGGGCTGGGCTATGACGGGCCGCGCGGGCCGGTGCAGGTGCGGTCCCGTCATCTGGCCCAGCCGGTGTTCCTGGCCGCCGCCGAGGGACTGCGGTTCGACGTGCTGTGCCGGCTGTGACCCCCGCCGGTCGACGCCGGTTCACGCCGGTCGACGCCGGGGTCGCGGGTGGGGGTCAGGGGGTGGTGAGTTCGGCGCGCAGCAGGTCCAGGCCCATCGGTCCCAGGTCCAGGGCGCGGCGGTGGAAGTCCTTCAGGTCGAACGCGGCTCCCTCGCGGCGGCGCGCGGCCTGGCGGGCCTCCAGCCACACCTTCTCGCCCAGCTTGTAGGCGATGGCCTGGGCGGGCCGCCCCAGGTACCGGTCGATCTCGAACGCGATCGCCTCCTCGGTCTCGGGCCCGGTGTGCAGGCTCAGGAACTCCCGGGCCAGCGCGGGCGTCCAGCGTTCGCCCTCGTGGAACCCGGTCCCGGCGGGGATCGTCAGCTCCAGGTGCAGGCCGATGTCCAGCACCACGCGGGCGGCGCGGTACTGCTGTCCCCCGGCCAGCATCCCGAACCGGTGGGCGGGGTCGCGGTAGTACCCCAGCTCGTCCATCAGCCGTTCGGCGTACAGGCCCCAGCCCTCGCAGTGGCCGGGGAACAGTTCGCTGGCGATCCGCTGGAACCGGTTCAGGGTCGGGTGCAGGGTGGTGGTGCCCACCTGCAGGTGGTGGCCGGGAACGCTCTCGTGGAACATGATGCCCGGCACCGACCAGGTGCTGATGGAGGCCTGCGGGTCGGGGTCCACGGCCCACCACACCGTGCCCGGCCGCGACAGGTCCTCGGCCGGGGCCAGGTAGTAGACGCCGCCGCCGGTGGGCGGGATGCGGCAGTCCAGCACGCGCAGCGGCTCGGGGATGTCGAAGTGGACGCCGGCCAGCTCGGCGATGGCCTGGTCGGCGATCTGCTGCATCAGGTCGCGGAACGCCGCCGCGCCCACCACCCGGTGGGCGGGGTCGGCGTCCAGGGCGGCGCGCACGGCCTCCACCGGCTCGCCCGGCAGCACCTGCGCGGCGGCCCGCGCCATCTCGGACCTGATCCGGGCCAGTTCCTCCCAGCCCCAGGCGTAGGTCTCCTCCAGGTCCACCCGGGTGCCCAGGAACTCGCGCACGCCCAGCAGGTAGCGGTCGCGGCCCAGCGCGTCGCGTTCGGGGGCCTGGGGCGTCAGGTCGCGTTCCAGGAACGCCGCCAGGTCCTGGAACGCCTGCCCGGCGGCGCGGGCGGCTGCGGCCAGCGGTTCGGCCAGGGGGCCGGTGTGGCGGGCGGCCAGCTCGACCAGGTAGGCGGGGGTGGCGCGGGCCTCACCGGCGTTGCGCAGCACCTGGCGGCGCGCGGCGACGCGGCCCTCCTGCGCGGCCCAGCTCAGGGAGGTGCGCAGGCCCGCCAGCGACGCCGGGACCGCGCGCAGCCGCGCCAGCAGCGCCGGCCAGGGGGTCTGGTCGCCGCGGTCCAGCAGTTCGATGGCGTAGCGCAGGCGCTGCACCGGCCCCTCGATGGTCTCCAGGCAGCTTTTGTCGACGCGGGCCTCGTGGCGGGCCCACTCGACCTCCAGGTGTTCGCGCAGCACGGCCGCGGCGATGCGGTGGCCGCCGCCGGTCCCGCCCCGCCCCTCCAGCTCGCGCAGCTCACGCAGGGTGCGGCGGACCAGGTCGGCGCGCGCGGCCAGCCCCTCGGGGCCGTAGTCGGTGAGCCGGTCGTCCTGCCCGGCGATCCCCATCATCGCCGCCCGGCAGGGGTCCAGCGCGGCGAACTCGTCCACGTAGGCGTCGGCGAGCGCGTTCAGTTCGATCATGGTGTCAGGGTAGGCGTCGTCTCGCCGGGTGAGACCGGCGCGAACACCGGGAACCCCGGCGGAGCGCGGGAAGGGCGCAGGGGGGTGCCGGGGCGCGGGGGAGCAGGGGGTCAGCCGGTGTGGTCGCCGGGCGGGCATACCGGGATCTCGCGCCCGTCGTCGTCCTTGGCCTCGTCGTCGCCCCACCGCGTCAGGTACAGCGCCGGGACCCAGGCGCGCGGGCTGGTCTCCCCGTCGCCGTACAGGTGGTCCAGGTGGGTCAGCAGCCACCAGTGGTTGTGGTGGGTGCGGCCGTCGTTGCCGGTTCGGGACACGCGTTGGCCCCAGCGGCGGCACAGCACCCAGTGGCGTCCCTTTTCCAGGGTGCCCTTGGGTCCGGAGGCGGTGGTGGGACGGATATGCCCTTCCAGGCCTCCGGCGGGCGCGAACATCTGCACCCAGAACCTTCGCCCCAACGCGGTCACGGTCGCGGTGGGCGTGCTGGTGGTGTCGGTGGGGGTGTCGGTGGGGGCCGGGGAAGCGGTGGTGTGCCGCCGGTCGGCGGGATCGTCGCCGGGCCACAGCAGCACCAGCGTTCCCGCCAGCGCGACCGCCAGGGTTCCGGCCACCACCCAGCCGAGGCCGCCGAACCGCCGCCCGCCGCCGGTGGGGCCGGTGGCGGGCGTCCAGGGCCGCGGCTCACCCGGTTCACCCGGCTCACCGGGCGTGTTCGAGGGTTGCCAGGTCGGGTCGAGCACGGTGTGCGTCTCGGTCGGCGGGTCCGGGACGGGCACCTCGACGGCGGTCGGGTCGCCCGAGGTGGTCTCGTCCGGCTGCGGGGGCGCGGGGAGGGGGAAGTTGCAGCGGATGCAGTGTGGGCGGCTGTCGGGGGTGTCGCTGCCGCAGCCCGGACATCTCATGCCGTGCGCCCTCCCGTCGCGCCGCCGGTCGCCCCCCTTGTGCCTCTCATGGTGCCCCGCCCTGGGACACCGAACGGTCACGGAAAATCACGATCCAGTGTCAGCGGCGGCTCCGGCTCCTCACGCCTTCTCCGCGGGTTCCTCCACCAGCACCTGCGTCAGGGCCAGGGCCAGCCGCAACCGCCAATCCCCGGCATCCCCGGCATCCCCGGCTTGCCCGGTCGTGTGCGGGCAGGTGCGCTGGAAGGTCTCCCAGTCCACCTCCCACTCCAGCACCGCCTCGGGATCGGACAGGCGGCCGTAGCGGGGACCCACCCGTGCGCGCAGCACCGCGCGCAGCAGCCCGCCGGGCAGCACCCGGCCCCCGTCGCGCAGCCGTTCGGCCAGCAGCACCGCGTCATACAGGTCCTTGCCGCGCGCCCGGCCCTGCTCCGACCAGCCCTGGTCGTGGTACAGCCACGCCAGCTTCCACGCCAGCTCCAGCTCCGGCGGCGCCGCCCGCACCCGGGTGGCGCCGCCGTCGGCGCGCGGGACCTCCACGGTCACCGGTGGTCGTTCCGGCGGCGGCCCCAACGCCACGTCGATCTGCACCCGCCCGGCGCGCTCCCCGGCCCTCCAGGGAACCAGCAGCCGTTGGCCGAGCGGTTCGGGCAGGTCGTAGCCGCCCGTGGTGGTCCGCGTCGCGTGCCGGGCGTCCAGGCGCAGCCCGCCGGGGCCGCGCGCGCCCAGCCGCAACGCGCCGACCAGCCCGTCCATCAGGGCCCTCGCCCGGTGCCCGTCGTAGGGGCCCTGCGGGGCGAGGGCGATCCAGTCCAGGTCGCCCGGCTGCCGCGCCGCCTCCCCCAGCCACGCCGTCAACGCCAGGCCGCCGCGCAGCACCAGCCCCCGCGACCAGCGCGAGGCCGCCAGCACCGCCAGAACGTGGTCGACCGCCGCCCGCTCAGCGCTCCCCACCCCCCGCCAACCCCCGGGTCTCAGAACCGGCCTGGGCTCAGCGGGTCTCGGCCGCCAGCCGGACGCCCAGGCCCACCAGGACCGCGCCCGACACCTGCTCCAACCGCCGCCGCACCGCCGGGCGCCCCAGCACCCGGCGCGCGGCGTCCACCACCCACACCACGACCGTGTACCACGCCAGGTCGATCAGCACCCACAGCACCGACAGCGCCAGCAGCGTCGCCATCACCGGCTGCCCCTCCGGCACGAACTGCGGCAGGAACGACACCGCGAACACCCCGGCCTTCGGGTTGGCGAAGTTGGTGATCAGCCCCAGGCGAAAGCACCTCCACGCCGACCACGCCGACCGGCCCGCCCCCGCCTCGGCTTCGACGGCGGCGTCGGTTTCGGTGCCGGTTTCGGTGGCGAACGCGCCCCGCCGCGCCTGCCACAGCGTCCTGACCCCGAAGTACACCAGCACCGCCGCGCCCACGACCCGCAGCACGTCATAGGCCAGCTGCGAGGCCGCCAAAAGCGCCGACAACCCGACCGCCGCCGCCAGGCCCCACGCCAGCACCCCCACCTCGTTGCCCAGGGTGGTGGCCAGCCCCGCGCGGCGGCCCGACCGCACCGACTCCCGCATGATCACCACCGTGCTCGGTCCCGGCGCCATCGCGATCAGCACCGCCGCGCCGACAAAAGCAATCAGACTCTCCAGCATCCCCTCATGCTCGCGGCCCGCCACCCGCACCGCAACGCGCTTTCCGCCCCTGCCGAGCGGGGAGGCTCACAGGGGCGCGCCGTCGTCGCCGGGCCCCTCGGTCGGCCCCGGTGAGGTCGGGGACGGCGCCGGCGAGGTCGGCGTCGGGGACGGACGCGGCGTGCTCGGCGTCTGCGAGGGGGTCTGCGAGCTCGGCGTCGGCTCCGGCGGCGGAGGCGGCGGCTGCTCCACCTTCGGCTGGCAGGCGAACAGCAGCAACATCAGCAACGCCAGCACCAACAGCACCGCCGCCAACGTCAAAATCGCCGCCACCAGCCCCCGCTCCTGCCGCACCACCGGCGCCGCCACCGGCACCGGCGCCCTGCCGGGCACCGCCGGCTCCCCCGACCCCGCCCAGTACGGCTGGAACTGCGGGCCCCGCCGGCGCCCGGCCCACCGGCCCCGGAACGTCCCCTCCAGCAGCACCGGCTCCAGGAACCGTTCGGCCCCCGCCCGCTCACCCCCATAAGCCGTCGCCACCCACGGCGCCGGACCGTCGGGTTGGGCCGCCACCACCGGCGCCCGGCCCGACCCCTCAACCGCCGGCCCCTCACCCACCGGCGCCTGCCCGGGCCGCCACTCCCGCAGGATCGCCGCCCGGAACCGGTCCCGCGCCGCCGCGTCCCCGGCCGCGCCCCGGTTCAGCACCGCCACGCTCACCTGCCGGCCCGACCCGTCAGACCCCAGATACACGATCCCCGCCGACGACTCGCCCAGCCGCGCCGACAGACGGAACGGACCCAACTCCACAAGGTCACCAGGTGGCAACGGCCTCGACATGGCCGCCAGACTAACAACCACCCACCCCGTGCAGGAGCCCCGCGCAACCGGGTACAAGTGATCGCATAGGGTCGACACCGAACCCGCGGGGCCGACGCGCGCCCGCCCGCCGGGCGCCCCGCACCGACCCCGCCGACGGCAGACAGTGAGGGACACGCCACGATGACCATCGCCACCACCGACCTGGACCAGGCCGCGGCCCAGCTGCACGACACCCTGGCCGAGGTCAAGAAGGTCATCGTCGGTCAGGAGCACATGGTCGAACGCATGGCCGTCGCCCTGCTGGCCCGCGGCCACTGCCTGGTCGAGGGCGTCCCCGGCGTCGCCAAGACCCTCGCCGTCTCCACCTTCGCCCAGGTCGTCGGCGGCACCTTCGCCCGCCTGCAGTTCACCCCCGACCTGGTCCCCTCCGACATCGTCGGCACCCGCATCTACCACCCCTCCACCGAGCAGTTCGACGTCGAGCTCGGCCCGGTGTTCGTCAACTTCGTCCTGGCCGACGAGATCAACCGCGCCCCCGCCAAGGTCCAGTCCGCCCTGCTGGAGGTCATGGCCGAACGCCAGGTCTCCCTCGGCGGCCACACCTACCGCCTGCCCGACCCCTTCATCGTCCTGGCCACCCAGAACCCCATCGAGTCCGAAGGCGTCTACCCCCTGCCCGAGGCCCAGCGCGACCGCTTCCTGATGAAGATCGACGTGCGCTACCCCGGCGCCCACGAGGAACTGCAGATCCTGCGCCGCATGAGCGTCGACCCCCCGCGGCCCACCCAGGTCCTGGACCCTGACCAGCTGGCCGCCCTGCAACGCGCCGCCGAAGAGGTCGCCGTCCACGAACTGGTCGCCGACTACATCGTCCGCCTGGTCATGGCCACCCGCGAACCCGACCAGTACCACCTGCCCGACCTGCGCCAGGTCATCCAGATCGGCGCCAGCCCCCGCGCCACCCTCGGCCTGGTCGCCGCCGCCCGCGCCCTGGCCCTGCTCTCCGGCCGCGACTACGTCCTGCCCGACGACGTGCGCGCCGTCGCCCGCGACGTCATGGCCCACCGCATCGTGCTGACCTTCGACGCCCTGGCCGACGGCATCGACACCGCCGACGTCGTCGCCCAGATCCTGGCCGCCGTGCCCCCGCCCCGGGTCGTGTGGAACCACGGCGCCACCGGGACCCCGGCATGACCCACCCCGGCGTCCCCGACCCCGCCCCAGGACCACTCCCCGGCCCTGCGCCCAGACCTGCGCCCAGACCTGTGCCCGGACCTGTGCCCGGACCTGCGCCCGCCGCCGGCCCCTCGTTCGCGCCCCCCGCGCCCCCGGCCCCACCCCCCGCCGGACCCCGCCGCGACGACCGCCTGGCCCAGCTCACCCCCGAACGCACCCTGCGCCGCCTGGAACTCCAGGTCACCCGGCGCCTCGACGGCCTGCTCAACGGCGAACACCTCGGCCTGCTCCCCGGCCCCGGCACCGAACTCGCCGAAGCACGCCTGTACCAACCCGGCGAAGACGACGTCCGCCACATGGACTGGGCCGTCACCGCCCGCACCACCAACCCCCACGTCCGCGACCTGATCGCCGACCACGAACTGGAAGCCTGGGCCCTGGTCGACCTCACCCCCAGCATGGACTTCAGCACCACCGACCTCACCAAACGCGAACTGGCCGTCGCCGCCCTGGCCGCCGTCGGCTTCCTCACCGTCCGCCTCGGCGACCGCGTCGGCGCCTACCTGCTCCACCCCCACGGCCAACGCCGCTGGCCCGCCCGCACCGGCAAGGCCGCCCTCTACCACCTCCTGCAGGCCGTCCTGGACGCACCCCCCGCCACCACACCCCCCGGCCGCCTGCACCGGCCCGGCCCCCCACCCCCCGACCTCACCACCGGCATCACCGCCCTGCACCGCGGCCAGACCCGCCGCGGCCTGCGCGTCGTCATCTCCGACTTCCTGCCCACCCCCGGCGAACCCCTCGACACACCCCCCGCCTGGGAACGCCCCCTGCGCCGCCTGGCCGCCCGCCACCAGGTCCTCGCCGTCGAGATCATCGACCCCCGCGAACTCGACCTGCCCGACATCGGCCTGGTCGAGATGACCGACCCCGAAACCGGCACCGTGCACGAGATCGTCCTCAACCGCCGCACCCGCCGGCGCTACGCCGCCGCGGCCGCCGCCCAACGCGACCGCACCCGCGACGCCCTGCGCCGCAGCGGCGCCCACCACCTCATCCTGCGCACCGACCGCGACTGGATCGCCGACGTCGCCCGCTTCGCCCTGCGCCAGCGCCGCGCCGCCGGCCGCGCCATCCACACACCCGCCGGACACACCACCGGCCACACCGCCAGCCCGGGGGGACGCCCATGACCTTCCTGTCACCCGAACGCCTCTGGCTGCTGGCCCTCATCCCCGCCCTGGCCACCGCCTACGTACTGGTCCAGCTCCGCCGACGCCGCAACACCGTCCGCTTCACCAACCTGGACCTGCTGGCACGCGTCGCCCCCCAACGCCCCGGCTGGCGCCGCCACCTGGCCGCCGCCCTGTTCCTCGTCATGATCACCCTCATGACCATCGGGTTCGCCCGCCCCGCCACCGGCGTCAAGGTCCCCCGCGACCGCGCCACCATCATGGTCGCCATCGACGTCTCCCTGTCCATGATGGCCAAGGACGTCACCCCCGACCGCTTCACCGCCGCCAAAGAGGCCGCCAAGAAGTTCATCCGCGACCTGCCCACCCGCTTCAACGTCGGCGTCGTCTCCTTCGCCGGCAACGCCAACCTCGTCGCCGCCCCCACCGCCGACCGCCAGTCCGCCATCACCGCCATCGACCAGCTCGCCATGGCCAAACGCACCGCCATCGGCGAAGCGGTCTTCACCAGCCTCCAGGCCATCCGCTCCTTCGACAGCCAGGCCGGACAGGACCCCCCACCCGCCCACATCGTCCTGCTGTCCGACGGCGACAACACCACCGGCCGCACCGTCTCCGAAGCCATCGACGCCGCCCGCGCCGCCCACACCCCCGTCTCCACCATCGCCTTCGGCACCCCCTACGGCACCGTCGACATCGAAGGCGAGACCACCAGCGTCTCGGTCAACAAGGAAACCCTGCGCACCCTGGCCAACGGCACCCAGGGCAAGGCCTACGAGGCCAGCGACGCCGGACAGCTGTCAGAGGTCTACACCAACATCGGCAGCTCCCTGGGCTGGAAGACCGAACACCGCGACATCGCCGCCCGCTTCACCGGCCTCGCCCTGCTGTTCGCCCTCGCCGCCGCCGGAACCTCCCTGATCTGGTTCAACCGCCTCCCCTGACCGGCGGCCCCACCTCCCCCGGCGCCCCCACCGCGCCAGGCCCCCGGTCCCGGCCCCCACACGCCGGGACCGGCAGGCACCCCCGCAGATCCGGCGGCCGCCGCAACGGAGCCACCCGCACCAGCACCCACGCCACCCCCAACCCGCACACCGTGGCGAACACATGCCCCAAATCCCACAACGTCCGGCTCCACACCACCGGACCCACCACCCCCACCCCCAACAACACCCACCCCACCACCCGCCACCAACCCCGCATCACCAACACCGCCGCCGCACACCCCGCCACCATGACGTAACTCACCCCCACATCCGTCGTCACCGCCAACCGCGCCGAAGCCCGCCCCGCCTCCAACGCCCGCACCTCCACCAACGCCGTCAACAACGTCCCCAACACATGCCCCGCCAGCCCCACCACCACAATCCGCGGCGTCCCATACCGACGCTCCGCCCACGCCACCACCGACACGAACACCAGCACATACAACGGCAACCCGGCACCCTTGTCCGCCACCCACAACGCGCTGTGCAACAACGCCCGCAACGGCGCCCGATGCAGATTCCGCAGATTCGTGCTCTGCAACATCGTCAACAGATCCACCAACCTCGGCGGCGCCGCCAACTGCACCGACGTCAGCACCGAGAACACCACGACATAACCGAACGTCGCCGGCGCCGACAACACCCACGCATGCGCCCACCGCGTCCACGGCGACACCCACCCCACCCACCGCGCCGCCAGGCCCCACCACCGACCCAAACCACGCAACCCGTACCACACCAGCACCAACAGCACACCCACAGCGATCATCGCCGCCACCGTCCCACCACCACGCCCCACCGCCGCGCAACGACACCCCCCGCCCAGCCGGTAAGGTCGCACGACGTGGGGGAACACTACTTCGCCGAACAGCCCGGAACCGCCAGCCGCACGCGCACCATCGACCTGGTCCTGCCCGACCTGCACCTGCGCCTGGCCACCGACCGCGGCGTCTTCTCACCCGACCGCGTCGACCTGGGCACCCGCATCCTGCTGGAGACCGTCCCGGCGCCCCCCGACACCGGCGACCTGCTCGACCTGGGCTGCGGCTACGGCCCCATCGCCCTCACCATGGCGACCCGCGCGCCGCAGGCGCGGATATGGGGCGTCGATGTCAATCGACGCGCGATCGAGCTGGCTGGGCGTAATGCTCAAACCGCCGGCCTTGACAACGTAAGGTTCGGTCTGGCCGACGACATCGACCCCGACCTGCGCTTCGCGGCGATCTGGTCCAACCCCCCGATCCGCATCGGCAAGGCCGCCCTGCACGACCTGCTGCTCACCTGGCTGCCCCGCCTCACCCCCACCGGCCAGGCCCACCTGGTCGTCCAGAAGCACCTGGGCTCGGACTCCCTCCAGCGCTGGCTGGCCGACCAGGGCTTCCCCACCCGACGCCTCGCCTCCCGCTCGGCCTACCGGATCCTCCAGGTCTCGGCCCGCACCCAGGAAGGACAGACCCGATGAGCACGCCCGCCGGGCCCCGCAAGCAGCTGCGCCCCACCGACGTCAAACGCCTCAACCGCGACTGGCGCCGCCGCACCGAGGGCCGCCTGGGCCTGCTGGTCGAATCGGTCACCCAGCCGTTCAACATGGGCTCCATCATCCGCAGCGCCGCCGTCTTCGGCGTGGAGCACCTGTGGCTGGCCGGCAACGCCATCCACCCCGACCACCGCAACGTCGACAAGACCGCCCTGGGCACCGAACGCCTGGTCGCCTGGGAACACGCCGGAACCGCCGCCGAGGCCGCCGCCGCCGTCCGCAAGCAGGGCCTGCGCCTGGTCGCGATCGAGCTCACCGGCGACGCCCTCCCCCTGCACGAGGCACCCCTGGACGGCGACGTGTGCCTGGCCGTGGGCGGCGAGGACCACGGCTGCTCCCCCGCCCTGCTGGCCGCCGCCGACGCCGTCGCCTACATCCCCCAGATCGGCCGCGTCGGCTCCCTCAACGTCGCCGTCGCCACCGCCATCGCCCTGGCCGAGGCCCGCCGCCGCGAATGGGCCGCCACCTGACCACCCGCCGAGCCGGCTGAACGCAGACGGGCGCGGGCGACTTCGAGCACCGCCCGCGGCACGGCCCGCGCCCCTACCGCCGGGCCGCCTCCATCAGCGCCGCGAACTCCTCCAGCGAGATCTTCCCGTCCCCGTTGGCGTCGGCCGCCACGACCACCTCCACGGCCCGCAGGGTGCTGACCTCCTGCCCCAGCACCCGCATCAGGTTCTTCACCTCCTCCACCGACACGAACCCGTCGCCGTCCACATCGACCATCTCGAACGTCGCCCGGTACTGCTCCACATCCGCCATGCCGGCTCCTCCCCTGGCGCGGACAACTGACGCTCCAGGACGGTAGCAGCTCCCCACCCCCGCCCTTGACAAAGTAAGGTCCGGTCGGGGGCCGGGACCGGCATAATCGACCCGTGGCGCGTTCCTACGAATTCCTCGACCACCCCGGACCCATCCCCTTCGCCCACCGCGGCGGCAACGGCCGCCCCGAGAACTCCATGGCCGCCTTCCAACGCGCCGTCGACCTGGGCTACCGCTACCTGGAGACCGACGCCCACGCCACCGCCGACGGCAAGGTCGTCGCCTTCCACGACCGCACCCTGGACCGCGTCACCGACCGCACCGGCGCCATCGCCGCCCTCCCCTACAGCGAGGTCGCCAGGGCCCGCATCGACGGGACCGAGCCCATCCCCCTGCTGGAGGACCTGCTGGGCTCCTTCCCCGACGCCCGCGTCAACATCGACCTCAAGGACGCCCCCGTCATCGGCCCCCTCGCCGAGGTCCTGCACCGCACCAAGGCCTGGCACCGCATCTGCGTCACCTCCTTCTCCACCCGCCGCCTGGCCCAGATGCGCGCCCGCCTCCCCCTCTACACCGACGCCGACGTGTGCATGTCCCTGGGCCCGCGCGGCGTGGCGGCCCTGCGCGCCCGCTCGGCGGGAGGTCCGGCCGGAAAGCTCATCCGCCTGGCCGCCACCGGCATCGCCTGCGCCCAGGTCCCCCACAGCCTGGGCCCGATGCCGTTCGTCAGCGCGTCGTTCATCGCCCAGGCCCACGAGCTGGGGCTGCAGGTCCACGCCTGGACCGTCAACGACCCCCTGGAGATGGAACGCCTCCTCGACATGGGCATCGACGGCATCATGACCGACGAGCTGGTGACCCTCCGCCACGTCATGGCCGCCCGCGGCCAGTGGTTCCGCCCCCTCCCCTCCCCCGGCTCCTGCCACCGGAGCTAGCGGCGACACGGGGAGCGGCGACGGCGGCCGTGCCGTGCCCGAAGCCGCCTGGCTCCGGACACGGCACGGCCGCCGTCATCACAGGTCAGGCGTCGGCCTCCGCAAGGTCCGCCACGGGGCGGCCGTTCGGCAGGAGGGCCAGGAGCTGCCGGGTGTGACCGGGCAGCTCGGTTTCCGCGAGCCCGGTGAGGAGGTCCCTCAGCGGCAGGGGCTGGTCGACCAGGACGGCATCGTGGGACAGCAGCCGGGTGGGCACCGGCGTGTCGAGTTCGGCGTCGCTCAGCATCGGCCCGCCGAGCGCGCACAGGGCGTCCGCCTGGAGGCGGATGCGGTCCCGTAGCCCCGCGTTGCCCCCGGCCAGGGTGATCAGGCGTTCGATGGTCCAGGTGTCGAGTGCCATGCGGTTGTCGTAGGTGGCGTTCACCCCCGCGGTGATGGCGGACACCGCGGTGAGGGTGGTGGCGTTGATGAGGGCGACGTGCGCCAGGATCTGGTCGGCGTTCCATTCGCCGGCCGGCGGGGTGGGACCCGTGCCGCCGGAGCCGGTGTCACCGGAGTCGGCGGAGTCGGCGACGGTGGCGGCGGCGTCCAGCAGCGCGCGGTAGGCCCCCCGGAGCGGGGCGGTGTCCATCGTGTCCTGCCTCTTTCGGTGTCGCGCGGGAGGTGTCGGGGCGGGCGCCGTCTCAGGCGTGCGCGTCCGACATCTCCCACGGCGCCTGCGGGAGGACCTCGCCGGTCTCCAGCAGCGACTTGAGGTTGGCCAGCACCGCCGGCCACCCGCGCGAGACGCCCTCGAACATCTCCCGGTTGGGGAAGTTCTCGTGGGTCACGGTGAGGCGGACGATGTCCTGGTGCGGTTCGACGAGGAAGGTGACCAGTGACGGCTCCCGGGGCGACTCGGCGTCGGGGACGTCGTCGAAGGTGATGACCAGGCGCGTCGGGGGGTCGGTCTCGACGACCTTGCCGACGACGTCGACGACGTCCGAGCCGTCGGCGCGCCGGTGCTCCCAGGTCGAGCCCGCCCGCCAGTCCGAGACGTTGTCGTGCCCCCAGTAGCGGGCCGTCAGGTCCGCGTCGGTCAGGGCGCGCCACACCTGTTCGGCGCTCGCGCGGATGTAGGTGACGTAGACGTAGGTCGGCACGGACGTGAGCGTGTCGGTCATGGCGTACTCCTCTGCCTGGTGCTTGATGGCGCTGATGGCTTGCAGGCGGGGCCTGTCGAACTCCGAGATCCAGCGCTCCTCGATCTCGTGGATCGGTGTCGGGTTGAGGTAGTGGAGGCGTTCCCGTCCGCGGCGCACGACGGTCACGAGGTCGGCGCGCACCAGGACGTCCAGGTGCTGGGTCGCCGACTGGCGCGCCATGTCCAGGTGTTCGCACAGCTCGCTCAGCGTCTGCCCGTTGTGCTCGCGCAGACGGTCGAGCAGCAGCCGGCGGGTCGGATCGGCCAGCGCTTTGAAGACCGGGTCCATCGCTCTCGCTTCGAGGCTCACCCCACCATTATGCAGGTATTTGCCTGCATAATGTCAACGGCTCCCCCTCCGCCGCTGGTCAGGCGGCTTCCACCAGCTCGGCCATCTCGGCGATGGTGGGGTGGTCGAACACCAGGCTCAGGGAGATCTCCACCCCCAGCGCGACGCGCAGGCGCGAGACCATGCGGTTGGCCAGCAGGGAGTGCCCGCCGAGCTCGAAGAAGTCGTCGTGCCGGCCGATGTCGCCCAGCGCGAACAGCTCCCGCCAGATCGCCGCGATCGACGCCTCGACCTCGCTGACCGGCTGCTCCCCCACGGGCTGCTCCCCCACCGGCGGGGACGCGGGGGGAGGGGACGCGTCGGGCAGGTCCCGCAGGGCCCGGCGGTCCACCTTCCCGTTGGGGTTCAGCGGCAGGCCCGGCGCCACCAGCCAGCGGTCGGGCAGCAGGTAGGCGGGCAGGGTCCCGGTCAGCCGGGACCGCACCTGAGCCAGCCGCCCGGTGACGACGTGGGCGACGAGGATCTTGTCCTCGGCCGCCTCGCCCCGGACCACCACGGCCGCGTCCCGCACGTCGGGGTCGGCGCGCAGGGCCTCCTCGATCTCGGCGGGCTCCACGCGGAACCCGCGGCGCTTGACCTGGTCGTCGGCCCGGCCCAGGAACTCCAGCGCGCCGTCGGGGCGCAGGCGCACCAGGTCTCCGGTGTCGTAGAGGCGCCCGCCCGGCGTCCAGGGGTCGGGGACGAAGCGTTCGGCGGTCAGGGCCGGGTCGCCCAGGTAGCCGCGCGCCAGGCCCGCGCCGCCGACGTACAGGCGGCCCTCGGCGGCCGGGGCCAGGTCCTCATCCAGGACGTGGACCGAGGTCGCGCGGATGGGGTGGCCGATCGCGGTGTCGTTCCCGCCGGTGACGGGGTGGGTCGTGGTGAACGTGGTCGCCTCGGTGGGCCCGTAGGCGTTGATGAGGCGGCAGCCCGGAGCGGCCTCGACGAACCGCCGGGCGTGGGTGGGCGACAGCACGTCGCCGCCGGTGAGCAGCTGCCGCATCCCCGCCAGCGCCTCGGGGCACTCGTCGGCCATCAGGTGGAACAGGCCGGTGGTGAGGAACGCGGTGGTGACCCGGTGCTCCCGGATGAGGGCGCCCAGCTCGCGGACCGACGCCTGGCCCGAGGGGCTGATCACCAGGCGGGCGCCGTTGGCGAGGGCGCCCCAGATCTCGAACGTGGCCGCGTCGAAGGACGGGGAGGACATGTGCAGGACGACCTCGCCGTCGAGGTCGGCGTAGCCGGGACGGTGCACCAGGCGGGTCACCCCGCTGTGGCGGACGGCCACGCCCTTGGGCCGGCCGGTGGAGCCGGAGGTGAACATCACGTAGGCGAGGTTGTCGGGGCCGACCCGGGGGCGGTGGCTCGGAGACGGGGACGAGGCAGGGGTCGGGTCGGTGCCGGGGGTGAGCACGGTGGCCCCGGTCGCGGGCAGGCGCCCGGCCAGGTCCGGATCGGTGACGATCACGGTGGTGCCGGTGGCGTCCACCATCAGGTCCAGGCGGTGGGCGGGGTAGGCCGGGTCCAGCGGGACGTAGTGGCCGCCCGCGCGCAGGACCGCCAGGATCGTGACGACGAACTCCGGTGAGCGTTCCAGGAACACCCCGACCGGGGTCTCCAGGGTGACGCCCTCGTGCGCCAGGCGGTCGGCCAGGTGGTCGGCGCGGGCGTTGAGCTCGCCGTAGGTGAGGCGCTGGTCGCGGTGGACGAGCGCCACGCGGTCGGCCGGCTGGGCGGCGACCAGGTCGTGGACGCGGGGTTCGAGCAGCAAGGGCTCGGTCGTCAAGGGTTCGGTCATCATGGTCAGGTCCTTGTGAGGTGGTCGAACCGGTCGGTGTGCAGGGTGGTGCGGCTGGTGGCGGCGCGGCCCGGTTCGCCGAGCCGCGACCGCAGCTCCGCCAGGCGGTGCCGGGAGGCGGCGCAGGAGACGTCGGCCAGGTCGGCGGTCGCGGGCAGGTCGGCCGAGCGGGCCAGCACGACGGTCATGCTGAGCAGCTCGGCGGCGATCGCCCCGGCGGTGGCCAGGGTGTGCTGGTCGCCGCCGAGGTCCGCCAGCCAGTGGGCCTGGGCCGCCACGAAGGCCAGGTGGTCCCCGTTGCGGGGGGTCAGCGCCGGGTCGCGGGGCGGCGCGGCCGGCGGGTGGGGCGGGGCGGGACGGCGGGCGGAGCGGGCCGACCACAGGTCGAGCAGGAAGTCCACGCCGCCCGCCACCCGCAGGGCGCGGGCGTCGCGGAAGGCCCGTTCGACCGGCAGCGGCACGGCCCCGCGCCCGGCCTTGCTGCGCGCGGTCTCATAGCCCTCCGCGCCCAGCAACGACACCGTGCGGTCCACGGTGCGCCAGCACAGGCGCGAGGCGAGGTTCTTCACCGCGGTCAGGTCGGGCCGGGTGTCGGCGCGGTCGCCGCCCAGCAGGGACCAGGCGAGCAGCGACTCGATCGTGAACACGTCCGCCGCGGTCGCGCCGACCAGCCGCTGGATCTGGTCGTACTCGCCGAGCCCGCGGCCGTCGATGGCGCGGCGGCCCACGAAGTCGCGCGTCCACACCAGGCACGACCGGGCGATGCCGAGCGCGGTCGGGCCGACCACCAGGTTGCGGGCGGACATGGCCAGCGCCGCGAGCGCGCCGGGGTCGGTCTCGCCCGGACGCATCCGCCAGCCGTCGGCGGACTCGGGGAGCAGGCGGTCGGCCGGGACGCGGACGCCGGTCAGGCGCAGGGCCCCGATCTCGGCGCCGCGCAGCCCCATGAACTCGTGCCGGGCGACCACCTCCACGCCGGGCGCGTCCAGGTCGACGAAGAACAGCCGCACCTCGTCGGTGCCCTCGACGGTCGCCGAGACGTCCATCAGGTCGGCCACCGGCGCGTTGCCGATGAAGACCTTCTCGCCGGTGAGCAGGTAGGCGGCCCCGTCCTCGACCGGGACGGCGGTGGTGGCGCGGCGCCGGTTGGCGGTGCCGAGGGGTTCGGCGTCGGCGCCGCCGGAGACGATGCCCGCCGCGACCCGGTCGGCGATCAGGTCGCGGAGCGGGCCGGGCGGCAGCACCTGGAGGTAGGAGCCCGAGCCGAAGCCGTTGGTGATGGCGAGGGTGAACGCCACCGGCGCCGACCACCGGGCGGCGGCCTCCACCACGCGCGCGGCGTTCGCCCACGACAGGCCGAGGCCGCCCAGCGCCGGGTCGATCATCAGGCGCAGCAGCCCGGCCTTGGCCAGGGCCTCCTGGAGGCCCGCGGGGAGGCGGCCGGTCCGGTCGGTCTCCTCGGGGTCCACCCGGGCGTGCAGCAGGGCGGTCACGGCGGCGACCGCGGCGTCGCCCGCCGCCCGCTCCGGCTCGCTCGGCCGGGGGAAGGGGCGGACCAGATCCCACCGGACGCGTCCGGCGAACAGCTCGTCAAACACGCTCGGCGAGCGCACGGTCGAGGTGGGTGAGCAGGTCATCAGGGTTCTCCCGGAAGTAGAAGTGGTCGCCGGCGAAGACGCGCAGCGTGAAGGGCCCGGTCGTGTAGTCCTCCCAGGCGGCCAGGCGCACCGCGTCCTCCCGGTCCCGGCTGCCCCCGTAGACGGTGACGGCGCAGTCGAGCGGCGGCGCCGGGGCCGGGCGGTAGGAGGCGACGATCGACAGGTCGGCGCGCAGGCCGCCGAGGACCAGCCCGGCCAGTTCGGGGTCGGTGCGCAGCTCGGCGGGCAGCGGTCCGTGCTCGGCCTCGACGGCGGCGATGAGCCCGGGGCCGTCCAGCGTGTGCACGGGCGGGCCGGGGCGGTGCAGGTGCGGCGCGCCGTAGGCCGACAGGAACAGCGCCCGCGGCCCCGGCCTGCCCTGCGCGCGCAGCGCCAGCGCGGTCTCGTAGGCGGCCAGCGCGCCCAGGCTGTGGCCGAAGAAGGCGTAGGGCGCCGAGCCGAAGTCGGCCTCGGCCGTCAGCGTCTCCACCAGCGCCTCCATCGTGGTCGGCGCGGGCTCGGCGAGGCGTCCGCCGCGTCCCGGCGGCTGGACGCCCCACACCTCGGCCGAGGGCAGCCGGGCCGACCAGCGCAGGTACTCGCCGGCCGAGCCCCCGCTGTGGGGGAAGCAGTACAGGCGCGGCGCGGTCCCGTCCTGCCCGGGGCGGCGGAGCAGCCACCGGGATCGGGTCGCGGTCATGAGGCGGGCCTTTCGGTGTCGAGGCGTTCGGTGTCGAGGCGTTCGGTGTCGAGGTGTTCGGTGTCGAGGAGGCGGGCCAGGCGCGCCACCGTCGGGGCCCGGAACAGGGCCCGTGCGGTGAGCGCGCGGCCGGTCGCCTCGCGGATCATCGCCAGTGCCTGGGCCGCCACCAGCGAGTCGCCGCCCAGCTCGAAGAAGTCGTCGTGCGGGCCGATCCCGTCCATCCCGAGCACGGTCGCGAAGGCATGGGCGACCACCCGCCGGGTGCCGTCCATCCCCGCTTCGGTCTCCGGCCGCGCGGGCTCGGGCTCCGGGTCCGGCTGCGGCTCCGGTTCCGGGGCGGACCGGACCGCCTGGAGCGGCGGTGGGGCGGCGGGCGGGTCCAGGCGGAACGGCCTGCGCTCGAACGGGTAGGTGGGCAGCGGCGTGCGGCGGCGCGGTTCGCCGTCGTGCAGCGCGGGCCAGTCGATCTCCACGCCCGTCTGCCACAGCCGGCCGGCCGCGGTCAGCATCGCCCGCGCGCCGCCGTCCGCCTCGCTGGGATGCGGCAGGCTCGGCAGCACGAGCCTGCCGGCGTCCGCGGCGGGGTGCCGCCGGGCGAGCGTGCCCAGGGTGCGGCCGGGCCCGATCTCCAGCAGCGGGCCGGTCTCCGGCCGGCCGAGCAGGGTCGCCAGCGCGTCGGAGAACCGCACGGTGTGGCGCAGGTGGGCGCCCCAGTAGGCGGGGTCGCACGCCTGCTCGGCGGTGACGAGCGCGCCGGTGCGGTCCGACACCCACGGCAGGGACGGCGGAGTGAGGCGCACGCGCGCCACGGCCCGTTCGAACTCGGCGACCACCGGTTCCACCAGGAACGAGTGGGCGGCGGCGCTGATGCGCAGCACGCGGCCGTCCACGCCGTCGGTGGCCAGCCGCCGGCGCAGCGCCGCGACGTCGAGCGCGTGCCCGGCGACGACGCACTGCGCCGGGCCGTTGATCGCGGCGATCGACAGGCGGTCGCCCAGGCGGGGCAGCAGCTCCCGCTCCGGGAGCGGCACCGCGAGCATCGCGCCGTCGGGCAGGCTCTCCAGCAGCCGGCCGCGTTCGAGCACCAGGTGCAGGGCGTCGGCGACCTCCAGCACCCCGGCGATCGTGGCCGCGGCGTAGGCGCCCAGGCTGTGCCCGGCCACCACGCCGGGCCGCACGCCCCAGGACCGCCAGAGCCGGGCCAGCGCGTACTCGACCGCGAACAGCGCGGGCTGGGCGATCCGCATGCTCGCCATCGCCTGCTCGGCCGTACGGTCGCGCGCCGGGCCCCGCGGGTACAGCACGTCGCGCAGGTCCAGCCCGAGGGCCGGGAGGGCGAGCTCGGCGCAGTGGTCGATCTCGGCGCGGAAGACCGGCTCGTGCTCGTACAGGTCGCGCGCCATCCCCACGTGCTGCCCGCCCTGGCCGGGGAACAGGAACGCCGGGTCGGGCGGGGCGCCTCCCCCGGTGCCCGCGCCGGTCGCGGCGCCGTGGGGGCCGTCGGTGAGCGCGGCGATCGCCTGGTCGCGGTCGGCGGCGACCACGAAGGCCCGGTGCGGGAACGCGCGGCGTCCGGTCTGCAGGGTCCAGGCCACGTCCCCCAGGGGCGCGCCGGCCGGTCGCAGGCCGTCGGCCAGGCGCGCGGCGGCGGCGTCCAGCGCCCGCGGGGAACGCGCCGACAGCGGCAGCAGGTGGAGGGGGCGGCGGTCCCCGGCGGGCTCCGCCACGGGCTCCACCACGGGCGCCTCCTCGACGATGACGTGGGCGTTGGTGCCGCCCAGGCCCAGGGAGTTGACGCCCGCGCGCCGGGGCCGGCCCGCCCGGCGCGGCCAGGGCCGCGCCACCGCGTTGACCGTGAACGGGCTCGCCGCGAAGTCGATCATCGGGTTGGGTTCGCGGAAGTGCGGGGTGGGCGGGACCAGCTCGTGGGCCAGGGCCAGCACCGCCTTGATCAGGCCGATCACGCCCGCGGCGGCGTCGGTGTGCCCGATGTTGGGCTTGACCGAGCCGAGCAGGGTGGTCCCGACGCCGGGTCCGTAGGCCTTGGCCAGCGCGTGGACCTCGATCGGGTCGCCCACGACGGTGCCGGTGCCGTGCGCCTCCACGAACCCGACCGTCGCCGGGTCGATCCCGGCCACCGCCAGCGCGGTGCGGGCGGCCCCGGCCTGGCCGTCGACGCTCGGGGTGGTGAAGCCGGGCTTGGCGGCGCCGTCGTTGTTGATCGCGGTGCCCAGCAGCACGGCGTGCACGTGGTCGCCGTCGGCCAGCGCGTCCTCCAGCCTGCGCAGCGCCACGATCCCGGCGCCGTCGGCGCCGACGGTCCCGGTCGCCGCGGCGTCGAACGCGCGGACCGTTCCGTCGGCCGACAGCACCCCGTCGTCCCCGCCGACCTCGCCGACCTCGCCGGACGGCGCGGGCCCCTTGATCGTGACGCCGCCGGCCAGCGCCAGGTCGCACTCGCCCGCCAGCAGCGCCTGCGCGGCCGTGTGCACGGCGACCAGCGAGGTCGAGCAGGCGGTCTGGACGGTGACGGCCGGGCCGGTCAGGCCGAGCTTGTAGGCCACGCGGCTGGTCAGGAAGTCCGCGCCGGACGCCAGCCGCAGCTGCCAGTCCGAGACGCCGGGGAAGCGGCCGCGGTTGGCGCGCAGCGTGCCGAAGTGCCCGGTGTCGCCGCTGCCGCCGTACACGCCGATCACGCCGGGGAAGGAGGCGGGGTCGTGGCCGGAGTGTTCCAGGGCCTCCCAGGCGCATTCGAGGAAGACCCGGTGCTGGGGGTCGAGCATGAGCGCCTCGCGCGGCGAGTAGCCGAAGAAGGCCGCGTCGAAGTGGTCGGCGTCGGCCACCATGCCGTAGGCGCCGGGGTGGGAGCGGGTGATGGAGTCGGTGCCCTCGGCGAGTCCCTTCCAGAACTCCCGAAGGCCGCGCGCACCGGGGAACCTCCCGGCCATGCCCACCACGGCCAGGAACGTGCCGTGCTCCTCGTCCCTCCCGCTCCTCTCGTCCATCTCGCGTGTCTCGTCGGTCTCGTTCGTGTCGGTCATGCGGGACTCCCGGCCCGTGCGGGCTGGTCGGCGGCCGGTTCGTCGGCCGAGGGGTAGGAGGTCAGGGCGCGCACCGGCGACAGCAGCGGCGGCACCAGGGACAGGACGGTGATCGCCGCGGCGAGCCAGAGCACGCCGCGCAGCCCCAGGGGCGCGACCAGCAGGCCGCCCAGGGCCGCGCCCAGCGGCACGGTCCCCCAGGTGATGAAGCGCAGCGTGGCGTTCATGCGCCCGAGCAGGCGGGCGGGCGTCGCGGTCTGGCACAGCGTCACCTGGACGACGTTGAACAGCACGACGCCCAGGTAGACCACGAACAGGCCGGCGGCGAACCCGGCGGCCCCGCCCGCCAGGGGGATCATCAGCGCGCCGGCGGCGAAGACCGCGACCGAGCCGATCAGGGCCCGGCCCGGTCCGAGCCGTTCGACGGCGGGCGTGCTCAGCACCGCCCCCAGCAGGCCGCCGGCGTTGCCGATCGCGAGCGCGGCGCCGACGGCGCCGGCGCTCAGGCGCAGGGTGTCGACGGCGTAGACGACCTGGAGGGCGAGCACCGCGGCGAACGCCAGCTCGGCGGCGGCGGCGCACAGCGTGACGGGCCGCAGCAGCCGGTGCCCGAAGACGAAGCGGAGGCCCTCGCCGATCTCGGCGCGCAGCCCTGGGCGCTCGGCCGACGGCCGGGCCCGCCCGGCCCGGACGCCGTCGCGCGCCCCGCCGGGAACGCGCAGCAGGAAGGCGGCCGAGGCCAGGTAGCTCAGCACGTCCACCGCCAGCGCGACCGGGGCGGTCAGCGCCTGGATCAGGACGCCGCCCGCCGCCGGGCCCGCCAGCTGCGCCACCGAACGCGAGCTTTCCAGCTTGGCGTTCCCGCTGGTGAGCTGCTCCTCGTCGACGATGCTCGGCAGCAGCGACAGCTGGGCGACGTCGAAGAACAGCGTGCCGAGGCCGATGGCGAAGGCCACCGCGTACAGCAGCGGCATGGTCAGCATGTCGAGCGCGTAGGCGACGGGCACCGTCACCAGCGCCGCCGCCCGCACCAGGTCGGTGGCGATCAGCACCGGGCGCAGCGGGAGCCGCTCCACCCAGGCCCCGGCGGGCAGGCCCAGCAGCAGGACCGGCACGAACTCCACCGCGGCCAGCAGGCTCACCTCCAGCGCGGAGGCTCCCAGCAGCAGCGCCACCATCGGGAAGGCCAGCATCGTCAGGTGCGTGCCCACCAGGCTGACCGAGTGGGCGGCCCACAGGTTGCGGAAGGCTCCGTCGCGCCAGAGGGGGTCGGGTCGTCGTCGCATGTCAGGCTCCCATCGCCGTGCGTACGCCGCGGGGGCGCAGGTCGGTCCAGACCGTGCGGATGTGCTCCAGGCACTCGGCCCTGGTGCCGGTCACGCCGACCTCGGCCCAGCCGCGCGGCGCGGGGCGGCCGGTGGGCCACAGGGAGTACTGGTCGTCGTCGTTGCGGACCACGCTGTAGGTGCGCTGGTCGTCGTCATGAGACATGGGTGGTTCGTCCTTCGTCACTGAGGGTCGTCGTCAGGGGGTCGGTTGCCGGGTGGGGTCAGCCGGCGCGGCGGCGCCGGTTGAGGCGGGCCCGGCCGGCCCGCAGCCGCGCGGCCTCGGGCGCCGGGGCGTCCGGCCGGCGCGGTTCGGGCGCCCTGGTGAGGTGGCGGGCCAGGGCAGCGATCGTCGGGTGCTCGTACAGCGCCACCAGGGGCAGCGGCCCTTCGAAGGCCTCGGTGAGGCGGGCGTGGGCCGCCGCCAGCGCGAACGAGTTGCCGCCGAGGTCGAAGAAGTTGTCGTGGACGCCGACCCGGTCGAGGTCCAGGACCTCCTGCCAGACGGCGGCGATCCGGCGTTCGGTGTCGTCGCCCGCCGGGACCGGACGCGCCGTCGCGGTGGCGGCCGGCGGCTCGGGGAGCGCGGAGCGGTCGACCTTGCCTCCGGCGGTCATCGGGAGCGCGGCCAGGGCGACCAGCGCCGACGGCACCAGGTGCACCGGCAGCCGCCCGGCGAGGAAGGCCCGCAGGTCGGCCGGGACCTCGACCGGTCCCGCCGGGTCCGCGCCGGCCGGGTCCGCGCCGGCCGGGTCCGCGCCGGCCGGGTCCGCGCCGGCCGAGCGCGGCACGACGTACCCGACCAGGCGGCGGTCGCCGTCGGCCGGGCCGCCGCGCGCCGCGACCACCGCCCGGGTGATCTGCGGGTGCGCGCACAGCGCGGCCTCCACCTCGGCGGGCTCGATGCGGTAGCCGCGCACCTTGAGCTGCTCGTCCAGGCGGCCGAGCACCTCCAGCGCGCCGTCGTGGCGCCAGCGGGCGCGGTCCCCGGTGCGGTGCAGCCGCCGGCCGTCGGCGAACGGGTGCGGCACGAAGCGCTCGGCGGTCAGGTCGGGGCGGCCCAGGTAGCCGCGGGCCAGGCCCGCGCCGCCCAGGTACAGCTCGCCGCCGACGCCGGGCGGGACCGGCCGCAGGTCCTCGTCGAGCACGTACGCCTCCAGGCCGTCGATCGGGGAACCGATCGGCACGGTGGCGCCCGTCATCGGACCCTGGACGCGGTGCGCGACCGCCGTGACGGTGGTCTCGGTCAGCCCGTAGGCGTTGATCACCGGGACCGGGTGCCTGCGGCACCAGGCCCGCAGCGTCCCGGCGTCCACGTTCTCGCTGCCGACGACCAGCAGCCGCAGCCGGGAGGGGGCGTCGCCGGGGAGGGAGGCGGCCCACTGCTGCCAGTAGCTCGCGGGCAGGTTGGCGACGGTGACCTCGCCCTTCTCCAGGACGGCGGTCAGGGCGCGCGGCGGCGGGGGCGGCCCGGGCAGCGCCACCACGCAGCCTCCCGCCAGCCAGGTCGGGAAGATCTCCTCGGCCGCCACGTCGAAGCCGAAGCCGGCGAACTGCAGCACGCGGTCGTCCGCGGTCAGCCCGAACATCTCCCGCATCGCCCGCGCGTGGTTGGCCAGGGATCCATGGGAGACGCCGACGCCCTTGGGCGCCCCGGTCGAGCCGGAGGTGAAGATCGTGTACGCGAGGTCCCCGGCCGCCGCGCCCTGGCTCTCCTCGTCCCTGTCTGCGTCCCTGTCCTGGTCCCCGTCCTGGTCCCCGTCCGGCGCGTCGATGTCCAGCACGCGGGCGGGGACGCCGTCCAGCCGGTGCGCCACGCCGCCCCCGGTGATCACCAGTTCGCCGCCCGCCGTGCCCAGGACCCGTTCCAGGTGCGCGGGCGGGTGGGCGGCGTCGAGCGGCAGGTAGGCGGCCCCGGCCTTGAGGACGCCGAGCAGCGCCACCAGCACCTCCAGGCCGCGCGGCAGCATGATGCCGACCACGTCCCCGCGCCGCGTCCCGGCGGCGCGCAGGCGGCGCGCCAGCCGGTCGGCCCGGGCGTCGAGGTCGGCGTAGCTCAGCGGCGTCCCGTCCAGGCACGCGGCGGGCGCGTCCGGCGTGCGGGCGGCCTGCCGGGCGAACAGCTCGTGCACCGGCACGTCCATCGCGTGCGCCGCCCGGCCCCGGGCCCAGTCGCGCGTGACCAGGGCCTCCTCGCGGTCGTCCAGCAGCGGCAGGCTCGCCACCGGCAGGGCCGGGTCCGCGATCGCCGCCGTCAGCAGCCGGGTGAAGCGGGCGGCGAGGCGTTCG
Source organism: Actinomadura kijaniata (assembly GCF_014138665.1). Lineage (NCBI taxonomy): Bacteria > Bacillati > Actinomycetota > Actinomycetes > Streptosporangiales > Thermomonosporaceae > Actinomadura > Actinomadura kijaniata. The sequence goes on from NZ_JACJIA010000006.1 coordinate 449,389, forward strand.
ATCGTCCCGGCGTCGTACAGCTCGGTGCTGTAGTTGACGGTGACCTCCAGGCCCCGCCCGTCCGGCGCCTTCACGATCATGAAGTCCAGGTCGAACTTGGCGGTCGGGGGCGCCGCCATCGCGACCTCGGCGGTCAGCCCCGCGAAGCGCGGCGCGGCCAGCGGCCGCGGGTCGAAGGTGAACATGACCTGCACCAGCGGGGTGTGGCTGGGGTCGCGTTCCAGCCCGAGCCCCTCCACCAGCGCCTCGAACGGCAGGCCCTGGTGCTCCAGCACGGCCAGCGTGGCGGCGCGGAGGCGGGCCACCAGTTCCTCGAACGTCGGGTCGCCGGTCAGGTCGGCGCGCACCGGCACCGTCGTCACGAAGAACCCGATCAGCGACTCCAGCTCCGGTCCGGAGCGGCCGCCCACCGGCGTGCCGACCAGCAGGTCGCGGTTTCCCGACAGCCTTCCCAGCAGCGCGGCGTAGGCGGCGAGCAGGACCATGTAGGCGCTCGACCGGCGGGCGCGCGCGAACGCGCCCACCGCCGCCGCCAGCTCCTCGGGCAGCCGGAACACGTGGGTGGCCCCGGCCGTGCCGCGTACCGCGGGCCGCGGCCGGTCGGCGCCCGGCGGCGCGATGGCGGTCGGCGCCCCGGCCAGGTGCCGCCGCCACCAGGCGAGCTCGCCCTCGTCCACCGGCCGCCGCCGCTGCTCGGCCGCGTAGTGCCCGTACTGGACGGGCGGGGCGGGCGGGGCGGTCGGCGTCCCGGCCCCGCCGTAGTGGTCGGCCAGCTCGTCGAACAGCAGGTGCATCGACTCGGCGTCGCACACGATGTGGTGCAGGACGACGACCAGGAGGTGCTCGTCGGTGTCGAGCCGCAGCAGCCGGACGCGCATCAGCGGCCCGGCGGCGAGGTCGAACCGCTCCGCCGCCCAGGCGTCGACCAGCGTGCGCCGGTGCCGGTCGCGTTCCGCGCGCGTCAGGCCGGTGAGGTCGACCAGGGGCAGGACGGGCGGGCGGGGGTCGGCCACCCGCTGGTACGGCTCGCCCCCGCGCTCGGGGAACGTCGTGCGCAGGATCTCGTGGCGGGCCACCACCCGCCCCAGCGCCTCCGTCAGGGCCTCGACGTCGAGCGCGCCCGTCAGGCGGACCACGAACGGGACGTTGTAGGAGGTGTCGCCGGGATTCAGCCGGTCGAGGAACCAGAGCCCGCGCTGCGCGAAGGACAGCGGGTGGTCTGTTTTTGGCATGGGTCGTCTCCCAGTCCGCACAATACGGATGTGAATGGCCGAAGGGTCGTCTACAGCCGCATGCGGTATTCACCGGCACCCGGGGATGGCGGCTTTCGCATGGGTTCAGAAATTGGATGCCGCTTAGTGCCCGGCCGTTGGGTCCTGTTCGCCGAACGGCCGTATGCGGCCAGATCCCCGGTCCCGGGCCTGCTGGGAGCGCCGGGCGGTGGCGGTCTTTTCCGTCAGTTCTTTCCCGCCCCGCCAAGTCGGCTCCCTGTCGAAGCCATTCGAAGACGGTGCGGTGGTTCCATCCGGAAAAACATCGTGGAAAACCCGTACACGGGTACCGAGAAAGGCTTCCCGGGCCTTCGAATTGCCTAGGCAATGGGGCAGCCATGGCAGGGGCCCATGGGCGGGGGTTCCCGGTGGCCGCGCGTGACGGCGCGCGGCGGCCGGCGGTCAGCGGTAGGAGTCGATGAGCCGGGCCAGGTGCCTGCCGGCCAGGCGCAGGGGCGTCTCGCTCTGGGAGACCTGGGCGGACATCTCCGCGCCCTCCAGCGTGTTGATCACCGTGTGGGCGAGGTCGCCGGCCACGTCCTCGGGCAGGCCCGAGCGGCGGAGCCGGTCGGCGACCAGGGCGCGCCAGTGGGCGAAGGCCTGCTCGGCGGCGCGCTGGATCTCCGGCACGCGCCCGGCGCTCTCCAGCGCGGTGGTGGTGATGGGGCAGCCGTCGGCCCATCCGGAGTCGCGCAGGCCCTCGGCCAGCTCGTCGGCGCACGCGATGATCGCCTCCGCCGGGTCGTCCACCCGTTCCAGCGTGGCGCGCAGCAGGTCGCCGAACTCCCGGTCCCCGTGGCGGACGGCCTCGACCGCCAGCTCCGTCTTGCCGCCGGGGAAGAAGTGGTAGACCGAGCCGAGGGTGGCCTGGGCCTCCCGGGAGATCTGCTTGAGGCCGGTCGCCTCGTAGCCCTGCCGCTGCATGAGGCGGGAGGTGGCCCGGACGATCCGTTCCCTGGTGCCGATCTCGTGCTTGGTCCCCATGGCGCCATCGTAGTGGGTAGAACGCTCGTTTTAGAACTGTGCTAGCGTCCCGCTGAGTAGAACGTTCGTTTTAGATGAGGGGGCACACCCATGACCGTCGCATCCGTCACCGTCATCGGCCTCGGCCCCATGGGGCGGGCGATGGCCGCCACCTACCTGGACCGCGGTCACGAGGTCACCGTGTGGAACCGCACGCCGGGCAAGGCCGACGGGCTGGTGGCCCGCGGCGCCCGCCGCGCGGACACCGTGGAGGCCGCGCTGCGGGCCAACGACCTGGTGGTGCTGAGCCTGACCGACCATACCGCCGTGCACGCGATCCTGGAGCAGGCCCCCGCCGCCCTGGCCGGGCGGACCGTGGCCAACCTGACCTCCGACACCCCGGACCGGGCGCGCGAGACGGCCGGGTGGCTCGCCGCCCGCGGCGCCGTGCAGCTCACCGGGGGCGTGCAGGTGCCGCCTCCGGGCATCGGCGCCCCGGAGGCCATGACGTACTACAGCGGCCCCAGGGAGGCGATCGAGGCCCACCGGGCCGCGCTGGAGGTCCTGACCGGCATCGAGTACCTCGGCGAGGACCCGGGCCTGGCCGCGCTGTACTACCAGATCGGGATCGACATGTTCTGGACCGGGCTGGCGGGCTACCTGCACGGCCAGGCGGTCGCGCAGGCCAACGGCATCTCGGCGCGGGAGTTCCTGCCCCGCGCCGTGAAGACCATGGACTTCCGGTACTTCCTGGAGTTCTACGCCCCGCGCATCGACGCCGGCGACCACGGGGGCGATGTGGACAACGTGGCCATGGGGGTGGCCAGCCTGGAGCACGTGCTGCACACCGCGCGGGCGTCGGGGGTGGACGGCTCCCTCCCGGCGGCGGTCCTGGAGCTGTTCCGCCGCGCGGCCGACGCCGGGCGCGGCGGGGACAGCCTCACCAGCCTGACCGAGGTGCTGAAGGCGTAGCGGCCCGGGGCGCCGCGGTCAGCGCGTGAAGCCCGGGGGGCGCAGGGGGCCGGGCTGGCCGGAGGGCTGGCCGGGGGGCCGCAGTTCGGCCGCGATGCGCATCGGGGACGCGTGGTGGGGCCGTTCCGCGCCGTGCTCGGCGGGGTGCTGCTCCCCCACGCCCGTCAGGTCGACGCGTCCGGACTTCACCAGGCGCAGCAGCTCCAGATCCTCGGGCGACACCAGCGCGGCCACCGGCCGTCCGTGACGGGTGAGGAGGACCTCCTCACCTCCGTAGACGACCCGGTTGATCAGGTCCGCCAGGACCTTCCGCGCCTCCGTCACCGCAATATCCACGCGTTCATCCTATAGCGAACACGCTCGGACCACCCTTCACCGCCGACTCCTAAGAATGTACATTTTGTACATCAGTGATCTTGGGGAGGCGCGCATGCCGAAGTTCGAGCAGCCGGCGGGGGCCGGCGGGAAACCCGACACGTACCAAGGACGCTCGCGGGCCTCGGTCACCGCACCGGAGGCGCGGCTCGGCGGGGAACTGCTGTTCCAGCGCCTGCTGGGCCGACGCATCGTGTTCCTGGGACAGGAGATCGACGACGACGTCGCCAACCGCGTGTGCGCGCAGCTCCTGCTGCTGTCCTCCGACGACCCCCGGCGCGACATCACCGTCTACATCAACTCCCCCGGCGGGGTCGTCGACTCGGGGATGGCCATCTACGACATGATGCGGTTCGTGCCCAACGACATCTCCACCGTCGGGCTGGGCATGGCCGCCTCGATGGGCCAGTTCCTGCTGTGCGCGGGAACCCCCGGCAAGCGCTACGCCCTGCGGCACACGCGCATCATGATGCACCAGCCGCACGGCGGCATCGGCGGCACCGCCTCCGACATCCAGATCCAGGCCGAGCAGACGCGGTACCTCAAGCGCACGCTGTTCGAGCGGATCGCCCAGCACACCGGACAGCCCGTCGACAAGATCACCGCCGACGCCGACCGCGACCGCTGGTTCACCGCCGGCCAGGCCCTGGAGTACGGGTTCGTCGACCACGTGGTCGACAGCGTCGAGCGGGTGGGCTCATGACCCCCCACGGCGCCGAGGGCCGCTACGTGATGCCCTCGTTCGTCGAGCGGACCGCCTTCGGCGTCAAGGAGACCAGCCCGTACAACAAGCTGTTCGAGGAACGCATCATCTTCCTCGGCTCACCGGTCGACGACACCGCCGCCAACGACGTCACCGCCCAGCTGCTGGCGCTGGAGGGCATGGACCCCGACCGGCCCATCAACCTGTACGTCAACTCGCCCGGCGGGTCGCTGACGGCCATGATGGCGATCCTGGACACCATGCGCTACGTGCGCCCCGAGGTGGAGACCACCTGCGTGGGGCAGGCCGCATCGGCGGCGGCCATCCTGCTGGCGGCCGGCACGCCCGGCAGGCGCGCGGCGCTGGTCAGCTCCCGCGTCCTGCTGCACGAGCCCGCCGTCGACGCCTCCCGGGGCTCCTCCGCCGACCTGGAGATCCAGGCACGGGAGGTGCTGCGGCTGCGCGAGCAGATGGTGCGGGTCCTGGCCGAGGCGACCGGCCGGGACGCCGACCGCATCGAACGCGACCTGTCACGCCACCGCTACTTCACCGCCGCCGAGGCCAAGGAGTACGGCCTGATCGACACGGTGCTGACCACACGGACCGGCACCTCCCGCTGAACGCGCCGGCGGCGGCCCCGGGGCCGCCGCCCCCACGCTCAACCCGCCAGATCCAGCGCGGCGCGCACGATGCCGTCGGCGTCCAGGCCGTGCTCGCGGTACAGATCCTCGATCGCACCGGACTGCCCGAACCCGGTCACCCCCAGCGCACTGGTGGCGACCCGGTTCACGGTCGCCAGGAACGCCAGCGTGTGCGGGTGCCCGTCCAGCACGGTCACCAGGGGCGTGGCGCGCTCGGCGGGGAACACCTGGTCCAGCACCCACGAGTCGGCCCGCTCATGCCCCTGCCGGGCACGCACCGCCCGGTACAGCAGATCGGGGCTGGTCACGCACACCACGTCGGCGGGCACCCCCACCCGCTCCAGGCGCTCGGCCGCGGCCAGCGCCTCCGGGACCACCGCCCCCATCGCGGCGATGGTCACCGCGGGCGCGGCCGCGCGCCGCAGCGGATAGGCGCCCGCCACCACCTGACGGCGGCGGCGCTCACGGGCGGCGGAGTCCTCCGGCACCGCGGCCAGCGACTGGTCGACCGGCCGCGTGGACAGCCGCAGGTAGGCCGAGGTCCCGTCCGGCCGCCCCAGCCGCGCCAGGCTCGCCAGCAGCACCCACTCGGTGTCCAGGGCGAACGCCGGCTCGTAGGTGACACACCCCGGCTGCTCCAGCCCGATCGACGGCGTCTTGATCGACTGGTGGGCGCCGCCCTCCGGCGCCAGCGTCACCCCCGAGGGCGTGCCGACCAGGATCGACTGGCCACCCGCGTAGATCCCGAACGACCACGGCTCCAGCGCCCGCTCCACGAACGGGTCGTACAGCACCCCGATCGGCAGCAGCGGCTGCCCCCACCGGCTCCAGGTCGCCCCCAGCTCACCCAGCAGACCGACCAGGTTGACCTCGGCGATCCCCAGCTCGATGTGCTGCCCCGAGGGCGTCTCCCGCCAGTGCAGGATCGTCTCGGCGTCGTCGGCGAACCAGTCGGGCCGCTCGGTCGTCGACCACACCCCCACCTTGTTCACCCAGCCGCCCAGGTTCGTGGAGGAGCTGACGTCCGGGCTGACGGTCACGATCCGCCGCGCCGCCTCGGGAGCCTGCCGCGTCAGGTCCAGCAGGGTCCGGCCGAGCGCCGCCTGCGTGGTGACCGTGCCCGACGGGGTGCGGCCGGTGTCCGATGGCACCGACGGCGCCGGCACCGCCTCCAGACGATCCCGGCGCAGACGCCCGGCCGTCTCCGCGCACAGCTCCGCCGCCGCGCCGCCCTCGGGCAACGCCCGCCACGGATCGTCCAGATCCGCGCCCACCCGCCCGGCCAGCTCCCGCATCTGCTCCTCGGTCAGCAGGGCCGAGTGGTTCTGCGGATGCCCCCGGGTCGCCAGCCCGTAACCCTTGACGGTGTAGGCGAACACCACCGTCGGACGCGTGTCGTCGATCGCGGAGAACGCCTCGTCCAAAGCCTCCAGGTCATGCCCGCCCAGGTTCGCCACGGCCTCCAGCAGCGTCGCGTCGTCCACGCCCGCCACCAGCCCCGCGATCGCCGCCGCACCGGGCCCGCGCCCGGGCAGCCGCTCCCGCAGCTGCGCCGCGTCGCACCGCAGCAGACGCTGGTACTCGGGATTGGGCATCGCGTCGATGCGCCCGCGCAGCTCCGCCCCGCCCGGCCGCTCGAACAGCTCCCGCACCAGCCGCCCGTACTTCACGGTGATCACCTGCCAGCCCGCGGCGGCGAACATGCCCTCCAGGCGGTCGGCGGCGATGTTCGGCACCACCCGGTCCAGGGACTGCCGGTTCAGGTCGACGACCCACACCACCTCGCCCAGCTCGCCGACGGCCGGGTCCAGCACCGCCTCCCACACCGCGCCCTCGTCCAGCTCGGCATCGCCCACCAGCGAGTACTGCCGGCCGTCGCCGCCTCCCCCGACGGCGGCGTTCAGGTACCGGCGCGACAGCGCGCCCCAGATCGGAGCGGTCGCGCCGATGCCCACCGACCCGGTCGAGTAGTCCACCGGATCGGGGTCCTTGGCCCGGCTCGGATAGCTCTGCAGCCCGCCGAACTCCCGCAGCCGCGTCAGATAGGACGCGTCCAGCTCGCCCAGCAGATGGTTGATCGCGTGCAGCACCGGCGAGGCGTGCGGCTTCACCGACACCCGGTCCCCCGCCCGCAGGTGCCGGAACCACAGCGACGTCATGATCGACACCATCGAGGCCGACGACGCCTGGTGCCCGCCCACCTTCAGCCCCGACGGGTTGGGGCGCACCCGGTTGGCGTGGTGGACGATCGCGGTGGAGAGCCACAGCACCCGGTTCTCGATCTCACGCAGAACGGCCAGGTCCGCCGCCCCGCTCCGCGGTTCCCGCACCGCACCGGTCATCGTCAGGCCCCCTTCCGGGCAGTCGTCGTTCACCTCGGCGCGAAGTCAAGCAGCGCGACGCGTTCCTGCCCAGCCGCGCCGGAACGCGTTGAGCGGACTGCGCAGTTTTTCCCCGTCTACGGGGCGGAACGCGCGCGAAATGCGCAACCACTCCTGTTCATCCTCAGGCAGGACATCATCACCACCCCCTCCTTTACCTTGTAGATCAGCTCCACACGACCTGTGGCGAACGGTGAAAATTTCGCGTTAGAACAGGGTCCACTCGGGGAATCTTGTGACGGTATCCAGCGTTGGTGAGGGCAGAACCGCAAGCCGTCTGGGAGGCACGTGACGATGGCCGAGCGCGCACTTCGCGGCACCCGACTCGGAGCGACGAGCTACGAGAACGATCGCAACACCGATCTGGCCCCACGGCAAGAGGTGGACTACACCTGCACCAAGGGCCATCGGTTCACCGTGACGCTCGCCGCCGAGGCCGAGGTGCCGATGACGTGGGAATGCCGCAGCTGCGGCGCCACGGCCCTGCGGGTCGACGGTGAGCTGCCGCAGACCAAGAAGGGCAAGCCGCCGCGGACCCACTGGGACATGCTCATGGAGCGGCGGACGATGGAGGACCTGGAGGAGGTTCTGGCCGAGCGGCTGGAGATCCTGCGCGCGGGGCGCAGGAGGACAGCCTGAGCGGGGAGCGGCGAGACACGACCGGCTGAGGTCGGGCGAGACCGACGTGAGCGGGGCTCGGACCGGAAAGGTCCGAGCCCCGCTCACGTCGTCCCACGTCGTCCCACGTCGTCCCACCCGCCATCCCGCGGCGCGCCCCCACCCACGGGTCCATGCGGCGCAGGTTCGCCCGTCAGCGCCCGTCAGGGGGCCGCGGGGCGGTCGTCGTCGCGGAGCACCTCACCCTGCACGACCGGTCCCCGGGGCTGCCGGGCGTCGGCGGGACGGCCCCCGAACGGGTCGAACACCTCGAACGGACTCCCGGCCGCCCCCGCCCCCGGCGGGAACAGCGGCCCGCGCGCCTGCGCGGCCTTCATCCGGCGGGCGCCGTAGGCCAGCAGCGTCCGCCGCACCAGCGGACGCGTGAACGGCAGCACGAACAGGAACCCGAACAGGTCCGTCACGAAGCCGGGCGTCAGCAGCAGCACGCCGCCGACCAGCACCAGGGCCGCGTCGGCCAGTTCCCGGTCGGGCATCGCGCCCCGGCCGAAGGTCTCCTTCAGGGCGTTCCAGGCGCGGCGGCCCTCGCGGCGGACGATCCAGCCGCCCAGCAGGCTCTCGGCCAGCAGCAGCGCCACCGTCCACCAGCCGCCGATCACCTGCCCCACCTGGATGATCACGTAGATCTCCAGGATCGGCATCAGCAGGAACGCCAGGACCATCACCAGCGGCAGCATGACTCTCGTTTTCCGGTCGGCGGAGATGTCTTCACCGGTGACAACGCCGCGGGCCCCTAGTTCGTTTCCAGGCGCCCCACCCGGCGTCGCGGCCGGCCGCGTTCAGCGGCGGCGGCCGCCCCGCAGCCGCGCCATGCGGTCCGACACGCCCCACCGGGTGACGTTGAGCATGGCCTCGGCGACGATGTCGCGGCTCATCTTGCTGGTGCCGTGGACGCGTTCGACGAAGGTGACCGGCACCTCCACCACGCGCAGGCCCTGCCGCAGGGCGCGGCGGGCCAGGTCGATCTGGAAGCAGTAGCCGCGCGAGTTGACGCCGTCCAGGCCGATCTTCTCCAGGGTCGCGGCGCGGAACGCGCGGTACCCGGCGGTGGCGTCGCGCAGCGGGGTGCCCAGCATCAGCCGCACGTAGGTGTTGCCGCCCCGGGAGATCAGCTGCCGCGACAGCGGCCAGTTCTCGGTCTTGCCGCCCGACACGTAGCGGGCGCCGATGACCAGGTCGGCGTCCTGCAGGGCGGTCAGCAGCCGGGGCAGCTCCTCGGGCTGGTGGGAGCCGTCGGCGTCCATCTCGACCATGACGTCGTAGCCCCGCTCCAGGGCCCAGCGGAACCCCGCGATGTAGGCGGCGCCCAGCCCGTCCTTGGCGGTGCGGTGCATCACCTTCACCTGGGAGTCGGCGGCGGCCATGGCGTCGGCGAGCTCACCGGTCCCGTCGGGGCTGTTGTCGTCGACGACCAGCACGTCCACCGCCGGGACGGCCGCGCGTACCCGCCCGACGATCTTCTCGACGTTGTCCCGCTCGTTGTAGGTCGGGATGATCACTAGTACCCGGCCGAGCGCGGCTGGGATGTCCATCGGTGTCAATTCCCCTCGTTCTTCCTGCTGCTGAAGCCCGCGACCCCCGCGGCGAGGACGGCCAGCACGGCCAGCGTCCACTCGGGCTTGGCGCCCAGCCGGTCGGCGAGCGTACGGGACGTGCGGGCCGGAACCCGCGCCACCTGGATGTCGGGAACGAACTCCCGCGACCGGGCGATCATGCGGCCGTCGGGGGCCACGATCGCGCTGACCCCGCTGGTGGCAGCTACCAAGATCGTACGACCGTGCTCGACGGCCCGCAGCCGCGACATCGCGATCTGCTGCGGCGGGAGGCTGGTCTTGCCCCAGGTGGCGTTGTTGGTCTGCACGACCAGGATGTTCCCGCCGGCGACGTCGCGCACCTCTTTGTCGTAGGCGACCTCGAAGCAGATGACGTCTCCGACGGTCACCGGCCCCAGTCTCATCACGCCCGAGCGGGTGCCCTTGGCGAAGTCGCGCGGGATGCGCTCGAACCGGGTGATGAGCTTGGTGAGGACGTCGCGGAACGGCAGGTACTCCCCGAACGGCACCGGATGCCGCTTGACGTAGTAGTCGCCGGGGCCGGTCCGCGGGTCCCACACGATGCCGCGGTTCTCGACCTTGGTTCCGTCGGGGGTGTCGACCAGCGCGCCGACCAGGACGGGGACGCCGACGTCGCGCACGGCGTCGTCGATGGTCCGGCGGGCGTCGGGCTCGGTGTAGGGGTCCAGGTCGCTGGCGTTCTCGGGCCAGACGACCAGTTCGGGGCGGGGCACCTTCCCGGCGCGGACCTGCGCGGCCAGTTCGTGGGTGCGCCGGGCGTGGTTGTCGAGGACGGCCTTGCGCTGGCCGAGGAAGTCCAGGCCCAGGCGGGGCACGTTGCCCTGGATGACGGCGACGGTGACGGTCCTGCCGTCGGTGGGCACGGGGATCAGCAGGCCGCCGCCGACGACCAGCGCTCCCCCGGCCGCCGCGGCGGCCACGCGCACGAGGTGGGGCCCGCGGGCGCCGGTGGCGCGGGCGTTCCAGGCGGCCAGGGCGGCGTAGGCCAGCAGCCCGCCGAGCAGGGCCGTCAGGAACGTCACCAGCGGCGCGCCGCCCAGGGAGGCGTAGGGGGTCAGCGGGGTGGAGGTCTGGCTGAACGCCAGCCGCGCCCAGGGGAACCCGCCGAACGGCACGTGCCCGCGCACCAGCTCCTCGGCGACCCACAGCCCGGCGGTCCACAACGGCCAGGCCCGCAGCCGGTGCACCAGCGCGATGCCCGCGCCCAGCGGAGCGAGGTAGAGGGCCTGGACCAGGCTGAGCAGGATCCACCCGTCCGGGCCGATCTTGATGATGCCGGTGAGCACCGGCAGGAAGAACGCCGCGCCGCACAGGAACCCGAGCCAGGCGCCGGTGCGGGCGCGCACGCCGCGCAGCGCCAGCGTGAACACCGCCACGCCGGCGGGCGCGAGCGGGGTCAGGTCCAGCGGCGGGAACGCCAGCCACATCAGCAGCCCGGCGACGATCATGGCGGGAACGCGGACCCGGAGGGCGCCACCGGTGCCGTCGGCGCCGCCGGCACGGCGGGCGCGGCCCGGCCGCCACAGGCCGGCCAGAGGTCCCCGGCCCCGCGCCGGGGGCTCGGCGGCCGTCGGCCGTTCCGGAAGGGTGTCCTGCGCCACCGTGGCTCCTTGTCGTGTGCACCGTCCTGGCGCAGACGCTACCGGTCCGGCGGGGCGGATACGACCTTGGGCCCTTGCCGAAAGGCCTGTCCCGGCGGCGGAAACGACGTGAACGCGGCCCGAACAGGGCCCGAACACCGCGTCACCACCGCGCGGGGGCGCCCGGGCGTCGGCGGGGTGGCGGGGTGGCGGGGGGCACGGAGAAGGGCCCGTGACATCCGTCGGGCCGGAGTGGTCCCACAGGCGGTGGGAGCGCAAGCTCCGTTTTCTACTGGATGTCCGGGCCCTTTCCCGGGTCCAACCCCCCGCCCGATCGGGCGGCTCCCCCCGGACGCGGCGGCAGTGCACCACCCCTGGCTCGGACGGCGCGCGCGGTGGGCGGCGCCGTCTCGGCGCGGCACCTGGCGGCGTACCGGGCGGCCGATCGGTGAGTCCCGTGCTGGACTGCAGCAAAACTACCCAGTTCCCCGTCCTTGTCAACCGCCGCATGGTCTGCGGTGACCCGTTGTTTACGCTGCTCAAGCCCGTGATCAGGGGCGGAGCGCGGATTTCGCGGCGGGCGGGGCGGACGGCGCCGGGACGCTCCCCCGCAGGTCGGCGGGGGTCGACGGGTGGGGCGGGTGGGGCCGGTGGGGTCCCGGCGCCGGTCCGGTGTCAGCGGGCGGGGTCGGGGACCACGACGGTGCCGGTGGCGGTGACCGCCACGATCGGCTCGTCGAGGACCTCGGCGGCCGACTCGCCCTTGTCGGGGCGGCCCCGGCACACCACGCGCGCCTCCAGCTCCAGGGTGCGGCTGCGGCGGCCCACCCGGGTGACCACGGCGGTGACCTCCAGCACGTCGCCGGCCCGTACCGGCGCACGGAACTGCACGTCGGAGTAGGAGGCGAACAGGCCCTCGTCGCCGTCGGTGCGGATGCACACCTCGGTGGCCACGTCGCCGAACAGGCCGAGGGCGTAGGCGCCGTCGACCAGGTGGCCCGCGTAGTGGGCGTGGGCGTAGGGGACGTAGCGGCGGTGGGTGACCCGCAGCCCTTCGCGGGGGTCGCTCACGGGGTCTCCTCTCCCTCGGCGCCGTCGGTCTCGCGGACGGCGTCGGTGATCGTGTCGGCGGGCAGCAGGGCGTGCGCGATGTAGGAGGCGACCTCGGCGGGGGTGGTGCCCTTGCCGAAGATCCGGTCGACGCCCAGGTCCTCGGGGGTGACGGTGTCGAAGCGTGGCCCGCCGACCACCAGCAGGGGGCGGCCCATCCCGGCGGCGACGGCGGTGGGGTACTCGGCGTGGAACGCCGCCGCCATCTGCTTGGTGTTGTGCAGGTGGGCGTTGCGCTGGGTGACGACCTGGGAGACCAGCACGGCGTCGGCGTCCTCGGCCTTGGCGCGTTCGACGAGCTCGGCGACGGTGACCTGGGCGCCCATGTTCACCACCTGGATCTCGCGGTAGTACTCCAGGCCCTTCTCCCCCGCGAAGCCCTTGACGTTGAGGATCGCGTCGATGCCGACGGTGTGGGCGTCGGTGCCGATGCAGGCGCCGACCACCACCAGCCGCCGGTTCAGGGCGCGGCGGATGGCGAGGTTGACCTGCTTGGCCGTCAGCAGGGGGTACTCACGTTCGGGCGGGACGGGGATGCCCGCGTAGTCGATCAGGTGGTTGACGCGGCCGTAGACGATGAAGAACGTGAAGTCCGGCCCCATCGGCTTGGAGTGGACCACGCTGGCGGGTTCCAGGCCCATCTTGCCGGCCAGTTGCAGCGCGGCGGCCTCGGCGCGCTTGCCCGCCGGGACCGGCAGGGTGAACGACATCTGGACCATGCCGTCCCCGGTGGTGTCGCCGTAGGGGCGGATCACCTGGCGGGTGTCGGCGGGCTGCGCGGGGGCCCCGGCCTGGTTCAGCGGGCTGTCGGTCCTCACGCGGGCACCTCCTTCTTGTCCGGCTCGAGCCGCTCGGCGCGGTCGGCGTGCGGGTCCTCGGCGTCGAGGATCTCGATGGCGGGGTTGAGGTAGCCGGGGGCGCGCTCCACCACGCCGTCCAGGCCCTTGCCGCCGTCGGCGGGGCGGCGGGTGACGCCGAAGGTGCCCTCGGCGATGGCGGTGAGCAGCCCGTCGTCGTTGATCTTCTCCAGCAGCTCGATCGACTCCGACAGCACCTGGCGGGCGCGCTGCACGACGAACCCGTCGGGGCGGGGGACGAAGTCCTCGGCGAGCCCGGCGCAGGCGTCGCGGACGTAGCGGACGTTCTCCAGCGCCAGGTCGCGGTCCGACAGCCAGGGGGTGTGGATGCCCTCGGTCATCATCCCGATCAGGATGATCGACTGGCCGGTCATCACCCCGGCCAGGTTGAAGAACGCGTCCAGCAGGTACCCGGCGAAGATGTTGCCGGTCATGTGCTTGGTGGGCGGCATGTACTTCAGCGGCGCGTCGGGGAACAGCTCGCGCACCAGCTGGGCGTGGGCCAGCTCCAGCCGGAACGAGCCGGGGATCGCCGGGTTGATCTCGAAGGCGTGGCCGAGGCCGAGCTGGTCGTCGCGCAGCCCCGCCTCGTGGCCGAACCGCTCGTTGAGCAGCTGGCTGACGACGACGGTGTGGGCGGCGTCGACGGCGTCGGCGGTGGTGAGGTAGTTGTCCTCGCCGGTGTTGATCACGATGCCGGCGCGGGCGTGGATCTGCCGGGAGAACCGCTGGTCGATGAAGGTCCGGCGGGGGTTGATGTCGCGGAAGATGATGCCGTACATGCAGTCGTTGAGCATCATGTCCAGGCGTTCCAGCCCGGCCAGCGTGGCGATCTCGGGCATGCACAGGCCCGAGGCGTAGTTGGTGAGGCGCACGTACCGGCCCAGCTCGCGGGACACGTCGTCCAGGGCGGCCCGCATCAGGCGGAAGTTCTCCTGGGTGGCGTAGGTGCCCGCGTACCCCTCGCGGGTGGCGCCCTCGGGGACGAAGTCCAGCAGCGACTGCCCGGTGGAGCGGATCACCGCGACGACGTCGGCGCCCTCCCGGGCGGCGGCCTGGGCCTGCGGGATGTCCTCGTAGATGTCGCCCGTGGCCACGATCAGGTAGACCCACGGCTGGGCCGGGTCGCCGACCTCGCGCAGCAGCCGGTCGCGTTCGGCGCGGCGGCGGTCGATCCGGGCGATGCCGGAGCGGGCCGCGCCCCGGGCGGCGCCGGTGGCCAGCGTCGCGTCCGAGCCGGTCGGGATCCGGAACGAGATCCGGCCGCGCGCGGCGTCGCGGGCCAGGTGCGCCAGCGAGGCGTGCGGGCCGCGCGCCAGGGCGTCCCAGACCGGCAGGGCGACGCCGTGTTCGAGGCCTACCTGGTCGCGGACGGTGTCCACCAGGTGGTTGACCCACGGGCGGCCCTCGCTGTCGGCGCCCTGCAGCCCGGCCAGCCGCAGCAGCGCCCGCTCCACCGAGACGGTGGTGTGGGTCCGGGCCATCTCGATGATCGGCTCGGCGGCGCGGGCCGCCAGCCGGCGGGCCCGCCGCACCACCTCCGGGTCCAGATCGAGCTTGCGCTGCGGCGCCATTGCCGCCTCCCCTCGGATCCCGCCCGGCCAGGCAGGCCGAACGATTTTCCACATCAAGACCGCGTATACGCGAGATCTTCCACTATCGATACGGCATCACACAAGAAGCTCTTTTTCGCGACCGAGGGCGGCGGGCCGGGCCGCCACACCGCGATCACCATCCGGTAACACCACTCCACGGCGACGCTATGTGAAAGTACAATCACGTTAAGTCGCGGCCCCGGACCCCGTCCCCAATCTCCCCGCCGTGCCGGGGCCAGGAAAAGAGGGTCATGCTCGTCTATCTGCTCGCCGCCGCCTGCGCGGTCGGCGTCGTTCTCATCGCCGCCCGGCTCCTCCGCCGGGGCAGCGACGACGACAAGCCCGACGGCCCCTCCGCCGGGCACGCCGGTTCCATGATCTCGGCGCTGTTCCTGCTGGCGTTCGCGGTGGCGATCGTGGTGCCGTGGACCGCCGCCGACTCCGCCCGACTCAACACCCACACCGAGAGCCGCGCCATCGCCGAGGCCGCCTGGAGCGCCAAGCGGCTGGCCGCCGCCGACGCCGCCCGCTTCCAGGCGGGGCTGACCGACTACACCCGCTTCGTCCGGGACTCCGAGTGGCCGCTGATGGCCGACGGGAGGCTCAGCCCCGACGGCTGGACCCGGCTGGAGAAACTGCGCCGCGACGCGCAGGCGCTGCCCACCAAGGACGGCGACGACGAGGGCAAGGACGCCCGCACCGCGCTGCTGGACCACATCACCGCGATCACCACGGCCCGGCAGCAGCGCGCCATGGACGCCCGCACCTCTCCCCCGCCCGGGCTGCTGGCCATCACCGCCCTCACCGGGCTGATGGTGATCCTGCTGCCGTTCCTGGCGGGCGCGCGGCCGCGCGGCATGACGCTGCTGCCGCTGACGCTGATGGCCGCGCTGCTGGGCGTCGGCGTCTGGCTGTGCCTGGACATCACGCACGTGTTCACCGGAGCCCTCGCGGTCGGGCCGGACGCCTTCAACGGCGTGCTCACCGAACTGCACCGCCTGTCCGCGGGAGGCTGACATGCGGCCCGCGCTCGTTCTGGCCCTGTCGTTCGCCGGCGGCGTCGCGCTGCTGCCGATGTCCGCCACCACCGCGCACACCGATCCGGACGTGTGCGTGGAGGTGGCGGGCGTGGTCAGCGTCGTGATCTCCGACAGTGGCGACTGCATCTGCGTCCCCTCGCCCGCACCCTCCCCCACGCCGACCTCCACCCCCACTCCCGCTCCGACTCCCACGCCGACCCCCACACCGGAGCCGCCGCCCCCACCTCCACCGCCGCCACCGCCACCACCGCCGGAGCCGGAGCCGGTCCCGCCGCCGCCACCGCCGGAACCCCGCCCCGAACCACCCGTCGCCCTTCCGCCGGCCCCGCCGCCCCGGCCGGTGTCGCCGAGGCCGCGTCCGGTCGCCGTGCCGCCCGAGGCCCCGCCCGTTCCGGTGCCGCGCCCGCCCGCCCGGCCGCCGGAACGCTCGGTCCCCGCGCCGCCCGCCAAGCCCCGGCTGGTGGCCCGCCACGAGGCCCACCGGCGGAAGGCGGTCGCGCCCCGCCGCGAGAACCCGCTCAGCGCGCCGCTGGTGCTGGTGGTCCTCTCCGTCGTGATCAGCGCGGGCACCGCGATCGCGTTCGCCCGCTGACGGGACCCGGGGCTCCTCCGCACCCGCCGCCGCGGAGGAGCCCCGGCCCCCGGCCCGCTCCCGCCCTCGGCCCGCTTTCGCCCTCGGCCCGCTTTCGCCCTCGGCCCGCTTTCGCCCTCGGCCCGCTTTCGCCCTCGACATCACCGGCACGCCGCAGTCGGGTGGCGCGGCGGTCGGGCGGATGTGACCCGCCGTGCGGCGGCCAGTGCGTCCAACGCCCTTCTCCTCCGGGGCGACCGGCGACAGGGTCGGATCCATGGGACTTTGGGAACGGCTGCGCCGCGCGCGGCGGCGCCGGCGCACCGAGGACGCTCCGCCGATCGGACCGAAGCTCGCCGAGGTGAGGTGGTACGCCAAGGCGGTGGAGCTGTCGGAGACCGGCACGCTCACCATGGCGCGGCGGCTGCCCGCGCTGATCGCGCAGGTGATGCGGCTGGCCTGGCACGCCAACCGGCGCGACCTGATCGCCACCATCGTGCTCAACGTCGCCGCCGGGGTGTTCACCGCGTTCGGGCTGCTGGCCACCACCGGCGTGCTGACCGCGCTGTTCTCGGCGGGCCCCACGCCCGACCGGGTCCGCGCCGCCGCGCCCGCGCTGCTGCTGGTGGGCGGCGCGGTCGCGGCCCGGGCGATGCTGGCGGCCGCCGCGCAGTGGGCGCAGGCGCGGCTGCGCCCCCAGGTGGAACGCGGGGTGGAGCTGCGGCTGTACGAGCGCACCACCCGCGTCGACCTGGACGCGCTCGACGACTCGGCGTTCCTGGACGACCTGCACCGGGCGCGGCTGCGCGGCGTCGACTCGGCGGCGTCCATGGTCGACCACGCCGTCGACCTGTTCACCGCCGCCATCGGCGTCGCCGCCGCCGCCGGCGCCCTCGGCGTGCTGCATCCGGTGCTGCTGCCGCTGCTGCTGGTCACCGCGCTGCCGGAGGGCTGGGCGGCGGTGCGGGCCGCGCGGCTGGGCTACCTGACCCAGCTGGAGCTGGTGGAGGTGCGCCGCCGCGGCTGGATCATGGAGGAGCTGATGACCGAGCGCCGCCACGCCGCCGAGGTCCGTTCCTTCACCGTCCGCGACTTCCTGCTGGAGCGCTACGCGCTGCTGGCCGACCACATCCGCGCCGTGCTGCTGCGGCTGGCCCGCCGCCAGACCCTCACCCAGGTCTACGGCGACGTCCTGAAGGGCGTGGCGACCGCGCTGATGTACACGGCGCTGGGGGTGCTGCTGTGGCGGGGCGTGATGCCGCTGGCCGTCGCCGGGACCGCGGTGCTGGCCATCAAGACCGGCCAGTCCTCCCTCATCAACCTCGTCTACGCCCTCAACCGCTGCTACGAGGACGGGCTGTACTTCGGCGACTACCTGTCGTTCTGCGCGGAGGCCGACCGCCGCATCCGCCGCGGCCGCGACCGGGCGTTCACGCCCGCCGACGGGCTGACCGGCTTCCAGGAGATCACCGCCACCGACGTCACCTTCACCTACCCCGGCAACGAGGCCCCGTCGCTGCGCGAGGTGTCGGTGCGGCTGCGGCGCGGCGAGATCGTCGCGCTGGTCGGCGAGAACGGCTCGGGCAAGACCACCCTGGCCAAGGTCCTGGCCGGGCTGTACGCCCCCCAGCACGGCCGGGTCCGCTGGGACGAGGTCGCCGTCGCCGACCTGGACCCCGAGCGGCTGCGCCGCCACATCGCGGTCATCGCCCAGGACCACACCCACTGGCCGATGACCGCCGCCGACAACATCGCCATGGGCGACCCGCTGGCCGACCCCCGCGTGGCGGCGGCGGTGCGCGCGGCGGCCGCCGACTCCGGCGCCGACGAGGTGGTCGACGGGCTGCCGCACGGGTTCGACACGCTGCTGGACAAGCGGTTCGCCGAGGGGCAGGAACTGTCGGGCGGCCAGTGGCAGCGGCTGGCCGCCGCGCGCGGCTTCTACCGCCGCGCCCCGCTGCTGATCTGCGACGAGCCCACCGCCGCCCTGGACGCCCGCGCCGAGCACCAGCTGTTCGAGCGGCTGCGCGAGCACGCCGACGGCCGCACCGTCCTGCTGATCACCCACCGGCTCGCCTCCGTCCGCCACGCCGACCGGATCTACGTCCTGGACGGCGGCCGGGTCGTCGCGCACGGCGACCACGCCGCCCTGATGGCGGAGGACGGCCTGTACGCCGAGCTGTACACGCTGCAGGCCTCCGCCTACACCGACCCGGACCGGCGGGCCCTCGGCAACGGGCGGGTGTCCGGCGGATGACCCGCCGCGCCGGGCCCGGCGGGTCCGGCGCGGCTCGCCCATGCCGCCGGACTTCGTCCACTCCTCGACCGGGTGAGGCGTTCCCGGCGTCGCGGCGGTGTTCCTGACACCGGTGGTCATAGGAACAACCGGGATCTGGGTGTCCTCCGCGCGGCGCGGCAGGCTCGGTCATGGATCCGTCCGGTGCGGACGGGGGGACTGACCGGGAGATGTCGATGAGTGTTGCCGTCGAGCAGGAGTACGTCGTCCAGCGCAACGGACGGCCCGCGACCGTCGCGGACCTGACGCCGCTGGCGTTCGCGGGGTTCGCCCACTTCACCGCCATGCAGGTGCGCGGAGGGCTCGTCCGGGGGCTGGACCTGCACCTGGCGCGGTTGCGGGCGGCGTCGCTGGAGCTGTTCGGGCGGGCGCTCCCCGACGAGCGGGTGCGGTCGCGTCTTCGGGCCGCGCTCGCCGCCGGCCCGCGGGACGTGTCGCTGGTGGCGACGGTCTACTCGCCCGCGGGCGAGTTCACGGCGGCCGACGCGGAGCCGGAGGTGCTGGTGCGGACGGGTCCGCCCTCCTCCGGCCCCTCCGGCCCGCTGGCGCTGGCGGTCGTCGAGCACGAACGCGACCTGCCCGCCGTCAAGCACGTGGGCGAGGTGGCCAAGACCCACCGGCTGCGCCAGGCCGTCGCGCGGGGGTTCGACGACGCGGCGTTCGTGGACCGGCGGGGCCGGTTCAGCGAGGCGACGATCTGGAATCTGGCGTTCTGGGACGGCGAGGCGGTCGTGTGGCCGCGGGCGGAGATGCTGGCCGGGACCACGATGGGCATCGTCCGCCGCCGGCTGGAGGGGCTGGGCGTGCCCCAGCGCGTCGCCGAGGTCCGCGTGGACGACCTGCCGGGGCTGGCGGGCGCGGTGGTGATGAACTCCTGGACGCCGGGGGTGGCGGTGCGCCGGATCGGCGAGGTGGCGCTGCCGGAGGCGCCGTCGTTCCTTGAGGCGCTGCACCGGGCGTACGCGGCCGAGCCGCTGACGGCGTTCTGAGTGACCGGTCGCGGCCACGTTCCCAGGTCGCGACCGGCCGTGGCGGCATGCCCGGGTCGCACGCGCGGGAGGCGTTCGGGAGGGGCCGAGAACGTCCCGACCTGGGATGTCTCTCCGCTGGCACCGGGCCGACGGCGGCCCGGACGCTCCCTGGGGCAGCCGGGGGCGGGGACGGCCGGTCCTGGAGGACGGCCCGGCCATCGGCGACTGGCGCCACCACCGCGTCCGACCCCGGCGGGGATGGCGCGATCCGAGGGGTGCCGGGCGTTGCGGCCGCGTTCCGGCTGCACCAGGCTCGGAACCGTGCCGCGAGCCTGGTGCGGGCGTGGTGCGCGCCTTCGTGGTCACCGCGCGCCGCCCGGTCCTCCCCTGTTCGAGAAAGGTCGGCCCATCATGCCCGGATTCGAGATGCGCTTCCCGGCGACCGAGGTCGCGTTCGGTGCCCGGGAGTTCGTCGAGCGGATCGAGGAACCCTTCCTGGCCAACCACAGCCTCCGCAGCTACCTGTTCGGCAGCGCCATGGCCGCTCGGGAGGGTCTGGAGCCCGGTGACGACTACGACGACGAGCTGCTGTTCCTCGCCTGCCTCCTGCACGACGTCGGCCTGACCGACGACGGTGACGGCGACCAGCGTTTCGAGGTCGACGGCGCCGACCTGGCCGTGCGGTTCCTGCGCGAGCGGGGCGTCGGCGAGGAACGGACGCGGGTGGTGTGGGACGCGATCGCGTTGCACACCTCACCGGGGATCGCCGGCCGCAGGGAACCGGAGGTGGCGCTCGCGCAACGGGGCATCGCCGTCGACATGTCCGGCCAGGGGGCCGACCTCCTGCCCCCGGGGTTCGCCGACGAGGTGCACGCGCGGCTCCCCCGCCTCGAACTGGAGGAACGCTTCGCCGACGCCGTCGTCGCGCAGGTCCTTGCGAACCCGGCCAAGGGCGTGCCCATGTCGCTTCCCGGTGAGCTGGTGCGCCAGCGCGTCCCCTCGGTGCCCATGCCGACGTGGAACGACATGGTCGCGACCTCGCCGTGGCGCGACGCGTAGATGGTCCGCCGCCGGGTGGCTCAGCCCGGGGGGCGGCTGCTTCCCGGCGCGAGCAGCATGAGGACCGGGACCGTGGCGACCAGGAACATGCTCGCCGCGGCCAGGGCGAGGTCCCCTTCCCGCAGGATCGGTGTGGCGAGGGCCGCCCCCAGCGGCGGGGTCGCCTGCATCAGCGTGCGAAGGGCGCGGAAGGCGCGTCCGCGCAGCGGCCCGGGGATCCGCTCCATGCGCAGTGACTGCGCCCAGACCGTCATCGGCGCGCTGAACAGGCCGATGGCCAGGAACCCGGCCGCGACGCCCCACGGGTGCGGGGTCAGGAGCACCGCCAGGAAGCCGCCACCGGCGGCGAGCTGCGCGAAGGCGAGCGCCCTCAGGGGGTTGAGGCGGGGCCGCCAGAGGCCGGCGACGGCCCCGCCGGCCAGCTCGCCGGCGGCGAGGGCCGCCAGCAGCAGGCCCAGGGCCGACGAGCCGCCGGGCAGGTGGGTCTTGGCGAGCCAGGGGGCCACCACCAGCAGCATCCCCTCGGCGACGTTGAAGGCCATGAACGCGAGCGTGGTGACGACCAGGAAACGGTCCCGGAGGAGCACCGACAGCCGCGCCGCCGGAGTCGTGGCGGCGTCGGCGCGGGGGCCGGGCGTCAGGGGGCGCCGCACCGCGAGGGCCGCGACGGCGAAGACCAGGTAGGACGCGGCGTCGATGGCCAGGACGTTGGGGGCCCCGACGCCCGCGATCAGCAGGCCGCCGAGCGACGGGCCGACGACCCCGGCCGTTCCGAAGCCCAGGGCCTCCAGGGCGTTGGCGGCGTCCAGGTCGGCGCGGCGGACGAGATCGGGGATCGCGGCGGGGAACCCGGCCAGCGGGACCATCTTCAGCAGCCCGTGGACCGCGGCCACCGCGAACGGCAGCCAGGCGGGAGCCTCCCCCGAGGCGGCGGCCAGCGGGATCGACGCCACGGCCCCGCCGCGCAGCACGCAGTCCGCGGCCAGCACGTGCCTCTTGTCGAACCGGTCCAGCAGCGGCCCGACCAGCAGGCCGCCGGCGAAGACCGGCAGGGTGAAGCAGACCGTCAGGAGCCCGAGGCGCGCGGTCCCGCCGGGCTGGGACAGCACCAGCCACGCCAGCGCCACGAAGGTCATGCCGTCTCCGGCGAGCGACACCGTGGAACCCGCCCACAGCAGGCGGAAGTCCCGGTCCGCCAGCACGCGCCGGTAGGCGGCCGGCGTCCCCAGAGCGTGATCTTGAGTGGACATGCCGGTCATCCTGTCGGCGCGGCGGGCCGCCGGGCTGGCGGTGATCGGACGGCGACCCCGGCGGCGGGCGTCCCGCTCCCCGGCGCGACGTCGATGTCCGATCACCGCCGGAGCGGTCCCGGTCGCGACCGGCAGACTGGCCTGGTGATCACCGAAGAGGATCTTCGCCGCGCGGTCGGGAGCCGGGACCCGCGGTTCGACGGGTGGCTCTTCGTGGCCGTCACCACGACCGGCGTGTACTGCCGTCCCAGCTGCCCGGCCGCGATGCCCAGGCCCGAGAACGTCCGCGTCTTCCCCTCCGCGGCCGCCGCCCAGGTCAACGGGTTCCGGGCGTGCAAGCGATGCCGGCCGGACGCGTCCCCGGGCTCACCGGAGTGGAACTTCCGGGCGGACCTGGTCGGCCGGGCGATGCGGTTGATCGCCGACGGGGTCGTCGACCGCGAGGGCGTGGCGGGGCTGGCCGCCCGTCTCGGCTACAGCCGGCGGCAGATCCACCGCCAGCTCGTCGCCGAGGTCGGCGCCGGGCCGCAGGCCCTCGCCCGCGCGCAGCGGGCCCAGACCGCCCGGCTGCTGCTGGAGACGACCGCCCTGCCGGTCAGCGACGTGGCGTTCGCCGCCGGGTTCGCCAGCATCCGGCAGTTCAACGAGACGGTCCGGCGCGTGTTCGCGACCACCCCGACCGCGCTGCGGAACGCCCGCGCGCGCTCCGGGGCGGCCCCGGCGCCGGGCGTGGTCCCGCTCCGGCTGGCCTACCGCCCGCCGCTGGACGTGCCCGCGCTGCTCGGGTCCCTGGGCGCGCGTCCCCTGCCCGGCGTCGAGGAGTACGCCGGCGGGGTCTTCCGGCGCTCGCTGTCCCTCCCCCACGGGCCGGGGACCGTCGCGCTGTGGCCCGTTCCGGGCGCCGACCATGTCGGGTGCGAGCTCCGCCTGGCCGATCTGCGTGACCTCACCACGGCCGTCCAGCGCTGCCGCAGGCTGCTCGACCTGGACGCCGACCAGCAGTCCATCACCGCCTCCCTGGAGGCCGACCCGCTGCTGCGGCCGCTGGTCGCCGCCTGCCCGGGCCGCCGCGTGCCGGGCCATCCCGACGCCGCCGAGCTGGCCGCCCGCCTGCTGCTGGACGGGGACGCCGCTCTCGCCACGCTGATCCGGCGTCACGCCGAACCGCTGCCCGTGCCGGTCGGCGCCGTCACCCACGTCTTCCCCGGCGCGGCGGCCCTGGCCGCCCTGGACCACGCCGGTCCCGACGCGCCGCCCGGCCGCGGCGGGGCGCTGCGGGCGCTGGCCGCGGCCCTCGCCGGTGGCGACCTCCGGCTCGACCCGGGGGCCGACCGCCGCCGCGCGCGACGGCGGCTGCTCGACCTTCCCGGGCTCGATCCGCTGGTCGTCGACCACATCCGCATGCGCGTGCTCGGCGATCCCGACGTGTTCCCGGCCCGCTGCCCCAAGGTCCGGCACGCGCTGCGCAGACTGTCGGACGGCGCCGTCCCCGCCGACATCCCGGCCCTCTCCGACCGTTGGCGTCCCTGGCGTTCCTATGCCACCCAGCATCTGTGGGCGGGACCTCCCGCTCCCGTCATTCCAGGCGTGTAGGGGCGCAGGCGCCGGGTAGCACCTTGCGGAGATATCACTCCTCGTAGTCATATGACTACAAGACGAGCTGCTCGGGGGAAACCTGATGTTCACCAAACGCATGGCGAGCCGCGCTCTCACGGCCCTCGCCACCGTGCTCGTGGGCGGCCTGATCGCGCCGCCCGCCGAGGCGGCCACGGTCGCCGAACCCAGGAACCACAAGGTCAAGGTGTGCCACCGGACCGCGTCGGATCGCCACCCCTACGTCCTGATCGAGGTGGACCGTGACTCCACCAAGTACAAGGGCCACCTGGCGCACCGGAACGACCCCGGACGCTGGAAGAAGGGACGCCGCGACTACATCGACGGCCTGGACGGCAGGATCGACTCGCTGCGCGACTGCCTGAAGAAGCACAAGCCGGACAAGAAGCCGCCGGGCAAGAAGCCTCCCGGCAAGAAGCCCTCGGGCAAGAAGCCGCCGAACAAGCCCGGGCACGACCAGAAGCCGCCCAAGCCGCCCAAGTCGCCCGGCCGCTGCCGGGTCGCCGCTCCGCCGACGGGCGCCTGCAACTGAACGACGCGCCACCCGCTGCGGGGCACGGGCGGCTCGCACCCGTCGCGTCCCGCAGCGGACCCGGCCTGGGCGGGGTTACAGGCCGGGGATACGGCCGTTGCGGAAGGCGTCCACGAAGAGACGGTGATCGTCGCGGACGATCGCGGCGTACTCGGTGCCGAACGCCACCATCGCCTCCACGAACGCCTCCTCGTCGTCGCCGATCGCGGCGGTGATGGCGTCCTCCACCTGGAAGCCCACCAGGGTGTGGTCGGAGTCGCTGTCCGACACGCAGTGGATCTTGGCGGTGGCGCGGCCCAGGTCGTCCAGCAGCGACACCATCTCGTCCGGCTCGGTCAGCGCCGACCAGTCGAGGTCCTCCTCGTAGGGGGACAGCTCCTGCACCACGTAGCCGACGCCGTCGATCTCGGTGTAGCCCAGCCACGGGTCGGTGTTGGCCTGCAGCGCCCGCCGCGACACCGCCGTGCGGTGCCCGTGGTGCTTGAAGTACTCGCCGATGCGCGGGTCGTCGACCACGCGGCTGGGCGCGGCGACGTTGCCCTGCTTCATCGACAGGATGACGTCGTTCTCCAGCGCCTGGCTGTGCCCCTCGACCAGGATGTTGTAGGCCGACAGGCCCGCCGAGCCGATGCCGAACCCCGACGCCCCGACGATGTCCTTCACCCGGTAGGTGAGGCCCTTGAACCGCTTCTCCTCGGGGATGGTGGACAGGTAGTCCAGGTACGCCTTCTCGACCCTGGCGCGCTCGTCGTCGTCCAGCCGCCGCACGCCCGCGCGGCTGCGGAAGCGCCGCTCGTGCTGCTCGACGATCGTCTTGCCGTCCAGCAGCCCGATCCGGGTGGACGCCAGCGCCTGCACCAGCACGTCGCGCACGTATCCTTCGGCGGTGTCCAGGGTGAGGGCGAACGCGTAGTCGCCGGCGTGCTCGGCGAACTGCCGCACCTGGTCGACGTAGGCGCGCACGTAGGTCTCGATGAGGCGGCGGATGTCGTCGTCGGAGATCGCCTTGCTCCACGCCAGCAGCGCCACGCTGGCGACCAGGCGCTTGACGTCCCAGGTGAAGTGCCCGACGTACGCCTCGTCGAAGTCGTTGACGTCGAAGACGAAGACGCCGTCGTCGTTCATGTAGGTGCCGAAGTTCTGGGCGTGCAGGTCGCCCTGGATCCACACCCGCGAGGTGCGCTCGTCGGCCCACGGGTCGTCGTCGTGCACCACGTCGGCGTAGAACAGGCACGCGCTGCCCCGGTAGAACGCGAACGGGTCGGAGGCCATCTTGCGGAACCGGCGGCGGAACTCGGCGGGGCTGCGCTCCATCAGGTCGGAGAACGCCTCGACCAGCACGTCCACGATCTGCTTCTGGCGTTCCTCGGGGGCCCGTCGCCGCAGTCCCTCGGTGATGCTCGCCATGGCGTCTCTCCTCGTCGTCGTCCGGTGCGCCCCGCCCGGCGACCACCGCGCGAGGCATACCCGGTCATTGTGCCGAATCACGTGGCGGCGACGTGGCCGACAGGCGGCCGGGCTCCGGAACCGGCCGTGAACGGGCGGGGGCCGGGGCGGCGGCGCCGCGGGTCGTCCGACGGCCGGTTCACGGGACGTGCTCAGCGGAAGGCGCCGGCGTTCTCCCGCGCCCACCGCGCGAAGGTCCGGGCCGGGCGCCCGAGGACGCGCTCGACGGTGTCGGTCACCGTGTACGCCTCCTCCGGCGGGTCGGCGTACCAGCCGACGACGTGGTCGATGGCCTCCTGGGAGGCCCCGGCCCGGCGCATCCGCTCGCGCGCCTGCTCCTCGGTCAGCTCGACGAACCGGATCCCACGGCCGAGGGCCTCGCCCAGGACGGCCAGCTTCCGCGGCATGTCCAGGACCTCGGGACCGGTCATCACGTACTCCTTGCCCGCGTGGCCGTCCTCGGTGAGCGTCCTCGCGGCCACGGCGCCGATGTCGGCCTCGTGGATCATGGCGCTGCGGGTGGCGCCGAACGGCTCGCGCACCACGCCCTCGGTCCGGACCGACTCGCTCCAGAGCAGGGCGTTGGACATGAACTCCTGCGGCTGGAGGGTGGTCCACGGCAGCCCCTCGGCCGCCACGGCCTCCTCGACCGGACCCGGCTCGCCGCTCCACAGCATCGTCACGTGCCGGACGCCCGCCCTGGCGGCCATCCGCGCGATCTGCGCACCGGTGCGCAACGGAGCGCCGTCCCGGGCGTCGAAGGTGATCAGGTGCACGGCGGTCACGCCCTCCAGCGCGGACGCCAGGCTGTCGGGCACCGCGAGATCCCCGGCCGCCACCTCCACCTCCCGGGGGAGGTCGGCGCGCGCGGGGTCACGGGTCAGCGCCCGCACCCGGTGGCCCCCGCCGAGCAGCTCCCTGACCACTTGACGGCCGACGTTCCCCGTGGCCCCGGTAACCAGAATGGTCATGATGTTCCTTCCGTCGTCAGGCAACACCACGACGCTAGGACCTCAAGATCACTTGAGGTCAAGGCGTGCCGCTCCGAGCCGGGCGGGCGCGTTCGCCTCGACGAAGGCCGCCAGTTCCTCCAGCGGCGCGTTCCTCGGCGGGACGATCACGAGCCGGTCCACCCCCGCCTCGCCGTAGGCGCGCACGGCGCCGGCGTCGATCCTGCGGCGCGGGGTGACCTGGACGTGGAGCGGCCCGCGGCCCTCCTCGGCCTCCGCGGCCCGCAGCGCGGCGACGTGGTGCGCGGCCTCGTCCGGTGCGAGCAGCCATCCGTACCAGCCGTCGCCATGGCGGGCCGCGCGGCGCAGGGCCCGTCGGCTGTGCCCGCCGACGACGACCGGGAGGGGCGTCTGCACCGGACGCGGACGCGTGTCGACGCCCGCGAAGTCCACGTGCCGCCCGTGGAAGGCGGGCTCGTCGTCGTGCCAGAGCGAGCGCATCGCCCGCAGGTACTCGTCGGCGCGCGCCCCGCGTCCGGCCGCGGGGACGCCGAGGGCCCTCAGTTCGGGTTCCAGGTACCCCACCGCCATGCCGAAGACGAGCCGCCCGCCGCTGAGCACGTCCACGCTCGCCAGTTGCTTGGCCAGCACCAGGGGGTTGCGCTGGGGCAGCACGACGCAGCCGGTGCCGAGGCGGAGCCGTTCGGTGTGCGCGGCGAGGTGGGCGAGCGCGACCAGCGGATCGAGGATCGGCTCGTCGGGGTCCATGGGCGAGACCGCGTCGCGCGGGCTCGGCAGGACGACGTGGTCGGCGGTCCACAGCGAGTCGTAGCCGAGTTCCTCGGCGAGGGCGGCGATCCGGGCGGCGGCGCCGGGGTCGGCGCAGGTGTTCATGTTGAGGCCGAACAGGCCGAGCGTAGGAGGCATACACAGATAATCGAATATTTCTACGGTTGAGGCAATGGATGATTGACGAGATATATCCTTGCGGCATGGCCGAACCGACCTGCGACCTGCCCGCCGGACTGGCCTCGGTGCTGGGCTTCCAGCTCTCCAAGTGCGGGTGGTGGCTGGAGCAGCGCCTGGAGGAGGCGCTGGAGCCGCTGGGGATCCGCGTCCGGCACTTCCTGGTGCTGGCGATGCTGGACTCCTCCGACACCCTGTCGCAGCAGGAGATGTCCGCCTACCTGCTGCTGGACCCGACCCTGATGGTCGGCCTGGTGGACGACCTGGAGGCGCGCGGGCTGTGCGAGCGCACCCGTGACCCCGCCGACCGGCGGCGGTACGCCGTGCGCATCACCCCGGCGGGACGCGGGCTGCACCGTCGGGCCCGGGCTCTCGCGGACGAGGTGGGCGGGGAGGTGTTCGACCCCCTCGAACCCGGCGAGCTGCGGGTCGTCGCCGAGGCGATCGGACGCGTCATGCGGCCGTTCTGGGCGGAGCAGGCGGTCCGCCCGCGCCGCAAAGGCTGAGCGCGGGGGCCAGCGGGGAGCAGCGGGGGCCAGCGGGGAGCAGGGGACGTCAGGCGCAGCAGGCGCAGCCGCTGCCCTTCGTCGCGGCGGCGGGGGCCGGGACGGCGCAGCAGGCGTCGCCGCGCCACGCGTCGCGGCCCTCCCTGACCGCCACCGCCGCGATCACCAGCGCGGCGACCGGGTCGGCCCAGGCCCAGCCGAACAGGCCGTTGACCGCCAGCCCCGCCAGCAGGACCGCCGACAGGTAGGTGCACAGCAGGGTCTGCCGGGAGTCGGCGACCGCGCTGGCCGATCCCAGCTCACGGCCGGCCCGGCGCTGCGCGGCCGACAGGAACGGCATGACGGCCAGGCTCAGGGCGGCCAGCACCAGCCCCGGCGTGGAGGGGGCGGCCCCGCCGTCGCCCAGCAGCGCCCGCGCCGAGTCGACGGTCACGTAGGCGGCCAGCGCGAAGAACGAGACCGCGATGATCCGCAGCGCCCGCCGTTCGCGGCGTTCGACCGGTTCGGGGTCGCGGGCGGAGAACTGCCAGGCGACCGCGGCCGCGGAGGCGACCTCGATCACCGAGTCCAGCCCGAAGGCGATCAGCGCCCCGGAGGAGGCCAGGGTCCCGGCGGTGACCGCGACGACCGCCTCGATCGCGTTGTAGGTGATGGTGGCGGCCACCAGCAGCCGCACCCGCCGCGCCAGCGCCGCCCGGCGCCGGGGCGAGGGAGCCGGCGGGAGCGCGGTCATGCCCGCGTCCCCGCGCCGGTGCCGTAGGTCGGGCACAGCGCCACCGCCCGGTCGGTGGCCGCCAGCAGGCGCTCGGCCGAGCGCAGCAGGTCCAGCAGTTCGGGGACGGCGATGGAGTAGAACGACTGGCGGCCTTCGGCGCGGTAGTCCACCAGCTTGCATCCGCGCAGGCAGGCCAGGTGCTTGGACACCGTGGACTGCGCCAGGCCGAGTTCGTGGGTCAGGTCCACCACCCGGGCCTCGCCGCGCGCCAGCCGCTGCACGATCGACAGCCGCACCGGGTCGGCCAGGGAGTGGAACAGCGCCGCCGCGGGCGCCAGCTCGTCCAGCGTACTCATTCCACAATCGGAATCAATCGCCATATTGGCATGATATGCCGGTTGCGTGATCCGTCAATCCCAGGTCAGACGTTGGCGGAGCAGGGCCTGCTGGGCGGGGTTGGTCGCCAGTTCCAGGGCGCGCCGGTCGGCGGCGCGGGCGGCCCGGGGCCGGTCCAGGGCGCGCAGGAGTTCGGCGCGCGTGGCGTGCAGCAGGGGGTAGCGCTCCAGGGCCCGCCGGTCGGCGGGGGTGAGGGCGTCCAGCGCGGCCAGCGCGGCGGCCGGCCCGCCGTGGGGCGGCGGGGTGTGGCCGAGGGCGATGGCGCGGTTCAGGCGGTGGACCGGGGAGGGCGCCAGGGCCAGCAGCATGTCGTACAGGACGGTGATCTGGAACCAGTCGGTGGCCTCCCAGGCGGGGGCCTCGGCGTGGACCGCGACGATGGCGGCCTGGAGCTGGTAGGGCCCGGGGCGCCGCAGCGCGGCGGCGCGTTCCAGCAGGGCGACCGCCTCGGCGATGGCGGCGCGGTCCCAGCGGCCGCGGTCCTGGTCGCGCAGCAGGACCAGCTCGCCGCCGGGGGTGAAGCGGGCGTCGGCGCGGGCCTGGTGCAGGCGGATCAGCGCCAGCAGGCCGAGGACCTCGGCCCGGCGGGGCATCAGCCAGGCCAGCTGGGCGGCCAGCCATTCGGCGTCGTCGGCCAGGTCGCGGGCCTGGGAACGGTCGCCGCCGCTGGTCAGGTAGCCCTCGTTGAACAGCAGGTACACCACCGCCAGGACCTGGTCCAGGCGATCCGGCAGCTCGGCGTCGGAGGGGACGCGGTAGGGGATGCCCGCCTCGGCGATCTTGCGTTTGGCGCGGGTGAGGCGCTGGGCCACGGTGGCCTCGGGGACCAGGAACGCGGCGGCGATCTGGGCGGTGGTCAGCCCGCACACCGCGCGCAGGGTGAGCGCGATCTGCGCGGCCCGCGGCAGGGCCGGGTGGCAGCAGACGAAGACCAGTCTCAGGCGGTCGTCGGGGTCGCTGCGTGGCGGCCAGTCCAGCTGGGCGAGCTTGTCGCGGTAGACCGTCCGGCGGCGCAGGACGTCCAGGCCCCGGCGGCGGGCGACGGTCAGCAGCCAGGCGTCGGGACGGTCGGGGACGCCGTCGACCGGCCAGCGGCGCAGGGCGGTCTCGACGGCGTCGGCGACCACGTCCTCGGCGGCGGCGAAGTCGCCGAGGACGTGCACCAGGGAGGCGGTGAGCCGCCCCGCGTGCTCGCGTAGCACGCGGGTCAGCTCACCGTGCGCCCGCTCCCGCCCGTGGTCCATCGGCCGCGGGGCCTCAGACGAGCGGGCGGATCTCGACGACCGGGCAGCCGGGCCACGCGGCGGCGATGGCCAGCGCCTGGTCCAGGTCGGCCACGTCGAGCTCGGCGAAGCCGGACACCACCTCCTTGCCCTCCACGAACGGCCCGTCGGTCACCACCGCCTGGTCGCCGGTGAGACGGACGGTGGTGGCGGTGTGGGGAGGCTGCAGGCGGCTGTGGTGGGTGATGTGGGCGGCGTGCTCGGCGAACCACTCGCCGACCCGCGCGAACTCCTCCTGGCGTTCGCTCTCGCTCATCGCGGCCAGGTGCCGGGCGAACTCTTCGGTCTCGGCGAACATCAGCACGTATTTCAACGTGTCTCCTCCTCGGTGCGGAAGCGGGACCGGTCGGCTACCGGGCGTCGTGCTGGTCGGCGGGCAGGGGGCAGTACAGGTCGACGCCGTTGCCGTCGGGGTCGGCCACGGTGGCGTACCGCATGCCCCAGAAGGCGTTCCACGGCGGCTGGACCCCGCGGTGCCCGGCGCCGGTGAGGTCGGCGTAGGCGGCGTCGACCGCCTCGGGGGCGGGCAGCTGGAAGGCCAGGAACGTGCGCGGGTCGCCGGTCGGGCGGTCCCAGCCCGCCTCCTGGTGGACCGAGGCCCGGAACTTCTCGGTGTCCAGCATCAGGTGCAGCCCGCCGGGCAGGTCGCAGCCGGCGTGGTCGGGATAGGTGGGATCGACGCGGAAGTCCAGGCCCAGGCGGGCGTAGAAGGCGATCGCGGCCCGCAGGTCCGACACGACGATGTCGATCGTGTTCAGCACCGGGGTGGACGCCCGCTCGGAGACCGCGGGTTCGGGGTTCGGGGACGAGCTCATCGTCTGCTCCTGGAGAGATCGTGGGGTGAGCCGGATTCACCCTCTAGACGAACGGCCCACCGCCCGGTTCGACATCGTCGCGGAAGAATCGCGGGACGGTGGCGCTTCGCCGCCCGCTTCCCGGAGCCGACATAATCGATCATCGTGACCCCCGAACTGGCAGCCCTGGTCGCCGGAGCCTCCACCGACCATCCTCGCAAGCTCAAGTCCGGCCTGCGGAAGCTGGCGTCCCCGCTTCCGCCCGCGGAACGGATCGCCTTCTACGAACAGGCCTGCCGCGCGCTCGCCGAGGTTTCGGTCGAGGTCGCGACGTGGGCGTTCACCCAGGCGTGGAAGACCGGGAAGGAGGAGGGGGCCTCCGACGTCGAGCGCCTGCACGGGGTGCTGCTCGAACTCGTCCCGGCGGGGGTGGTCGCCCCGACCGTGCTGCGCGACCACGCCGGCGCCCTGAGCGCGCGCTTCCCGCCCGACGAGGCGCACGCCCGCTTCCGCGCGGTGGTCTGCGCGGGTTTCGCCGCCGGCCTGATCCCCTACGCCCGCATCTTCCCCGACCTGCGGAGGCTGGCCGCCGCGGCGGGGCTCGCGAAGGACGACGAGGACGCGTTCCTCGCCACCCGCCTGCTGCGCGACGGTCTGCTGCCCGGCGCCCCGCCGACGATCTGGGCGGCCGCCGCGCCCGCGCTGGCCGCCGTCGCGACCCGGGACGGCGGGCTGCTGGACCTGCTGGTCGCGGCCGAGCCCGACCCGCCCGCGGACGAGACCCGGCACCGGTGGCTGGAGATCCTCGCCGACGCGGGAGCCGGGGCCCGCCTCCCGCCGGAGTGGTTCGCCACCACCGGCCGCCGCTGCCCGGCCGCCACGCTGCTCCGTCTCGCCGACCAGGGCGAGGGGCACCTGTTCCCGCGTGCCGGCGAGCCGCCGTCCGGCACCGACCCGGCGGCGGTCCCGCCCACGCCCGCCCCCTGGTACGAGGCGCCCGACGCCGAGCTGCGCGCGACCCTGCGGGCGGATCTGGAGTCCGGCGGCCTGTCCCGCCTCGACCGGGGCCTGTCCTGGCTGGCCGAGAAGGGTTCGGCGTTCCTGCGGCGCGATCCGGGGTTCCTGAGCGGGCTGAGCATCGGCGACCCCGTGGACACGCTGCTGGCGGAACTGCGCACCGGCATCCCGGAGGAGATCGGCATCCGGGCGGTGCCGCCGTCGCACGACGCCGGACGGAGGCGCGGCACCCGGTCCATACTGCAGCACCGCGCGTACGTGACCGTCCGGAACGACGGCGAGGCCGTGGCGTCGGACGGGCGGGGCGGCGCCTGGAAGCTCCCCCTCGGTTCCTGCCCGGCCGACCTGATGCCCTGGTACGACGGCACATCCTGGTACGTGTCACGCCAGCGTCCCGGCGGCCGCTGGCAGACGTTCCTGGTGGAGGGGCCGACGGGCGACGTGCTGACGCTGGAGCCCGGTTCCCGCGCGGCCCGCCCCGAGGCGCCCGGCACCGGCGAGGTCACCTTCCCCGGCGCCACCGAGCGGAACACCGTGCGGCTCCGCGACGGCGTGATCACCGTGACCGCGCCGGACGGCGCCGAGATCCTCACCACGGCCTTCACCCCGCGGCAGGCGGAGGTCCCCCCGCCCGCCGCGTGGGACGCGCGGGACGCCGTGGACCCGGCCGGTTCGGCCTGGCTGCGGTCGCTGGACCGGGAGGCCGTCCGGCGCCTGATGGCGCCCGTACTGCCCAGGTCCTCCGGCGTGCGGCACATCCGGAGCGGAGGGTTCGTCGCGGAGCTGCTGCCCGAGATCACCGCGCCCGCCCTCGCCCACGCGGTGGCCGAGCGCCTGGAACGCGCGGCGCGGTGCCTGTTCATCGAACACTCGCTGCTGACCGGGCAGGAGCCGCCACCCCGCCCGCCTCTGTCCCCGCTCCTGGAGACCGTCCCCGACCTGCCGACCCGCCACCTGCGGCCGGTGGTGTCGCTCCGGCTGGTCTGCGAACATCTCGTCGCGGCCGCGGCGGACGGCCCGGAGCCGCCGGAACCGGTGCTCCTGCGCACGTTCGACCGGTTCGACGCGACCGACACGATCGGCGAGGGGGTCGAGGACGTGATCGGCCTCGCGCTGTCGTGGCTGTGGCCGTGGACCCCTCACCGCGAATGGGCCCTGGACGATCTGCGGGCCCGGGCGAACACCCCGCTGGGCGATGGCAGCGGACGCTGGCGGGTGCTCTGGTTCGACCGGTCGTTCGGCGGGCCCGACCACTCCCACCTCCAGCTGTGGCGGACCCCCGGCGGCGCGCTGATGACGGTGAGCGGCCGGAGCCTGTGGCGGGACCTGTTCGTGGCCGTCGAGTTCTCACCGGACGGCCGCTTCCGCCCGGCCCGGCTCCCGGACCGCGCGCCCCCTGTCGCCGTCGTTCCCCAGAGCCGGTTCAGCCCGGAGTTCCTGCGCCGCCTGGAGCGGCTGCGGGCCGAGAACGGCCCCCCGCCCGCCGACGCCGGGATCGCGCGGGAACTGGCCGGACGGGCCGGCATCACCACCGCCAACGCGGTGGGGATCCTGTACGGCGACGAGCACGGCTCCGTCCGGCCGGCGCTGCGGCTTCGACCGGACGAGCCGGGCCTGCCCGCCGACGTCGTCGAGCTGCTCGACGCCACGCGGCACGAGAGGGAGACGTCGGGCACGCTGGAGTGGAGGCACCTCAGTGTCAGCGGCCGCCGCTCGGGCCACCTCGGGCGGTTCCGCGAGCGCCTGATGCCCGACGACCCCGCCGACCTGTGGACCTCCGGCCCCGACATCGCCCGCGCCGCCGACTGGTGGCGGGCCCAGCGGGAGCAGCACGGCGAGTGAGCCCGCGGATCCGCCGCGCTCAGGTCCCCAACGCCAGCTCCAGCGGGTCCGACGCGGTGGCTCCCCGCCGGTGGGCGGCGGAGTAGGCGGCCTCGCCCAGCACCTGGCGCAGGTGCCGCACGGTGTCGTCGTGGGCTTTCAGGAACGGCCCGTAGAGGGTGACGCCCAGCGACCGCCGCAGCCGGTGGGCGGCGCCGAGCAGGAGCGCGGCGCGTTCGGTCTCGCCGGTCAGGCAGAGGTTCCAGGCGAGGAGCTCCACGCCCCAGGTGGGCGACCAGGTGTCGTCCAGCTCGCGCTGCCCGGCTATCGCCTCCTGGATCAGCCGGGTGGCGAGGTCGCGGTCGCCGTGGCGCATCTGGGCCAGCCCCATCCCCCACCGCGCCCACGAGCGCGTCCAGCGCCCGCCGTGGTGGTCGGCCTCGGCGAGGTACTCCCGGGCGGCGTGCAGGGCGCGGTCCCGGTCGCCGAGGAACGCCGCGGCCATGGTCCACAGCAGGGTGGCCCAGTGCTGCTCCCCCATCTGGCCCGCGCGGCGGAAGTGGCCGCGCGCGTCGGCCAGCAGTGCGATCGAGCGGGGGTCGCCCAGGGCCAGCAGGGTGTGCGCGCCCTCGGCCACCGCCCTGGCGGCCGAGGACCCGGGGGACCCGTCGTCCAGGCCCCGGCAGGCCGCCAGGGCGGCGTCGGCGCCGTCCCGGTCGCCCTGGCACAGCGCCAGCCAGGTGACGAACGCCGCCGCCCTCGCCCGCGCCGGGCACGGCGGACCGGTCTGGGCGGCCAGCGCGCGCTCCAGCCAGCGGCGCCCCTCGGCCGGGGTGGCGCCGAACAGCCACAGCTGCGCGCGGCTCAGGTCCACCGCCAGCCGCAGCCCGAACGGCGCGTGGCCGGGTTCGGCGAGGGAGAACTCCATGGCCGCGCGCAGGTTCGGCAGGTCCTGGAGCAGCATCGAGAGCCACTGGTGGTCGCGCGGCCCGCACCACTGCGCCGCGGCCCGCGCGGCGACCTCCAGGAAGTGGTCGCGGTGCCGGACGCGCAGCGCGGTCTCCTGCCCGAGCCGGCGCAGCCGCTCGTGCCCGTACTGGCGGACGGTCTCCAGCATCCGGTACCGCGCCGGGTCGGTGCCGGTGTCGGCGGTCAGCAGGGACTTGCGGACCAGGCCGCTCAGCAGGTCGAGCACCCGGTGCCGACCGGCGGGGTCGGCGCAGCCGGTGGGGTCGGCGCACACCGCTTCGGCCGCCGCCAGGTCGAAGCCTCCGGCGAACACCGACAGCCGCGCCCACAGCGCCTGTTCGGGGCGGGTGCACAGCCCGTGGCTCCACTCCAGCACGCCGCGCAGGGTCCGGCGGGGGTCGCCGCCGTCCGACAGCAGCTCGAAGCGGTCGTCGAGCCGGTCGCTGATCTGCGTGACCGACAGCGTGTCCATCCGGACGGCGGCCAGCTCGATGGCCAGCGGGATCCGGTCGAGCCGGCGGCACAGCCGGTCGACGGCGTCCCGGTTGCGCGGGTCGACGCGGAAGTCCGGCGCCGAGGCCCGGCCGCGCTGCGCGAACAGCTCCACCGCCTCGGCCTCGGTCAGGGCGGGCACCGGCAGGACGTGCTCGCCGGCCAGTCCCAGGCGGTGCCGGCTGGTGGCCAGCACCACCAGGCCGCCGGCGGCCGGGAGCAGGGCGGTGACCAGCGCGGTGACCTCCGGCACCAGATGCTCGCAGTTGTCCAGGACCAGCAGCAGCCGGCGGTCGCGCAGATGGTCCGCCAGCACCCGCGTCCAGCCGCGTGCCGACTGGTCGCGGATGCCCAGCGCCTCGGCCACCGCCAGCGCCAGCAGTCCCGGTTCGGTGAGCGCGCTCAGGTCGGCCCACCACGCGCCGTCGGGGAACGCCGGCGCGGCCCGCGCCGCGGCCCGCAGCGCCAGCCGGGTCTTGCCCGCCCCGCCCGCGCCCGTCATGGTCACCAGGCGGGCCCGGCCCAGCAGGTGCGCCGCCTGCCGCAGCTGCGGCCCGCGCCCCACGAACGAGGTGGTCTCGGCCGGCAGGTTCCCCGCCACCCGCAGCCTGTCCAGGCGGCCGCCCGCCCCCAGGGCGGGGTCGGTGACCAGGATCCGCTGGTGCAGGTCCCGCAGCTCCGGGCCCGGGTCCACGCCCAGCTCCTCGGCCAGCAGCGCGGCGACCCGGTGGTAGCACTCCAGCGCCTCGCCCGGACGGCCCGACCGGTACAGCGCCAGCATCAGCTGCCCCCACAACCGCTCGCGCAGGGGGTGTTCGGCGGTCAGTTCCCGCAGTTCGGCCAGGACATCGGCGTACCGTCCCAAGGCCAGCTCGGCGTCGATGCGCGCCTCCACCGCGCACAGGCGGCGTTCGGCCCACCGCGCCTGCACCTGCTCGCGCAACGGCTCGGAGCCGAGCTCCGGCACCGGCGCGCCGCGCCACAGCCCCAGGGCCTGGCGGAGCAGGTCGGCGGCCTCGGCGGGCCGGTCGGCGGTCTCGGCGCGGCTCACCAGCGTCTCGAAGCGGTCCAGGTCCAGCGCCCCGGGATCGACCCGCATCAGGTAGCCCTGGGCGTGCGACAGCAGCGGCGACGGCTCCCCCAGCCGCCGCCGCACCCGCAGCACGTAGTTCTTCAGGGCGTTGCGCGCGCCGTGCGGCGGCCGGTCGCCCCAGACCCTGCCGATCAGGGACTCCACCGGCACCACGCGGTTGCCGTCGAGCACCAGCGCCGCCACCAGCGCGCGGTGCCGGGACGCGGTGATCTCCACCGGCACCCCGTCCGACAGCACTTCCAGCGGTCCCAGGACGTTGAAGACGAACCCCACCCGCCCACCATCCCACAACCGTGAGTGACCGAGGCGATACCGGCAGGTGACCGGTCCCGCCGACCCTGGAGGCGTCAAACGCCCGTCCGCACGGAAGGCACCACCATGAGCCCTCGCCGCCGTCCCACCAGCGTCCCCCGCGACCTGTCCGCCCGATGCGAGAGGGCCTCCCGGCGGATCGCCGGTGCCGCGATGGCGATGGCCGTCATGAGCATGGTCCTGCTGACCCCCCTGATGGCCACCACGACACCACCACCGACGAACCCCCGCCAGGCGACCACGCGATCCGATGATCACGCCGCCGTCCGGACCGGGCGTTCCGCGCCCGCCTACGGGCACCGCGTCACCGGGTTGCTGGCCCTGATGCGGATCGACGACTGGTTCGCCGGGGTGCGGCTCGCCTATCGCGGGCTGCCCTAGCCCTCGTCGTCGCGGCGCTCGCCCTGGGCCGTGTTTCCAAGCCCTGGCCCACGGCGCTCGCCCGGGGGGCTCACACCTCACCAGGGCTTGGCGAGCGCGACATCGCTTCGCGATCTGACCTGCGGGCCCTCGCCTGCGGCGTCGGGCCCGCAGGTCAGGTAACGCGCTCGCATGCCTGGCCGGGTCCACTTCGAGACAGGATCTAGGGCGCTTCTGATGGATCACCAGGATCATCCCGCAGGTCCCGCAGCAGTGTCGCGGATCGCCTCCAGCGGATCCGCTGTCACGCCGGTCACGGCAGTGCCGTCCGCCGGGACTTCTCAAGATCCATCAGAAACGCCCCAGGCCCGCTCCCCTGGGGACGGTCCGCCGCAGTTCCGGTGGAGGGCGTGGGCCAGGATGGCGTCGGCGTCGGCGTGGTCGAAGGGTTCGTCGCTGACCAGCAGGCGGTACCACAGCGGTGCGACCAGCGAGTCTTCGAGGAGTTCGGGAGCGAGGCGGGGCAACTGCCCCGCCTCCTGCGCGGCGATGACGCGCACCTGGTTGGCGGCGCGGAAGGGGACGTGGAACCGTTCCCGGATCGCGGCCTTGAGCGCGGGGTCGTGCTGGGCGGCCCCGAGGATGCCGACGATGATCGGGCGCAGGAGGGGGTCGTTGAGGGTGTCGACGAACCTGTGCAGCCAGTTCCGCAGGTCGGTGATGATGTCGCCGGTGTCGGGCAGGGGCACCACGGACTCGGCCCACGACTCCTGGAGCGTGTCGAGGAACACCGCGTTCTTGCTCGGCCACCAGCGGTACACGGTCGGCTTCCCCACCCGCGCGCGGGCGGCGATCGCCTCCATGGTGACGGTCGCGTAACCCTGCTCGGCGCACAGGTCGAGCGCCGCCCGCAGGATCGCGTCCCGGGAGCGGGCCGTACGACGGGGGGTTGCTTCGGGCACGTCCCGGAGCCTAGCACGAATGAAACGTTACGTAACGTTCTTGACGCGGGCACGGGGAGGACTCGATACTTCGAGTGAAACGTTA
Source organism: Actinomadura kijaniata (assembly GCF_014138665.1). NCBI lineage: Bacteria > Bacillati > Actinomycetota > Actinomycetes > Streptosporangiales > Thermomonosporaceae > Actinomadura > Actinomadura kijaniata. Next base: position 487,589 of record NZ_JACJIA010000006.1, read on the forward strand.
CGTAACGTTTCATTCTGAACGGAGACCCCACCATGTTCGAGAACGAAGAGCGCGAACGGTCCGCGGTGTCGGTGGTCGGACTGGGCCAGATGGGCGCCCGGCTGGCTCAGGCGTTCCTCGCCGCCGGGCATCGCACCACCGTCTGGAACCGCACCCCGGCCAAGGCCGAGGCCCTCGCCGCGCGGGGCGCGGCGCGCGCGGACACCCTCGCCGGGGCGATCGCCGCCAGTCCGCTGGTGGTGGTCTGCCTGCCGGACTACGGGGTCGTGACGGACCTGCTCGCGGGCGCCGACCTGCGAGGACGCGTCCTGGTGAACCTGACCTCCGGCACCCCGCAGGAAGCCCGCCGGATGGCCGGCGGCATCGGCGCGGGCTACCTGGACGGCGCCGCCATGAGCGGGACCCGGCTGGTCGGGCGGCCCGAGGCGCTGTTCGTCTTCAGCGGCGACCCGGACGTCTTCGCCACGCACCGGCCGGTCCTGCGCAGCCTCGGCCAGGCCGTCCACCTGGGCGCCGACCCCGGCCTGGCCGCCGTGTACGACACCGCCCTGTTCGGCCTGGCCTGGGGGGCGCTCGCGGGCTTCCACCACGCCGTCGCGCTGACCGGCGCGGAGGGCGTCGCCCCCGAGGAGTTCGCCGCCGTGGCGACCGGGCACATGCCGTTCGTCACCTCGCTGATGACCGAGCACGCCCGCCAGGTCGCGAAGGGCGAGTACCCCGACGACGACGGCACCGTGGAGGTGCACGCCGCGGCGATGGAGCACCTGGTCCACACGAGCGCCGCCCTGGGCGTGCGCACCGACGTCCCGGAACTCGTCAAGGCGTTGCTGGACCGCGCGGCCGCCGCCGGGCACGGCGCCGACGGCATCGCCAGCGTCGTGGAGGCCATCGGGAACGCGACCGCGCGCGTTTGAGCCGAGGACGGCCCGGTCCACACGCCTCCTGCCGCCGACAGGGCGGCAGGGGGCGCGGCCCTCGCGCGGCCCTCGCGCGGCCCTACGCTGTCCCGAAGAACACTGGAGGTCGAGGGTGGGAGCTGTGACGCCGGTCGAACAGCCGCCGAAGGCGCGGACGCGCCACGCGTGCGCGCGGGTCGGAGGGGCCCTGTCCATCGTCACCGGTCCGGCATGAGCGCCCCGCCGGCCGAACCGGTCGTCATCGACGGCGGTGACCGCTCCTGCGTGCGGCTCCTGCTGGAGCTGCGGGGCAGGCTGGAGGCGCTGCCGGCCGGGACCCTGGTGCACCTGATCGCCACCGATCCGGCCGCGCCGCTGGACCTGGCCGCCTGGTGCCATCTGACCGGACATACCTATCTCGGGCCGCTCACCGGCTCCGGCACCGACCGCCCGGCCTACGCCCTGCGCGTGAGCGCGGCCGCCCGCGCCACCGACCCGGCCTCGCCCTGGCGGCCCCGGCCCTGAGCCGCCTCCGGCGCGACCGGGGCTCCCGTCAGGGGTCCTCCCGCCCGATCCGCGTGATCAGGTGGTCCGCGGTGGCCACGAACGCGGCCAGGTCCCCGTCCGGCACGCCGGCGAACAGGCGGGCGGCGCCCTGGTCGTACTCGGCGCGCAGCCCGCGTACGGTCGCCCGGCCCTTGTCGGTCAGCGCCACCAGCGTCGCCCGGCGGTCCTCGGGGTGCGGGCCGCGCGCCACGAACCCGTCGGCCTCCAGCGCGTCGACCAGGCCGGTCACGTTCCGCGGCGTCACCCCGATCGCGGTGGCCAGCGCCCGCTGCGTCATCGGTCCGCCGCCGTGCAGGTTCCACAGAACCGTGGCCCGCGCCCGCGACAGTCCCCGCGCGGCCAGCCCCCGTTCCATGTACCGGTGCGTCACGACCGCCAGGGTGAACAGCTTCTCCAGCGCGTGCCCGCTCTCCCCGGAATCCGCACCAGATTCATTGTGAATTCGCTTCACTATGTCGTAGCCTCCTTGCTTGGAGGGTAGTGCCCGCCACGGGCCCACCACGACCCCACCACGACCCCGCCACGACCCCGCGGAGGCGCGACGATGAACGCGACCACCAACGCCACCCGGCGGCGGCACCGGCTGTTCGCCCGCTGCTACGGCCGTCTCAGCCCGGCCATGGAGCAGGGCGTCGCCGAGCACCGCCGGACCCTCCTGCGGGCCGCCGCCGGGCACGTGCTGGAGGTCGGCGCCGGGGCCGGCGCCAACTTCGCCCACTACCCCACCGGGGTCACCCGGGTCCTGGCCGTGGAGCCCGAACCCCACCTGCGCCGCCTGGCCGACGCCGCCGCCCGCCAGGCCCCCGTCCCCGTCCGGGTCGTCGACGGCGTCGCCGAACGCCTGGAGGTCCCCGACGAGAGCTTCGACGCCGTCGTGGCCTGCCTGGTGCTGTGCTCGGTGGGCGACCGGCACGCCGCGCTGGCCGAGATGTTCCGCGTCCTGCGCCCCGGGGGCAGGCTGCACTTCTTCGAGCACGTCCCCGCCCGGACCCCGGGCCTGCGCCGCGTGCAGCGGGCCCTGGACGCCACCGTCTGGCCCCTGCTCAACGGCGGGTGCCACCTGGCCCCCGACACCCAGGCCGCCATCCAGCGCGCCGGGTTCCGCTACGACCGGCTCCACCACCTCAACTGGCCCGACACCCGCCCCCCGCTTCCCCCCTCGCCCCACATCCTGGGCGTCGCCATCCGCCCTCACCGCATGTGAACGCCCCTCCGCGGCGGACGGCTGCGGGAGCCGTCAGCGGTGACGGTCGCGGGGAGAGGCGGCAAGCGGCATGAGCACCTGCTCACCTGTTTCCGTGGTGGCGCCCGCCCTGGTCCCGGTGGTCCGGCGGCCTCGCCGGAGGCGGCGTTCGAGGGCGCCGGCGGCCCGGGTGGGCACCAGGTTGACCGCGATGAAGAGCAGGGCCACGACGGTGAGGGTGGCGATGGTGTTGGCGCCGTAGTTGGCGGTGATCACCCGGGTCTGCTGGAGGAGCTCGCCGAAGCCGAGCATCTCTCCGCCCAGGGCGGTGTCCTTGACCAGCACCACCAGTTGCGCGACCAGTGCCGGGAGCATCGCGGTGATCGCCTGCGGGAGCAGGATCCGCGTCATGACCTGGTGCTTGCGCAGGCCGAGAGAGTGGGCGGCGTCGCTCTGGCCCCGGGGCAGGGCCAGGATCCCGGCCCGGATGATCTCGGTGAGGACGGCGGCGTTGAACAGCGCCAGCGCGCTCACCACCGCCACCAGCGGCCGCCGCTCCGGCGCGAGCGGGGTGAACAGGGCGTAGGCCTGGTTGCACAGCAGCATCAGCATCAGCACCGGGATCGCCCGCAGCACGTCGACCAGGGCTCCGGCGGGGCCGGCGATCCAGCCGCGCCGCGACAGCCGCGCGATGGCCAGCGACACCCCCAGCGGCAACGCGGCCAGCATCGCCAGTGCGGCGGCGGTGAGGGTGTTGCCCAGGCCGGGCAGCAGGAACTCGGTCCACACCCGCGCGTCGTCGACGAACGGCCGCCATTTCTGCGCGGTGAGCTGGTTCCTGCCGGCCAGTGCCGCCAGGACCCACCAGCCCGCCGCCGCCAGGGCGGTGACGAACAGCAGACCGCACAGCCGGCTGCGGCGGCGGGCGCGCGGCCCCGGGGCGTCCCACAGCGCCCCGCCCTCGTTCATCGGCCCCGGTTCATCGTGCCGCCGCGCTCATCGGCGGACCGCCACGCGCCGGCCGACCCATCCGGCCAGCAGCCCCATCGGCAGGGTCAGGCAGACGAACCCGAAGGCGAACACCGCGAAGACCGCGAACACCGCGTGGCTCTCGTTCTCGATCATCTCCTTCATCAGCAGGGCCGCCTCGCCCACGCCGATCGCGGCGGCCACGCTGGTGTTCTTGGTCAGGGACATCAGCACGGTGGCCAGTGGCGCGATCATCGCGCGGAACGCCTGCGGCAGCACCACCAGCCCGAGGACCTGGGTGAAGCTCATGCCCAGGGCGCGGGCGGCCTCGGCCTGCCCGGCGGGCACGCTGTTGATCCCGGCGCGCAGGGACTCGCACACGAACGTGGCGGTGTAGGCGGCCAGCCCCAGCACCGCCAGCCGGAACCCGGCCTGCTTGGCGGTCTCGCCGCCCAGGGTCACCCCCAGGGTCTGGTGGAACCCCAGCGAGGCGGCCACGATGATCACGGTCAGCGGCGTGTTGCGCAGCACCGTCACATAGACCGCCGCGAACGCCCGCATGGAGGGCACCGGACCGACCCGCAGCCCGGCCAGCACGGTCCCCCACACCAGCGACCCGGCGGCGGAGTAGACCGCCAGCCGCAGCGTCACCCCGAACGCGGCCGGGAGGTCATAGGCTCCCAGGTCGGGGAGGTCCGTCACGGTCGCCACCGCGGACGCGCTCAGCCGGTCTCGGTGATCGGCGGAGGCGGCTCGTACCGGTATCCGGCGGGGCCGAAATGGCGTTCGGCGGACCGCCGCCAGGAGCCGTCCCTGGTCATCCGGGCCAACGCCTCGTTGACCTTCCGGCGCAGCTCGGCCCTGCCCTTCCTGATCCCGATGCCGTAGCGCTCGTCGCTGAGCCTGAGCCCGACCAGGCGGAACTTGCCCCGGTGCTGGGGCTGGGCGGTGAAACCGGCCAGGTTGGCGTCGTCGTTGGTCATCGCGTCGACCTCCCTGTTCTCCAGCCCGGTCAGGCACTCGGTGATGGTGCGGAACTCCTGGAGGTCGGCTCTGGGCGCTAGGCGGCGTTTCACGTTCTGCGCCGAGGTGGACCCGGTCGTGGAGCACAGCTTCCTGGAGTTCAGGTCGGTCGCCGAGGTGACGGAGGCGTCGTCGGCGCGTACCAGCAGATCCTGGTGGGCCAGGAAGTAGGGCCCGGCGAAGTCGACCTTCTGCTTGCGCTGGAGGGTGATGGTGTAGGTGGCCACCACCAGGTCCACGTCCCCGCGCACCAGCAGGTTCTCCCGTTCGGCCGACACCGCCTCCTTCCAGGTGATGCCGCCGGGCCTGACCCCGAGCCGGTCGGCGACGTAGGTGGCCACGTCGATGTCGAAGCCCGTGAAGCGCCCGCCGGGCCCCTTCAACGCCAGCCCCGGCTGGTCGTACCGCATCCCGATGACGATCCTGCCCTCGGCCAGCCGGTCGCCACCCGCACCACCGCAGGCACTGACGCCTCCCGCCGCCACCAGGCACAACGTGACGAGCCCCGCACCACTCCAGCCGGACAGCCGCACGCCTCTCTCCCTCACCGAAGGGATTCAACAGGGAAAACTGACAAACATGGCGACCCCGGTCAAGGGGGTCCCGGGGAGACGGGAGCCCGGTCGTTTCAGGCTCGGCCCAGGTCCTTGTGGTAGATGACGTGGTCGCAGGGCACGGCCAGCAGCGCCGCCAGCTCCGGGTACTGCTCCTCGATGGCGCCGTCGCGGGTCACGCGATAGCCGAGGCGCGTGTACCAGGCGTGAAGCGCCTGCTTGCCCGGGTGGGGCCGCCGCGTGGGGACCAGCGGTTCCAGGCGCATGGTGGTCAGTCCGCGTTCTCGGCTCAGCCGCTCGGCGAAGTCGACGAGCCGCCGTCCGACGCCGTGACCGCGATGGGCCGGGTCGGCGGCCAGCATGCCGAACCCCCCGACCCGTTCGTCCAGCGCCCGCACGCGGACGCAGCCGACGATCCGGCCGTCCAGGCGCGCCACGACGATCTCCCCCTGGCGGACCAGCCCGGCGACCTCGGGGGGCGTGATGCGAGCGGCGCCCGCCCGCCACAGCCCTTCCTCCGCCGCGGCGTACACCCGGTTGACCAGCGCGGCCACCTCCGCCGCCACCGCGGGGTCACGCGGGATCTCGATCCTCGGTGACACCGGTTCCGTCTGTGCGCCCATCCCGCCGCCCTCGCGCGTGTCCGTTTCCGCCCTCCCACGGTGCCGCCCGGGCCGGGGGCCGATCAACGGCGTTCCGCTCATGCCAGTGTGAAGCCGCGCTTCACCCTCCGGGGGGGCGGACCGTCCCGCGTGCCACCCGGGCGAAGGCGTGGATCGCCCCGGCCTCCGCGCCCGCCCGCCCGCCACACCAGGGCGCTCCGGGCCGGTGGCAGGCCCCGGAGGGGAACGTGGGTCACCCCGGGAAAGGGCATGTACACGGCGGCGGAGGCGACGGTGGGGTGGACCACCGCGCCCCGCGCGACCAGGGTCAGGGCCTCCACCGCGTTGTCCACCCGGCCGCGCCGCGCGATCGGGTTCCCGGCGGGGGTGACGCGGGGAACGAGCATGTCACGGGCCGGTGCGGGGAGGCCGGGCCTCGCGATGACGGCGCAGTCCGCCAGATCCTCCAGGTGGGCGCGCCCCGCACGGCCAGCACCCGGTCCTCACAGGTGAGGACCGGCCCGACGGCCATGTCGGGGCAGCCGAGCGGCAGCCAGCTCGCCACCAGCTCCAGGTCGCCGCGGCGCAGCTCCTCCAGCCCCCGCGCCACCGAGGGGTCCCTGATCACCACCCTGCCGCCGGGGTGGCGTTCCTCGTACGACCGGATGATCTCGGCGATCGCGGGGCCCCCGACCAACTGGCTGTACAACCCCAGCCGCAGCTCGCCGGTCACCCCTCCCGCCGCGCTCCGCGCCTCCTCGACCACCCGGTTCAGCTCGTCGTACACCGGCAGCAGCCCGTCGCGCAGGCGCTCGCCCAGCGGGGTGAGCCGGACCCTGCGGCTGGTGCGGTCCACCGGCCGCCCGCCGATCTGGCGTTCCATCGCCTGGAGCGTCTGGCTGATCCGTGTCGGGGACAGGCGGAGCCGCTCCCCACCCGGCCGAAGTGCAGTGCTTCGGCCAGCACCAGGAACACCCTGATCTCTCGGACCTCCATGGCCGCCTCCCGGATGCGCCACCGTTGGACGCGACGCCGTTGTCAGCCCTGACTACCAGCCTGCACGGCAATCCCCACTCGCCTAGGCCATGCGAGCGGAGGGACCTCGGCGCAGGCCGCCGGGCTCTGAGATCATGCAATTCATCATATTCACTAACGAATTTCCGTCGAAACCATTCACTGGACCGAACGGTTCCGGCTTGCCATAGTGATCACATGACCTCCGCTCCCACGATCGAGCCGGACCCGCGTCTCGTACGGGTCCTGGACGCCCCCGTCTTCGCCACGGTGGCCACCATCAACCCCGACGGCACCCCGCAGCAGTCCGTGGTCTGGATCGGGCGCGACGGCTCCGACCTGCTGTTCGTCGCCGCCGCCGACAGCCGCAAGCACAAGAACCTGAGCCGCGACCCCCGCGTGAGCGTACTGGTCAACCCGCCCGAGGCCCCCTACACCAGCGCCGTGCTCAAGGGCGTCGCGACGCTGGAGCCGACCGGCGGCCGGCGGCTTCTCGACCGGCTGTCCTTCAAGTACCACGGCCGTGGCTACCGGGACGCCCATCCCGAGTCCGCCGCCGACCTGGGCGAGCTGGTCACGGTGCGCGTCACCGTCAACAAGATCGTCAGCAACGTCTGAACCGCGTCCGGCGAAGGAGCACACGACCATGGACAACGACACCATCCCGGAGTCGACCGACCTCGGCCGGCGCGCGCACCGGCGGCTGCGGACCGAGCCCGTCGTCTGGCTGACCACCGTCGGCCGGGACGGCACGCCCCAGCCCAACCCCGTCTGGTTCGTCTGGGAGGACGACGCCGAGGGCGGCGCCGTCCTGACCTACACCCAGGCCGACGCGCACCGGCTCGCCCACATCCGGCGCAGCCCCCGGGTCTCCCTCCACTTCGACTCCAACGGCCAGGGCGGGGACATCGTCGTGCTCACCGGCCACGCGCAGATCCTCACCGACCATCCCGCCGCCTCCGAGCACCCGCCCTACCTGGACAAGTACCGGGAGGGCATCGCACGGCTGAGCGGCACCCCCGAGGCGTTCGCCGCCCGCTACTCCGTCCCCGTGCGCATCCGCCCCACCAAACTCCGGGGCTTCTGACCGAGCCACCGCCACGGCCGCACGCCGGCCGTCACCGCACGGCCCGGGCGGGTCCGGTCATCCTGCCGGGTCCGCCTCGGCCCTGGTGGTGAACAGCTCGCGGACCGCCGGGACCGAACGCAGCAGTTCCAGCGCCATGTCGGCGTGCCCGGGCACATAGCCGTTGCCGACCAGCATCGTCACGTCGGCGGCCAGGCCCTCGGCGCCCAGCGCGGCGGCCGAGAACGAGGTCGCCATCGAGAAGAACACCACCGTGCCGCCCGGCGCGGTCGCCAGGATCGCCCCGTGCTCGCAGCCGGGAACGTCCACGCACACCACCGTCACGTCGGCGGGCTCCCCCAGCGCGGCGGCGACCGCGATCGGGTCGCGGGCGTCGGCGCGCACCACCCGGTCGGCCAGGCCCGTGGCGGCCAGCCGGGTCTCCTCCTCGGCGGTCGGCACCAGGCCGATCACGCGGCGCGCCCCGGCGCGGCGGGCGGCGGCCAGCGACAGCGACCCGCTCTTGCCCGCCGCGCCCAGCACCGCCACCACCGGGTCGGCCAGGCCGCCCACCACGCGGTGGGTCAGCGCGGGCGCGCCGCACACGTCCATCACCGACAGGGCGAGGGGCACCGGCAGGTCGTCCGGCAGCACCGCGGCGATGGAACGGGCGAACAGGATCGCGTGCCCGTCGCAGGGCACCTGCTCGGAACGGCCGTCCCAGCGCGCCAGCCCGTCCTCGATCCGCAGCGGGGTCAGCGTCAGCGACACCAGCGTGGCGATCCGGTCCCCCGGCTTCAGGCCCAGCGGCGAGTCGGGGCCGGCCTCCTCGACGGTCCCCACCAGCATCCCGCCCGACCCGGTGACCGGGTTGTGCATCTTGCCGCGCTCCCGGATGATCCCGGCGACCTCGCGGCGGATCGCGTCGGGGTCGCCGCCGTGCGCGGTGTGCAGCTGCCGGTAGGAGGCGGCGTCCAGGTTGAGCCGCTCCACCCGCACCCGCACCTCGTCGGGCCCGATCCGCGGATCGGGGTCCAACCGCAGCGCCGCCTGCGGCAGCACCCCCGCCGGCTCCAGCACGCGGTGCAGCCCCACCGCGGTTCCCGCCCCGCCACGACGATCGATCATCCCGCGTCCCGTCCTGACCCTGGTGTCCGATTCGAGACCCGGATATCTTCCGGGTCCACTCTGGTTTAGACGAAATTCTTCCCGTAACGTCGGTCATATACAAGACTTTTGTGATGCCGCATCGCGAGGAGGGGTCAACGATGACCACTGTCCTGCACCCGCAGTCCGGGACGACCCGGCCGCGCGCCGACGACCCCGGCCAGCCCTACGCCTACCAGCGGCGCCCCCTGGTGGAACCGGACTGGCGGCGCTTCCCCGGATGGCGCGACGTCACCGAGGACGAGTGGCGTTCGGCCCAGTGGCAGCGCGTCCACTGCGTCAAGAACATCCGGCAGCTGCGGCGGGTGATGGGCGACCTGCTCGACGAGGCGTTCTACACCGACCTGGAACGCGACCAGACCGAGCGCGCCACCATGTCGATGCTGGTGCCGCCGCAGATGCTCAACACCATGGACGTCTCCTCCACCGAGGCGTTCTACGCCGACCCGGTGCGCCGCTACATGATCCCGGTGCTGTCGGACCGCCGCACCGACTGGCCCTCCCACCCCTACGCCGCCCGCGACTCGCTGCACGAGGCCGAGATGTGGGCGGTGGAGGGGCTGACCCACCGCTACCCCACCAAGGTGCTGGCCGAGCTGCTGCCCACCTGCCCCCAGTACTGCGGCCACTGCACCCGCATGGACCTGGTCGGTAACTCCACCCCCACCGTCGACAAGCACAAGTTCACCATCAAGCCCACCGACCGGCACGAGGCGATGCTGGACTACCTGCGCCGCTCCCCCGGCGTGCGCGACGTGGTGGTCTCCGGCGGCGACGTGGCCAACCTGCCCTGGCCCCGCCTGGAGTCGTTCGTGGCGGCGCTGCTGGACATCGACAACATCCGCGACATCCGCCTGGCCTCCAAGGCGCTGATGGGCCTGCCCCAGCACTGGCTCCAGGACGAGGTCCGCGCCGGGATGGAGCGCCTGGCGACCAAGGCCGGCGCGCGCGGCGTGCAGATCGCCATCCACACCCACGTCAACGCCGCCCAGTCGGTGACCCCGCTGGTCGCCGAGGCCGCCCGCGCCATGCTCGCCACCGGCATCCGCGACGTGCGCAACCAGGGCGTGCTGCTGCGCGGCGTCAACGACACCCCCGCCGCGCTGCTGGACCTGTCGTTCGCGCTGCTCGACGAGGCGGGGATCCTGCCCTACTACCTCTACATGTGCGACATGATCCCGGCCAGCGAGCACTGGCGGCTGGCGGTGTGGGAGGCCCAGGAGCTCCAGCACGCGATCATGGGCTACCTGCCGGGGTTCGCCACCCCGCGCATCGTGTGCGACGTGCCCTACGTCGGCAAGCGGTGGGTCCACCAGGTCACCGAGTACGACCGCGAGCGCGGCATCTCCTACTGGACCAAGAACTACCGCACCGGCCTGGAGGCCACCGACCCGGACGCGCTGACCCGGCGCTACGAGTACTACGACCCGATCCACACGCTTCCGGGAGCGGGGCGGGAGTGGTGGGCGCACCGCCCGGAGGCCGGGTGAGCGTCACCGCCCGCGTCCTTTACGTTGTAGATCAATAGTGGTTCCTCCCCTCGATCGGGGGTGGCGGGCCCGGCCTGCGGGCGGGGCCCGCCGTCCGGCGGGGCTTGACACGCCTGGTGACCGACCTGTCCTACTTCGGTCATGATCGGAACTGTCGCCGGGGCGGGCGGCGACGCAACATGGTTGCGAACACGAGGCCGTTACGGAAAGTCGCCAACATCCGCGAGGAGAACCATGCGCCTTCAGCCCGCCGCCGCCGTCGAGGAGGTCCAGAGCCTCGCCGACGGCCTGTCCGACCATCCCGCGCTGGACAACGCCTTCTTCCGGCACTGGATGTCGGGGCCGCTCCCCTACCCGCAGGTGGAGGTCTTCGCCCGCGAGTTCCACGCCCGCACCGTCGACGCCATGCTGATGGCGGCGCTGGCCGTCCTGCACGCCGACGACCTCGACGACCGCGTGGAACGTGTCAAGCACCTCTACACCGAGTACGGCAGCGGCGACGCCGCCAAGGCGCACCTGCTCCTGCAGGAGCACATGCTGACCGACCTGCTCGGGCGGTTGCGCGGCGCCCCCTACACCCGCGAGGAGCTGCGCGCCGCCGACCCGCTGCCGGGGACCCGCGCGTTCACCCAGGGCCGCCGCGCGCTGTTCACCGACGACGACCGGCGCGTGGTGCAGGGCGCCCTGCTGGCACAGGAGCTGCTGGCCCACCCCTCGCCGGTACGGCTGTACGAGGGGCTGCGCCACTACCGCGACCTGTACGACGTGGACGGCTTCCACCGGATGAGCGAGTACTTCTACGTGCACATCTGCGAGGCCGCCAAGATCGACCCGGCGCGGGCGGTGCGGTCGGCGGCCGCCGTGTGCCGGGACGGGGCGGACCTGGCGCGGCTGCGCGAGGGCTTCGACGGATTGCTGGACCTGACGGCCGGGTACTGGGACACGGTGTACCGGGCGATGCTGGCCGCCTGACGCCGGCCGCTCCCATATGTCCGGTACCTACCCGGACATATGGGAGCATCTGCGCATGATCGTGGAACGCAGGGTCGAGCTGCGGTTCGGCATGGAGAGCCGGCAGGCCGAGACGCACACCAACCTGTCCGCCGTGCGCCAGGACGGGCGCTGCCTGTGGGTGGCCGGGGACGAGACCGCCACCGTCGAGCGGCTGACCGCCCGGACCGACGCGGCGGGCCGGGTCACCGCCTACGACGACGAGCGCTCGGTGGCGCTGGCCGACCTGGTCGAGCTGCCCGCCGGGCGCGACGAGGAGGCCGACATCGAGGGCCTGGCCAGCAGCGACGGCTGGCTGTGGGCGATCGGCTCGCACAGCCTCAAGCGCAAGAAGGTCAAGCCCGGCCAGTCCGACGCCAAGGCCCGCAGGCGGCTGGCCAGCGTCGTGCGCGAGGAGAACCGGTTCATCCTGGTGCGGATGCCGCTGGTCACCGGCGAGGACGGGCTGCCCGAGCCGGTGCGCGCCGACGGCGACCGCACCGCCGCGGTGCTGGGCGGCCGGGGCGACTCCCTCACCGACCTGCTCGCCTACGACCCGCACCTGGCGCCGTTCCTGCCGATCCCCAGCAAGGACAACGGCATCGACGTCGAGGGCGTCGCGGCCCAGGGCGACCGGATCTTCGTGGGGCTGCGCGGGCCGGTGCTGCGCGGCTGGGCCGTGGTGATCGAGCTGCGGCTCGGCACCCACCCCCGGGACCCGCACCGGCTGGAGGCGCTGCCGGTCGGCGACGGCGGGCGGCGGTACCGGACCCACTTCCTGGACCTGGGCGGCCTCGGCATCCGCGACCTGTGCCCCGACGGCGACGACCTGCTGGTCCTCACCGGCCCGACCATGGACCTGGACGGCCCGGTGCGGGTAGTGCGCTGGCCCGGCTCGGCCCACCTGGAGGCCCCCGGCGTGGTGCCCGCCGGCGAGCTGCCCCCGGTGGGCGAGCTGCCCTACGGCGACGGCGACGACCACGCCGAGGGCATCGCGGTCCTGGACGAGGGGAACGGCGCCGGGCCGAGGCTCCTGGTCGTCTACGACTCCCCCGCCGAGTCGCGGCAGACCGACGGCGGCGGCATCCTCGCCGACGTGGTGTCGTTCGACAAGTGACCGCTCCCCGGTAAGTGCTCGCTTTCATCTTCTGCTTGGATGGGCACCCTGTCGGCGAGCCGAAGGGAAGACGAGCATGATCGAATGGTCGGCGGAAGACGTGATGATCCGCGACGCGGTGCGGGGCTGGATCGACGCGGAGGTCCGGCCGCGGCTGGACGCGCTGGACTCGGGCGAGCTGCCGCCCTACGACCTGCTGCGCGACCTGTTCAAGACGTTCGGCATGGACGAGATGGCGCGGCAGTCGTTCCAGGCCCGCATCGCCCGTGAGGAACGCGGCGACACCGGGGATGCCGGGGAGTCCGGGGACCGGCCCGGCGGCGGCGATCCGGCGATGAGCATGCTGCCGGTGATCGAGCTGTGCAAGGTCGCGCCCGGCCTGGTGTCGGCGATGGGCGTCAGCCTCGGCCTGGCCGCCGGGACCATCATGAAGCGCGGCGACCTGGAGCAGAAGCGGCGCTGGGGGCTGGACCTGCTGACGTTCGACAAGATCGGCGCGTGGGCGATCACCGAGCCGAACTCCGGGTCCGACGCGTTCGGCGGGATGCAGGCCACCGCCCGCCGGGACGGCGACGGGTACGTCCTCAACGGGTCCAAGACGTTCATCACCAACGGCCCCCACGCCGACACGATCGTCTTCTACTGCAAGCTCGACGACGGCCGCGACCCGCGCGACCGCGAGATCCTGACGTTCGTGCTGGACCGCGGCATGCCGGGCCTGGAGCAGTCCCGGCCGCTGCGCAAGATGGGCCTGCACTCCTCCCCCACCGGCGAGCTGTTCCTCAACGACGTGCGCGCCGGGGAGGACCGGCTGCTGAGGTCCGGCTCCGGGAGCGGCAAGGACTCGGCCCGGCAGAACTTCGTCACCGAACGCGCCGGGGTCGCCGCCATGGCCCTCGGCGTCATCGAGGAGTGCCTGCGCCTGTCGGTGGACTACGCCCGGAAGCGCGAGCTGTGGGGGCAGCCCATCGGCGACTTCCAGCTCATCCAGCTCAAGCTGGCCAGGATGGAGGTCGCCCGCCTCAACGTGCAGAACCTGGTGTTCCGCCACATCGAGATGGCCAGGAAGGGCCGCACCCCGACCCTGGCCGAGGCGTCGGCGATGAAGCTGTACGCCGCCCAGGCCGCCTCCGAGGTGGCGATGGAGGCGGTGCAGCTGTTCGGCGGCAACGGCTACATGTCCGAGTACCGGGTCGAGCAGCTGGCCCGCGACGCCAAGTCGTTCCAGATCTACGCGGGCACCGACGAGATCCAGGTGACCCATATCGCCCGCGACCTGCTGTCCCGCTGATCCCCGCGCGGGGCGTCGCGGGCCGCGACGCCCCGGCCCGGTCAGCCCGCCGCGCGTTCGGCCGGCGGGCGGCGGCGCAGCGCCGGGTCCGCCAGCGCGGGCGGCGTCCAGGCGCCGTCGGCCCGGTACAGGTCCGTGCCGGGCGGGACGATCTCGTCGACGCGGTCCAGCACGTCGTCGTCCAGCACCAGCGACGCGCCCGCCAGCAGCGAGGTCAGCTGCTCCATGGTGCGCGGCCCGATGATGACCGAGGTCACCGCGGGGTGGGCGGCGGCGAACGCCACGGCCAGCTCCGGCAGCGTGCAGCCGATCTCCTCCGCCAGCGCGGCCAGCTCCTCCACCGCGTCGTACTTGGCCGCGTTCCCCGGCAGCGACGGGTCGAAGCGGTGCGGGGTGAGCCGGGGACGGCCGCTGGTCAGGTCGACCTCCGCGCCGCGCCGGTAGCGGCCCGACAGGAACCCCGACGCCAGCGGGCTCCACGTCAGCACGCCCATCCCGTACCGCTCGCAGACGGGCAGCACCTCGGTCTCCGCCCCGCGCGCCAGCAGCGAGTAGGGCGGCTGCTCGGTGCGGAACCGGTACAGGCCGCGCCGCTCGGCGACGTGGTGCGCCTCCACGATCTCCGAGGCCGGGAACGTCGAGCACCCGAACGCCCGGATCTTCCCCGCCCGCACCAGGTCGGTGAGGGCCCCCAGGGTCTCCTCCACGTCGGTGTGCCGGTCGGGCCGGTGCACCTGGTACAGGTCGATCCGGTCGGTGTCCAGCCGCCGTAGGCTGTCCTCCACCGCCCGCACGATCCAGCGCCGCGAGTTGCCGCCCCGGTTCGGCCCCTCCCCCATCGGGAAGTGGACCTTGGTGGCCAGCACGACGTCGTCGCGCCGTCCCCGCAGGGCCCTGCCGACGATCTCCTCCGACTCCCCGGCCGAGTACATGTCGGCGGTGTCGACGAAGTTGATCCCCGCGTCGAGCGCGGCGTGCACGATCCGCGCGCAGTCGTCGTGGTCGGGGTTGCCGACCGCGCCGAACATCATCGCCCCCAGACAGTGGGCGCTCACCTCGATGCCGGTGTTCCCGAGATACCGATAGCGCATGGCAGCCTGCTCCTTCGCGGTCGTCGTGGCCGCGTCGCAGCCTAGGATCTGGAGTCGGCTCCAGATCAAGTCCTATGCTGGCCGCATGTCCTCCCCGCCCCCGGGCATCGGCATCGGCGAGATGTCGCGGCGCACCGGCCTGAGCATCGACACCCTGCGGTTCTACGAACGCGAGGGCCTCCTGCTGGGCCGGGTCCGGCGGACCGTCGGCGGCACCCGCCGCTACCACGAGGGCGACGTCGAGTGGATCGGCATGTGCGTGGTGCTGCGCGCCGCCGGGATGCCGCTGCCCGACATCCGCCGCTACACCGAGCTGGTGCGCGCCGGGGAGGGCAACGAGGCCGAGCGGCTCGCCCTGCTGCGCGAGCACCGCGAGCGGATCGCCGGGCGGATGGAGCGGCTGTCCCGCTGCCTGGACCTGGTCGACCACAAGGTCGCCGTCTACGAGGACCTGCTGGACCCCGACACCCCCGTCACCGGATGCGCGCCGCCGCCCGCGGCCCGGTGACCGCCGGGTCGTTCCGGGCCGGGCGGACGTCCGCCGAGGTCAGGAGGACCGCCCGCCATGCGTTCCCTGCACGAACAGGTGTTCCAATAGTGAACGGTGCGACTACAGTTGGCCGCATGGAGCACTGTTGAGCGCACTGGCGGACATCGCCCGCAGGCTGGAGAACATCCAGGCCATCACCGACGAGGCGCTCGCGCACATGGACGTCGAGGAGTTCCTGGACGCCCTGCTCGACCGCGTCCGCCAGGTCCTGGACGTCGACACCGCCGTGGTGCTCCTGCTCGACCGCCAGGGGCGGTTCCTGGAGGCGACGGCCGCGCGCGGCATCGAGGAGGAGGTCACCCAGGCGGCCCACGTCCCCGTGGGCAAGGGGTTCGCCGGGCGGGTCGCCGCCGAACGGCGTCCGGTCTACATCGAGGACGTGGCGAGCGCCGGTGTGTTCAACCCGCTCCTGGTCCAGCGGGGCCTGCGGTCACTGCTGGGGGTCCCGCTCGTCGCCGGCGGCACGCTGGTGGGGGTGCTGCACGTGGGCACGCTCACCACCCGCCGCTTCACCAGGGACGAGACCGAACTGCTCCAGCTGGCGGCCGCGCGCGTGGCGCTGACGGTCCACGCCCTGCTCACCCGGGACGAACGCGCCGGCGCCCGGGAGCTGCAACGCAGCCTGGTGCCCGCCGCGCCCCCGACCGTCCCCGGCGCCGGGCTGGCCGCGCGCTACCGTCCCGGCACGGCCAGCGTGGGCGGGGACTGGTACGACGTGTTCTCCCTCCCCTCGGGCGAGACCGGCGTCGTCATCGGCGACGTGGCCGGGCACGGCCTGTCGGCCGCGGTGGTGATGGGACGCATGCGCAGCGCGCTGCGGGCCTACGCGCTGGAGAGCGACGACCCGGCCGAGGTGCTGGCCAGGCTCAGCCGCAAGATGCAGCATTTCGAGCCCGACGCGATGGCGACCGTGCTGTACGCGGTGTGCGCCCCCGACCTGAGCGAGGTCCGGGTGTCCTCGGCCGGCCACTACGCGCCGGTCCTCGCCGTCCCCGGCTCCGCGGCACGTCCCCTCGACCTCAAGACCGACGTCCTGATCGGCTGGGGCGAGGACGTCCCCCGGCAGACCACGGCCTTCCCCCTCCCGCCGGGCGCCCTGCTGTGCTTCTACACCGACGGGCTGGTGGAACGGCGCGGCGGCAACGTCATGGACGGCATCGCCCGGCTGTGCGAGGCGGTGTACGCCGGCCCGCCCGAGGAGGTGGGCGCCGCGGTCATGTCGGCCCTCATCGGCCGCCGGAGCGCCGAGGACGACGTCGCCGTGCTCCTGCTGCGCCGCACCGGCTGAGGCCGCGAAAGGCGAGACCACCGTCGCGCGCCGGACGCGCGGTGACCCGCCGGTGCCCGGAAGCGCTCATGGACGAGCCGGAGCGACCGGCCGGCCGCACCACGCCCTGGCGGCCGTCCGCGCACTGATGCGGGCGATCCTCAAGAGCGGGAATCCCCGAAGATCATCGCGTCGGCTCGACAGCTGTTGTGATCGCCTGGACGTCGCCGCATTGAAATGATCTTCGGCAATTGGTCCAGCGAGAGGAGCCGCGGATGCGTGTTCGGAAGGTCCTGATGGGCGCGGGTGTCGCCGCCATGGTGATCGGCGGGTTCAGCGTTGCCGCCGAGGCGGCGGCCTGGAAGCCGTGGGGTCTCTACGGCAGCAAGCGGGCCTGCGTGGATGCGGGCCAGCAGTACGTGCGGGAGAACTTCGACGCCTACAAGTGCACCGAGCAGCCGGGCGGCTACATGCTCTGGCTCAAGTGACGGGCTCCTGAGACCGGGAGGCTGCCTTCGATCCCCTGGGTGATCGCCGGAACGGGCCGAAGGCAGCCTCTCGGGGGCGTTCGTCTACTCGATCTCGCGTTCGCCTTCTTCGGTCCTGAAGGTGCGGAAGCCTCGGCGGTGGTAGTTGGGCAGGGCGTTCGGGTGGTCCAGCGACGAGGTGTGCAGCCAGACCCTCGTCACCGCGGGGGCCAGTTCCCAGGCCTGCCGGATCGCGAGCGTCAGCGCGTATCCGCCCAGGCCCTTGCCGACGAACTCCGGCAGGAGCCCGAAGGTCTCGATCTCCACATCGCCGCCGGGACGAAGGTCGTAGGAGGCCATGCCCGCGGGGACGCCCTCGAATCTCAGCAGCCGGAACGCGCGGTCCGGGCATCGGGCGAACCAGTCGGCCCATTCCCGCCCGGTGCGGCTCGCGCTCTCCCAGCCGTAGGGGGCGCCGATCCGGGCCTGCAACTCGACGACCAGCGGAGAGTCCCGGTCCAGGGGCTCCAGGGTCAGATCGGGCACCCGGACCGCCGGATCGAGCTGGTCACGGGCCGTCATCTCGACATACGTCACGATCTCCGTCACCGGCGCAGGTTACGTGGTCCGCGGTTCGCTGATCAATGACGCGCGAGGGCCGACGCCCCCGGGTCGGCCTCACGGCAGGGCGCCCGCCATGCGGACGACGGCCTGCTCCAGCAGTTCGGGAGAGCAGCCGAAGTTCAGGCGGGCGTGCCCCTCGCCGTGCGGGCCGAAGGTGGGGCCCGATGACAGGGCGACGCGCCCGCGTTCGAGGAACACCTGCGCGGGGTCGGGTCCCAGGTCCAGGGCGGTGCAGTCCAGCCAGGCCAGGTAGGACGCCTTGGGCTCGGGGAAGGTGACGCCGGGCAGGTGCTCGGCGAGCAGGTCACGGAGCAGGGCCGCGTTGGCCGCCAGGGAGTGGTTGAGCCGGTCGAGCCAGGAGTCCTCGTGGGTGAACGCGGCGATGGAGGCGACCATGCCCAGGATGCCCACGCCCCAGGGGACCTGTTCGGGAAGCCGGGTGAGCACGTGGCGCTGGGCGTCGGCGACCGCGACCGCGCACTTGAGGCCGGCGAGGTTGAAGGCCTTGGACGCGCTGGTGAAAGCGATCCCCGTCGCGGCGGCCTCCTCCCCCAGCGTCAGGTACGGGTGGACCGGCTGCCCCGGATGGGCCATCGGGGCGTGGATCTCGTCCGACAGCACCACCGCGCCGTGCCGTTCGGCGATCCGGGCCAGCGCCCGCAGCTCGTCGGGCCCGTGGATGCGGCCGAACGGATTGTGCGGGTGGCACAACAGCACCACACGGGTGCCGTCTCGCAGCGCGCGTTCGACGCCGTCGAGGTCGATCCGCCCGCCGCGTTCCCGCTCGACCAGCGGCACCGGGACCGCGGCGACTCCGGCCTGGTCGAGCCATGGGTAGAAGGAGGGATACACCGGCGGCATGATCACCACACCGTCGCCGGGCCGCGTGAGCAGGCGTATCACCTCGATGACGCCCACGCCGACGTCGGCGAAGGTGGTCACGGCGCCGGGCTCGATGTGCCAGTTCCAGTGCCGCGCGGCGAATCCCCGGAACGCCTCCACCAGTGCGCCCCTGTCACCGAAGTACCCGGTGTCGGAGAGGTCCACCGCCTCGTGCAGCGCGGCCGCGACGCTGGACGGCAGGCGCACGTCCATCTCGGCCACGGGCAGGGGCAGCACGTCGGAGGGGTGGAGGGTCCACTTGGCGCTGCGCCTTCGCCGCAGCTCGGAGAGCGGAACATCGAAAATCGACTTCACTTTACGATCTTCGCATATCACCCCCTGGCCGCCATGCGGCGCGTCGCCCCTCCCTGCGGATGATCACCTTCCCGGCCGATGCCCTTGACCGCAAACAAGATCACCTCGGCGACCGCCGCGCGGGCGATCGTCGGGGGTGCGGATGGTGCCGGACCATCGGGCCGGGGAGCTTCCTCGGTCGCGACCTAGGTCGTGTCCGGTGGATCACGATGTGATCCAGAGCAGGGTGCTGACCAGGGTGACGGCTGCTTGGTAGTGCGCGGCGAGTTTGTCATAGCGGGTGGCGATGCCGCGCCATTGCTTGAGCCGGTTGATGCAGCGCTCCACGACGTTGCGGCGCCGGTAGGCGGCGGGGTCAAACACTG
>NZ_JACJIA010000007.1:0-449693 GCF_014138665.1 Actinomadura kijaniata
CGCCCCCACACCCCCGGCAGGGGCCCTGCCCCCACACCCCCGGCAGGGCTCCGCCCCACACCCCGGCAGGGGCTCCGCCCCTACAACCCCGACGCGGACGCTGCCCCGGCAACCCCGGCAGGGTTCCGTCCAACGCCCCGGCAGGGCTTCGCCCCACACCCCGGCAGGGACGCCGTCCCCTGCAACCCCTCGTGGGGCTTCGCCCCACATTCCGGTGGACCTTCGTCCCACACCCTGACAGGGACTCTGGCGGGGGCTGCCTTCGCGTTCTTCCTCTCCGGTCTTTGGGGCGGCTTTTGGCTGGGGGAGTGAGGGCGGCTCACGCCTGTCAGGCATGCGTTTCTCGCATGGCTACTCTGCGAGATCTGCGCTTGTCGCAGGTCTCGTGCTGTCGCACGCTGGGACGCATGACCGCACCGCACACGATCGCCGTCCTGGGGTTGGGCCGTATGGGGGCCGCGATCGCGACACGACTTGCCGATCACGACTGGGACGTCGTCGGTTGGACGCGCTCCGGGCGCTCGGCAGGGGCCCTCCAGGCGACCGGCGACCCGAGGGACGCGGTGGCCAAGGCCGACCTCGTTCTCCTGGCGCTGTTCGACGGCCGGGCCTGCCGGGAGGTCCTCGACCACGTTCACGGGGCGTTGCGAGCGGGCGCGGTCGTGCTGAACATCAGCACCATCGCTCCCGCCGAGGCGGCGGGCCTGGCCCGGTGGCTCGGCCCGTCCTACGTCCACGCGCCCGTGCTCGGCTCCGTGCCCGCTGTCGCCGGCGGGGACCTGCGGATCCTCGCCGCCGCCGACCAGGGCGCGTTCGACCGGGCCCGGCCGGTCCTGGAGGCGCTGGGCACCGTGCGGCGCGTCGAGGACGCCGCCACCGCCGCCGCCCTCAAGCTGGTCGCCAACCACAGCCTCGCGGGTGCCGTCCTCGCGTTGCGCGACTCGCTGCGGCAGGCCGACGCCCTGGAACTGCCCCGCGCCCAGGTGCTGGACGTCCTCGAACTCGGCCAGCTCGGCGGGCTCGTGGCCCGCAAGCGGGCCTTCCTGTCCGGGGAGCCGGCCACCGCCGCGGCCCAGTTCACGATCGGGGCGCTGGCCAAGGACATGGCTCTGCTGGCCGCCGCGTCGAACACGCCCCTGCGCGGCGCGGCCGACCTGGCCGGCGCCCCTGATGCCGACATCGCTCTTGCCGCCACGGTCCCCGCCGTGGACGAGGCGGTCCTCGAACCGCTCCGCGCCTACATCCGCGGGCACGCCACCGGCGACCCCGCCCACTTCCGCGACGCGTTCCTGCCCAGCGCCCACATCGAGGGGATCCGGGACGGCGCGTTCGTCTCGTGGGCCCTGGAGGAATACTGCGCCCTGTTCCACGGACGACCGGCGCCGGACGAACCGGCCCGCTCGCGCCGCATCGACGCCATCGACGTCCACGGCACCGTCGCGACCGCGTCCATGACGCTCTGGCACGGCGCGGACACCTTCACCGACATTTTTCTGCTGGTCCACGTCGACGGCGGCTGGCGCATCGCCAACAAGGCCTACCACCGGCGCTGATCGGGGACGGGTGCGGGACGTTCCCGTCCCGCACCCGGACGATCAGCTCTGGTAGCGCTGGGCGGTCTCCGCCCAGCGGGTCATGAGGGCCGCCGCCGCCCCCGAGTCCACCGCCCGGCCCGCTCGTTCGTAGGCGGCCGCCAGGGTCTCGGTCAGCTTCTCCGTGGGGGGCGCCCCCTCGTAGGCGGCGATCAGGGCCGCCGCGTTCAGCAGGACCATGTCGCGGACCGGGCCCTTCTCGCCGTCGAACGTCTCGCGCGCCACGTTCGCGTTGAACCTCGCGTCCGCGCCGCGCAGGTCCTCCGGACGCGCGGGGGGGATGCCCAGGTCCGCCGGGTTGAACGTGGTCTCCGTCGCCGCGCCGTCGCGGACCACCCACACGGCCGAGGTGCCCGTCGTGGTCAGCTCGTCCAGGCCGTCGTCGCCGCGGAACACCAGCGACGAGTTGCCGCGTTCGGCGAACACGCCCGCGATGATCCCGGCCATGCGCGGGTGGAACACCCCGACCGCCTGCGCCGTCGGCCGGGCCGGGTTGGTCAGCGGGCCCAGGAAGTTGAACACCGTCGGCGTGCCGAGCTCGCCGCGGGCCTTGCCCGCGTACTTCAGGGCCGGGTGGTAGCGCGGCGCGAAGCAGAACGTGATGCCGACCTCCTCGGCGACGCGCGCCGTCGCCTCCGGGGTCAGGTCCAGCGGGATGCCCAGCTCCTCCAGCAGGTCCGCCGCGCCGCAGGAGGACGAGGCGGCGCGGTTGCCGTGCTTGACGACCTTCACGCCCGCCGCGGCCGCCACCACCGCCGCCATCGTGGAGATGTTCACCGTGTGGGCGCGGTCGCCGCCGGTGCCCACCAGGTCGGCGATCCGGCCGGGGACGTGGATCGGGGTGGCGTTGGCGAGCATCCCCTCGGCCATGCCCGCCACCTCGGCCACCGTCTCGCCCTTGGCGCGCAGCGCGACCGCCAGGCCGGCGATCTGCACGTCGGTGGCCTCCCCGGTCATGATCTTGTGCATGGCCCAGGAGGCCTCCTCGCCCGACAGCGAATCGCCGTCGAGCAGGGCGTTCAACAACGCCGGCCAGGTCGTACGCGCATCCATTGCTTCCCCCAGAAAGTGGTGGGTCTGGGGGATGCGCGGGGGCGCGCACCCCCCGGCGAACAGGTGACTACAGAGCCGGAAGGCGGTTGTCGGCGCGCCAGCGCAGCAGTTCGGCCACGGCCTTGGCCAGGGCCATCGGGTCCAGCGGGAGGCTGATCACCTTGTCGGCGCGCGACCAGGTGGCCAGCCAGCCGTCGTCCCGGCGGGCGATGATCGCCAGCACCGGCGGGCAGTCGTAGACCTCGTCCTTGGCCTGGCGGCACACGCCCAGCCCGCCCGCGGGCTGGGCCTCGCCGTCCACGATCACCAGGTCGATGTCGCCCTCGTCCAGCCGGGTCACGACGGCGGGCTGGGTGGCGATCTCCACGAACTCCACCTGCGGGAGGTCGGCGGCCGGGCGGCGCCCGACGGCGAGCCGGATCTGGGCACGGGTGTTCGCGTCGTCGCTGTAGACCAGAACCTTCATCGGACTCTCCGGGGCGTGGCTCATGGCAGGCAAGGCTACCGGTTCGGACCCCCGCCGCACGAGAGTCGCGGCGGGGCGGCGGCGCGGCGGGTCGCCGCGCCGTCGAAGCCGCATCGTTCCCCCAACGCGCCCGGCGATCAAGGGGGCGGGGACGAAAACCGGCGCGAGCGCCCTCGGGAACCCCGGAGACGCTGGTACCGGGCGGTTTTCGGGGGTCCGCCGGGGCCCGCGCGCGCACCTGCGATGACACGCTCGGGAACTCCAGGAGGGGGGTCATGCGTCAGTGATGGAACGGGTGACGTAATAATGCTGCCCGTGGCAACAGCATCCGCGATAGAGACAACACCTCACGCTCGGGCGAATCGTCCCAACCTGGTCAGCGTGGGGACGATCGTTTGGCTGTCGTCCGAGCTGATGTTCTTCGCGGCCCTGTTCGCGATGTTCTTCACGATCCGCTCTGTGACGATGGGCCAGCACGGCGAGCACTCGTGGCCCGGCGCCGAGCTCGACCTGCCGTTGGCGGGCTTCAACACCCTGATCCTGGTGCTGTCCTCGGTGACGTGCCAGATGGGCGTGTTCAAGGCCGAGGCCGGCAAGGTCGGCCGGGACGGCGGCCTGCTGAACTTCCGCAAGTGGGGCCTGCGCGAGTGGTACGTCCTCTCGTTCCTCATGGGCGCCTACTTCGTCGGCGGGCAGGTCTACGAGTACTACAACCTCGTCACCCACGACGGCCTGACGCTGTCCTCGTCGGCCTACGGCTCGGTGTTCTACCTGACCACCGGCTTCCACGGCCTGCACGTCACCGGCGGCCTGATCGCGTTCCTGTTCGTGCTGGGACGTACCTACGCGGCCAAGCGGTGGACCCACGAGCAGGCCACCAGCGCGATCGTCGTGTCCTACTACTGGCACTTCGTCGACGTGGTCTGGATCGGCCTGTTCGCGGCGATCTACCTGCTCGACCTCCACTGACCGCTTGACCACCGACGACAAGACCCGAACGGGGAATTCCGTGAAAAGGTTCACCGCATGGCGACGGCGCCCGTGGGCGGGCTACGCCGTCGTGCTGGCGGCCCTGGCGGCGATCGGCGTCATCTACGCCGGCTTCACGCCGCAGTCTGACCGCGCCGAGGCGGCGAACGCGACCCAGGCGGCCGCGGATCTTGAGAACGGCCGACAGCTGTACAACAAGAACTGCGGCAGCTGCCACGGCCTCAACGCCGAGGGCACCAAGGACGCCAAGGGCAAGCCCATCGCGCCAAGCCTGCTGGGTGTGGGCGCCGCATCCGTCGACTTCCAGGTCAGCACGGGCCGCATGCCCGCGATGAACCCTGGCGCGCAGATGCCGCGCAAGAAGCCGGTCCCCGACTTCGACACCACCATCCGGACGGACTACGCCGAGCCCGAGAAGCGCGAGGCCGCCGAGAAGCAGAAGGCCCGGGCCGAGAAGAACCTGGCCGACCTGCGCGAGTACATCCAGAAGCTGGGCGGCGGACCCGAGGTCCCGCCCGCGTCCGCCGTCGACCCCAAGGGCGGCGACGTCGCGGTCGGTGGCAAGCTGTTCCGCACCAACTGCGCCCAGTGCCACAGCTTCGTGGGCTCGGGCGGTGCGCTGACCGGCGGCAAGTACGCCCCTCCGCTGGACAGGAACGACGTCACGCCCACCCAGATCTACGAGGCCATGCTGACCGGCCCGCAGGCGATGCCGGTGTTCAACGACACCACCCTCACCCCCAAGGACAAGCAGGCCATCATCGCCTACCTGGTCCAGACGCGTGAGGAGCCCAACCCGGGCGGCAACGGCCTGGGCCGCATCGGCCCGGTGTCGGAGGGCCTGGCCGGATGGCTGGTCGGGATCGGCCTGCTGGTGCTCGCGGCCATGTGGATCACCGCGAAGAAGCCGAAGAAGCTGAAGAAGTCATGAGCGACAACAACGAGACCGCGGGCCCGGTGAACGAGCCACGCGAGGACGGCCCGGTCCGCAAGGTCGGCACGCCGTCGCCGGCGGAGGACAACACTCTGCTGGCCCAGGAGGAGTACCCCGCTCCGGCGGGCGCCGGCGAGGAACTGGACGAGAGGGAGGCCAAGAGGGCCGAGCGCATCGTCGCCTCGTTCTTCCTGCTCGCCTTCGCCGCCAGCGTGGCGTTCATCGTGTACTTCATCGGCTGGAGCGGCCGCGACGGCGGGATGCACGGCATCCACCGGGCCAAGGAGTCCAACCTCTGGCTCGGCGGGATGATGGCCCTGGCGTTCCTCGCCATGGCCATCGGCGTGACCATCTGGGTGCGCCGCCTGATGACCAGCAAGCCGATCGTCCAGGAGCGGCACGCGCTGGAGGCCGACACCGGGACGCGCCGGGCGTTCACCGAGGCGTTCCTGGAGGGCGCCGAGGACAGCGGCATCACCAAGCGGCCGCTGCTGCGCCGCACGCTGCTGCTGGCCGCCGCGCCGCTGGGCCTGGCCCCGCTGGTGCTGCTGCGCGACCTCGGCCCGCTGCCGGAGAAGAAGCTGCGCCACACCTACTGGGGCGAGGCGGTCAAGGCGGCCAAGGCCAAGGGCCGCAGGGGCGTGCGCCTCGTCGTCGACGGCACCAACAAGCCGCTGAAGGTGAGCGACTTCGCCAGCCCCGGCGGCATGATCACCGTGCTGCCGGAGGGCATCGAGGAGAACGCCCACCACCCGATGAACGAGGTCGCCAAGGCGGTGACCATCCTGATCAACGTTCCGGCCGACCAGTTCAAGCCGGCCAAGGGTCGGGAGAACTGGCACGTCAACGGGATCGTGGCGTACTCGAAGATCTGCACGCACGTCGGCTGCCCGGCGGCCCTGTACGAGCAGACCACCCACCACATCCTGTGCCCGTGCCACCAGTCCACCTTCGACGCCACCGACGCCGCCAAGGTCGTGTTCGGTCCGGCCGCGCGTCCGCTGCCGCAGCTTCCGCTGGGCGTCGAGGACGGCTACCTGATCGCCACCGGGGACTTCCCCGAGCCGATCGGCCCGAGCTTCTGGGAGCGCGGATGAGCGAGGCAACGGCACCCAAGGCGGTCGAAGGGCCGCTGAACTTCCTGGACGACCGGCTGGGCTCGACCACCTTCTTCAACCGCAACCTGAAGAAGGTCTTCCCGGACCACTGGTCCTTCATGCTGGGCGAGATCGCCCTGTACAGCTTCATCATCCTGCTGCTGTCGGGCACCTTCCTGACGCTCTGGTTCCACCCGAGCATGATGGAGACCCACTACGACGGCTCGTACACGAAGCTGCAGGGCGTGAAGATGTCCGAGGCCTACGCCTCGGCGCTGCACATCAGCTTCGACGTCCGCGGCGGCCTGCTCATGCGGCAGATCCACCACTGGGCGGCGATCCTGTTCATGGCGTCGATCATGGCGCACATGCTGCGGGTGTTCTTCACCGGCGCCTACCGCAAGCCGCGCGAGCTGAACTGGCTCATCGGCCTCGGCATGTTCACGCTGGGCATGGTGGAGGGCCTGTTCGGCTACTCGCTGCCGGACGACCTGCTGTCGGGCACCGGTCTGCGCATCACCCAGGGTGTGGCGCAGTCGATCCCGCTGGTGGGCACCTACATCTCGATGTTCCTGTTCGGCGGTGAGTTCCCCGAGGGCAACTACGGGGACCTGATCCCGCGCCTGTTCACGCTGCACGTGCTGCTGATCCCGGGCATCATCCTGGGTCTGGTGACCGCGCACATGATGATCATGTGGCACCAGAAGCACACCGCGATGCCGACGCAGAAGCAGACCGAGAAGCAGGTCTACGGCTACCCGTTCTACCCGGTCTTCATGGCCAAGACGGGCGCCTACTTCCTGTTCACCTTCGGCGTGGTGGCGCTGCTCGGCGCGTTCGCCCAGATCAACCCGATCTGGCTGTTCGGCCCGTACGACCCGGGGGCGATCTCCTCGGCGTCGCAGCCCGACTTCTACATGGGCATCCTGGAGGGCTCCCTCCGCATCATGCCCAACTGGGAGATCACGGCCGCGGGCCACACGCTCAGCCTGAACGTGCTGATCCCGGCGCTGCTGCCGCTCGGCATCGTCTTCGGCGGCGCGGCCATCTGGCCGTTCCTGGAGCAGTGGGTGACCGGCGACAAGCGGCACCACAACGTCAACGACCGTCCGCGCAACGCCCCGGTCCGCACCGGTGTGGGCATGGCCGCCGTCACCTTCTACGGCGTGCTGTGGCTGGCCGGCGCCAACGACGTGCTGGCCGAGCGGTTCCACCTGTCGCTGTTCGCCACGACCTGGTTCTTCCGGGCCACGGTGTTCATCGCCCCGGTGCTGGCCTACATCATCACCAAGCGGATCTGCCTGGGCCTCCAGCGCAAGGACGCGGCGATCGCGTCCCACGGGGTGGAGAGCGGCATCATCGTGATGTCGCCCGACGGCAAGTTCTCCGAGCGGCACGAGCCGGCGAGCCAGGAGCAGATGTCGGTGCTGCTGTCCAAGGAGCGGGCCAAGGAGCAGGCCCCGGTCGCGGACGCCAACGGCATCCCCGCGCCGAACAGCAAGGGCCCGATGGGCTACGTGCGGTCCCGCCTCCAGCGGGCCTGGACGTTCGACGACATCCCCGTCGAGAAGCACGACCACGGCCATGACGGCGACGGCCACGACGGCCACGAGGTCGAGGGCAGGGAGACCAAGCAGATCAGCCACTGATCCGCTGTTCGCCACGCGCGGGGCCCGTCACCGGAACACCGGTGACGGGCCCCGTCGCGTGTCCGCCGCCGGGGCGCCCGTATCCTGGGGGAAATGACCAAGACGCTCGTGGTGACCAACGACTTCCCCCCGCGGCCGGGCGGTATCCAGGCGTTCGTGCACAACCTGGCGGCGCGCCGCCCCGAGGGCTCGGTGGTGGTCTACGCGCCCGCCTGGAAGGGGGCGGCGGCGTTCGACGCCGCGCAGCCGTTCCCGGTGGTGCGGCACCCGACGTCGCTGATGGTCCCCGAGCCGTCGGTGCTGCGGCGCGCCGGGGAGATCCTGGCGGCGGAGGGCTGCGACTCGGTGCTGTTCGGCGCGGCGGCCCCGCTGGGGCTGCTGGCCCCGGCGCTGCGGCGGCGGGGCGCCGGGCGGCTGGTCGGGGTCACCCACGGGCACGAGGCGGGGTGGGCGTCGCTGCCGGTGGCGCGGGGCCTGCTGCGGCGCATCGGCGACGGCGTGGACACGCTGACGTACCTGGGGGAGTACACCCGGTCGCGGATGGCGCGGGCGCTGTCGCCCCGGGCGGCCGCCCGGATGGCGCGGCTGGCGCCGGGCGTGGACGAGACGGTCTTCCGCGCCGGGGCGGGCGGCGACGAGATCCGCGCGCGGCACGGGCTGACCGGGCGTCCGGTGGTGGTGTGCGTGTCGCGGCTGGTGCCCCGCAAGGGGCAGGACGCGCTGGTCCACGCCTGGCCGCGCGTGCTGCGGGCCGTTCCGGACGCGGCGCTGCTGCTGGTCGGCGGCGGCCCCTACCGGGCGGAGCTGGAGCGGCTGGCCGCCGACCGCGGGGTCGCCGGGTCGGTGGTGTTCACCGGCAGCGTGCCGTGGGAGGAGCTGCCCGCGCACTACGACGCGGGCGACGTGTTCGCGATGCCGTGCCGGACCCGGCGCGGCGGCCTGGACGTCGAGGGCCTCGGGATCGTGTACCTGGAGGCGTCGGCGACGGGGCTGCCGGTGGTGGCCGGCGACTCGGGCGGCGCGCCGGACGCGGTGCTGGACGGGGAGACCGGGGTGGTGGTGCGGGGGCGTTCGGTGCCGGACGTCGCGGCGGCCCTGGTCGACCTGCTCACCGATCCCGGCCGCGCCCGCAAGATGGGCGCGAGGGGCCGGGAGTGGGTGGAGCGCGAGTGGCGCTGGGGGATCCAGGCCGAGCGCCTCGGTGCCCTGCTGGGCCGGTAGCCGCGCCGGTGACCGGCCGTCAGTGGTCGGTCGAGTAGAGCGCGTGGGCGGCCTGGCGCATGGGCGACATGCCGTCGGCGGTCTCCCGGACGTCGCCGCCCCAGGTGTGGGAGTAGCGCAGCCGGTAGGGCGCCGGGCCGCCGAGGTTGCGGACGCGGGTGTGGCCGACGCCCTGGCCCCGCAGGTAGGTGATCTTGTGGCGGGCGCGGGCGGCGAGCGCCGACGGCACCTTGACGGGCCCGTCGTCCTCGGCGGAGAACAGCGTCCAGTCGGTGCCGCCCTCCCCCTGCGGGTGCGGGACCGTGGCCAGCCAGCGCAGGAAGGGGCTGCCCCTGCGCAGGTCGCCGCACTGCTTGTAGGCGAAGCGGCACTTCATCCCCTGGTAGGGGGCGGCGAGCGAGACGGCGTTGCGGACGCGCAGGGAGGGCGGCCACGCGGAGGACCTGCCGCCGTACTTCTGCACCCCGGCGACGGCGGCGGCCGCGACGAGCCCGCCCATGGAGTGCCCGAGGACCGCGACCGGCCGTCCCCGGCTGGTGTGGTTGCGGTAGATGTCCCAGGCGAGCTGGCGGGACAGCTCCTTGAGCGGGGTGTCGCGGGTGCCGGGGACGACGCGGGCGCAGTTGGTGTCGTCCCGGTAGTAGCCCCAGGTGACGATCTCTCCCCGGAAGCCGTGGCGGCGCAGCTCGCCGAGCGTGACGCGCCAGGTCTTGGCGCAGTCGGAGGTGCCGTCCCACTGGACGCCGTGGACGAGGTAGACGGCCTCGGTCGCGGGCGGCGGCAGCGGTTTGGGGCGGGGGCGCGGCGCGGCGTCCGGAGCGAAGGGGACGAACCCGCACGCGGCGACGGCGGCGGCGACGGCGCCCGCCACCAGGACGGACCGGACGTGACGCACTCGGGTCCCTTCTCCGCTCTCGGGGTTTCGTCAGGGTGAACGACGATCATAGAGAGGATCGGGGGCGGGGCCGTAACGGACCGTCCCGGAACGGTCCGGGATCTCGTCGGGACGCCGACCGCCCGCGCCGGGGCCGGTGATGGCAGGATCGAGGCATGGCGGACGTCGAAGGCACCTGGACGCCGGTCCCCGGTACGGCCGTGGCCTGGCTGAACGAGCTGGACCCCGACCACTGCTACTCGGGCTTCGAGCCGCCCCGCGGCCCCGACGCGGTGTGGCTGCTGCACGCCATGTACGTGTGGAGGCAGGGCCTGGTCACCACCACCCACGACGACCTGCACCGGTCGATCCGCGCGGCCGGGCTCGCCGAGCCCGACCCGGGGGCCGAGCCGGACGCCGAACCGGGCGCCGAGCCGGGCCGGGACCTGGGGGACCTGCTGGAGGGCCTGGTCGTCACCGGCACCGAGCTGGGCCGCAGCGGGCATCCGGGGGCGGGCTGGCGGCGGCTGCGGTGGGCGGAGCTGGCGCGCGGGTTCGGGGAGCCGGTGGTGCCGGAGGGGGAGCTGCCCGGCCACCGCTGCCTGCGGCGGGCGCACCCGACGGGGAGCTGGTCGGCGGCCGTGGCGCCGCCCGCCGAGGGGTGCCTGGACCGGGAGGGCTGGCACCGGCTGATGGGGGTGCTGGAGCGGCACAGCCCGGCCGGGCCCGACACCCGCTGCCTGGCCTACTACTGCCCGCTGGTGACCGCCGAATGGGACGAGGAGACCGTGCTGGCCGGGCGGCTGGGCGACGCCGGGGCGCTGTACGACCATCCGGCGGTGAACAGCTGCCCGTCGAACCTGTGGGCGGAGGACCGCTCGTGGGTGGTCTACTGCGACTGGGACCTGTGGGGGACCAAGGTGTCCGGTCCCACGCCGCTGGTGGAGGACCTGCTGGCCGACCCCGAGCTGGAGGCGCTGCGGCTGCCGTGGACCGGCTGAGGGCCCGGCGCGCCGGTTCCGGAACGGGGCCCCGTCCGCGCCGCTGTCGGGGCCCCGCCCCGGAACCGGCGTCCCGAGGGGGCCGCGCCGGCGTCCCCGGAAAGCTGTTCCGCGGCGGCCCGGGGGTGGAGCCGTCCCCGAACCCTCCTCTGGGGGAGAACCGGAGGCGGGCGCCTGGCGGGGACGGCGGGCAGTGGACCGGACGCGGGCGGGGGACGCCGGGCGCGACCCCGGCCTTTCGGTGATGCGCCTCCGAAGTTAGAACGCTCCGGATCCGACGGCACGCCGGTTAAACCCGACTTAAGGGACAGATCAGAACGGAATAAGTCCCCCACCCAGGTACACCAGCCCCAAACCGGAATGGGGCGATGGCTGGGCTTTCCCAGTGCCCGGTGGGATGATCCCCGCGGATCCCGGGCGGGAGGGCGTGGATGCGGGCGCGGGGCGTTGCGGGGCTGGCGGGGGCGCTGGCCGTGGTCCTCACGGGCGGGCTGGGGGCGGCCCACGTGTTGCGGGCCGACCGTGAGCCGGGCCCCGAGCGGGTCGCGCGCGACTACTTCGCCGCCTGGCGGCGCGGGGCGCTGGACGAGATGGCCGGGCTCGTCGCCCGGCCGCCCGCCGACTTCGCCGACCAGCACCGGGCGATGGTGCGCGGCCTGACCGTCTACTCGGTGGCGCTGGAACCGGGGCCGGTCACGCGGCAGGGCGACACCGCGCGCGTCGAGTTCACCGCCGACCGGGACGTCGCCGGGCACGGATCGTGGCGCTTCCGGTCGACGCTGCGGCTGGACCGCCGGTCGGGCCGCTGGCGCGTGGCCTGGACGCCCGACGCGCTGTATCCCGGGTTGAGGGGCCCGGCCGAGTGGCGGCTGCGGCAGATCCGTGTGCAGCCCGTCACGTTCACCGCCCGCGACGGCGGGGCGCTGTCCGGCGACGGGCCGCTCGGGCCCTACCTGACCGACCTCACCGACCGTTACGACGCGGCGGACGGCGAGGATGGGGACGACGAGGAGTCCGAGCCCGCCACCGCCTGGGCGGTCGAGGTGCGCGACCGGGCCGGCGGGGAGTTCCGGCGGCTGAAGCTGCTGGGCGCGCCGCGCGGCGAGAAGGTCCGCACCACCATCGACCCGGACGTGCAGGCCGCCGCCGAGAAGGCGCTGCGGGGCGCGCCCGGCGACGGCGCGGTCGTGGCGCTGCGCCCGTCCACCGGGGAGGTCCTCGGGATCGCCGACACCCTCGGCGGGCAGGGCGCGTTCGTCAACCTGTACCCGCCGGGCTCCACGTTCAAGGTGGTGAGCGCCGCCGCGCTGCTGGGCCGGGGGATGGGCGGGGGCGGCGCGGTGGACTGCCCGGCCCGCGCCGTCGCCGCGCAGCGCACCATCACCAACCACGAGGGGGCGTCGCTGGGCCGCACCACGCTGCGCCGGGCGTTCGCCGAGTCCTGCAACACCACGTTCGCGACCCTGACCGTCGGCCGGAGCCGGGCGGCGGGGCTGGCGTCGGCGGCCGGGGCGTTCGGGTTCGGCGAGCGGCTGTGGCCCGGCGCGGCCTCGGCCTACAGCGACTTCCCCAAGACCGGTGAGGGCGCCGAGCTGGCCGAGTCGGCGATCGGCCAGGGCCGCGTCCAGGCGACGCCGCTGCTGATGGCCACGGTCGCGGCGGCCGTGGCGGACGGCTCCCGGCGTTCGCCGCGCCTGCTGGAGGCGCGGAGCCTGCGCAGGGCCGGCGGGCGGACGGCGCCGCCGCGCCCGGTGCCGGGCGCGGCGGCGCTGCGGGACATGATGCGCGCGGTCGTCACCGAGGGCACCGCCGCGCGGGCCGGGCTCCCGGCGGGAACGGCGGGCAAGACGGGAACGGCGGAGATCGGCGGCGGCGGGGACCCCCACGCCTGGTTCATCGGCTTCCGCGGCGACGTGGCGTTCGCGGTGTTCGTCGCCGGGGGCGGCTCGGGCCCCAGGGTGGCGGCGCCGGTCGCGGCGCGCTTCCTACGCGGTCTGTGACGCGCTCCGGGCGGTGAGCGCCAGCAGCAGCGCGCCCGCCCCGAACAGGGCCGCCAGCGCGTAGGACAGCGGGGCCAGGCCGCCGCCGGTGAGCGCCCCGGCGAGCTGGGGGCCGAGGCTCGCGCCCACGAACAGCAGGGCGGTGAACAGCGAGCTGGCCGGACCGCGCGCCGCCCCGGCGCGGGCGCCGATCGTGTCGATCAGGCTGGGCGCGGCGACGGCGACCCCGGCGGTCAGCAGCATCAGCAGCACCGCCAGCCCGGCCGTGCCGGGCGTCAGCAGGCCGGTGAGCAGCGCCGCCGCGCCCGCCAGGGCCAGGGCCAGCCCGGCGCGCAGCGGGGCGTTCACCCGGGCCAGCAGCGGCATCAGGAACGGCACCGCCAGGATCACCGGCAGGCCGCTGGCGCGCAGCCCCAGCAGGCCGGTGACGCCGGTGAGCTGGAGCCCGGTGAACACCGCCACGAACCCGGTCAGCACGGTCGGCACCGCCGCGTAGATCAGCCGCAGGTCGCGGGAGACCAGCAGCGACGGCATCGCCCGGTAGGCGTCCAGCGGGGAGCGCCCGGCGTCCGGCGCGTCCGGCAGCATCACCCGGTGCAGCGCCACCGCCGCCAGCGCGAACAGCGCGGCCCCCGCCACGAAGAACCACCGCCAGCCGTACCCGGCCACCGCCTGCGCCGCGACCTGCGCGATCGCGGCGGCGGCCAGGAAACCGGTGGTCATCGCCGTCACCGTGACCAGGCGGCGGCGCGGCTCGATCCGCTCGCCGACATAGGCCATCGCCACCGGCGGGAACGCGCCCATCGCCATGCCCTGCGCCACGCGCAGCGCCAGCGCGACGCCGAACCCGGGCGCGGCGGCCAGCGCCGCCGTCAGCACGGCCGCGCCCGCGACCCCGGTGACGATCACGCGGCGGCGGCCGTACCGGTCCGACAACGGCCCGAACAGCAGGAACCCGGCCGCGTAGCCGAAGCCGTAGACCGTCATCAGCCAGGTCACGGCGGCGGGGGTGGTGTGCCACCGCCCCGCCATCGCGTCCACCAGCGGGATCAGCCCGTAGAGCTGGCCGGTCGCCAGCAGCGCCGTGAACGAGAAGACCGCGGCGGTGCGGCCGAACGGCGCGGGGCCCGCCGCGGGGCGGGCCAGGGGGAGCGGGGGGTGCAGTACCTGCGTCATGCCGCGGGACATTAGCCAACCAACCAGTTGGATGTCAACCAACCGGTTGGTTATCGATCGGCTATGATGCGGCCCATGCCGAAGCACGCCGACGCGAGACCCGCCGGGCCCGCCGACTCCGCCCGCGCCGCCGCCACCAAGGAGGCGCTGCTGGCCGCCGCCCACGACGAGTTCGCCCAGCACGGCATCGCCGGGGCCCGCGTGGACCGCATCGCCCGCCGCGCCGGGGTCAACAAGGAGCGGATCTACGGCTACTTCGGCAGCAAGGAGAAGCTCTTCGACGCGGTCGTCAAGCGCGCCCTGGACGACTTCGCCCGGGTGACCGCCGGTCCCGGCGACGACGGGCCGGTGGAGTACGTGGGACGGCTGTTCGACTACTACCGCGAGCACCCCGACCTGCTGCGCCTGCTGATGTGGGAGTCGCTGCACGAGCGCACCGACGACCTGCCCGACCGGCAGTGGCGGGTCGAGCTGTGCGGGAGCCGCGTGGACGCGCTCGCCGAGGCCCTCGGCGAGGAGCGGTCGCCCCGCGTCGCGCGCACGATGCTGGCGCTGAAGGCCCTGGCCATGATGCCGCTGGCGCTGCCGCAGATCGGCTCGCTCATCGGCGTCGACCTCGACGACCCGGAGGAGGCCGGGGCGATGCGTGAACATCTGCTGGCCTTCGCGCGTACCGCCCTGTCGGACGGGCCCGCGGGCCGCTCCTGACGGATTTTTTCCGGCAACCCCTGGCATTGGGGCTCTTGGGGCGTATGCTCCGGGGGTGACGCGGTAGGAGCGAGCGGGCTCCGCGACCGTCGTCCACCCTTTCTCAGGAACCCTTCGGCCCTCGCCGTCGTCCGCGACGCTCTCCGCCATCTCCAGCAGGAGAGGGAATGGCGCGACGCGAGAGCAGGCATGTGCCCTACGACGAGGCGCAGAACGACGCGCATGCCGCCTTCTGGGCGGACCCGTCCGCCCGTTCCCGCCGGCGCGGCCGGCGGCGTGACGCGGAGAAGGCCCGTCCCCGTCAGACCCCACGGCCCGCCGCACGCCAGGGCGTGCGGGACGAGCCGCGGCGGGACGCACCCCCCTGGCAGGAGCCCCGGCCGGAGCCGGGACGCCCGGTCCGGCAGCAGCCCAGGCAGCGGTCCCCGCGCGAGACGGTGCGGGACGAGCCGCTGACCGTGCTGCCCTGGGACGTGCCGTTCGACGCGCGGGAGTGGGGCGCCTCCGCCCCCGACGCGCGGCGCGCGGCGCCCCGGGCGGAGCGGCCCCAGCGGCCCGAGCCGCCCCCCAGGAGACCGGAGCCGCCGCGCGCCCCGGCCCGGCGCAGGCCCCCGGCGCGGCGCCCGCACGGCCCGGCCGACCGGCTCGGCACCGGGGCGCTCGTGCTGTCGATCATGGTGGGCCTGGGGCTGCTGGCGGTCGTGGAGCGGACGCTGCTGGAGGGCGGCCCGATCGGCGGCACCGACACCGTCGGCGCGCAGGGCCGCGCCGAACGGTCCCGCCCCCGCGCGACCCGCCCCGCCCAGGACCCGCCGCGCACCGCCCCCGCGCGGCCCGACCGGGACCGGGGCGGCGCCCCGGCGCCCGTCCCCGACGTCCAGGCGCTCACCGACCGGGTCCGCCGGATCACCCTCCAGGAGCGCGGCGCGGCGGCCCGCCAGAAGTACGGCGCGGCCGGCACGGCGCAGCCGATCGTCGGCACCGACCGGATCAGCCGCGACCGGACCTGGGCGTTCGGCACCACCACCATCCCCGTGCCGGACGACTCCGCCGCCCTCCCCGAGGTCGCGTTCTTCGCCGCCCGCTGGACCCCGCGCAGCGGCTGGCAGGCGGCGCTGTCGGGCACCTCCGGGTTCGGCGCGCTGCTGACCCGGATGCCGCCCGCGCTGATGTCGGCCGACGAGGCCCGCGCGCTGAACCGCCACGCCACGGTCACCGCCGAGCAGGCCGCCGCCGCCGTCAACGGCGCCCGCGCGGGCGACGGCCTGATACTGCCCTGGCGGGTCGGCGCGACCTGGTCGATGGGCGCGGTCCCCACCCGCAACTCCCCGCGCCCGCTGGGGTCCCTGACGTTCTGGGGCGGCGACGGCACCGTCACCGCCGCCGGCGACGGCCGCCTCTACCGCTTCTGCTCGGCGGGCGGCGGCGGACTGGTCCTGCTGGTCCACCCCAGCGGACTGGCCACCACCTACTACCGGATGCGCGACGTCGTCCGCGTCCGCCCCGGCAGCCTGGTGCGGCGCGGCGAGCCCCTCGGCCGCACCGGCACCCAGCGGCCCTGCGGCGGCGCGCCCGCCCCCCGGCCCGACGTGCAGTTCGGGCTGCGGCGCGGGGCCGACGACGTCCCGTTCGAGGGGGCGCGGCTCGGCGGCTGGACGTTCCGCGAACGCGCCGCCCCGCTGCTGGGGTTCGCCGAACGCGGCGACATCCAGGTGCTGACCGGCGGGCTGCTGGCCAACCTCGGCCTCGCCGCCGGTCCCGCCCGGTCCGGCGGCCCCAAGGGCGAGCGCCCCGCGAAGAAGCCCGCCAACGACAAGAGGAGACAACGTGAAGACCCGCAGCAGTGAGGATCCGCTCCTCCCGACCTGGGCGCTGGCGGCCACCGCGTTCGGCGCGCTGATCGTGACCGTCGGCGCCGTCACGCCGCCCGGCGCGGCCCTGGCCGGGGGCCTGCAGCGGTTCCTGTCCTTCTACGCGGGCGTGTTCACGCTGCTGACGATGACCACCGCCGTGGTCACCGGCGTGCTGGCCTCCGAACGCGTCCTCCTGCGGATCCACCACCGGGTGCTGTTCCAGGGCGTGCACCGCGCCGCCTCGGTCCTGGCGGTCACCTTCGTCGTGGCGCACCTGCTGGTGAAGGTGCTCGGCGGGGTCGCCGCGCCGGTGAACGTCGTGGTGCCCGGCGTCGACCCGGTCGGGCTCGGCACGCTGGCGTTCCAGCTCATGCTGGTGGTCGCCGCGACCGGCGTGCTGCGCGCCCGGTTCGCCCGCCGCGCCCGGCCGTGGGTGTGGCGGTCCCTGCACTCGGTCGCCTACCTGGCCTGGCCGGTCGGCATCGCGCACGGCCTCACCGCGGGCCGCGCCCCCGCCAACTGGGTGGTCCTCGGCTACGTGCTGTGCATGGGCGCGGTCGCGCTGGCCGTGCTCACCCGGCTGGCCGTCTCGACCCGGCCGCGCCGGATCGGCCACGCCGGGGAGGGCCTGACGCCCGCCCCCGAGCGCCGGCCCGCCGCGTCCCGCGCCGAGACGCCGGTCCCCGAGCCCCGCGCCACGGTCGGCGACCCGCGCGGCACCCGGGTGGCGCGATGACCTCGACCTCCACGATCACCGTCTCGGACCTCGGCGGTCCCCGGCTGACGCTGGGGTTCGACCGGTTCGACCGCCTCGACCTGGAACGCCACCAGGCCGTGCACGGCAAGCTGCGCACCCCGCTGCTCGACGAGATCGTCAAGGCGGCCGAGCAGGTCGGCATGCGCGGCCGGGGCGGCGCGGGGTTCCCGTTCGCCCGCAAGCTCATGGCCGTCGCCGCCCGCGTCGTGCACCCGTCGGCCGACCAGACCGACCTGCTGCCCGGCGAGGGCGCCGACGACCGCCTGCCCGGCGAGGACGCCGTCGTGGTCGTCAACGGGGCCGAGGGCGAGCCGGGCAGCTGCAAGGACAAGGTGCTGCTCACCCGCGCCCCCCACCTGGTGCTGGACGGCGCGCAGATCGCCGCGACCGCCCTCGGCACCCAGCGGATCGTGGTCGCCGTCGAGAACGACGAGGCCGCCCGCTCGGTGCGGGCCGCCATCACCGAACGCCGGATGCCCGCCCGCGTCGTCCGCCTCACCGAACGGTTCATCTCCGGCGAGAGCGGCTCGGTCGTCCGGGCGATCAACGGGGACGTCCCCATCCCGTTCGGGGTGAAGGTCCGCACCGCCGAGTCCGGCGTCGACGGCTGCCCCACCCTGCTGTCCAACACCGAGACGTTCGCGCAGCTGGCCGTGCTCACCTCGCTCGGCCCCGACCTGTACGCCTCGGTCGGCACCGAGGACGAGCCCGGCACCACGCTGCTGACCGTCGGCGGCACCCAGGTCGTCGAGGCCCCCTACGACACCCCGCTGACGGCGGTGCTGGAGTACTGCGGCGTCCCGGCCGGGCAGGGCGTGCTGGTCGGCGGCTACCACGGCATGTGGCTGGACCCGCCCGCGGTGCGCCGCGCCCGCCTGTCCGGCAAGGGCATGCGCGCGGTCGGCGGCACCGTCGGCGCGGGCATCATCCTGCCGCTGCCCGAGGGCACCTGCCCGCTCGGCGAGGTCACCCGCATCGCCTCCTACCTGGCCGCCCAGTCGGCCGGGCAGTGCGGGCCGTGCCGGATGGGCCTGCCGGACGTGGTCCGCGCCCTCAACGCGCTCACCGAGGGCGCGGCGTCGGTGGAGGACGTCCGCCGCGCCGCCGCCGTCGGCATGGGGCGCGGCGCGTGCGGCCACCCCGACGGCACCGCCCGGTTCGTGCTGTCGGCGATGGACACGTTCGCCGCCGACATCGCCGAGCACCGGTACGGCGGCACGTGCGGGCAGTCGACGTTCGGCGTGCTGCCGCTGCCGGTGCCCGACGGCTCCGAGGGGAGGGTCGCCATCGACTGGAGCCGCTGCGACGGCCACGGCCTGTGCGCCTACCTGGTGCCCGAGCTGATCCAGCTCGACCGGTACGGCTTCCCCGTCGTGCTCGGCACCGACATCCCCGCCTGGATGGAACGCGACGTGCAGCGCGCCGTGTCGATGTGCCCGGCGCTGGCGCTGCGCGTCACCAACGGCATGTCGCGAAGCCCGGCCCGGCGTTCCTGAGAACGCGCCGACAATCCGGCCGGTGTTTTCCGGCCGGATTGTCGGCATGCCTTTTTCCAGGGTCCTGAAAAACCTCCGATAAATGCTGTTCCGGCTGAACCGGGAACGGCGTCGGCGCGTATTTCCCTACGACCCCGCGCCGGGTCGTTTCGGAGAACGCGGAAAGGAGGCGGATTCCCTGTGAGGAAGTCCTACGGCCGCCGGATGCGCCGCATGCGCCGGATGGCGAACGCCCGGTGGATGCTGGCGGCGGCCGCCGCCGTCGCCGTGGCGCTGGCGGCCCTGGTGGTCCTCGGCCGGTCCGGGACCTCGGCGGGCAACGCGTCCGCCAGCGTCGCGGGCAACCCGACGGGGACCGTCCAGACCCGCTGGGGTCCGCTGTCGGCCACCGACCGGTCGCTGCTGGAGGCCGTCCGCCGGGCCGGGCTGTGGGAGATGCCCGCCGGCCAGCAGGCCCAGGAGCGCGCCTCCAGCGCCAAGGTCAAGGAGGTGGCGGACATCATCATGGAGCAGCACATGCGGCTGGACGCCGACGTGCGCGCCACCGCCGCCAAGCTCGGGGTGATGCTGCCCATCGAGCCCAACGCCGACCAGAAGCGCTGGCTGGCCGAGCTGTCGAGCAAGGCCGGGCCCGACTACGACCAGACGTTCGTGCTGCGGCTGCGCGCCGCGCACGGAAAGGTCTTCGGCGTCATCGCCAAGACCCGGGCCAGTACCGAGAACACCGAGATCCGTGCTTTCGCCGAACGCTCGCTGCGTTATGTGAACACGCACATGGCTCTGCTGGAGAGCACCGGACTGGCCACCAAGGCGTCCCTTGCCTCGTGACCGCAGAACCCCGCGAAACAGGAGAATTCCATGGCAAGCAAAAAGGGTATCGCCGTCGTCGTCCCGGCACTCCTGCTGGCCGCCACGGCGGTCGGATCGCCCGTGACGGCGGCGGCCGAGAGCCGTTCCGCCCCGGTCCGCGTCGCCGAACCGGGCGACCAGAACGGCCAGGATCCCGACGATCAGCGCAACGACGGCCGCAACGGCGACGGCGGGCAGCAGGACGGCCAGAACCAGAACGACCAGAACGGCGGCCAGCAGGGCGATCAGAACGGCGGCCAGCAGGGCGACCAGAACGGCGGCCAGCAGGGCGACCAGAACGGCGGCCAGCAGGGCGATCAGAACGGCCAGAACGGCGACGGCCAAGAAGGCGACCAGAACGGCCAGGGAGACAACCAGGGAGACAACCAGGGCGACCAGAACCAGGGCCAGCAGAACCAGGGCAACCAGAACCAGGTGAAGCCGGGGCCGGACCGCGGCGACTTCGTCAGCATCCGCCAGGCCCCGCGCCGCAACCGGCCGGCGGTGAGCCGCAGCGGCTCGCGCGGCTCGTTCACCTCGCGCTGCGGGCGCAACGAGAACCAGCACCACAACCCCGACAACTTCATCGTCGCGCCCGGCGTCCGCAACGGCGCCCACCACATCCACGACTACGTGGGCAACCTGTCCACCGACGGGTTCTCCACCGACGAGAGCCTGGCCGTCGCCGGGACCACCTGCGCGCTCAACGACAGGTCCACCTACTTCTGGCCGGTGATGCGCAACCGCGCCCAGCGGGACGACTCCGACCAGGCGCAGCAGAGCACGGCCGACGGCAACGTGGGCCGGATCGTGCTGCCAGCGCAGGCGCGGATGCAGTTCGTCGGCAACCCCAAGAGCAAGGTCACCGCGATGCCGCGGTTCATGCGGATCATCACCGGCGACGCCAAGGCGGGCACCAACGGCACCGCCAACGCCCGCGCGCTGTGGACCTGTAGCGGGTTCGAGAACCGGGCGTTCACCGACAAGTACCCGCTGTGCCCGAGGGGCAGCCGGGTCACGCGCGTCCTGGAGTTCCCGAGCTGCTGGGACGGCCGCAACACCGACAGCGCCAACCACCGCACGCACATCGTGTTCCCGAACGGCGACGGCCGTTGCCCGTCCGGGACGCGGGCGGTCCCGCAGCTGCGGATGACGCTGTCGTACAACCTGCCGAACCGGCCGCTGGCGTTCGCCGTGGACAGCTTCCCCGAGCAGGGCCACGACCCGGTGACCGACCACGCCGACTTCGAGAACGTGATGCCCGACTCGCTGATGCGCCGCGCCGTGGCCTGCATCAACGGCGGACGCAACTGCTGACCGCCGTCGCCTCCTCCGTAGGATCACGAGCATGGACATCGTGATCGCGGGAGGGCACGGCCAGATCGCGCTGCGGCTGGCCCGGCTGCTGAGCGCCCGGGGGGACGTCGTGCGGAGCCTGGTCCGGAATCCGGACCACGCCGCCGACATCCGGGACGTGGGGGCCGGGCCGGTCGTGTGCGACCTGGAGAGGGCGACGCCGGAGGAGGTGACCGGCCACGTCTCCGGCGCGGACGCGGTCGTGTTCGCGGCCGGGGCGGGGCCGGGCAGCGGCGTGGCCCGCAAGGACACCGTGGACCGCGGGGCGTCGGTGCTGCTGGCCGACGCCGCCGAGCGCGCCGGGGTCCGCCGCTTCCTCCAGATCTCGGCGATGGGCGCCGGCCGCCCGCCGCGCCCCGGCACCGACGAGGTGTGGGCCGCCTACGTGCGGGCGAAGGGCGAGGCCGAGGACGACCTGCGGGCCCGCGACCTGGACTGGGTGATCCTGCGTCCCGGCCGCCTGACCGACGATCCGGGCACCGGCCGGGTCCGGCTGGCCGCCGGGGAACTGGGCCGGGGCGACATCACCCGCGACGACACGGCCGCCGTCCTGGCCGAGCTGCTGTCGAACCCGCGGGTGAACCGCACGACCCTGGAGCTCCTCAACGGCGACACCCCGGTCGGCGACGCCGTCGCGGCGCTCGCCTGACTACACCGTCCGATGTACGGGGGTGCTCCGGCGGCGCAGGATGAGGTGACGCTTTCCGGGCGACGCGCCGCTCTGCGGCCGGAACCTAACGTCGTCCGCATGGAAACGACCTTCCCTCGTACGCGGGTGCTCCGGGGGTCCGCCGCCGGGCTCGCGCTCTGCGCGCTGGCGTTCACCCTGTCGGACCTGGTGAACCAGGAGTACAGCCCGCTCGCCGAGGCGATCAGCGCGTTCGTCAACGCCTCGGCGGGCTGGCTGGTGACGCTCGGCCTGGTCGCGTTCTCCGCCGGAGGGGCGGCGCTGGCCGCGCTCGTGCCGGGCGGCGCCGGACGGTGGCTGCTGGCCGGGTTCGCGGTGTGCGCGGCGGTCGCCGCGGTCTTCCCGGCCGACCCGCCGGGCGACTGGGCGGACCGGTCGCGCTCGGACGGCGTGCACGGCCTCGCGGCGTGGGCCGGGCTGCTGACGCTGCTGGCCGCGATCATGCTGCTCACCCGCCGGTGGCGGCGGGATCCGGCGTGGCGCTCCCGCGCCGGCGCGCTGCGGGCGTGCGCCTGGGCGGCCGGGATCGGGCTGGCGCTGTTCGCCGCCGCCCTCGTGGACCGGATGATGATCACGCACAGCGCGCCGCTGGGGCTGGCCGAACGGCTGGCGATCGGCGCGGACCTGGCCTGGCTGCTGGTGGCCGCCACCGGCCCGCACCGGGGACCGCGCCGGTGACGCGCGGGGCGCGGGAACGACTGGCCGACGCGGTTGGTGGTCGGCGTGGACTTGGTCTGGCTGCTGGTGGTTGCCACCGGCCCGCACCGGAGGGCGTGCCGGTGACGTGCGGAACGCGGGAACGGGTGGTCGGCGTGGATCTGGTCTGGATGCCGGCGGTCGCCACCGGCCCGCGCCGGAAGGCGCGCCGATGACGCGGGTGGCGTGGGAACGGCTGGTCGACGCGGCGCTGGCCGTGCTGACGGCGGTCGCCGTGGTCATGGGCCCGGCCGTGGTCGGCGCGACGCTCACCTACGAGGGCACGCTCGCGCCGGCGGCGCTGCTGGGCGGGGCGATGCTGTTCCGCAGACGCCACCCGGTCGCGGTGCTGACGGTGTCGGCCGCCGTGATGGTCGGCTACCGGTGGGCGGGCCTGTTCGAGGGTGGCTGGCTGTGGCCGCTCACCCCCGCCCTGGTGAGCGCCGCGGCACGGGGGCGCGTCGGCTGGAGCGCCGGGATCGGCGCGGCGGTCCTGCTGTGCGGCCTGCCCCGGGAACTGGCCGGGACCTCCGGCGTCTCGGAGACGGCCGCCCGGATCGGCGTGGAGGCGCTGTGGCTGGCGCTGGTGCTGACCGGGGCCGTCGCCCGGCGGCAGTACGGCCGCTGGCGGGACGAGCACGAGGCCCGCCTGGTCGACCAGGAGCGCGCCCGGCTGGCCGAACAGCGCCTGGAGATCTCCCGCGAGGTCCACGACGTGGTGGCGCACACCCTGGC
The DNA here is from genome assembly GCF_014138665.1 of Actinomadura kijaniata. NCBI lineage: Bacteria > Bacillati > Actinomycetota > Actinomycetes > Streptosporangiales > Thermomonosporaceae > Actinomadura > Actinomadura kijaniata. Next base: position 23,192 of record NZ_JACJIA010000007.1, read on the forward strand.
CGTCGTCGGCGTCCACCTCCACGTGGCCGCCGACACCCTGGCGGACTCCCCGGAGGAGGCGAGGGCGGCGCTGCGCACCGCGATGGAGGTCCGGGGCCGGGCGATGCGGGACCTCAAGGCGTTCGTCGGGGACCTGCGCGACGGCCCGGCGGGCCTCGCGGAGGTGCCGGAACTGCTGGACCGTGCACGGGCCGCCGGGCTGACCGCGACGCTCCACCGGGAGGGCGACCTGGACGGGGTGCCCGCCGCGCAGGGCGTGGCCGCCTACCGGATCGTGCGCGAGGCCGTCACCAACACGCTGCGGCACGCCGCTGCGGCCCGGCTCGACGTGCGGCTGGCCGCGCGGCCGGGGGAGCTGCGGGTGGAGGTGACCGACGACGGGGCGGGCCCGGCGGCGTTCGCGGCGGGGCACGGCCTGACCGGGATGCGGGAGCGCGTGGCCGCGCTCGACGGCACCCTGGACCTGACCTCCGGCGACGGCTTCACGGTCCGCGCCGCCCTGCCCGTCGCCGGGACGGCCGCCGGCGCGGCCGCCGAGAGGGCGGGATCGCCGGCATGACGATCAACGTGCTGCTGGTCGACGACCAGTCCCTGGTCCGGGCCGGGTTCCGCGCCCTGCTCGCCCGCGCCGAGGGGATCGCCGTGGTCGGCGAGGCCGCGACCGGCGAGCGGGCCGTGCGGGAGGCGGTGCGGCTGGAGCCCGACGTGGTGCTGATGGACATCCGGATGCCGGGCATGGACGGGATCGAGGCGACCCGGCGGATCCTGGCCGCGCTGCCCGCCGTCCGGGTGGTCATCCTGACGACGTTCGACACCGACGAGCACGTCTTCGAGGCGCTGCGCGCCGGGGCCAGCGGGTTCCTGACCAAGGAGGTGGAGCCGGACGAGCTGCGCCGGGCGGTCGCCGTCGTGGCGGCGGGCGACTCGCTGCTGTCGCCCGGCGTCACCCGCCGCGTGGTGGAGCGGTTCGCCGGCCGGCCCCGGCCCTCGGCCGACCTCGGCGCCCTCACCGCCCGCGAGGCCGAGGTGGTGCGGCTCATCGCCACCGGGCTGTCCAACGACGAGATCGCCGCCGCCCTGATGATCAGTCCGCTGACCGTCAAGACGCATGTGACCAGGGCCATCACCAAGCTCGGGGTGCGCGACCGGGTGCAACTGGTGATCCTGGCCTACGAGCACGGCCTGGTCGGTCACCGGGCGTCGTAGAGGGCCTCGATCTCGGCGGCGAAGTCCCTCATCACCGTGTGGCGGCGGACCTTCAGGCTCGGGGTCAGGTGCCCGCTCTCCTCGGTCCAGTCGGTGTCGAGGATCGTGTACCTGCGGATGCCCTCGGCCCTGGACACCGTCGCGTTCGCCTCCGCGACGGCCGCGTCGATCTCCGTGCGGACGTCGCCGCCGGGGTGGAGGGCGCGCCAGGCGGCGACCGCCTCCTGGTCCAGCGTGACCAGCGCGGCGACGAACCGGCGGCCGTCGCCGACCACCAGCACCTGGCTGACCAGGGGATGGGCGCGGATCACGTCCTCCAGGGGGCCGGGGGCGACGTTCTTGCCCGCGGCCGTCACCAGGATCTCCTTCTTCCGGCCGGTGATCTTCAGGAAGCCGTCGGGGTCCAGGACGCCGAGGTCGCCGGTGTGGAACCAGCCGTCCCGCACGGCCCGCCCGGTGGCCTCCTTGTCGTTCCAGTAGCCCTTGAAGACGCTGATCCCGCGCACCAGGACCTCCCCGTCGTCGGAGACGCGCACGTCGGTGCCGGGGAACGGCCTGCCGACCGTGCCCATGCGGTTGCCGCCCGGGGTGAAGCGGTTGCCCAGGACCGGGGCGGTGGTCTCGGTGAGGCCGTAGCCCTCGATGATCTGGATGCCGACGCCGCGGAAGAAGTGGCCGAGGCGCTCGCCGAGGGCCGCGCCGCCGGACATCGCGTAGCGGAGCCGGCCGCCGACGGCCGCGCGCAGCCTGCCGTAGACGAGCCGGTCGAAGACCCGGTGCCGGAGCCGCAGGCCGAGGCCGGGGCCGCCGGCGTCCAGGGAGCGGCTGTAGGCCACGGCCGTCTCGGCGGCGAGGTCGAAGATCCTTCCCTTGCCCTCGGCGGCGGCCCGCTGCGCGGCGCCGTTGTGGACCTTCTCGAACACGCGCGGCACGGCCAGCAGGAACGTCGGCCGGAACGTCGCCAGGTCCCGCTGGAGGCTCGGCACGTCGCTGTGCGCCAGCACCATCCCGTACTCGACGCAGCCGACCTGGATGAGGCGCGCGAACACGTGCGCCAGCGGCAGGAACAGCAGGGTGGAGGCGTTCCCCTCGGCGATCTGCGGGACGCCGCCGCGCACCACGTTGCGGGCGGTGCCGAGGAAGTTGCGGTGGGTGAGCTCGCAGCCCTTGGGGCGGCCGGTGGTGCCGGAGGTGTAGACGATCGTCGCCGGGTCGTCGGCGACCACGCCCTGCCGCCGCAGCGCGACGGTCTCGTCGGGGACGTCCTCGCCGTCGCCGACGAGCGCGTCGAGGTCGCCGGTGTCGATGCCCCACACGTGCCTGAGCCCCGGCAGCTCGTTCCGGAGCCCGGCGAGGGCGTCCAGGTGGGCGGGGGTCTCGGCGAACGCGGCGACCGCCCCCGAGTCCCCGGCGATCCACGCGATCTGCGCGGGGGAGGAGGTCTCGTAGACCGGGACGGTGATCGCGCCCGCCGTCCAGACGGCGTAGTCGAGGACGGTCCACTCGTAGCGGGTCCGCGACATCAGCGCGACGCGGTCGCCGGGCCGGATCCCGGCGGCGATGAGGCCCTTGGCGACGGCGGACACCTCGGCGGCGAACTCGGCCGCCGTCACCGCGCTCCAGGCGTCGCCCCGGCGCCGGCGCAGCACGATCCGCCCCGGCTCGGCCGCGGCCCGCTCGAACGGCGTGTCCGTCAGGTTCGCCGGCTCCGGGACGGGGAACTCGATGGGGACGCCGGTCTCGCGCACGCGATCACTCCTGCCGGGGGTCTGGGCGGGGAGGAAGATCCCTCCCCGCCGAGAATATCCCCAGGTGGGAGTAAGGATCCGGTGACGTCGGCGCTACCGGGTCCTCAGGAGTAGAGGGCGTCGATCTCGTCGGCGAAGTCCTTGAGGACCGCGTGCCGGCGGACCTTCAGGCTCGGGGTCACGTGCCCGGCCTCCTCGCTGAAGTCCACGCCGAGGATCTGGTACTTCTTGATCGCCTCGGCGTGCGAGACCGACTTGTTGGCGTCGGCCACGGCCGCCTCGATCTCGGCGATGACCTCGGGGTCGTTGCGCAGCTCCTCGACCGTCATGGCGGCGGGCTTGCCGTGCTGCTCCTTCCACGGGCCGAGGGCCTCCTCGTCCAGCGTGATCAGCGCGGAGATGAACTTGCGGCCGTCGCCGAGCACCAGCGCCTGGCTGATCAGCGGACAGGCGCGCAGCCGGTCCTCCAGCGGGGCGGGCGCGACGTTCTTGCCGCCCGCGGTGACCAGGATCTCCTTCTTCCGGCCGGTGATCTTCAGGAAGCCGTCGGCGTCCAGCGAGCCCAGGTCGCCGGTGCGGAACCAGCCCTCCTCCAGGGCCTCCTTGGTGGCGGACTCGTTGTTCCAGTAGCCCGCGAAGACCGGCACGCCCTTGGCCAGCACCTCGCCGTCCTCGGCGATCCGGATGGTCGTGCCGGGGATCGGCTGGCCGACCGTGCCGACCTTCATGGCGGAGGGCCGGTTGACGGTGACGGGGGCGGTGGTCTCGGTGAGGCCGTAGCCCTCCAGGATGACGATGCCGACGCCGCGGAAGAAGTGGCCGAGGCGCTCGCCGAGGGCCGCGCCGCCCGACACCGCGTACTGGACGCGCCCGCCGACGGCCTCGCGCAGCTTGCCGTAGACCAGCTTGTTGAACACCGCGTGCCTGACCTTCAGCCCGAGGCCGGGGCCGCCGGTGTCCAGGGCCTTGCTGTAGGCGATGGCGGTCTCGGCGGCGGTGGCGAAGATCTTGCCCTTGCCGCCCGCGATGGCCTTCTGCTCGGCGCCGTTGTAGACCTTCTCGAACACGCGCGGCACGGCCAGCAGGAACGTCGGCCGGTAGCTCGCCAGGTCCGGCAGCAGGTTCGGGATGTCGCTGTGGCCCAGCACGATCGCGCCCTCGACGCACGCGACCTGGATGAGGCGGGCGAACACGTGCGCCAGCGGCAGGAACAGCAGCGTGGAGCTGCCGTCCACGGCGATCTCGGCGATCGCGCCCTGGACGGCGTTGCGGCTGGTCAGCACCAGGTTCCCGTGGGTGATCTCGCATCCCTTGGGGCGGCCGGTGGTGCCGGAGGTGTAGACGAGGGTGGCGACGTCGGCGGCGGTGCGGGACCGGCGGCGCTCGGCGAGGGTCTCGTCGGACACCTCCGCGCCGCCGGCGGCGACGGTGTCGACGTCCCCGGCGTCGATGCCCCAGACGTGCGCGAGTCCCGGGAGCCGGTCCCGGACCTCGGCGACGGTGTCCAGGTGCGCGCCGGTCTCGGCGAACACGGCCCGGGCCCCGGAGTCCCCGATGATCCACTCCACCTGCTCGGCGGAGGAGGTCTCGTAGACCGGGACGGTGACCGCGCCCGCCGTCCAGACGGCGTAGTCGAGAACGGTCCACTCGTAGCGGGTCCGCGACATCAGCGCGACGCGGTCGCCCGGCTCGATCCCGGCGGCGACCAGGCCCTTGGCCACCCGGGACACCTCGGCGGCGAACTCGCCGGCGGTCACCGCGCGCCACGCGTCGCCGTCCTTGCGGCGGAGCACGATCCGGCCGGGTTCCCGGTCGGCTCGGGTGAAGGGCGCGTCGGTCAGATTGGTGGAATCCGATACCTCCACCATGGCGGGGACGCTGAACTCGCGCACTGCCACTCCTCGGTTGTCACTGCATACGGCGGGGACGACGGTACAGGCATCCGGCCCGGGAAGATACCCATGGGTAGCAACGGCTCTGCTGGTCAGCCCAGGTGACAGCCTACGTGCCCGCCACCGTCACGGACCGTGGCCGCCGGACCGCGCCGCGGGAGGGGTCAACGACCGGCAAAGGTCCGCCGGGCGCGGCGGGGCGCGGCGCCGGGACCGCCTAACCTTGATCTGGAAAAGCCCAGGTGACCCAGGGGGACCGAGCCATGCCGCTGCTCGAGGTGATCGCGCTGACCGTGGCCGACGCGCGGGCGGCGCAGGAGGGCGGGGCCGACCGCGTCGAGGTGGTCGCCGACATGGTGGCCGACGGGCTCACCCCCGACCCGGAGGCCGTGGCCAGGATGAGACAGGTCACATCGCTGCCGATGCGGGTGATGCTGCGCGCCAACGCGGGCTTCCGCACCACCGGCCCCGAGCTGGACCGGCTGCGGCGCGCCGCCGAGGACCTGCGGGAGGCGGGCGCGGACGGGTTCGTGCTGGGCTTCCTGGACTCGTTCGGCAACGTCGACACCGCCGCCACCGGCAAGATCGCGACGGTGGTGGCGCCGCTGCCGTGGACGTTCCACCGGGCCCTGGACCACGCCGCCGACCCCGCCGCCGCCTGGCCCGTGGTGCGCGACCTGGCCGAGGGCCCGGGCGGCGCGGACGGCGGCATGGACACGGTGCTGACGGCCGGGTCGCCGCGCGGCGTGGACGCCGGGGTGGAGACCCTGGTCCGGCGCGCCGCCGAGGATCCCGCCGCGGCCGGGCTGATCATGGCGGGCGGGGGACTGCGCCGCAAGCACGTGGCGGTGCTGGCGGCGGCCGGCATCGGCAAGTTCCACGTGGGGACGGCCGTGCGGCCCGACGGCTCCTGGGAGCGGCCGGTGGACGCGGCGCTGGTCCGCGAGTGGCGGACGCTGGTGGCGGCGGCCGCGCGGGACTGACCCCGGATGGTCCGGGCGCGACGCGCCGCGCGGGGGCGCGTGACGCGCCATTAGAGTCGGTCCATGCGGATCCATGTGGTGAGTGACGTCCACGGCCGCGCGGACGCACTGAAACGCGCGGGGGACGGAGCGGACGCGCTCATCTGCCTGGGCGACCTGATCCTGTTCATCGACTACTCCGACCACGGGCAGGGCATCTTCGCCGACCTGTTCGGGCAGGAGAACGCCGACCGCTTCATCGCGCTGCGCACCGCCAAGCGGTTCGAGGAGGCCCGCGAGTTCTCCCGGCGGATGTGGGCGTCCCTGGACGGCGAGGCCTGGCCGCACATCGAACGCGCCGTGCGCCGCCAGTACGCCGAGCTGTTCGACGCGATGCCGACCCCCGCCTACCTCACCTACGGCAACGTCGACATCCCGAGCATGTGGCGGGACTACCTGCGCGAGGGCCACCACGTGCTGGACGGCGAGACCGTCGAGATCGGCGGCCTGCGGTTCGGGTTCGTCGGCGGCGGGCTGCGCACCGAGTACCGCACCCCCTACGAGCTGGACGACGACGTGTACGCCGCCAAGGTCGAGGCGCTGGGCGAGGTGGACGTGCTGTGCACCCACATCCCGCCCGCCGTCCCCGACCTGCTGTACGACACGGTGGCGCGGCGGTTCGAGCGCGGCAGCGAGGCGGTGCTCGACCTGATCCGCCGGGTCCAGCCGCGCTACGCGCTGTTCGGGCACGTGCACCAGCCCCTGGCGGCCCGCATGCGCGTCGGCCGCACCGAGTGCGTCAACGTCGGGCACTTCCGGGGGCGCGGCACCCCCTACGTCCTGACGGTGTGAAAGATACTGAGATCCCCGGAGGGTCCCCGGAGCCTCCGGCCGCCCCGAAGCGGGCGCGTTGACCGGCAGAGGAAGAGACGAGGGCGAGCATGGCCGACCGGACGAGTTCCTCCATCACCATCAAGGCCGGAAAGGCCGAGATCATGGAGGTGATCGCTGATCTTGAGGCGTACCCGGAGTGGACCAGCGGCGTACGGTTCGAGGTGGGCGGGACCGGGGACGACGGCCGGGCGTCCCGCGCGCGCATGACCATCTCGATGGGCCCGATCAACGACACCGTCGACCTGACCTACACCTGGGACGGCGACACCGCGGTGCGCTGGGAGACCGTCGGCGCCGGCACGATGATCTCCAACCTGCACGGCTCCTACCTGCTGGCCGAGGCCGGGGACGGCACCGAGGTGACCTACGAGCTGGCGGTGGACCTGAAGGTCTCGATGATCGGGATGGTCAAGCGCAAGGCCGAGAAGCGGATCATCGATTCGGCCCTCAAGGGACTGAAACGGCACGTCGAGGGCTGAGTAATCATCGATGGCCCGGGTGGGGCGGTACCGTTCCACCCCGACGACGGATGGACAATGTTCTCATGACAGAGCAGCCGGGCGACGTCCTCGACGAGGCGGCCAAGCTCTTCGACGTCCTGCGCAGGCGCCTGACCGGCGGATCCGGGACCGGCGGCGCCGGGACCGGCGCGGACGACGTGTGGAGCCGGGCCGTGACCGAGGACCCGCACATCGCCACCGGCGCGCCCGAGTGCCGCAACTGCCCGATCTGCCGCGCCATCGCGATGGCGCGCGAGTCCGGGCCCGACGTCGGACGCCACGTCCGGCAGGCCGGGGCGGCCCTGGCGGCGGCGGCGCTGGACGTGGTGGCGGCCTACGAGCGCACCCGCGAGCCGGGCCGGCGGCCGGGGGCGACGTCACAGGCACGGCCGGAGGACGGCCGGCCGGGGCCCGCCGCCGGCGGTGACCCCATCGACATCGGGTAGCACCGTGCCGACGGGTATCCCACAGGGGAGACGCCGCGGTGCGGCGCGCGGCCGCGTCAGCGGGCGCGTGAGGAGGAGGAAGCGTACATGGCCCTGACCATCGGCGTGGATGTGGGCGGCACCAAGGTCGCCGCGGGCGTCGTCGACGACCGGGGGACGATCCTGGAGAAGGTGCGGCGGCCCACGCCCTCCACCGACCCGGCGGAGACCGCCGAGGTCATCGCCGAGGTCGTCGACCTGCTCAAGGGCAAGTTCGAGGACGTCGTCGCGGTCGGCCTGGGCACCGCCGGGTTCGTCGACGAGACGCGCTCCACCGTGCTGTTCGCGCCCAACCTGGCCTGGCGCGACGAGCCCATCAAGCAGAAGGTCGAGGACCGGGTCGGGCTGCCGGTGGTGGTGGAGAACGACGCCAACGCCACCGCCTGGGGCGAGGCGCGGTTCGGCGCCGGCCGGGGCCACGACTTCATCGTGCTGGTCACCCTGGGCACCGGGATCGGCGGCGGCATCATCATCGACGGCGAGCTGTACCGGGGACGGTTCGGCATCGGCGCCGAGGTCGGCCACTTCCGGGTGGTGCCCGACGGCCGCCGCTGCGGCTGCGGCAACCGCGGCTGCTGGGAGCAGTACGCCAGCGGCAACGCCCTGCTGCACGAGGCCCGCGAGCTGGCCCGGGTGTCCCCGGCGATGGCCGGCCGGCTGCTGGAGCTGGGCGAGGGCAGCCCCGAGGGCATCAGCGGCCCGGAGATCACCCAGGCGGCCCGCGAGGGCGACCCGGCCGCGCTGGAGTGCTTCCGCACCGTCGCCAAGTGGGCCGGGCAGGGCCTGGCCGACCTCACCGCGATCCTCGACCCCGGCCTGTTCATCATCGGCGGCGGCCTGTCCGACGCCGGGGACCTGCTGCTGGACCCGGTGCGCACGGCGTTCCACAACGCGCTGACCGGACGCGGCCACCGGCCGGAGCCGGAGGTCCGCATCGCCGAGCTCGGCTCGGCCGCCGGCATCGTCGGCGCCGCCGACCTGGCCCGCCTCTGAGGAGCGAGACGCCATGCCCGTGCTCCGGGTCGTCAGCTACAACATCCGTTCGCTGCGTGACGACCCGGACGCGCTGGTCCGCGTGGTGCGGGCGCTGCGGCCTGACGTGCTGTGCCTCCAGGAGGTCCCGCGGTTCTGGGGCTGGTGGGGCAAGCGCCGCCGGCTGGCCGCCGCGTGCGGGATGACCGTCGCCGCCGGGCGGCGCGCCTGCGGGCTGGCGGTGCTGGCCGGGCCGCGCGTCACGCCCGTCGCCCGCGAGTTCCACCTGCTCCACCGGGTGCCGGGACTGCACCGGCGGGGCCTGGCGATCGCGGCGCTGGAGGTCGAGGGGGCGCGGCTGGTGGCGGCCAGCACCCATCTGGACCTGGTGGACGCGCCGCGCCGCGCCCACACCCGCCAGGTGCTGGCGCTGCTGGAGCGCGCCGGGCGGCGGCACCGCGCGCCGATGCTGGTCGCCGGGGACGTCAACCAGGAGCCCGGCGGCGACTCCTGGGCGCTGCTGGCGGGCCGCTTCCAGGACGGGTACGCCGTCGCCCCGGCGGGGGAGGAGCTGACGTTCTCGTCGGCCGCGCCGCGCCGCCGCATCGACGGGATCTTCGTCGATCCGCGGATCGAGGTCGCCGGCTGCGGCGTGCCCGGCCCGCCCGCGCCGGTCGAGCTGTACCCCAGGGCCACCGACCACCGGCCGGTACTGGCCGAACTCCACCTGCCCTAGGCCGTGTTTCAAAGCCCTGGCCCACGGCGCTCGCCTGGCGGCTCGCACCTCACCAGGGCTTGGCGAGCGCGACATCGCTTCGCGATCTGACCTGCGGGCCCTCGCCTTCGGCGTCGGGCCCGCAGGTCAGGTAACGCGCTCGCGTGCGCGGCTGAGGCCCACTTTGAAACAGGCCCTAGCCGTCCGGGGCCCCGGCCACCGGGATCCCGGGCGGCCGAGGGGTCAGATGATCGCGCCGTCGTCGCCGTCGCGCGGCTCGTCGCCCATCCGCAGCACCAGCGTGACGAAGCCGCCGATGAACGCCGCCACCGCCAGGAACGCCGCCCAGCCCGGAACGTGCCAGCTCAGCAGCACCGTCAGCAGCAGGTACAGCGGCCCGCCGACCAGCGCGATCCAGGCGCCCTTGGTGAGGGGGTCGGCGCTGGGCAGCGGCGGCGGGGGCGGGGGCACGTAGTGGCCCTCTTCGTCGGGCGCGGGCGGGTAGTCGTCCTCGTCGTCGTGGGCCGCGCGGATCACCCGGGCGTCCGGGAACCGGCCGGTGCGGTCCTCGCCCTCGCGCGGCTCGTCCCGCCCGGCGGGCTCGTCGATGTTCTCCTCGTCCGGCCAGGGCACCCGGTCGCCCTCGTGGACGGCGTCGTAGCCCGCGACGATCTCCGCCCAGATGGCGTCCTCGTCGCGCTCGCCGGCCCGCCCGCCGTCGCCCGCGCCGGCGGCGTCGCCGCCGACCGGGCTCTGCGGCCCGGTGGTCAGGGTCCCGGTCGGCTGCGGCCCGGTGGGCTGCCCGCCGGTGGCCGCGCCGTCGGCGCCGTCGTCGGCGTCCCCGGTCTGCTCCAGCGGGTCGGGCTCGCCCTGCCGGGGCAGGTGCGCGCGCAGCACGCCCTCGGCCGTCGGCTTCATCGCGACGTCCACGTACAGCCGGTCCACGTCCTGCTCGGACAGGGCGTAGGCGGCGATCCCGGCCTCCCGCAGGGCCGTCAGCATCGCGTCGGCCAGGTCCGGCGCCAGGTCGGCCAGCGGGGCGTAGGCGTCGGCCGACAGTCCATTGCCACGGCGATTCACGGGGTCGGCTCCCTGGTCGACTCCGGCGTGACCGACGGCACCGGCATCACGGCCTCCGCTCCCCCATACAGACATGCGCCCGGAACCGCCTGCGACGGCCCTCGGACACCCCGAAACGTGTGTCCCACGGTATTCGCTGCGCCGCCGGGAACAAGCCCCCGGGGCACACCCATTGAGAATTACCGTTCCGAGCCTACGTTCATTCCCGTCCCGCCGGGCGGGGGTGTGGGCAGTGCCCGGACGGAATGGGAAGATGTTCCATCATCTCCCCGTTGCCCGGGGGACACGGAAGGAAGCGCCGCGTGACCGCGGCCAGAGGAAGGTGCCCGGATGCTCTGGTTCTGGATCCTGCTGAGGATCATCCTCTCGCCCATCATGTACCTGGTGTGGCGGCCGCAGAACTCGGGTATGAGGAACGTCCCCAAGCGCGGCCCCGCGCTGCTGGTCGGCAACCACCTGTCGTTCGCCGACCACTTCTTCGGCCCGCTGCCGCTGCTGCGCCCGATCTTCTTCATCGGCAAGCAGGACTACTTCACCGGCCGGGGGCTCAAGGGGCTGGTCAGCAAGGCGTTCTTCACCGGCGTCGGCGTGGTGCCCGTGGACCGCACCGGCGGCACCGCCGCCGAGGCCGCGCTCCAGACGGGCCTGCGCATCCTCGGCGAGGGCAAGCTGCTGGGCATCTACCCCGAGGGCACCCGCGCCCCCGACAACCGCCTGTACCGCGGCAAGACCGGGGTGGCGCGGCTGGCCCTGAAGTCGCGGGTGCCGGTCATCCCGATGGCGATGATCAACACGTTCGAGCTGATGCCGCCCGGCCAGCCCTACCCGCGGCTCGGCATCCGGCCCGGCGTGCGGTTCGGCGAGCCCCTGGACTTCTCCCGCTTCTACGGCAAGGAGGACGACCGGGAGGTGCTGCGCGAGGTCACCGACGAGATCATGCGCGCCATCCGGGAGCTGTCCGGCCAGGAGTACGTCGACCGGTACGCCGCCGAGGTGAAGGCGGAGATGGCGGGCAGGACCCCGCGGCCGGTCGGCGACGACGAGTGATCTTCCGGAGGTAGCGCCGCGATGGGGCTGGAGGTCGCGCTGTGGCGCGCCGTCGCGGTGTACCGGTTCGCCGCGCTGGGGTACGCCGCCGTCCTGATCGCGATGAACTCCGGCGGCCCCGACGGGTACGAGCACCCGGCGGGCGGCTGGGCGGTGCTGGCCGTGATGACGGTGTGGACGGCGTACGCGACGTTCGCGTTCTCCGACCCGCGCCGCCGGGGCTGGCCGCTGCTGGCCGCCGACATGACGGTGGCGATGGGCTGCCTGCTGGCGACCGCCTGGGTGGAGTCCACCGCGCACCTCCAGCAGGGCCGCCCGACGCTGCCGGTGTCGTGGGTGGCGGCCAGCGTGCTGGCGTGGGCGGTGGTCGGCGCCAAGCGCGCGGGCATCGCCGCCGCCGCGATCCTGGCGGTGGGCAACTTCCTCGTCCACGTGTTCGCCGACACCGGCGTGCGGGGCGGCCCCAGCACCGTCAACGGGGTGGTGCTGCTGTTCCTGGCCGGGATGGTGGTCGGGCACGTGGTGAAGCTGGCCCGGGACGCCGAGGCGCGGCTGGCGCGGGCGGTGGAGCTGGAGGCCGCCACCCGCGAGCGCGAACGGCTGGCGCGCGGCATCCACGACTCGGTGCTCCAGGTCCTGGCGATGGTGCAGCGGCGCGGCGCCGAGCTGGGCGGCGAGGCCGCCGAGCTCGGCCGGATGGCGGGCGAGCAGGAGGCGGCCCTGCGCAACCTGATCAGCGTCCGCGGCGCGCCCCTGCCGCCGCCGCGCCCGGCGGCCGGGGACCCGCCGCGCCCGGGGACCACGACCGACCTGCGTCCGCTGCTGACCGCCTACGGCTCCACCACCGTCACCGTCTCCACCCCGGCCACGCCCGTGCCGCTCGCCGAACCGGCCGCCCGCGAGGTCGCGGCGGCGGTCGGGGCCGCGCTGGACAACGTCCGCGAGCACTGCGGCGAGCAGGCCCGCGCGTGGGTGCTGCTGGAGGACGACGGCGCGGGCGAGGTCATCGTCAGCGTCCGCGACGACGGCCCCGGCATGCCGCCGGGCCGGCTGGAGGAGGCCGCCGCCGCCGGCCGCCTCGGCGTCGTCCAGTCCATCCGGGGCCGCATCCGCGACCTGAACGGCACCGTCGTCATCCACTCGGCCCCGGGCGAGGGGACCGAGATCGAGATGACGGTGCCGGCGCCCCGCTAGCCGCCGCGCCGCCCGGGACCGGCGGCGAGCACGGCCGCGCGGCCGCCTCGCGCCATGAGGTCCCCGCGGGGGCGGTCCGGGGGATCCTCCTCCCCGTTCATGCCCCTATCGGAGGATCACGCCCCGGCTTCTGTTCGATCACGTGGTGATCCCGGTGTCCGGGACCGGCCTTAGGGTGGCCGTTGTGAGTGAACCTCCTGCCGTTCCGTTGAGGGTGATGGTCGTGGACGACCATCCGATGTGGCGCGACGCCGTGGCCCGCGACCTGGCCGAGGCCGGGCACGAGGTGGTCGCCACCGCCGGGGACGGCCGCACCGCCGTGCGGGTGGCCGCCGCGGCCCGGCCGCAGGTCGCGATCGTCGACCTGCAACTCCCCGACATCGGCGGCGTGGAGGTCACCCGGCAGCTGGTCGCCGCCGACCCGCCGGTGCGGGTGCTGGTGCTGTCGGCCAGCGGCGAGCAGCAGGACGTCCTGGAGGCGGTGAAGGCGGGCGCGACCGGCTACCTGCTGAAGTCCGCCGCCCGCGAGGAGTTCCTGGACGCGGTCGCCCGCGCCGGGCAGGGCGACGCCGTCTTCACCCCCGGCCTGGCCGGGCTGGTCCTCGGCGAGTACCGCCGCCTGGCCGCCGCCCCCCGGCGCGACGACGACGCGCCGCGCCTCACCGAACGCGAGACCGAGGTGCTGCGCCTGGTCGCCAAGGGCCTGACCTACAAGCAGATCGCCCAGCGCCTGGTCCTGTCGCACCGCACCGTGCAGAACCACGTCCAGAACACCCTCGGCAAGCTCCAGCTCCACAACCGCGTCGAACTGGTCCGCTACGCCATCGAGAAGGGCCTGGACCGCGACGACGAACGATGAACCGGCGGTGGATCTCTCCGTTCTGGGTCATCTGACGCGGAACGAACCCGGGTTTCCCGGCATCTATAGAGATGAGCCGGGGGGACCGGCGAGTACAGAGGGAGGGCGCCATGGCGCTGTCCGCCGCGGGTGACACCTGGGGGATCCCGGGTCCGCTGTTCATCTGGGGCATGTACGTCCCGGCGGCGCTGGTCCTGGTCGGGCTGGTGCTGCTGCTGCGCCGCGCGCTGGCCCCCGGCCGCCGCTTCGCGGGCGACCTGCACCCCTACGAGCTGGCCTACCTCGACGGCGGGCCCGGCCGGGCCGTGCTGGCGGCGCTGACGGCGCTGCGCGCCGAGGGCGCCGTCGAGGCGGCCGGCGGGGGGAAGGTGCGGGCCGTCGGCGATCCGCCCGCGAACGCCACGCCGCTCGACCGCGCCGTGCACGGGCGGCTGCGCGACGGCGCCGAGTCGCCGGGCGACCTGAGCTGGTGGCCGTCGGTCCGCGCGGAGCTGGAGCCGATCCGGCGGAGCCTGGTGGACCGGGGCCTGGTCCTCGGCCCGGCCGCGCGCCGCGCCCGCCGCCTGGCGGCGCTCCCGCTGGTGGCGCTGGCGGCGCTCGGGGTCGTGCGGATCGTGGCGGGCATGGCGGGCGGCAGGCCGGTCGCGTTCCTCGTCCTCGCGACGATCGCGGTGGCCGTGGTGGCGCTGGTGCTGACGTTCCACTGGTCGGCCGTCACCCCGGAGGGGAAGCGGGAGCTGCACCGGGCCCGCACGGCGATGCGGCACCTCGACCCGGTCCACTCCCCGGCCTGGACCACCTACGGCGCGTCCGCCGCGACGTTCGCCGTCGCGCTGTACGGGGTGCCCGCACTGACCAGCTTCGACCCGCACTTCTCCGCCGAGGCCGAGATGCAGAGGCAGTTCGCGGTCACCACGGCGTCGAGCTCGTCGTCGAGTTCGTCGGGCTCCTCCACCTCCGGATGCGGCGGCGGGGACGGCGGCGGGGGCGGTGGCGGCTGCGGCGGTGGTGGCGGTGGTGGCGGTGGCTGCGGCGGATGACCCCCCTCCTCGGGCTGCTGGTCGCGCTCGCCCTGGCCCTCACGATCGCGCGCCGGTGGCTGGCGCACCGGCTGCTGGCCGGGCACCCGCCGGCGCGCGACCCGCACCCCTACGAGATCGCCTACCTCACCGGCGGCGGACGGCACGCCGTGGCGGCGGCGCTGCTGACGCTGCGGCTGGACGGGGCGGTCGTCGCCGGACCCGGTGGCGGCCTGACCGCCGTCGCCGACCCGCGCGCCGCGACCACGCCCCTCGACCTGGCGGTCCACCACGCGGTGCGGCGCGCCCCCGCGACGGTGGCCCGCGTCACCGCCGACCCGGGCGTCCAGCAGGCCCTGGAGAGCACACGGGAGGGCCTGGTCCGGCAGGGCATGGTCGCACCGCCGTCGGCCACGCGGACGCTGCGGTCGATGTCCTACGTCTTCTACGGGATCCTCGCGGCGGCCTTCTTCGTCACCGTCTCCTCCCCGATCGGCGAACGGGGAGGACTCCGTGCGCTCCTGCCGCTCGGGCTCCTGGTCGCGCTGTTCCTGCTGTTCGGCGTCCTGGGCGGTGGGGAACGGCAACGGACGCGTGCCGCCGACCAGGTGCTCAAGCATGTCCGGAACCGCCACTCCCATCTCGACCCGCGGCTCGCCCCCTCGTACCCGACCTACGGGATCGGGGCCGCCGCGATGGGGACCGCGCTGTTCGGCACCGCCGCGCTGATGGCCGTCGATCCCGACTTCACGCAGTGCGCCGGACTGGGGAGGCTGCTGGAGATGGCCGGGCCCGACTCCTCCTCCGGAGGCATCGGCTACTCGGGGGCGAGCTGCTCGTCGAGCGCCCCGGTCTGCTCCTCCGGCGGGGGCGGCAGCGGATCGAGCTGCGGCGGCGGTGGTGGAGGATCGGGTTGCGGCGGCGGAGGGAGCAGCAGTTGAACGGCACCGCGGGCCTGCCCCGGCTGGGCGTGGGGATCGGGTGGCGGCCCGAGATCGCCGGGTTCGTCGCCGACCTGCCCGGACTGCGCTTCACCGAGGTGATCGCCGAGTCGGTGCACCTCGCCCATCCCCCCGACCACCTGCTGGAGCTGCGCGACCGGGGCGCGTCGGTCGTGCCGCACGGGGTGAGGCTGTCGCTGGGCGGGGCCGAGCCGGTCGCCCCCGAACGCGTCGCGCACCTGGCCGCCTGCGCCGGGCTCCTCGGCTCGCCGCTGGTCAGCGAGCACGTCGCGTTCGTGCGGGCGGGCGGCGTCGAGGCCGGGCACCTGCTGCCGGTGCCGCGCAGCCGCGCCGCGCTGGACGCCCTCACCGCCAACATCCGCCGCACCCGGGCGGAGCTGCCGGTGCCGCTGGCCGTCGAGCCGATCGCGGCGCTGTTCGACTGGCCCGACGACGAGTACGAGGAGGGCGACTTCCTCACCGAGCTGGTCGAGCGCACCGGCGTGCTGCTGCTGCTGGATGTCGCCAACGTCTACGCCAACGCCCGCAACCGGGGCCGGGACCCGGTGGGGCTGCTGGACCGGCTCCCGCTCGACCACGTCGCCTACTGCCACGTCGCGGGCGGCGAGGAGGGCGGGGGCCGCTACCACGACACCCACACCGCGCCCGTCCCGCCCGAGGTCATCGACCTGGTCGCCGAGCTGTCGGCGCGGCTCCCCGACCGGACGCGCCCGCCGGGCTTCCTGCTGGAACGCGACGGCCGCTACCCGCCCGCCGCCGAACTGCGCGCCGAGCTCGACGCCATCGCCGCCGCGTCCGGCCTGGAGCCGGTGACATGAGCGCCGGTCACATGAGCGCCGGTGACACGGGCGCCGGCGACCCGGGCGGGACGGCGGAACTGGCCGCCCGGCAGGAGGCCCTGGTCCGCGCGATGACGGCGGGCGGGCCGCTGCCGCCCGGCTTCGACGCCGCCGCCGTCCGCGCCGCCGCCGACGCGATCCTGCGGAAACGGGCGGGGGAGGTGGCGCGGGCATGGCCCGCCCTGGCAGCCTGCTACGGGGACCGGTGGAGGGCGGCGTTCACGGCGTGGGCGGCGGAGCGTCCCACCCGCGGGTCGTTCCGCGACTCCTGGGACTTCGCCCGCGCGCACCGGGACGAGCTGTCCCCGGCCGTCGCGCTGGAACTGGCCCTCCGCGAGACCCGTTGGGACTATGACGGGACCGGCGAGCCGCGCCTGCGCAAAGCGGCGTTCCGGCGCGTCCCCGGAGGTTTCGCCGTGCAGGTCCGGGGGAGGCTGCGGGTCTTCGGCAAAGCCGCGCGCCGGTGATCGCCGAACCCGCCCCCGGCCCGCTCCGAACCACTATGGTCTAGACCAATGGGGGCCGCGCGAGCCGAGGAAGGCCCCGTGGGGAGAAGGAGAGGGTATGCGCGTCGGAGTGCTGACCGGCGGAGGAGACTGCCCCGGACTGAACGCCGTGATCCGCGCCGTGGTGCGCAAGGGCGTGCAGGTCTTCGGGTACGAGTTCGTGGGCTTCCGCGCGGGTTGGCGGGGTCCGCTGGAGGGCGACACCCTCGCCCTCGACGTGGAGGCGGTGCGCGGCATCCTGCCGCGCGGCGGCACCATCCTCGGCTCGTCCCGGACCAACCCGATCAAGGTCGAGGGCGGCATCGAGCGGATCAAGGACAACCTGGCCGGGCTCGGCGTGGACGCCCTGATCGCCATCGGCGGCGAGGACACCCTCGGGGTGGCCCGCGAGCTGTACACCAACGGCGTCAACGTCGTCGGCGTCCCCAAGACGATCGACAACGACCTCAACGCCACCGACTACACGTTCGGCTTCGACACCGCCGTCAACATCGCGATGGAGGCCATCGACCGGCTGCACACCACCGCCGAGAGCCACCACCGCGCCCTGATCTGCGAGGTCATGGGCCGCCACGCGGGCTGGATCGCGCTGCACGCGGGCATGGCCGCCGGAGCCAACGTCATCCTCATCCCGGAGCGGCCGTTCGACATCGACAAGGTCGTCGAGTACGTCGAGAGCCGCTTCAAGACCCGCTACGCCCCGATCATCGTGGTGTCGGAGGGCGCGCACCCGATCGACGGGCAGATGGAGCTGCAGACCGGCGAGCGCGACGCGTTCGGCCACGTCCGGCTCGGCGGCATCGGCCAGCGCCTGGCCGACGAGATCGAGAAGCGCACCGGCAAGGAGGCCCGCGCCACCGTCCTCGGCCACATCCAGCGCGGCGGCACCCCCAGCGCGTTCGACCGCGTGCTGGCCACCCGCTTCGGGCTCCAGGCCATCGACGCGGTCAAGGACGGCGACTACGGCAAGATGGTCGCCCTGCGCGGCACCGACATCGTCCGCGTGGGCCTCGACGAGGCGACCAAGGAGCTGAAGACCGTTCCGCTGGAGCGCTACTCCGAGGCCGAGGTCTTCTTCGGGTGACCTGAGACACGGCGACGACGCCCCGGCGGCCCTTCGGCCCCGGGGCGCCGTCATGCCGGGGGAACACGTTAGTGGGTCGCGGTGTTCCGAACTGTGGGCCACACTGTAGGTTCACTTTTTCTTCCACCCGGTCACACAGGAGGATCTCGCATGTCCACGCTCGACACCGCGGCCGTCGAAGCCCGGGAGCAGGTGCCGGCCGTCGACGGCGAGCCGTGCGTGCTGCTGAAGCTGGGCGAGGTCGTCCTCAAGGGCAAGAACCGCGAGCAGTTCGAACGCCGCCTGGCCGACAACGTCCGCATGGCCGTGCGCCCCATCGCCCGCGTCGACGTCATCCGCCGCCACGGCGTGTTCATCGTGCGCACCAAGGACGCCACCGCCGAGCTGGTGGACCGCCTCGCCGAGCGGATCACCGACGTCATGGGCATCGTGTGGGCGCACCGCGCCTGGCGGGTCGGCAAGGACGTCGAGAGCGTCGAGCGCGCCGCGCTGGAGCTGACCGCCGGGATCTCGGGCACGTTCGCCGTGCGCTCCAAGCGCCGCGACAAGCGGTTCCCGATGACCTCCACCGAGCTGGACCGGCATGTCGGCGCCAAGATCAACGAGGCGTACGGGCTGCCCGTCCGGCTGAAGAACCCCGACCACACCGTGTCCATCGAGGTGGACCGGGACGAGGTCTTCGTGTTCTCCGGCGGCCTGCCCGGCCAGGGCGGCCTGCCCGTCGGCATGAGCGGCCGGGGCCTGGTGCTGATGTCGGGCGGCATCGACTCGCCCGTCGCCGCCTACCGCATGATGCGCCGCGGCCTGCGGGTGGACTTCCTGCACTTCTCCGGGATGCCGTTCACCGGCCCCGAGTCGATCTACAAGGCGTACGCGCTGGTCCGCGAGCTGGACAAGTTCCAGGGCGGGTCGCGGCTGTTCGTGGTGCCGTTCGGCAAGGCCCAGCAGCAGATCAAGTCCTCCGGCGCCGACAAGCTCGCCGTGATCGCCCAGCGCCGGCTGATGCTCAGGACCGGCGAGGTCCTCGCCCGCAGGCTGGGCGGCGCCGCGCTGATCACCGGGGACGCCCTCGGCCAGGTCTCCAGCCAGACCCTCACCAACCTCACCGCCCTCGACGACGCGGTCGAGATGCCGATCCTGCGCCCGCTGGTCGGCATGGACAAGATCGAGATCATGGACCAGGCGCGCCGCATCCGCACCCTGTCGATCTCCGAGCTGCCCGACGAGGACTGCTGCACCCTGCTGGCCCCGCGCCGCGCCGAGACCCGCGCCAAGATCGCCGACCTGCGGCAGATCGAGAAGCGCCTCGACGTCGCCGACCTCGCCGACCAGCTGGTCGAGTCGGTCCAGGAGCACCGTCCCGTCTACGGCGACGCGACCGTCTCCTGAGCCCTACCCGGCCACGTCCGCGTCGGTGGGGCGGGGCGGCTCGGGGCCGTCCGGCCCCAGCAGCGTGATCCGCTCGATCCGCACGATCCGGAACCGGCGGCCCGCCACGGCGATCCCGTTGCGGCGGGTCCCGTCCCGCATCGCCGCCGCGGCCCGCGCGTACTCGGCCAGCGCGGCCTCGTCCGGCCGCTCCACCGCCGGGACCACGTGCCGGAAGTAGGTGGCCAGCGAGTCCCGGGCCTGCCGCGGCGCGTCGTACAGCCGCCCGACCGGCTGCCAGCGACCCTCGACGCGTTCGGCGACGGTGAACGCCGGCGCCAGCGGCACCGGCACCCAGAACCCCTCGGCGGGCTCGGCGCCGGTCCGGGCGGCCGCGTCCAGCACCTGGCACAGCAGCTCCCCGGCGGCCGACTCGGGCACCCCGGCCCCGTCCCGCAGCAGCTCGTAGGGGCGTGCCGGGACGGGCCGCCGCCCGTCGGCGCGCGGATCGGGATCGGTGGGCCGGGGCGGCTCGGGCCCGTCGAGCCCGGTCCGCACCAGCTGCTCGATCCGCACGATCCGGAACCGCCGCCCGTCGGCGCGCACCTCGTCGCGCGGCCCGGCCCGCAGCGACCGCGCCGCCGCGCCCAGCTCCCGGGCGGCGCCGCCACCGGCGAGCGCCGCCCGGTCACCGAGATGGTCGGCCAGCATCTCCCGCGCCCCCTGGGGCAGCGGGTCGTACGGACACACGACCTGCCAGCCGTCCACCACCCGCTCGGTGGCGGTGAACAGCGCCCCCACCACGACGAGTTCGGGGTAGGCGGCGATGGCCCGGCAGGCGTCGGCCAGCATCACCGCGGCGACCGGATCGACGTCTCCGAGATCCTCCGGAAACAGCCGACCGGTGTCGCCGTCACCCGTAGTCATGCCGAGCATCATCCCCGCCCCACCACCATCTGGCGAGTGGTTTAGACCACTTTTCTTCTCGCCTTATGAACAGACGGCTACCAGGCCGATCCGCGACCGCCGCCGCGCTCCCTCGGTGAGCGCGATCAATGCACGCGAGAGTGAAGGTTTCATCGTGTAAGCGAATGATCACGTTACGCTTCTGGGCGTGTACGTCGTGGTGCGGGTGAAGCTCGAGCCCTCGGCCGAGGACGCGGCCGCTCTCGGCGCGACCTTGCACGCTGTTAACAAGGCGGCGAACGAGGTTTCTCGAACGGCGTTCGCGCACGGCGTCAAGCGCGAGTACGCACTGCGGAAACTGACCTACGCGGGTCTGAAGGAGCGTGGGCTCGGCGCACAGGCGGCGCAACACGTCATCAAGAAGGTCTGCGGCGCCTATGCCGTTCTGGCGGGCCAGATACGATCCGGTTTCCTGCGCGGCGAACGGCGTCGCAGGGCCGAGTCCAAGCCGATCGCCTTTCGCCCCGACGCGGCGCATCCGTTCGACGACCGTTGCCTGTCCTGGCAGCTCCACGCCTGGACGGTGTCGATCTGGACGGTACATGGCCGGAAGAGGGGAATCCGCTTCTCCTGCTCCGGCGGTGATCTTGAGATGCTCTTCGCCCACCGCAAGGGCGAGACGGATCTGGTCTTCCGGGACGGGATGTGGTTCCTCATGGCCACCTGCGAGGTTCCCGCCCCGCCGGTGGCCGAGCCGAACGGGTTCATCGGCGTGGACCTCGGCATCGCGAACATCGCCACCACGAGCGACGGCGCACGACATGTCGGGCGCGGACTGAACCGGCACCGCAGACGCCAGGCCGCGTTGCGAGCCAAGCTGCAGGCCAAGCGAACCAGGTCCGCCAGGCGGCTGCTGAGGAAACGCCGCCGCAGGGAAGCACGGCACGCACGGAACATCAATCACCGCATCTCTAAGCAGGTCGTGGCCGAGGCCGAACGCACCGGACGCGGAATCGCCCTGGAAGATCTTTCGGGCATCCGCGACCGGGAACGGTCGCACCGGTCCCAACGGGCCATCCTGCACTCCTGGAGTTTTCACCAGCTCGCGGAGTTCCTGGAGTACAAGGCCCGCCGTGCGGGTGTCGCGCTGGTCAGGGTGAACCCCGCCTACACCAGCCGGACCTGCGCTGATTGCGGGCACCGTGAGAGGACCAACCGGGTGAGCCAGGCCCGGTTCGTATGTCGGAGCTGCGGCGTCGTTGCGCACGCGGACCTGAACGCTTCCCGCAACATCGCCCGGCTGGGCGAGGCCGCGTGGAACGCGGGGCGTGAGTCACGCGTCCCAGCCGCCTCACCGTAGGCGGCCAGGACGCGGCGGAGCGCATCGCGGCCAGCGACGCGCTCCAGCCGCGGATCCCCCGTGAGGAGGGGGACCAAGCTGACACCAATTTTTTCCCTGGTTGAAATTCAGCGGCGGTTCGGCCAGACGAGGATCACCAGGCTCGCCGCCAGCAGGGTCAGGCCCGTCAGGGAGAGGACGCCCAGGCGCTCGCCGAGCACGGCCACGCCGAGCAGGGCCGCCACCGCCGGTTCGGCCAGGGTCAGCGTGGTGGCCGTCGTGGCGGGGGTGGTGCGCAGCCCGCGCGCGAACAGCAGGTAGCCGCCGCCGGTGGTGATCACGCCCAGGTACAGGGCGATCACCGCGCCGGTCCCGGTGAACGCCCAGGCCGGGACGTTCACCAGCAGGACCGGCAGGAACAGCAGCCCCGCCGTGCCGAACAGGGCGCCGGCGACGACGCGGTCCTGGTGACCCCGGGTGATCAGGGTGGCGGCCACCGTGGCGTAGACCGCGTAGGACAGGCCCGACAGCAGCGCCAGGGCGATGCCGAGCGGGTCGGCCCCCGCGTCCTCGCCGCCGCCGACCAGCAGCGCGCAGCCGCTCACGGCTCCGGCGGTGGCCAGCACCCAGCGCCCGGTCAGCCGGGACTGGCGGGTGAGGACGCCGAGCAGCCCGCTGAACGCCGGGGCGCTGCCGATGGTGACGACGGTGCCGATCGCCACCCCGGTGCGGGCGGCGGCGGTGAAGAACGCCGTCTGGTAGACGGAGATCGCCACCGCCCCCAGCGCGATCAGGACGAGGCCGCGGCGCGTGCCCAGCAGGGCGCGCAGGGCCCCGCCGCGCCCGGTGCACCCGACGAGGACCGCCAGGACCAGGCCGCCCAGCACGATGCGGACGGCGGAGATCGACAGGCTGGAGGCCTCGGGGGCGAAGGTGCGGACGGTGCCGGTGGTGCCCCACAGGCACGCGGCCAGCAGGATGTCGGCGCCACCGGTGCGCAGGGCGGAGGGGCGTGCGGAATCGGTGCGTGCGGAATCAGCGCGTACGGACACTGGAGGAAACGCTCCTGGACTCGAATCGACAGGGATGATTCGGATCCGGGGCGCAGGAGAACGGACCCCGGCGCGCGTCAGCGCGGGGTCGTCACACGAGGATCAGGAGGGATCGCCGCGCCCCGGTCAGGAGCGGGGCGGTCCGCAGGCAGGGGTCCAGTACGCCATGGACGGGACCCTACCACCCGCCGTGACCGGGCCGGTCGTCGTGGGATGACCCGACCACGGCGGGGAGGGGGAGAGGCGGCGCCCGGCGCGGGCGCGGGGTCAGGCCGGAACGGCCTCGGGGGCCGCGGTCAGCACCCGGTCGACCAGCGGCGGCAGCGTCCGCACGACCTTGGCCAGCTCGCGCAGGTCACCGTCGACCAGGGCCTGCGGGCCGTCGCACAGCGCGGTCTCGGGGTGGGGGTGGACGTCGATGATGACGCCGTCGGCGCCGACGGCGATGGCGGCGCGGGTCAGGGGCAGCACCAGGTCGCGGTGGCCGCCCGAGTGCGACGGGTCCACGATCACCGGCAGGTGCGACATCCGCTGGGCGACCGGGACGGCGGAGATGTCCAGGGTGTTGCGGGTGGCCTTCTCGAAGGTGCGGATGCCGCGTTCGCACAGCACGATGTCCAGGTTGCCGCGCTGGGCGATGTACTCGGCGGCCATCAGCCACTCCTCGATCGTGCCGCTCATGCCGCGCTTGAGCAGCACCGGCTTGCCCGCCTCGCCGGCGGCCTGCAGCAGCGCGAAGTTCTGCGCGTTGCGGGTGCCGATCTGGAGCATGTCGGCGTAGGAGGCGACCAGCTCGACGTCGGCGGCGTCCACCACCTCGGTCACGATCGGCATCCCGGTCTCCTCGCGCACGTCGGCGAGGATCTTCAGGCCGGTCTCACCCAGGCCCTGGAAGGCGTAGGGCGAGGTGCGCGGCTTGAACGCGCCGCCGCGCAGCAGCGTCGCGCCCGCCGCCCGCGCCATCTCGGCCGCCGCGAGGGTCTGCTCGGGCGTCTCGACCGCGCACGGACCGGCGATCAGCGTCATGGTGCCGGGGCCGACCGGCACGCCGCCGACCCGCACGATCGAACGCTCGGGGTGGTTCTCCCGGCTGACCAGCTTGTAGGGGGCCGAGATGCGGATGACGTCGCTGACGCCGTTCAGCGAGCGCAGGTTCAGCGAGCCGAACTGCTGCACGTCCCCGACCAGGCCGATGATGGTGCGTTCCACGCCCCGGCTGACGAACGCGTCGCCCCCGGCCGTCTCGACCAGTGAGACGACGCGCTCGATATCCGCTTCGGTGGCCCCCGGGGCCATGACGACGACCATGTACTGCTGCCTCTCCGGTGGTGGGTGGAACCCCTGAAACGACAAAGAGCCCCGGGCTACGGAGGCCCGGGGCTCTTTGACTGAGGTCTGTCAGCGCAACGTCTGGCAGACCAGCCTCCCGGGCTGGTCGAACCAAAACAGATAGACGAGGTTGCGCATGGGTCACAGGCTAGCCGATGAACGGTCGCCGTGGGGACCGCACCCCCGGGCGTGGCACACCTCACGCCGGGTGGGAGGATGTCCCGCGTCATGTCCCCACCCGAGAAGCCACTGCCGCCAGGGCAGTACATCCCCCGCGGCTGGCCGGTCCTGCACTACGGCCCGGTCCCCAAGTTCCGTCCCAAGGACTGGGATCTGCGTGTCTTCGGCGCCACCGCCGACGGCGGGCAGCACCGGTGGACCTGGGACGAGTTCGACGCCCTGCCGCGCGTCACCACGGTCGCCGACTTCCACTGCGTCACCAAGTTCACGATCCCCGACATCGCCTGGGAGGGGGTGCCCGGCTCGGCGATCGTCGAGCTCGCCCCGCCCCATCCCGACGTCACGCACGTCATGGTGTGGGCCGAGTACGGCTACAGCGCCAACGTCCGCATGGGCGACTTCCTGGCCGACGGGGCGATGCTGGCCACCCACCGCGACGGCGGGCGCCTCACCCCCGACCACGGCTTCCCCGTCCGGATGGTGGTGCCCCACCTGTACGCGTGGAAGAGCGTCAAGTGGGTCCGCGCCATCGAGTACATGGTCAAGGACCGGCGCGGGTTCTGGGAGGAGCGCGGCTACCACAACGTCGCCGACCCCTGGCGCGAGCAGCGCTACTCCTACCAGGAGGAGGACGGGGAGTCGCCGCCGCTCTGAACCGCCGTCGCGGCGGTGCCCCGGGGGCGCGGAGAACCCCGAAAGGACTGCGGTGATGGAATTCTCACGTTACCGTGAGTTCCCATGTCCGCACCGTCCGTCCTCATGCTGGTCGGGGCCGTCTTCGTGGCGGTGTTCGCCGGGACCGCGGGCCGCACCCTGCCGTCCCTGCTGCGGGCGCGGCGCCACGGGTTCGGCACGCCCGCCGACGAGGCGACGTTCCGGGCCCTGCACACCATCTCCCGCGCCTCCCCGTCGCTGCGCGCGGGCCTGACCCGCGAGTCGGCCCGCAGGGCCGCCCGGCACCTGCGCGCCCTGCTGGGCGCCGAGGCGGTCGCGCTGGTCGCCGTCCGGCCCGCCGACGACGACGCCGGCGCGGACGCGGACGCCGAGGAGGCGGACGGCGAGCTGCTGGTCTGGGACGGCGAGGGCGGCGACCGCCACTCGGCCGGCGCGGCCTGCCAGGCCCGCCCGGTGCTGAACGGCGGACGCCCCCGCGTGCTCACTCCCGACGCGCTGACGTGCGACGACCCGGCGTGCCGGATCCGGGTGGGGATGCTGGCCCCGCTGACGGTCGAGGGCCGCGTGACGGGCGTGCTGGCCGTCTACGGGCCGAGCGCCTCGGCCGCCCGGGTGCGCGCGGTCGGGGAGGTCGCCCGCTGGGTCGCCGGGCAGCTGGAGCTGGCCGAGCTGGACTCCTCCCGCGCCCGGCTCGCCGAGGCCGAGATGCGGGCGCTGCGCGCCCAGATCTCCCCGCACTTCGTCTACAACTCGCTGACCACCATCGCCTCGTTCGTGCGCACCGACCCCGAACGCGCCCGCGAGCTGCTGCTGGACTTCGCCGACTTCGCCCGCTACTCGTTCCGCAACCCCCGCGACTTCACCACCCTGGCCGACGAGCTGCGCTCCATCGACCGCTACCTGCTGCTGGAACGGGCCCGGTTCGGCGACCGGCTGCACTTCAGCGTGGAGGTCGCCCCCGAGGTGCTGCCGGTGGCGGTGCCGTTCCTGTCGCTCCAGCCGCTGGTGGAGAACTCCATCCGGCACGGCATGGAGGGCGCGCGCACCGAGTTCCACATCAAGATCGTGGCGCGGGACGCCGGTCCGGAGGCGACGATCAGCGTGGAGGACGACGGCGTCGGCATGGACCCCGAGCGTCTGCGCGGGATCCTGTCGGCGGGCGCGCTGTCGCCGGGCCCCGGGCGCGACCGCGGTGGCGCGGGCATCGGCCTGGCCAACGTCGACGAGCGGATGCGCCAGGTCTACGGCGACGAGTACGGCCTGACGGTGGAGACCGCGCCGGGCGCCGGGACCAAGGTCAGCCTCCGGGTGCCGAAGTACCGGCCGGGGGTCTTCCCGGACTAGCGGGGGCCCTTACCTGACGAAACCTATTGCGTGCGGACCGTAATCGCGGCAAGGTCCTCTGTATGCTGCGCGTCCTGGCCGTCGACGACGAGCTGCCCGCCCTCGAAGAGCTGTGCTACCTGCTGCGGGAGGATCCCCGCATCGAGCAGGCCACCGGCGCGGGCGACGCCGCCGCCGCGCTGCGCAACCTCAGCCGCATGCTGGTCGCGGGGGACCGCCTCGACGCCGTCTTCCTCGACATCCGCATGCCGGGGCTGGACGGGCTGGACTTCTCCCGGCTGCTGACCGGGTTCGCCGCGCCGCCCGAGGTGGTGTTCGTCACCGCGCACGACGACTGCGCGGTGGCCGCCTACGAGCTGGGCGCCCTGGACTACCTGCTCAAGCCGGTGCGGCCCGAACGGCTCGCCGAGGCGGTCCGCCGCGTCGACGAGGCCGTGCACCGGGCGCTGCCGTCGGAGGGGGGCCCGCCCGCCGAGGACGAGATGGTCCCGGTCGAGCTCGGCGGGCGCACCCGCCTGGTGCCGCGCAGCTCGGTCACCCACGTCGAGGCGCAGGGCGACTACGTGCGGCTGCACACCGACGAGGGCAGCTACCTGGTGCGCATGTCGCTGGCGTCGCTGGCGCGGCGGTGGGAGGCGGCCGGGTTCATCCGCATCCACCGCAGCACGCTGGTCGCCTCGGCGCACATCAGCGAGCTGCGCTTCGACGGGGGCCGCGCCGCCGTCCAGGTGGGGGAGGAGCTGCTGCCGGTGAGCCGCCGCCACACCCGGGAGGTGCGCGACCTGCTGGTCCGCCGGTTCCGGCACAACGAGGCGATCCGGGGGGAGGGGCCCGATGCCTGAGCCGGCCATGGGCCCGCCCGCCGAGACGCTCGCCGAGCCCGGCGACGAACCCCACCGAGAGAGGCCGCGCCGGGTCGTGGTGACCGGCGTCCGCACCGGCCGCGCCCGTGCCGCCCGTGCCCGCGCGGACCGGGCCCGCGCCGACCGGGCGCGCGCGGACCAGGCCCGGACCGATCCGGGGCGCGGCGACCGCCCGGCGGCGCACTGGAGCGTCGCCCGCGACCTGGACGAGCAGACCGAGCTGGGCGCGGTCTACGTCCGGTCCCTGATCCGCGCCCAGCTCCGCTCGGCGCTGGCGACCTGCGCGGCCGTCGCGGGGGTGCTGGTGGCGCTGCCGTTGCTGTTCCAGGTCCCGGCGCTGGCGCAGGCCCGCGTGCACGGCGTGCCGCTGCCGTGGCTGCTGCTGGCGCTCGGCCTGCAACCGCTGTGGATCGGGCTGGCGGTCCGGCACGCCCGCCGGGCCGAGCGCACCGAACGCGACTTCCTGCGCCTGGTGGAGCGGTCGTGATCGTCATGGCGGTGACGGCCGCGCTGGCCGCGCTGGTCGCGGTGCTGGGCCTGACGGCCGTGCTGGGCTCCTACGGCCGCCGCCGCACCGAGCGCACCACCTCCGACTTCCTGGTCGCCTCGCGCGGCGTGACCCCGCTGTGGAACGCCTCGGCGATCAGCAGCGAGTACATCTCGGCGGCGGCGTTCCTCGGCACCGCCGGGCTAGTGCTGGCGCACGGCGCGGACATGCTGTGGCTGCCGCTCGGCGCGGTCGCCGGGTACGTGCTGCTGCTGGCGCTGGTGACCGCGCCGCTGCGCCGCTCGGGCGCCTACACGATCTCCGACTTCGCCGAGTGGCGGCTGGGCTCGCGGGTCGTGCGGCGGCTGGTGTCCTGGTGCGTGATCTTCATCGGCTGGTTCTACCTGCTGCCGCAGTTCCAGGGCGTGGGCGTGACGCTGCGGGTGCTGACCCGCGCGCCGGTGTGGGCGGGCTGGGCCGTGGTCGTCGCCGTGGTGCTGCTGCTGGTGCTGTCGGGCGGCATGCGCAGCATCACCGCGGTGCAGGCCGTGCAGTTCTGGATCAAGCTGGTGGCGGTCGCGGTGCCCGCCGTGGCGGTGCTGTCGGTGTGGCAGCTGGACGGCGCGGCCGACCCCACGACCGGCGGGCCGCCGCGCTTCGAACGCGTCACCGACGTGCGGGTGGAGACGGGCGTGACCGTCCGGGTGGCCCACCCCACGCGGGTGCGCGTCACCGGGACCGTGGACGGCGCCGCGCACGACGGCGCGGACCTGACGCTGGCGCCGGGCGGGCACACCGTCGGGGAGGGCGCGACGCTGACGTTCCCGGCGGGCGCGCGGGTGCCGCACGTCGACCACGTGCCCGCGCGTGACGGCACGCGCTGGTCGATGCCCGACGGCGCGTCCCTGGACCACGGCCTGTACGCCGTCTACTCGGCGCTGCTGGGTGTGGTGCTGGGCACCGTGGGGCTGCCGCACATCCTGATGCGCTTCTACACCAACACCTGCGGCCGGGCCGCCCGCCGCACGGCCGCGATGGTGCCGGTGCTGCTGTCGCTGTTCTACGTCTTCCCGGCCCTGTACGGCGCGCTGGGCCGCGTCTACATGCCCGAGCTGCTGATGACCGGCGACACCGACGCGACGATCCTGATGCTGCCGCAGCAGCTGCTGCCCGACCCGGCGGGGGCGCTGCTGACCGGGCTGGTGGCGGCCGGGGCGTTCGCGGCGTTCATCTCCACCTCCTGCGGGATCGTGGTGGCCATCGCCGGAACGGTGGCGCAGTGCGTGGGGCGCGGCAGCGTCACGGTGTTCCGGCTGGGCGTGGTGTTCGCGCTGGTGGTGCCGCTGGCGCTGGTGTCGGAGATCGGGACGCTGGGGTCGGCGGTGCTGGTCACGCTGGCGCTGACGGTCTCGGCGTGCTCGCTGTGCCCGCTGCTGGTGCTGGGCCTGTGGTGGCGCGGGCTGACCGCCGCCGGGGCCGGGGCGGGCCTGGTGGTCGGTGGTGGGCTGGCGGTCGCGGCGGGCGTGGCGGCGCTGTTCGGCGGCCCGTGGACGGGCTGGCCCGCGGCGCTGCTGGAGCAGCCCGCGCTGGTGGTCGCGCCGATCTCGTTCGCCGTCATGGTCGGGGTGTCGCTGGCCACCCGGCGGAGCGTGCCGCGCCGCGCCGACCGCGCGATGGCGCGGATGCACCTGCCCGAAGAGATCGTCATCCGCTGACCGCGCGGAACGACCCCCGCGAGGGACCCGCGACACTCCGGCGACACCCGCCGCGCCCCGGCTGGACCGTTCCCGGGCACGCGCCCGGCCGTTCGTCGCGGCGGACCGACCGCTCGTCGCCCGGTTACTCTACGTATAACGCTGACTACTGACCGTTTATCGAGGGTGGCGTTTCCCGTCCCCCGTTCGGTATCAGAACACCTCTAGTGTTCTCCGTGGCGGCAGGACGCCGCACCGCTCCGGGGAGCGGGCGCCGGTGACGGCGCGGAGCCCCGCACAAGACAACACCGGAGATCCGGCGGGCGCGAGTCGCGCGCCGGATCAGAGCCGGCGGATCCCGTACCGGGGGGGTGGGATCCGACGGTGTACGGCTCAGGTGCCGCTGGACAGTCGGGGGGTTGTTCAGCGGCACCTGAGTCCTTTTTGCGGGCCCGGGCGCCGGGCTCAGGCGTCCCGGAGGCGCTTGAGGACGTCCACGTCGGTCCGGTGCGGCCCGGCGTCGCGGCCCGGCGTCTCGATGACGAACGGCACCCCCGCCACCTCCGGGTGCCGCAGCAGCGCCGCGAACGGCTCCTCGCCGATGTGGCCCTTGCCGATGTTCTCGTGCCGGTCCTTGCAGGAGCCGCACACGTCCTTGGAGTCGTTGGCGTGGACCAGCTTGAGGCGGCCGGGGCCGACGGTCGCGACCAGGTCCGCGATGGTCCGCTCGACGCCGTCCGGCGCGGCCAGGTCGTGCCCGGCGGCGAACGCGTGGCAGGTGTCCAGGCACACGCCCAGCTTGGGGTGGCGCTCCAGGCGGTCGAAGTACTCGCCGAGGTCGAGCACCTTCGCGCACAGCATCGCGCCCTGCCCGGCCATCGGCTCCAGCAGCAGGTCCGGGCCGTCCTCGGGGATCTCCTCCAGCAGCGGCAGCACGTGCTCGCGCACCTGCTTCATCGCCGCGTCGTAGCTCTGGCTGACCGCCGAGCCGGTGTGCACGACCACGCCGCGCGCGCCGATCGCGCGGCCCCGGCGCAGCGAGTGCCGCACCGTGGCCAGGGACTTCTCCAGCGTCTCGGCGCTGGGGGTGCCGAAGTTGACCAGGTACGGGGCGTGCACGAACACCGGGATCTCGCCGGACCGCTCCAGCAGCCTGGCGTCCTCCTCGGGCTTTCCTTCGGGCAGGGCCCACCCGCGCGGGTTGGAGGTGAACACCTGGACCGTCTCGGCGCCGATCTCGGCGGCGTACTTCAGGCCCCCCGTCGCCAGGCCCCCGGCCACCGGAACATGGGCCCCGATGGGGCTCTTGAGAGTCGTCATAGGCCGCCCAGCCTAGCCGCGGAGACGCCGGGCCCCGGCCAGGTCGGGCCGCGACCCGGCCGGGGCCCGGCGGCGGAGGCGGGGGAGGCGGCGCGGGAGGATCAGCCCCAGACGGTGACCACCGAGCCCCGGGGCGCGTTGCCCAGGGGGTTCTGGCCGATGACCCGGTCGCCGAGGCGGCGGCTGCCGACCCTCATCCTGAAACCGGAGCTCTCCAGCGCCTGGCGGGCCTCGCCGAAGGTGCGGCCGATCACCGTGGGGATCGGGAGCTGCTCGTCGTCCCCGCCGCCGCGGCGCGGCCCCTCGTCGCACAGGAAGTCGCCGAACAGGCAGTCCTTCTTGTTGACGACCAGGGTGACGCGGTCGTCGCGGGACACGGCGGTGCCCGCGGGCGGGTTCTGGCTCAGCACCGTGTTCGGCGGCCGGGAGCCGTCCTTGCTCTTCTCGACCTTGACGTCCAGGCCCATGCCGCGCAGCTGGTCGGCGGCGTCCTCGCCGTTCTGGCCGACCAGCGACGGCATCGTCATCCCGTTGCTGACCACCAGCCCGACCGGCTCGTCGGGGGACTGCATGTCCCCGGCGCGCGGCGAGGTGGACACGACGTGGTCCTTGGGGACCGACTGGGACGAGGCGCGGCGCACCTGCCCGACGGTGAAGCCCTCGTCCCGCAACGTCCGCGTCGCCTCCGACTGCGACTTGCCGACGACGTCGGGGACCCGTTTGGGCTCGCGGCCCTTGGACTCGTAGAGGGTGACGGCCTGGCCCTGCGTCAGGCGGGTGCCGGGCGCCGGGTCGGTCCTGGCGACCCGGCCCTTGCTGACCCGGTCGCTGTAGACCTTCTGCCGGCCCACCTGGACGGTCAGACCCTTGCCCTGCAACGTGCTGCGCGCGTCGGAGACGGTCATGCCGACGATGGTGTTCGGGACGTGCTCGTACTGGCCCGACACCTGGTACCAGACCGCCCAGCCCAGCACCACGGCCGCGATGGTGCCGATGGCGATCAGCACGTAGCGCCCGGTGAGCGCGCCGATGACGCGGTCGCCGGCGCCGCGCGGCCGGGGCGGCGCGGTGTGCGGTCCCGCGGGCGGGATCCCGCCCGGGGCCATGGTCCGGGTCGCGCCCGGCGGGATCGCGGCGCCGTCGTAGACGGCGGTGCGGCCGTCGCTGACGGGCGCGGGCGCGGGCGTCGGCAGGACGGAGGTGGCGTTGTGCCCGTCGAGCTGGTCCGCGAGGCGCTCGTCGATGCCGGGCGGCAGGCCGTTGGCCACCTCGGCGACGGCCGCCAGGAACGCGTTGGCGTCCTGCGGGCGCTGCGCCGGGTCGTGCGAGGTGGCGCGGGAGACGAGGGCGTCCACCTGCGGCGGCAGGCCGGGAACGGCGGCCGACGGCGGCGGGACGACCTCGTTGACGTGCTTGTAGGCGACGGCGAGCGGGGTGTCGCCGCGGTGCGGCAGCTCGCCGGTCAGCAGCTCGTAGAGCAGGATCCCGGCGGCGTAGACGTCGGAGCGGACGTCGGCCCGGCCCGCCAGGACCTGCTCGGGCGCCAGGTACCCGACCGTTCCGATGATCACGCCGGTGCGGGTCATCTTGCTGGCGGTCTCGGCCCGGGCCAGCCCGAAGTCGGCGACCTTGGCCTGGCCGTCCTCGGCGATCAGCACGTTCTCCGGCTTGACGTCCCGGTGCACCAGGCCCGCGCGGTGCGCCGCGCCGAGGGCGGCCAGCACCGGCTGCATGATCTCCAGCGCCGCGCGCGGGCCGAGCCGTTCGCGCTCGCTCAGCAGGTCCCGCAGGGTGCGTCCCGGCACGTACTCCATCACCAGGAACACGTGCTCGCCGTCGGTGCGCTGGTCGTAGACCGCCACCACGTTGGGGTGGGAGAGCGCCGCGGCCGCCTTGGCCTCGTCGATGAAGCGCCGCACGAAGTCGTCGTCGGCCGCGAGATGGGCGTGCATCACCTTGATGGCGACCGTGCGGTCCAGCCTGATGTCGCGCGCCACGTAGACCGTGGCCATCCCGCCGCGGGCGATCCGGGACTCAATGCGGTAGCGCCCGTCGAGCACCTGCCCGACGAGGGGATCAGCAACCGTCGTGTCCATCGAAGCGAGTTTAAGGGCGTTTCCGGGTGCATCTCATCAGTCCGGAGGATGAGCATGGGCGACTGCCCGGAGTGACCGGTCACGGCGGGTGGTCGCCCGGAGGTCCGCGATCAGCCCTGGCCGCGGGGCGTGCAGTCCCAGGACCCGGCGACCGGGGCCTCGCCGTCGTCGCGGTGGAACAGGTCGTGGACGCACATCTGGAAGCGGTCGCCGCGCCGCGCGGTGCCGATCATCGTGGACCAGCGCTCGCCGCCGCCGCCCTCCCGGCCGCCCACGCGGACGCGGGAGTGGACCTCCCACCCGGCGGTGAACCCCGACAGGTCCTGTCCCCGGGTGGCCGGGACCTCCCGCCAGCGCAGCCACACCAGCATCGCGGCGGCCGCGACGTCCTCGGCGGAGGCCGCGCCGTCCCGGTTCACGATGCGGATCCAGGCGGACCCGCAGCGCCGGGACCGCCACAGCTCGGCGGTGGCGACCCGGTGGCTGGTCTCGGGGTCGCCGGTGTTGCGGTCGATGTCCCGGGTCTCCAGCCGGCGGCCGCTGTCGGCGCAGCGGGTCGTGACGGGGCTCTGGCCCACGCAGCGGTCGCCCCGGCAGGAGCCGCCCCCGGAGGACCCGCCGCCGTCCCCGCCGCAGCCGGTCAGGACCGCGGCGAGGGCCCCGGCGGCCAGGAACGGCGACGCGACCCCGAACGGCGGCGTGTGCTGCATGGCGTCCCCCTGGAGGCGTTCGGGGACCAGTGCACCCCGGCCGCGCCCCCCGGGAACAGTCACCCGGAGGGTGCGGTTGGGTGGCGGCCCCGTCCGCAACCGGTCACACCGTCAGCGCACGGGCGTCTCGGTGGCTCCTTCGGCGACGGCCTCGGGGGCCGGGTCGTCGACCGGGGCGTCGACCGGGGCCGGGCGGCGGGGGCGGCTGCGGGACACCGCGACGCCCGCCAGGCACAGCATGCCGCCGGCCAGGGTCAGCCATCCGGGGACCTCGGCCAGCAGCGCCCACGACATCAGCACCACCAGCGCCGGCGCGGCGTAGGTGGTGGCGCCCATGTTGCCCGCCGAGGTGCGGGCCAGCGCGTACGCCCAGGTCGTGAACGCCAGTGCGGTCGGGAAGACACCGAGGTAGACCATGTTGCCGATCGCGGCGGGCGAGGCGTCGCCGAGCTGGTCGACCAGCTGCCCGGCGAACGGCAGGCACGCCACCGCGCCGATCACGCAGCCCCAGGTGGTGGCCTGCAACGCCGAGGCGTGCCGCAGCGCGGGCTTCTGGCTCACCACGCCCGCCGCGTAGGTGACGGCGGCGACCAGGCACAGCACGACCCCCAGCAGCGAGGCGCGTCCCTCGCCCGACATCGACAGCCCCACGACCGCCGCCCCGGCGAACGACACCGCCATCCCGGCCATCAGCCGCGGCGGGAAGCCCTCCTTCAGCAGCCAGCCGCCCAGCAGCGCGATGAGGATCGGGCCGATGTTGACCACCAGCGCCGCCGTGCCCGCGTCCACCAGCTGCTCGCCCCAGTTGAGGGCGATCATGTAGAGGCCGAACCACAGCACGCCGGAGGCGACGATGCCGGGCCAGGCGGCGCGGGGCGGCAGGCCCTCGCGCCGCACCAGGCAGATCACGCCGAGGGCCAGCGCCCCGGTGAGCATCCGGCCCAGCGCCAGCGCGCCGGCGCCGAACTCAGTCCCGGCACTGCGGATCGCGACGAACGCCGACGCCCACAGCACCACCGTCACCGACGCCGCGGCCACCGCGCGCCGATCTGCTCTCTGTCCCATGCATCGCACCCTAGGTCTGGTTTATTTCGGTGGACACCGAACGGTGCGCACCGGTTGCGCCTAGTTTCGTGCGACCGGAACCTTCAGGTCCAGCGACTAAATCTGGACCCGACCGTTAAGCGGTCCTTCAATCAGGTGGCGATGCCCTCGAACGGCGACGACGCCTGCGCGTACCGCCGCCGGGGGATGCGCCCGGCCAGCCGCGCCAGCCGCCCGCCCTCCACGGCGTGCCGCATCGCGGCGGCCATCCGCGCCGGATGCCGAGCGCGCGTCACGGCGGTGGCCAGCAGCACCGCGTCGCAGCCCAGCTCCATGGCCAGGGCGGCGTCGCTGGCGGTGCCGAGGCCCGCGTCCAGGACCACCGGGACGTTCGCGCGCTCCACGATCAGCTCGATGTTGTGCGGGTTGCGGATGCCGAGGCCCGAGCCGATGGGGGAGCCCAGCGGCATGACGGCGGCGCAGCCGACCTGCTCCAGACGGCGCGCCAGCACCGGGTCGTCATTGGTGTAGGGCAGCACGGTGAAGCCGTCGGCCACCAGCTGCTCGGCGGCGTCGACCAGCTCGATCGGGTCGGGCAGCAGCGTGTGCTCGTCGGCGATCACCTCCAGCTTCACCCAGTCGGTGCCGAGCGCCTCGCGGGCCAGCTTGGCGGTCAGCACCGCCTCGCCCGCGGTGAAGCACCCGGCGGTGTTGGGCAGCACGGCGATGTCGCACTCGCGCAGCACGTCCAGCACCGAGCCGCGCGCCGCCGGGTCCACCCGGCGCATCGCCACGGTCGTCAGCTCCGTGCCGGAGGCGACCAGCGCCTCCTTCAGCACGTGCATGCTCGGCGCGCCACCGGTCCCCATGATCAGCCGGGAGCCGAACTCCCGCCCCGCGATGACCAGCGCGTCGGTCCCGTTCCTGTCGTCGCCCATGCCTCAGCCTCCCTGCACCGCGGTCAGCACTTCCAGCCGATCCGCGTCCCGCAACGTCGTGGCCGCCCAGTCGGCGCGCCGCACGACCTCGTCGTTCACCGCCGCGGCGACCCCGGACCCGGCCGCGGTGACCGTGGCGACCGCGTCGGCCACGGTGGTTCCCTCGGGCAGCTCGCGCGGCTGCCCGTTCACGATGACCTGCACGTTTTCAGACCCTCTGTTCGAAACGGTCGGGGGTGAAGGGGCGGCCCACCTCGGGCACCGCGCCGTCCAGCAGCGCCGCCGCCAGGACGTCGGCGCTGACCGGGGTGAGCAGCACGCCGTTGCGGAAGTGCCCGGTGCCCAGCACCAGGCCCGGCAGCGCGGTCGGCCCCATCACCGGGGCGTTGTCCGGGGAGCCGGGCCGCAGCCCGGCCGACACCTCGACGAACTCCAGCTCGGTGACGCCGGGCACCAGCTCGCGGGCGTCGCGCAGCAGCTCCCACAGGCCCCCGGCGGTGACGCGGGTGTCGAACCCCAGCTCCTCCTGGGTCGCGCCCACCACCAGCTCGCCGTCGCCGCGCGGCACCAGGTAGATCGGGAAGCCCCGGACCAGGCCCCGGGTGGAGCGCCGCAGGAACGGCACCGGCGCGCGCAGCCGGATCACCTGCCCCTTGACCGGCCGCACCGGCGGCACCAGGCCCGGCGGCAGCCCCTCCAGGTCGCCCGACCACGGCCCGGCCGCCAGCAGCGTCCGGTCGGCGCGCAGCACCGTCCCGTCGTCGAGGCGGACGCCCGCGGCGGTGTCGCGTTCCACGACGATCCCGGCCGCGCGCCGCCGCACCAGCGTGACGCCCGACCTCTCGGCCGCCGCCAGCAGCGCGGGCGCCAGCTTCCGGGGGTCGATCGAGCCGTCCTGGGGGACCAGCAGCCCGCCCCGGACGCCCGGCGCGAGCATCGGCTCCTGCCTGCGGCACTCGCGGCCGTTCAGCGCCTCGCTGGGGATGCCCAGCGACTCCTGGAAGCGCCGCAGGTCCTCCAGGGACGCCAGGTCGTCGGCGTCGAAGGCGACCTGGAGCAGGCCGTCGGCGCGGTACCCGGTGTCGTGCCCGGTCAGCTCCTCCAGCTCGGCCACGAACGACGGGTAGCGCTCCCGCGAGGCCAGCCCCAGCCGCAGCAGCGGCTCCTCGCCGTAGGTGAGCTCGCTGACGGGGGTGAGCATCCCCGCCGCGACGTTCGAGGCCCCGCTGGCGGGGGCCGGGTCGACCAGGGTGACGGCCGCGCCCCGGGCGGCGGCCCGCCACGCGGTGGCCAGCCCGACCACCCCGGCGCCGATGATCACAACGTCCATGCGCGCTCCCTTCGCCGGCATGATCCGGATCAGGTCCTGGCGGTCGGCGGCACGCTCAGCCGCCCTCTCAGCCCGGCGATGCCCGGACTCCCGCGCTTTGTCGGTTTCCACCCTACGACCCCCGGCCGTGCTCCGGTGCCGCCCGCCTGCGCCGCACGGCGGCCGAGTAGGGTTCGGCCCCATGGACAGGGTGATCGTCGCAGGCGGCGGGCTGGCCGGGGTGCGCGCCGTGGAGGCCCTGCGGGGCAAGGGTTTCGAGGGCGCGCTGACGCTCGTGTCGGCCGAGCGGCACCGGCCGTACGACCGGCCTCCGCTGTCGAAGGCGGTGCTCGCCGGCGACAGCGACGACACCACCGTGGACACCGACTGGGCCGCGCTGGACGTGGAGCTGCTGCTCGGCGACCGCGCCACCGGCCTCACCCTCGCCGCCGCGGGCGGGGGCGGCGTCCTCGCCACCACGGCCGGCGAGCTGCCGTTCGACGGCCTGGTCATCGCGACCGGCGCCGCCCCGGTCACCCTGCCCGGCGACGGCCGCCAGCACGTGGTCCGCACCATCGACGACTCCCTGGCGCTGCGCGAGCGCCTGGTGGAGGGCGCCCGCGTCGTGATCGTCGGCGCGGGCTGGATCGGCGCGGAGGTCGCCACCACCGCCGCGCGCAAGGGCTGCGCCGTCACGGTCGTGGAGGCCGCCGACACGCCCCTGGCGCACGCGCTCGGCCCCGAGGTCGGCGCGCTGACCGCCCCCTGGTACGCCGAGGCGGGCGTCGGGCTGCGCACCGGCGTCAAGGTCGCCTCGGTCGGGGACGGGCACCTGCTCCTGGCCGACGGCGGCCGGATCGACGCCGACGAGATCGTGGTCGGCGTCGGCGTGCGCCCCGAGGTCGCCTGGCTGGAGGGCTCCGGCCTGGACGTCGAGCGCGGCGTGGTCGTCGACGCCTCCCTGCGCGCCCACGCCGGCGGCGCCGCCCGCCCCGACGTCGTGGCCGTCGGCGACGTGGCCGCCTGGTGGTCGGAGCGCTACCGCCGCCGCCTGCTGGTCGAGCACTGGGACACCGCCCTCAACGCCCCCGAGGTCGCCGCCGCGACCCTCCTCGGCCAGGACGCCGCCTACGACGCCGCCCCCTACTTCTGGTCCGAGCAGTTCGGCCGCATGGTCCAGTACGCGGGCTTCCACGCCGCCTCCGAGCGGATGGTGCGCCGGGGCGACCCGGCGGACCGCGGATGGGCCGTGGCGTGGCTGACCGGCGACCGCCTCGACGCGATCCTGACCGTGGACCGGCCCCGCGACCTCGTCCAGGCCAGGCGCCTGATCGCCGCCGGGACGCCGGTGGACCCCGGCGCGCTGGCCGATCCGGACGTCCCGGTGCGCCAGGCGGCGCGGAGCTGAGGGTTTGACTTTCGGCGGGACGTGGTAGCAAGGGGGCGTGACCCAGACGCACACGACCGTTGAGAACGCGCTCGACCCCCGCACCGACACCCTGGTCGGGGAGTGGCTGACCCTCCCGGAGGCGACCGAGCGCCTCGGCATCAAGATCAACCGCCTGAAGCAGCTCATCAGCGAGCGCAAGCTGCTGGCGGTCCGGCGCGACGGGGTGCTCGTCGTGCCCGCGGCGTTCATCCACGACGGCCAGGTCATCAAGGGCCTGCCGGGAACGCTGACGCTGCTGTCGGACGCGGGCTACGGCGAGGTCGAGACGCTGCGCTGGCTGTTCACCGCCGACGACACGCTGCCCGGCACGCCCGTGCAGGCGCTCAGCGAGAACCGGGGCACCGAGGTGCGCCGCCGCGCCCAGGCCCTGGCCTTCTGAGCCTCCACCCGTTCGACCGCTGAACTGACGGGGCCACGGGCCACGGGGTTCGCCCCGTGGCCCGTGGCCCCACGCCCCGGAAAGGAACACCACCCCCAGTGTCCAGGCACCTGCTCTCCGACCGCGCCGTCTCCCTGCGGGCCCGGCTCAGCCGCGCCCGCCTCTACCTGTGCACGGACGCCCGGGAGCGGCAGGGGGACCTGCCGGAGTTCCTGGACGCCGTGCTGGCGGGCGGCGTCGACATCGTCCAGCTCCGCCAGAAGGGGCTGGAGGCGCGGCGGGAGCTGGAGTACCTGAAGGTGTTCCGGGAGGCGTGCGAGCGGCACGGGGCGCTGCTGGCGGTCAACGACCGCGCCGACGTCGCCTGCGCCGCGCACGCCGACGTGCTGCACCTCGGCCAGGACGACCTGCCGGTGCCGCTGGCCCGCCAGATCGCCGGCGAGGACATCCTGATCGGCCGGTCCACCCACTCCGACGAGCAGGCCTCGGCCGCCGCCGCCGAGCCGGGCGTGGACTACTTCTGCGCCGGCCCGGTGTGGCCGACGCCGACCAAGCCGGGCCGCGAGGCCCCCGGCCCCAAGCTGCTGGAGTACGTGGCCGGGCAGCGGGAGGGCCGCCCGTGGTTCGCGATCGGCGGGATTGACGCGGCCAACCTGGACCAGGTGCTGGCCGCCGGGGCGCGCCGGATCGTGGTGGTGCGGGCGATCACCGAGGCCGCCGACCCGGGCGCGGCCGCCGCCGAGCTGGCGCGCCGCCTGCCGGAGCTGTGACGCGCGCCGCCGGTGTCCGGGTCCCGGTGCTGAGAGGGTCCCGGTGCCGAGGGGGGTCCCGGTCGGGCGCGTTCCGCCATCCCCGACAATGGATCACATGAACGTGCGACCCGACGACGAGCGCCCGGTGGAGCTGGACGACGACCTGCCGGTGCTGCCCGACCAGACATCCGACGACACCGACACCGGCTGGGGCGAGTGGCGCGGTTCCGACGACGGCGACGACGCGCGTTTCCTGGAGGAGCGCCCGCCGCACTGGTGAGCCCCGGAGCCCCGGGCCCGGTCCGTCAGATCAGGATGCCCAGCGCGAACCCCAGCACCGACACCACCGCCAGGGCGACCATCATCCGCCACCGGTAGCGGGGGATCTCCCGGGGAGGCGGCTTGGGCGCGGGGGCGCGGTCCTCGCGCAGCGCCCGCACGAGCTGGCGCGCGGTGGGCCGGGCCGCCGGGTTCTTGTCCAGGCAGCGGGCGGCCAGCTCGCGCAGCGGCCCCTCCAGGTCGCCGAGTTCGGGGCGGCGGGTGGTGATGCGCCGCATGACGGCGGCGTTGGGGCCGGTGCCGAACGGCGGCCGCCCCGTCGCCGCGTACACGATCGTCGCGCCCCAGGCGAACACGTCGGCCGGCGGCCCGACCGGCTCGTCCTCGATCTGCTCGGGGGCCATGTAGGCGGGGGTGCCGACGGGCCCGGTGGTGAGCGTGGTCGCGTCGGCGGTCCGGGCGATCCCGAAGTCGATCACCTTGGGGCCGCCGGGGCCGAGCACGACGTTGCCGGGCTTGAAGTCGCGGTGCACGACCCCGGCCCGGTGGATCGCCGCCAGCGCCGCGGCGCTGCCCAGCGCCGTCCGGCGCAGCCGGTCCCCCCGGAGCGGGCCCCGGTCCGCCACGACGTCCTGGAGCGTGGGGCCCTCGACGTACTCGCTGACGATGTAGGGCCGGTCGCCGGTGACGTCGGCGTCCAGCACCCGCGCGGTGTGCCGCCCGGTGACCTGCCGCGCGGCGGCGGCCTCCTTGACGAACCGGCCGCGGGCGCGCGCGGTGGCGGCCCGGCCGCCGCGCAGCAGCTTCACCGTGACCGGCCGGTCCTTGCGGGCCGGGTCGCGCGCCAGGTAGACGACGCCCTGGCCGCCCTCGCCGAGCCGGGACACCAGCGGGTACCCGCCGATCTCGTCCGGGTCGTCGGGGCCGAGGGGACGGCCCGGCCGCCGCCGGGTGGCGGGGGAGGGGTCATGCGGCACGGGGGACTCCGGCGGGGCGGGGGACGGACGGGGAATGCCTCATTTGTACCGCGTTATTTGTACCGCGTCCCCGCGACGCCCCGCAGCCCGACGGCGAACGCGCGGTCAGCAGGCCGCGCCCCTCTGCCCGAACCGGCCGGTGAGCGGAAGGTCGCGGGAGGAGGAACCGACGCCGACGGCGTAGCAGCCCCGCGCGACCCGCCAGCCCCTGGCGGCCTCGTCCCAGTACGCCAGCGACCGCGAGGTGATCGGGAACGTGACGCGGGCGCTCGCGCCGGGGGCCAGCAGGACCTTGTCGTACCCCTTGAGCTGGCGGGGCGGCTGCGGGATCCCGGCGCGCGGCGACGGCAGCCCCAGGTACATCTGCGGGACCGCGTAACCCGGCCGCTTTCCGGTGTTGGTGACGGTGACCTGGACCCGGTCCGGCCGCACCGACAGCCCGCCGTAGCGGAACGTCGTGTACGAGAGGCCGTGCCCGAACGGGAACCGCGGCGTGAGCCTCCTGGCGTCGTAGTGCCGGTACCCGACCATGACGCCCTCGGAGAACGTCACGGTCTTGTCCACGCCCGGGTACTGGGCCGGGTTCCCGGCGAGGGGCGCGTCCCTCCCGGCGGCCGGGAACGTCATCGGCAGCCGCCCGCCGGGATCGACGTCCCCGTACAGCACGCGCGCCAGCGCCTCGCCGCCCCGCTGGCCGGGGTACCACGCCTGCACGACGCCCCTGACCCGGCCGGCCCAGGGGGTGAGCACCGGACCGCCGGTCTCCAGCACCACGATCGTGTCGGGGTTCGCCGCGGCGACGTCCGCGACCAGGCCGTCCTGGTCGCCCTTGAGGGGGTCGCGGGCGCAGGTGAGGGTGAGGCAGGACTTGTCGAAGAACTCGCCCTGGGTGTCGGAGACGAACACGACCGCCACGTCGGCCCGGCGCGCCGCCTCCACCGCCGCCGCCCGGTGGTGGCCGTCGTGGTGGGTGACGGTCGTGCCGTTCCCGGCCCGCCGCGCGATGCTGTCGCGCGGGGTGACCTGGGTGAACGGCTCGACCTTGGCCGAGCCGAAGCCGCTGGGGTTCTCCACCGCGCCCCGGCCGACCAGCGCGATCGACTTCGGGGCCTTCAGCGGCAGGATCCCGCCGGCGTTCTTCAGCAGCGTCATGCCGCTCTCGGCGACGCGCCGCGCGGTCTCCTCGCTGGCGGCGCGGTCGGCGCGGGTGAGGTCGTTGGGATGGGCGGCGCGGTCGAACACCCCGAACGCGAACATCGTGCGCAGGATGGCGCGGACCCGCCCGTCGATGGTCGCCCAGGTGACCTTCCGCTGCTGGACGGCCCGCCCGAGCGTCCAGGCGTTGTACCTCAGGCCGACCGGCAGCTCCATGTCCAGGCCGCCGTTGATCCCGCGGGTCGCGTCGTGCAGGGCGGTGTGGTCGGAGACGACGAACCCTTGGAAGCCCCACTCGCCGCGCAGGATCCCGGTGAGGACGCCGCCGTCCTCGCACGCCCAGCGGCCGTTGACCTGCCCGAACCCGCACATCACGGTCGCCGCGCCGCCCTGCCGGACGGCCGCCTCGAACGGCGGCAGGTAGATCTCGCGCAGGGTGCGCGGGTCCACCCTCATCCGCAGCTCCAGCCGGTCGGTCTCCTGGGTGTAGACGGCCAGGTGCTTGACCGACGCCATCACGCCCTGCCGCTGGAGGCCCCTCACCCAGGCCGCGGCGGTCCGCGACGACAGGTGGGGGTCCTCGCCCAGGCCCTCGAACGCGCGGCCGTTGAGCGGGGCGCGCAGCACGTCCACGGTCGGGCCGAACAGCACGTCGTTGCCCCGGTGCCGGGCCTCCCACCCGACGGTCGCGCCGTAGCGGGCGGCGGCGTCCTCGTCGAACGCGGCGGCCATCGCGATCGGCGCGGGCAGCGCGGTCGCCCTCCCCTGGCGGACCCCGGCGGGTCCGTCGGCCATGTAGAGGGGCGGGACGCCGAGGCGGGGGACGCCGTGGGAGGTGTCGGCGTGGGCGTTCTCGGAGATCCCGCCGAGCGGGCCGCCGAAGGGGTCGTCGGACGCCAGCAGCCCGATCTTCTCGTCCCCGGTCAGCTTCGCCAGCAGCAGGGCCGCGCGCCGGTCGGGCGTGAGCTTCGTGTCGCACCAGGGGCGGCGCGCGGGGTCCCCGCAACGTTCCGCCGCCTGCGCGGGCGCGGGGGCCGACAGCAGCGCCAGCGCCGACGCCAGGGAACCGGTGGCCGCGATCCAGCGTTTCGCGGCGCCCATCAGCGGGACCCGCCTTCCTCCGGACGGTCCGGTTCCTCCGGCTGGACGCGCAGGGCGTTCAGCGCGAACGCGAGCATGTGGTAGTGGCCGATCAGCATGACCAGCTCGATCAGCCCGCGCTCGTCGAACCGCCCGGCGAGGTCGGCCCAGGCGGCGTCGCCCAGCGTGCCGGTGGCGTGCAGCTCGTCGGCGGCGCGCAGGACGGCGCGGTCCCCGGGGTCCCAGGGGTGGGCGTCCCGGTCATGGCGCAGCGCGGCGATCTCGGTCTCGGTCAGCCCCGCCGCCAGGCCCAGCCGGTGGTGGTGCGTCCACTCGTAGCCGCAGGACCGGTGGTGGGCGGTGCGCAGGATCGCCAGCTCCCGGACGCGGTCGCCCAGCGTGCCCTTCATCAGGAGCCGCGAGCCGAGGCCGATCCAGGCGGCGAACAGCTCGGGGTGGCGGCCCAGGGTGGTGAAGACGTGCAGCGGGCCGGTGGTCGCGGCCACGGCCTTCAGGACGTCGTCCCACTGGTTCTCGGGGAGCGGGGGGATGCGCGGTTCGGCGGCCATGGCGACATTTGTGCCACCGGACGGTGGGACGGTGCTACCCCACGGGACGCATTTGGCCGGAACGAGTCACTTTCGGCGCGGCGGTAAACCCGCGCCCGTGGCCGCGCCGGGGCCGTCTCAGGACTGGCGGGCGGTGGCCTTCACGGCCAGGTCCGCCAGCGCGTCGCGCGCCTCGGCGGTGATCGGCGCGATGTTCAGCGCCCGGTGCGCCTGACCCGCGTACTTCTCGATCATCTCCTCGCAGGCCGCCAGCCCGCCGGACTCGGTGATGATCGTGCGCAGCGCGTCCACCCCGGCCTCGTCCAGGGCGGGGTCGCCCAGCCGGCGCTCCAGCTCGGCGGCGGCGGTCTCGCCGGCCCGCTCCAGGGTCAGCGCCACCAGCGCGGTCCGCTTGCCCTCGCGCAGGTCGTCCCCGGCGGGCTTGCCGGTCTCGTCCGGGTCGCCGAACACGCCCAGCACGTCGTCGCGCAACTGGAACGCGATGCCCAGCGGCAGCCCGTAGTTGGTCAGCGCGCCCATCGTGGCCGCGTCCGCGCCCGCCAGCGCCGCGCCCAGGTGCAGGGGGCGTTCGATGGTGTACTTGGCGCTCTTGTACTCCACGACCTTCAGGGCCCGGCCGACCGTGCCCTGCGCCCGCACCCCCTCCAGCAGGTCCAGGTACTGGCCGCACATGACCTCGGTGCGCATCAGGTCGTAGACCTGCCGCCCGGCGGCGCGGCGCTCCTCCTCCAGCCCGCTGGCCTCGAACATCTCCGCCGACCACGCCAGGCACAGGTCGCCCAGCAGGATCGCCGCGCCCTCGCCGAACGGCGCGGCCGCGCCCGGCCAGCCCATCCGGGTCGCCATCGTCTCGAACCGGCGGTGCGCCGCCGGCTGCCCCCGGCGGGTGTCGCTGGAGTCCATCACGTCGTCGTGGATCAGCGCGCTGGCCTGGAGGAACTCCAGGGAGGCGGCGGCGCGCACGATGCCGTCGCCGTACGGTTCGCCGTCGGCCGCCCGCCAGCCCCAGTAGGCGAACGCGGGCCGCAGCCGCTTGCCGCCCTGCAACAGGGCCCGCAGCGCCGCCATCAGCGCCGCCAGGT
Source organism: Actinomadura kijaniata (assembly GCF_014138665.1). Classification (NCBI taxonomy): domain Bacteria; kingdom Bacillati; phylum Actinomycetota; class Actinomycetes; order Streptosporangiales; family Thermomonosporaceae; genus Actinomadura; species Actinomadura kijaniata. Next base: position 67,533 of record NZ_JACJIA010000007.1, read on the forward strand.
CCTCGCTGATGCCCAGCAGCAGGGGGCGGCGCTGGTCGACGAACGAGAACAGCGCCTCGTCGACCTCTTTGCGGATACGGCTGGTAGGCATGCCGAGATCGTATCCACCCGCAGAGCGGACGCGTCGCCGCAGCACCCCGCAAAGGCATCGATACCCGAAAGAAAAGGTCATGCGGGTGTCGGATGTGCGCGAAGTCACGCTTACCCGGGGTTCGGCCCGGTTCTGTACGCTGGGCGGATGCGACGCGTACGCCCCGACAGAGCGCCCACCGTCCGCGAGCTGCTCGCGGACGGCCGCCCCACGTTCTCGTTCGAGTTCTTCCCGCCGAAGACCGAGAAGGGCGCGCGGACCCTCTGGCGTACCATCCGCGAGCTGGAGCCGCTGCACCCGGCGTTCGTGTCGGTGACCTACGGCGCGGGCGGCGGCACCCGCGACAAGACGGTCGACATCGTCGAGCGGATCGCGACCGACACCACCCTCACCCCCGTCGCGCACTTCACCGCCGTCGACCACTCCCAGGCCGAGCTGCGCCACCTGATCGGCCGGTTCGCCTCCGTCGGCGTGCGCAACATCCTGGCGCTGCGCGGCGACCCGCCGGGCGACCCGATGGGCGAGTGGGTCAAGCACCCCGAGGGGGTGGAGTACGCCGCCGAGCTGGTCCGCATGATCCGCTCCTACGGCGACTTCTGCGTGGGCGTGGCGGCGTTCCCCTACAAGCACCCGCGCTCGGGCGACATCGAGAGCGACACCCGCCACTTCGTGGCCAAGTGCCGGGCGGGCGCCGACTACGCGATCACGCAGATGTTCTTCCGCGCCGAGGACTACCTGCGGCTGCGCGACCGGGTCGTCGCGCAGGGCTGCGACGTTCCGATCATCCCGGGGATCATGCCGGTCACCCAGCTCAGCACGATCGAGCGGTCCGAGCAGCTGTCGGGCGCGCCGTTCCCGCCGGAGGTGCGCGAGCGCTTCGAGCGGGTGGCCGGCGACCCCGAGGCGGTGCGCCGCCTCGGCATCGAGCACGCCGCCGAGCTGTGCCGGGAGCTGCTCGACGAGGGCGCGCCCGGCATCCACTTCATCACCTTCAACAAGTCGACGGCGACCCGCGAGGTCTACGAGCTGCTGGCCGGGTCCGGGTACGGGGCCAACGGCAGCCGCCCGCCCATGACGGCGTAGCGCGGCCCGCCCCCGGGGAACTCGAAGTCGGTGAGCAGGTCGACCAGGCCCACCGACCGGTACAGGCGGCGGGCCGGGGAGTCCTCCGGCCCGTCCAGCGTCGACAGCACCACCGTCGTCTCCGGACGGCCCTCGCACAGCCCCGTCAGCAGCCCGCGCCCCAGGCCCTGCCCCTGCGCCTCCGGGTGGACGTGCAGCTCGGCGACCTCGAACGCGTCCGACAGCCACCGCGCGGCGTGCCCGGGCCCGCCCCGGCGCTCCAGCGCCTGGTGCACCACGTCGTGCCACCACTGGCCGCGTTCGCCGTGGAACCCGTAGGCGAAGCCCCGCACCGTCCCCGGCAGCCCCGGGAACGCCGGCCGCCGCTCCGCCACCAGCGCCCGGAAGCGCGGGTACGACGCGTGCCGTTCCATGATCGTGTGCCGTCCCGGCAGCTGTTCCGGCGGCGGCCGCATCGCCGCCGCGTACACCTCCAGGATCGGCCGCAGCCGGCGCAGGAACGCCCGCCGGTCGATCTCACGCACCCAGGGCTCTCTCACGCGAGCGAGCTTAGACCCGGGCGATGGTCCGCTGCGTCGCCGAAAGGCGCTCGTAGATGTCCCAGAGGATCCGGTCGGCGGCCTTCTGCAACTGGCCGCGCTGCGTGTCGAGCTGCCCGCCCCACTGGCGCGCCTCGGGACCGAGCCAGGCGTCGGTGCCGTTCAGCGTCCGGTGGGCCGGGTCCAGGGCGCGGCGCAGCCGGTCGATGCTGCCGTAGGCGTCGGCGTAGGCCTGGTAGAGCTGCCGGTAGGCGGGGTTGGGCTGCTCGTTGGGCGACAGCTTCGCCGCCGCGGCCGAGTCGAGCGGCGGCGGCAGCGCGCCGGGGGGCGGTGGTGCGGCCATGGTGTCCCTCTTAGCCGGAGGTCTGTTCGAACGCCGGGGCGTCCGGTTTCAGCGGCGGGTGCGCGGGCTCGGCGGGCCGGTCCCGGGGCGGGGGAGCCGGATCGCCGCGCAGCTCCAGCCGCCCGATCGCCTCCCGGGTCCGCTCGCTCATGTCCGCGCCGGTCAGGACCTGCACGGCGACCGCGCGCACGCCGGTGCGGTCCGCCTCGGCCAGGAACGCGCGCAGCCACCGGACGTCCATCGTCAGGTGGTGGCTGGCCGTGCCCAGCGACTCCTCGACGGTCCGGAGGCGGGCCCCGTCGTTCCCGGCGGCCTTCAGCAGGGCCGCCGCGCCCGCCGGGCCGAGCCGCTCGTACAGCTTCTCGGTGTAGTCGGGGTCGTCGGCGTTGGCCTTGAGGTTCTTCCACACCGCGTCCGGGATCGGCTTGCGGTCCTGGATCGCGGCGGTCGCCGCCAGCGCGTCGGAGCGGGCCGCCCTGAGCGCGGACTCCCGGTCGGGGAAGCCGCCCAGGTCGCCCGCGCCCCGCGGGGTGGTGTTCGGCCGGGGCGGACGCGGCGCCCGCGGCGTCCCGGCGGGGCCGGAGCCGGGGCTCCCCCCGCCGCGCGGCGGCGCGGGGACGGGGGGCGGCGCCACCTCGCCGCCCCGGTCGGGATGGGTGATCGCGTAGTTGTAGCGCCGCGTCAGCATGCTCATCTGGTCGGCGGCCCACTGCGCGACCTGCTCGGCCTGCCGGTACCCGGCCGACGACACCCCGGGCGGCGGCCGGTGCGCCGACAGCCACCCGGTGATCGCCGTGTGGGCGTCACGGACCTGTTTGAGCAGGGCGTTCAGCGCGGGCGGGTCGATCCCCCGGAAGTCGGAGTCACGCGCGGCCGCGCCGCGCATCTGCGATGGCATTCCAGCCCCTCCGAGGGTCGCCGACGAGAGGTCCCGGGTAAATCCCCAGAATCACACTCGCATCACGCGCTGTCGAGTGCCCGGCGTACCGATTCGTCGTCGCGCGCCACGACGGCGCCCCCGCCGGTGACCACGATCGGCCGCTGGATGAGCACCGGGTTGGCCACCATGACCTCGATCCACCTGGCGCGGTCGCGTTCCAGGTTCTTCAGGTCCAGCTCCCTGGCGACGGCCTCGTTCAGCCGCGCGACCTCCCACGGCTCCGCGCCGATCGAGGTCAGCACGGCGTCGAGCTCCTCGGCCGTCGGCGGCTCGTCCAGGTAGCGCCGCTCGGTGTAGGCCACGCCCGCCTCGTCCAGCGCCGCCTTGGCCGCCCGGCTCTTGGAGCAGCGCGGGTTGTGCCACAGCTCGGTCATTCGTCCACTCCCACTTCGGCGGGGTCGCCCCCGGTGATGCGCAGCAGTTCCTCGAAGGAGGTCGGGAAGACGGTGTGCGGGAGCCCGGCCGCCGCCCAGACCTGCTCGTACTTGTCCAGCCAGACGTCCACGAGGGTACGGACCGGCGCGGGGTGGCCGACCGGGGCGACGCCCCCGATCGCCTGACCGGTCGCCTCGCGCACGAACTCCGGCGTCGCGCGCCCCACCCTCGCCGCCCCGACCAGCGCGGCGACCCGGACGGTGTCCACCCGGTGCGCGCCGCTGGTCAGCACCAGCAGCGGCGCCCCGTCGGCCTCGAAGACCAGGCTGTTGGCGATGGCGCCGACCTCGCAGCCGAGCTGGTCGGCGGCGGCCTTCGCGGTGCGGGCGGCGTCGGGGAGTTCGCGGACCTCGCCGGTGGCGCCCCGGGCGCGCAGGTCGGCGATGACGCGTTCGACGTTGGGATGCATGGGCAGAACCCTAGTGAGGGAGGTGATCCCGTGCGGAGGCGGTTCGCGATGATCCTCGCTGGCGGGGCCCTGCTCGCGGCGGGATGCGGCCCGGAGGAGACGCAGGCGCGGCCCACGCCCGACACCCCCACGACCACGAGGCCGGCCCCGGCCCCCACCCCGGCTCCCGTGCGGCGCACGCTCAAGCCCGGGGCGAAGGGGGAGGACGTGCGGGCGTTGCAGCGGCGGCTCAGGGAGCTGCGCTACGACCCCGGCAAGGCCGACGGGCGCTACGGGCCGTCCACGCGGATGGCGGTGTGGGCGTTCCAGAAGGTCCACCGGCTCAAGCCCAACGGCGTCGTCGGCAAACGCGTGTGGGCGGCGCTGGACGCCCCGAAACAGCCGCCGCCGGTCTCCCGCGAACGTGAGGACGACCGGGTGGACGTGGACCTGCGCCGCCAGTACCTCGTGGTCTACCGGGACGGACGGCCCGCCCTGATCACGCACATCTCGTCGGGGTCGGGGGAGTACTACTGCGCCAGGGACCGCGGCGCCACCGTCGCGCGCTGCCGTTACGCGACCACCGGCACCGGCGACTTCCGGACCGGGCGGCGCGCCTCGGGGTGGGAGGTCTCGCCGCTCGGGCGCCTCTACAACCCCATCTACTTCAACGGCGGCATCGCGTTCCACGGCGCGCTGGACGTGCCCTCGTCCCCGGCCTCGCACGGCTGCGTTCGAATGCCGATGCACGTCGCCGAGTACTTCCCGAAGCTCGTCAGGACCGGTGTCCCCGTCCATGTTCGAAAGCCCCGTTGAACGCCTGACCTGGGAGATCATCCGCGCGGTCGCCCAGGGTGGTGACACGTGTTCGAACGCGTTGACGAATCGGCGCCAGCGGGGTTTACTGTGAATGCGTCGAACCTATGTTCGACGTGATACGGGACTCGCGGACCGTATCAGGGCAGCGTCCCCACCGTGGCCGTGCGCGCGACGGCCGCGGTGGGACGGACGGCCGGGCGGAGAGAGGGGAAGCTCTCCGCCCGGCCGGCCCGAGCCCCGGAAGGAGGCCCTATGTCCGGTACCCCCACCGCGCGCGGAGCCCACTTCGCGTTCGCCGACGCGGGCGCGCACTCCGCTCGTCCCGGCGGGACCCCCGCCCCCCGATCCCGCCCGCATCCCGCGCCGCGCCCCGCCCACACGGTCACGGGGCAGCTGCACTCGGCGCGGATGAGCCTGGCCGAGGCCGCCGAGGCGACCTCGCCCGCCGTCCGCTACGTCTGCGCCCACCTGGCCGCGCTGCGCGCGGCCGCCGCCGTGCTGGCCGCGAGGGAGCCGGTGGACCCCGGCCGCCGCCGAGGTCCCCGCAGCGTGTGGGTCCTGCTCCCCGAGGCCGAACCGGCCCTGCGCGAGTGGGCGGCGTTCTTCGCCGCCGGAGCCGACAAACGCGCCGCCGCCGAGGCCGGCCTGCCCCGCGCGGTCACCCCACGCGAGGCCGACGAACTCCTCCACGACGCCGGCGTCTTCGTGTCCCTCGTGGAGGACACCCTCGGCATCCCGGGACAACCAACGCTGGATTAATTGGCCTTTCGGCCCGAACCCCTCGCCCGGGGGCTCGGGAACCGACCGAAAAGCGGGCGAGCGCTGCATCGCTTCGCGATCTTCCGCCGGGATCTCGCCTTCGGCTTTGATCCCGGCCTCAGCCTCCGGACGCGCTCGCGCGCGGGCTGGGGCACGTCCACCGACCTTCGGGCATCGGTCCACCCTCCCCCTGGGGCCGGGCCCGAAACCGGCGTCGCGCCGACGGCACCGTAACTCCCCCGAGGCGGTCCGTCGGCGCGATGTCGTGCTTCCACGGCATCTCGCCTTCGGCGTCGGCCCCTTGCCCCGGCCTCCGGGGACGCCGACGGCGCCGTCATCCCCGAGGCGGTCCGTCAGTGCGATGTCGTACTTCCTGGGGTCGGCCCCCTGTCCCGGCCTTCGGGACGTTGAGGTTTTGTGGGCGTATGCCCCGCCCCCCTGGGGCCGAGCCCGATACCGGCGCGGTCCGTTGGCGCGATGTCGTGTTGAGCGGCCTTTCGGCTCTGGTCGGTGTGCCGTCCTGGCGCGGATGCCGCCTGGGGCGTCTCGGCGGGCGTCGGGGTATTGGAGGTGCGGGCCGCCACGAATGTCCATGAAATGGCAAACTTCCGGCTTATGGGTGAATGGGTGGGTCGGCGGGCGACGGAGATCGCGGCGGCGGTGCGGGCGGGGAAGGTCACGGCGGTCGAGGTCGTGCGGGAGCATCTGGACCGCATCGACGCCCTCGACGACGAGCTGGGCGCGTTCGCGCGGGTTCGGCGGGACCGGGCGCTCGCCGAGGCGGCCGAGGTGGACGCGCGGGCCGACCGGGCGGAGCTGCCGCTCGCCGGGGTCCCGGTTCCGGTCAAGGACAACGTTCCGGTCGCCGGGGAGCCGATGCGGTCGGGGTCGGCGGCCACGCCCGACGCGCCCCAGGAGAAGGACCACCCCGTGGTGGCGCGGCTGCGGGCCGCCGGGGCCGTGGTGGTGGGGCAGACGAACCTGCCGGAGCTCGGCATCTACCCGTTCACCGACAGCGCGTTCGGGACCAGCCGCAACCCGTGGGACCCGTCCCGGACGGCGGGCGGGTCCTCCGGGGGCGCGGCGGCGGCCGTGGCGGCGGGCATGGCGCCCGTCGCGCACGGCAACGACGGCGCGGGGTCCATCCGCATCCCCGCCGCCAACTGCGGGCTGTTCGGGATCAAGCCGGGCCTCGGCGTGGTGCCCGCCGAGATCGGCGCCGACGCCTGGGACCACATGGCCGAGAACGGGCCCCTCGCCACGACCGTCGCCGACGCGGCGCTGGCGCTGGCGGCGATGGCGGACGACCCGTCGCTCGCCGGGGTCGCCGAGCCGGGGCGGACCCGGATCGCATTGTCGGTGCGGCCGCCCGTCGCCGGGGTGATGATCCATCCCGAGTTCCGCCGGGCGGTCCGGGAGGCCGGGGCGGCGTTCGTGGGGATGGGGCACCACGTCGTCCGCGACGATCCCGACTATCCGCTGTGGGCGGCGACCGCCGTCGTCTCCCGGTGGTTCGCGCTGCCCGCGGCGGACGCCGAGCAGTACGCGGCCGACCCGCGCCTGGAGAAGCGCACCCGGCGGCACGCCAGGGCCGGGCGGCTGGTCGCCAGGGTCCGCCCGCCCCGCCCCGGCGAACGGGAACGCTTCCGCGCGGCCGTGGCCCCGCTGTTCGAGCGCCGCGACGTCCTGGTGATGCCGACCCTGGCCCGCTACGCGCCCGCCGCCCGCTCGTGGGGCGTGGCCGGGGCCTGGGTGCGCAGCGTCGGCTCCGCGATGCTCTACGCGCCGATGACGGCGGCCTGGAACCTGGCCGGGTTCCCGGCCGCCTCGGTCCCGATGGGCGTGGGCCGGTCGGGGCTGCCGCTGTCGGTCCAGCTGGTGGCCGCGCCGGGACGGGAGGCGCTGTTGCTGGGGCTGGCCGCGCAGCTGGAGGCCGCCCGGCCCTGGCCGCGCCGCCCGCCCCGCTTCGCCTGAGGCGTCACGGCGGCTCGGGCAGGTCGGCGAGCCGGTCGCGGAGCAGGAACTTCTGGGTCTTGCCCATGGCGTTGGCGGGCAGCTCCCCGGCGAGCCGCCAGGTCCGCGGCGTCTTGTGCGGGGCGAGCCGGGCGCGCACGTGGCCGCGCAGCTCGGCGGCGGTCGGCGGCCGGTCCGGATCGGCGGGGACCACGACGGCCGCGACCTGCTCGCCCCAGTCAGGGTCGGGCACGCCCAGCACCGCCACCGCCGCCACGCCCGGATGCCGGGACAGCACCTCCTCGATCTCGCGGGGGTAGATGTTCTCCCCACCCCGGATGATCATGTCCTTGCGGCGGCCGGTGATGGTCAGGTAGCCGCGCCCGTCGAGCGCGCCGAGGTCGCCGGTGCGCAGCCAGCCGTCGGGGTCGACCGTGGCGGCGGTCGCCTCGGGCAGGTCCAGGTAGCCCAGCATCACCTGGTGGCCGCGCGCGCAGACCTCGCCCGGCGTCCCGGGCGGCGCCGTCTCCCCGGTCGCCGGGTCGACGACCTTCACCTCGACCTGCGGCAGCGGGCGCCCGGCGGTGCCGGCCCTGTCCTCCGGGGCGTCGTCCGGCGACGTCTGCGTGACGACCGGGCTCAGCTCGGTCTGCCCGTACACCGTGGAGAACCGCGCGCCGAAGCGGCGTTCGGCCTCGCTCACCAGCGCGGGCGGCACGGTGTCGCCGCCCGACATCACCAGCCGCAGCGCCGAGAGGTCGAACGCGTCGAAGCCCGGATGCGCCAGCATCGCCGTCAGCATCGCCGGCACGCCCCCGAACAGGTGCCCCCGCCGGTCCTGGAGCGCCCGCAGCAGCAGCTCGGGATGGAAGGACTGCGCCAGCACGAGCGTGCCCTCGTTGACCGCCGTGCCCAGCACCGACAGCCCGCACCCCGCCGTGTGGAACAGCGGCAGCGCCGTCACCCACGTCCCGCCCGCGGGGAACCCGGAGCGGTCGGCGACCAGGAACGCGTTGGTGACCAGTCCCCGGTGGTGCAGCAGCGCCCCCTTGGGGCGGCCGGTCGTGCCGGAGGTGTACTGGACCTGCGCCGCGTCGCCGGGCGCGACGTCCGGCAGCGGGCCCGGCCGGGCGGCGGCGATCTCGGCGGCCCAGTCCCGGAGCGGGATCCGCTCGCGCAGCGCCGGGGTCCGGGCGGCGATCCGCTCCACGGTCCCGGCCATGTCGGTGCCCCGGAACGCGTCCACGTACGCGACGCCCGCCGAGCGCGACTGCGCGAGCAGGTACTCCAGCTCGGGTTCGCGCAGCGCGGGGTTGGCGGTGACCAGCACCAGGCCGGCCATGGCCGCGCCGTACTGGAGGATCACCCACTCGGGGACGTTGGGGGCCCACACCGCGACGTGCTCGCCGGGCGCGAAGCGCGCCGACAGCCAGGTGGCGGCGCGGTGCCCCTGGTCGAGCAGCTCCCGGTAGGTCCAGGTGCGGTCGGTGCGGCCGTCGCCGGTGAGCGCCTCGGGGGCGACCTCGGCCAGCGCGATCCGGTCGGGGGCGTTCGCGGCGGCCCGCCGCAGCACGTCGCCGGGCGTCGCCTCCAGCACGGGCCGCGAGGTGTCGGCGGGCCAGTACGACTCGGTGAGCATCGTCTACCCCTCCAGGTCTTCCCGCACGGGGACCGGGCCGCCGCCCTCGGGGATCCACCGTCCCGAGTCGCGCCACCGGACGGCCTCGTGGAAGCCGTGCGCGGCGGCGAACTCCTGGAACCAGCGGCCCTCGGGGGAGTGCCGGGTGATGCCGTCGAACAGCGTCGCCAGGATCTGCGTGCCGTGCAGGCCCATGTTCTCGTACGCCTGGTTGATCATGAGTTTCTGCATGGCGAGCTGGTTGGTCGGAACGCCCGCCATCCGGTCGGCCAGCTCCTCCACCCGCGCGTCCAGCTCGTCGGCGGGCGCGGACTCCAGCACCAGGCCCCACTCGGCGGCCTGCCTCCCGTCGATGGTGTCGCCGGTGAACAGCATGCGCTTGGCGCGCTCGGCGCCCAGCCGGTACACCCACATCGCGGTGGTGGGGCAGCCCCACACCCGCGCGGGCGGGTAGCCGATCCGCGCGTCGTCGGCCATGACCACGATGTCGCAGGACAGCGCGATGTCGCTGCCGCCCGCGATGGCGTACCCGTGGACCTTGGCGATCGTCGGCTTCAGCGACCCCCACAGTGTGAAGTAGTCGTCGGTGAACTCCTTCATCACCCGGTAGTCCGCGATCGGGTCCCAGGCGCGGTCCCGCTGGGTGCCCTGCCCGTCCTCGGCGGAGATCTTCAGGTCGTAGCCGGAGCAGAACGCCCGGCCCGCGCCCGCCAGCACGATCACATGGACCCCGGGGTCGTCGTTGGCGCGGCGGACGGCGGCGCGCAGCTCGCCCGGCATGCGGAAGTCGATGGCGTTGAGGCGGTCGGGCCGGTCGAGCGTGATGTACGCCTTGCGGTCCCGCGTCTCGTAGCGGAGGGTCTCGAACGTCACGGGTTCTCCTTCAGCATCAGGCGGACCACGCCCGCCCACTGGTCGAGCAGCGCCCCTCGGTCGGCGCCGTCGCGGTAGAGCACGTCGGAGATGGCGATGCCGCGCAGGAGCTGCACGGTCAGGTCGGCGATCACCGGGTAGGCGGGGGAGGCGGTGACCCGCGGCCCCACCACCTCGTCGATCACCCGGTACAGGTCGCGGCGGGCGGCCCCCTCGGCGCGGCGCAGTTCGGCGCGCAGGCCGGGGTCGGTGCGGGCGGCGGTCCACAGCTCCAGCTCCGCGCCGAACGAGGGGGTCAGCAGCGCGGCGCGCAGCACGTGCAGGGCGCGGGCCACCGGGTCGGCGTCCGGCGCGACGGTCGCCAGGGCCTCGCGGACGGCGCGCTCGTTGCGCTCCACCAGGCCCGCGACCGCCGCCCCGAACAGCGCCTGGCGGGTCGGGAAGTGGTGCAGCAGCGCGCCCCGGCTGACCCCGGCGCGGCGCTGCACCTCCAGCGTCGTGGTGGCGGCGTAGCCCTTCCCGATGAGCGTCTCCACCGCCGCGTCCACCAGCAGGCGGCGGGTCGCGTCCCGCTGCTGCACCCGGGTCATCGGTCCCCCTCCGGCTTCACCGTCAGTCCTGACGGTGAAGCCGACCATCCCACAGTCAGCGCTGACTGTGAAGGGGGCGGGTGAGAAGTGGCGTTCGTCCCTTATGAGAACGTGCATCCGTGAGACAACGGAACAGCGCGCGCGGCCTGGTCCCCCTGCTGGCCTTCCTCGGCGTGATGGCCTACTCACTGGCCATGGCCGTGGTGACCCCCGCGCTCCCGTTGCTCCAGCAGGACATGCGCACCAGCGCCGCCGGGGCCGCCTGGGCGCTGACGGCGATGACCCTGTCGGCGGCCGTCGCCACCCCCGTCGTCGGCAGGCTCGGCGACCTGTACGGGCCGCGCCGCGTGCTGCTGGTCGTGCTGGCCGTCGCCACCGCCGGCATGGTGACCGCCGCGGCCGCCCCGAACCTGCCGGTCATGCTGGCCGGGCGGGCGCTGGCCGGGGTCGGCGGCGGCGTGTTCCCGCTCGCCTACACGATCGTGCGCGAGGTGTTCCCGCCCGAGCGCACCGCCCCGGCGGTCGGCCTGATGTCGTCGATGCTCGGCCTGGGCGGCGCGCTGTCGTGGTGCGTCGCCGGACCGGTCATCGACCTGGCGGGCTGGCGCTGGCTGCTGTGGATGCCGGTGCTCGGCCTGGTGCCCGGCCTGGTCGCGGCGTGGTGGATCGTTCCCGAGTCCGCGCCGCGCCCGGCCGCCCGGGTCGACTGGTGGGGCGCGGCGCTGTTCGCGGGGGTCCTGGTGGCCGCGCTGACGGCGCTGACCCAGGGCATGGACTGGGGTTGGACGTCACCCGGAGTGATCGGCCTGTCGGTTCTGGCGGCCGTGCTGCTGGCGGTGTGGCTGCGCGTGGAGTCCCGCGTGGCCGAGCCGCTGGTGGACCTGCGGCTGATGCGGCGGCGCGGGGTGTGGACCGCCAACGCCGCCTCGGTGCTGGCGGGCTACGCCCTGATGGCGGGCGGCGTGCTGTTCCCGCTGCTGGTCCAGCTCCCCGCCTCGACCGGCTTCGGGTTCGGCGGCACCGCGACCCAGGCGGCGATGCTGCAACTGCCCGCCGGCGCGGCCATGACCGTCGCGGGCATGGCCGCCGGGACGCTGCACCGCCGCGTCGGCTCGCGCGCCGTGCTGCTGGCCGGGGCGGTCCTGACCGGCGGCGGGTACGGGTTCGTGGCGTTGTGGCACGACGCGATGTGGCAGCTCTACGCGGGCGGCGTCGCGCGCGGCGCCGGGCTCGGCCTCGCCTACGCGGCGGTCGCCAACCTGGTCGTCGCGGCCGTCGCGCACGAGCGGACCGGCGTCGCCACCGGCGTCAACACCCTGCTGCGCACCGTCGGCGCGTCGCTGGGCACCCAGGTCAGCGCGGTGATCGTCGCCGCGTCCGCCGTCCACGGCCACCCCGCCGAACGCGGCTTCGTCACCGGCTTCGCGGCGGCGGGCGGCGCGATGGCCGGGGTGCTGGCGCTGGCGCTGCTGGCGCCCCGGCGCCCCAGGAGCGGCGGGGACGGCGGCGGGGACGGCCCGGGGGACCGCCGGGAGGCGGCGGACGGCGGGCCCGTCACGGCCTCCAGGGCGGGCGGCGCGGCCGGTCCGTGACGCGCCGAGCCCCCGCAGGGAGGCCCTGCGGGGGCTCGGCGGTGTCGGGGGTCGAGACGCCGGGGGGACGCCCCGTCCGCGGTGGGAGAGGGATCAGAAGGACTCGACGGCGCGCCGCGCCTCGGGGTCCAGCACGCCCCAGCCGATGAGCTCCTCGGTCAGCTCCGTCGGGGACTTGTCGTAGATGACGGCCAGGGACCTCAGGTCCTCCTGGCGGATGGACAGCACCTTCCCGTTGTAGTCGCCCCGCTGGCTCTGGATCGTCGCGGCGTAACGGGCGAGAGGACCGGCCTTGTCCTTCGGAAGCTGCTGCAGTCGCTCAAGATCGATGACGAGCTTGGGCGTGGGCCCGAGCGGGCTCGGCGCGGCACCGCCGGGCAGCAACTCGGAAACCGGCACGCCGTAGAAATCGGCGAGCTCGGCCAGCTTCTGAACGGTGACGGCGCGGTCGCCCCGCTCGTACGAACCCACGACGACGGCCTTCCAGCGGCCCCGGGACTTCTCCTCCACGCCGTGCAGGGACAGGCCCTGCTGGGTGCGGATGGCGCGCAGGCGCGCGCCGAGAGCCTTAGCATATTCAGACGGCATTTCGCGGCCCCCCAGGCTCACTTTCGTCGTCGTCGATTCCCCGGACCGGCGGCCCGGGGAGGAGACGGCCCGCGCGGCGTTGCGGCCCCATGGGTCCGTCTCCAGGGATGGTTACGGACAGTGACGGTAAAACGGTGACGGCCTCAGGTCAAGCTGTTCGGAAAAAAGCGGTCGAATCTACAGGTCTCTATCCGGGCCGTCCGGATCACCCCCGAGCCCGGCCGCACGGGCGTTCGAGTGTGCTCCACCAGGCCTGGTGGCCGCCGGGTGTGACCGCTCTCACCAGGGAAGATGCCCACCGGTCGGGTTCAGAACGCCGGGCACGGGCTGCTACGGTGTGGGGGACAAGACGTCCTTTAAGGCCCGTCCCGTGAGGCGGGAAAGGAGGTTTCGGTGGTGAATGCTGCCCACCGGCCGGTGGAACCGGCGGGGGCGCGTGTGGCGGACGGTGACCCCCGGCAGAAGGCCGTTCTGGAGGGTCCGGACATCCGGCGCGCGCTGACCCGCATCGCGCACGAGATCCTCGAACGCACCAAGGGCGGCGACGACGTCGTCCTGCTCGGCATCCAGACCCGCGGCGTCACGCTCGCCGAGCGGCTGGCCGCCAAGCTGGAGGAGGTCGAGGGCCGCCCGTTCCTGTGGGGCTCGCTCGACGTGACCATGTACCGCGACGACCTGCGGATGCGCCCCGCCCGCGCGCTCGGCCGCACCGAGCTGCCCGCCGACGGCGTGGACGACCGGGTCGTCGTGCTGGTGGACGACGTGCTGTTCTCCGGACGCACCGTGCGCGCCGCGCTCGACGCGCTCAACGACCTCGGCCGCCCCCGCGCCGTCCAGCTCGCCGTCCTGGTGGACCGCGGGCACCGCGAACTCCCGATCCGCGCCGACTACGTGGGCAAGAACCTGCCCACCTCCATGCGCGAGACGGTGAAGGTCCTGCTGGCCGAGAACGACGATCGCGACGCGGTCCTGCTCGGTCCCGCAAGCGCGAGGAGCGAAGCGACGAACGCTCTGCGGCAGTTGCCGGGGGGTTCAGGGGGGTCGTCCCTCCTGGACGACACGGAGGAGAAGGAATGAAGCGTCACCTCATCTCGGCGGCCGACCTCACCAGGGACGACGCGCTGCTGATCCTCGACACCGCCGAGGAGATGGCCCAGCTCTCGGACCGCTCGATCAAGAAGCTGCCGACCCTGCGCGGCCGCACCGTGGTCAACCTCTTCTTCGAGGACTCCACCCGCACCCGCATCTCGTTCGAGGCCGCCGCCAAGCGGCTGTCGGCGGACGTCATCAACTTCTCCGCCAAGGGCTCCAGCGTCTCCAAGGGCGAGAGCCTGAAGGACACCGCCCTCACCCTGGAGGCGATGGGCGCCGACGGCGTCGTCATCCGGCACGGCGCCTCCGGCGCGCCGCACCGCCTGGCCAACTGGGTCCGGGGCAGCGTCGTCAACGCCGGCGACGGCACCCACGAGCACCCCACGCAGGCGCTGCTGGACGCGTTCACCATGCGCCGCCGCCTGGGCGACCTGGACGGCCGCAGGGTCACCATCGTCGGCGACGTGCTGCACTCCCGCGTGGCACGCTCCAACGTGCTGCTGCTCAACACCCTGGGCGCCGAGGTGACCCTGGTCGCCCCGCCGACCCTGCTGCCGGTCGCGGTGGACAGCTGGCCCGCCGAGGTCTCCTACGACCTGGACGCCGTGCTGTCCAAGAGCGACGTGGTGATGATGCTGCGCGTGCAGCACGAGCGCATGAACGCCTCGTACTTCCCGACGGTGCGCGAGTACAGCCGCCGCTACGGCCTGGACGCCGCCCGCATGGCGACGCTGCCCGAGCACGCCATCGTCATGCACCCCGGCCCGATGAACCGCGGCGTCGAGATCGCCGCCGAGGTCGCCGACTCGGTCCGGTCCACCATCGTCGAACAGGTCGCCAACGGCGTCAGCGCCCGCATGGCCGTCCTGTACCTGCTCCTCGGCGGCTCCGAGCCCGCCATCGGCAAGGAGGTCTCGGAGTAAATGAGCACCGTCTACGTCATCAGGAACGCCCGTCTCCTCGGCGGCGACCCCGCCGACGTCCTCGTCCGCGACGGTGAGATCGCCGAGGTCGGCCGGGACCTGTCGGCCGCCGGGGCCCAGGTCGTCGACGCCACGGGCCTGATCGCCCTGCCCGGCCTGGTGGACCTGCACACCCACCTGCGCGAGCCGGGCCGCGAGGACGCCGAGACCGTCGGCACCGGCACCCGGGCCGCCGCGATGGGCGGCTACACCGCCGTGCACGCCATGGCCAACACCGACCCGGTCGCCGACACCGCCGGCGTCGTCGAGCAGGTCTGGCGGCTGGGCCGCGAGGCCGGCTACTGCGACGTGCAGCCGGTCGGCGCCGTCACCGTCGGCATCCGGGGGCAGCAGCTCGCCGAGCTGGGCGCGATGGCCGACTCGGCCGCCCGGGTCCGGGTGTTCTCCGACGACGGCCACTGCGTCTCCGACGCGGTGATCATGCGCCGGGCGCTGGAGTACGTGAAGGCGTTCGACGGCGTCGTCGCCCAGCACGCCCAGGAGCCGCGCCTGACCGAGGGCGCGCAGATGAACGAGGGCGAGATGAGCGCCCGGCTCGGCATGACCGGCTGGCCCGCCGTCGCCGAGGAGGCGATCATCGCCCGGGACGTGCTGCTGGCCCAGCACGTGGGCGCCCGCCTGCACGTCTGCCACGTGTCCACCGCCGGGTCCGTGGAGATCATCCGCTGGGCCAAGAGCAAGGGCGCGCCGGTGACCGCCGAGGTCACCCCGCACCACCTGCTGCTCACCGACTCCTGCGCGCAGTCCTACGACCCGATCTACAAGGTCAACCCGCCGCTGCGCACCGCCGACGACGTCACCGCGCTGCGGCACGCCCTGGCCGACGGCACCATCGACGTCGTCGCCACCGACCACGCCCCCCACCCGGTCGAGGCCAAGGAGACCGAGTGGAACGTGGCCGCCATGGGCATGATCGGTCTGGAGACCGCGCTGTCGGTCGTCCAGCACGCCATGGTCGACACCGGCCTGCTGGACTGGACCGGGGTCGCCGAGCGCATGTCGTTCGCGCCCGCCCGCATCGGCCGCCTGAACGGACAGGGTCGTCCGCTGGAGGCCGGTTCCCCCGCCAACATCACGCTGTACGACCCGTCGCCGCGCCGCGCCGTGGACCCGTCGGCGATGACCTCCAAGAGCCGCAACACCCCGTACGCGGGGATGGAGCTGCCGGGCCGGGTCGTCGCCACGTTCCTGCGCGGCCGGCCGACCGTTCTGGAAGGGAAGCTCCAGTGACCCAGCCCCCCGCAGTCCTGGTCCTCGAAGACGGCAGGACGTTCCACGGGGTCGCCTACGGAGCCGAGGGGGAGACCTTCGGCGAGATCGTCTTCAACACCGGCATGACCGGCTACCAGGAGACCCTCACCGACCCCTCCTACGCCCGTCAGATCGTGGCGATGACCGCCCCGCACATCGGCAACACCGGCGTCAACGCCGAGGACCCCGAGTCCGCCCGCATCCAGGTCGCCGGGTACGTCGTGCGCGAGCCCGCCCGCGTCGCCTCCAACTGGCGCGCCACCGGCTCGCTCGGCGCCGCGCTGCGCGAGCAGGGCGTGGTCGGCATCGCGATCCCCGGCACCCGCGCCCTGACCCGCCACCTGCGCGACCGCGGCGCCATGCGCGCCGGGGTCTTCTCCGGCGGCGCCGCCGCCGCGCCGGTGGACGAGCTGGTCGCCCGCGTGCAGGACAGCCCCCGCATGGAGGGCTCGGCGCTGGCCGAGGAGGTCTCCACCAGGGAGGCCTACGTCGTCCCGGCGATCGGCGAGAAGAGGTACACCGTCGCGGCCGTGGACCTGGGCATCAAGGGCATGACGCCGCACCGCCTGGCCGAGCGCGGCTGCGAGGTGCACGTGCTGCCCGCCACCGCCACCACCGGGGACATCCTCGCGGTGGACCCCGACGGCGTGTTCTTCTCCAACGGCCCCGGCGACCCCGCCACGGCCGACGCCCAGGTGGCGGCGCTGCGCGGCGTGCTCGACGCGGGCCGGCCGTTCTTCGGCATCTGCTTCGGCAACCAGATCTTCGGCCGGGCGCTCGGCCTCGGCACCTACAAGCTGCGCTTCGGCCACCGGGGCATCAACCAGCCCGTCCAGGACAGGCGCACCGGCAAGGTGGAGGTCTCCGCGCACAACCACGGGTTCGCCGTGGACGCGCCGACCGACGGGCCGTTCGACACCCCCTACGGCCGCGCCGAGGTCAGCCACGTCAACCTGAACGACGGCTGCGTCGAGGGCCTGCGCCTGCTCGACCGCCCGGCGTTCAGCGTCCAGTACCACCCCGAAGCGGCGGCGGGCCCCCACGACGCCACCGGGCTCTTCGACCAGTTCTGCGAGACCATGGAGGCGTCCCAGTAATGCCGCGCCGCGAGGACATCAGAAGCGTCCTGGTCATCGGCTCCGGGCCGATCGTGATCGGTCAGGCCGCCGAGTTCGACTACTCGGGCACCCAGGCGTGCCGGGTGCTGAGGAGCGAGGGCCTGCGGGTCACGCTGGTCAACAGCAACCCCGCCACGATCATGACCGACCCGGAGATGGCCGACGCCACCTACGTCGAGCCGATCACCCCCGAGGTCGTCGAGAAGATCATCGCCAAGGAGCGGCCGGACGCGCTGCTGCCCACCCTGGGCGGCCAGACGGCCCTCAACACCGCCATCTCCCTGTTCGAGAGCGGCGTGCTGGACCGCTACGGCGTCGAGCTGATCGGCGCCGACGTCGACGCCATCCAGGCGGGCGAGAACCGCGAGAAGTTCAAGGAGATCGTCGCCAAGGTCGCCCGCGAGCAGGGCCTGAACGCCGAGTCCGCGCGCTCGGTGATCTGCCACACCATGGACGAGGTCATGGCCGCCGCGGACGAGCTGGGCTACCCCGTCGTGGTGCGCCCCTCGTTCACCATGGGCGGCGCGGGCTCCGGCTTCGCCCACGACGAGGACGACCTGCGCCGCATCGCCGGGGCGGGCCTGGACGCCTCCCCGACCACCGAGGTGCTCCTGGAGGAGTCCATCCTCGGCTGGAAGGAGTACGAGCTGGAGGTCATGCGGGACCGCGCCGACAACGTGGTCATCGTGTGCTCCATCGAGAACCTCGACCCGATGGGCGTGCACACCGGCGACTCGATCACCGTCGCGCCCGCGATGACGCTCACCGACCGCGAGTACCAGAACATGCGGGACGTGGCGATCGCCGTGATCCGCGAGGTCGGCGTCGACACCGGCGGCTGCAACATCCAGTTCGCCGTGCACCCCGGCACCGGCCGGATGATCGTCATCGAGATGAACCCGCGGGTGTCGCGCTCCTCGGCGCTGGCCTCCAAGGCCACCGGCTTCCCGATCGCCAAGATCGCCGCCAAGCTGGCCGTCGGGTACACCCTCGACGAGATCCCCAACGACATCACCCGCGAGACCCCCGCCTCGTTCGAGCCGACGCTCGACTACGTGGTGGTGAAGGTGCCGCGGTTCGCGTTCGAGAAGTTCCCGGCCGCCGACGGCTCGCTGACCACCCACATGAAGTCGGTCGGCGAGGCCATGGCGATCGGCCGCAACTTCCCCGAGGCGCTGCAGAAGGCGCTGCGGTCGCTGGAGGCCAAGGGCACCGCGTTCACCTGGGCGGGCGAGCCCGGCGACGTGGAGGAGCTGCTGCGGCGCGCCGCCCAGCCGCACGACGGCCGGCTGCGCGACGTCCAGCAGGCGCTGCGCGCCGGGGCGACCATCGAGCAGGCCTACACCGCCACGCGGATCGACCCGTGGTTCCTGGACCAGATCGCCGGGATCAACGAGATCGCCGAGGGGATCCGCACCGCCGAGGACGCGCTGACCCGGGACAAGCTGCTGGCCGCCAAGCGGCACGGCTTCTCCGACGCCCAGATCGGCGAGCTGCGCGGCCTGTCGGAGGAGGTCGTCCGCGAGCTGCGGCACGCCCTCGGCATCCGCCCGGTGTACCTCACGGTCGACACCTGCGCCGCCGAGTTCGAGGCGCGGACCCCGTACCTCTACTCCTCCTACGACGAGGAGACCGAGGTGCCGCCCGGGAGGAAGCCCAAGGTCATCATCCTGGGCTCCGGCCCCAACCGGATCGGGCAGGGCGTGGAGTTCGACTACTCCTGCGTGCACGCCTCGTTCACGCTGGCCGAGGCGGGCTACGAGACCGTCATGGTCAACTGCAACCCCGAGACCGTCTCCACCGACTACGACACCTCCGACCGGCTCTACTTCGAGCCGCTCACCCTGGAGGACGTCCTGGAGGTGGTGCACGCCGAGCAGCGCTCCGGCGAGGTCGCGGGCGTGATCGTCCAGCTCGGCGGGCAGACCCCGCTCGGCCTGTCGCAGAAGCTCAAGGACGCGGGCGTGCCGATCGTCGGCACCTCGCCCGAGAGCATCCACCTGGCCGAGGAGCGCGGCGCGTTCGGCCGCGTGCTGCACCGCGCCGGGCTGCTGGCCCCCAAGCACGGCACCGCCACCTCCTTCGAGGAGGCCCGCGAGATCGCCGCCGAGATCGGCTACCCGGTCCTGGTGCGGCCCTCCTACGTGCTGGGCGGCCGCGGCATGGAGATCGTGTACGACGACGCCACGCTGGAGTCGTACATGGCCAAGGCCACCGCGGCCTCCCCCGAGCACCCGGTGCTGGTGGACCGCTTCCTGGACGAGGCCATCGAGATCGACGTCGACGCCCTCTACGACGGCGAGGAGCTGTACCTGGGCGGCGTCATGGAGCACATCGAGGAGGCCGGGATCCACTCCGGCGACTCGGCCTGCGCCCTGCCGCCGATCACCCTGGGCCACGACGACGTCCGCCGCATCCGCGAGTCCACCGAGGCCCTCGCCCGCGGCATCGGCGTGCGCGGCCTGATGAACGTCCAGTACGCCCTGTCCGCCGGGGTCCTGTACGTCCTGGAGGCCAACCCGCGCGCCTCGCGCACCGTGCCGTTCGTGTCCAAGGCGACCGCCGTGCCGCTGGCCAAGGCCGCCGCCCGCGTCATGATGGGCACCACGATCGCGGAGCTGCGCCGCGAGGGGCTGCTGCCCGAGTCCGGCGACGGCGGCTCGCTGCCGCTGGACGCGCCGATCGCGGTGAAGGAGGCGGTGCTGCCGTTCGAGCGGTTCCGCGACCGCGAGGGCCGGTTCGTCGACACCGTCCTCGGCCCGGAGATGCGCTCCACCGGCGAGGTCATGGGCATCGACGAGGTGTTCGGCACCGCCTACGCCAAGTCGCAGCAGGCCGCCTACGGCTCCCTGCCCACCAAGGGCCGGGTGTTCGTGTCGGTGGCGAACCGGGACAAGCGCCACATGATCTTCCCGGTGAAGCGCCTTGCTGACCTGGGCTTTGAGATTCTTGCCACGGAGGGGACCGCCGAGGTCCTGCGCCGCAACGGCGTGCGTGCCAAGATCGTGCGCAAGCACAGCGAGGGTCCCGGCCCGAACGGGGAACCCACCATCGTGCGGCGCGTCCTGGACGGCGAGGTGGACCTCATCGTCAATACTCCGTTCGGAAGCCCCGGGCAGTCCGGGCCCCGGCTGGACGGCTACGAGATCCGCACCGCCGCGGTGCTGCGCGGCGTGCCGTGCGTCACCACCGTGCAGGGTCTGGCGGCCGCCGTGCAGGGCATCGAGGCGGTCTCGGCCGGGGCGGTCGGCGTGCGCTCCCTCCAGGAGCACGCCGAGCGCCTCAAGGGCGCGCACGGCGTGACCGGGCAGGGGTGACGCCCGGCTGACACGGGCCGGTCCGGGGCCCGGCGCGCGGTGCCGCCGTGTCACCGCGCGCCGGGCCCCGCGCGCGGCCAGACGACGACGAGAGGGAGACGGGTGTCGGACACACCGGTGCAGACGTCGGCGACGGTCCTGACGGTCCGCCAGGTGCAGGACTACCACGCGATCACACTGGTGGCCCCGGCCATCGCCGAACGGTTCCGGCCCGGTCAGTTCGTGGCGCTCGCCGTGGGCGGCGCGCACTCGGGTCGGCTGGTCCGCCGCTGCTTCGGGGTGTACGAGGTGAAGTCCGACTACGGCGGCACCGTCGAGCTGGTGTTCGCCGACACCGAGCCCGGCACCGCCTGGCTGGCCGGGCTGCGCTCCCGCGACCAGGTCGACGTCGTCGGGCCGCTCGGCCGCCCGTTCCGGCTGCCCCGCGACCCGGTCGGCTGCCTGCTGGTCGGCGGCGGCCCCGGCGGCGCGGCCCTGTTCGCGCTGGCCGACACGTTGCGGCGGCGCGGCTGCCCGGTCCACTTCCTGCTCGGCGGCCCCGCCGCCCGGCAGGTGTTCGGCTCCCGCATGGCCAACCGCATCGGCGACTCGGCCACCGTCGTCACCGGCGACGGGTCGATGGGGGAGCGCGGCGCGGTCCCCGAGGTCATGCCCCGCGTCGTCGCCGAGACCGGCGCGGACGTGGTGTACGCCTGCGGCCCCACGAGCCTGCTGCGGTCGGTCACCCGCATCGCCACCGAGCACGGCCTGCCCTCGCAGGTGTCGGTCGAGGAGTTCCTCCAGCGGACCGGCGCGTGCGGCATCGGCACCTGCATGACCTGCGTGCTGCCCGTCCACGGCGAGGACGGGGTCACCCGCATGGTGCGGGCCTGCGCCGACGGGCCCGTCCTGCGCGGCGACCGCGTCCGGTGGGGCGATCTGGGCACCATCCCGTTCGACGCGCTCGGCGCGCCGCGCGTCCTCAGCGCCATGGAAGGGGGCTCCTCGTGAGCGAAGCGAACCAGCCAACACAGCAGCCCCGCGAACGGGGCGACGAGCCGCCAGGCGAGGAGACGCAGTGAGCGACCGGCTGAAGACGCGGATCGGGAACCTGGAGCTGTCCGGCCCGTTGCTGAACGCCTCCGGCTGCGGCGGCACCGGCCGGGAGCTGGCCCAGTTCTTCGAGCTGTCGCGCCTCGGCGCGTTCGTCACCACCTCGGTGATGTCCCAGCCGCGCGCCGGGCGCCCCACCCCCCGCGCCGCCGAGGCCCCCGCCGGCCTGCTGACGGCCATGGGCCTGCCCGGCCCCGGCATCGAGGGCTTCCTGGAACGCGACCTGCCGTGGCTGGCCGAGCAGGACGTCCCGCTCATCGTGTCGATCGCCGGCAACACCGCCGAGGAGTTCGCCGAGCTGGCCCGGCGGCTGCGCGCGGTGCCGGGCGTCGCCGCCATCGAGGTCAACACCGCCTGCCCCAACGTCGAGGACCGCGGCCGCATGTTCGCCTGGCACCCGGGCGCGGCGGCCTCGGTGGTCGGCGCGGTCCGCGCCGCCGCCCGGCCCGGCGTGCCCGTGCTGGCCAAGCTCGCCCCCGACGTCACCGACATCACCACCGTCGCGCTGGCCTGCGCCGACGCCGGAGCCGACGGGCTCACCCTGATCAACACCGTGGAGGGCATGGCCATCGACCCGACCACCCTCCGGCCCGCCCTCACCGGCGTCTCGGGCGGGCTGTCCGGCCCGGCCATCCGGCCGATCGCCGTGCGCTGCGTCTACCAGGTGCACGCCGCGCTGCCCGACATGCCGATCATCGGGGTCGGCGGGGTCGCCACCGGCCTGGACGCGCTGGAGTTCGTCCTGGCGGGCGCGTCCGCCGTCGCCGTCGGGACGACCCTGTTCCACGACCCGACCGCCGTCCCCCGCATCCTGCGCGAGCTGGAGGAGGCGCTGTCGGCCCGCCGGATGCGGCTGGCCGACGCCGTCGGGCTCGCCCACCGACCCGCCGGATACGTCCCGCCCCAGGTGCGACCGGAGCCGCAGGCCGTCCAGGCCCCCCTCGACGCGGCCGCCGCAGACCCGGGCGAAGCTAAGGAGAGACTGCCGTGACCGCCACCGCCCCCATCGCCGTCGCCCTGGACGCGCCCGACCTGGAGACCGCCGCCCGGTGGGCCAGCCTGGTCACCCCCCACGTCAGCACCGTCAAGGTCGGCCTGGAGCTGTACATGCGCTACGGCCCCGACGCGGTCGACAGCGTGCGCGGCGCCAGCCGCGTGCAGGTGTTCCTGGACCTGAAGCTGCACGACATCCCCGCGACCGTGCGCGGCGCGGCCCGCGCGGTGGCCCGCCTCAAGCCCGCCTACCTGACCGTGCACGCGGCCGGCGGCCCGGCGATGATCCGCGAGGCGGTGGAGGCCGCCCCCGACACCTGTATCGCCGCGGTGACGGTGCTGACCTCGCTCGGCGACACCGACCTGACGGCCATCGGCCTGGACGGCCCCGCCCCCGACGCGGTGCGGCGCCTGGCGTCCCTGGCGGTCGGCGCGGGCGCGCAGGCCCTCGTCTGCTCGCCCCAGGAGGCCGCTGCGGTGCGCGCGGAGGTCGGACCCGGTATCACCCTCATCACTCCGGGTGTTCGGCCCGCAGGGGCCGCCTCACACGACCAGACGCGCATCGCCACGCCCGAGCAGGCCCTGGCCTCCGGGGCCGACCTGCTGGTGATCGGCCGCCCGATCACCGGCGCCCCCGACCCGGGCGCGGCCGCCGCCGCCATCGCCGCGTCGCTGCGGCGTAGCGCTTGATGGCTTCACGGCTGTGTTCATCTGCTTCACGGCCCAGCCCCTCCGCCCTGGGGGCTCCGGGGCTGACCGCTGCGCGGGCGAGCGCTGCATCGCTTCGCGATCTTCCGCCGGGATCTCGCCTTCGGCTTTGATCCCGGCCTCAGCCTCCGGACGCGCTCGCGCGCGGGCTGAGGTTTCCGGGCGCGCTCCGGTGATCGGCCGAAGGGCTTCGGTCCTTGGCCGGTTGATGGGCGCCGCAGGGGGCGGTGTGCGACACGCCGGGAACCGGAGTGACGAAGATCGCGTTTACGGGATGGTCCGTTGTTCGACACGGTGTCGAAGGGCAACGGAAAACCACCCTCCGACGACGCTTTTTGCCGATCTTGTAAAGGTCCAGCATGGGACGGGGGTCGCCGGAACGAGGGCCCGAGTTGGGTACACTCTGTATTCAGGACACTTCAAGGAGTGATTTTCGTGATTTTGTGGCGGGCTAAACGGCACTTCACGTTGCCTTATGGGCTGTGAACTCGCTAGTTTCCGAACCCGTCCGACTCCGTCGAGTGGAAACCTGAGGTGACCCGGCGTGGCTCTTCCGCCCCTAACCCCCGAACAGCGCGCCGCAGCCCTGGAGAAGGCTGCCAAGGCCCGCAAGGAGCGTGCCGAGGTTAAGAACCGGCTCAAGCACGGTGGCACCACCCTGGCCGAGGTTCTCAAGGAGGGGCAGACCGACGACGTCATCGGCAAGATGAAGGTCTCGGCCCTCCTGGAGTCCCTGCCCGGCGTGGGCAAGGTCCGTGCCAAGCAGATCATGGAGCGTCTGGGTATCGCCGAGTCCCGCCGCGTGCGCGGTCTCGGCGCCAACCAGCGCGCCTCCCTGGAGCGTGAGTTCGGCGGCGGTGGAAAGCACTGACCCCCGAACCGCGGACGGGCGCGACGGTGCTGCCGTCGCGGCCGGCCCGGTCGTACCCACTTCCGGCTCCGGCACCATCCCGTCCAGCTCCGGCGCACCCATGACTGCGTCGGACGGCTCCCAACCCCGTGACCCTCTCGTCCGCCGTCTGACGGTCCTGTCCGGACCGTCCGGCGTCGGCAAGAGCACGGTCGTCGCCGAGATCCGGCGTGCGCACCCCGAGGTGTGGCTGTCGGTCTCGGTGACCACCCGGTCCCCCCGGCCGGGTGAGATCCACGGTGTGCAGTACTTCTTCGTCGACGACGCCGGTTTCGACCGGCTCGTCGCCGAGGGGCGGCTCCTCGAATGGGCCGAGTTCGCGGGCAACCGTTACGGGACCCCGCGCGGCCCGGTCGAGGAGCGGCTCGCCCGTGGCGAGCCCGTGCTGCTGGAGATCGACCTCCAGGGCGCCCGGCAGGTCCGCGGGGCCATGCCCGAGGCGCGGCTGGTGTTCCTGGCCCCGCCGTCCTGGGAGGAGCTGGTCCGCCGGCTCACCGGGCGCGGCACCGAGCCGCCCGAGGTGATCGAGCGCCGGCTCGCCGCCGCCCGCGTCGAGCTGGCGGCCGAGAAGGAGTTCGACGTCACCCTGGTCAACACGTCGGTCCGGGACGTCGTCGGCGAACTGCTAACCTTGATGGCTGTTCGTTCTTAAGCACTAGGGGAAGGCCACCGAGTGGCAGCCAGCAGCGAAGGCATCACCAACCCGTCGATCGACGAGCTCCTGGAGGTCGTCGACACCAAGTACGGCCTCGTGAGCATCGCGGCCAAGCGCGCCCGGCAGATCAACGCCTACTACGCCCAGCTCGGCGAGGGCCTGCTGGAGTACGTCGGCCCGCTCGTCGAGACGCAGGTGCAGGAGAAGCCCCTGTCGATCGCGCTGCGCGAGACCCGCGAGGGCCTGCTGCGCGCCGAGCCCATCGAGGGCTGAGCACGCCGGTTGCTCTAGAGTCTCGTCGCATGTCAGCCCCCAAACCGCGCGTCGTCCTCGGTGTGAGCGCCGGGATCGCCGCGTACAAGGTGTGCGAGCTGCTGCGGCGGCTCACCGAGTCCGGTCATGACGTCCGCGTCGTCCCCACGGCCGACGCGCTGCGCTTCGTGGGCGAGCCCACCTGGGCCGCCCTGTCCGGGAACCCCGTCACCACCCAGGTGTGGGACGGGGTGTCCGACGTTCCCCACGTCCGGCTGGGACAGAACGCCGACCTGGTGTTCGTCGCCCCCGCCACCGCCGACATGCTCGCCAAGGCGGCGCACGGCCTGGCCGACGACCTGCTGACCAACACCCTGCTCACCGCCCGGTGCCCGGTGGTGTTCGCGCCCGCGATGCACACCGAGATGTGGGAGCACCCGGCCACGCAGGCGAACGTGGCGACGCTGCGCGCCCGCGGCGCGATCGTGGTCGACCCCGCCTCCGGCCGCCTCACCGGCAAGGACACCGGGCCCGGGCGGCTGCCCGACCCGGCCGAGCTGTTCGAGGTCGCCCGCCGGGTGCTGGCCCGCGGCCCCCTCGGACGCGACCTGGCCGGACGGCACGTGGTGGTCTCCGCCGGGGGCACCCGCGAGGCGTTGGACCCGGTCCGTTTCCTCGGCAACCGCTCCTCCGGAATCCAGGGGTACGCCCTGGCCCGCACCGCCGTGGCGCGGGGCGCGCGTGTGACGTTGGTCTCGGCGAACGTGGGCCTGCCCGACCCCGCGGGCGCCACCGTCGTGCGCGTGGAGTCCGCCGAGCAGATGCGCTCCGCCGTGCTGGAGGCCGCCGGGAACGCCGACGCGGTCGTGATGGCCGCCGCCGTCGCCGACTTCCGGCCCGCCGAATACCGGGACGCGAAGATCAAGAAGGTGGCGGGGGCGGGCCCCGAGCCGATCCACCTGGTCAAGAACCCCGACATCCTCGCCGAGCTGGGCGCGCGCCCGCACCCCGGCCAGGTGGTCGTGGGCTTCGCCGCCGAGACCCACGACGTGCTGGCCAACGGCCGGGAGAAGCTGGCCCGCAAGGGCGCGGACCTGCTGGTGGTCAACCAGGTGGGCGAGGACCTGACGTTCGGCCGTCCCGACAACGCCGCCGTGGTGCTGGCGGCCGAGGGGGACCCGGTGGAGGTCCCGCGCGGTCCGAAGGAGGACCTCGCCGACGTCGTCTGGGACCTGGTGGTCGCACGGCTGAAACCGATCTCCGGCTGAGGGGCCGATCTTTGGGCCTCCCCGCCGACGACAGCGATACCTGCCTGCGGAGACATTCCCGATAGACTTTCTGGAATACCGTGGGCACATCCCGGAACGGGGGGCCGCTCCCCGCCCGGAACTGAGGAATAGTCCGTTCTGCGACGTCAGTCAGCAGCCGCTGCAAGGAGTTCACGTACGTGTCTCGCCGCCTGTTCACCTCCGAGTCCGTCACCGAGGGGCACCCGGACAAGATCGCGGACCAGATCTCTGACGCGATCCTGGACGCGATGCTCAAGGACGACCCCAAGAGCCGCGTCGCCGTCGAGACCATGATCACCACTGGCCAGGTGCACGTGGCCGGCGAGGTGACGACCGAGACCTACGTCGACATCCCCGGGGTGATCCGGGAGAAGATCCTGGAGATCGGCTACGACTCCTCCAAGAAGGGCTTCGACGGCAACTCCTGCGGCGTGTCGGTGTCCATCGGCGCCCAGTCGCCCGACATCGCGCAGGGCGTCGACGACGCCTACGAGGCGCGCGAGGAGGGCCAGCAGGACGACCTGGACCGCCAGGGCGCCGGCGACCAGGGCCTGATGTTCGGCTACGCCACCAACGAGACGCCCGACCTGATGCCGCTGCCGATCACCATCGCGCACAAGCTGTCGCACCGGCTGTCGGCGGTCCGCAAGGGCGGCGTCGTCCCCTACCTGCGCCCCGACGGCAAGACCCAGGTCACCATCGAGTACGACGGCGACCGCGCGGTGCGCCTGGACACCGTCGTGGTGTCCTCCCAGCACGCTCCCGACATCGACCTCAAGGAGCTGCTGGCCCCGGACGTCAAGGAGCACGTGGTCGACCCGGTGCTGGCCGAGTTCGACCTCGACACCGAGGGCTACCGGCTGCTGGTCAACCCGACCGGACGGTTCGAGATCGGCGGCCCGATGGGCGACGCCGGACTGACCGGCCGCAAGATCATCGTTGACACCTACGGCGGCATGGCCCGCCACGGCGGCGGCGCCTTCTCCGGCAAGGACCCGTCCAAGGTGGACCGCTCGGCCGCCTACGCCATGCGCTGGGTCGCCAAGAACATCGTCGCCGCGCGGCTGGCCGACCGCGCCGAGGTGCAGGTCGCCTACGCGATCGGCAAGGCCCACCCGGTCGGCGTGTTCGTCGAGACCTTCGGCACCGAGAAGCTGCCGGTCGAGAAGATCCAGCAGGCCGTGCTGGAGGTCTTCGACCTGCGCCCGGCCGCCATCGTCCGCGACCTGGACCTGCTGCGCCCGATCTACTCCCAGACCGCCGCCTACGGCCACTTCGGCCGCCCCGAGCCGGACTTCTCCTGGGAGCGCACCGACCGCGCCGAGGCCCTGGCCAAGTCCGCGGGTCTTTAGGCCTTTCGGCCCGAACCCCTCGCCCGGGGGCTCGGGAACCGACCGAAAAGCGGGCGAGCGCTGCATCGCTTCGCGATCTTCGGCAGGGGGCCCCGCCTTCGGCGTCAGCCCCCTGCCTCAGCCTCCGGACGCGCTCGCGTGCGTGGCTGAGTAGGCGCATACGGGTGAAAGGACCCCAGAGACGGCATCTCTGGGGTCCTTTGCGTTCTCACCAGGCGAGATAGCGTTTGTGCGGGGCCGCTGGGCGCTTGTAGCGTTCAGCGGCGTTGCCACCTTTCCGCGAGCCGAAGGACGCCTCCGTGACCGCCGTAACGCCCGAATCGCTGTCGACGCGCCTGGACGAGGCCCGGCGCGACTACGCCGCCCTGGTCGACCGGGGCCTGTCGCTGAACCTGACGCGGGGCAAGCCGTCGGCGCGGCAGCTGGACCTGGCGGCCGACCTGCTGCGGCTGCCCGGCGACCGGCACACCGCCTCCGACGGCACCGACTGCCGCAACTACCAGGGCGCGCCGCTCGGCCTGCCCGAGCTGCGGGAGGCGTTCGCCGGTCACCTCCAGGTGCCGGTCGAGCAGCTCGTCGCCGCCGGGAACTCCAGCCTGGAGCTGATGCACGACTGCCTGGTGCACGCGCTGCTGGGCACGCTGCCGGGGGCCGCGCGCCGCTGGGCGGACGAGGAGCGGATCGCGTTCCTGTGCCCGGTGCCCGGCTACGACCGGCACTTCGCGCTGTGCGAGCGGTTCGGCATCGAGATGATCCCGGTGCCGATGACGGCCGAGGGCCCCGACATGGACGAGGTCGAGCGCCTGGCCGCCGCCGACCCGGCGGTCAAGGGCATCTGGTGCGTGCCCAAGTACAGCAACCCGAGCGGCGTCAGCTACGGCGACGAGACGGTGCGGCGGCTGGCGGCGATGCCGGCGGCCGCGCCGGACTTCCGGATCTTCTGGGACAACGCCTACGCGGTGCACCACCTCACCGAGGAGGAGGTCGGGATCGCCGACGTGCTGGCGGCCTGCGCGGCGGCCGGGAACCCCGACCGGACGTTCGTGTTCGGCTCCACCTCCAAGATCACCCTGGCGGGCGCGGGCGTGGCGTTCTTCGGGTCGTCCCCGGCGAACGTGGCCTGGCTGACCGGCTACAGCGGCAAGCGCTCGATCGGCCCCGACAAGGTCAACCAGCTGCGGCACGCGCTGTTCCTGCGGGACGCCGACGGCGTCCGCGCGCACATGGCCAGGCACCGCGAGCTGCTGCGGCCCAAGTTCGACGCGGTGCACCGCATCCTCACCGAACGGCTCGGCGGCACCGGCCTGGCGACCTGGTCGGCCCCGAAGGGCGGCTACTTCGTCGCGCTCGACGTGCTGGACGGCTGCGCCCGCGAGGTGGTGCGGCGCGCGGCCGACGCCGGGATCGCGCTGACGCCCGCGGGAGCGACCCACCCCTACGGCGACGACCCGCGCGACAGCACCATCCGCATCGCGCCGAGCTTCCCCGACCTGGCCGAGCTGGAGCAGGCGATCGAGGGCCTGGCGACCTGCGTGCGGCTGGTCGGCTACGAGAAGCTGGCCGCCGGGGAGCGGGCCGGCTAGGAGCAGGCGGTGCCGCGCGGCAGCCGGTAGGTCGCGTTGACGCGGTACCGGCCCGGTCCGGGCGCGTGCAGGCGGACGAGGTCCCCGTCCCGCGACAGGCACGCGCCCGCCGGGCCGCCGCGCACCCCCAGCCACGGGGACCACGAGATCCGCAGCAGGACGGCGCCGCGCGCGGGCGTGTCCACGACCAGCTCGCCGGCGTCGATCCGGGCGACGCTGGCGGGGGCGGTGGCCAGCGGGGCGGGGTCGGCGACCTCGTACAGCCGCCAGTAGCCGTCGCGCCAGACCTGCCGCAGGTAGGGCTGGCCGGCGCGGACCAGGTCGGCCTCGCCGCGCGAGGACCAGTCGATCTCCTGCTCGGGCAGCACCACGTACCGCACGCCCCAGGTGCGCAGCCAGTTCCGGTAGGAGGCGGGGGTGAGGGCGCCCTCGTCGTAGAACAGGGCGTTGCGCTCGGCGTCGACCTGCCGGTTCCAGCCGCGCGCCAGGACGTAGTGGCGGGCGAGCCCGGCCGACTCCCAGTGGGACCGCAGCGGGACGACCTCGATGCGGGCGCGCCGCGCCCCGCGCCGGTCCAGCTCGGCGACCAGCCCGCCCGCGTGCGCGGCCGACCGGGCGGCGGGCCGGGTGTGGACGATGTCCTGCACCGGCTTGACGACCATCCAGCCCGCCGTCACCAGGAACGCCGCCCCGAGCGCCGCCAGCCGCCCCCGGTGCGCGGCGAACCCGCCGCGCCGGACCAGCCGCGCCGCCGACACCAGCAGCACCACGCCGCCGAACAGCAGCGACAGGCGCTCGACGTTGCTGCCCACCGGCGAGGGGAAGGCGAACGTCAGCGCGACCCCCAGCAGGTAGACGCCCGCGCCGACGCGCAGCACCGTCCACCCGCGCGGCGCGCACAGCAGCACCGCGACCACGCTGGTGACCGTCGGGAGCACGACGGAGGCGAACCCGATCGGCTGCACCCCGCTGAACGGGAACAGCAGCGTCGTCACGCCCACCACCAGCGGCATGCCCGCCGCCAGCGCGACCCCCGCCCGGCGGCGGCCGGTGAGGAACAGCGCGGCGGCCACCACCAGCAGGAACAGCCCCGCCACCGGGCTGGCCATGGTCGCCAGCACCCCGCCGGCGGCCATCGTGGCGCCCCGCAGCGCGGGGGTGCCCCGCCGGGTGAACGCCGCCGCCACCGCCACCAGCGCGAACACCAGCCCGAGCCCGAACGTCACCCGCCCGGACGCGGCGTTGCACCACAGCGCCACCGCCGCCCACAGCGACGCCGCCAGCGGCGCCGGGACGCGGAACCGCACCAGCAGCGCCGCCGTCAGCGTCGTGCTCAGCGTCCCGGCGGCCACCGCGACCGTGCGGATGCCGAGCCACGCCATCAGGTACGGCGACAGCACGCTGTAGGAGACCGGGTGCATGCCCCCGTACCAGGCCATGTTGTAGGCCGCGCCGGGGTGCTCCCGGGCGAAGCGCGTCCAGGCCGCCTGCGCCGCCAGGTCCCCGCCCTCGGTGAACAGCAGGAACGCCCACGCCAGGTGCAGCGCGGCCGACAGCAGCGTCGCCGCCGTCACGGGGTCGCGCGGATCGGTCCACCGCCGCCACCCCCGGCGGCGCCCCGGCGCGGCGGCGGGGGCGGGGAGGGCCGGTCGTGGCCGGACCGGGAGGGTCGTCGCGGGCGAGGGAGGCGCGGTCGTCACTGATGTGGCCTAGGGGTTATAGGAGACAGGAGGGGCGCGGGGGATATCCGGTCATGATCCAAGATCGACACCCGGGAGTTCAAACCGGGTGACGAGAGCGGAGGTGGGCGGGGGTGTCGGTCTGATCTGGTAGGACGGGGGCGTGACCAAGGACGGCGGGGGAGCGGAGCTGATTCCGGGGCTGGCGGACGTCCCGGCGGGGGCGGCGGAGACGACGGCCGCGAAGGCGACCGGCAAGGAGACCGGCAAGGCGCCGGGAAAGGCGGGCGGCAAGGCGGCGGGGAAGGCCGCCGGGAAGGCCGGGCCCGGCAAGCGGAGGCGCAAGGGCGTGCGGGAGCCCGCCGCCGAGTTCCCCGTCGCGCGGGTGGCCGTGGACATCTCGCTGCCGCACCTGGACCGCCCGTTCGACTACCTGGTGCCGGCCGAGCTGGCCGAGACCGCCGTGCCGGGATGCCGGGTGCGGGTGCGGTTCGCGGGCCAGCTCGTGGACGGGCTGCTCCTGGAACGGGCCGCCGAGAGCGGCCACGACGGGCGGCTGGCGTTCCTGGAGCGGGTCACCTCCGCCGAGCCGGTGCTGTCACCGGAGATCGCGGCGCTGGCGCGGGAGGTGGCCGACCGGTACGCGGGCGCCCTGGCCGACGTGCTGCGGCTGGCGATCCCGCCCCGGCACGCCCGGGTGGAGGCCGAGCCGCCGCGCCCCGCCCCCGGGGACGCGCCGGAGCCCGGGGGACCGGGGCCGTGGGCCCGCTACCCGGCCGGGCCCTCGTTCCTGAACGCCCTGGCGGGCGGCGGCGCCCCCCGCGCCGTGTGGACCGCGCTGCCCGGCCCCGACTGGACCGCCGCCATCGCGCGCGCCGTGGCGGCGGCGCTGGAGAGCGGGCGCGGCGCGCTGGTCGTGATGGCCGACGCGCACGACGTGGCCCGGGTGGACGCCGCGCTGACCGCCGAGCTGGGCGAGGGGAGGCACGTGCGGCTGATGGCGTCGCTGCCGCCCACCGAGCGCTACCGGAACTGGCTGGCGATCAGCCGGGGGGGCGTCCGGGCGGTCGTGGGGACGCGCGCCGCGATGTTCGCGCCCGTCCACGACCTCGGGCTGGTCGTGCTCTGGGACGACGGCGACGACGTGCACGCCGAGCCGCACGCGCCCTACCCGCACCCGCGCGAGGTCCTGGCGCTGCGCGCCCACCGCAGCGGGGCGGGCGCGCTGATCGGCGGGTTCACCCGGACCACCGACACCACCCAGCTGATCGAGACCGGGTGGGCGCACGCGCTGGCCGCCGACCGGACCACCGTCCGGGCGGTGATGCCGCGCGTGCGGGCCGCCGGGGACGACCAGGACCTGGCCCGCGACGAGGCCGCCCGCGCCGCCCGGCTGTCGAGGCTGGCGTTCGAGACCGCGCGCCGCGCCCTGGCCGACGGCCCGGTGCTGGTGCAGGTCCCGCGCCGCGGCTACCTGCCCGCGCTGGCGTGCGTGCGCTGCCGCACCCCGGCGCACTGCCGGGTCTGCCAGGGCCCCCTGGCGCTGCCGTCCCAGAAGGGGACGCCCTACTGCCGCTGGTGCGGGCACCTGGCGGGCGACTGGCACTGCCCCGAGTGCGGCCACTTCCAGTTCCGGGCGATGGTCGTCGGGTCGCGGCGCACCGCCGAGGAGCTGGGGCGCGCGTTCCCCGGCGTCCCGGTGCGGACCTCCGGCCGGGAGGCGGTCCTGGAGCGCGTCACCGACGACCGCGCCCTGGTGGTGGCCACGCCGGGCGCCGAGCCGCCCGCCGGCGCCGGGTACGCGGCCGCGCTGCTGCTGGACGGCTGGGCCCTGCTCGGCCGCGCCGACCTGCGCGCCGCCGAGGAGACGCTGCGCCGCTGGATGAACGCCGCCGCCCTGGTCCGCCCCGGCGGCCCCGTCGTGGTCTCCGCCGACGCCGCGCTGCCCGCCGTCCAGGCGCTGATCCGCTGGGACCCGGTCACCTTCGCCGAACGCGAGCTCGCCGAACGCCAGGAGGCCGGGTTCCCGCCCGCCGTCCGCATGGCCTCCCTCACCGGCACCCCCGCCGCGATCCGCGAGCTGCTGGCCGACACCCGCCTGCCCGGCGGCGCGGAGGTCCTCGGCCCCGTCCCGGCCGGCCCCCCGCCGGGCCCCGGCCCGGCCGATCCCGCCGAGGAGCGCGAACGCGCCCTGGTCCGCGTCCCCCGCCCTGCGGGCCCGGCCCTGGCCAGGGCGCTCCAGGAGGCCCAGGGGGTGCGCAGCGCCCGCAAGGCCCCCGAGACGGTCCGGGTGCGGATCGACCCGCTGGAGCTCATCTGAGCGTGCGGCGCCGCGCGGGGCACTAGGCTCTCGCGGGTGGCCGAGAAGTGGGTGGAGACGACCAGCGAGGACCTGCGGCGCTGGAGCGAGGAGCGCGGCGGCGCCGTCGACGCGCAGGGGGCGCGGCTCCTGCTGGAGCTGGCGCAGGAGCAGGCGGGGCTGACCGGCCCCGGCGAACTGGACCCCGCGACGCTGCGGACGCTGCTGCTGGAGGTCTTCCCCACCGTGGTGGTCGCCTCCGCCGAGGAGGTGCCCGCCATCCTGGACACCGTGCGCGGGCTGGCGGCGTACCTGCGCGACCGCGACCTGGTCCCCGCCGGCCGCGCCGCGGCCCTGCTCACCGAGCTGGACGGGATCGCGCCCGCGTTCGCCGAGGCCGTCGTCGCCGCCGACTCGCCGGAACGGCAGGCCGCCGCCGAGATGATCACCGGGCTGATGGCGGCCGACGGGGTCGACCTGGACGACGAGGCCGCCGTCGAGGAGTGGCTGGCGGCGTTCGAGGAGCTGCCGGAGGAGGAGCGCGTCGCCCGCACCGAGGACTACCTGCGGCGGGCCGGGGAGCTGGCCGTGCCGCCGGTCCGGCTGGCGCCCGAGCCCGAGCTCGCCGCCGCCGCCCGCGCCTCCGGCCTGACCGCGCAGGTCCGCGCCGTGGCGCGGTGGGCCGAGGGCCGGGCCGTCGACGAGCACGACGAGCCGTCCGTCGCCGACGCGCTGGCCGCCCTCGGGGAGCTGGGCCTGGCGACGCCGCGCCGCGCCGCGGACGTGGCGGACCTGGGCGGCCTGCCCGAGCTGGAACGGCTGTGGTGGGCCGCGCTGGAGGCCGAGGTGATCACCACCTCCGGCGGGCGGGCGCAGGCCGGTCCGGGCCTGGCCGCGCTGGACGGCGACGACGCGGCCGCGCTGGAGACCTGGCTGAGGCTGTTCGACGCCGCCGTGGTGCCCGAGCACGAGGGCGAGGACGGCCTCGACCCGACCCAGCTCGTGCAGAACGAGCTGACCGGCGTCCTCATCCGCCTGTACGAGCAGGACGGCCCCGCCGCCCCCGAGGAGCTGGCCGAGGCGCTGACCGCGCACATCGCCGACTCCTACGAGCTGGCCGAGCCCGCCGCGATCGCCGGGACCGTCGCCGCCGAACTGGAACTGGAGCTGGCCGACCTGACCGCCTGGGGCGTGGTCGAGGGCGTCCCCGACGGCCTGGTGCTGACGCCGCTGGGCGTGTGGGGCGTCCGGGAGCTGCTGCGCGCCGACGGGTTCCTCGCCCCGGTGGTCGGCGAGCTGGCCGACGCCCCGGCCGCCGACCTGGTCGCGGGCCTGGTCTGGCACCGCGAGGACACCGCCGACGAGGAGATCGGGCGCTGGCTGGCCGCCCGCCCGGCCGCCGACGCCGCCGACGGGCTGCTGGCGGTCATCGCCGAGGGCGGGCCCGGCCGCCGCAACCTGGCCGCCGCCGTGCTGGGCCGGCTCGGACCCGAGGCCGAGCCGCGGGTCCGCGCCGCCGCCGGCGGGCAGCCGGTCCGCCCCTACGCGCTGCTGTGGCTGGCGGAACGGGGCCTGGCCGCCGACGAGCCGTCCCGCGACGACTACCTGTGGATGTTCGTCGACACCGTCGCCGGGATGCTGGAGACCGCCGAACCGCGCGAGGCCGTCGCCGCCGCGCTGCTGCGGGCCCCCGCCGAGGCCGACATGGCCGCGTTCGCCGAGGAGCTGTGGCGCAGCGAGCACCCCGACACCGCCCGCGTCCTGGAGGCCCTGGGCGCCCACCACCCCGACCGGACGGTCGCCAAGGCCGCGCGGACCGCCGCCCACAAGGCGCGCTCGGTGCGCGGGCGCGGCTGACCGCTCCGTAGACTGGGACCCCGGACACCGACCACCCGCCAGGAACACCGCAGGAACGGAGCCCTCGTTGGCCGTCAAGCCCATCCGCCTGTTCGGCGACCCCGTGCTGCGCACGCCCGCCGAACCGGTGAAGGACTTCGACAAGGAGCTGCGCCAGCTCGTCAAGGACCTCACCGACACCATGATCGACGCGCCCGGGGCGGGGCTGGCCGCGCCGCAGCTCGGCGTGGGCCTGCGGGTGTTCACCTACTACGTCGACGACCGCCTCGGCCACCTGGTCAACCCGAGCCTCGACCTGTCGGAGGAGACCGAGACCGACGACGAGGGCTGCCTGTCGATCCCGGGGCTGGCGTTCCCGACGCCGCGCGCGGTGCGGGCCGTCGCCAAGGGCTTCAACATGCACGGTGAGCCGATCACCCTGGAGGGCACCCACCTGCTGGCCCGGTGCGTCCAGCACGAGACCGACCACCTGGACGGGGTCCTGTTCGTCGACCGGATGGACCCCGAGCAGCGCAAGGCCGCGATGAAGGCGATCCGCGAGGCCGAGTGGTTCGGCGAGACCGCCCCGGTGGTCAAGGAGTCGCCGCACCGCACGTTCGGGAAGGCCATCTGACCTTGAGACTCGTCTTCGCCGGTACTCCCGAGACCGCCGTCCCCGCGCTGGAGGCGCTGCTGGCGTCGCGGCACGAGGTCGCCGCCGTCGTCACCCGCCCCGACGCCCCGGCCGGACGCGGCCGCAGGCTGGTCGCCAGCCCCGTCGCGCAGCGCGCCGCCGAGGCCGGGGTGGAGATCCTCCGGCCCGCCAGGGCGAGCGATCCGGAGTTCCTGGACCGCCTGCGCGCGATCGCGCCGGACTGCTGCCCGGTCGTCGCCTACGGCGCGCTGCTGAAGCCCGCCGCGCTGGAGATCCCCCGGCATGGCTGGGTCAACCTGCACTTCTCGCTGCTGCCCGCCTGGCGCGGCGCGGCCCCGGTGCAGCACGCCGTCCTGCACGGCGACGACATGACCGGCGCGGCCACCTTCCAGATCGAGGAGGGCCTGGACACCGGGCCCGTCTTCGGCGTGCTGACCGAGCCGATCCAGCCCGCCGACACCGCCGGGGAACTGCTGTCCCGGCTGGCCGTCGCGGGCGCGCGGCTGCTGGTGGACACCATGGACGGCATCGAGGACGGCGTGCTGGAGGCCCGGCCGCAGCCCACCGAGGGCGTCTCCCACGCCCCCAAGATCACCCCCGAGGACGCGCGGGTCGACTGGACCGCGCCCGCCCAGCGCGTGGACCGCCTGGTGCGGGCCTGCACGCCCGCGCCCGGCGCGTGGACGACGTTCCGCGACGCCCGCCTCAAGCTCGGTCCCGTCCGGCCCGCGCCGGACGCCGAGGTCGCGCTCGCCCCCGGAGAGCTGCACGTCACCAAGAAGGCGCTGCTGGCCGGCACCGCCACCCATCCGGTCGCGCTGGGCCGGGTCCAGCCCCAGGGCAAGCGGATGATGGACGCCGCCGACTGGGCCCGCGGCCTCGACCTGAACGCTAAGGACGCGCTGCACTGATGCCGCCCACCCGCAACCACCGGGGAGACCGCCGGGGCAAGGGCGGCGACAACCGCCGCCCCGGCGGCCCGCGCCGCACCGGCCGCCCGCAGGACCTGGTCCGGCGCACCGCGTTCGACGTGGTCCGCGCCGTGCAGGACCGCGACGCCTACGCCAACCTGCTGCTGCCCAGGAAGCTCGCCGACCGCGAGCTGACCGGCCGCGACGCCGCCCTGGCCACCGAGCTGACCTACGGCACCCTGCGCGGCCTCGGCACCTACGACGCGATCCTGGCGCTGTGCAGCGACCGCGAGCTGCGCCGCGTCGACGACGAGCTGCTGGACGTCCTGCGCCTCGGCGCCCACCAGATCCTCGCGACCCGCATCCCGCCGCACGCCGCCGTCGGGACGGCCGTGGACCTGGCGCGCTCGGTGTCGGGCCCCGGCCAGGCCAAGTTCGCCAACGCCGTGCTGCGCAAGGTCACCACCCGCGACCTGGACGGCTGGCTGGAGATCATCGCCCCGGCCGACGCGGACGAGACCACCCGGCTGTCGCTGGCGCACAGCCACCCAGGGTGGATCGTGGACGCGATGCGCGACGCGCTGGGCGCCGACCGGGCCGAGATCGGCGACCTGCTCGCCGCCGACAACGCCCGTCCCCGCGTCACCCTCGTGGCCCGCCCCGGCCGCGCCACCCTGGAGGAGCTGTACCAGGCCGGCGCGGAACCGGCGTCCCACGCGCCGACCGCCGCGGTGCTGCCCGAGGGCGACCCGTCGGGCATCGCCGCCGTCCGCGAGGGCCGCGCCGCCGTCCAGGACGAGGGCAGCCAGCTCGTCGCCCTCGCGCTGGCCGAGGCGCCGCTGGAGGGCCGCGACGAACGCTGGCTCGACATCGCCGCCGGTCCCGGTGGCAAGGCGGGGCTGCTGTCGGCCATCGCGACCCGGCGCGGGGCCCGGCTGCTCGCCGCCGACCTCCAGCCGCACCGCGCCGCCCTGGTCGGCCACGCGGTGGACGCGCGCGCCGGAGTGATCGTCGCCGACGGCACCGCCCCGGCCTGGCGGCCCGCCGCGTTCGACCGGATCATGCTGGACGCGCCCTGCACCGGCCTGGGCGCGCTGCGCCGCCGCCCCGAGGCCCGCTGGCGGCGCGGCCCCGGCTCGGTCCCCGAGCTGGCCGCCCTCCAGCGCCGGCTGCTGGCCCGCGCGCTGGAGGCCGTGCGCCCCGGCGGCGTGGTCGCCTACGTGACCTGCTCGCCGCACCTCGCCGAGACCCGCGTCGTCCTCGACGACGTCCTGGCGGACCGCGACGACGTCGAACGCCTCGACTCCCCGGCCGTGCTGCGGGCGGTCGCCCCGGAGCTGACCGGCGTCGGCGACGGCCCCTGGGCGCAGCTGTGGCCCCACCGCCACGGTACCGACGCGATGTTCCTGGCGTTGCTGCGCCGCCGTTAGGCCGCCACGTTTAGACTCCCGCCCCCCAGGGATCCTTTACGTGTTGGTCGGACGTTCACCTGATGTCCACCGACCGGGGCCGAGAGGGCGCCGGGAGCCCGCACACACCGGGGGAGATCTGTGCTCACCGAGTTCATGCACGTCATGTCGTTCATCGGGAGCGCGGCGTTCTACCTGCCGCTCCTGGTGGTCGTCTACTGGTGCGTGGACCCCCGCACGGGCGCGCGGGCGGCGGTGCTGCTGACGGTGAACGCGACCGTCAACACCGTCGCCAAGCTGTGGTTCCACGACCCCCGGCCGTTCTGGACCGACCCGGGCGTCACCGGGCACGAGGGGCGCGACTCGTTCGGGATGCCGTCCGGGCACGCCCAGAACGCCGTGGTGGCCTGGGGGTTCCTGGGCAGCCGGTCCCGCCGCCGCGCCGTGTGGGCGGGCACCGTCGTGATCATCGTGCTGATCGGGTACTCCCGGATCCATCTGGGGGTGCACTCGTTCGCGCAGGTCCTCACCGGGTGGGCGGTCGGCGGCCTGGTGCTGGCCGGCGGGCTGTACCTGGAGCCGCGCGTGGCGCCCCGCTGGGCGCGGCAGCCGCTGTGGACCCAGCTCGCGCTGTCCCTGGCGATCGGGCTGCTGTGCCTGGTGGCCGCGTGGGCGGCGCTGCGGTTCGCGCTGGACGGCTGGCGGTGGCCCGCCGAGTGGGTGCGGCGGATCGCCGCGGCGGGCGGCTCGGCCGAGCCGGTCACGCTGGCGGAGGCCGCCGGGGCGGCCGGCGGGCTGGCGGGCATCCTGGCCGGGCTGTCGGTGGCCGCCCGGCGCGGCTGGTGCGACCCCGGCGGCGACCTGTGGCGCAGGCTGGCGCGGGTCCCGGTCGGCGCGGCGGGCGCGGGGGGGATCTACGCGGTGGGGTTGTTCCCGGGGGAGCATCCGGTGCAGGCGTTCTGCGTGCAGGCCGTGCTGGGGCTGTGGGCGGCGGCCGGGGCGCCGGAGGCGTTCGTGCGGCTCGGCCTGGCCACCCGGGGGGCGTGCGCCCCGGTCACCGCCCGCCGACCGGCGGGCGGTGACCGGGTGAGCGGCGGCCCCTCATAGACTCGGGGGCATCATGGCTCCGCAGATCTCTCCCAGCATCCTGTCCGCCGACTTCGCCAACCTGGGCGCCGACGTCGAGCGCATCGCCGACGCCGCCGACTGGGTGCACGTCGACGTGATGGACAACCACTTCGTGCCCAACCTCACCCTC
Organism: Actinomadura kijaniata; assembly: GCF_014138665.1. Classification (NCBI taxonomy): domain Bacteria; kingdom Bacillati; phylum Actinomycetota; class Actinomycetes; order Streptosporangiales; family Thermomonosporaceae; genus Actinomadura; species Actinomadura kijaniata. The sequence continues at coordinate 106,807 of NZ_JACJIA010000007.1, forward strand.
GGCCTGCCGGTGGTGGAGGCGCTGCTGAAGAGCAGCCGCCTGCCCCTGGACTGCCATCTGATGATCGAGGATCCGGACCGGTGGGCCCCGGCCTACGCCGAGGCGGGCGCGGGCAGCGTCACCATCCACGCCGAGGCCGCCAGGGCTCCCGTGCGCACCCTGCGGGCCATCCGCGCCGCCGGGGCCCGCGCGTCGCTCGGCATCAACCCCGGCACCGCCGTGGAGACCTACGCCGACCTGCTCGGCGAGGTGGACATGCTGCTGCTGATGACCGTGGAGCCGGGTTTCGGCGGTCAGAGCTTCCTGGACATGGTGCTGCCGAAGGTCCGCCGCGCCCGGAAGCTGATCCGCGACGCCGACAAGCCGGTGTGGCTCCAGGTGGACGGCGGCGTCAGCGCCGAGACCATCGAGCGCTGCGCCGAGGCGGGCGCGGACGTGTTCGTGGCGGGCAGCGCCGTCTACGGCGCCGACGACCCCGCCGAGGCCGTCCGCAAGCTGCGCGCCCAGGCCGAGGCCGCCACCGCGAACGCCGACTGGTCCTGAGACGAACCGCGGGGGCGCCCCGGCGGCGCCCCCGGAAGGCGAACGGGAAGCCGACCCCATGACCGACGTTCTCGACCTGCCCTGCGCGGCGGTGCTGTTCGACGTGGACGGCACCCTGGTGGACTCCACCCCGCTGGTGGAGGCCGCCGCGCACGAGTGGGCCGCCGAGTACGGCATCGACCCGGTGCGCTTCCTGGAGGGGGCGCACGGACGCCGCACCAGCGACCGGATCGCCGAGTTCCTGCCGCCCGACCGGGTCCGGGCCGCCACCGCGCGGCTGGACGAGCTGGAGGCGTCCCGCAGCGACGGCGTCGCCGCGCTGCCGAACGCCGTGGGCCTGCTGGCCTCGCTCGACGGGCTGCCGTGGGCGGTGGTGACCTCCATGGACCGGGGCGCGCTGCTCCAGCGCACGGGCGCGGCGGGCGTTCCGCTGCCGCGGGTGGTCGTGACCGCCGAGGAGGTGGAGCGCGGCAAGCCCGACCCGGCGGGCTACCTGCTGGCCGCCCGCAGGCTCGGCGTGGACCCGGCGCGGTGCGTGGTCGTCGAGGACGCCCCGGCCGGGGTGCGCGCGGGCCGCGCCGCCGGGGCGGCCGTCCTGGCCGTCGCCACCAGCCATCCCGCCGCCGAACTGGCCGAGGCGGACGTGGTCGTGCCCGACCTGACCGCCGTCACGGCCGTCCCCGGCGGGCTGCGCGTCGCCGTCCGTTAAACAAGCGAGCGCTTGGTTGGCCAACTGTGGCCGTGGCGAGTTTCACAGGGTCCCGGGAATGCGCGGCATGGCACACTAGGTTGCCTAGCAGTGAAAGCGTGCTCCGGGGTCGGTGAAAGTCCGAACCGGCGGTGACAGTCCGCGACCCGGCCGAAGCCATCGGCCGGTTGACCCGGTGAAATTCCGGGACCGACGGTGAAAGTCCGGATGGGAGGCAGCGCGCAGGACATCCGTGCCCAGGCACGGGTGTCTCCAGCCGTACGTTCCGTCGTACGCAAGCAACCCCCGGAGCCTTCGCCCCAGAGCAATGGAGGCCCGGGAGATGTTCACCGGCATCGTCGAGGAACTCGGCGAGATCGAGGCCGTCGAGTCGCTGGCCGACTCGGCGCGGCTGACGGTCCGCGGACCCCTCGTCACCCAGGACGCCGTCCACGGCGCGTCGATCGCCGTCAACGGGGTCTGCCTCACGGTGGTGGAGGCCATCGACGGTCGGTTCACCGCCGACGTCATGAAGGAGACCCTCGACAGGAGCAGCCTCGGCGCGCTCGCCGCGGGGTCCAGGGTCAACCTGGAACGACCCGTGCGCCTGGCCGACCGCCTCGGCGGCCACCTGGTGCAGGGCCACGTCGACGGGGTCGGCGAGATCGTCTCCCGCGAGCCCGGCGAACGCTGGGACGTCGTGACGGTCTCCCTGCCCGCCCACCTGGCCCGCTACGTGGTCGACAAGGGCTCCATCACCGTGGACGGCATCAGCCTGACCGTCGTGGAGGCGGGTGACGACTTCTTCACCGTCGCGCTCATCCCCACCACCCTCGCCCTCACCACGCTCGGCCACAAGCGGCCGGGCGACCCCGTGAACCTGGAGGTCGACGTGGTGGCCAAGTACGTCGAGCGCATGATCGGAGCCCGCTCGTGAGCTGGCTGAACGCGAGCTTCACCGTCTTCGGTGAGCACATCCTGTGGACCGACCTGGTCGGCAACGTCCTGTCGCTGGCCGTCGTCTGGCTGGCGATGCGCAAGACCATCTGGACGTGGCCCGTCCAGCTCACCGGCGCGCTGCTGCTGCTGGCCGCCTCGCTGCACGCGGCGGCCCCCGGCAACGCCCTCAAGCAGGTCCTGTTCATCGGCCTGGCCCTGTTCGGCTGGTACTCCTGGACGCGCGGCCGCCGCGCGGACCACGGCCTGGTCGTCCGGCAGGCCACCGCCCGGGAGCGCGCGGTCCTGCTGGCGGCCCTGGTCGTCGGCACCGTCCTGGTGGCGCAGCTGTTCATCCACCTGGACTGGCTGAAGATCGCCTGGTCGCCGTGGGCCAACGCCTACATCTTCGTCGGCAGCGCGGTCGCGACGTTCGCGCAGAGCCGCGCCCTGGTCGACTTCTGGATCATCTGGGTGCTGGTCGACCTGGTCGGCGTGCCGCTGGCCCTGAAGTCGGGGCTGTACGTGTCCGCCGCCGTCTACGGCATCTTCTTCGTCATGGTCATGGCCGGGTTCCGCAACTGGCTGCGCGAGTCCCGGCGGCGCGAGGTTCCCACCCCCCAGAACGAGAGCAAGGCGGTGACCGCATGAGCGGCAACGACTCCAACGCAGGGATCTTCGACTCCATCGAGGACGCCGTCGCCGACATCGCGGCGGGCCGGGCCGTCGTGGTGGTCGACGACGAGGACCGCGAGAACGAGGGCGACATCATCTTCGCGGCGGCCAAGGCGACGCCGGAGCTGCTGACGTTCACCATCCGCCACACCAGCGGCGTGATCTGCGTGCCGATGACCGGCGAGGACCTGGACCGGCTGCACCTGCCGCTGATGACCTCGCAGAACACCGAGCGGATGCGCACCGCCTACACGATCAGCGTGGACGCCCGCGACGGCGTCACCACCGGGATCTCGGCGGCCGACCGCGCCAGGACCATCCGCACCCTGTGCGACACCGCGACCGAGCCGTACGAGCTGGTCCGGCCCGGCCACATCTTCCCGCTGCGCTACCGCGAGGGCGGCGTGCTGCGCCGCCGCGGCCACACCGAGGCCGCCGTGGACCTGGCCCGCATGGCGGGGCTGCGCCCGGCGGGCGTGCTCGCCGAGATCGTCAACGACGACGGCACCATGGCCCGCCTGCCCGAGCTGCAGGTGTTCGCCAAGGAGCACGGCCTGAAGCTGATCTCCATCGAGCAGCTGGTGGAGTACCGCAAGCGCACCGAGACGATGGTCACCCGCGAGGTCGAGACCCGCGTGCCGAACCGGTTCGGCATGTGGCGGGCCGTCGGGTTCGCCAGCGCCATCGACGGCGGTGAGCACGTCGCGCTCGTCTACGGCGACCTCGGCGACGGCGAGGACGTGCTAATCCGCGCCCACTCCGAGTGCCTGACCGGCGACGTGCTGCACTCCGAGCGCTGCGACTGCGGTCCCCAGCTCGACGCCGCCATGGAGCGCATCAGCGCCGAGGGCCGGGGCGTCGTGCTGTACCTGCGCGGGCACGAGGGCCGCGGCATCGGCCTGCTGGCCAAGCTGAAGGCCTACGCCCTCCAGGACAACGGCTCCGACACCGTCGACGCCAACCTGGAGCTCGGGCTGCCCGCCGACGCGCGCGAATACTCCAACGCTGCCCACATGCTGCGTGACCTGGGGGTACGCTCGATCCGGGTGCTGACCAACAACCCGGCCAAGCTCGCCGGGCTGGACGGGTTCGGCCTCGCGGTGCTGGGCCGCGAGGCGATGCCCGTGGTGGTCACCGAGCACAACCGCCGTTACCTGACGGTCAAGCGCGACCGTCTCGGCCACGCGATCGGGGAGATTTGAGATGAGCGCGCTGGAGGGGCGCGGCGTCGTCTGGACTGAGGAGCGCCGGGAGCGGAGCGACCAGAGCGACGAGGGAAGACGGCGCCTTGAGGCGCCCCGGAAGTGCGCGGGAGGCACGCGATGAGCGGAGCGGGGCGTCCCGAGGACGGCGCCGTCGACGCGTCCGGGCTCACGCTGGGCATCGTCTGCACCCGCTGGCACGCGCCGATCACCGACCGCCTGCTGGAGCGCGCGGCCGACGCCGCCAAGGCGTGCGGGGTCGCCGAGCCGGTCGTGGTCCGCGTCGCCGGGGCGCTGGAGCTCCCGGTGGTCGCGCAGCAGCTCGCCCGGGACCTGGACGCGGTGGTGGTGCTCGGCGCGGTCATCCGCGGCGAGACCGCCCATTTCGACTACGTGTGCGACTCGGTGACCTCCGGTGTGACCCGCGTCGCGCTCGACGAGTCCACTCCGGTGGGCAACGGCGTGCTCACATGTGACACCATGGAACAGGCGCTCGACCGCGCCGGACTGCCGGACAGTCACGAGGACAAGGGATGGGAGGCGACTGTGGCCGCACTCGACACGGCACTGACCCTGCGAGGGCTGCGGCATCACGGTCACGCCGGGCACGGCGCGGAGCATCTGAGCTCCTGATCGTCCCGGACGTTCCCGACAATCCCACCCACGGAAGGGTTTCACCGTGCTGTCTCTCGTCCTGCCCAAGGGGTCCCTGGAGAAGGCGACCATGGCGCTGTTCGACGCGGCCGACCTGACGGTCCGCCGCTCCTCGGACCGCGACTACCGCGCCCAGATCGACGACCCGCGCATCGACCGGGTCCGGGTGCTGCGCCCCCAGGAGATCCCCACCTACCTGGAACAGGGCCTGTTCGACCTCGGCATCACCGGCCGGGACTGGATCACCGAGACCGACGCCGACGTCGTCAGCCTCGGTGAGCTGAAGTACTCCAAGGCGACCGACAACCCGGTCCGCGTGATCATGGCGGTGCCCAACGACGCCCCCTGGCAGAAGGTCTCCGACCTGCCCGAGGGCGTGCGGATCTCCACCGAGTTCCCCGCCATGACCAAGCGGTTCCTGGAGCGGCACGGCGTCAAGGCCAAGGTCGTCCCGTCCTACGGCGCGACCGAGGCGAAGGTCCCCGACATCGTCGACGTGATCGTGGACCTGACCGAGACCGGCTCGTCGCTGCGCAAGAACGGCCTGCGCATCCTGGACACGCTGCTGACCAGCTACACCGAGCTGGTGGCGAACCGGGAGGCCTACGAGGACCCCGAGAAGCGCGCCGCGATGGAGGACGTCGCGCTGCTGCTCCAGGGGGCGATCCGGGCCCGGGGCAACGTGCTGCTGAAGCTGAACGTCGCCGCCGCGAACCTCCAGGCCGTGCTGGACATCATGCCGTCGATGTCCTCGCCCACGGTCACCTCGCTGGCCGGCGGCGACAGCAGCGCGGTGGAGAGCGTGGTCGCCAAGCGCGGCGTCAACACCCTCATCCCGGCGCTGAAGGCCGCGGGCGCCCACGACATCCTCGAGATCCCGATTTCCAAGATCGTTGACTGAGATCCCGGCCCTGCCGACGGTGTGGCGTCCGCGCACCACACGCGTCGTGGCCTACGCGACGGCGGGCGTGATCATGCTGGGCATGATCGTGCTCGCCGTCGTGGTGGCGCCCCAGTTCAAGCTGTTCGACCGCGTCCTGATCGTGCTGTCCGGGGCGTTCATCGCCTGGATCCTGCACATGCTGGCGCGCTGCCGCGTGGTGGCCGACGAGACCGGGCTGACCGTGGTCAACGCGTTCCGCACCCGCCGCCTGGAGTGGGCCGAGGTCCTGGACGCCGACATGGCCGTCGGCGAGCCGTGGCCCACCCTGGACCTGGCCGACGGCACCTCCGTCGGCGCCATGGGCATCAACGGCACCGAGAAGGACCTGTCCGCCCGGCAGCTCGCCGAACTGAAGTCCCTGCTCCGGGAACGCGGCGAGGCCTCCGACCCGTCCTAGTCGCCATGGCGCCGGAAGCGAACGAGCTGTACGAGACGGGTGTGGCGGCGATCCGCCGGGGCGACGACGCGCGGGCGGAGGAGCTGTTCCGGCGCGCCGCCGCGATGGGCCACGCCGGGAGCGCCCTCGAACTCGGCCTGGCGGCCGAGCGCCGGGGCGAGCCGGAGGAGGCCGAACGCCGGTACCGCGAGGCCGCCGACGGCGGCGACCCCGGCGGCGTGCTGAACCTGGCGGTCCTGGTCGAGAAGCGCGACGTCCCCGCCGCGATGGAGCTGTACCGGCGCGCCTGGGAGCTGGGCTCGCACGCGGCGGCGTTCAACCTGGGGCGGCTGTACGACGACGACGGGCGCGGCGACCTGGAACAGGCCGCGACCTGGTACGGCCGCGCGGCCGAGCGCGGCAACGCGGGCGCGGCGTTCAACCTGGGTTTCGTGTGCGCGGACCGGGGCGACACCGGCGGGATGCTGGAGTCCTGGCGGCGCGCGGCCGAACTCGGGCATCCCCGGGCCGCGGGCGCCCTGGGCGACCACCACGCGAACGGCGGGGACCTGGACACCGCCGTGACCTGGTTCCGCCGCGCGGTGTACCAGGCCGGTGACGAGGCCGCCGCGCGCCGGCTCGACGAGCTGTACCGCGCCAACGGCGACGAGCGCCGGGCCGCGTACTGGCGGGACTTCCTGGCCGGGCCGGGCGCGCACAGCCCGGAGTTCGAGAGCCTGGCGAGCTGGGTGTCGGCCGCCGCGTTCGACCGGCAGGAGCAGGTCGACGACCTGCTCACCGGCGGCCTGGCGGTCGACCTGGACGCGCGGACCCTCACCTGCGACGGCCACACCTATGGCGGCGTGACGCTGCTGGGCAGCTTCTCGCATCTCAGCAACACCTGGCTGTGGGCGTGGGCGAACGAGGCGTTCCCCGCCGACCACCCCGCCATCGTCCCGCTGCGCGCCGTCCGCGAGCACGGCGACGAGCACGGTATCGCCGAGCTGGCCGCCGGGCACCAGGACCTGTCCGGCTTCCCCGACCCGCACCAGGCCGCCACCAGCATCGCGATCACCTCCGGGATGCTGCTCGGCGGCAACGGCGTGGTGAGCCACGGCATCAACGACGGCCGGGGCACGGCCTACGTCCACCTCGACGACCCCGCGCTGCCCGCCGCCGCGTTCGACCGGCTCCGCGCGCCGCGCCTGCTGACGACCGCCGCCGGGATCTTCCCCGGCGAGGCGCGCCGGGTCGTGCGCGGCTTCCTGTCCCACCACGGGTTCCGGATCAGGGAGTCGGCCGAGGTGATCGACGGCCGGTCCGGCGCGGGCGACCAGGTGACGGTCGGGTTCACCGGCGACGGCCTGATCAGGGCCATGACCGTGGGCCGCGAACCCGCGGGCGGCTGAGTACAGTGCGGCGGATGGACCCACGTCCCCTCACGGTGATCGGCGAGACCGTCGCCGACGCGTTCCTGCCCGGCCGCGGCCTCGACCCGCCGCTGCGCCTGGAGGTCCGGCCCGGCGGCGGCCCCGCCAACACCGCCGTCGCGCTGGCCCGCCTCGGCACCCCGACGCGCTTCCTGGGGCGGCTGAGCACCGGGCCGTTCGGACGGCTGCTGCGCCGCCATCTGGCGGACTCCGGTGTGGACGTGTCGGGCTGCGTGGCCGCGCCGCAGGAGGCGACCCTCGCCGTCGCGACGGTGGGCGAGGACGGGCAGGCCGAGTACGACTTCTACGCGCGCGGCACGGCGGACTGGCAGTGGACCCGCGAGGAGCTGGCCGCGCGCGTCCCGTCCGGCGTGGCCGTGCACACCGGCTCCCTGGCGCTGGCGACCGACCCCGGCGGGCCGCTCATCGAGGAGCTCCTGGAACGGGTGCGCCCCCACGCGACGGTCTCCATCGACCCGAACGTGCGCCCCGGCCTCGTCGCCCCGGCCGTCTACCGCGAACGCCTGCCGCGCTGGGCGCGGCTGGCGGACGTGATCCGCCTCAGCGAGGACGACCTGGACGCCCTCGGCCTGTCCCTCGCGGAGGTCTGCGACACCTGGCACGCCTCGGGGGTGCGCCTGATCGTGGTGACGCGCGGCGCGGACGGCGCGGTGGCGTCCCTGTCCGGCGAGCGCGTCGAGGTCCCCGGCGTCCCTGCCCGGGTGGCCGACACGGTGGGGGCGGGCGACGCGTTCATGGCGGCCCTGCTGCACTGGCTGGACCGCGGCGCCCTCCTCGGCGGGCGCCTGGAGGCGGTGCGGCCGGAGCAGGTCGGGACGGCCCTGACGTTCGCCGCGCACATCGCCGCCGCGACCGTCGGCGTTCCCGGTGCGGACCCGCCCTGGGCCCGCGACCTGGAACCGTCCGTCCTCGACCTGCTCCGGCCTCTCGGTTAGTCGAAGCGGCCGTCGTCCAGGCTCCGCGACAGGACCGGCAGGTCGGCGGAGCGGACCCCGAAGCCCCAGTTGAGGATCTTGGAGGCGTCGGTGAAGCGGCGGCTCTTGTAGCTGCCGCTGCCGCTGTTCAGGACGATCCCGACCAGCTCACGGCTTCCCCGCTTGGCACCGAACATGAACGAGGCGCCCGCCATGTTGGTGAAGCCGGTCTTGACGCCGGTCATGCCCTTGTACCTGCCGAGCAGGGCGTTGGTGTTCGTCCAGTTGTAGATGTGCGTGGTGCTGGTCGGCGGCACCCGGTAGGACTTGGTGCCGACGACGGAGCGGAACTCCTTGAGCTTCATCGCGGCGGCGGCGAGCCTGGTCTGGTCGTAGGCCGTCGAGTACATCGTGGCCCCCTTCCAGTCGATGCCGTCGAAGTTGGCGTACTTCGTGTTGGTCATCTTCAGGCCGCGGGCCGTCTTGTTCATCTTGGCGACGAAGCCCTTCCAGCCGGGCCCGTAGGCGTCGGCCAGCACGTAGGCCGCCTCGCACCCCGACGGCAGCATCAGGGCGCGCAGCAACTGCCGCGCCGTGAGCCGGTCGCCGACCACGAGCCCGGCCGAGCTGCCGCCCGCGCCGTTGCCGTGCAGGTAGGCGACGTGCTTGCGCTGAACGGTGATCTTGCGGTCCAGGTTGCCGGACTTGATGACCACATAGGCCGTCATCACCTTGGTGATGCTGCCGATGCGCCGCTTGGTGTGGGCCGACCGGCTCCACCGGACCTTCTTGGCGCCGACGTCGAGCAGCAGCGCCGACTTGGCGTAGACCCCCGACGGCCCCGCCTTGGCGGAGACGGCGGGCTCGGCGTGGGCGGTCGCCACCGGCACGGCGACCATGGGCGCGGCGAGCGCCACGGCCACCGCACAACGCGCGGAAGACCTCACAAACCACCTCGATCACTAGGGAAGGGGAACGAGCGGAGGTTGTCAGCTTCTTGATCGCCAAGCAACCCGAATCCCCCGAATGTGATCGAAAAGAACGGAGCCCTCCAACCGAAAATCGCTACACTTCGAAGCAGTTCCCAAGCGGAAAGTGACGGCAGGGAGTCACCGGTGCCAGAGCGCCCTCCACCCCCACCGAGCGGCCTCACCACCGACGCATTCCTGAGAATGCGCGACCTGCCCCGGCACGCGGAGCTGATCGACGGAAACCTCGTCTTCGCGGCCCCACCGGAGAAATGGCACAGCAGAACGATCAATCTGCTGCTCGCCGAACTGGACCGGCAGGCGCCGGACGGGCTCCGGGCGGACCGGGAGATGGCGGTCAGGCTGGCCAGGCGGCAGATGCCGGAGCCGGACGTCCTGGTCGTGACCGCCGAGGCGTACGACCGCGAGGACCCGTCCACCCACTACTTCGCCGACGACCTCGTGCTCGCCGTCGAGGTCGTCTCGCCGGACTCCGAGGACCGGGACCGCGACACCAAGCCGCGCAAGTACGCCGCCGCCGGCATTCCTCACTACTGGCGGGTGGAGAAGGTCAACGGCCAGACGGTCGTGTACGTCTACGAACGCGACCCCGCCACCGGCGGCTACGGCGTCGCGGGGATCCACCGCGACCGGCTGAAGGTGGCCGCGCCGTTCGACGTCGACATTGACCTGACCTCCGCCGGGCGGCGGGTGCGTTAGGCGGTGAGGAGGGTGGTGGTTCCGGCGCCGATCGGGGCCGCGGCCCACAGGCGGTCCATGTTCAGCCAGGCCCGGCGGAGGATCGTCAGGCCGTGGAACGCGCCCAGGGCCACCAGCGCGGCCAGGGACCCGGACGTCACGGGTAGCAGTAGGAGTCGCACCAGTCGTCGTTGTGGGGGAAGAAGCGCTCGTCGAAGGTGGAACCGTCGGAGGTCGCGTGAACGTGGGGTCGGGCTTCCATAGCGCCATGGGGGCCTCTCGCGGGGGTCATCGGACGGTGACCGGGTGGCGGACGACCGCGCCGAACAGGTAGCCGAACGTGTTGTAGGGGGCGGTGGCGGGCTGGGTCGCGCCGGTCTCGTCGGTGGCGCGGGCCAGCAGCTCGTAGCGGCCGGGGGCGTGCGGCCGCCACGGCAGCTCCCAGCGCACCCAGCCGCGCGCCGGGCGGGGGCCGTGGAGGCGGGCGCGGTGCCAGGTCGCGCCGCCGTCCGCGCTGACCGCCACCGAGCGGACGCGGCCGTTGCCGGACCAGGAACGCCCGGTCAGCAGGTGGGTGCGCCCCGCCGCCAGGACCGCGTCGAACGGCAGCTCGAACGCGCTCTTGACGTTCGTCCGCGTCAGCGGCGCACCGCCCTCCGGCGGGTGGTCCGGGCCGAACAGCCGGTAGAAGCGGGTGTTCCAGGGCGAGTACAGCGGCCTCGTGGACACCCGTATGTCGCCGAGCCACTTGATGGACGCGATCCCCACCCACGACGGCACCACCAGGCGGACCGGGTGGCCGTGGTCGGGCGGCAGCGGAGCGCCGTTCATCTCGTAGGCCAGCAGCACGTCCTTGAGCGCCTTGGCCACCGGCAGGGGACGCCGGACGCGGCCGAGGTTCTCGCCCTTGTCCACGTAGTCGGCGTCGAGTCCGCGCGGCAGGAGGTCAACGGCCTCGCGGAGCAGTCCGGCACGTTCCAGGACGGTCGCCAGCCGCACGCCCCTCCAGCGCGCGACGCCGACCGCGCCGAGGCCCCACGGCGTGCCCGACGCCTGCTGCCCCTGCTGGGAGGCGTAGAGGCCGCGGGCGTTGCCGGTGCACTCGATGAACGCCGTCAGCGTTTCGGCGGGCATCCCGAGCAGGTCCTCGTAGGTGAACTCGACGGGACGCTCCTCGGTGGGGGAGCGGTGCAGGCCGTCGCCCCACAGCTTCAGCCGCCAGGTGCGCGCGTCGACGCGCGGGGTGGCGACGTGGTTGCGGACGAAGAACCGGTCGGCGGGGGTGAGGTATCCCCGTCCGCGCATCGCCTCCCAGCGCATCTCGGCGTTGGTGCCGTGCGGGACGAACAATTCGGGCGGCAGCGGCTTGACGATCCCGGTCGCGGGGGCGGCGAGCGCGCGGTCGGGGGCGGCGAGCACCGCGCCCGCCGCCCCCGCCGACAGCCGCAGCAGCCCGCGCCGGGTGAGCCGACCGGCGCGGATGCGTTCGTAGACGGACTCGTCGGTGAGATCAGCGTCCATGCCCCCGATGCTGCTGGTCATCGATCAGGAAGTCAACTTTCCCTACCGAATTAACATGATTTGTGGGCGGTAGCCTGTGTGGCGTGGCGCACACTCCGACGCTCCCGGCATCCCCGGCGGAACTGGCGGCCCTCCTCGACCGGCACGCCTACCTCTGCGGCGACGGCCTGGCCACCGCGTGCTTCCTCGCGCTGCGCATGGGACGGCCGCTGTTCCTGGAGGGGGAGGCGGGCGTCGGCAAGACCGAGCTGGCCAAGACCCTCGCGGCCGTGCTGGGCGCGCCGCTGATCCGGCTCCAGTGCTACGAGGGCCTGGACGCCTCCCAGGCCCTCTACGACTGGGACTTCCCGCGCCAGTTGCTGCACCTGCGCGCCGCCGAGGCCGCCGGGATCGACGACGTCGCGCGGCTGGAGGGCGAGCTGTACGACCGGCGGTTCCTGCTGGCCCGGCCGCTGCTGCGCGCCCTGGAGACCGCCCCCAGCGTGCTGCTGGTGGACGAGATCGACCGCGCCGACGACGAGTTCGAGGCGTTCCTGCTGGAGGTGCTGAGCGACTTCACGATCTCGGTGCCCGAGATCGGCACCGTCCGCGCCGAACGCCCCCCGGTCGTCGTGGTCACCTCCAACCGCACCCGCGAGGTCCACGACGCCCTCAAGCGCCGCTGCCTGTACCACTGGCTGGAGCACCCGACGTTCGACCGCGAGGTCGCCATCATCCGCCGCCGCCTGCCCGCCGCCACCGACCGCCTCGCCGGGCAGGTCGCCCGCGCCGCGCAGCGGCTGCGCACCGCCGACCTGCTGAAGCCGCCCGGCGTCGCCGAGACCCTCGACTGGACCGAGGCCCTGGTCACCCTCGGCGTCCGCGAACTCGACCCCGACACCGCCGCCGTCACGCTCGGCACGGTCCTGAAGTACCGCGAGGACCAGGACCGGGTCACCGCCCGCGGCCTGGACGCCCTCCTCAACGGCGGATGAGCGCCCGCGACGTCGTCGGGACGGTGGTGGGGTTCGCGCGGACGCTGCGGGCGGCGGGCGGGACCGCCGACCCCGAACGCGTCCAGGCGATGCTCGCCGCCCTGGACCACCTCGACGTGCTCGACCCCGCCGACGTGTACTGGGCGGGACGGCTGACGCTGTGCGCCGACCCCGACGACATCGCCCGCTACGACCGCTGCTTCGCCGCCTACTTCTCCGGCCGGGCCCCGCGCCCCGGCCACCGACCGCCGCCCGCCGTGACCCGGTACGCGGCCGTGCCGCGCCCCCGCGCCGACGGCGACGCCGAGCCCGCCGAGAACCTGCGGGCGGCCACCGCCAGCCCCACCGAGGTGCTGCGCACCCGCGACGTCGCCCGCCTCACCCCCGCCGAACGCGCCGAGGTCGACCGCCTCATCGCGCTGCTGGACGCCGCCGTCGAGCGCCGCCGCTCCCGCCGCTTCGCCCCCGCCCACCGGGGACGCCTCGACCCGGCCCGCACCGTCCGCGAGACCCTGCGGCGCGGCGGCGAGACCGCCCGGCTGCGGCACCGCGCCCACCGCACCCGTCCCCGCCGCGTCGTGCTGCTGATCGACGTCAGCGGCTCGATGGCGCCCTACGCCGACGCGCTGCTGCGGTTCGCGCACGCCGCCGCGCGGTCGGGCGGGCGCGCGGTGGAGACGTTCAGCGTCGGCACCCGCCTGACCCGCCTCACCCGCGAGCTGCGGCACCGCGACCCCGACACCGCCCTGGCGGCGGCGTCGGCGGCGATCCCCGACTGGAGCGGCGGCACCCGCCTGGGCGAGGAGCTCAAGGAGTTCCTGGACCGGTTCGGGCAGCGCGGCCTGGCCCGCGGCGCGATCGTCGTCATCGCCTCCGACGGCTGGGAACGCGGCGACCCCTCCCTGCTCGGCGAGCAGATGGCCCGCCTGCGCCGCCTGGCCCACCGCACCGTGTGGGCCAACCCGCACAAGGCCCGGCCCGGGTATGAACCCCTCGCCGCGGGCATGGCCGCCGCCCTGCCCCACATCGACGACTTCACCTCCGGGCACAGCCTGGCCGCCCTGGAGGAGCTGGCCCGCATCATCGGAGGCGCGCATGCGTGACGTGCTCGACGACATCACCGCCTGGTACCGGGAGGGGCGCACGTTCGGCCTGGCCACCGTCGTGGGCACCTTCCGCAGCGCGCCCCGCCCGCCCGGCGCGGCGATGGCGGTGTCGCCCGACGGCGAGGCCGCCGGGAGCGTGTCGGGCGGCTGCGTGGAGGGCGCGGTCTACGAGCTGGCCCAGCAGGTCATGGCGACCGGCGTGCCGGTCGTGCGGCGCTACGGGGTCAGCGACGACGACGCGTTCGCGGTCGGCCTGACCTGCGGCGGCATCCTGGACGTGCTGGTCGAGCCGGTCGCCCCCGCGACGTTCCCCGAGTTCCCCGAGGTCGCCGCCGCGATCCGGGAACGGCGGCCGGTCGCCGTCGCCACCGTCGTCGCCGGGCCCGGCCGGATCGGCGCGCGCCGCGTCGTCTGGCCCGACCGCGCCGCCGGCTCCCTGGCCCCCGGCGAGCCGCACGCCGCCCGCCTCGACGCCGCCGTGGACGACGACGCGCGCGGCATGCTCGCCCAGGGCCTCACCGGGCCGCGCCACTACGGACCCGAGGGGGAACGCCGCCGCGACGAGCTGACGGTGTTCGTCCACTCGTTCGCGCCGCCGCCCCGCCTGCTGGTGTTCGGCGCGATCGACTTCGCCGCCGCCGTGGCCCGCGTCGGCAAGTTCCTCGGCTACCACGTCACCGTGTGCGACGCGCGCCCGGTGTTCGCGACGCCCAAGCGCTTCCCCGACGCCGACGAGGTCGTGGTGAAGTGGCCGCACAAGTACCTGGCCGACACCGAGATCGACGGGCGCACCGCGATCTGCGTGCTCACCCACGACCCGAAGTTCGACGTCCCGGTCCTGGAGATCGCGCTGCGCACGCCCGCCGGGTACGTCGGCGCGATGGGGTCGCGCCGCACCCACGACGACCGGAAGCGCCGCCTGCGCGAGGCGGGCCTGACCGACGCCGAGCTGTCCCGGCTGCGCTCCCCGATCGGCCTGGACCTCGGCGCGCGGACCCCCGAGGAGACCGCCGTGTCGATCGCCGCCGAACTCGTCCAGCTCCGCTGGGGCGGCTCGGGCCGCCCCCTCACCGACACCACCGGCCGCATCCACGGCGATCACCCCTGACCGGGCTACCCTCGACGGATGAGTCTGCACGGGGCACAGGTGCCCGCCGGGCTGTTGCTGGCGGCGGGGGAAGGCAGTCGGCTCGGGCGGCCCAAGGCGCTGCTGGAGCTGCGCGGCGAGCGTCTCGTCGACCGGGGCGTCCGCCTGCTGCGCGATGGCGGCTGCGCGCCGGTGCTGGTGGTGTCGGGCGCGACGACCGTCGAGGTGATCGGCGCGGTCGTGGTGCCCAACGACGACTGGCGCACCGGCATGGGCTCCTCGCTGCGCGCCGGGCTGGCCGCGCTGCCGCCCGGCTGCCCCGCCGTCGTGATCGCCCTGGTGGACCAGCCGCGCGTCACGCCCGCCGCCGTCCGGCGGCTCGTGGACGCCTACGAGGCCGGGGCCCGCGTCGCCGTCGCCACCTACGGCGGCCGGCCCCGCAACCCGGTGCTGGTCGCCGCCGAGCACTTCGCGGCGGTCGCCGAGGCCGCCGTGGGCGACGTGGGGGCGCGCGCGTTCCTGCGGGCCCGTCCGGAACTGGTCACCGAGGTGCCCTGCGACGACGTGGCCCGGCCCGACGACATCGACACGCCGGAGGATCTGGCGGCGTTCCGGGCGTTGCCTCCCGACCGCGAAGGTGTTAACCGGGAGGGGTGACCCCTTCCGGCCCGTCGCGGCGGGCGTTCCTGCTCGGTGTTCCTGCGGCGGCGACGGCGGCCTGCGCCACCGGCCACCCCGCCGCGTCCCCCGCCTCCTCCGACGAGGAGCGCAGCCTCGCCACCCTCCGCGTGGTGGATCCCGCCCTGCCGCTGCTGTCGATGACCCTGTACGGCCCCTACGACGTCTGGAGGCCGCTGGCGCTGGCGCCGCCGCGCGCGCCGTTCGCCTGCTCGCTGTTCGCCGCCCGGCACGGGCCCGACGGCCCCGTGCTCGGCCGCAACTTCGACTGGGACCCCAACCCCGCGCTGCTGCTGACCACCCGGCCGCCCGCGGGCCCCGCGACGCTGTCGATGGTGGACCTGTCCTACCTCGGGGTCGGCCGCGACGCGGCGCTGCGCGCCCCCCGGGACCGGCGGGTCGCCCGCCGGCTGCTGAACGCGGTGCGGCTGCCGTTCGACGGCATGAACGAGCACGGCCTGGCGATCGGCATGGCCTCGCTGCCGTCCCCGGCGCTCCCGCCGAAGCTGCCGGGACGCCCGACGACCGGCAGCGTCCGCGTCCACCGCCTGGTCCTGGACCGGGCCCGCACCGTGGACGAGGCCGTCGCGGTCTTCCGCGCCCACAACGTCGACTTCACCGGCGGCCCGCCCCTGCACTACCTGGTGGCCGACCGCGACGGCGACGCCGCCGTGCTGGAGTTCGTGGACCGGAGGCTGAGCGTGGTGCGCGGCGCGGACGGCTGGCACGCCATGGAGAACGCCCTGCTCACCGGGACCGGCGCGGCGGGCCGTGCGCGCCACCGCCGCTACCGGATCATGGCCGACCGCCTGCGCGCCACCGGCGGCGGCCTCGGCACCGACGCCGCGCTGGCGCTGCTGCGCGACGTCCAGCAGTCCCACACCCGCTGGTCGGCGGTCTACCGGCTCCGCGACGGCGTCCTGCACTACACCCTGAACCGCGAGCACGCCAGGCGGCGGACGGCGCGCCTGGCCGGGTGACGTCCAGTTCCGGCGGCGGGGCGCGTGGCACACTGATGGTCCGCCGGAACGATCTCGTGGAGGCCGCCGTGCCCAAGCCACGCCCCGACTACCTCGACGACCCGCGCACCCAGCGGATCACCAAGGCGATGACCGCCGCGCACGTGGCGGTGTACCAGGCCACCGGCGGCGCGATCGGCCGCAGGTTCCGGGCCGGCCGCCGCTACCTGCGCAACGCGCCGCCGGTCTGCCTGCTGACCACCATCGGACGCAAGTCGAGGAGGCCCCGCACGGTGCCGCTGCTGTACCTGTCCGACGGTGAACGCGTCGTCGTGGTCGCCTCCCAGGGAGGCATGCCCAGGCACCCGGCCTGGTACCTCAACCTGCGCGACAACCCCAACGTGCTGGTCCAGATCCAGCGCTACCGCCGCCCGATGCGCGCCCGCACCGCCGGCAAGCGGGAACGCGAGGAGCTCTGGCCCCGCCTGGTCGAGATGTACCCCGACTACGAGGACTACCAGAGCTGGACCGACCGGGAGATCCCGGTCGTCATCTGCGAACCGGCCTGACCCCGGGCCGTCAGCGCAGGGCCGACTCCGGCAGGACGCTCTCGTCCAGCGCGCCGCAGTCGACGGCGCGGCGGAGGCGGGCGACCAGGGCCTTGACGGTGGCGGGCTCGTCCATCACGCCCTCGGCGGAGCCCGCCTGGTCGTGCCAGGCGCGGACGCGGCCGATGACGTCGTCCACGCCCGACAGGTGGAACCCGTAGACGGCGGCGTAGCGGCTCGGCAGGTGGGCCGGGTGCATGTCCCAGCCCTGGTAGAAGCCGTGGCGCAGGGAGTGCCGGACGTGCGCGGCGTGCACGGCCCAGGCGGCGTTGACCTCGTCGGGGCCATCGTTGCGGGGGATGACGTTGGTGGAGCCGTCCGACAGGCGCACGCCGGTCCCGGCCAGGGAGACCTGCATGACGTGGCGGGCGAAGTCGCAGGCGGGGTGGTCCAGGCGCTGCTGGTCCGGCGGCAGGCCGAGCGCGGCGGTGTAGTCGAACACGCCGAAGTGCGCGGCGGTCATGCGGCCCCCGGCGCGGGCGACGATGTCGCGCAGGCCGAGCCTTCCGTCGGCGT
The DNA here is from genome assembly GCF_014138665.1 of Actinomadura kijaniata. Lineage (NCBI taxonomy): Bacteria > Bacillati > Actinomycetota > Actinomycetes > Streptosporangiales > Thermomonosporaceae > Actinomadura > Actinomadura kijaniata. The sequence goes on from NZ_JACJIA010000007.1 coordinate 124,305, forward strand.
CGATGATCGCCTCGGTGGTCTCGATCTGGACCTCGAAGCGCAGGATGCCGGACGGCAGGCCGAGCGCGGCCTCCAGGCGGTCCAGGTACTCCACGAACAGCCCGACGTGGTCGGCGGCGATGACCTTGGGGAAGGTGATGGTGAAGCCGCCGGGCAGCCGCCCCAGGCGGTCGCGCAGCGCGGTCAGGAAGCCGTCGAGGGTGCGCATGGCGCGCTCGTGGCCGCCGTCGGCGAACGACTTGACCCGCAGCCCCCAGTAGTGCGGCAGCGTCTTGGCCTCGTAGAGGGCGGCGACGGCCTCCACGACCTGGGCGACGTGGCCGTCCTCCTCGGCGTCGTCGCGCACGCCGTAGCCGTCCTCGAAGTCGATCCGCACGTCCTCCACCGGCTCGCCCTGCAGCTTGGCGGCGACGCGGTCGCGGACCAGCCCGGCGATCTCGGGCTCCAGGTCGAACGCGGTGCCGAACGAGCCCGCGCCGGGGGTGTGGGTGTTGAGCAGGCGCAGCGCCTCGGCCCCGAAGTCGCCGGGGAGGGAGGGCGAGAACCGGTCGGCCGGCACGTACACGGTGTGCACGGGCTGGCGGCCCGGGGCGGCGCCGGGGAACACCGCGTCGTGCGCCTGGCGGATCTCGGCGATGCGGGCGGACAGGTCGTCGATCGAGGAAACGCTGAGGTTCACGCGGCCATGATCCACCATGATCGCGCGAGTTGGCACCCTCACCCGCAGGTCATCTTCGTGCCAGGGCCCGCAGCGCGTCGGCGAACACGTTCGGCGGGGGCGCGACCAGGCCCGCGCCGACCTGGCCGACGCCCGCCCTGCGCCCGGCGATGCCGGTGTCGATGACCGGCAGGACGCCGGTGCGCACCACGCGGGTCACGTCGATCCCGGCGGGGGTGCCGCGGAAGTCCAGCAGCGGGATCCGCAGCGCCGGGTGCTCGGCCATGGTGATCTCGTACATGCGGCGGGTCGCGGCGATCGCCTCGGGGACCCGGCCGCCGACGAACCGCACGATCGCGGGGGCGGCGGCCAGCGCGAACCCGCCCATCCCGGCCGTCTCGGTGATCGCCGAGTCGCCGATGTCGGGGTTGGCGTCGGCGGGGCCGTAGGAGCCGAGGTACAGGCCGTCGGGCACCCCGGCGGGGCCGGTGAACCAGCGGTCGCCGGTGCCCGACACCTGGACGCCGAAGTCGGTGCCGTTGCGGGCCATCGCGACGACCAGGCCCGAGCCGGGGACGCCGCGGGCGGCGTCGGCGGCGCACTTGGCGGCGGCCATGCCCGCGTTGAGGAAGAAGTGCTCGTTGCCGCCGACGAAGCGCAGCGCCTCGGCGACGTGCTCGCGGGGCGCGTCGGCGGCGACCAGGTCGGGGGCCAGCTCGCGCAGCAGCAGGGCGGAGGCGGCGCGGTTGCGGTTGTGCAGCTCGTCGCCCATCTGGAGGGCCTGCGCCATCAGCGCCACCAGGTCGAGCGGGCCGTGGCGGCGGACGGCGTCGCGCAGCAGCGGGCCGAGGACCGCGCCCATCCAGCGCAGCCGCTCGATCACCTCGGGCCCGTAGGCGCCGTACCGCAGGACCTTGCCCAGGCCCTCGTTCAGGGAGCAGCAGGCGGTGCCGCCGTGCACGGGGTCCCGCACGACCAGCATCCACATCGAGGGGCCGACCACGCCCGCCATCGGCCCGACCGCGCCGCGCCCGTGGCAGGGCTCCAGGTCGGCCGCGCCCTTGGCCAGCGCGTTCTCGGCCTGCTCCGGCGTGTCGGCCAGCCCCTCCAGCAGCATCGCGCCGACCAGGGCGCCGCGCAGCGGGCCGGAGGCGCGGTCCCAGGCGATGGGCGGCCCGGCGTGCAGGAACGCGCCGGGCTCCAGCCCCAGCACCTCGCGGGCGGGCCGCACGTCCACCAGGTGCGGGCGGGCCGACAGCATCCGGGTGACGGCGCGCCGGTCGGCCTCGGCGTGGCCGGGGTCGCCGAGGACGGCGGCCAGGTCGTGCTCGGCGCCGGGCGGGGGCGGCCGCCACGCCACCCGCCGCACGGCGGCGGCCTGCCGCTCCACCGCCTCGGCGAGCACGTCCACGCCGGTCGCCACGATCACCGGCTCGCGCGACAGCAGCCCGCCCAGCGGGGGAGCGTCAGGCATCGCGGGCCCCCTTCACCAGCGCGGCGGCGTGCCGCGCGGCCTCGGCGTTGGAGGCGAACACGGCCGCGCCCGCGTCCCGGAGCGCCGCCGCCTGCCGGTCGCGGTCCTGCGGGTCGCCGGGGGTCCCGCACAGCGACACCACCGCCGCCAGGTCACCGCGGGCGTCCAGCGCCCCGGCCAGGGCGGGCGCGAGCGCGGCGGCCGGGTCCGGGTCGGCCCCGTGGCCGAGGACGACGTCCAGCAGCAGCACCCCGCACCCGGGGTCGGCGGCCTCCCGGGCGAGCGCGGCCAGCCGCAGCGCCGGGTCGATCATCGGGTGGGCGCGCCCGCGCGTGTAGACGTCGTCGCCGAAGTCGACCAGCCGGTGGCCCCCGGCCGCCAGGTCCCCGAGCGCCGTCGCGGCGATCGCCTCGGCCTCGTCCCGCAACGTCCCGCCCGCGAACAGGCCGCGCAGGGCCCCGTGCGGAGACCCGTGCGGAGACCCGCCCGCCGCGCGCCCGCGCGGCGCGTCCCATCTCGGCCACTCCGGGACGGCCCGGCCGAGCGCGCGCAGCACCCGCTCCACGGCCCCGGTGAGATCGTCGTCGCCGCCGGGGAAGGCGGGCACCACCGGCGTGTCGAGCCGCCGCGCCGCCTCCCGCACCAGCGCGGCCACCCGCGGCGCGGGCGGCTTGGACACCAGCACGATCAGTTCGGTGCCCGGATCGGCGTCCAGCGCGGCCAGCGCCGCCAGCGCCGACCGCCCGCTGACCCGCGGCGACAGGTCGCGCCCGCCGACCCCCAGCACGTGCCGCACCCCGACCCCGGCCTCCTCCAGCAGGCACATCACCTGCTGCGCGCCGGTGCCGGAGGCGGCGACCACGCCGACCGGGCCGGGCCGCACGACGTTGGCGAACCCCAGCCCGACCCCGCCGACCACGGCGGTGCCGCAGTCGGGCCCCATCACGATCAGCCCGCGCCGCGCCGCCGCGTCCTTCAGCGCGACCTCCTGCTCGACCGGGACGTTGTCACTGAAGATCATCACGTTGAGCCCGGCGGCCAGCGCGTCCATGGCCTCGGGCACCACGTGCGGTCCGGGCACCGACACCAGCGCGACGGTCGCGTCCCCCCGCGCCGCCGCCGAGGCGGTGGTGAGCGGCGGCGGCTCGACCTCGGACGCCGGGTCGGGCGGGCGTTCGGCCAGCAGCCCGTCCACGGCCGCGCGGGCCCCGTCGAGCGCGTCCCCGTCCCGGGCCCGCAGCGCCACCACCAGGTCGGCGGGCGTGGCCCCGGCCGGGACGGCGAATCCCAGCTCGGCCAGCAGCTCCCGGTTGGACGGCGTCGCCATCGCGGCCATCGCGTCGCCGACCCCTTGCAGCTCCCCGAGCGCGCGGCTGACCCGCATCAGGGTCACCGAGTCCCGGTAGACCCCCGCCCGCAGCAGCACCACCTCGTTCACGACCACGCCCCCACCCGGGTGACCAGGAAGAACGTTCCCCCCATACCCCGTGGGCCCCGGTCCGTGACGTGCGGAGCCCGCACCGTGCCGGAGAACTTCTGGTGCCTACCGTGCGAAACCCTGCCCGGCGGGGTGGTCACGGCTCCGCCAGCGCGAGGACGGCGCGGCAGCCGGCCAGGACGCCCTCGGCCAGGTCCGCGCCCGAGGTGTGGCCCACCGCCAGCAGCCGCCGCACGGCCGGGGACGCCTCCTCCCGCCCGGCGGCCGCGCGCAGGACCGCCGCGACCTCCGAGGCCGTCTCGCCCGCCGCCGCGCAGTGCAGCAGCGTCGCCGACACCGCCGTGGTGCGGGCGTCCGCGTCGGCCGTCACCGCCGCTCCCAGCCAGTCCGCCAGCCACACCGCGCGCCGCCCGCCCGGCACCGCGTGCCCCAGCAGCCGCAGCGTCACCAGCAGCCCCGCCAGCACGTCGTCGCCGCTCGGGGTCAGGCCGGGGCCCAGGCCGACCACGCGTTCGGCGGCCTCGACCGCGCCCGCCAGGTCGCCCGCCGCGCAGCACCCGGCCAGCAGCGGCGGGTCCGGGTGGCCGTCCAGGCCGCCGGGCGCGTCGCCGGCCGCCTCCGCCAGCGCGCGGACGCCGCGCTCCAGCACCGGCGGCGGCACCGTCCCGAGCGCGGGCGCCGGGTCCCACCAGCGGCGCACCCGCACGCGCAGCCCGCCGCCGTCCACCGCGCCGTCGCCGACCCACGCGTCCGCGCCCTCGCGCACGTCCCGGAACGGCCGCTCCCGCGCCGTCGCGGCCAGCACCAGCGCGTTGGGTGGGCGCACCGCGTCCGCGCCGACGACCGCCAGCACGCGCGGTTCGGGGCGGTCGCGCAGCTCCAGGTAGACCGCCGCGGGGAACACCGCCAGCACCCTGGCCGCGCGGCGCGGCCCCTCCAGCGCCGGGCGCAGCGTCAGGCTCGCCGCCCCGTGCCGGGCCGACCCCGCCGCGCCGCGGGCGGGCCGGGGGCGGCGGAGACGGACGGGATCGTGGGCCAGGACGGTCAACGGGTCCTCCCGGGGCTCTCACCGGGAACGTAGACCCGCCCCGCCCGGGTCACGTATGGAGAAAGCTGCCAAGACCTGTTGTCATCGTTCGTCTTTGTTGTCAGGGTTGATCAGAAAGCGGTAGCGATCACGCCAGATCAGGCGATGTATGCCACAAAAGGCGAGGTGACCCCTGGCATGAGTGACACACCCGCCGCGGACCCGGGCCCACCGGCCCTGCGGCTCGCGAGCACCGGAACGCTGACCCACGGCCTGCCGGTCGGCGAGGTCCTGGGCGTCTCCACCCTGGCCGGAGCCCGCCTGATCGCGGGACGCTCCGGACTGAACCGCGTGGTGCAGCGGCTCAACGTCATGGAGGTCCCCGACATCCTGGCCTGGGTCAAGCCCCACGAACTGCTGCTCACCACCGGCTACCCGCTGCGCGGCACCCCGCAGCCCCTGGCCGAGCTGGTCGCCGACCTCGACGAGCGCGGCCTGGCCGCGCTGGCCATCAAGCCCGGCCGCTACCTGGAGCAGCTCCCCCCCGAGATGATCGAGCAGGCGGACCGGCGCGGCTTCCCGCTGATCCTGCTGCCCGACGACGTCGGCTTCGACGACATCCTCAACCAGGTCCTCACCGACATCCTCAACCGGCAGGCCGCCGTGCTCGCCCGCACCGAGGAGGTCCACCGGGCGCTGGTGCAGATCGTGCTGGGCGGCGGCGGGCTCCAGGAGGTCGTCGACGAGGTCGCCGCGCTGCTGGAGGTCCCCGTCGCGGTGCTGGACGGCGACCAGCGGGTCCTGGCCGGGGCGGGCACCCCCGAGCAGGTCCAGGCGATGCGGGCCGAGGCCGCGCGCGCCCAGCACGCGTTCCCCGGCGCGGGCGGCGCCGCCGGCGGCGCGGTCAACGGCTGCGGGCGCGGCGCGCACCTGGTCGTCCCGGTCGTGGCGGGCGGCTTCGACCACGGCCGGATCGTGGCGCACAGCCCCGGCGGCGCGCTGCGCGAGGCCGACCTCGGCATCCTGGAGCGCGCCGCGACCGTCGCGGCGCTGGTGGTGACCAAGCAGCAGGCCGTCGCGGCCGTCGAGAGCAAGTACCGCGCCGACTACCTGCGCGACATCCTCGCCGGGCGGGCCGGGGACGACGACCGCGTCGTCGCGCACTGCGCCGGGTTCGGCTGGGACCTGGACCGGCCGGTGATGGTCGTGGTCGCCGAGCTGGACGGGCGGCCCGGCCGGGGCGTGGAGGAGCGGGCGGCGCAGGAGCGGCTGGCGGCGGCCTGGACGACGGCCGCGCGCCGGCACGACCCGGGCGCGGCCGTGGCCAGCTTCGCCCACGAGGTCGTCGCGGTCGTCGGCGCCGACGGCGACCTGGGTCCCGGGGCGGACGCCCTGGCCAGTGGACCGGTCCAAGCGATGGTGAAGGAGGCGACCGCGATGTTCGCCGAGCACGTGGCGGTGCGCCGCACCTTCTCCACCGGCGTCAGCCGCACCGTCGCCGCGCCCGCCGCGCTGCCCGACGCCTACGAGCAGGCGCTGAAGGCCGTGCGGGTGGGCCGCCAGCTCCACGGCGAGGGGGCCCGCGCCCACTTCGACCAGCTCGGCGTGTACCGGCTGCTGAGCCTGGTGTCGGACCCCGGGGAGCTGCACGCGTTCGTCCGCGAGACCCTGGGCGAGCTGGCCGCCGACGACGAGGCCGAGCTGGTCGACCTGCGCCGCACCCTCCAGGTGCTGCTGGAGACCAACCTCAACGTCGCCGAGACCGCCCGCCGCCTGCACTTCCACTACAACACGCTCCGGTACCGGATCGGCAAGCTGGAACGGATGCTGGGCCCGTTCACCGAGGACGCCCACCTGCGCCTCAACCTGACCCTGGCGCTCCACGTGCTGCGGATGAAGGGGATCTGACCGAGCTGATCGATCCGGCCGGTCCGGCCGCCGGACGCGCGGCGGGCGAGGGATCCTGGTTTGGCGTCGGGCGTCCGGTTGCGGCACCGTCTCCTCCCAAAGCCCGGGGAAGGCTTTGGCACATGTCGCCGATGCCCGCCCACCAGGGTAGATCTACCTTGCCCGCATGAGCTGAACGTCCGGAGGAGCGCCGATGGCCATCGGTTGGAAACTGCACGGCGACGGGAGGACCCCGCCGCCCGGCGAGGTCGTCGCACCGGACGAACGGCTGTCCTGGCCCCGCACGGCCGGGATCGGGGCGCAGCACGTCGTCGCGATGTTCGGGGCCACCTTCGTGTTCCCGGTCGTGATGGGCCTGGACCCGAACCTGTCGATCATGATGTCGGGGCTGGCGACGATCCTGTTCCTGCTGATCGTCGGCGGGCAGGTCCCCAGCTACCTGGGCACCAGCGCCTCGTTCGTCGGCGCGGTCGCCGCGATCCGCGCCGCCGGCGGCGACAGCGGCACCGTCACCGGGGCGATCCTGGTCGCCGGGGCCGTGCTGGCGGTGGCCGGGCTGGCCATCCACTTCCTGGGCGCCGAGGTCCTGCACCGGGTGTTCCCGCCGGTGGTGACCGGCGCGGTCGTCATGCTGATCGGCTTCAACCTCGCGCCGGTCGTGGCGCGGGTCTACTGGCCGCAGGACCAGTGGGTCGCCCTCGCCACGCTGGTGTTCGCGGTGCTGTGCACGGTGCTGCTGCGCGGCTTCTGGGCGCGCGTGTCGATCCTGCTGGCCCTGGTGTTCGGGTTCGCGCTGTCGTGGGTGCTGGACCTCGCCGGGAAGGTCACCTCGGTGCTGCCCGGTCAGAACCTCCTGGACGCCGCCGGGCGGGCGTGCGCGAAGGAGGGCCCGTACTGCGTGGCGACGGCGTTCCCGCACGACCGGGTGAACCTGGCGGCGGTGCGGGAGGCGTCCTGGTTCGGGCTGCCGGAGTTCCACGCCCCCGACTTCAAGACCAGCGCCATCCTGCTCGCCCTCCCCCCGGTCATCGCGCTGATCGCCGAGAACACCGGGCACGTCAAGGCCGTCGCCGCCATGACCGACCGCGACCTGGACCCGGTGATGGGCCGCGCGGTCGCCGCCGACGGCGTCGCCACGATGCTGGCCACCGGCGTCGGCGGCTCCCCGACCACCACCTACGCCGAGAACATCGGCGTCATGGCCGCCACCCGCGTCTACTCCACCGCCGCCTACTACGTCGCGGCGCTGGTGGCGATCGCGTTCGGGCTGTGCCCCAAGTTCGGCGCGCTGGTCGCCGCCACCCCCGGCGGCGTGCTCGGCGGCATCACCGTGGTGCTCTACGGCATGATCGGCCTGCTCGGCGCCAAGATCTGGATCGAGAACCGGGTCGACTTCGCCGACCCGGTCAACCTGGTCCCGGTGGCCGCCGCGATCATCCTGGCGATCGGCGACGTCACGCTGCGGATCACCGACGGCTTCCCGCTCCAGGGCATCGCCCTGGGCACCCTGGCGGTCCTGCTCGGCTACCACGCCCTGAACGCCGTCGCCGGGGCCCGGCGCGGCCCCGAGGGCACCGGCGCGGGCATCATCGCGCCCGGCGAACGCGAGATCGGCGGCCCGGTCCGGCCGCCCACCGAACCCCCCGAGAAGGGGGACGGCTAGCCGGCCATGAAACCTCCCCCGTTCGGATACCACGCCCCCCGGACCGTGGGGGAGGCCCTCGACGCGCTGGCGCGCGGCGCGGACGACCCGGACGGGGGCGGGACGAAGGTCCTGGCCGGGGGACAGAGCCTCATCCCGATGCTGAACATGCGGCTCGCCGCCCCCGCCGCGCTGGTCGACATCAACGGCGTCACCGAGCTGGACGGCCTGGAGGCCACCGCCGAGGGCGTGCGGGTGGGGGCGCTGGCGCGGCACTCGCGGGTGGAGCGGTCGGCCCCGGCCGCGCGCGTCCAGCCGCTGCTGCGGCGCGCGCTGCGGCACGTGGCCCACCCCGTGATCCGCAACCGGGGCACGGTCGTCGGCAGCCTCGTCCACGCCGACCCCGCCGCCGAGCTGCCCGCCGTGCTGGCGCTGCTCGGCGGCACCGTGGAGCTCGCCTCGGCGGCGGGCCGCCGCACCGTCCGCGCCCGCGACTTCTTCCGCGGGCCGCTGGAACCGGCGCTGGAGCCCGGCGAGCTGGCGGTGGCGGCGTTCTTCCCGGCCCGGCCGCCCGGCACCGGCGTCGCGTTCGCCGAGTTCGCGCGGCGGCACGGCGACTACGCCCTGGCCGGGGTCGCCGCGCTGGCCGCCGTGGACGGGCGCGGTGAGGTCGCCTCGGTGCGCGCGGCGTTCCTGGGCGTGGCGGGCGTCCCGCTGGTGCTGGACCTGACCGGGCCCGCCACCACCGGGCGGGTCGCCGCCGCCGTCCGCGACCGCCTCGACCCCGAGGCCGACCTGCACGCCAGCGCCGACTACCGCCGCCACCTGGCCGGGGTGCTGGCCGAACGCGCCGTCACCGAGGCGACCACCGAAGCGCGGGAGGACCGGTGAGCGAGCCGACGTTCCCCATCGAGCTGACCGTCAACGGCGTCCTCCGCGAGGCCCGCGCGCCCGCCCGGCGGCTGCTGTCGGACTTCCTGCGCCACGACCTCGGCCTCACCGGCACGCACGTCGGCTGCGAGCACGGGGTGTGCGGGTGCTGCACGGTCCTGCTGGACGGCGACCCGGTGCGGTCGTGCCTGACGTTCGCCGTCACGGTCGCCGGGCACGAGATCACCACCGTGGAGGGGCTGGCCGGGCCGGGCGGGGAGCCGTCGACGGTGCAGCGGGCGTTCCACGAGGAGCACGCGTTGCAGTGCGGCTTCTGCACGCCGGGGTTCCTGTGCACGGTCACGGCGCTGCTGCGCGACACCCCGCACCCCACCGACGCGGAGATCCTGGAGGGGATCTCGGGCAACCTGTGCCGCTGCACCGGCTACCAGAACATCGTCAGGGCGGTCCGCCGCGCCGCCGGGGAGGCGTGATGTTCGGAGACCCCGTCGCCCGCCGCGAGGACCCCCGCCTGCTCACCGGGCGGGGCCGCTTCCTGGACGACCTCGGGCGGAACGCGCTGGCCGCCGCGTTCGTCCGCTCCCCGCACGCCCACGCCCGCATCCTCGACATCGACGTCGCCGGCGCTCTGGACGTGGACGGCCTGGTCGCCGTCTACACCTGGGAGGACCTGCCGGGACGCGTCGGCGAGCCGCTGCCGCTGCTGATCCCGCACCCGGCGCTCACCCACGGCCGCACCGGGTACCCCCTGGCCCGCGACGTCGTCCGGCACGTGGGGGAGCCGGTCGCGATGGTCGTGGCGCGCGACCGCTACCTGGCCGAGGACGCCGCCGGACGCGTCCGCGTCGAGTACGGGACGCTGCCCGCCGTCGTCGGCCTGGAGAACGCGGCCGCCGCCGAGCACCTGGTCCACGACGACGTGCCGGGCAACGTCGGCGCGGTGCTGCGGCAGGAGACCGGCGACGTGGACGCCGCGATCGCCGCCGCCCCGCACGTCCTGGAGTTCCGGCTCGACATCGAGCGCAGCGCGTCGACGCCCCTGGAGGGGCGCGGGGTGTACGCGCGGTGGGACGCCGACGACGGCTCCCTGCGCGTCTACTCCTCCACCCAGACCTCCACCAGCGTCCGCGCCGCCGTCGCGACCAAGCTGGAGCTGCCGCCCGGGAAGGTCGAGGTGATCGCCCCCGACGTCGGCGGCGGCTTCGGCGTGAAGATCGTCCACCCGTGGCCGGAGGAGATCCTGGTCCCCTGGGCGGCCCGGCTGCTGGACCGCGAGATCAAGTGGACCGAGGACCGCCGCGAGCACTTCGTCGCCTCCGCGCACGAGCGCGCCCAGATCCAGCACGTCCGGGTCGGCTTCGACGAGGCGGGCCGGGTGCTCGGCCTGGACGTGCGGATCCTGCACGACCACGGCGCCTACACCCCGTACGGGATCATCATCCCGATCGTCACCTCGACCCAGCTGCTCGGCCCCTACAGGATCGGCGCGTACCGGGCGGAGGTGACCAGCCTCTACACCAACACCCTCATCGTCACGCCCTACCGGGGCGCGGGGCGCCCGCAGGGGGTGTTCTGCATGGAGCGGACGATGGACCGCATCGCCCGCCACCTGGGCCGCGACCGCACCGAGGTCCGCGCCGCCAACCTCATCCGGCCCGACGAGTTCCCCTACGACCAGGGGCTGACGTTCCAGGACGGCCGCCCGCTGATCTACGACTCGGGCGACTACCCCGGGCTGCTCGCCAAGATCAAGGACCTCATCGGCTGGGACGGCTTCGCCGCGCTGCGGGCGGCCGACCCGTCCCGCCGCCTCGGCATCGGCCTGGCCTGCTACGTCGAGGGGACGGGCGTCGGCCCCTACGAGGGCGGCCATGTCGAGATCGACCCGACCGGCCGCGTCCACGTCTCCACCGGCCTGACCTCCCAGGGGCAGGGGCACCAGACGGCGTTCGCGCAGATCGCCGCCGCCGAGCTGGGCGTCCCGCTCCAGGACGTGCACGTGGTCACCGGCGACACCCGGCGCTTCGGCTACGCGGTGGGGACGTTCGCCTCCCGCGCGGCGGTCATGAGCGGCAACGCCATCGCGCTGGCCTGCCGCCGCGTCCGCGCCAAGGCGCTGCGCGTCGCGGGCGAGGCGCTGGAGGCGGACCCGGCCGACCTGGAGATCACCGACGGGGTGGTGCACGTCCGGGGCGACCGCTCGGCCGGGCTCCCGCTGCGCACGGTCGCGGTGCTGTCCAACCCGCTGCGCTACTCCTTCGACGCCGAGTCGGCGGTGGCCACGCAGTTCGCGGTGGGCGGCAGCCCCGACGAGCCGCCCGTCCCGCCGGGCGAGGAGCCGGGGCTGGAGGGGCGCGACTACTACTCGCCGGTGCGCTCGACGTTCGCCGCCGGGATGCACGCCGCGATCGTCGAGACCGACCCCGACACCGCCGAGGTCCGCGTGCTGCGGTACGCGGTCGTCCACGACTGCGGGCGCCTGATCAACCCGCGGATCGTGGAGGGCCAGATCCACGGGGGAGTGGCGCAGGGCATCGCCGGGGCGCTGTACGAGCGGATGGCCTACGACGCGTCGGGCCAGCTGGTGAACGCGTCGTTCATGGACTTCCTGATGCCGTACGCGACGGAGATCCCGCCCATCGAGACCGACCACCAGGAGACGCCCTCCCCGCTGAACCCGCTCGGGGTCAAGGGCGCGGGCGAGGCGGGCGTCATCCCGGTCTCGGCGGTGATCGCGGCGGCCGTCGAGGACGCCGAGGGCATCGAGGTGAGCGCGATGCCGCTGTCCCCGGACGACCTGTTCCACCTGCGGCGACGCGCCGCGGGCAGGTGTCGCCCGGAACCACCGGGGTAGGGCTCGTCTCCCTGCAGTGATCAAGGAGGCAGCGATGAGCGACCAGTGGCCCGAGCGCGACGACCGCACCGACACCAGCCCCGGCGCCCAGTCCGGCAGCGAGGACCTGCCGCACGACCGGACGGTGCCGGGCACCGAGAGCGCCACCGAGGGCTACGAGACCGAGGGCGGCACCCGGCACGGCGACCCGCTGGCCGGCGTCGAGGCCGACGAGGGGGCCGAGGGGGACACCACTAGCCGGTGACGGGGCCCGCGCGCTCCCCCGGCGGGTCCAGGCGCCCGCGAGCAGCGCCCGGTGCGTGAACCGCGCGAGGCGTCCGGGCAGCCCGCCGGGGGCGAGGCGGGCCATGACCACCCATGACAGCGCCGTGCCGGCGAACACGGCGTGGAACAGGTCCGGGTCGGGCGGCCGGGGCAGCTCCCCGCGCCGCACCGCCCGTTCGAGCAGCGCGGTCTCGCCCGCGCCTTCGGGCCCGGTGACCAGGGCGGCGAACCGTTCGAGCAGCGCGGGGTCGCCGTCGATGTCGGCGAGCAGGCCGATCAGCGTCTCGGCGACCGCCGGGGCGCCCAGGCGGGCGACGGCGCTCCCGGCCAGCGCCGCCAGGTCGCCCGGCAGCGAGCCGGTGTCGGGGACCGGCGGCGCCCCCTCCCGCGCGATCGCGGCGAGGATCATCTCCTGCTTGGAGGCGTGGCGGCGGTAGATCGCGGCCTTGCCGATCCCGGCCCGCGCGGCGACGCCGTCCACCGTGAGCCCCGCGTAGCCCGTCTCGGCCAGCAGCGCGCGGGTGGCGGTGAGGATCGCCTCGTCCACCCGGCCCTCCCGGGGCGGCTGACCCGTTGCCCTGGGTTGGTCACCGTGCCACTATACGATACCGAGAGATCCGAAACTTTCGGTTCCATAAAGGAGGCACGGTGACGACGCTGGCCGACCGGTTCCTGCCCGACCCGGACTTCTCCGAGACCCACCAGATCACCGTCCGGGTGCCGCCCGAGGTCGTCTGGGCCGCCCACCGCGCGGGGGGCGTCACCCTCGGGCGCCCCGCGCGTGCACTGATCGCGGCGCGCAGCCTGATCGCCCGCGCCCGGAACGGCCGCGCGCAGAGCGACCTGCCGACCGGGCCCGGCGCGTTCGTCGCGCTCGCCGAGGAGGCTCCCCGCGAGGTCGTGGAGGGCCTGGTCGGGCAGTGGTGGAGGTTCGGCGCGTCGGCCAACCGGGCCGAGGTCGACGGGCCCGAACGGTTCCTGGACTTCGCCGAGCCCGGCTACGGCAAGGCGGTGTTCTGCCTGCGCTTCCTGCCGTCCGGCGACGGCACCCGCATCGTCACCGAGACCAGGGTGACCTGCACCGACGCGGCCGCCCGCCGGGCGATGGGGCGCTACTGGCTGCTGATCCGCCCGTTCAGCGGGCTCATCCGGATCATGATGCTGCGCGACCTGGCCGCCCGCGCCCGCCGCCTCGCCACCACCGGCGGCGCGGAGACGCGCTGAGCCGGGGCCCGGTCCGGCGGCGGGGCGCGGGACGGCGTCAGGCCGTGCGGGCCAGCCGTTCGGAGAGGCGCGGGAGGAGGCGCAGGGCGTTGCCCCGGTTGACGGCCCGGTACGCGCGGTCGTCCAGGGCGGGATCCCGGTCGAGCGCGGTGGTGTTGAGGGCGACCTCGCGGGCCGAGTTGGCCGGCCAGTCGGTGCCGTACAGCACGCGCTCGGCGCCGGCCGCGCCGAGCAGCGAGGGGGTCGCGTACGGCGACATCGGCAGGGCGGTGTCGTAGTGGAAGCGCCGCAGCGCGGAACGGACCCTGGCGGGGGAGGGGCCCCCGTCCTCCCTGCCCCACCGCTCGGCCCGGCCCGCCATGTACGGCAGGAACCCTCCGCCGTGGGACAGGATGACCGACACGTGGCGGTACCGCTCCAGGGTCCCGGCCGCGATCAGGCTGAGCGCCGTACGGGTGGTGTCCAGCAGGAAGTCGGCGAGCCAGTCGCCGACGGCCGGGACCTCGACGATGCCCCTGGGCGCGAACGGGTGGGTGAACACCACGGCGCGGCGCCGGTCGAGCTCGGCGAACAGCGGCTCGAACATCCGGTCGCCGAGGTAACGGCCGGCCGCGGAGGTGTTCAGCAGCACCCCGTCCGCGCCCAGCTCGTCGAGGGCGTACGCGATCTGCTCCAGCGCCAGGTCCGGGTGGAGCATGGCGACGTTGGCGAAGAAGCCGAAACGGGTGGGCCGGTCCCGCGCCAGCTCGGCCAGCGACTCGTTGCACACCCGCACGCCGGACGCGGCGACGCCACGGTCCCGGAACACCTCGGCGGGGACGGGCGCGGACGCGACACCGGCGGCGATGCCGTTGGCGTCCATGGTCGCCAGCGTGCTCGGCAGGGTCCACCGGGCCCACCGGGGCACGTCGTCCGCGGGGATGAGGCCCTGCTCCACGGCCCAGGCGCGCATCTTCGGCGGCACGGCGTGGTGGTGCGTGTCGATCCTGCCGACGGCGGGCCTGCGTCCGCGGTGGGCGCCCCCGTGCGCGGCGGGCGCCGTCCAGGACAGCCCCAGGGCGGCCAGCCCCGAGGCGTGCAGGGCGCGCCGGCGGGTGATGTCGGACATGCCGATCTCCTCTCGACCATCGATCGCCGCCCATTCGGCACCATATAAGAAAATCTCAACTGAGACTATATCGAGTGCCCCTAAGATGGGCGGGTGCCCGATGACCCGCTCGAACGGCTCCTGACCCGAAGCGACGACCCCGGCCTGCGGCATGTGGGGCTCGGCATGCTGCTGGCCTCCGCGCACAACCGCAGCCGCGCCGTCCTCAACGAGGGCCTGCGACCGCTGGGGATCGACGTCCGGGGCTTCGGCGTGCTGCTGGCCCTGGACACCTGCGGGTCCTCCAGCCAGCGCGCCCTCATCGACCGCGTCGGGATGGACAAGTCCGCCATGGTCCGGCTCGTCGACGAGTTGGAACACGGCGGCCTGGTCAGGCGCGAACGCGCACCGCACGACCGGCGCGCGTACGCGGTCGTGATGACCGCCGACGGCGAGCGGACCCTCGCCGCGGCGCGGAGGGTCGCCGCCGACGTCGGCGAGCGCCTCTTCGGCCGCCTCCGCCCCGCCGAACGCGACCAGCTGGTGAACCTCCTGAGCCTGCTGGCCGAACCCCCCGCTCCGTGACGCGCGCCCGGCGTCGCCGCGCCGACGGCCGGGCGACCTCGTTGAGGGCTTCCCCGCGAGTTACGCTGGAATCCCCTTTGAGGTGAAGGCCGAGTGCCGGTATCAGGGGGTATACGGTGCGGATCGGGCAACTCGCGCAACGCGCCGGAGTCAGCGTGCGCGCGCTGCGCTACTACGAGGAGCAGAACCTGCTCACCCCCGAACGCACCCCATCGGGCCAGCGCGTGTACACCGAGGACGCGGTCGAACTGGTGCGCCTCTTCCAGCGCTTCTACGCGGCCGGACTCGGCAGCCGCGCCATCGCGGCACTGCTGCCCTGCCTGGACAGCGGCCGCGCCACCCCCGAGCAGCGCCGCATGCTCCAGACCGAACGCGACCGCCTCGCGACCCGCATCGAGGACCTGACCGAAGTCCTCACCCGCCTCGACGAAATCCTCGCCACCACCGACGACCCCACCTGACCGACGGCAACGGCCGGGCGGGCCCCGCGCTCCCGTCAGGACGTCCGGCGTCTCACGCGGCGGTGTCGTGGTGGGGGAGGTCGGGGAGGGGGCGGCGGCAGAGGTCCCGGGCCTCGTCGGGGGAGAGGCCGAGCATGCGGAGCAGGTCCTCGGTGACCCGGTCGGTGGCCTCGGCGTCGTCGCGTTCGGGGTGGGCGTGCAGGAACCGGCCGAGGCACAGCGCCGAGCCCGCCACGGTGACCATGGCCAGGTCGGGGTCGGGCGCGTGGAACCGGCCGGCGCGGGCCGCGGCCTCGATGTCGCGGCGGGCGCGCGGGGCCAGGCCGCTGTCGGAGGCGACCAGGGCGAGGCCGTGGCTGAGCAGGATCTTGCTCAGCTCGGGCCGGCGGCGGTGCAGGCGTCCGGTCAGGCGGAAGCTCTGCGCGAAGGCGTGGGCGGGGTCGTCCAGGTCGGCGGTGAGCTCGTCCAGCAGGGCGCCGTGCCGGTCCAGGGCGTCGGCGACGGCGGCCTGGAAGAGCTCCTCCTTGTCGGCGAAGTGGTTGTAGAACGACCCCATCCCCACGTCCGCCGCCCGGGTGATCTCCAGGATCGCCACGTTCGTCCGGCCCTCCGCGATGAGGGCCTGGGCCGCGCGGACGAGCGCGGCGCGGGTGCGCGCCTTGCGGCGGGCCAGGCGGCCCGGGGCGTCCCGCTCCGGCTCGGCCATGCCTGCTCCCCTCCCCGCGGTCGGACCGGTCCCACCCTGCCACAGCGCTCAGTGATGACGAAATCGTCAGAAACGCTTGACTGATGAAGTGCTCATGACTGACGATTTCATCAGAAATGAGAAGGGGGTGGGCGGTGACCGACCGGCGTGACCCGCATACCGATCTGCACAGCGAACGGGGCGCCCTGCGCGGCGAGCATCCCGGCCGGGCGAGGGACCCGGTGGTGAAGGTGCGCGACCTGGCGTGGCTGGAGTTCCGCAAGCCCGACCTGGACCGGGCCGAACGGTTCGCCCTCGCCTTCGGCTTCACGACCCTGCTGCGCACCGCCGACGAGCTGCACCTGCGCGGCACGGACCCGGGGGCGCCGTGCGTGCTCGTCCGCCGGGGGCCCCGGTCGCGGTTCGTCGGCCCCGCCTTCCTGGCCGCCGACCAGCAGGACGTGCTGCGGCTCGCGGAGGCGACCGGGCGGGCGATCGCCCCGCTGCCCGAGAGCCTGGGCGGCGTCACGGTCGACCTGGCGGACCCGAACGGGGCGCGGGTGCGCGTCGTCTCCGACACCCTCGTCCACCCCGGGCTGCCGGAACAGCGGCCGCTCACGATCAACGCCGGGCACGGCGCCGCCCGGACCAACGCCGCCCAGCGCCCGCCGCGCGAACCGGCCCGGGTGCGGCGGCTCGGCCACGTCGTGCTCCAGACCACCCGCTACCTGGAGACGCTGAACTGGTACCTGGAGCACCTGGGCCTGATCGTCAGCGACTTCCTGTACTTCCCCGGGCAGCGCGACCGCGGCCCGGTCATGAGCTTCGTCCGCTGCGACCGCGGCCGCACGCCGGCCGACCACCACACGCTGGCCCTGGCGCTCGGCCCGGCCGACCGGTACGTGCACTCGGCCTACCAGGTCGCCGACCTGGACGCGCTGGCCGCCGGCGGCGAGTACCTGCGCGAACGGGGCTACCGGCGCTCCTGGGGCATCGGCCGGCACATCCAGGGCAGCCAGATCTTCGACTACTGGCGCGACCCGGACGGGTTCCTGGTCGAGCACTTCAGCGACGGGGACCTGTTCGACCACACCCTCGAACCCGGCTGGGCGCCGATGACCGCCTCCGGCCTGGCCCAGTGGGGGCCGCCCGCCACCCGGGACTTCCTCGGCGTCAGCCCCGGCCGGGACGCGCTGCGCGAGCTGCGCGCGATGCTCGGCGCGCTGCGCGAGGACAACGAGTTCGACCTCCACCGCCTTCGCGGCCTGCTGAAAGTGGCCACCTCATGAGCATCTCCGTCCTCCGCACCGCCGACGCCTGGTACGCGGTCACCCCCTCGGGCGCCGCCCCGATCGACACCGCCGCCGATTCCACCGCGCGGCTGCTCGCCGACCGGGAGGCGATCGACGCCGCCGCCGCGGGCGCCGCCACCGTTCCCGTCGAGGAGCTGTCGCTCGTCTCGCCGGTCACCGCGCCCTGCCGGGTGGTCGCGCAGATGACGAACTTCGCCTCGCACGCCGCCGACGCGGGCCTGGACCCGAAGGCGGTGCCGCTGACGTTCTTCCGCAAGTCGTCCGGCTCGATCAGCGGCCCCCGCGAGGACATCGTCAGGCCCGCGCACGTCCGGCTGCTGGACTACGAGGTGGAGATCGGCCTCGTCATCGGCCGTCCCGTGCCGGTCGGCGCCGCGGTCGACGACCTGGCCGACGCGGTCGCCGGGCTGGTGGTCGCCAACGACGTCTCCGCGCGCGACCTGCAACTCCCCAAGACGCAGTTCTACGAGTCGAAGTCCTACCCGACCTTCACCCCGGTCGGCCCGGCGCTGGTGCTGCTGGACGCCGACGAGCTGAGGCGGTTCGCCGACCTGCGGCTGAGGCTGCGCGTCAACGGCGAGCCCCGCCAGGACCGGACCGCGGCCGACATGATCCACCGGCCGGTCGAGGCGCTGCGCGCGCTGGCCCGCTTCCAGCGGCTCGACCCCGGTGACCTGCTGCTGACCGGCACCCCCGTCGGCACCGCCCTGAGCGCGCCGCCCAAGCCCGTCCAGAAGCTCTCCTCGCTGCTGCCCGACGCGACCCGCTGGCGGCTGTTCTTCAAGACCGAAGCACGTAATCCCCGCTACCTGCGGGACGGCGACGTCGTCGAGGCCTCGGTCGCCACCGACGACGGCGCGATCGACCTGGGCACGCAGCGCACGACCGTGAGGGACGCCCGATGACCGACGACCTGCTGTGGCCCGCCTACACCGGACCGGACGACCTGGCGGACATCGAGGCCGTGCCGCTGGAGGCGCGCGGCCTGCCCGGGTCCACCTACGCGCTGCTCGCGCGGGCCGCGACCCGGTGGCCCGGCCGCACCGCCCTCACCGTCCTGCCGGAGGCCGCCCGCTGGCGGGAGCCGCTGCGCCGGACCTTCGCCGAGCTGCTGGCCGACGTCCACCGGTACGCGAACGCGCTGCGCGCCCTCGGCGTGCGGCGGGGCGACACGGTCGCCCTGACGGCGCCCAACTGCGCCGAGCTGATCACCGCCACGCTCGCCGCGCAGCTCGCCGGGATCGCGGCCCCGCTGAACGGGAACCTGTCGCGCGACCACCTCGCCGGGCTCGCCCGCCGCTCGGGCGCGCGCGTGCTGGTGACCGCCGGGCCCGAACTCGCCCCGGACACCTGGGACGCCGCTCGGGCGCTCGCCGCCGACGGCCCGCTGGAGGCCGTCCTGGCGCTCCGCCCCACCGGGGCGCGCGGCGCCCCCGCGCCCCTGCCCGGCATCGACGGCGTGCGCGTCGGGTACCTGGAGGAACTGGCCGCCGCCGAGGACGCGGCCGCGTTCGGCGGCGACCCGCCCGCCCCGTCGGACCTGGCCGCGCTGTTCCACACCGGCGGCACCACCGGCGCCCCCAAGCTGGCCGCGCACACGCACGCCAACCAGGTCGCCGACGCCTGGATGCTGGCCGCCGACTCCTGGTTCGACGACGACGCGGCGGTGTTCGCGGCTCTGCCGCTGTTCCACGTCAACGCGCTCGTGGTCACCGTGCTGGCCCCGCTGTTCCGGGGGCAGGGCGCGGTGTGGGCCGGTCCGCTCGGCTACCGCGACCCGGCGCTGTACGGCGCGTACTGGAAGATCGTCGAGCACTACCGGATCGCCGCGATGAGCGCGGTGCCCACCGTGTACGCCGTTCTCGCGCAGTGCCCGGTCGACGCCGACATCGGCAGCCTGCGGCTCGCCGCGGTGGGCGCCTCGCCGCTGCCCGGCGCGGTCCGGGACGGCTTCCAGGCCCACACCGGCGTGCCCCTGGTCGAGGGGTACGGGCTGACCGAGGCGACCTGCGCCAGCGCGCGCGGGTTCCCCGGCGCGCCGCGGCCCGGGACGGTCGGGCAGCGCCTGCCCTACCAGCGCATCAAGGCGGTGCGGATCGGCGCGGACGGCGCGTGGCGGGACCTGCCCGCCGGGGAGACCGGCGTGCTGGCGATCAGCGGCCCGGCGGTCTTCCCCGGCTACGTCACCGGGCACGACGGGCACGGCCCCGTCCTGGACGGCCTCGGCGCGCTGGTCGACGGCTGGCTGGACACCGGGGACCTCGGCAGCGTCGACGCCGACGGGTTCGTCCACCTCGCCGGGCGGGCCAAGGACCTCATCATCCGCGGCGGCCACAACATCGACCCGGCCGTCATCGAGGACGCCCTGCTCGCCCACCCGCAGGTCACCGGGGCCGGCGCGGACGGACGG
Organism: Actinomadura kijaniata; assembly: GCF_014138665.1. NCBI lineage: Bacteria > Bacillati > Actinomycetota > Actinomycetes > Streptosporangiales > Thermomonosporaceae > Actinomadura > Actinomadura kijaniata. The sequence continues at coordinate 144,226 of NZ_JACJIA010000007.1, forward strand.
CCCGACGCCCGCGCCGGTGAGGTCCCCGTCGCCTACGTGACCCTCGCGCCCGGCGCCGGGGTGACCGGGCCGGAGCTGCGCGCCTGGGCGAGCGAGCGGATCACCGAGCCCGCCGCCGTCCCGAAGGCCGTCACCGTCGTCGACGCGCTGCCCCTCACCGACGTCGGCAAGCCGTACAAGCCCGCGCTGCGCGCGGACGCCGCCCGCGACGAGCTGCTCGGGGCGCTCGACGGGACGCCCGGCGTCCACGACGTCGAGACCGCCGTCCACGACGGATCCGTCACGGCGGTCGTGAAGGTCTCCGCGCCGGCCGACCAGACGGCCGTCGAGGCGGTCCTCGGCCGCTACGCGCTCGGATGGCGCCTGGAGGTGACGCCGTGACGACGGTGCCCGTGGTCGTCGTCGGCGCGGGCCCCACCGGCCTGACCGCCGCGACCCTGCTCGGCCGGTACGGCGTCGAGTGCCTGGTCCTCGACCGCTGGGAGTCGATCTACCCGCGGCCCCGGGCCGTCGCCCTCGACGAGGAGGTCCACCGCGTCCTCGCCCGCCTCGGGGTCGGCGCGGAGTTCGCCGCGATCTCCCGCCCGTGCCCGGGGCTGCGCCTGCTCGACCGGACCGGGCGCGTGCTGGCCGAGTTCCGGCGCGCGACGGTGAACGGCAGGCACGGCCACCCCGAGTCCAGCCTGTTCGACCAGCCCGAGCTGGAGGCGCTCCTGCGGGCCAACCTCGAGCGCCACCCCACCGTCACCCTCCGGGGCGGCGCGGAGGTCACCGCCCTGACCCAGGACGCCGGCGGCGTGCGGCTCGACGTCACCGACCGGGCCACCGGGGAGCGCCTCCCGGTCCACGCGCGCCACGTCCTGGGGTGCGACGGCGCCAACAGCCTGACCAGGTCCGCGATCGGCGCCACCATGCGGGACCTGGACTTCGCGCAACGCTGGCTCGTCGTGGACGTGGCCACCACCGCCGACCTCGGCGCGTGGGAGGGCGTCCACCAGGTCTGCCACCCGGTCCGCGCCGCCACCTACATGCGCGTCGGAGAGACCCGCCACCGCTGGGAGTTCCGGCTGGCGCCCGGCGAGACCGCCGACGACTACCGCACGATGGACCGGCTGCACCCGCTGATCGCCCCGTGGACCGGGGACGTGCCCGCCTCGCGGCTGGAGGTCGTGCGGGTGGCCGAGTACACCTTCCGGGCGCGGATCGCCGACCGGTGGCGCGACCGCCGGGTGTTCCTGCTCGGCGACGCCGCCCACCTCACCCCGCCGTTCATCGGCCAGGGCATGGGCGCGGGGATGCGCGACGCGGCCAACCTCGCCTGGAAGCTCGCCGGGGTGCTCGCCGGGACCCTGCCCGAGACCTCGCTCGACAGCTACGAGGCCGAACGCGAGCCCCACGCCCGCGCCATGATCCGGACGGCCAAGCTGGTCGGCGTCGCGATGACCGAGGGCGGCGGGCTCGGCGACCTGCTGCGCCGCGTGGTGGCGCCGCGCCTGCACCTGGTGCCCGGCCTCGGGGACCAGGTCCGGCACGGCGAGACCCCCGCGCTGCGCCGGTCCGCCCTGGTGGCGCGGCCGCCGCTGCGCCGCGGCCTGGCGGGCGGGCTGTGCCCGAACGCGCCGCTGGGCGACGGCCGCCGCCTCGACGACGTGGCCGCGGGCCGCTTCGCGGTCGTCACGGCCACCGCGCCGTCCCCCTGGCAGCGGGCCGAGATCGAGCGGCGCGGAGCGGCGCTCGTCCACGTCCGGCCGGGCGACGCCCTGCACCGCTGGCTGCGGCGGGGCCGCGCCGACGCCGCCCTCGTCCGCCCCGACGGCACGGTCCTGCGCGCCGGGCGCCACCTGGCCGCGCTCCACACCACCCTGCCCGCCTTCGGCGCGGGCCTCCACCCGACCGCCCCCGGGCCGCGCGGCCACGGCGCCGAGGCGCCCCGCTCCACCTGGGTCCGCCCCGACCGCTTCGTCGCCCGGCGCGCCCACGAGAGCACCGGCCCGCTGAACGACCTGCTCCGGGTCCTCGGACGGATCCTCGACGGGGAGGAGGCACCCTGAGACCCCTCCGTCAGTCCTCGCAGAGCGAGGGGCGCGGGTTGGTGAGGCCGTCGTGGCAGTCCTCCGGCGCGAAGGCGGCGGTCTCGTTGCCGCCCCGGGCCGCCAGGTGTGGAGGACGCGGTCGCCGCTCCGGACGGAACGGCCATCCCCGACCCTGGTCGCGGGAGCGGTCCCGTATCGCCCGGCAAGGGAGGACCTGTGCGGACCGACCACTTTCCGGTACCGCCGGTGTCCACCCATGCGAGAGGGACCACGGGAGAGAAGGAGCCGATATGCGAGGGATCCCGCCGTCCGGCGATCTGCTGGCGCTGGCGCGGAGCGGGGACGGCGAGGCGTTCCGCGGGCTCGTCGAGCCGTACCGCCGCGAACTCCAGGTGCACTGCTACCGCATCCTCGGCTCGGTGCAGGACGCCGAGGACCTGCTCCAGGAGACGCTGCTGGCGGCATGGCGCGGCATCGACGGCTACGAGGAACGCGCGTCGCTGCGGACGTGGCTCTACCGGATCGCGACCAACCGCTGCCTCAACGCGCTGCGGGCCGGGGCCCGCCGCCCGCCCGAACACGCGGACTACCGACCGGAGGTCCCGTTGCCCGAGCCGTCGCACCGCCGGGCGGAGCCGAGCTGGCTGGAGCCGTACCCCGACGCGCTGCTCGACGAGATCGCCGACCTGGCGCCCGGCCCGGAGGCGCGGTACGAGACCAGGGAGTCGGTGTCGCTGGCGTTCCTGGCGGCGCTCCAGGAGCTGCCGCCGAGGCAGCGCGCGGTGCTGGTGCTGCGGGACGTGCTGGGGTTCCGGGCCGCCGAGGTGGCGCGCGTCCTCGACACGACCGAGAACGCGGTGACCAGCGCGCTGAAACGGGCGCGCGGCGCGCTGGCGCGGGAGCTGCCGGGCTCCGGCCGGGAGGGCGCCCCGCTGCCGGACTCGCCGCGGGAGCGCCGGATCGTGGCGGACTTCCTCCGCGCGTTCGAGGCCGGGGACGTCGACGCGGTCGTCGCCCTGCTGACCGACGACGCGCGGCTGTCCATGCCGCCGCTGCCGCTGGAGTACCGGGGAACCGACACCGTCCGGCACTTCCTGGCCACGGTCGCGCTCCGCCCCGGCCGCCGGCACGTGCTGGTCCCGACCCGGGCGAACGGGCAGCCGGCGTTCGGCGCCTACCAGCGCGACCCGCGGACGCCGATCCTGCACGCGCACGGAGTGATCGTGCTGACCCTGGCCGGAGACCGGATCGCCGCGGTGACGCGGTTCCTGGACAACTCGCTGCTGGCGGCGTTCGGGCTTCCCCGGACGCTGCGCGCGGGATTCGAGGAGGGACGATGAGCGCCGACGGAGGACGGATGACGTCCAGGCAGGCATGGGTGCTGGGACTCGCCTCACTGGCGTCGTTCATGATGGCGCTGGACAGCCTGGTCGTGACGACGGCGCTGAGCACGATCCGGAGGGATCTGACGGCGTCGATCGAATCGCTCGAATGGACCGTCAACGCCTACAACCTGACGTTCGCGGTGCTGCTGCTGACCGGAGCGGCGCTGGGGGACCGGTTCGGCCGCCGCCGGGTGTTCGTCGCCGGGCTGGCGGTGTTCACCCTGGCGTCGGCGGCCTGCGCCCTGTCCCCGGACATCGGGACCCTGATCGCGTCCCGGGCGTTGCAGGGCGCCGGCGCCGCGATGGTGCTGCCGCTGTCGCTCACCCTGATCAGCGCGGCGTTCCCGCCGCGGCAGCGGGGCCGGGCGATGGGGCTGTACCTGGGCATCACCGGCCTGGCGACGTTCAGCGGGCCGTTCGTCGGCGGCGTCGTCGCCGAGGGGCTGGCCTGGCAGTGGATCTTCTGGCTGAACCTGCCGGTCGGCCTGGCCGCGATCGTGCTGTCGGTGCGGCGCGTCGAGGAGAGCGTCGGCCCCAACAACCGGTTCGACCTGGCCGGGGTGGTGCTGGTGACCCTGGGCGCGTTCGGCGTCGTCTGGGGCCTGGTCCGCGGGAACGCGGCGGGCTGGGGCAGCGTGGAGGTCCTGGGCGCGCTGGTGCTCGGCGCCGCGCTGGTGGTCGCGTTCGTGCTCTGGGAAGGGCGCGCGAAGGCGCCGATGCTGCCGATGCGGTTCTTCCGGGTGAGGGCGTTCGCGACGGCCAACCCGGCGAACTTCTGCGTGTTCGCCTCGCTGTACGGCACACTGTTCTTCCTCGCGCAGTACTTCCAGACCGGCCTCGGCGAGGGACCGCTCGGCGCCGGGCTGCGGCTGATGCCGTGGACCGCGACGCTGATGGTGTGCGCGCCGATCGCCGGGGCGCTGGCCGACCGGTACGGCGAGCGGACGTTCGTGGTCGTCGGGCTGCTGCTCCAGACCGCCGGCACGGGCTGGATCGCCCTGGTCGCCGACGCGGGCACCGGCTACCTCGAACTGCTGCCCGCGCTGGTCGTCGGCGGGGCCGGGCTGACCATGGCGATGCCCGCGGCGCAGAAGGCGGTGGTCGGGGCGGTGCGACCCCAGGAGATCGGCCAGGCGTCCGGCGCGTTCATGATGCTGCGGATCCTCGGCGGGGTGTTCGGCGTCGCGATCGCGGTCGCCGTCTTCGCGGGCACCGGGGGCTACGCGTCGGCCGAGGAGTTCAGCGAGGGCTTCGCGGCGGCGATGGGCGCGGTCGCCGCCCTGGCGTTCACCGGCATGCTCGCCGCCCTCGGCATGCCCCGCCGCCGCCCGGCCCCCACCCCCGTGCCACCGGCGGCCGCCCCCGCGCCCCACCCCGAGACCGCCGTCTGAACGCCGCGGAACCGGTGCACGGGGCCGGGACGGGTCTTGGGATCCCGCCCGTCGCCCGGGAGGCGCAGATCACGATCACCGTCCGGCGCCAGGGCGGAGGCCGCCCCGCCGCCCAGCGCCACCGGGCCGAGGCCGGCCGTCGACGAAGGGCGGCCACGGTCCGGTGGCGCAGGAGGCGACGCACGTCCCCGTCCCGCCCGTCCGGCGGCGTCCGGCGCGTTTCGTTTCGCCGGCCGTCCCGGACGCGGCGGGACGTCTGGCCGACGGCGCGGCCAGACGTCGGAGGTCCGGTTACTTCACCGAGAACCGGCAGGCCACGGCGAGGTCGCCGCGGCAGTAGTCGGATTTGTAGTAACCGAGCAGGTAACTCTTACCGCGGAGGATGCTGGTGTTGTTGATGTAGGCGGTGCCGCTGGAGTCGTTGGAGGTGACCCGGTTCCACCAGAGGAAGTTCCCCCAGTACAGGTCGACGAAGTTCTGGCCCTCCTTGATCCCGATGTAGTCTCCGTCGCTGTTCGGCAGCGCGCCCGGCGCCAGGGTGTAGTCGACGCTCACGTGGCTGATGCCGACCTTGAGATTGCCGAGGTCGGGATTGATCGTGGTGATTCTGCCGCCGCTCTCCGGAATGAAGGACAGCGCGACCACCTGCTTGGGTCCCGGGCCGGTCGCGTAGCCGAGGACGTAGCTCGCCATTCCGATTTTGGAGTCCTCGAAGTAGCCGGAACCGCGGGTGTCGTTGGTGGACACCGCGGTCTGGGCGCGCGGGCGCTTGCTCCGAGGAATCGAGGGTTCCGGGTTGTCGTATACCAGGAGCTGGTGCCCCATCGCTTTCGGGGAACTTCCCGGCATGGTGAGGAATTCGTAGCTGAGGTTCTCGCCGACGCTTTCGCTGCTGATCCAGCACTGGGTGTTGTATTTCTCGTTGATCGTCGATTCGAGGATCTCCTCGTCGAAGTTCGGTGTCCCCACCGACTCCGTTCCTGGTGTGGTGGTCTCCATCTGTGGTACCGCCTTTCGGTGCGGTGGGACGGATGCTCAGTCGAGTGCGATGACCCGGTCGAGGGTCGGCTCGATCAGCGCCTGGTAGGTCGCCTCGTCCACCTGGAGCTGGCCGTCCACGGAGACGCCGAGGGAGACGTCGGCGTCCTTCGGCAGGGCGAACGCCAGCGTTGCGTCGCTGAGCAGGGCCGCGGAGTCCTCGGCGAAGGTGAGTTTGAGCGTGCCGGCCCGTACGTTCAGCTTGACCTGGCGCAGGCTCGTCCCGCGACGTTCGATGAACAGCTCCGACCGGTCGGCGGTGCGGCGCACCCCGATGCTGATGCCGCCGGCGATCGCCGTGGCCGCGGCGCCCAGGATGAGGACGACGCCGAAGGAGATCAGCCGCCAGTTGTCGTCGTCCCCTGCTCCGGCGGGCTGCGGCGAGGCGTCGAAGACCGTCATCTCGCCGTTGCGGTAGAACTGGAGTTCCTTTCGTGGGTTGAAGCCCTGCCCCTTCTTGTCGAGGTGGATGAGGGTCGACGAGTATCCCTGGTTTCCCTCGCTTCCGATGAAGTCCACGAAGTTGAGGCCGATCGGATGGTCGGCGACGCTTCGCAGGTACGGCGTTCCCGACTTGGGATCCCAGTACCCCTCGACGCCTCCGGGGCGGTAGGGTTCGTCGTCCGCGTCGAATTCGTTCCTTTCCGGCGCGGGAAGCTGGGAGAGTATCTGTCCGGCTATCTGGGCCACTTTGAGAGCGGAAGTGATCCAGCCCATCGTGTGCCCCCTTTCGGGTGGGACTGGCTCGGCCGAATTTCATGTCTTCGGTCCGAGGATTTGATCCCCGCGGCCGGACTCGGTGAAACTGTAGAACTTCGTTCCGTATATTTCGTGGATATCCTGGACCCGGTTCTTGAAATAGCGTTGGCGTCGCGGCGGTGCACCGTCGTAGCGGATCAGGCCAACGGGAACGCAGTCGTTAACCGTTGTGGGTTGACGCCCCTCCCCGCCGCTGGTGCCGGACACCGGCCGACGGCTTGCGGAACAGTTCGATCATCGCCGCGTAGCCGTCGCCGCCGTGGCCCTCGGCCACCGCGCGGTCGCCCAGGGACTTGAAGAACCTCGGAAGGTCGGCGCTGACGCCGACGCTCTCGCTCTCGTGGACGAGGTGGGCCATCGCGTCGAGCTGGATCTCGATCGTGGCGTCGAGGGCGGTGTACGCGCCGTCGTCGATCTGCCGCGCGTAGCCCGACATCCAGTCGACGATGGTCCCGATGTTCTCGCGGGTGAACGCGGCGAACGTCGAGGCGTCCACGCCCGCCGTGCCGAGCAGGGCGGCGCCTTGCAGGAAGCCGTCCAGCAGGCCCCACATCACGCTCGTCGCCGCCACCCCGTACAGCGCGGGCAGGCCGTGGTCGTCGCCGAGGTGCGTCGCCTCGTCGCCGAGGCTCCGCAGGGTCGGTTCGTGCAGGTCGAAGGCCGATCGCGGTCCGCTGTAGTAGACGAGCGCGTCCGCGGTGCCGATCCCCTGGGGCGCGGCCATGATCGCGCCGTCGAGGTAGGTGACGCCCCGCCGCGCCGCCCAGGCGGCGGTCTCCCGCGCCTGCCGGGACGTGCCCGAGGTCAGGTTCACCAGGACCCGGTCGCCGAGGACGTCCTCCAGCGGTTCGAGCAGCTCGCGCACCGCGTCGTAGTCGGTCACGCAGACGACCACGAGCGGGCCGGCCGCGACGGCCTCGCGGGGCGAACCGGCCAGCCTCGCTCCCTGCGCGACGAGGGGTTCGGCCTTCGCCGCCGTGCGGTTCCACACGGTCGTGAGGTGCCCGGCGCGCAGGAACGCCCCGGCCAGCGCCCGGCCCATCAGCCCCAGGCCGATGACCGTCACCGGCGTGCGGTTCTCGTGGTTACCCATGCTTCGCTCCCTGTGAGTGGGTGGGCGGACATGGGAGGATCATCAACGTTCACACCGGTATGAAGGTCAAGGGGAGACGGGCATGCTGATCGGGGAACTGAGCCGGCGCACCGGGGTCCGCACGCATCAGCTCCGCTACTACGAGGCGCAGGGCCTGCTCAAACCGCGCCGGGGCTCCGGCGGCTACCGCGAGTACGGCGACGACGCCGTCCTGGCCGTGGGCCAGATCAGGAGCCTGCTCGGCGCCGGGCTGTCCACCGACGACATCGCGTTCATGCTCCCCTGCGTCACCGGCACGGTCCCCGAGCTGGAGCCGTGCCCCGAACTCCTGGACGGCATGCGCGAACGCCTGCGCGTGCTGGACGAGCACATCGAGACCCTCCTCCGTTCCCGCCGGGCCCTCGCCGACTACATCGAGGCCACCGAGCGGCGCGCCGCCGAGGAGGCCTGATCACCAGGTGACGGGGACGGACGTGGGTCCCGCGTCGGTCTCGCCGCGCACCCAGTCGAGGTCCTCGGGCGGTACCCGGAGCCGCAGGCCGGGCAGCCGCCGGGCGAGGGCGTCGAAGGCCGCGGCCAGCTCGACGCGGGCCAGCGACGCCCCGAGGCAGTGGTGCGGCCCCCGGCCGAACGTCAGGTGCGGGCGGGGGGACGGCCGGCCGGACGGGAACCGGCCGGGCAGGAACCGGCCGGGGTCGGTGAAGCACGCGGGGTCGTGGTTGGCCGCCTCCAGCCGGACCAGGACCAGGTCACCGGCCGCGATCGGCGCGCCCGCCAGCTCCAGGCCGGTCCGCGCCCAGCGCGGGAACGGCTCGGCGATCACTCCGGCCAGCCGGCGCAGCACCTCCTCCACGACGCCCTCCATCCGGCCCGGGGCGTCGGCGAGCCCGGCGAGCAGCCCCTCGGTGACGAGCTGGACCGTGCCCACCGCGATGGCGTTGCGGGCCGTCTGGTAGCCCGCCGCGACGAGCGTGGCGACCATGCCGACCAGCTCGTCGTCGGTGAGCCGCTCGTCGCCGGTGTCGCGCACCCGGATCAGGGCGCTGAGCAGGTCGTCGCCGGGGGCGCGGCGCTTGGCGGCGACCAGCCCGGCGGCGTACCCGGTGAACTCGTTCCACGCCCGCAGCGCCTCGGCCACGCCCTCCCGGTCGTCACCGGTGGAGTGCTCCACCGCGCCGAACGCCTCCACCAGCGCGTGGAAGCGCTCGCGTTCGTCGATAGCCACGCCGAGCAGGACGCTGATGACCTGGAGCGACAGCGGGGCGGCGAGTGCGGCGACCAGGTCGGCGGGCGGCCCGGCGGCGGCCAGCGCCGCGACGTGGTCGTCGGCCATCTCCCGGACGCGCGGACGCAGCGCCGCGACGCTCCGGGGGGTGAACGCCTTCGCGACCAGCCCGCGCAGCCGCGTGTGCGGCTCGCCGTCCTGGAACAGGGTGGTGTCACCGGCGGTGCCGCCGCCCGGGGGAGTCATCGTGAGGCGGGGGTCGGTCAGCGCCGCCACGGCGGCGTCGTAGGAGGTGACCAGCCACGCCCGCCGCCCGTCCGGAGCGGTCACCTCGGCGACGGGCGCGCGGCCGCGCAGCTCGGCGTAGACGGCGGGCGGCCGCAGGGGATCCGGCCGGTCGAACGGCAGGGACGGGGCGGGCGTGGACATGGCGGACGCCTTTCTCGTGGCGGCTGGGACGTCGCGTCGACCCCTCCCAGTGGACACGTTGACCTCGCGGCAAGGTCAACGGGCCGCTCGCGTCGAATTGTTTTGGACTGATCAATACAATATGGTGGCGCCACCGAAAGGAGCTGTGATGAGCAAGACCAGGGACGTCGTCGAGGAGTTCTTCCGCCGCGCCGGAGCGGGCGAGTTCGACCGGATCGGCGAGCTGTTCGCCGACGAGGTGGACTGGGACATCTACGGCGCCGACGAGGTGCCGTGGACGGGACGCCGCACCACCGGGGCCGAGGCCGCCGAGTTCTTCCGCTCGCTGCCGACCCACCTGCGCGCCGAGGAACTGACCGTCCACCGGATCCTGGTGGAGGGCCCGGACGCCGTCGTCCTCGGATACATGCGCCAGCGGGTGCTGGCGACCGGCGAGCTGTTCGCGACGCCGTTCGCCTTCCACCTCACCGTGGAGGACGGCCGCATCACCCGGTACATCCCCCACGAGGACAGCCTCGCCCTCGCCCGCGCCTACGGCGCGGTCGCCTAGGGGCCTGTTTCCAAGCGGGCCTCAGCCGCGCACGCGAGCGCGTTACCTGACCGGCGGGCCCGAAGCCGGAGGCGAGGGCCCGCCGGTCAGATCGCGAAGCGATGCCGCGCTCGCCAAGCCCTGGTAAGAAGCGAGCCCCCAGGGCGAGCGCCGTAGGCCAGGGCTTTTGCAACACCGCCGGGCCCTCCCGTCCGGCCACCGGGGCCTTCAGCGGGCGACGGCGGTGTGCAGGGTGTACCGCCGGAAGCCCAGCGGGGTGATGCCCTCCACCTCGGCGAGCACGCTGGTGAGCCGCCTGCTCCCGCTCGTCTCGGTCGTGATGAGGGCCTCGTGGGACGCGGCGTCGACGAACTCGGCGTAGTTGAGCATCCGCGACCCGTCCACGGCGATGTGGAAGTGCGACCCGATCGCGCCCTTCCCGGGCTCCTCGTCCCCGTAGACGTCGAAGAGGGTGTCCACCAGCGTGCGCGCCGCCGTCTCGTTCCGCGTCTCGAACTGCACCACCACGATGGACCCCGGAACCGCCCCCTGCTCGCCGAGACCGTGGCGGTACAGCCGGTACGCGGTCGGCTCGTGCCGGGTGATGCCGGGCGCGACCTCGCCGGCCTGCGCCGAACGGGCCGTGCGGGCGAACTCCCGGTAGGCGTCGAGGTCCGTCCACTGCTTGTAGGCGAGAACGGAGGTCCCGTCGTCGCTGACGTAGAGGTTCAGCGACAGGGCATGCTCCGGCAACGGCTCCGCCCGCCACAGCCGCGCGACGGCGTCGGCCCCGGCCCGCTGCCGGTCGCGGGTGCCCACGTTCCACTCGTTGACGAGGACGACACCGGCGTCGTCGCGGGTGATGTCCGGGTACCGCTCGCTCATCTCGACCCCTCCCAAGTGATCTTCACTGACCCCTCGATACTGGCGATCCCCCTGCTGGGGCGGCATCTGTCGGGTGACTGGGCCGCCGCCGTGCGCGCCGCCGACACGGGCCACCGGGGAACGGGGGCCAAACTCGATCATGCGCTGCGCTTTACCGCGTCCGGCCCGTCCCTTGGACCGCCTCAGGGAATCAACGAGGCGTCCGCGCACCGCCCTCGAAACGGCAGGGAGCCTTCGCCATGACCCAGCAGGGAACCTTCTCCACGACCGACGACTTCGTCCTGGACGTCACCCGGATCCGCGAGCAGGTCCGCCAGAAGATGGACGACGGGCCGGTCACCGGCACCTACGGGCGCGAGTCGGACCGCGTCATCGGGGTGCTCAACGACGTGGTCGCGACCGAGGTCGTCTGCTGGCTGCGCTACACCCGCCACGCGATCTCCGCCTCCGGCATCGACCGCGCGCAGGTGTCGGCCGAGTTCACCGAGCACGCCAGGGAGGAGATGGACCACGCGCTGCGCGCCGCCGAGCGGATCGGCCAGCTCGGCGGCGACCCCGACTTCGACCCCGCCAGGCTGGCCGAGCGCTCCCACACCGACTACACCACCCCGCCCGCCAACGACCTGGACGCGATGCTGCGCGACAACCTGGAGGCCGAGCGCATCGTCATCTCCACCTACCAGGAGATCATCAGGTGGCTGGGCGACGGCGACCCCACCACCCGCCGCCTGATGGAGTCGATCCTGGAGGAGGAAGAGGAGCACGCCGACGACCTGGTGGACCTGCTCGGCCTCTGAGCCCCCGCCGTGCACGCGCCGGGAGCACCCGGTCAGCGATCCGGGCGCCGGTCCTCGCGGCCCCGCAGGTCCGCGCCGTTCGGGGCACCGCCGCACGCGGTGAGCAGGAGCAGGATGAGGGCCACGAGCCCCGCCGTGGCGGCGACCAGGGGAGCGGCGCCCAGGTAGGTGACGGAGGTGTTCATCGCGAGGGCCTGCGCCGAGACGGGCACCGGACGCGACGTCCACAGCGCCGTCGGCACGGCCATGGTCAGGACGAACAGGCCGACGCCCGCCACCAGGGCGCGACCCGGCCCCACCCTCAGGGGAGCCACTCCCGAAGCCCGGCGAGATGCCCGAGTTCCGACTCGACGCGCCGCCTGTCGTCGGCGGTGAGCTCCAGGCCGCGCAGATCGGCGAGCCAGGGGTCGGCGGGCTCGCCCAGGACCGTGGCCAGGTCGATGAGGTGGCACAGGGCGAGGGCCCGCTCGGCCGCCGGGGCGGTGGCGCCGTGCCTGCGCACCGCGGACTTGAGCGCCCGGAACGCCTGGAGGTCGTCGTCCTTGAACTCGCGCAGGATCCGGGCGTTGTCGAGTGCCCTGGCCAGGCCGGTCAGCTTCTTCGACCCGCCGTACTCCAGCTCGTCGGGCTCGTCGCGCTGGACGAAGACGACCGAGTTCCCGGACGGATCGACCAGCGTGAACCGGGACGCGCCGGGCCGGTGGCGGGTGATCCGTGGCAGGCCGGAATGCAGCACCTTCCCGTACGCCCGGCGCATCGCCGCGACGAACGCCGCGTGGTACGGCGCTACCGCGTCGACCATGACCAGGCAGACCCCGGACTCCTCCCGGGCCGGGTCCAGGTCCTTGGGCGCCGGGCCGAAGCGCAGCTCGAACCCGCTCCACCGCAGCGCCATGTACACGTACGGCTTCTTCTGCTTGTAGGTCACCTCGAATCCCAGCGCCTCGTAGAACGCCAGGGTCTCCTCCATCGACGCGCACGGCATCAACGGCATCGTCGTCTCGTTCGGCCGGACCGCGGGCTCACTCAAGCCGTTCCCCTTCCGGAGGTCGTCGCCCCGCGATGGTGGCACCGTCCGGCGAACCCCGCATATGGATCGTTCCAAGGAGCGGCCGCCCCGCCCGCGGGCTCTAGGAGCCCAGGTACCCGTCGGTGTAGTCGAGGATGGCGTGCACCTGCTCGGCGACCCGGCGGGGGCAGAGTTCGCCGCGCTCGTCCGGTGCCGCCGGACGGGGCGGGGCGGTGAGCTTGACGTCCGGGTGGCCCTCGCGGTGCGGGCAGGGCTCTTCGCGCGGGGTGAGGTCGAGGGTCGCCAGCGCCTCCCGGTAGAGCGCGACGATGCCGGGCGCGGTGGAGCTCCAGTAGCAGCGCTTGGCGAGCAGGCAGACCGCGATCGCCAGGCGGGGCCGTTCGCCGTCGGGGGCGCCGGCGAGCAGCCGCCGCGCCGACCAGATCGCCGCGTCCTGCGCCTGGCGGTCGACCTGGCTGCCCCGCTGCCGTTCCAGGTCGGTGATCAGGTCGTCGAACGCGGTGCGGCCGTCGGCGGTGAGGTAGCGCGCGTCGAGGTGCCCGGTCCCGGGGACACCGAACCGCTCCCGCAGGGTCGAGCGCAGGGTGGCGGCCGTGTCGGCGGCCAGGGGAGCGAGGTGACCCGGGCAGGCGGCGGCCTCGACGGTCCCCGGCGGGCCGATCATCTCGATCAGGGCGGCCATCTCCTCCGGCTCGTCGCAGTCGGCCAGGTCGGGATGCTCGTGGCCGCCCGGGCAGCCCGCGGCGGCGAGCGCCGCCTCGGCGCGCTCCGCCGCCTCGGCCAGCGCCGTGACCAGCGCGCGGTCCGCGATCTTCCAGTGCGTGTACCAGCGGCTCGCCCACAGCGCCGCCAGCATGGCGCGGCCGTGCGGGCCCGTCGGGTCGGCGCTCACCTCGCCGCCGATCCGCCCGAGCAGCTCGGGCGGGTCGGCGTAGGGGTAGCCGTGCGCCATGGAGGCGATCTCGCGCGCCAGGGCCGGGTAGCCGGCGGTGTTCACAGGGGGCTCCGATCCGTCACGGCGGGTGGTTCGATCTTGGGACGGGCCGGTCGGGCGGCGGGTTCCCGCGGGCCACCCGGTTCGTCCGCGCGGAGTTCTCGACCCGCGCGGAAGCGGAGGGCCACCGGCGGACGGTCCCCGCCCCGGCCCGCCGCTCAGCCGCGCAGCCGCGCGTTGAGCCGGGCGGCCTGCCGCGTGAGGTGTTCGCGTTCGGGGAGGCTGGGCGCCGATCGGGCGGCTTCGGTGTAGAGCCGCGCCGCGGTCGCCAGGTCACCGTCACGCTCGTGCAGGTACGCCGCGGCGGCGGTGTGGCGGGGCAGGGCGGGGTCGAGTTCCGCCAGGGCGGCCAGACCGGCCCGCGGGCCGTCGGCCTCGCCGACCGCGACGGCCCGGTTGAGGCGCGCCACCGGGCTGCCGGTGAGGCGCACCAGCTCGTCGTACCACTCGACGATCTGCACCCAGTCGGTCTCCTCGACCGTGCGGGCGTCGGCGTGCAGCGCGGCGACGGCGGCCTGGGCCTGGAACTCGCCCAGGCGGTCGCGGGCGAGCGCCGCCTGGAGCACCTCGACGCCCTGGGCGATCAGGCGGGTGTCCCAGAGGCCGCGGTCCTGCTCGGCGAGGGGCACGAGCCTGCCGTCGGGGCCGGTCCGCGCCGGACGCCGGGCGTGGTGCAGCAGCATGAGCGCGAGCAGGCCCGCGGCCTCCTCGTCGCCGGTCTCGGCCGCCATCCGGCGGGTGAGCCGGATCGCCTCGGCGGCGAGGTCGACGTCGCCGGAGTAGCCCTCGTTGAAGACGAGGTAGAGCACGCGCAGCACCGTGGCGACGTCCCCGGGCCGGTCGAGCCGGACGCCCGACACGGTCCGCTTGGCCCTGCTGATCCGCTGGGCCATGGTCGCCTCCGGCACCAGGTAGGCCCGCGCGATCTGACGCGTGGTCAGGCCGCCGACCGCGCGCAGCGTGAGCGCGACGGCCGAGGCCGGGGTCAGGGACGGGTGCGCGCACAGGAAGTACAGCCGGAGCGTGTCGTCCACCGCCGCGCCGGGGCCGGGCGCGGGCTCGGTCTCGACGCGCGTCTCGCGCTGCCGCCGGGAGGCGTCGGCGCGGGCGGCGTCGAGGAACTTGCGCCAGGCCACGGTGACCAGCCAGCCCTTGGGGTCGCGCGGCGGGTCGTCCGGCCACCCGCGCACGGCCTCGACCAGGGCGTCCTGCACGGCGTCCTCGGCCGCCGCGAAGTCGGCTCCGCGGCGGACGAGGACACCGATCACCGCGGGCACCAGCTCCCGCAGCAGCGGCTCGTTCACTCGGTCACCGTGGGTGGCTGCGTGTAGAACGGGCGCACCTCCAGCCACTCGTGGACCGGCTTCCCTCCCGCACCGGGAGCGGCGGACAGCTCACCGGCCAGCTCGATCGCCCGCTCGTAACTCTCGACGTCGACCACCATCCAGCCGGCGATCAGGTCCTTGGTCTCCGCGAACGGGCCGTCGGTGACCGGCGGCCGCCCCTCGCCGTCGTAGCGGACGAACGTGCCCTCCGGGGAGAGCGCCTGGGTGTCGACGAACTCGCCGGTGCTCTCCAGCCGGGCGGCGAAGTCCCGCATGTACTGCACGTGGGCCGAGATCTCCTCGGGAGCCCATTGGTCCATCGGCACGTCGTTGACCGGCGCCGGCGCGCCCCGGTAGTGCTTGAGCAGCAGATACTTGGCCATCGTGTTCTCCTTGGTGTCCTACGGCCCATTGTGGCCGTGTCCGTTCCGGCGCACCTCGCCCGGCGTCCCGCTCAGGCCCGCCGGCGTTCGTCCCGCCGCCGGACCAGCTCCTCGACCGCGCTCGGCAGGGTCGTCTCGAAGTCGATCAGCTTGGCCCACGTCGGGGCCACGACGATCCGGGCCATGCCGTCGTGGTAGAGCGAACGCACCTCGGCCTCCCACCCGACCCGCTGCTCGGGCGTCATCTGGTAGGTGCCGGTCGCCTTGAGGTACTCGTCCGGGATGCCGTCGACGAAGTCCAGCCCGGCCCGGCCCCGGATGAGCAGGATCGTGGGCGGGTGCACCTCGGTGTCGATCGTCAGGGCGACCATCGGGTTCCCGCCCAGCGCCCGGAGCTTCGGAGCGTTCTTCGAGGTGCACATGACGATCTCCGAGCCGTTCCAGGCGAAGGCGATCGGGATGGCGCGGGGCGTGCCGTCCTTGGCGACGTAGGCCAGGCGGGCCACGTCGCGTGCCAGCAGCTCCCGGCTGGCCGGCCGGTTCAGCACCTCGGTGATCTCGTTCGGTCCCATGGTCGTTCCTCCCTTGTCGTCGCCGGTCGGGCGCGGGTCAGCCGAGCCGCTCGGCCAGCGCGACGACGATGCCCTCGGGGCCGCGGAGGTAGCAGAGCCGGTAGGCGTCCTCGTACCGCACCACCTCGCCGACGAGTTCGGCGCCGTGGGCGCGCATGCGGGCGATGACGGCGTCGATGTCGTCGACCGCGAACATGATGCGGCGAATGCCCAGCGTGTTCACCGGCGCGTCCTCCGGCACGCCGTCGAGCGCCTCTGGCATGTGGTACTTCGCCAGCTCGATCCGCCCGTGGCCGTCGGGGGTCCGCATCATCGCCACGTCGACCCGCTGGTCGTCGAGCCCGACGAGCCGCGCCGCCCAAGCCCCCTCGACCAGGGCCCTGCCCTCCAGCTCCATGCCGAGTTCCGTGAAGAACGCGATCACGGCGTCGAGGTCGTCGACGATGATGCCGACGTTGTCCATCCGCTGGATCGTCATGCTGGTTCCCTTCGCCGCGCGGCCCGTCGTGGCCGCTGATGTGCCTGGGACGGAGCCGCCACCACGTTCTCGACATCCGGAACGCGCTGGTTTCCACGAATCCGCGTCCGGCCGCCACGACCCCGGCGGCCACGTCGGACGGCGCGAGGGCGCAGGATCGCCCCAGCCATAACCTGCCCGGTTTTCCCGCGTACTACGGCGGCCCCACCGGCTACCCGGACCACACGAAGTCCCTTATAACGGTGAAGTGACCTCAACCGTGCGGGATCGCCTCTTCGGGGGCTCGCTGCTCGTGGCGATCGTGGCGCTGTTCCTCGGCGGCGGTATCGCGCTCAAGGGTCCCGACCGGTGGCTGACCTACCAGAAAGGGCCCGAGCCCCGGACCTCCGAGCTGGGCTCCGAGCCCTGCGGGCCCGTGGAGAACGGTTGCGCCACCTACCGGTGGTCCTGGGTGGTCACCGGCGAGATGACGACGGTCTTCCGCCTTGACGGCCTCTTCGGCTCCTGGCTGCGCTGGGACGGTCCCCTCGACGGCATGCTCCATGCCGACTTCCACGGAACCTGCCCCGGCGCGACGGTCCGCTGGAGCATCCACGCCGACACCCGGACGGTCGCCTCGGGCACGCTGTCCACCGTCCCCGGCGAGCGGGCCGCCGTGCACGAACCGACGATTCCCGGTGCGGCCACCACCGTCACGCTCACCGCCGCCTGGGACCGAAGGCCGCCGGGCTGCGATTCCTTCACGCTGAACTGGGACGACCCCGAGGTCAACACCGGCCTCCTGTGACCTGGAACCGCCCCCGGGCCACCGTTCGAGCCGCGCTCCAACCCTCACACCGAAGGAACCCGTCGACGGGTACCGGGTGGGCCTGCCTTCAGCGGCTGGGCCGCCTCAGGAGCGTCCGGGCGCGTTCGAGCCTGCCGCGGTGGTCCTCGATCCAGTCGTGGGGAAGGCTCACCGGCAGGGTCACCGAGGTCAGCGACCCGACAGCGTCCTTGACGGTGATCTCGGCCGCCGCGCGCGGCCCGGCCGGGCCGTTGAACTCGACGGGAACGATCCTCAGTTGAGGGCCCCGGCCCTCCTCCATCCATGCGGCTGGACGCCCGGCGGACAGGGCGTCCAGGACCGTCGCCCATTCGTCCAGGTCCTCGTTGAGGAGGAAGACCTCGTCCAGACGGCCATGGGCGAACTCGCTGGTCGCCGTGATCCGGGCTTCGAGGCTCCCGCGAGGATCGGAATCGACGATCTCCACGATGACGCTGTTCTCCCCATCGTCGAACCTGACCAGCTCCACAGGCGCCTCTCCGAGTCAGACCGGCCACTGCCGCGCGGCGGTTTACAGAGGATACGAGTCCCGGCCGTGGCCGCCGTTCCCCGAGAATGTCCGACCCGGGCACTACAGTGCGTTTTCATGAACACACTCCACGCCAGTGCCACCGCGGCGGCCCGGCCGTGAGCCGCTACCGGGGGCCCGCCACCCTGATCAGCAGCGACGGGGCCGAGATCGAGGTCTATGTCGACCTGCGCGCCAAGCAGCGGGAATGGTCCGGGACCGCGACCATCGACGACTTCGACGACGCCGGTTCCCCCGACCGGACGCTGAGGCTTCCCGACGGCCGCGAGGCGCAGGTCACGCTCGGTGGCTCGGCGGCCTGGTCCGACGTCGTCACGCTGGTCGGAAGCGGTCCGCCGCCCTTCGCCTGAGCGGGCCGCCCGGCTCGCCCGCTAGGAGTTCTTGATCCGCTCGGACAGCATGCGGGCACTTTCACGGCCGACGAGCAGCAACGGACCGTTCGGGTCCTTGCTGTCGCGAATCCCCGTCATGCCGACCACTGACGCAACCTCAACGCAGGCGCTTCCCTGGCCACCGCTGTGGGTGGACTTCCGCCAGGCCGTGCAGCTCATTTTCATTGTTCTTCAGCAACCCTTCTGATGAACGAACGAGAATCCTCTGCATTGAGCGCTCGCCCCTGGAGTATAGCGAAGGTGTTTGCGAGTTGCGAGACCAGCTTGTGCGAACGGATGGTATCTCCGCCGACCGCCGTCTCCAGAAAACCGGTGACTCTCATGTCCTCTTGGGTTGCGAGAAGAAATGAAGCGTTCACGTTGAGGTCCTGATAATCGGAGTAGCGGGCGATCTGGAGGACGACGTTTCTCCGCGTGGACAGTTCCAGGAGGTGATGCAACTGCTCGCGCATGACGTCGGACGGAGCGACCTGGCGACGCAAGGTGCTCTCGTCAAGGATCGCGCACAGCGTCGGTGGCGTCGGTCGCGACAGCACTGACTGCCGCATGAGCCTGGATCGTGCGGCCTTCTCGTTGGGAAGCAGGGCTCGGACGTAGGGCTCCGCCTGCAAGAGCCCATCGATGTACATGACTTGGATGGACCGCAGCATCACGGCGGTTTTCTCCGCCTCGGCGTAGTCCTCCAGGGCGAACGGATAATCGGTGCCTTCGATGTAGTTCTTCCATGCTTTGATTATCTCGCCACCTGCGTTGAGGAAGTCGTCTAGCTTCTGTGCGGTCTCGCGGGTGCATCGACTCGTTCCCTTGATGATCCGGCCGATATAGGTCGGGCTGACCGGGAACTTGCCCGCCAACTGCGCACGGGTCAGCTTTGCGGCTTCGCGGTGCTCGTTGACGATCGCGCCGAAGCGAAGTGTTCCGGACGTGGGCTGGACCTTTCCCATGATCTGACACCTCCAGATGAACCGGGATAAACCGGCGCGATGAACTTGACTGGCGGGAACTGACGACTTCCCAGGGGTTTGCTGTCACGCTACGTCGTCTCATGCGTGGATGAAGGTGAGTTACGAGAAAGCAACCGGGAGTCACAACACAGAGGCAGCCGCCATGATCTCCAGCCTGTCCGCCCCGCCACCGCCTGCCATGTCCGAACCGTCCATTCTGATGATCACTTCGGTGCCGGAGGCGATCAAAAGCGCGCGGGATTTCGCGCGGGGATGGTTCGATGCCAAGGGTTTCGAACCCTGCGTCGTCGGGATCGCCCTGCTCGTGGTGACCGAGCTGGTCACCAACGCCCACAAGCACGGCAGCGCGCCGGGGGAGGCCATCTCCGTCCGGCTCTACCTGTCGGCGGGCGGGCCGGTGGTGGAGGTCCGGGACGGGGGCGACGCCGAGCCCCGCGTGGTGCCGTTGACGGTGGACTCGTTCTCCGGGCGGGGGCTGGCGATCATCGCCGAGCTCACGGCCGCCTGGGGCTTCTGGCACCTGCGCTCCGGGGGCAAGGCCGTGTACGCCGTCATGAGGGGAACGGCGGGATGACACCGCGCGCCGTCCCGCCGGAGCCGTCTCCGAACGGTGGTCTCCGCCCCGTTAGCCTGGTTTTCGACGTCTCAGGCGGAGGAGCGGACTCAGATGGCGGAGACCGACCCCCACATCCATGTCGACCGGAAGGTGGCGGAGGCCGGTGCCGCCGTCCGCGACGTGCTCGCGTCGACGTTCGGCCTCGTGGGCGACGCCCCGGCCGTCGTCACGACGGGCTGCGGACGCCGGGTGCCCTACGCGATGACCTCTCCCCGCCCCGAGAGCGTCACCTGCCTGGCGTGCCGGGAACACGCGCACCGGGAGCATCTGCGCCTGGCCGACCAGGTCGAGTCCCTGGGCCGGGCACCCGGTTCAGCCATCAGCGCCGACCAGGCGGCCCGGGTCGCGGAACGGTACCGGGACCTCGCGCGGAGGTTCTCCGGCTGACCGGCCCGCCCGTCAGCCCGTTCGCGCGGCGGAGGGCCTGGGACGGCCCGCCGGGGAGAGGGGGGACGGCTCGGGCGCCGTCCGGGGGAAGGCCCGCCGGTACTCGCCCGGTGAGACCCCGACGTGCCTGAGGAAGTGGTGGCGGAGGTTGTTGGCCGTGCCGAGGCCGGTCAGCTCCCCGATCCTCTCGATCGGGAGGTCCGTCGACTCCAGCAGGTGCTGGGCCCGCCCCAGGCGCTGGTTCAGCAGCCACTGGAGCGGGGTGGTCCCGGTGGCCGCCTGGAGCCTGCGGTGGAAGGTCCGCGGGCTCATCGCGGCGCGGCGCGCCAGGTCCCGGACCGTCAGCGGGCGGTCCAGACGGCTCCGGGCCCAGTCGAGGACGGGGCCGATCCCCTCGTCGTCGGTGTCCGGCACGGACATGTGGATGAACTGCGCCTGGCCGCCGGACCGGTGGGCGGGCACGACCATCCGGCGGGCGAGCTGGTTGGCGGCGTGCGCGCCCAGGTCGCGGCGGACCAGGTGCAGGCACAGGTCGAGGCCGGCGGTCAGCCCGGCGCTGGTCAGCACGTCGCCGTCGTCCACGTACAGCACCGAGGCGTCGACCCGCACCTTCGGGTAGCGCTCGGCGAGCTGGGCGGTGTGCATCCAGTGGGCGGTGGCGCGGCGCCCGTCCAGGATCCCGGCCTCGGCGAGCGCGAACGCGCCGGTGCACAGGGAGACCATGCGGGCGCCCGCGCCGTACGCGCGCCGCAGCGCCGCGATCAGCGCCGGCGGGAGCGGCGCGCCGTCCTCGACGCAGGCGTCGGGCACCGAGGGGACGATGACGGTGTCCGCGCCGGCCAGGTCGTCCAGACCGTAGGGGGTCCGCAGCGCGAGGCCCGCGCCGGGCGCCGCGCCCTGCCCGTCCCGGGCCCCAGTCCCGCACAGCCGCAGGTCGTACCAGGGGTCGGCCAGGTCGGGCTGCGGCTTCCCGAAGACGGTGCACGGGATGCTCAGCTCGTAGAGGTCCCAGGAGGGGACGTCGATGTCCTCGGTCACGACCACGGCGACAGAACCGGCGCTCATGCCCGCAGCCTATGGCAGGAATTTGGTGGTGGCCGTCATTCCTGTCACTGTCGCGGCGTCCGGCCCCCTGCGAGCGTGATCCGCACGTGTTCTCCATGCGAAGCGACAGGGAGTCGTGAGATGAGTTCTGACAAGCCGGCCGTGACGGTCATCGGGCTGGGGTCGATGGGGTCGGCGCTGGCCGCCGCGCTGCTCGACCGCGGCCACCCGACCACCGTGTGGAACCGTTCGCCGGGCAAGGCCGAGCCCCTGGTCGAGCGGGGCGCGCGCCTGGCCGCGACGCCCGGGGAGGCGGTCGCGGCGAGCCCGCTCGTCATCGCCTGCGTGCTTGACTACGCGGCGCTGTACGCCGTCCTCGACGGGGAGGCGGACGCGCTGGCGGGCAGGACCCTGGTCAACCTCACCTCCGGCGCGCCGGAGCAGGCGCACGAGGCGGTCGGGTGGGCCCGGGAGCGCGGCGCCGACTACCTCGACGGCGCGATCATGACCACTCCGCCCGGTGTCGGCAGCACCGAGATGATGTTCCTGTACAGCGGCCCGCGGGCCGTCTTCGAGTCGCACCGCCCGACGCTGGCGGCCCTGGGAGACCCCCTGCACCTGGGGGAGAACCCGGGCCTGGCCTCGCTCTACGACGCCGCCCTGCTCGGCCTGATGTGGGCCACGATGACGGGCTGGCTGCACGGCACCGCGCTGGTCGGCGCGGACGGCACGCCGGCCACGGACTTCACGCCCGTCGCGCTGCGCTGGCTGACGGCCGTGGGCGGGTTCCTGACCACGTACGCGCCGCAGGTGGACGCCGGGCGTTACCCGGGCGACGACGCCACCGTCGACGTGCAGATCGCGGCCATCGGCCACCTCATCCACGCCGCCGAGTCCCGCGGGATCGACAACGCCCTGCCCGAGCTGCTGAAGGCCGCCATGGAGAGAACCAGGGACGCGGGCCACGGCTCCGACAGCTACGCGAGCGTGATCGAGGTCCTGCGGGCGCGGAAGGAGGAGGGGTGACGGCGCCGACCCTGCGCGGCGTTCCGGCGCCCCCGGCCGCCGGAACGCCCTGGGCGGACCTGCTGGCGGCCACCGCCGACGAGTGCCTCGACGTCATGCTCGGCGCGGCCGGTGCGGACTGGACGCGCCCGGCCCGCGGCCTGGACTGGACGTGCCGCCAGACGCTCGACCACCTCGCCCTCGGGCTGGTCGGCTACGCCGGCCTGCTCATCGCCCGGCCCACCGACCGCTACGTCACGCTGTTCGCCTCGCTCGACGCGCAGGCCCCCGTCCCGGCCTGCCTGGAGGGCGTCGGGATCGCCGCCTCCCTCCTGGAGTCGACCGTCCGGAACGCGTCCGCCGACGCGCGCGCCTGGCACCCGTGGGGCCACTCCGACCGCACCGGGTTCGCCGCCATGGGGATCACGGAGCTGGTCCTGCACACCCACGACATCGTCCAGGCCCTCGGCGTGCCGTGGACCCCGCCGGACGGCGCGGCCGCCGCCGTCCTCGCCCGGCTCTTCCCCGAGGCCCCGCAGGGGCACGCGCCGCCGGACGCCCTGCTGTGGTGCACGGGCCGCGTTCCGCTGCCCGGACTGCCCAGGCGGGCGGGCTGGCAGTGGGACGGGACCGTGCGCTGAACGGGTGATGGCGGCGCGGTAGCCCGCCCGGGGGCAGAGGTGATGCTGGCGGGGTTGCTCGGGGAGCGGGGGACCTCAACCCCGCCAGCGTGTGAACCCTAGACCCGCGGGAGTCCGTGTCACCGGGTAACCGGGAATCGTCCCGGCTTGCGCGGTATCAGCCAGGGGCGTTGCCGCCGAGCGACCTGGGCAGGTAGTTCTCCACGGCGGCGGGCTTGAAGCCCTGCTGGCGGATCCAGCCCAGGATCGTCTGGAGCTGGCCGGCCAGGCCCTTGCGGAAGTGCATCAGGACGATGTCGCCCGGCTTGAAGCCCTGGCCGCCGTCGCTGCGCACGAACGCGTCCGGGGTCCCGTTGGGGGACCTGGTGCCGTTGTAGTACTCCGCCGACCACAGCAGGATCGACTTGATGCCGCACTCCTTGGCGACCTGGCGGGTGATGTCGTTCTGGGCGCCGAACGGCGGCCGGAAGATCTCCGGGCGGCGGCCGTACTGCCGGGCGATGGTGTCGGAGGCGTCGCAGATCTGTCGGCGCTGGCCCTCGGCCGGCAGGGTGCGCATGTTCTTGTGGCTGACGGTGTGGTTCTCCATGCGCGAGCCCGCGTTGCGCAGCGCCCAGAAGTACTGTCCCTGGTTCTTGACGTAGACCGTGGTCAGGAACGTCATGATCGGGACCTTCTCGCGGCGGACGATGTTGACGAACTCCGGGTCGTACTCGTAGCCGTCGTCGATCGTCAGGAAGACGACCTTCTCCTGGGTCGGGATGTTGGTGATGATCGGCGGCAGGCCGCTCGGGTCGGGCTTGGGCGGCGTCCAGGTCCCGGGTCTGGGCCGCTCCCACTCCTGGTCGGCGAGCACCGCGCTCAGCTCGGTCCTCATCGAGGAGGCCGGGCCGCCGCCGCCCGGCACGCCGCCCCGCACCGCGGGCCAGCCGCCCGCCACCACGCCGATCACCCCGGCCGCCACCGTGGCCAGCACGGGCATCTTCCCTCGCATCGGCGCCGTTCCCCCGTCTCGTCGAGCCGTCACCGTGGTTCCGCATCGGTTGACGCGGCGCACCGCGGCGGAGTTCATCCACTACGCAGGATCTTTTCATGAGATTTTCGGTCATGGGCGGTACGTCCGTGGGGATCTGACGAGTCTTCGGCGCGCGGTCGGCAGCACTTGCCCTTCGGGACGTCCCCCGGCCGGGCTACCGTCGGGACATGAGGGTGACCGGCACTGCCAGCGTGACCGCGCCGCGCGCGCGGGTCTGGGACGCGTTGCGGGATCCGGCCGTGCTGGCCCGGACGATCCCGGGCTGCCGGTCCCTGGAGACGGTCGGGCCCGACTCCTACGCGATGACGATCACCGCGGGGGTCGCCTCGATCAAGGGCACCTACACCGGGCGGGTGGAGCTGACCGATCCCGACCCGCCGAACGCGTTCACGCTGCGCGCCCGGGGCCAGGGGGCGCCCGGCACGGTCGAGGCGACGGTGCGGGTGACGCTGACCGAGGAGCCGGGGGCGACCCGGATCGGCTACGACGCCGACGCCGTGGTCGGCGGCATGGTCGGCGGGGTGGGGCAGCGGATGCTGGCCGGGGCCGCCAGGCGGACGGCGGGGGAGTTCTTCGCCGCCGTCGAGAGGGCCCTGACCTCGCCCGAGCCCGCCGCCGTCCCCGCGACCGCCGCCGAGGCCGCCCCCGCCGCCCCCGCCGGAACGGTCTACGCCGGACGCCCCGAGCCGGTCGCGCCCGGAACGCTCGGCGCGTTCGCGGCGGGCGGGGCCGTCGCGCTCGCCGGGGTCGTCGTCGGCTACCTGATCGGACGGCGCGCGGCCCGTTAGGGCGTCCCCCGGGGCGGGGCACGGCGGCGCAGGCCCGCGCCGCCCAGCAGCAGCGCCGCGACCGTCACGAACGCCGCCCCGATGCCGACGGTGTACCCGGTGACGATCTCGTAGCCGTGGCGGCGGACGTCCAGGAACGGATAGGGGTACCAGCGGGTCGCCGCGCCGTGCGCCAGCACGTACACCAGGTACAGCAGCGGGAACGCCAGCCAGCACGCCAGCGTCCGCCGGGCGGGCAGCCGCCGGGGCGCCAGCGCCAGCCAGTCCAGCGGCGCCACCACCGGCATGATCCGGTGCTGGACCCAGCCCGCCCAGGTGGTGACCGGCCCGTCCAGCACCAGCGCGTACACCGCCCCGGTGATCACCAGGTAGAGGGCGGCGCCCCCGCGCAGCCCGTCCGCCCAGGCGGTGTCCCGCCAGCCGGGCACCGCCCCGGCCAGCAGCGCGACGCCGCCGATGACGTTGCTGAGCACGGTGAAGTAGCTGAAGAAGTCGACCGCGTCCACGCTGGGGTGGCGCGCCACGAAGCAGAAGCCCATGGTCCACAGCGCCAGCGCCCCGAACGCCAGCCGCCAGCACGTCGACAGCGGGCGCACCGGATCTCACGCGTCCCGGCTCTGGAACAGCACCAGGGCCACCACCAGCACCACGAGCGCGTACAGGGCGAACAGCCCGAGGCCCGTCCAGGGCTCCAGCGACCCCTCCTCCGCTCGCGGCAGCAGGATCGCGCCGCCCGCGTTCGACGGCAGGTACTTGGCGATCGTCGCGCCCCACTCGCCGGGCAGGAACCCGCCCACGATGCCCAGCACGAACAGCACCAGGAACACGGTCACCACCGACCCGGAGGTGTGCCGCAGGATCACCCCGACGCCCAGCGCCAGCAGCGCGATCAACGTCAGGTACAGGCCGCCGCCGATGACCGCGCGCAGCACGCCCTCGTCGCCCAGCGACCCGTCCAGGTTCTTGGCCGACAGCACGGCCTGGCTGACGAAGAACGACAGGAACGACACCACCAACCCGGCCACCAGCACCACCAGCGCCAGCACCACCGCCTTGGCCAGCAGGTACTCGGGGCGGCGCGGCATCGCCGTCAGCGCGGTGCGGATCATGCCGGTGGCGTACTCCCCGGTGATCACCAGCACGCCCAGCACCCCGAAGATCACCATGCCGAAGTAGAAGGCGATCTGCATCGGGCTGGTCGGCACGACCGTCGCGCGCTCCGCGGGCGGCAGGTCGTCGTAGGAGGAGGTGAACGCCAGCGCGAACAGCGCCGAGAACCCGACCACCACGGCCGCGCCCGACAGCAGCGTCCAGAACGTCGACTTCACCGTGCGGATCTTGGTCCACTCCGACAGCAGGACGTTCGCGAACGAGGCCCGCGGCGTGAGCTCGCGCGGCGCGGGTTCGCGCGGCTCGGGTTTGCGCGGCTCGGTGTCCTCCAGCCCCCCGCGGCTCGGCCTGGTGTCCTCCAGCGCCGCGCCGTTCGGGGCCGCGTCGTCGGGCGTCGGGTCGTGCGGAGTCTTGTCGCTCATGGGAGGTCTCCGTTCCCGGGCGGCGCGGGCGCGTCCCCGAGCGGCGTCGGCGGTGGCGGCGGTTCGGGAAGCCCCGCGTGGTACTCGACGACATCCCCGGTGAGCTGCATGAACGCCTCCTCCAGCGACGGCTGGACGGTGGCGAGCTCGTGCAGCCGCATGCCGTGGTCGGCGGCCAGGTCGCCGATCTCGGCGGCGCGCGCGCCGAACACCTTCAGCGAGTGGTCGGCGACCATCTCCACCCGCCAGCCCCGCGCGGCCATCAGCGGCCCCAGCTCCGACATCTGCGGGGAGCGGACCAGCACGTGGCTGGTGGCGTTGCGGTCGATGAAGTCCTGCATGTCGGTGTCGGCGAGGATGCGGCCCTGGCCGATGACGACCAGGTGGTCGGCGGTGATCGCCATCTCGCTCATCAGGTGGCTGGAGACGAAGACGGTGCGGCCCTCGGCGGCGAGCTTGCGCATCAGGCCGCGGATCCAGTGGATGCCCTCGGGGTCCAGGCCGTTGACCGGTTCGTCGAACATCAGCACGGCCGGGTCGCCCAGCAGCGCCGCCGCGATGCCGAGCCGCTGGCCCATGCCCAGCGAGAACCCCCGGGTGGGTTTGCGGGCCACGGCCTGCAGCCCGACCATGTCCAGCACCTCGTCCACGCGCTTGCGCGGGATGCCGTTGCTCTGGGCGAGGCACAGCAGGTGGTGGTGGGCGCTGCGGCCCCCGTGCACGGACTTGGCGTCCAGCAGCGCCCCGACCTCGCGCAGCGGCGCGGCGAGGCGGCTGTAGTGGCGGCCGTTGACGGTGACGTGCCCGGCGGTGGGCCGGTCCAGACCGAGGATCATGCGCATGGTGGTGGACTTGCCCGCGCCGTTGGGGCCGAGGAAGCCGGTGACCTGGCCGGGGAGCACGGTGAAGCTCACCTGGTTGACCGCGAGCTTGCTCCCGAACCGCTTCGTCAGCCCCCGCGCCTCGATCATGATGTGTCGATACCGACGCCCTACGCTGCGGAAACGGGAACGGCGGCCAACCGGAGGAGGATTTAACTCCCGGTTGGCCGCCGTTTGGGCTGTTCGCGGGTCAGCGCACCTCGACCAGGTCCACCACGAAGATCAGCGTTTCGCCCGGCTTGATCCGCGGGCTGGGGCTGTGGTCGCCGTAGGCCAGGTGCGGGGGGATCACCAGCTTGCGGCGGCCGCCGACCTTCATGCCGGGGATGCCCATGTCCCAGCCCTTGATGACGCGGCCCTCGCCGATGGTGAAGGTGAACGGGGCGCCGCGGTTCCAGGAGGCGTCGAACTCCTCGCCGGTGGACCAGGACACGCCCACGTACTGCATGGAGACGGTGGAGCCCCTGGTGGCCTCCGGGCCGTCCCCGACTTCGATGTCGGTGATGTCGAGGATCTGGGGCGGCTGGCCCTCGGGGAAGTCGATCTCAGGGCGGTCAAGCGCCATTGCCTGGGCTCCATGCTCGTAGACGTACGGTCGTTCGGACGGTCCAGCGTAGCGGCGGGTGCGTCCTGCCGAAGAACCGGCGCTCCGCCTGGCAGGAACCGACGGTTTCCCGGCGGGGCCGGTGCCGGTATGTCTGGGGCATGGCGCGGCTGCGGATCGGCATCGACACCGGCGGGACGTTCACCGACGTGGTGGCGTTGGACGAGGACACCGGCCGGATCGTCACGGCCAAGACGCCGTCCACCCCGGCCGACCCCGCCGAGGGGTTCGGCACCGCCGTCGCGCTGGCGCTGGACCTGGCCCTGGGGCCGGGCGAGGCGGCGGCGGACGCGGTGGCGGCGCTGGCGCACGGCACGACCGTCGCGACCAACCGGCTGCTGGAGGACCGGATCGACGACCTGGGGTTCGTCACCACCGAGGGCTTCGAGGCCGTGCTGGAGATCGCCCGGCAGAGCGTCCCCGACGGGTACGGCAACTCCTACTTCTGGGTCAAACCGCCCCGGATCGTGCCCGCGCACCGGGTGCGGACGGTCGGCGGGCGGCTGGACGCCACCGGCGCGGAGGTGCGACCGTTCGACGAGGCCGGGGCGGTCGCGGCGGCCCGCTGGTTCCGGGAGCGGGGGATCGGCGCGATCGGGGTGTGCTTCCTGCACTCCTACGCCGACCCCCGCCACGAGCTGGCGATGCGGGAGGTGCTGCGGCGCGAGCACCCGGACGCGGTGGTGTCGCTGTCGTGCGAGGTGCTGCGCGAGTACCGCGAGTACGAACGGTCGGTCACCACCCTCGTCGACGCCGCCGTCAAACCCGCCGTGAGCCGCTACCTGGGCCGGATCACCGGGCGCGCCCCCGCCCGGCCGCTGGTGATGAAGAGCAACGGCGGCGTCGTGTCCGCCGACGAGGCGGCCCGCCGGCCGATCGCCACGGTCCTGTCCGGCCCGGCCGCCGGGGCGCTGGGCGCGGCGTTCGTGGCCG
Source organism: Actinomadura kijaniata (assembly GCF_014138665.1). Classification (NCBI taxonomy): domain Bacteria; kingdom Bacillati; phylum Actinomycetota; class Actinomycetes; order Streptosporangiales; family Thermomonosporaceae; genus Actinomadura; species Actinomadura kijaniata. Next base: position 172,751 of record NZ_JACJIA010000007.1, read on the forward strand.
CCGCCGGCGGCCACCGGTCGGTGGTCACCCTGGACGGCGGCGGCACCTCCACCGACGTGGCCGTGGTGCTGGACGGCGCGCCCGCCCTCACCACCGAGGGCGCGGTCGGCCGGCACCCGGTCCGCATCCCGATGATCGACATCGTGACGGTCGGGGCGGGCGGCGGGTCGGTGGCGGAGCTGACGCCCGAGGGCACGCTGAAGGTCGGGCCGCGCAGCGCCGGGGCCGACCCCGGCCCGCTGTGCTACGGGCGCGGCGGCGAGGAGGTGACGGTCACCGACGCCCACGCCGTGCTCGGCCGCATACCGCCGCACCTGCTGGGCGGCCGGATCGAGCTGGACGTGCTGCTCGCGCACCTGGGCGTGGAGCGCCTCGCCCGCCGCCTGGGGCTGGAGGCCGAGCGCGCCGCCGCCGGGATCCTGGAGATCTCCGCCTGGAACCAGGCCAACGCCATCCGCCGGATCACCGTCGGGCGGGGCCTGGACGTGCGGGACCTCCCCCTGGTGGCGTTCGGCGGGTCGGGGCCGCTGCTGGCGTGCCGCCTGCTGGACGTGCTCGGCCTGCCCTCCGCCGTGATCCCGCGCGACCCGGGCAACCTGTCGGCGTTCGGGCTGCTCACGGTCGACGTCCGCAACGACTACGTGCGCACCCGCGTCGCCCGCGACGCCGGACTCGACCTCACCGGGCTGGGCGCGGGCTACGCCGAGCTGGAGGCCCAGGCCGCCGCCGCGCTGGACCGCGAGGGGTTCGCGGCCGGGCGCCGCCGCTTCGAACGCTCGGCCGACCTGCGCTACCACGGGCAGGCGTTCGAGGTGCGGGTCGCCGCCCCGCCCGGCCCGGTCGGCGACGCGTTCCGCGCCGAGGTCGTCCGCCGCTTCCACGACGCCCACGAGGCGCTGTACGGCTACTGCTACCGCGACGACGCGACCCGCCACCCCGTCGAGTGGGTGAACCTGCGGGTCTCGGGCGTCGGCCCGATCGTCCGCCCCGCCCTGGACACCCGCCCGGCCGGCGACGGCGACGCCGGACGCGCCCGCACCGGCGTCCGCGACGTCCACTTCGACGGCTGGACCCCCACCCCGGTCTACCGCCGCGACGCCCTGGAACCCGGCGACGTGGTCGAGGGACCGGCCGTGATCGAGGAGTACGGCTCGACCCTGCCGCTGCACCCCGGCTTCCGCGCCCGGACCGACCCCCACGGCAACCTGGTGGTGACACGTGACTGACCCGATCCTCATCGAGATCGTCCAGGGGACGCTGGCGTCCGTGGAGCGCGAGGTCGAGACCGCCATCGCGCGCACCGCCCGGTCCCCGATGATCCGCGACGCGCACGACTTCCGCGCCGGGATCCACGACCGGCGGATGCGCAAGCTCACCGGGCGCTCCTACTCGGCGCTGGTGCAGCCGGTCGTGCGGGACTTCCCGCTGGACACCATGCGGCCCGGCGACGTGTTCTTCCACAACGACGTCTACCTGTCGGAGGGCGGCATCGGCCACCTGCCCGACCTGTGCGTGACGGTGCCGGTGTTCCACGGCGGCGAGGTGGTGGCGTTCGTGCAGGCGTTCGGGCACCACGACGACATCGGCGGCGCGGTGCCCGGCTCGATGCCGAGCCACGCCCGCAGCGCGTTCGAGGAGGGCCTGATGGTCCCGCCGATCAGGCTGTGGGACCGGGGCGTGCCCAACGAGGCCGCGCTGCGCATCATGACCCGCAACTCCCGCATGCCCGACTCCCTGGCCGGGGACCTGGACGCCGAGTGCTCGGCGTGCGTGATGGGCGCGCGCCGCCTGGCCGAGGTGTTCGACCGGTACGGGCGCGCCGCCGTCGAGGAGTGCTTCGACGCGATCATCGAGCGGACGACCGGGACGTTCCGCCGCGAGCTCCTGGCCAAGATCCCCGACGGGACGTACGCGTGGGAGGACTACGCCGAGCACGACGGCGTGGACCCGCCGCGCCTGCACGCCCAGCGCATCACCCTGACGGTGGACAAGAGCGCCGCCGTCCCCCTGGTCATCGACTTCACCGGCACGTCCCCGCAGGCCAAGGGCCCGATCAACCACGCCGGCGACTACGCCGACGGGGTGTTCCTCAAGAAGTGGCTCGCGCCGATCCTGCGCAACCTCGCCGACACCCCCGAACGCGCCGCCGAACTCGACGTGAACGAGGGCGTCGTCCCGCTGGTCGAGATGCGCTTCCCCGGCAAGGGCACCCTGCTCACCCCGGTCTTCCCCGCGCCCACCAACGCCCGCACGTTCGTCATCCTGCGGCTGCTGGGCGTGCTGGCCGGCGTGCTGGCCAAGGCGACCGGCGGCCGGATGCCCGCCGACCAGGAGACCATCCGCTACACCGGTGTGTACGGCGAGGACGACCGGGGGCCCTACCTGATGCGGGAGGTGCTGGGCGGAGGCTCGGGCGGGCGCCCGTACGCCGACGGGGAGGACACCGTGCACGTCGTGCCCGACTCGCGCAACATCCCCGTCGAGTCCGCCGAGGCCCGCTGGCCGCTGCGGGTCGAACGCCTCGGCCTGGCCGCCGACTCCGGAGGCCCCGGCGCGCACCGGGGCGGCCTCGGCTACGACAAGCACATCCGGATGCTGCGCGACGCCCACTACATGTCGATCGCCGACCGTTCGATCCTGTCGTGCTGGGGCGTCAACGGCGGGCGCGCGGGCCGCCCGTTCCGCGTGGACATCGACGGCGTGGAGATGGACGGGCTGGTGGACGGCTTCCCCGTCCGCGCGGGCCAGGTCATCCGGATCCGCACCACCGGGGGCGGCGGGTGGGGCGACCCGTTCGACCGCGACCCCGTCCTGGTCGCCGCCGACGTCCGCGACGGCAAGGTCACCGCCGCCGGGGCCCGCGACGACTACGGCGTGGTCCTGGCGGACGACGGGACCGCGGACGGGACCGCCACCGCCGCGCTCCGCGACCGCCTGCGCGCCGAACGCGGCCCGGCGCCGTTCTTCGACCGCGGCCCCGGCTACCCCCGGCTGTCGGGCGGCCGCACCTCCTCCGACCTGGACTGAGCCTCCTCCGCGGCGCCCCGCCACGCCCCCGGGGTCAGGCCGGGAGCAGTTCGCGGCCGGTGGCCAGCAGGCGGCGGGCCCGGGGGAACGATCCCAGGCGCCCGTCCAGCGTGTCGTAGGCGGACGCGAGAGTGGCCGGGCCCACGCCCCGGGCCTCCAGCAGGTCCGCCAGCCAGCGGGTCTGCGAGGTCATCAGGTCGGCGTCGTCGACCAGCAGCGCCGCCGACAGGAAGCCGGTGACGTACGGCCCGCAGTCGTGGACCTCCTCCGCCTGGTAGAGGTCGGCCGGCCCGGTCGTGCGGGTCCCCTCCAGCAGCGCCTCGGCCACCTCCGCGCCGAGCACCGCCTCGCGCCGGGCGAACGCCGCGTGCTCGTCGTCGAGGCCCGGCGCGGCGGGCGCGGGGTCGGCGAACGCGGGCCAGCCGGCGGCCAGCCGGGTCGCCGCCCGGTCGCCGTCGCCGGCCCACGCGGTCGCGCCCAGCCGCAGGGCCCAGCGGCCGTCCGGCCCGAACCCGGGCCCGCCCGCCAGCACCGGCACCCCCTGCTGCCGCGCCGACTCGATCGTCGCCCGCGCCCGTGGCAGCGCCGCCGGGAACGTGCACGACAGCCCGACCGCGTCCGGTCCCACCGACTCCAGGAACCGCGCCAGGTGCCGGGCCGGGGTGCAGGCCCCCAGGAACACCGCCTCCCAGCCCGCCGCGCGCAGCCGTTCGGCGGCCAGCCGGGCGGGCAGCGCGTGCCACTCGCCGTCGGCGCACGCCAGCACGATCCGGCCGCGCGGCTCCGGCGGCCCCTGCGGCCCCGGCCGGGTCAGCGCCGCGACGACCTGCTCGCACACGTGCGTGGCGGCGTGCTCGCGGGCCACGTCCCAGCGTCCGGCGGCCCAGTGCTCGCCGACCCGCCGCTGGGCGGGCACGACCAGCCCGCCCAGGATCTCCGCCACGGGCACGCCCGCCGCGCGCAGGCCGGTGGCGATCCGCACCCCGGCCTCGACGTCCGCCCTCCCGAGCGCGGTGAAGAACTCCTCGGTGACCTCTGCGGCGACGCCAGCCGTCATGATCCCTCCTCGTGCATCCGGTGCCCGGGCGGCCACGCCTGGACGCCCAGGATCGCCATGTCGTCGTGCTCGCCCGGCCCCAGGTGGGCCAGGGCGCGCTGCGCCACCCACTCCGCCGCCGCGGTCGGCGGCGCGCCCCGGTACCGGGCCAGCGCCCGGTGGAGCCGCTCGGCGCCGAACATCTCCCGGTCCGGTCCGCGCGCCTCCACGATCCCGTCGGTGTAGAGGTAGAGCGCGTCGCCCGGGTCGAGCATGACCGAGGTCTCCTCGAACTCCACGTCCGGCAGCGCCCCGACGATCGCGCCCTCCAGGGTGAACGCCCGCACGGTCCCGTCCCGCCGCACCACCACCGGCGGCGGGTGCCCACCGCTCGCCAGGTCGACCCGGACGGTGCCGTCGCCCAGCGCCGACAGCCGCGCCAGCACCAGCGTCACGAACCGGCTGTCGTCGGTGATCAGCAGCGTGCGGTTGATCAGGTCCAGGGCCTCGGTGAGCGGGCCCGCCACGTCGGCGGCGGTGTGCAGCGCCTGCCGCACCTGCGCGGTGTAGACCGCGGCGCTGACGCCCTTGCCGCACACGTCGCCGAGCGCCAGCAGCCAGCCGTGGCCCGGCGCGTACAGCACGTCGTAGAAGTCCCCGCCGATCATCGACTCCTCGGGGGCGGGCCGGTAGACGGCGCCGAGCCGCACCCCCGGGATCTGCGGGAGCGGGCGGGGCCGCAGCGCCTGGCGCAGGTCCCCGGCGGCGTCGGCGCGGTGCTCGTACAGCCGCGCCGCCTCCAGCGCCAGCGCCACCCGGTCGGCGTGCTCGCGGACCAGGTCCAGGTCGCCGTCGCCGAACGGGCGGGACCGCAGCAGGGTGAGCACGCCCCGGCAGACGCCGCGCGCGGTGAGCGGCACCAGCAGCACGTGCGCGGGCCCGCCGGCCGTCATCTCCGGCGGGCACAGCTCCCGGACGCGCTCGGCGTTCACCGCGTCGTGCCGCTCCAGGCGGCCGGTGTCGTGGACGCGGGTGACGCCCCGGCCGGGCGGGACCAGCCGGAAGGACGTCTCGCCGTGGCGCGAGACGGCGGTCTCGGGCCGGCCGTTGTCACCCCACAGCGTCACCGCGGCCTGGTCGGCCAGCTCGTCGGCCGTCAGGCGGGCCGCCAGCGCCCAGGCCCGCCGCAGGTTGAGGGTGCCCGACAGCACCCGTCCCGTGCGGGCCAGGAACGCCTTGCGCGCACGCTCCTCCAGCAGCGCGTCCTCGCGGGCCCGCTCGACGGTCACGTCGCGCGCCACCCAGGCCGCGTACCCGCCCGGCAGCGCGTGGCGGCGGCCGGTGACGCGGCGGCCGCCGTGGTCGGCGTCGAACGTCGCGCGGCCCGCCTGCGCGGCCTCCAGCAGCGGCGGGATCGCGCCGGAGGTCAGCGGCCGCCCCGGGCGCGGGTCGCCGAGCAGGTCGCGGGCGCGGGCGTTGGCCCGCCGCACCGTGCCGCCCGGGTCGACCAGGACGACGGCCTCGTCGAGCACGTCCAGCGCGTCGAGCAGCGCCCGGTCCGGTCCGGGCGGATCCGCCGGGGGCGCGCCGGAGACCTCCTCCGGCTCCACGTCGTCATCGGGAAGCGGGAGGCGTTCGCTGCCCGCTTCGGTGCTGCGCAGGGGGACGACTCCTTGCGTGGCGTGATCGTCGGCGCGGCCGCCGACGGGGGGACGAGGCAACGCTACGCCAGCCCGCCGGAACGGGGAGTGACATTGCCGGAAAGCGTCCGGCCCCGGTCACAGCGGGATCCAGCGGCTCTCGTAGGGGCCGAGTTCCAGGGCCTTGCCGTTGAGCAGCGTGTGGGCCGCTCTGCCGGTGGTGTTCACCGCGACCATCTGCCTCGGCTGGGCCAGCACCCGGATGGCGGGGTTGGAGGAGGCCATGGCGAGCAGCGGCGTGCCCGGCGGGAACCAGCGGGTGAAGTTCTGGAGCATCGTCAGCGTCGGGGTGCCGCGGTTCCCCGCGGAGGTGCCCGACCACAGGCAGCCCAGGCACTCGGCGGAGGTCGCGACCTGCGGGCTCCAGTAGAACGCCGCCGACGCCCCGCCCCGCGCGAACTCCATCATCGCGGCGGTCTGCACCGCCCCCAGGCGTTCGTCGGACCAGGTGACGCCCCGCGGCTGCACGTACCACTCGGCCCACCACACCGGCAGCCGGTCGCCGCTCTGCTCCCGCAGCCATCTGGTGACCGCCGAGAACTTCGCCAGCGCGTCGACCTCGTTCACCCGCGCCGGGACCTGGCCCGGCCGCCCGGTCTTCCCGGGCAGCGACGCGCCGTCCACCACCAGGAAGTCCGCGCCCGCCCTGTTCTTCAGCCAGTACCGGGTCGCGTCCAGCACGCGCGGGTCGACGGCGCCCCACGGGCCGCTCACCTCGCTGGGCGGCCCCTGCCCGGGCGGGGTGCTGTCCATCGGGATGTAGGGGCCGCCGACGCGGATCTGCGGGTTCACCTTCTTCAGCGCCGTGTACACCTTGTTGTAGAGCGCGGTGTAGGCGGCGGCGTCCCAGGTGTTGCGGGCCGGGTCCCAGAAGCCCTTGAACTCGTTCCAGACCAGGTAGTGGCGGACGTCGGGGTAGCGCCGGGCCACCGTGGCGGCGAGGTTCGCGAAGTCGTCGTAGTGGGCCGGGTCGGGGGCCTTCTCCAGCCGCGTCCAGTCGGTCCGCCCGGCCGTGCCGCCCTTCATCCAGTCGGGGGCGCAGCACAGGGTGAGGACCGGGGTCCCCTTGGTGGCGCGGATGAGCTCGACGCGGCGGTCCAGGGTGGTGAAGTCGTGGCGGCCCGGCGACGGCTCGGGGTTGGTCGCGCCCCAGCCCATGAGCGACTGGACCTGCGCGACGGGCTGGCGGGCCGTGGCGGCGCGCTGCCGGGACGCCGCCGAGTTCAGGGGCAGGGTGTGCTGGGTGTGGGTCAGGCCCCAGGACGGCCAGGCCGCGGTCGCCCCGCCGCCGCCCACCACGGGGCCGCGGGTCCCGGCGCGTTCGTCGGCGCGGTCGCCGGCGCGCTCGGCGGCCCGGCCGGGGGCGGCGTCGCCGCCGCTCCGCCCGGCCACCAGGACGGCGGCCGGGGTCGCGATCAGCAGGGCCGCCACCAGCGCGGCCAGCAGGTCGGGCCGCCACCGGCGCGGGCCGCGCGGGGGACGCGTCCCGCCGCTCCCCGGCCGTGGCGGCAGCGGGATCTCTCCGGTGTCGTCGGTGCTCCGTTCGTGCTCCATACCGCCCCCGGCGCGTGTCGTGCGCGCCCGGTGCGCGCACGTGCCCTCAGGGTCGGCGCCGGGACTGATCGCCCCCTGCCGCGCGGCTGAGAGTTTCCCGTCAGTTTTTGGAGCGATCCATGAACGGTCCCTGAACGCCGGTCGCCCGGATCCCGGGCGCCGCGACGCGCGCGCCGTCCACCAGCAGGTCGGCGCGGTCGCGGGTGCGGTCGGCGGCGAAGTGCCGCGCCTCCCGCTCCGACCAGCCCTCCCAGGCGTCGGCCCAGTCCGCGCCGTCGCGGGCCAGGGCGCGGGCGCGGCGCAGCTCGCGCGGCGCGTCCACCCAGATCCGGCAGGCGGCGGGCGATCCCCGCCAGGCCGCGCCGACTCCCTCCACGACCAGCGCGGGGGCCGCCGGGACCTCCTCCTCGGGGCCGGTGGAGCCGGTGCGCCAGTCGTAGCGGCGCAGCCGTCCGGGAACGCCCCGCGACAGCGGCTCCAGCACCGCCGCGCGCAGCGGCTCCCACCAGGTCAGCGGGTCGGCGTCCCAGGGGACGCGGAAGTCGTCGGAGCGCACCAGCGGCACGGCGCCGCCGGCATGCTCGGCGAGCGCCGCCGCCAGCAGCGGCGCGAACGTCGACTTCCCCGCGCCGCTCGGGCCGTCCACCGCCACCAGCCGGACCGGCCCGCAGGAGGGCGGCAGCGCGGCCAGCCGGGCGGCGAGGGCCGGGTAGGAGATCGTCTGTTCGGGCACGAAGGGCATACTTCCAGCAGAAAGCGCCCCGCGCGCCCGGCCTTTGCCGGGCGCCTCCCGCAAGGAGGACGGTTCTTGCCCGGTCCCCTCGACGATGTCCTGGTGGTCGATCTCAGCCGGGTGGTGGCCGGGCCGCACGCCACCCAGACCCTGGCCGACCTCGGCGCCCGCGTGATCAAGGTGGAGCGGCCGGGGACCGGCGACGAGACGCGCGGCTGGGGGCCGCCGTTCGTGGACGCGGCGGACGGGGAGAGGGTCAGCACCTACTACCTGTCGGTCAACCGCAACAAGGAGTCGGTGGAGCTGGACCTGAAGACCGAGGCGGGCCGCGCGGTGCTGGAGCGCCTGGTGCGCCGCGCCGACGTGCTGGTGGAGAACTTCCGCGCCGGGGTGATGGACCGGCTCGGCCTCGGCGTCGGGCGGCTGCACGAGCTCAACCCCCGCCTCGTCATCCTGTCGATCACCGGGTTCGGGCACGACGGCCCCGCCGGCGACCGCCCCGGCTACGACGCGATCGTGCAGGCCGAGGCGGGCGTCATGAGCGTGACCGGGCCGCCCGGCGCCCCCAGCAAGGTCGGCCTGTCGATCGCCGACATCCTGGCCGCGCAGAACGGCGTCGCCGGGGTGCTGGCCGCGCTCTACGAACGCGCCCGCACCGGCCGGGGCCGGGTCGTGCGGACCTCGCTGCTGGCGTCGGTGGTCGGCGCGCACATGTTCCAGGGCACCCGCTGGACGGTCGCGCGGGAGCGGCCCGGGTCGGTCGGCAACGACCACCCGTCGATCGCGCCGTACGGGACGTTCCGCTGCGCCGACGGGCAGATCCAGATCGGCGTCGCCAACCAGGGGCTGTGGCGGCGGTTCGCGCCGCTGGTCGGCCTGGACCCGGACGACCCCCGCTACGCCACCGTCCCGGACCGGGCGCGCCGCCGCGCCGCGCTCACCGCCGAGATCGAGACGGCCCTGAAGGAGGGCACCCGCGCCGAGTGGCTGGCGCGCCTGGACGCGGCGGGCGTCCCGGCCGGGATGATCCGGTCGATCGACGAGGTGTACGAATGGGCGCAGACCCGCGCGCAGGGGCTGGTCGTCGAGGTGGACCATCCGGGCCTCGGCCCGATCGAGCTGCCCGGCCCGCCGCTGCGCTTCGACGGCGAACCGCCGCGCGCGCACACCGCGCCGCCGCGGCTCGGCCAGCACACCGACGCGGTGCTCGCCTGGCTGGACGAACAGGAGGGGAACGCGTGATGGACCTGCTCGGAGGACCGGCCGGAGAGCACGCGCAGGCGGTGCGGATCGCCGGGCGCGCGCTGGCGCGCGAGGACCTGCTGACCAGGGCCGCCGCCGTCGCCGCCGAGATCGCGGGCGCGGAGGCCGTCGCCGTGCACGCCACCGCCTCGCTGGAGACCGTGGTCGCGGTGGTCGGCGGGATCCTGGCGGGCGTCCCGGTCGTGCCGCTGCCGCCCGACTCCGGCCCCGCCGAACGCGCCCACATCCTCGGCGACTCCGGCGCGCGGCTGCTGCTGGCGGCGCGCGGCGCGTACGCGGCCGGGGACGGCGACCCGCCGGTCGTGCCGGTGGACGACCTGACCCGCGGCGACGGCGCCCGCGCCGACGTCCCCGGCGACGCGCCGGCGCTGGTCCTGTACACCAGCGGGACCACGGGCGCGCCCAAGGGCGTGCCGGTCACGCGCTCGGCCGTCGCGGCGGGGCTGGACGCGCTCGCCGAGGCGTGGGAGTGGACGCCCGACGACACGCTGGTCCACGGGCTGCCGCTGTTCCACGTCCACGGCCTGGTCCTCGGCGTGCTGGGCGCGCTGCGCGTGGGCTCGCCGCTGGTCCACACCGGCCGTCCCCGGCCCGAGCTGTACGCCGAGGCGGCCGGGTCGCTGTACTTCGGCGTCCCCACCGTGTGGTCGCGGGTGTGCGCCGACGAGGAGGCGGCGCGGGCGCTGCGCGGGGCGCGGCTGCTGGTGTCGGGCAGCGCGCCGCTGCCGGTCCCGGTGTTCGACCGCCTCGCCGACCTCACCGGGCACCGGCCCGTGGAGCGGTACGGCATGACCGAGACGCTGATCACCGTGAGCGCGCGGGCCGGCGGCGAGCGCCGCCCCGGCCAGGTGGGGCTGCCGCTGGCGGGCGTGGCGACGCGGCTGGCCGCCGAGGACGGCAGCGCCGTCCCGCACGACGGGGAGACCCCGGGCGAGCTGCACGTCCGCGCGCCGATGGTGTTCGGCGGGTACCTGAACCGGCCGGACGCGACGGCCGAGGCGTTCACCCCCGACGGCTGGTTCCGCACCGGCGACATCGCCGTGGTCGGCCCGGACGGCTGGCACCGCATCGTCGGCCGCGCCTCCACCGACCTGATCAAGTCCGGCGGGTACCGGATCGGCGCGGGCGAGGTGGAGGACGCCCTGCTGGCGCACCCGGCCGTCCGCGAGGCCGCCGTCGTCGGCACCCCGCACGACGACCTGGGCGAACAGGTCACCGCCTACGTCGTCGCCGAGGGCGTGGGGGAACGGCAGCTCATCGACTTCGTGGCCGGGCGGCTGTCCGCCCACAAGCGGCCACGCGTGGTGTACCTGGTGGGCTCCCTGCCGCGCAACGCGATGGGTAAGGTCGTCAAAACCCGCCTGAAGTAGGGAGAACGGTGAAGGTCCACCCCTGCGGGCACGTCGCCCGGCTCGGCCCGAAGCTGATGTGCCGCCACCTGATGGGGGAGGACGGGCTCAGCCACGACTACGTCCACCTGCTGACCGGCCGCGGCATGGAGTACCACCTGTGCTGCGAGGACTGCGACAAGGCGCGGGCCGACGGCGTCGAGCCGGAGCTGCTGGAGGCGTGCGAGGGCTGCGTCGAGCGGATCGACGACCCCGACAACCGCGCCCTGGTCGGCTGGCGGGGCGAGCCGGAGATCCCGCGGCGGCCCGAGCCCTTCGACGCCGTGCCGTTCCGCACCGAGCTGCCCCGGAGGCTGCGCGAGCCGGTGGACTTCGCGGCGGTCGCCGGGGAGGACCGCCCGGTGTGGATGGTGCTCACCGACGACGGGCGGATCATGCGGTTCGACGCCGACACCGGCGACTTCGCCGTCCTGGGCCGGGTGCGGCTGCCGTCGGAGACGGGCAGGGCGTGGAACGGCGGGGAGCTGCGGCGGCGGCTGCACGTGGCCCCGCGCGGCGACTTCGCGGCCGTCGTCCGCGACTACGGGCGCCACGGCGCGGTCGTGGACCTGGCGACGGGGAAGACCGTCATGAAGCTGGACGGCGGCGACTACCGGTGTGACACCGTGCCGTTCTCGCTGGCGTTCACCGAGCACGAGGGCCGCACCGTCGTCGTCCACCGCACCGACTGGAACCGCGTGGACGCCACCGACCCCGCCACCGGCGAGCTGCTCACCGACCGGACCCTCGACAAGGAGAGCTCCCTCGACTACTTCCACGGCGCGCTGCACGTCTCCGCGGACGGCCGGTGGATCGTCGACGACGGCTGGGTGTGGGCGCCGGTCGGCATCCCCTACGCCTGGGACCTGCGGGCCTGGCTGTCGGGGGAGCCGCGGGTCGCCGAGGAGGGCCTGACGCGGCTGGCCTACCGCGACTACCACTGGGACGGGCCGATGGCCTGGGCCGGGGACGCGTTCGCGATCGCCGGGATCGGCCCCGACGACATCGCGCTGCTCGACGGCGTGGTGCTCGTCCACCCCGGCAACGGCGACGACAGCCCGGTGAACGTGTTCCCCGGGCCGCGCGGCGCGCTGTTCGGCGACGCGCGGCGGCTGTACTCGGCCGGGCCCGACGGGCTGGAGGTGTGGGACCCGTTCACCGGCGAGCGCACCGCCGCCGTGCCCGGCTTCGTCCCGGCCCGCCACCATCCGGGCGCCCGCGAGCTGGCCGCCGTCAGCGGCCCCGTCATGGAACGCCTCCGCCTGCCCGCATGACCGTTCGTTTCCGCGGGTACTGATCCTTACCGAAAAGGCGGAAAGGGGCGGCCGTTATCGTGACGTACTGATATGGGAGCCGCGCCTTCCGCCGCTCCGCCCGCCGGCGACCCCGCGCACTCGCTGGAGCCGGTGCCTCCGGCCGCCCGTGGGTCCACCGCCGCGCACCGGTTCTGGATCTGGTCGGGCGCCAACATCGCCCCGATCAACTGGGTGCTGGGCGCCCAGACCGCCGACTGGCACGTGTCGCGGCGCGCGATCTCCTACGGCGCGGGCGCGTTCGCGACCGTCCTCACCATCCTGCTGATCTTCCAGGAGGACTTCGCGCACACCCTGGACGCCTGGCTGGCCGGGCTGGTCACCTCGGTGGTGCCGTGGGCCGCCGTCATGGCCGTCCACTTCTACGTCGTCAAGCGCCGGAACGTCGACATCGACGCCCTCTACGACCCGCCGGGACGCTCGCGCCTCGGCGACTTCCGCTGGGACGGGCTGGCCGCGTTCGCGCTGAGCGCGGCCGCCACCTGGTGCTTCCAGCACGGGGTGCCCGCCGCCCTGCGGGGCCCCGCCGCGCGGGCGCTCGGCGGCGTCGACCTGTCGTGGCTCGCCGGGACCGTCGTCGCCGGGGGCCTGTACCTGCTGCTGTCCTCCCGCCGGAAGGGGACCCTCGCGTGAGACTGCTGCGCAACGCCCGCCTGCTCGGCCGCGACGGCGCGTTCGACGTCGAGATCGACGGCGGGCGCTTCGGGCGGATCCTGCCCGCCGGGCGGGGGAGCGGCGACACCTTCCTCGACGCCGGCGGCGCGCTGGTCAGCCCGCCGTTCGTGGAGCCCCACGTCCACCTGGACACCACGCTGACGGCCGGGGAGCCGCGCTGGAACGCCTCCGGGTCGCTGTGGGAGGGCATCGCGGTCTGGAGCGAGCGCAAGCGGACCCTCACCCACGACGACGTGGTCGCCCGGGCGTCGGAGGTGCTGCGCTGGTACGCCGCCAACGGCGTGCTGCACGTGCGCAGCCACGTGGACGTCACCGACCCCGAGCTGGTCGCCCTGGACGCGATGGTCGAGGTGCGGGAGAGCGTCCGCGACGTGATCGACCTGCAACTGGTGGCGTTCCCGCAGGAGGGGATCGTCTCCTTCGACAACGGGCCGGAGCTGCTGGAGGAGGCGGCGCGGCGCGGCGTGGACGCCATCGGCGCGATCCCGCACTTCGAGGACACCCGCGAGGACGGGGTGCGGTCGCTGAAGGTCGCCTTCGACATCGCCCAGCGGCACGGGCTGATGCTGGACGCGCACTGCGACGAGATCGACGACGAGCAGTCCCGGTTCGTGGAGGTCCTGGCGACGCTGGCGCGGCGCGGCGGGCTGCGGTCGCGGGCCACCGCCTCCCACACCACCGCCATGGGCTCCTACAACGGCGCCTACTCCTACAAGCTCCAGCGCGTCCTGGCCCGCTCGGGCGTCAACCTGGTCTGCAACCCGCTGGCCAACCTGTGCCTCCAGGGCCGCTTCGACGGCTACCCCAGGCGGCGCGGCCTCACCCAGGTCAAGGAGATGCTGGGCGCGGGCGTGAACGTGGCGTTCGGCCACGACGACGTGATGGACCCCTGGTTCCCGCTCGGCACCGCCAGCCCGCTCCAGGTCGCGCTGGTCGGCGTCGCCGCCGCGCAGCTCACCGGGGCCGCCGAGATCGACGAGGCGTTCGCGATGGTGACCGACCGCGCCGCGCGCGTGCTGTCGCTCGGCGACCGCTACGGCGTCGGGGAGGGGCGCCCGGCGTCGTTCGTGGTGCTGCCCGCCGCCTCCCCCTTCGACGCGGTGCGCCGCCAGACCCGGCCCAGCCACGTCGTCGCCCACGGCCGCCTGGTCGCCGAGACCCCCGCCGCCCCCACCCGGCTGACCTGGCCGGGCCGCGCCCCCGAGGACATCGACTTCGTCCGCGAACGAGACCGGTAACCGCGAGGGGCCCATGACGTCGGCCGGGGAGCCGACGGCCGGGACGTGCTGGTGTCGATCGTGGACATCGGGGCGCTGGCGGCGTTCACCATGCTGCACGCCTCGGTGGTCGGGTACTTCGTGGTGCGGAAGGGGAGCCGGGCGTGGCTGCCGCACCTGGCGGTGACCCGGCGGGTCCGGCGCCCGGCGTAGATCGGGTCTTTCCCGGCGGGGTGGGCGCCGCTACCCTGGGGCTGCGTTCCCCCGCCGTCGTAACGCCTGCGTCCGGACGGCTCCGCGCGCGACCCCGCATGCGGAACCGTCTGGCATTGCGTCGGCTCCTCCGCCGTTTTCCGTCGAGGAGCCCACGATGCTCACCAGATGCAGGCCCCTGGCCGCCGCGTTCGTCGCGGCCGCCGTCGCCGCGCTGCTGTCCCTGACCGCGCTGACCGTGCTGTCCCCGCCCGCCCGTTCGGCGGCGGTGCCGTGCTCGTACCCGGCGTGGACCGAGGGATCCGCCTACAGGACCGGCGACAAGGTGACCTACCGGTCCCGCGCCTACGAGGCCCGCTCGGCGCACACCGCGCACCCCGGCGCCAACTGGAACCCCGCCGACACCCCGACGCTCTGGAGCGACCTGGGCGCGTGCGACGGGACCCCGACGCCGACGCCCACCACACCCACGCCCACTCCGACGACCACCCCGACCACCACGCCCACGCCGACCACGCCGCCGGGCGACGCCACCTGCCCGGTGAAGGGCAGACCGGCGGGCAAGGTCCTGGTGGGCTACTGGGAGAACTGGGACGGCGCCAGCAACGGCGTGCACCCGCCGTTCGGCTGGACCCCGATCACCGACCCGCGCATCCGGCAGCACGGCTACAACGTGATCAACGCGGCGTTCCCCGTCATCCGCTCCGACGGCACCGTGCTGTGGGAGGACGGCATGGACGCGACGGTGAAGGTCGCCACCCCCGCCGAGATGTGCGCGGCCAAGGCCGCCGGGGCGACGATCCTGATGTCGATCGGCGGCGCGACCGCCGGGATCGACCTGTCCTCCGCCGCGGTCGCCGACCGCTTCGTGGAGACCGTGGTGCCGATCCTGAAGCGCTACAACTTCGACGGCATCGACATCGACATCGAGACCGGCCTGACCGGCAGCGGCGACATCACCCGGCCGTCCGCCTCGCAGGCCAACCTGATCCGCATCATCGACGGCGTGCTGGAGCGGATGCCCCCGCAGTTCGGCCTGACGATGGCCCCGGAGACGGCGTACGTGACCGGCGGCAGCGTGACCTACGGCTCGATCTGGGGCGCCTACCTGCCGATCGTCAAGAAGTACGCCGACAACGGCCGCCTGTGGTGGCTGAACATGCAGTACTACAACGGCAGCATGTACGGCTGCTCGGGCGACTCCTACCAGGCGGGCACCGTCCAGGGCTTCACCGCGCAGACCGACTGCCTGGACAGGGGCCTGGTGATCCAGGGCACGACGATCCGCGTCCCCTACGACAAGCAGGCCCCGGGCCTGCCCGCCCAGCCCGGCGCGGGCGGCGGGTACATGTCCCCGAGCCTGGTCGCCCAGGCGTGGAACCACTACAACGGCGCGTTGAAGGGCCTGATGACCTGGTCCATCAACTGGGACGGCTCGAAGGGCTGGACGTTCGGCGACAACGTCCGCGCCCTCCAGGGCCGCCGGTCGGAGAGGTGACCCCGATGGCGCCCGCCGCCACCGGCGGGCGCCATCGCGCCTCCCCGCCCGGCGACCACGCGACCCGAGAGGGCGACCCGATGACCGACGGCACGCTCCACCAGCAGATCACCGCGCTGGCCGACCTGGTCACGCCCATGGCGGTCCGGGCGGCGGTCACCCTCCGCATCGCGGACCGCGTCGGCGACGACGGCGCGACGCCCGCCGAACTCGCCCGGCGCACCGGCACCCGGCCACGGCCGCTCGGCAAACTCCTGCGCCACCTGGTGAGCCTCGACATCCTCGCCTTCGACGGCGGCCGCTACCGCCTCACCGAACTGGGATCGGCGCTGCGGCGGGAGGACGGCGCGCCGTGGCCGTTCGCCCCGCTGGACCTCGACGGCGTCACCGGCCAGACCGGGCTCTCCGTCATCCACCTGCTGCACACGCTGCGCACGGGCGAGCCGGTCTACCGCCGCATGTTCGGCACCGACCTGTGGTCGTACGTCGACGGGCGCGGCGACGCGGACGACGAGCTGCGCTCCGAGGCCCTGACGGCGCCGGCGCCCGACGCCGAGGTGCTGGTGGAGCACCCGTGCTGGAGCGCGGCGCGCACGTTCGTGGACGTGGGCGGCAACACCGGCGCGCTGGCCGAGGCGCTGCTCGTCCGGCACCCGCACCTGCGCGCGACCCTGCTGGACCTGCCCGTGTTCGCGCGGGTGGCGCGGCGGCGCTTCGCGGAGTCCGGGCTGGCCGACCGGGCCGCCGCCGTGGGGCGCAGCTTCTTCGAGCCGCTGCCCGCGGGCGCCGACGTCTACCTGCTGTCGGCCGTGCTCGCCGACTGGGACGACGACGGAGCCGTCCGGCTGCTGCGCAACTGCGCCGACGCCGCCGGACGCGACGGCGCGATCCTCGTGTCCGAGGTCCGCCCGGTCGAGGGCCCCCACTGGCCCGGCACGGCCATGGCGCTGTGGCTGGAGGCCACCACCGCCGACCCCGACCGCGGCGTGGAGGACCTGACCGCGCTCGCCGCCGAGGCCGGGCTGAAGGTGACACGGGTGGACCGGGCCCCCACCCGCCTGGTCCTGGAACTCCACGCCTGACCCGGCCCGGGGCTGTTGAACGCGCTCTGGTCTGTGTTTCATGTTCGCCTGGCGGCTCACCAGGGGCCGACGGGCGTGGCATCGCTTCGCGATCTGACCCGCGGGCCCGCGTTCATGGCTGGGGTCCGCTGTGGAACGGGCTCTATCCCAGGGCGGGCGAGAGGGCCTGGACCAGGGCGGCGGCGACGGATTCGGGGAGGTCGTCGCCCTCCGGGCCCACCGCGAAGTAGCGCAGGAAGCCCTGCTGGAAGCAGGCGCCCACCAGGAGCGCCGCCAGCGCCTCGGGGTCGGCGCCGGGGCCGAGGCGGCCGAGGTCGCGTTCGGCGGCGAGGTAGGCGCCGAGGCGGTCGATCGGGCAGCGGGGGCCCGCGTCGCGCCGTTCGAGGTTCGCGCGGGACGCCGCGATCAGCGCCGGCTGGGCCGCGAAGGAGGCCATCATCGGGAACGCGCGCCGGTAGAAGCGCAGGGCGTTGTGGGCGAACGCCGTCAGGTTGCCCGCCACGGTGCCCTCGCCGGGCCTGAGGCTCTCGGTGAACGAGGGCATCCGCTCCAGCAGGACGCGGCTGAGCAGCTCCTCCTTGTCCCGGAAGTGCTTGTAGATCAGTGCCTCGCTGTACCCGGCGGCGCGGGCGATCTCCTTGGTGGTCGCCCGCGCCACACCCTGCGTCCGCATGATGTCGGCCGCCGCGTCCAGGATCCGTTCCCGCGCGCTCATGACCCCCCTTGACGGTGAGTGAAGACTTACTCATCATAGGGGTTAGTGAATATTTACTCACCCCAGGAGAAAGGGAACCCCATGAAGATCACCGTGTTCGGGGCGACCGGGGGCACCGGCCTCCAGGTCGTGCGGGCCGCGCTGACGGCCGGGCACGCCGTCACCGCCGTCGTCCGCGACCCCGCCAAGCTCCCCGCCGACCTGCGCGAGCGCGTCGAGGTCGCGCAGGCCGACGCCATGGACCCCCGCGCCGTCGAGCACGCCGTCAAGGGCGCCGACGCCGTCATCACCGCGATCGGCACCCGGGAGGGCCGCGCGCCCACCACCGTCAGCGCCGACAGCGCGCGGAGCATCGTCACCGCCATGCGGGCCGCCGGGGCCCGGCGCCTCCTGCTGATCAGCGCCAGCGCCCTGGAGACGAGCCGCGGCGACGACCCCGTCACCCGCCTGGTGCTCAAGCCGCTGGTCCAGCGGGTCCTGGCCCACCCCTACGCGGACCTGCGCGACGCCGAACGGGCCGTCCGGGACTCCGGCCTGGACTGGACGATCGTCCGCCCGCCCCGCCTGCTCGACAAGCCCGCCAAGGGGTCCTACCGCCGCGCCGACGGCCTCGACGTCCGGGGAGGCCGCGCCATCACCCGCGCCGACCTGGGCAAGGCGTTCGTGGACCTGGCCGACGACCCGTCGGCGGTCGGCCGGGTGGTCTACGTCGCGAACTGACCCGCGCACCGGACCCCGGCGAGAACCGGGCCGCGAGGACGATAGGTTCGGTGAACCTCGGGTAGACGGGATGGCATGGCTGACGCGGTGGTGATCGGTGCCGGGCCCAACGGCCTGGTCGCGGCGAACGTACTGGCCGACGCCGGATGGCGGGTGACCGTCCTGGAGGCCCAGCCCGTCCCGGGCGGGGCGGTGCGCAGCGACCGGGACGTGCACCCCGACTACATCAGCGACATGTTCAGCGCCTTCTACCCGCTGGGCGTGGCCTCTCCCGCGATCGGGGCCCTGGGGCTGGAACGCCACGGGCTGCGCTGGCGGCACGCCCCGGCCGTGATGGCGCACCCGCTGCCCGACGGCGGCTGCGCGGTGCTGGAGCGCGACCCCGACCGGACCGCCGCGTCCCTGGAGGAGCTGGGCAAGGGCGACGGCGAGGCGTGGCTGCGGCTGTACCGGCTGTGGGGGGAGCTCGGCGACGACGTCGTCGCGGCGCTGTTCAGCCCCTTCCCGCCGGTCCGGGCGGGGGCGGCGCTGGCGCGCAAGGTGCGCGCGGCCGGGGGGCTGCGGCTGGCGCGGATGATGCTGCTGCCGGTGCGCCGCCTCGGCGAGGAGGAGTTCACCGGTCCGGGCGGGCCGCTGCTGCTGGCCGGATCGGCGCTGCACGCGGACCTGTTCCCCGAGGCGGCGGGCGGGACGGCGTTCGGCTGGCTGCTGGCGATGCTGGGCCAGCAGTACGGCTGGCCGGTCCCCGAGGGCGGCGCCGGCGAGCTGACCGGCGCCCTGGTCAGGCGGTTGGAGGCGCAGGGCGGCACGGTCCGCTGCGCCACCCCGGTCACCGAGGTGATCGTGCGGGACGGGCGGGCGCTCGGGGTGCGCACCGCCGACGGCGAGCGGATCCGCGCCACCCGCGCGGTGCTGGCCGACGTGGCCGCCCCCGCCCTGTACGGCGGCCTGGTCGGCTGGGAGCACCTGCCGGCGCGGCTGCGCGACGACATGCGGCGCTTCCAGTGGGACTTCTCCACCTTCAAGACCGACTGGGCCCTGTCGGGCCCGATCCCGTGGACGGCGGAGGGCGCGCGGCGGGCCGGGACCGTGCACCTGGCCGCGGGGATGGACGCGCTGACCGACTTCACCGCCCAGGTGGTCACCGGGCGGGTCCCGGCCGAGCCGTTCACGCTGGTGGGGCAGATGACCACCGCCGACCCCAGCCGTTCCCCGGCCGGGACCGAGTCGGCCTGGGCCTACACCCACGTCCCCCAGCGGATCGCCTCCGACGCGGGCGACGCGGGCATCACCGGCGTCTGGGACGAGCGGGAGCGCCAGGCGATGGCCGACCGCGTCGAGGCCCAGATCGAGCGGTACGCGCCCGGGTTCCGCGACCTGGTCGTCGAGCGCCGCGTCCTCGCCCCGCCCGACCTCCAGGACCGGAACGCCAACCTGGTGGGCGGGGCGCTCAACGGCGGCACCGCCGCGATCCACCAGCAGCTCGTGTTCCGCCCCACCCCCGGCACCGGCCGCCCCGAGACCCCCGTCGCCGGCCTGTACCTGGCCTCGGCCTCCGCGCACCCGGGCGGCGGCGTGCACGGGGCCTGCGGCGCCAACGCCGCCCGCGCCGCCCTCCGCACCAGCGCCCCGGCCCGTCGCGTACTGAACACGACCCTGACAGCGGCCCAACGCGCCCTACACCGCCGCTGACCGACACGGCCCGTTCCTGGTCCGCCCCACTTGGTTCGCCCGGCCCGCCCCGTCTGGTTCACCCCGGCTCGCTCTGGGTTCGGCCTGGGTCCAGCCTGGCCCGCCCCCTCTGGTCCGGACCACTCTGGTCCGGCCCGTCCCGCCTTGATCCGCCCCGGCAGGCCCCGGCAAGCCCAAATCCGGCGGGGCCTGGTCCGGCGGAGCCCGGTGCGTTCGGCGGGGACCGGTGCGTTTGGTGGGCTCAGGTTTGTTCGGCGGGCTTGGTCTGGTCGGTGGGAGTGCGCTTCTCGCGCTCGTCGTGCACCACCTGTCGCAGGTTGCGCAGCATCAGCCGGTTGCGCAGGTGCAGCACCAGCTCGCCGGGCGGGCCGTGCAGGCCCCCGGCCAGGCCGCGCAGCGGATGCTCGTCCACGATCACCACGGTGCCCTCGCCCCACTCGATGAGCTGGAACGCCACCCGCGCCGCCCCGAGCACCCCGGCCTTGATCTCCATCTCCAGCCGCTCCGGCGGTTCGCAGATCCGCACCACCGTCTGGTCGCGCAGGGTCAGCGGCCCGAACCCGGCCTCGAACTCGATCCGCGACCCGACCGCGGGCCAGTCGGGATCCTCGTGCAGGATCGCGCGGGTGCCGACCACCCAGTCGGCGTACCGCCCGCCGTCGGCGAGCGCGGCCCACACGTCCTTGGGGGAGGCGGCGATGAAAGCTTGTCGTACGGCCATGGCCAGCGCTTACCCGCGACGCCACCGAAATCACCTGCGGGCGGCTCCGGCGCGTTCCTACAGGACGTCCCGGCGGCGGTGGGACAGGCTGGGGAGGAACTCCCGGACCTTCTCGGTCAGCGCCGGGTCCAGCTCCATCACCTGGATCCGCGCGTGGGGGCCCAGATCGGTCAGGACCACTCCCATCGGGTCGATCAGCCGGCTGCGGCCCACGCCGCCCGGCGCCCCCTTCGGGGGGCGGGTGCGGTCGGGGGCCTTGTCCACCGCGACCACCCAGGTGGTGTTCTCGATGGCACGGGCCCGGACCAGGGTCGTCCAGTGCTCCTCCTTGAACACCCCCTGCGCCCACGCGGCCGGGATCGCCAGGATCTCCGCGCCGCGGTCCACCAGCTCCCGCGCCAGCTCCGGGAAGCGCACGTCGTAGCAGGTGATGACGCCGATCCGCGTGCCCGCCAGGTCGAGCACCACCGGCCTGTCACCCGCGGCCACGTGCTGGGACTCGTGGTCGCCGAACGCGTCGAACAGGTGCAGCTTCCGGTAGGACCCGGCGATCTCCCCGGTCGCCTCGATCCCCACCACCGTGTTGTACACGCGGCCGTCCGGGGCGGGCTCGAACACCCCGACCAGCACCGCGGTCCCGTGCTCGCGCGCCGCCGCCCGGACGGCCGTCACGAACGGCCCGTCCAGCGGCTCGGCCGCCTCCGCCAGGACGTTGCCGAACCTCACCTGCGACGCCTCGGGGAAGACCGCCAGGTCCGCGTCGCCGGCCTCGGCGATCGCGCCGACGATCCGGTCCAGGTTCTCCTTGGGGTCGTCGCCGACCTCGATCTGGCACAGGGCTACGCGCATGGCCCCAGTCTGCCCGATGCCGGGGCGGATGACAGATGTCATCCCGAACGCCTGACAGCCGCCGCCCGAACCGGTGACAGCGACTTCTACCCGCCCGGACGGCCCCCCGGGACGCTGGGGGCATGAGCAACGAACCGGCCATCCGGGTGGTGGACCTGCGCCAGCGGTACGGGGACTTCGAGGCCGTCGCGGGGATCTCGTTCGAGGTCCGCCGGGGCGAGCTGTTCGCGCTCCTCGGCACCAACGGCGCGGGCAAGACCACCACGCTCGAGACACTGGAGGGCTTCCGCCCCGCCCACTCCGGAGCCGTGCGGGTGCTGGACCGCGACCCGCACCGCGAACGCCGCGCCGTCCGCGAACGCGTCGGGATCATGCTCCAGGAGTGCGGTTTCTTCGGCGAGCTGACCGTCGCCGAGACCGTCGACCACTGGCGCGGCTTCACGCCCCGGGCGCGCTCCCGCGACGAGGTGCTGGACCTGGTGGACCTGCGCGACAAGGCCGGGGTGCGGACCCGGCAGCTGTCGGGCGGCCAGAAACGCCGCCTGGACCTGGCGCTGGCGCTGCTCGGCCGCCCCGAGGTCATGTTCCTGGACGAGCCGACCACCGGGATGGACCCCGAGGCCCGGCACGCGACCTGGCGGACCGTGCGGGACCTGGTCGCCGACGGCACCACCGTGCTGCTCACCACCCACTACCTGGAGGAGGCCGAGCAGCTCGCCGACCGGCTGGCGATGATGCACCGCGGCCGGATCGAGCTGAGCGGCACCCTCGCCGAGGTCCTGGCCGGGCACGGCGACCGCGTCAGCTTCCGCGTCCCCGACCGCCTCCAGGTCGCCGACCTGCCGGCGCCGCGCGGACGCCCCGCCGAGGTCACGGTCGAGGGCGGCGCCCCCGTCGCCACCTACACCACCGCCGGCGACGACCTGCAACGCGTCCTGTACGAGCTGCTGCGCTGGGCCGACGAGAACGCCGTCCGGCTGGACGGCCTGCAGGCGCGCAGCGCCTCCCTGGAGGACGTCTTCCTGCGCACCGCCGAAGGAGCCACCCGATGAACCCGACCGCCGCCCGCGGGCCCGTCCCGCGCCTGCCCGACGTGCGCCCCTCGGCGCTGGCCCGCATCGCGCGGCTCGACCTGACGCTGCTGTGGCGCAACCGCACCGCCCTGTTCACCGTCGCGGGCCTGCCGCTGTTGTTCGGCGCGCTGCTGCTGCCGGCGCGCGGGAAGCGCATGGACGGGCTGGACGCCGCGCTGATGCAGGGCACCGGCCATCTGGCGTTCTTCCTGATCTTCGCGGTGTTCATGAACCTGGTGAACGTCTTCACCGCCCGCCGCGAGGACCTCACCCTCAAGCGGCTGCGCGGCACCTCGCTGTCGGACGCCGAGATCCTGTGCGGCAGCGTCCTCACCTCCCTCGTCCTGTACCTGGCGCAGGCGGCGGCGCTGCTGGTGCTGCTGATGACGGTGCTCGGCGGCGGCCCGCCCGCCAACCTCCCGCTGATGCTGGCGGGCATGGTCGGCGGGGCGGTGGTCTTCGCGCTGCTGGGGTTCGTGTTCGCCGGGATCACCCCCAACTCCGACATGGCCCAGCTCACCGTCCTGCCGGTGATGTTCGGCTGCATGGCCGGGGCGGGCGTGATGTTCCCGCTGGCCGCGCTGCCCGGCTGGGCCCAGCAGGCCGCGCACTGGCTGCCGCTCAGCCCGGTCGTGGAGATCGTCCGCACCGGCTACCTCGGCCGCGACTTCCACGCCGCCACGACCCACGAGACGGTCGGCTTCGCCGGGGCCTGGGCGGTGACCGCGCCCTCGTTCGCGGTGCTGGCGGTGTGGACCGCCCTCGGCGTGTACGCGGCGCGGCGCTGGTTCCGCTGGGAGCCCCGCCGGGGCTGAGATCGCTACCCTGCTGGCACCGGAACCGAGGGATCAGGTGGAGATGGACACCGCGACGACGGCCGAGCTGGAGGCGCTGGACGACCGGCGGCTGGCCAGGTACCAGCGGACGACCTACCGGACCTTCGTCATCGCCGGGGTCGGGTTCCTGGTCCCCGCCCTGGCGGCCCTGGTCCACGGCCTCGGCGACGGGACGATGCCGGTGGCGCTGGCCCCGCCCGCCCTGGCGGGCACGGGCCTGCTGCTGTGGGGCTACATGCGGCTGGTCCGCACCGGCCTGGAGGGCGGCGCGGGCACCCGCGACACCGTCTGGACCGGCCTGGTCACCTTCGTGCTGGTCCTGCTGGCCGCCTACCACCCCCTGTGGGCGGTGACCGGGATCTTCTGGGTGTCGGCCGTGGCGCTGTCCCCGATGAGCACCCGGCGGCTCCTGGCGTACTGCGCGGGCACCGCCGCCGTGACCGTCGCCGTCGTGGGCCTGGCGGTCCGCGTCGACGAGCCCGGACGGCCGGCCAACTGGCTGGGGATCCTCGGCGGGTTCGCCGCCGTCTTCGGCGGCGGCGCGCTCGCCGCGTTCGTCAACCGCTACCAGCGCGGCATGTGGGACCTGCACCTGGAGGCCCACCACGCCCGCGAGGCCCTCGCCCGGATGGCCGTCACCGAGGAACGCCTGCGCTTCTCCCGCGACCTGCACGACCTGCTCGGCCACAGCCTGTCGCTCATCGCGGTCAAGAGCGAGCTGGCCATCCGGATGGCCGAGAACGACCCGGCCCGCGCCCGCGCCGAGATGGCCGACGTGCGGCGCGCCGCCCGCGAGGCCCTGCGCGAGGTCCGCGCCGCCGTGCGCGGCTACCGCGCCGTCGAGCTGGACGCCGAGCTGGCGGGCGTGCGGGCCGTGCTGGAGGCCGCCGGGGTCCGCTGCGAGGTCGGGGCGGTGCCCGCCGACCTGCCGCCGGAGGCCCGCTCGGTGCTGGCGTGGGCGATCCGGGAGGGCACGACCAACGTCATCAAGCACAGCGAGGCCCGGCGCTGCTCGATCTCGCTCACCGTCTACGGTGAGTCCGTGGTCCTGGAGATGAACAACGACGGTGTCCGCGCCGCCGGAGCCGAGCCCGGCTCGGGACTGGCCGGGCTCACCGAACGCCTCGCCGTCGTCGGCGGCGCCCTCAGCGCCGGACGGCACGGCCGCGACGGGTTCCTGCTGCGCGCGGTGGTCCCGCTGTCCGGTGCCGCGACCGCCGCCGAGCCCGCGCGGAGCACCGCGTGATCCGGATCCTGCTGGCCGACGACGAGCACCTGATCCGCGGCGCCGTCGCGGCCCTGCTCGGGCTGGAGGGCGACCTGACGGTCGTCGCCGAGGCCGGCCGGGGCGACGAGGTCGCCGCCGCCGTCGCCGCCCACGACCCCGACGTGGCGGTGCTGGACATCGACATGCCCGGCGCGGACGGCCTCACCGTCGCCGAGCGGCTGCGCGAGGCGGGCGCCCGCTGCTCGGTCGTCATCCTCACCAGCCTCGGCCGCCCCGGCTACCTGCGCCGCGCCATGGCCGCCGGGGTCCGCGGGTTCGTCGCCAAGGACGCCTCCACCGACGAGCTGGCGGCGGCGATCCGCAAGGTCCACGCGGGCGGCCGCTACCTGGACGCCGAGCTCGCCGCCACCGCCATGGCCGCCGGCGACAACCCCCTCACCGAACGCGAACGCGAGATCCTCCGCCTCCTCGGCGCGGGCACCGAGACCGCCCGCATCGCGACGCTGCTGCACCTGTCGGAGGGCACCGTCCGCAACTACCTGTCCACCGCGATGGCGAAGCTCGGCGAGTCCAACCGCCTCGCCGCCGTCCGCGCCGCCCGGGAGATGGGATGGATATGACCTTCCGCTTCGTTCCGGTCGTCCCCCTGCTGTTCCTCCTGCCAGGGGTCGGCGTGACGGGGTTCATGGCCGTCCGGGCGGCGCCCGGCCCGGCCCTGGGCGTGCTCGCGGTGTTCCTGGTGGCGTGGGGCGCGGCGTTCGGGCTGAGGCTGGAACGGATCCGGCGCGCCGGGGGAGTGGCGCTGCGCCTGGACGCCGAGGGCGTCTTCCTGGCGGGACGGCCGAGGAGCGCCGCGCCGCAGTCCGCGCCGTGGGAGGACGTCGCGGCGATCGTGCTGTTCGGCTCCGCGGGGACCGGGACCTCGGCGCCGCCGCCGCGGTTCGTCGGCGTCCGGCTCGGGAACGGCGTCCCCGGCGACTTCCGGTCGCTGCGCCGCCGCCTGGAACGCGCCCGTACCCGCGGCGACCTCGACCCGCTGCTCCGCGAGCGCGTGGACAAGGCCCTGAAGAGCGTCGCGGGCACCGCCGGGGGCGTGGGCGTCGCCGCCTACGTGCGCCGCCGCGACTGGTTCCTCAACGAGAAGGCGCTGCGGACCGCCGTGGAACGCCTGGCCCCGCACGTCCGCGTCGTCGACGTCGACGGCCAGGGCGACCCGGCCGCCTGGCTGCCGCACCGCGAGGAACTCGAACGCCTCGCCGCCGACCTTCCCGACGACCACCACCGCGAACGCGCCGACCGCTAGACCGTGTTTCAAAGCCCTGGCCCACGGCGCTCGCCTGGCGGCTCGCACCTCACCAGGGCTTGGCGAGCGCGACATCGCTTCGCGATCTGACCCGCGGGCCCTCGCCTTCGGCGTCGGGCCCGCAGGTCAGGTGACGCGCTCGCGTGCGCGGCTGAGGCCCACTGTGAAACAGGCCCTAGACCCGACACCCCCGCCCCGTGGTTGCGGGGAGGGAATCCCGGGTGGTTAAGGTGCAGGGGTGAGCGAACCCCTGGTGGCGCGGATGCGCGGTTTCGGTACGACGATCTTCGCCGAGATGTCGGCGCTGGCGGTGCGGACCGGCGCGATCAACCTGGGCCAGGGCTTTCCGGACGAGGACGGCCCGGCCGCGATGCTGGAGGCCGCCGTCGAGGCGATCCGGGGCGGCGGCAACCAGTACCCGCCCGGCCCCGGGCTGCCCGAGCTGCGGGAGGCCGTCGCCGCGCAGAGGCTCGACCGGTACGGGCTCGCCTACGACCCGGCCACCGAGGTCTACGTCACCGTCGGCGCGACCGAGGGCATCGCCGCGTCCGTGCTGGCGCTGGCCGGGCCGGGCGACGAGGTGATCGCGTTCGAGCCGACCTACGACTCCTACGCCGCGACGGTCGCGCTGGCCGGGGCGACGCTGCGGCCGGTGCTGCTGCGCCCCGACGGGGACCGGTTCACCTTCGACCCGGACGAGCTGCGCGCCGCCGTCACCCCGCGCACCCGCCTGCTGCTGGTGAACTCCCCGCACAACCCGGCGGGCACCGTCTTCACCCGCGAGGAGCTCCAGGTCATCGCGGACGTGTGCCGCGAGCACGATCTGGTCGCGGTCACCGACGAGGTGTACGAGTACCTCACCTACGACGGCGCGCGGCACGTTCCGCTGGCGACGCTGGAGGGCATGCGCGAGCGCACCCTCACCGTGTCCTCGGTCGGCAAGACGTTCTCGGTGACCGGCTGGAAGACCGGCTGGGTCACCGGGCCCGCGGCGTACGTGCGGGCCGTGCAGACGGTCAAGCAGTTCCTCACCTACGCGACCGGCGGGCCGTGGCAGCGCGCCACCGCCTACGCGCTGCGCCACGAGACGCCGTGGGTGGAGGAGCTGCGCCGGTCGCTGGAGGCCAAGCGCGACCGGCTGGTCACCGGGCTGGAGGCGGCCGGGTTCAAGACGTTCCGGCCGCAGGGCACCTACTTCGTGCAGGCCGACATCCGGCCGCTGGGGTTCACCGACGGGATGGAGCTGGCGAGGGCGCTGCCGGAGCGGGCGGGGGTGGTGGCGATCCCCACGCAGGTGTTCTACCAGCGGCCCGAGAACGGCGCGCACTTCGTGCGGTTCGCGTTCTGCAAGCGGGAGAGCGTCATCGACGAGGCCGTGGAACGCCTTTCGCGGCTTTCCTGAGACCGGGGTGTAAACGGGCGCGGGTTCCCGGGACTACTTCACGACAACTCCCTCCGACCCCAAGGGGACTTCGTGGATGATCCCGAATCCCGTTTCACCCGCATGTACGACACGTACTACCGGCGGGTGCTGGCGTACGCGCTCACGCACGCCGAGCCGCACACGGCCGAGGACATCGTCAGCGAGACCTTCCTGATCGCCTGGCGGCGGCTGGGCGACGTCCGCGACCCCGCCCTGCCGTGGCTGCTGGGCACCGCCCGCAACCTGGTGCGCAAGCAGTACGACCACGGCCGCAGGGGCCGGGTGCTGGCCGAGCGGATCAGGACGCTGACCACGCCGCAGGACCTGGCCGCCTGGGACGTGGCCGAGCACGTGGTGGAACGCGACGTGGCGCTGGCCGCGATCGCCGGGCTGCCCGAACGCGACCTGGAGGTCCTCGCCCTGGTCAACTGGCACGGTCTGGAGCCGCGCCAGGCGGCGAGGGTGCTGGGCTGCACGTCGGCCGCGTTCTTCGTGCGGCTGCACCGCGCCCGCCGGCGCCTGACCCGCGCGCTGGAGCAGAACCCGGCCCCCCGATCCGCCGTCTCCCGCGTCGCCGAGCGCGCGACCTCGTGAACCCTGGAGCCATCGTGAACGACACCACCGACAAGATCTTCCGCGACCTGCGTCCCGCCGCCCTGGACGAGCTGGCCGAGGACGCCCACGCGCGCCGCCGCGACACCGACCTCGCCCACGCCCTGCGCGCCGTGCCCGCCCGCCGTTCGCGCCGCCCGGTGCTGGCGCTGGCGGCCGTCACCGCCGCCGCGGCCGCCACGGGCGTCCTCGTGGTGACCGACGGGGACGGCCCGGCCCCGGCGCCCGGCCCCGGGACGCCCGCCCCGGCCACCGCGCAGGACGCCCGGACGGTGCTGCTGGCCAGCGCCCACACCGCCGAGCGCACGCCGGTTAAGCCGGGCCGCTACTGGTACACGCGCCTCCGCACGCAGCACGTGCAGAACGAGCGCATGGACCGCAAGGGGCTCAAGCCCGGCCAGCGGTCGCGGATCATCAAGCTCCCCTACACCTACATCACGGCGAACACGCAGGAGTCGTGGCTGTCGCGCACCGGCCGCGACCGCACCCGCAGCATCACCGCCGTCAACGCGAAGACGAGCTTCCCGACCGCCGGGGACGAGGCCGCCTGGCGCAAGGCCGGAGCCCCGCGGCTCATGGACAGGACCGAGCGCGAGCGCTCGGTCAACGACTACGACGAGCCGATCACCCACACCATCGGCAACGAGAACGTGCCGACCGACCGGCTCCTGAAGCTGCCCATCGAGCCCGCCGCCCTCGCGCGCGAGCTGCGCCGCCGCTACGACGCCGACGTCCGCGACGCCAACGACGGCAAGGGCCCCGAGAAGAGCGTCGACCCCTACCCCTCCTACGTGTGGGGGGCCGCGCAGGACCTGTTGAGCGGACCCATCACGCCCGGCACCAAGGCCGCGCTGTACCGGGTGCTGGCCGACCTGCCGGAGGTGCGCGGCGAGGGCCGGGCCACCGACCAGCTCGGCCGCACCGGGGTGGCCGTGACGATGCGCGGCCCGGTCGCCGGCCTGCGGCTGCGGCTGATCATCGACCCGAGGACCGCGAACCTGCTGGCCTACGAGTCCGGAACCTCCCCGGTCGCGGGCAAGCCCGCCCTGTCGATGGCCTACGAGTCGATGGGCTGGGTGGACGCCCTGACGGCCCGCCGCTAACCGGCCGGGCAGAGTTGCCGAACGGCCGGTGCCCGACTGGCGAGTTTCGCCCGTGAGCACCGGCCGCCGCCCGGTTACCGTCGGTGAGTGGACAGCGGCACCGGCGAACGCGTCGTCATCGCCCTGGGCGGCAACGCGATGACCGGCCCGGACGGCAGCGCCGCGCCGCGGGAGCAGGCGGCGGCGGTCGCCCGGGCCGTCGAGCAGGTCGCCGACCTGGCCGCGGCGGGGGCGGGCCTGGTGCTGACCCACGGCAACGGGCCCCAGGTCGGCAACCTGCTGATCAAGAACCAGCTCGCGGCGGACGTGGTGCCGCCGGTCCCGCTGGACTGGTGCGGGGCGCAGACCCAGGCCACCCTCGGCGTGCTGATCATGAACGCGCTGGAACGGTCGCTGGCCGCGCGCGGCGCGCGCCGCCCGGTCGCCACGGTGGTGACGCGGACGCTGGTGGACGCCGCCGACCGCGCGTTCACCGACCCCGCCAAGCCCGTCGGCCGGTACTTCCCGGCGGCGGAGGCGCGCCGGTTCATGGCGATCGGGCAGTCGTGGAGGGCGTTCGGGGAGCGCGGCTGGCGGCGCGTGGTGGCCTCGCCCGAGCCGCTGGAGGTCCTGGACGCCGGCGCCGCCGAGGCGCTGCTGGCCACCGGGCACGTCGTGGTCTGCGCGGGCGGCGGGGGAGTGCCGGTGGTCCGCGACGGGGACGGCGGGCTGCGCGGCGTGGAGGCCGTGGTCGACAAGGACCTGGCCGCGCAGCTGCTGGCGCGCCGCCTGGGCGCGGCCACCCTCGTGATCGCCACCGACGTGCCGAACGTCGAGGTCGGCTTCGGCACCCCCGGCGCGCGCCCCCTGCACCGCACCACCTCCGCCGAACTCGGCCTGTTGGCCGCCGCCGGGCACTTCGCGGGCGGCAGCATGGGTCCCAAGGTGGAGGCGCTGCGGCGCTTCGTCGCCGGCGGCGGGCGGCGCGCGGCGATCACCTCGCTGGACCGGATCGCCGACGCGGTCCGGGGCAAGGCCGGAACGATCATCGAGGAGTGAGCGACGTGCCCGACCCGATCGAAGTCCGCAAGATCCCCATCGCGAGCGTGACCGACGCCTCCGGGCTGGCGCGCCTGATCGACGACGGCGTGCTGGAGGCCGACCGGGTCCTGGCCGTGATCGGCAAGACCGAGGGCAACGGCGGCGTCAACGACTACACCCGGCTGCTCGCCGACCGCGCGTTCCGCGAGGTGCTGGTGGAGAGGGGCACCCGGAGCCCGGCGGAGGTCGCGCGGGTCCCGCTGGTGTGGTCGGGCGGCACCGACGGCGTCCTCAGCCCGCACGCCACCGTGTTCGCCACGCTCGACCCGGCCTCGGCCCCGCGCTCGGACGAGCCGCGCCTGTCGGTCGGCATCGCCATGAGCGAGGTGATCCGCCCCGAGGACATCGGCCGCCCCGCCATGGTCGAGACCGTCGCCGCCGGGGTCCGCGAGGCGATGAAGGCCGCCGGGATCGACGACCCCGCCGACGTCCACTACGTCCAGACCAAGACGCCGCTGCTGACCCTGGACACCATCAACGACGCCCGCCGCCGGGGCCGCGACGTCGTCACCGAGGACACCCTGAAGTCGATGGACGTCTCCAACTCCACCACCGCGCTCGGCATCGCCGTCGCCCTCGGCGAGATCGCGACGCCGCGCGCCGACCAGATCCACCGGGACCTGTCGCTGTACTCGTCGGTCGCGTCCTGCTCCTCGGGCGTGGAGCTGGACCGCGCCCAGATCGTGGTGGTCGGCAACGTGCGCGGCATCGGCGGGCGCTACCGCGCCGGGCACGGTGTGATGAACGACGCACTGGACGCCGACGGCGTCTGGGCGGCGATCCGCTCGACCGGGCTGGACCTGCCGGAGCGGCCCCACCCGAGCGATCTCGGCGACCGGCTGGTGAACGTGTTCATCAAGTGCGAGGCCGACCCGCGCGGCGAGGTCCGGGGCCGCCGCAACATCATGCTCGACGACTCCGACGTGCACTGGCACCGCCAGATCAAGGCGTGCGTCGGCGGCGTCGCGGCGTCGGTGACCGGCGACCCGGCGGTGTTCGTGTCGGTCGCGGCCGTCCACCAGGGCCCTTCCGGCGGCGGGACCGTCGCGGCCATCGCGGATCTGGGCTGACCCGGGGCCGGCCCCGGGGGAGAGCGGAGAGTATCGCATTAACCACCCTGGGCGGTCGCCGGAGGTTATAGCCTTCTGGCCGTGTCCGGAAAGACCATTCCCCAGCCGCAGTTCCCCGACGACGACGGCGCCGCCGCCCCGCGGGTGCGTGACGCGCTGGCCGGATACGCGGCCGGGCGCGTCGGAGAGCACACCGTGCTGCGCGTCCTGGCCGACAGCCGCCTGCTGGTGCCCGTCGTGGCCGTGCTGACCGAGGAGGAGCAGGTCGCGCCCGGCGAGCTGCGCCGGGAGAAGAACAGCGACATGGCGCTGCCCACCCTGATCGGGGAGGACGGCCGCCGGGGCGTGCTCGGCTTCACCTCGACCGAGACGATGCGGGCGTGGCGCCCCGACGCCCGCCCGGTCGCGGTGCGCTTCCGCGACGCGTGCCTGGCCACCCTCGACGAGAAGGCCCACGCGCTGGTGGTGGACGTGGCCGGGCCGGTGCCGTTCGCGGTGGACGGCATCCGGCTGCACCTGCTGGCCGAGGGGCGCCCGATCCCCGCGCCGCACGAGGACCCCGAGGTGCTCGCCGCGATCGAGGCCGCGTTCGGCTCCGAGCCGGGCGTGACCGGCGTCCGCGCCGACCGGGGCCAGCACGCCGAGCTGGCGGTCCGGTTCGCGATCCTGTCCGGCCACGACGAACGCGCCATCCTGCAGCGCGTCTCCGACCGCCTCGCCGAGATGCTGCGCGGCCGGATCGTCGGCGGCGTGGAGCTGAGCATCATCCGCCGGTAAACCGCTTGCCCCTCCCTCCCGGGCGTCGGCAGGGTGGGCGCATGGATCCCGCCGAGAAGCCCACCATCGCCGCCGGGCGGCCGGATGAGGCCTGCCCGCCGACCGGGAGGGCGCTCCTGCGAGGTCTCGGGCGCTGACCGCGCCTACCCTGAGACCCAGTCCACTCGCAGGAAAGAAGCCCGCCCGTGTTGACCATGCAGGACGCCCTGACCCGGCTCACCGACCACTGGACGGCCCGCGGCTGCCTGGTGGCCCAGCCGATGAACACCGAGGTCGGGGCGGGGACCCTGAACCCGGCGACCGCCCTGCGCGTCCTCGGCCCCGAGCCGTGGCGCGTCGCCTACGTCGAGCCCAGCGTCCGCCCCGACGACTCCCGCTACGGCGACAACCCCAACCGGCTGCAGACCCACACCCAGTACCAGGTGATCCTCAAGCCCGAGCCCGGCGACGCCCAGGAGCTGTACCTGAGCAGCCTGGAGGCCCTCGGGATCAACCTGGCCGCCCACGACGTGCGGTTCGTGGAGGACGACTGGGCCTCCCCGGCGCTCGGCGCGTGGGGGCTGGGCTGGGAGGTCTGGCTGGACGGCATGGAGATCACCCAGTTCACCTACTTCCAGCAGTCCGGCGGCCTCACCCTCGACCCCGTCTCGGTGGAGATCACCTACGGGATGGAGCGCATCCTGATGGCACTCCAGGGGGTGCGCCACTTCAAGGACGTCGCCTACGCGCCCGGCGTCACCTACGGGGAGGCGTTCGGGCAGGCCGAGTACGAGATGAGCCGCTACTACCTCGACGACGCCGACATCGACGCCAACCGGTCGCTGTTCGAGACCTACGCGGCCGAGGCGCGGCGGATGCTGGACGCGCGGCTGCCGGTGCCCGCGCACTCCTACGTGCTGAAGTGCTCGCACGCGTTCAACGTGCTGGACGCGCGCGGCGCGATCGGCACCACCGAACGGGCCCGCGCGTTCGCCCGGATGCGGGGCCTCGCCCACGAGGTCGCCGGGCTGTGGGCCGAGCGCCGCGCCGAGCTCGGCCACCCGTTGGGCGACGCCGCCACCCGGCCCGCGGCGGGCGCCGCGCCCGCCGCCCTGCCGGAGATCGACGCGCCGGGGACGTTCGCGCTGGAGATCGGCGTGGAGGAGCTGCCGCCGCACGAGGTCGGCCGCACCGCCGGGCACGTGACCGAACGCCTGCGCGACGCGCTGGAGGCGGCCGGGCTGCTGCCCGACGAGGCCGTGATCGACACCTACGCGACCCCGCGCCGGATCATCGTCGTGGCGGCGGGCGTCGAGCCCCGCGAACCCGACACCGAGCAGGTCGTCAAGGGCCCCCGCCTGGCGGCCGCCTACGACGCCGACGGCAGGCCGACCAAGGCGCTGCTGGGGTTCGCGCGCGGCCAGGGCGTCGACCCGGCCGAGGTGCGCGCCGTGACCGTCGGCGGCGGCGAGTACGCCGGGTACGTCCGGCACGTCACCGGCCGTCCCGCCGCGCGGGTCCTCGCCGAGGCGCTGCCGCGGATCGTGGCGGGGCTGCGCGCCGAGAAGAACATGCGCTGGAACGCGCCGGGCCTGTCGTTCGCGCGCCCGATCCGGTGGCTGCTGGCGCTGCTGGACGAGCACGAGATCCCCTTCACCGTCGCCGGGATGACGGCGGGCCGCACCACCTACGGCCACCGCCGGGACGCCCGCGCGGTGGCCTCGGCCGCCGAGCTGGTGGCCACGCTGCGCGCGGCGGGCGTGGAACCGGACCCGGCCGAACGCCGCCGCCGCGTGATCGCCTCGGCGACCGGGCCGGCGCGGCGGGCGGGCGGCGCCGTCGACTTCGCCGCCGAGTCCGCCCTCGTGGAGGAGATCGTCAACCTGGTCGAGGAGCCCGTCGCCGTCCTCGGCGCGTTCGAGGAGGGGTACCTGGAGCTGCCACCGGAGATCCTGACCACGGTCATGAAGAAGCACCAGCGCTACCTGCCGGTGCGCTCCCCGTCCGGGGCGCTGCTGCCCGCGTTCGTGACGGTCGCCAACGGCGCCTGCGACCACGACACCGTCCGCGCGGGCAACGAGGCGGTGCTGCGCGCCCGCTACGAGGACGCGTCGTTCTTCTTCGCCCAGGACCTGCGGCGGAGCCCCGAGCAGATCAAGCGGGGGCTGGAGCGGCTGACGTTCGCCGACCGGCTCGGCTCGATGGCCGACCGGGCGGGCCGGATCGACGGGATCGCCGAGGAGCTGGCCGCGCGCCTCGACCTGACCGACGCCGAGCGCGAGACCCTCAGCCGCGCCGGGGAGCTGGCCCGGTTCGACCTGGCGTCGGCGATGGTGATCGAGCTGCCGGGGCTGGCCGGGACGATGGCCCGCGAGTACGCCCGCCGCGCCGGGGAGCCGCCCGCCGTCGCCGACGCGCTGTACGAGATGGAGCTGCCGCGCTCCTCCGGCGACGCGCCGCCGTCCGGGATCGTGGGCGCGGTGCTGTCGGTGGCCGACCGCCTCGACCTGCTGGCCGGCCTGTTCGCGGTCGGGTCGGCCCCGAGCGGCGGCTCGGACCCGTTCGGGCTGCGGCGGGCCGCGCTGGGCCTGACGGCGGTGCTGCGCGCCCACCCGCGCCTCGCGCCGATCACCGTCGAGGACGGCCTGGCGGTCGCCGCGCGGCACCAGCCCGTCGAGGTCGCCCCGCAGACCCTGGCGGAGGCCGCGCGGTTCGTCGCGCGCCGCTTCGAGCAGACCCTCCTGGACGAGGGCCACGCGGTGGCGGTGGTGCGCGCGGTGCTGCCGCACGCCGGGTCGCCCGCCCACGCCGAGCGGGCGGCGGCCGACCTGGCGAAGCTGCGGGACGACGCGCGGTTCCAGCGCCTGTCGGCCGCCCTGCAGCGCGTCCTGCGCATCCTGCCGCCGGACGCCGAGCCCGGCTACGACCCGGCCCTGTTCACCGACCGGGCCGAGCACCGGCTGCACGAGGCCTACCAGCGGGTCCGGGCGGCGCTGCCGGGGCGCCCGGCGCTGCCGGAGTTCACCGAGGCGGCGTCCGCCCTGGCCCACCCCGTCGACCTGTACTTCGACGCGGTGATGGTGATGGACGAGGACCCGGCCCTGCGCGCCAACCGGCTGGGCCTGCTGGCGTCGATCCGGGCGCTGGTCGGCGGCGTGCTGGACTGGCGCGAGGTCGGCTAGCGGGCGGGGCCCCACACGGTGGGCAGCCCGTGCGGCGGCGCCTTGGCGAGGACCGCGGTGCCGCCGCCGGGCCACAGGCGCAGCTTCAGCAGCGGCCGGCTCTCGATGCGCTCCTCGTCGCGGGGCTCCAGCGCCAGGTGCGCGACGGGGGACCGCGGGGTCGCCGCCGCGCCCGCCGCCGCGAGGCTCGCCTCGACGCGGGCCCACTCGTCGGCGGGCACGTAGTGCCGCATGATCGAGTGCCAGACGACGGTCACCGTCCCCGGGCGCGGCGCCAGGCCGTCCAGGAACCCGGCCGCGCCGTCGCGGACCACGGTCGCCGGGACCTCGGCGGCGACCGCGAAGGCCGCGCGCAGGCGGGCGACGCGTTCGGCCTGCTCGGGCCACACGTACGACAGCAGGCGGACCTGGTCGGCGGGGTCGGCCGGGTCGAGGGGGGCGAGGTCGCAGCCCCGGCGCTCCACGACCTCCAGGGGCGCGTCCACCGGCGGCGGCCCGCCCTCCCAGCAGTCCGGCAGCACCACCGGGGAGTCCTCGGGACCGTACGCGCCGCCCTCGAACAGGTAGCGGAAGCGGTCGGCGCGCAGGTTCAGGCCCGCGCTCGCGCCGATCTCCAGCAGCCGCACCGGGAGCCCGGTGGCGGCCACGACGGTGAGCAGGCCGCCGACCAGCGCGGCGGAGCGGCCCACCTCGTTGGTCTGCGGCGGCGTCGCCATCCCGGCGCGGATCTCGGCGGCGTGCTCGGCCACCACCCGGCGGAACGCGGGCCAGGCCGCCGCGCCGTCGGGGACGCCGCCCACGGTCGGGTAGTAGGGGGCCAGCTCCGGCGCGCGGCCCTCCAGCACCAGGCGGTGGACGGTGCCCAGCAGCCGCAGCGACAGGGCGCTGCCGCCCAGCCCCTCCATGATCGCGGCGGCGGGTCCGCCGGTGTCGTCGGCGGCGCGGCGCAGCAGCTCGGCGTACATGGGCGCGCCCAGCCTGCGGCACCCGTCGGCCTGGACGAGCAGGTTCTCGGTCACGGCGGCTCCTTCAGCAGACGTTCGCTACGCTCGGCCCAGTGGTCCAGGCCCAGCGCGCGGTGGACGTCGAGCGCGGCCCGCGCGTGCCCGCGGGCCCGGTCCGGGCGGCCGAGCCGGGCGGCCAGCTCCGCCAGCACCAGGTGCGTGGAGCCCCAGCACGCGCTGCCCATGCCCGAGACGACGAACAGGTCGGCGTGGGGGAGCAGCTCCTCGTACAGCGCGGCCGGGTCGGGCGTGCCGAGGCGGGCGGCGACCAGCCCCCACACGGGGGTGAGGAAGTCGGCCGTCCAGTCCCGGGGGACGTGGTGGCCCCAGCGCCCGACCAGGTCGCGCGCCAGGTCCGCGCGGCCCGCCTCGACCGTCGCCAGCACCGCCACCGGCCGCAGCGGGCGGTGCGCGGCCTCCTCGGCGGCCCCGACCAGGTCGTCCAGGAGCTCGGCGCCCCGGCCCTGCCCGCGCCGGATCGTGAACGTGGTCACCAGCCGCCGGAACTCCCGCCCCCACACGCTCGACCCGAACAGCATCTCGGCGTGCCGTTCCAGGAGGTCCTCGGCCTCCTCCCAGCGGCCGTCGAGGGTGGCGCGGGCGGTCTGGGCGATGCGGACGGTCGTCTCCAGCTCCGGGCGCCGCCCGCCGTCCAGCAGGCGTTCGCAGCGCGCCAGCTCGCGGTCCCAGCGGGCCAGGTCGCCGGCGCGCAGCAGGCACGCCATCAGCGACACGCGCGCCACCAGCTCGGCCGGACGCGGCAGGCCGGGGACGGCGAGCATCTCCTCGGCCGCCGCCAGCCGCACCGCGTTGCGCCCGGGAACGAACGACGCCAGCAGATGATCGGCGAGCGTGCGGGCGCGCAGCGCGGGGTCGCCGGTCCGCCGCGCGATCTCCACGGCCTTGGCGGCGGCGCGCTCGCCCTCCTCCCGGCGCGGCCCGTAGACCAGCGCGACGCCGAGGACGCCGAGCAGCACCGCCCGGTCGGTGTCGTCCAGGGGCCCGGCCAGCAGGCGTTCGACGGCGGCGACGATCCGGTCGTTGACGGTGCCGTAGGGCCACCAGTGCCACAGCGCGGGCTCGCCGTACACGGCCACGGCGGTGACCAGGGTGCGGTGGTCGCCCGCGCGTTCGGCCAGGTCCATCGCCTCGGTCAGGTCCCGGTGCGCGCCCGCCGCGTCCCCGACCGTCCGGCGGGCCTGCCCCAGCTCGGCCAGCGCCCGCGCGCGGGCGGCGTCGTCGCCGCGCGGAAGGTGCCGCAGGGCCTGCTCCCAGAGTTGCACGGCCTCGTCGTAGGCGAGCCGCGCGGTGGCCTGGCGCGCGGCCGCGGCGGCGTGCCCGGCGGCCCGGTCCGCGCCGCCGACCCGGGCGGCCCGCGCGAAGTGGTGGGCCAGCACGGCGGCGTCCGCGCCGCGCGCCTCCAGCGCCTCGCCGACGCGCAGGTGCAGCCGGGCGCGTTCCAGGCGGCCGAGCCCGGCGTACAGCGTCTCCTGCACGAGCGCGTGCGCGAACCGGTAGTCGGGCCCCTCCGGCGCCTCCACGGCCAGCCCGGTCGCCACCGCCGGGTCCAGGGCCTCCAGGACCTCCGCCGCGTCGCGCCCGGCGGCCCCGGCCACCACGTCGGCGTCGATGTCGCGGCCCGCCACGGCGGCGACGCGCAGCAGCGTCCGGGTCCGCTCGGCCAGCCGCCCGACCCGCTGCTCGATGACGTCGCGCGCCCCCGCCGGGACGCCGCCGCCCTCCCGCAGCACCTCGCCCAGGTAGAACGGGTTGCCGCCGGTGCGGTCCAGCAGCTCGGCGACCCGCTCGGGCCGGTCGGGCACGCCCCGCGTCCGCAGGTAGTCGGCGATCTGCCCGGCGGTGAAGGGCTCCAGCGCGATCCGCTCGGTGGCGGGCTGCCGTGTCAGCGCGCCGAGCGCGTCCCGCAGCGCCTCGGGGTGGTCGCCGGGCTCGGGCCGCAGCGTCGCCACCGCCAGCACCGGCGCCGCCGCGACCGCGTCGGCGACGAACGCCAGTAGCCGCAGCGACGACACGTCCGCCCAGTGCAGGTCGTCCAGCACCAGCAGCAGGGGGGTGCCGTCGCCGGTCAGCGCGGCCAGGACCCGTTCGTACAGCTCGAACAGCCCGCCGTCGGGCGCGAGGTCGCCGGTGAGCGGCCCGGCGTCGCCGCCGACCCGCCGCATGATCTGGATCCACGGCCAGAACCCCGGGGACGGCCCGTCCGAGCACCGCCCCCACGCCACCCGGAAACCGCGCGCGGCGGCGTGCTCGGCGGCGGCCTGCGCCAGCCGCGTCTTGCCGACCCCGGCCTCCCCGGACACCAGCAGGACGCCGCCCCGCCCCTGCCGGGCCGCGGCGAGCCGCCGCTCCAGCGCCTCCCACTCGGCGTCGCGGGCGACCAGCCGCTCCGCCCCGTGCGTGGCGGGACCGTGCGTGGCGGGACCGTGCGTGGCGGGCCGTTCGGGCGCCCGGTCCGCCGGGGCGGGACCGGTGGGGGCGAGCAGCGCGGCCGACTGCTCGAAGACCGCGCGTTCCAGCTCCCGCAGCTCGGGTCCCGGGTCGAGGCCCATCTCGTCCGACAGGCGTTCGCGGACGCGGCGCAGCGCCGCCACCGCGTCGGCCTGGCGTCCCGACCGGTACAGCGCCAGGACCAGCAGCCGCCAGGACCGCTCCCGGTAGGGGTGCTCGGCGAGCAGCGCCTCCAGCCCCGGCACCGCGGCGGCGGCCTCGCCGAGGGCCAGCCGCGCCTCGAACGCGTCCTCCAGCGCGGCGGCCCGCACCTCGTGCAGCCTCGCCACGATCGGCCGGGCGAACCCCCGGTCGGCGAACTCGCCCAGCGGCTCGCCCCGCCACAGTCCCAGGGCGCGGTCGAGCGCCGCCAGCGCCTCCCGGTGCGCGCCCCGCGCCAGCGCGGCGCGCCCCTCGGCGGCCCCGGCGGCGAAGCGCTCCAGGTCCACCTGCCCCGGCGCGACCGCCAGCAGGTAGCCGGGGTCGCGGGTGAGCAGCGTCGCCGGCGGCGTGCGCGGCGGGCGGTCCGGCTCCAGCACCCGCCGCAGGTGCGCGATGTAGGCCTGCAACGTGCGGGTCGCGCCCGCCGGAGGGTCGCCCTCCCACAGCTCCTCCACCAGGCGGTCCAACGACACCACCCGGCCCGGCTCGGTCGCCAGCATCGCCGCCAGCGCCCGCTGCTTGCGCACCCCCAGGTCGAGGGTCCGCCCGGTGGCGTCGGCCACCTCCAGCGGCCCGAACAACCGGAACTCCAGCCCCGCCAACGCTTCCCCACTCCACCGCGAAACCCCTGCCCCGGCAGCCTACGGTCCGACCCCAGCCCGACCCCAGACCGACCCCAGCCGCCGCGCGCGAAAGTGATCTCACCAACCCGGAAGGACGAGGTCATGAACATCACCACCGCACTGCGCGCCACCGTCAGGGGCACGGTCCACACCGCCGGGGACGCGGGCTTCGACCAGGCCCGCAGGCCCTGGAACCTGGCCGTCGAGCAGCCCGCCCTCGCGGTGGTGGAGGCCGCCGACGCCCACGACGTCGCCGTGGTGGCCCGCTTCGCCCGCCTGCACGGCCTGGCCGTCGCGGCCCAGCCCAGCGGCCACGGCGCCACCGGCGACACCGAGGGGACGATCCTGCTGCGCACCGGCCGCCTGGACGACCTGCGCGTCGACCCCGAGCGCCGCGTCGCCCGCGCCGGAGCGGGCGTCAGGTGGGGCCGCGTGCTGGCCGAGGCGGGCCCGCACGGGCTGACCGGCCTGGCCGGGAGCTCCCCGGTGGTCACGGTCACCGGCTACACCCTGGGCGGCGGGCTGAGCTGGTTCGGCCGCAGGCACGGCTGGGCCTCCGACGGCGTCCGCGCGTTCGACGTCGTCACCGCCGACGGCGAGCCCGCCCGCGTCACCGCCGACTCCGACCCGGACCTGTTCTGGGCGCTGCGCGGCGGCGGGGGCGACTTCGCCCTGGTCACCGCCGTCGAGTTCGACCTGCACCCCGCCCCGGTCCTGTACGGCGGGCGGATGGCGTGGAGCGCCGACCGCGCGCCCGCCGTCCTGGACGCCTACCGCGAGGTCACCGAGGGCGCGCCCGACGAGCTGACCGTCTGGTACGAGCTGCTCCGGTTCCCCGGCGCGCCCGCGATGGTGGCGGTGGACGTCACGTTCCTCGGCGAGGCGGCCGACGCCGGGCCGATCCTGCGCCCGTTCGAGAAGGTCGGCGGCCTGCTGTCGGACTCGCGCGCGGTCCTGCCGGTGGCCGACCTCGGCTCGATCACCGCCGAGCCGACCGACCCGGGCGCGGGCCGGTCCCGGGCGGAGCTGCTCACCCGCCTGGACGACGAGGCCGCCGCCGTCCTGCTGGAACACCCCGTCGACCCGCTGCTGAGCGTCCAGCTCCGGCACCTGGGCGGCGCGCTGGCCCGGCGGTCCGGGAACGGCGGCGCGGCGGGCCCCCTCACCGAGCCCTACGCCCTCTACATGTTCGGCCTGGCCCCGTCGCGGGAGACCGAGGCGGCGGTCCGGGCCCGCCAGGCCGGGCTCGCCACCGCGCTCACCCGCCACACCAGCGGGCGCAAGCCGCTGACGTTCCTGGCCCCGGGGGAGCGCGCCGCCAGCGCGTTCACCGCCCCCGCGCTGGACCGCCTGCGCGACCTCAAGCGCGCCCGCGACCCCCACGGCGTCCTGCGGAGCAACTTCCCCGTCCTGGCATGACCGCCGTAGGGCCGGTCGTGCACGTGGAGGGCGCCGCGCGCGAACGCGACGCCCTCCACGTCCCCGGAGCAGGAGTCCTTGACGTGCCTGTCACCGAGGCCGGTCACGAGCCTGGCGTAACGCCTCGTGGCCCGGTACGGGCTCGCGTGAGGCCGGGGCGGCGCGGGCCGGTCACGCGGGCGCGTCGTGGGCGGCCCAGTCCTGGCGCCGCGCCCAGTCGCGCAGGGCGGTGGCGCCGGTGGTGACCGTCGCCGGGTCGGGGTCCGGCGGCGGGGGCGTTCCCGGGGGCGGGGGCGTGTAGGCCGCGGCGACGCCCGCGGCGGCCTCGGCCCCCAGGTGCGGGGCCAGCATCTCCCGGTAGGCGGCGGGGGTGATGGCGTTCCAGCGCACCGGGCGCCCCAGGGCGGCGGAGAGTTCGGCGGCGACCTCGTCCCCGGTCAGCGCCCGCGGTCCGGCCACGATCCGCAGCGGGGGAGGGGCCGCCGCGCCGACCAGGTCCGCGACGGCGGTCCCGAGGTCGTCCAGGGCGAGCCACGGGACGGGCAGGTCCGCGGGCAGCGGGTAGGCGACCTCTCCGCCGCGTACCAGCGGGGCCGACCAGGGGGCGGCGAGGTTCTCCATGTAGGTGCGGGCGGGCGTGACCACCGTGGCGGTCCCGACGGTGCGGGGCAGCTCGGTGGCGACCAGCACGCGGGCGTCCACGAACGGCACGCCGACGGGCGCGCCGGGCACCGGGGCGGCGGGGTTGAAGACGGCCCGTCCCACGCCCGCCTTCCGGAGCCCGGCCAGCACCGCCCCGGCCTGCCGGACGGCGAGGTCGGCGTCGAAGACCAGCGGCAGCTGGACGACCACGGCGTCGGCGCCGGAGTAGGCGGCGGCCAGCGAGCCGGGGTCGAGCAGGTCGGCCAGGACCGGCTCGGCCTCCGGGTGCAGGCGGGTGCCGGGGTCGCGGCGGACGACGCCCCGCACGCGGTGCCCCGCCGACAGGAGCCCGCGGACGACGGCGGCGCCCTGGACGCCGGTCGCGCCATGGACGATCACGGTTGAGGTGTTCATGGCGGCCACGCTAGTTCCCGAAGGGAAGCAATACCCAGGACGTAATATAATTTCAGAATGGAAACCAATGGGGCTGAGCAGCGGAGACTTCTTCAGTCGGCCGCGTCCGCGGGGTGCGGCGTGGAGCGCACGCTGAAGGTCCTCGACGGGAAGTGGACGACGCTGATCGTCCGGGAGCTGCTGTCGGGCCCCAAGCGCTTCGGCGAGCTGCGCACCGCCCTGGGGTCCCCCAGCGCCAAGACCCTCACCGACCGCCTCCGGGCGCTGGAGCACCAGCGGATCCTCACCCGCACCGTGCACGCCGAGGTGCCGCCCCGCGTCGTCTACCGGCTCACCGAGCAGGGCGAGAGCCTCAGCGAGGTCCTGTACGCCATGCTCCGGTGGGGCGAGGAGCACCCGCCGGCCGAGGGCTGAGGGGCCGTCCGGGGCTCAGGGGGCGGGGAAGGGCAGCCCGGCCTCCAGATGGGCGAGCGCCCTGTCGATCTCGGCGGGGCCGTCCATCGCGGGGTCCCGCGCGCACTGGAACCAGACCATGGCCACCACCCCGAGGGCCGCGCCCACGGCGTTGCGCAGGCCGGGATCGTCCGCGTCGCACCCGGTGCGGTCGGCCAGGGCGCCGACGATCTCCCGGAGCAGGCCGGGGCTCTTGCGCAGGTTGGCCGCCAGCAGCTCGGGCACGGTGGCCGCGAACGCCTCCCGGGCGTACCCAGCCATGATCTCCTCCTCGGACAGGGCGGCGAACGCCGTGCGGAACGCCCCGCGCAGCACGGTGACCGGCGCGCCCGGCGGCTGGACCGCCAGCGCCTCGACCAGGGGCGGGAAGCGGTCGAGCGTGACCAGGTCCTCCTTGGTCGGGAAGTAGCGGAAGAAGGTCGCCGGCGAGATCTCGGCGGCCTCGGCGATCTGCTCGACGGTGGTGGCGTGGTAGCCGCGTTCCTGGAACAGCCGGAACGCCTCCCGCAGGATCGCCTCCCTGGTCCTGGCCTTCTTCCGCGCGCGCAGCCCGCCCTCGCCCATGCCCCGCACCCTATCCCGCCAAATTATGACAGTTGACTCTCAATTAAGAGGGTGCTCTCATTTTATGGAGGGCCGGAGCGGCCGGCCCGCCCGCCACGGGAGTGATCTCGATGACCGATCGGAACCTCCGGTCGCCGGTGCCCCTGCCCCTGCGCCGCGACCCCGCGCGCCCGTTCGACCCGCCCCCCGAACTCACCCGGATCGCCGGCTCCGGCCCGCTGACCCGCCTCGCCTTCCCCGACGGGCACGTCGGATGGCTGGTGACCGGCCACGCCGCCGCCCGCGCCGTGCTGTCCGACCCCCGCTTCAGCGTCCGCCCGGAGCTGCGGCACTCGCCGCTGCCCCGCCCCAACGTCCGCCCCGCCGGCCACGA
This sequence comes from Actinomadura kijaniata, assembly GCF_014138665.1. NCBI lineage: Bacteria > Bacillati > Actinomycetota > Actinomycetes > Streptosporangiales > Thermomonosporaceae > Actinomadura > Actinomadura kijaniata. The sequence continues at coordinate 215,975 of NZ_JACJIA010000007.1, forward strand.
CGGGTCGCCCGCCCCCGGCTGGTTCGCCTCCATGGACCGGCCCGAGCACACCCGGTACCGGCGCATGCTCACGGGCTGGTTCACCCTCCGCCGCATGACCGCCCTCGAACCGCGCGTCGCCGAGATCACCGGTGACCGGCTCGACGCCATGGCCGCGGCGGGCCCGCCGGTCGATCTGGTGACGGCGTTCGCCCTGCCCATCCCCTCCCTGGTGATCTGCGAGCTGCTCGGCGTCCCCTACGGCGACCACGCGTTCTTCCAGGAGCGCAGCGCCGCGGGCCTCGACATGCGGCGCACCGAGGCCGAGGCGATGGCCGCGCTCGGCGACCTGCTCGGCTACCTGGGCGGGCTGGTGCGGCGCAAGCGCGCCGCCCCCGCCGACGACCTGCTGAGCGGCCTGATCGGCTCCGGCGACCTGATCGACGAGGAGCTGGCGAACATCGGGCTGGTCCTGCTGGTCGCCGGGCACGAGACCACCGCCAACATGCTCGCCCTGGGCGTCCACGCCCTGCTGGGCGACCCCGGGCGGCCCGCCGCCGCCCAGCTCACCGACACGGCGGTCGAGGAGCTGCTGCGCTACCTGACCATCGTCCATCTGGGCGCTCCCGTGCGGGCGGCGCTGGAGGACGTCGAACTGGACGGCCACCTGGTCCGCGCGGGGGAGACCGTGGTCATCGGCCTGCCCGCCGTCAACCGCGACCCCGGCCGGTTCGCCGACCCGCACACCCTGCGGCTGGACCGCGCCGACGCCGGGCGGCACCTGGCGTTCGGGCACGGCGTCCACCAGTGCCTGGGGCAGCAGCTCGCCAGGATCGAGATGCGCGTCGCCTACCGCGCGCTGTTCGACCGCTTCCCCACGCTTCGCCTCGCGGTCCCCGCCGCCGAGATCACCATGCGTGAAAGCTCACTGGTCTACGGGGTGGAGCGGCTGCCCGTCACCTGGGACCGGCCCTGACCGCGCCCGCCGCGGCCGGTAGGTGAGGCGGCGCAGCAGCGTCTCGGCCGGGCCGCGCCTCCCGCCGGGGGCCAGCCGCGCGGCGAGCAGGACGGTGGCCAGCCAGGTGGCCACCGCGACGCCCGAGGCGGCCGCGTCGCCGACCCGGGTGCCGAGCCCTCCGGCGTAGGGGGCGAACACCGCGACGAACACCACCGACTGGAGGAGGTAGCACGTCAGGGACCACTGCCCGCACGCGGCCAGCGCGGAGACCACCCGTCCACCGCGCACCCGGTCGGCGACGAGCCCGATGAGGGCGGCGTACGCCAGGCCCCCGGCGATGCCGGTCAGGCTGTGCAGGGCGTAGACGGCCACCGCGACCGCGTCCGAGGGGGCCCAGAGCCGGGTGTCGACCAGCATGAGCGGGAGCCCGCCGGCGACCGCGGTCACCGCGCCGGTGGCCGCGACGCGGGCGAGCAGCGGGCGGTGCGCGCCGGGCTCTTCGAGGAGCCGGCGGCGGGCCGCCCAGATGCCGAACAGGAAGGCCGGGGCGGCGCTGGCGGCGAAAAGCGTGGGCGTCATCGCGCTCCAGCCGACCATCCGCATGACGGCGGCCTCCAGGGGGTCGGCCATCGCGGCGGGGGTGTCGCCCTTGTCCGCCGACACGGTGAGCAGGCCGAGCCCCACGAGGACCGCCACGTGCAGGACGAGGCCGACGGCGGCGGCGCCCAGCACCGCGCGGTCGCTCCGCCGCAGGAACCCGACCAGGACCAGCCCGATCAGGCCGTAGGCGCCCAGGATGTCGCCGAAGAACAGCAGCAGCGCGTGGCAGAACCCGAACGCCAGCAGCCACCAGCTCCGGGCGCGCAGCACGCGCCGCACCTCGTGCCACGACCGGCCCAGGGCGGACTGCCGGTGGGCGAGCTGGACCAGCCCGCACCCGAAGAGCGCGGCGAACATGGGCAGCGCGCGGCCGTCCACCAGCAGGATCTGGACCCCGGCCACGAACCGGTCGAGCGGCCCGCCGTCCAGGGAGTAGCCGCGGAACCCCACCTCGTGGCCGGACAGGTACATGTGCGCGTGGGCGACGGCGATGAGCAGCAGCATCAGGCCGCGCGCGAGGTCGGGGGCGAGCGACCTGCGGGACGGCGGGACGGCGTGCGCCGTCCGGAGGGGGGCGAGGGGCATGGACGGGCTCTCCTTCGAGTCAGAGCAACACAGCTGTAGCTACATGAATGTAGCTAACGCCGGATGTTAAGGTACAGCCGTGTAGCTGAGCAAGGGGTGATCATGAGCCCACGGACCCGGCGCAGCGCCGAGGAGCTCGTCCGCGACGTCCACGCCGCCGTGCTGGAGGAGACCGCCGAGGTGGGGGTCGGGCGGCTGACCATGGACGGCATCGGCAGGCGGGCGGGCGCGGCCCGCACCACGCTGTACCGCCGCTGGTCCGACCCCGTCGAGGTGCTGCTGGACGCGCTCTACCACGCCCACCCCGTCGAGGAGCCGGCCCCCGGCGCCGACGACCTGCGCGGCGACCTCGTCGGCGCCCTGCGCCTGATGGTGTCGTGGATGATCAGCCCCGCCGGCCGCGCGGTCGCGGCCGTCCTCACCGACCCCGCCCGCACCCCCGAGATGTCGGAGGCGCTGTTCGAGCGGGTCTTCTCCCGGCGCGGCGGATCGTTCACCAGCACGGTCATGCACCACTACGCCGCGCGCGGCCACTTCCCCGCCGAACGGATCACTCCGGTGGTGACGGACATCGGCGAGGCCCTCGTCACCAAACGCATGATGGACACGGGCGCGCTCCCCGACGACGCCTACCTGACCGAGATCGTCGACCAGGCCATCCTCCCCGCCCTGGCGCCGGTGCGGCCGTCGGCGGTAGAAGTAGGGGATGGCCGGTCGTCGTCCCACTCTTGAGCAGGTCGCCGCGCGGGCGAAGGTGAGCCGCGGGACCGCGTCGCGGGTGGTCAACGGTTCGGCCAAGGTGAGCGGCCCGGCCCGGGAGGCGGTGCTCCGGGCGATCGACGAGCTCGGCTACGTGCCGAACCACGCGGCGCGCGCGCTGGCCGCCCGGCGCACGGGCACGGTCGCGCTGGTCATGTCGGAGGAGCCGGGACGGCCGTTCGAGCAGCCCTACTTCGGGGAGCTGCTGAGCGGGGTCGGCGCGGCGGCCGACGCGGCCGGGGCGGCGCTGACGCTGACGTTCACGCACTCGTCCGCGGGGCGCGCCGACCTGGCCGACGACCTGCGCGCGCAGCGCGTGGACGGCGTGGTGCTGGCCTCGCTGATCCGCGAGGACCCGCTTCCCGGCCTGCTGGAACGCCACGGCGTCCCCCTCGTGCTGGCGGGCCGGCCGCACGGCCGCGACGCCGTACGGCCGGTCTACGTGGACGCCGACAACCGGGGCGGGAGCCGGCGCGCCACCGGGTACCTGGTCGGCCAGGGCCGCCGCCGCATCGCCACGATCGCCGGTCCACGGGACACGGCGGTGGGCGCCGACCGGCTCGCCGGTTACCGGGAGGCGCTGTCCGGCCGGCGGGAACTGGTGACCCACGGGGATTTCAGCGAGGCGGGCGGCGCCGCCGCCATGCGCCGGCTGCTGGACCGGGAACCGTCGCTGGACGCGGTGTTCGCGGCGTCCGCCAACATGGCCCTCGGCGCGCTGCGGGTCCTGGAGCAGCGAGGGCGTCGCGTCCCCGAGGACGTCGCGGTCGTCGGTTTCGAGGACGTGCCCGACGCGCGGGGGACGCGTCCGGCGCTCACGACCGTGCGCCAGCCCACCGAGGCGATGGGCCGGCGCATGGTCGAGGCGCTGCTCGACCGGACCGCCGCGCCGGTCATCTGCGGCACCGACCTGGTCGTCCGCGAGTCAGCCTGAGACGACGGGCCTCAGCTCCTCCTCGCACCACCGGCGGAAACCGGTCGGCGTGCTGTTCCGCGGAGTGCGCGTCACGCCGTGGTCCAGGCCCGCGTCCTTGGCCAGGTACATCTCCACCATGGCCCGGCTCACGGCCTCCGACATCCCCGAACGGAGCAGCCCCGCCCGGAACTCCTCGACCGGCAGCCGCCGGTGGCGGACCGGCCGCCGCAGCACCTCGGACATGATCTGTGCCATGTCCTCCGGGGACAGGTCCTCGGGGCCGAGCAGCGGGACCTCCTGGACGCCGGTCCAGGCGCGGTCCAGCAGCAGGTCCGCGGCGACCGCCGCCGTGTCGCGGGTGGCGCAGAGCGGCGCCCGGAGGTCCCCGGCGCCGCACGAGACGAACACCCCGCGGTCCCTGATCGACCCGGCCTGGCGCAGCATGTTGTCCATGAACGAGGGCAGTGCCAGCGCCCGGTAGTGCACGCCCGTGGCCGCGATCAGGTCGTCCATGGCCAGCGCCGCGGTGACGTGCCCGGCCTTCGCGGCCACCGGGGTGCCGCGGCCGAGGGACGACACGCCGACCACCCGCCGGACGCCCTGCTCGGTGAAGGCCGCGCACGCCGCCCGGCTGAAGCCGACGTAGGCCGCGGTGACGTCGGCGGCGCGGGGGTCCGGCGGCACCAGCCAGAAGACGGCCTCGGCGCCGGCGAACGCCTTGGCGACCACCTCGCGGTCACGGTGCGAGCCCGCGACGACCTCGACGCGTTCGCGCACCTCGGCGGGCAGCCGCGCGGGGTCCCGCGCGACCACGCGGACGGGCGCGCCGGCGGCCAGCAGGCGGTCGACGACCCGCCGGCCGATCTGACCGGTGGGCGCGGTGATGACGATCATTGAGGCTCCTGGGGAAAGGGGGGACGGCGGCGTCCGCCGGAGACGCCCCTCAGTCAACGCCGCGCCGCGCCGGACCTGAAGGACCGATCCGGGAGCCGTTGATACCGTGCGGGTATGGATGACCTGGAGGTCCGCCAGCTCCGGTACTTCGTGGCCGTCGCCGAGGAGCTGCACTTCGGGCGCGCCGCCGAACGGCTGGGCATGGCGCAGCCGCCGCTGTCGCGGGCGATCCGGGACCTGGAACGCCGGCTCGACGTGCGGCTGCTGGAGCGCACCACGCGCCGGGTCGCCCTCACCCCCGCCGGGGAGGTCCTGCTCCGCGACGCCCGGACCGCGCTGGACGCGGTGGCGGCGGCCGCCCGCCGCGCCCGGCGCGCCGGGCGGCCCGAACCCGGGCTGTGCCTGGCGCTGAAGGCCGACTACGACGGCGGGCTGCTGCCGCGGATCCTCGACGCCTACCGGGGCGAGGCGGCCGCCCTGCCGGTGACGCTGGTGCTGGGCGGACGCGACGAGCAGCTCCCGGCGCTGCGCGACGGCCGCGCGGACGTCGCGCTGCTGCCCGTCCCGTTCGACGAACGCGGCCTGGACGTCGAGCCGCTGCTGACCGAACCCCGCCTGGTGGCGCTGGCGGCGACCGACCCGCTGGCCGCCCGCCCGTCGCTGCGCCTGGCCGACCTCGCCGGCCGGGTGCTGCCCGACGGCGCGCCCGCCGACCGGGACGGGCGCCCGCCCGCCGGCGACGCCCCCGCATGGCGGCCCGCGACGGGCCGTCCGGGCGTGGCGGGGGTCGCGCTCCGGCGCCTGGACCTGGCGCAGCTCTTCAACCTGGTCGAACTGGGCGGCCTCGTCTGGTTTCCGCCCGCCTCGCTCGCACGGCGCCACCCCCGTCCCGGCGTCGCCTACCGGACCGTCGCCGACCTGCCCCCGCTCACCCTCGCCCTGGCCTGGCCGCAGAAGTCCCGCTCCCCGGCCGTCGCCGCCTTCGTCCGCACCGCCGTCGTCGCGGCCGGGGCCCCGCGCTGACCGGGTCCGGGCCGGAAGGCACCGGACCGCGGATCACGCGTTGACGGAGGAGTGGGTCGCCCGGTACCGCGAAGGCGGGACGCCGTAGCGGGCGGCGAACGCCTGCCGCAGCGTCTCGACCGTGCCGAAGCCGCAGCGGGACGCCACGGCCGCCAGGGGCAGGGTGGTGGAGACCAGGAGGTGGGCGGCGGCCTCGGTGCGGGCCCGGCGCACGAACCGCGCGGGCGGCCGGCCGAGGTGCCGCAGGAACAGCCGGGTCAGGTGCCGCTCGCTGACGCCCGCGCGGGCCGCGAGCGCGGCCGTGGACAGGTCGGCGTCCAGATGGCCGGTGACGTGGTCGACCGTCCGCCGGACCAGGTCGTTGTCCGGGGGCGGGCTGTCGGTGAACATGCTGACCTGCGCCTGGTTGCCGGGGCGTTGCAGGTAGGTCACCAGGTTGCGGGCGACGCCGCGCGCCAGCGCGGCCCCCTCATCCTCCTCGACGAAGGCCAGGGTGAGGTCCAGGGCGCTGGTGACGCCGGCCGCCGTGCACAGCCCGCCGTCCCGGATGAAGATCGGGTCGGGGTCGAACACGACCTTGGGGTAACGCGCGGCCAGGCTCGGCGCCCACCGCCAGTGGGTGGTGGCGCGCCGGCCGTCCAGCAGCCCCGCGGCGGCCAGGACGCTCGCCCCGGTGCACACCGAGGCGGTCCGGCGGCTCTCCCGGGACAGCCGCCGGACATGGGCGAGGATCAGGCGGTTGCCGGCCGCCGCCGCGTGCCCGGTGCCGCCCACGACGACGAGCGTGTCGAGCGGCCCGGTGACCCGTTCGAGCGCCTCCTGGGCCAGCAGCGTCAGCCCGCTGCAACACCGGACGGGACGGCCTCCCGGGCTGGCCAGCCGCACGTCGTAGGCGGGCGAGGCGCCATGCAGGTTGGCGATCTCCAGGCTCGTGGTGATGCAGGCGATGTCGAGCAGCTCGGCCGCCTCGTATCCGACGACGACCACACGCCGTTCCGTCATGGCGCGACCCTACGCCGCGAGGACACGATCCCCAAGATTCCGGACCGGTCGCCGCCGGTTCCTTGGCCCCGGGCCGGGACGGCAACACAGTGAGATCACGGTGCACGCGGTTCCGGACCAGGGGGAGGACATGCGACTCCGTAGACGCCCGGCAGGGGCGGCACAGGTTTCGTCACACGGTGAGGAGGACGCTCGTTCCCGGAGCGGACAGGACCGGCACCCGGTCTCCCGGCCGCACGACGGCGAGGAGCCGCCCGCCGCAGCCCGAGCCCGCGTAGACGTGGGCGGTGGCCTGGACGCCGACCCCTCCGGGGAAGGTGTTGGCGACCGAGCGGAGCGCCAGGGGCGAGTTCACGCAGCCCGCGCCGGCGGGGAAGGACCTCATCATCCCGGTGAAGTGGGTTCCGCTCCACCCGCAGATCGAGTTCGCGGGACACGCCTGCGCCGCCGAGGCGGCCGGCCCCGTCCCGAGGACGGCCGCCGAGGCCGCCATGGCGACGGTGAGTACGGCTGCTTTCACAACGCTCCCCTTCCAGGAGGACTTCGCCATCTCCGGACGGGTTCCAGTCAACCCGCCGGCGGCTTCGGATCGGTGTCGGATCGCCTTCACCGCCGGGACGCGGAGGTCATCCGGCCGTGCCGTACCGCGGGGGCGCTCCTGCGTCCGGCGGCGTACCCCTTTCACCGCCGCCTGACGGACGCCAGGGGCCGTGCCGGCCGGGGAGGGTGACCCCATGGACGACAGAAGAGAGCTCGCCGTCTCCCTGCTGGGGCCGCTGGAGGTGCGCCGGGGCCGGACCCCGGTCGGGCTCACCGCCGGTCGCCTGCGAACGCTGCTGGCCGCGCTGGCGCTGTCGGCGGGCGACACCGTCTCGGTGAAGCGCCTGGCGCTGGCGCTGTGGGGGGAGGACTTCCCGGCCAACGCGCGGCGGGGCGTCCACACCTACGTCGCCCGGCTGCGCCGCGTGCTCGGCCCGGACGCGGTCCGCACGATGCCCGACGGCTACCGGCTGGACGCCGATCCCGACCGGATCGACGTGCTGCGGTTCCGCCGCCTGCTCGCCGAAGCGGGCCGGGCCCGGGGCGCGGCCGCGGAACGGGCGGCGCTGGAGGAGGCGCTGGCGCTGTGGCGCGGCCCGCCGTTCGAGGACGTCGACTCGGACTGGCTGTGCGCGTCCGAGTCGGCGTGCCTGCTGGAGTCGTATCTCGGCGCGGTCGAGCGGAGGACCGACCTGGACCTGGCCGAGGGACGCCACGGCGAGCCGGTCGCGGAGCTGATGGAGCTCACCGCGCGCCATCCGCTGCGCGAGTCGCTGTGGGGACGCCTGCTGGTCGCGCTCGGCCGCTGCGGACGGCAGGCCGAGGCGCTGGCCCACTACGAACGGCTCAGACGCCACCTGGTCGAGGAACTGGGCACCGAGCCTTCGGCCGAGCTGCGTCACCTCTACGACTCCCTGCTCCACCTGGGGACGCTACCGGGCCACCAGGCGCCCGCGGTGCCCGAACGGGCGCGGCGGAGGGTGGCCGTGTTCGCGGGGCATGTCGTCGATCTGGCGCGGGCGGGCGGGCTCGCCGGCGCGGACGTCGGAGAGCGGTTCGCGGGAGTGTGCGTCGTTCCGGACGCGGCCGAGGGGAAGAGGCCCTTCCTGGCGGTTTTCTGGAAACACCGGCAGTGAGGCCGCGCGTATTCGGGAAATCGGGAAAAGAAAACCTCCCGCCATTTTCAATGTATAGCAGAGAGGGGGACTTGTGGCAACCACCTGTTCGTGTTGCACAATTGCCCGCCATGGCGGCGGGTAACGAAAACGGGGGTCGCGAAATGCGTGTGGTGCTGTCGACGTACGGGTCGCGCGGAGACGTCGAGCCGATGGTGGCGTTCGCCGTGCGGTTGCGGGAACGCGGCGCGCACGTGCGGGTGTGCGCGCCGCCGGACGAGGACTTCGCGCGGCGGCTGGAGGCGGTCGGGGTGCCGCTGGTGCCGTTCGGGCCGTCGGCGCGCGCGCTGACCACCGGGGCGCCGCCGCCGACCCGGTCGGCCACATCATCCGCGGGGGAGATGGTCGCCCGGCGTTCGGTCGAGCTGGCCGACGGCCAGCGCGCGGTGCTCCGCGAGGCGGCCGAGGGGTGCGACGCGCTGGTGGCGACCGGCGTGCCGGCGGTGGTGGGCGGGGCCCGGTCGGTGGCCGAGAAGCTGGGCGTCCCCTGGATCCACGTGACGTTCCAGCAGCTCACGCTGCCGTCGCCGTACCGCGCGCCGCTGGCCTACCCGGGGCAGTCGTACCCGCCGGAGGTGACCGACGTCCCGGCGCTGTGGAAACTGCACGACCGTCACATGAACGCGCTGTTCGGCGAGGCGATCAACACCAACCGGGCCGCGCTCGGCCTGCCGCCGGTGGACGACGTCGCCTCCTTCCTGTTCGGCGCGCGCAACTGGCTGGCCAGCGACCCGGTCCTGGACCCGTGGCGGGGGCCGGCGGACCTGGACGTCGTGCAGACCGGCGCGTGGTTCCTGCCGGACGACCGCCCGCTGCCGGACGACCTGCGGGCGTTCCTGGACGCGGGGGAGCCGCCGGTGTACGTGGGGTTCGGCAGCATGCCGATGAAGGCGGCGACGGACCTGTCCCGCGCGGTCGTCGAGGCGGTCCGCGCGCACGGCCGCCGCGCGGTGGTCATGCGCGGCTGGGCCGACCTGTCGGCGGTCGACGGGCGGGACGACTGCCTCGTCGTCGGCGAGGTCAACCACCAGGCGCTGTTCCCCCGGGTGGCCGCGGTCGTCCACCACGGCGGCGCGGGCACCACCACGACGGCCGCCCGCGCCGGCGCGCCGCAGGTGGTCGTCGCGCAGGGCGCGGACCAGCCCTACTGGGCGGGCCGCGTCGCCGGGCTGGGCATCGGCACGGTCCATGACGGCCCGGCCCCGACCGCCGAGTCGCTGGCGTCCGCGCTGAAGGCGGCGCTGGCCCCCGGGACCGCCGAGCGGGCGGCCGCGGTGGCGGAGGAGGCCCGCACCGACGGCGCGTCCCTGGCCGCGGAACTGCTGGTCGAGCGGCTCGGCTGAGGGCGCGCGCCGCGGCGGCCGGAGAGCGCGAAGCGCCCGGATCGCTCCCGCCCGGGGCTGGCGCACCCGGACATCGGAGGCGCAGCATGGGGTGAAGCACAGGTTCTACCAGGTCACCGGTGATCTCGCCGGGGCCGACGGGGGGAAGGCAATGACCAAGTTCATGGATGTCCACCGGGGCATGAACGGAATCAGCGCCGAGCAGCTCAACCAGGCGCACCAGGCGGACCTCGCGATCCAGTCGGAGGAGGGCGTCGTCTTCGAGCACGCCTGGGCCGACCCCGACGAGGGCGTCATCTACTGCCTGTCGGACGCGCCGTCCGCGGAGGCGGTCATGCGGATCCACCAGCGCGCCGGCCATCCCGCGGACGAGATCCACGCCGTACCGCTGGAGGTCTGACCGCCCGGGAGGCGTTCGACCGGCGCCACGAGCGCGAGGCCCCGGAGCGGACGGGGAGCCGGCCTCGCCCGGCCTGCCCGGGGCCTTCCCGCCGCCGTCCCACGACGCGGCGTCCAGCGGCGACACGGCCCGGCGGGAACCTCCACCCACCGGGCCGTTCGCGCGTGCGACGGGACGACGCCGCGAGCCGGATGACCGGCTCGCGGCGCAGCCGGCGTCTAGTGCTTGTCCTTGTGGTCCTTGTGGTCCTTGTGGTCCTTGTAGTGCTTGTGGTCCTTGTAGACCGGCTCGCCGTTGAAGTAGCCGCCGTAGCAGACGAAGTCGTCACCGATCGGGATCACCGTGCCCCCGCCCTTCTCACACTTCCAGGCGGGGATCGGGCCGGGATCGGCGCTGGCGGTCCCCGCGCAGCCCAGTGCGGCCGCGGCGGCGGCACCGGCGATCGCCAGGGCGGCGACCCGCGACGTGCCCGACAGGGTGCGTGCGGTGAAGTTCATGATCTTCCCTTTCTCGTGAACTTTCTTGTCATGTCACAGACACCCCTGACATAACCCTGAGTGAGTGCTATGTAACGCGCTGCGATCAAAGAGATGGAAGATCGCTACGGCCGCCCCGTCCTCCGGGAGGCGGGAGGGGCGGTCCTAGGATCGGCTCATGTCGTACGAGATGGAGACGTACCGGCCGTACGCGGCGTCCCGGAGCATCACGGCCGACGAGCTGCCCGGCCTGTACGTTCCCGACCGCGAGCCGGTGTTCTCGTACGGCTGCGACGAGGACGGCGCGATGATCGTTTCGTTGCACGACGGGTTCAGCACCGTCTCGCTGCTGCACGACGGCACGTGGTACTGGCTGGAGGAGTCACCCGACTCGGACCCCGTCGAGATCCTGCTGTGCGGGCAGGAGGCGTGGGTTCCGGCCGGCGTCATGGTGCGGCGCGAGACGGGGCTGGCCGCGCTGCTCCTGACCCCCGACCTCCCGCGGCTCCTGGCCGAGTTCACGTGGCGGGAGCAGTAGGCCCGTACCGCCCCCGGGGGACCCGCCGCCATCGGCCGATCGGTGGATGCCGGTTCCAGCGTGATGGCCGATGCCCGGCGCGGTCGTGCCGCGGGATCCTCAAGCATGACGGTCAACGCCCGCAGCGCCTCCCCCGACCCCGTCCGCGGGGAGCGGAGCCCTCTCGCCACCTGGAGAACGCCGTGACCCCGGCCCTGCGCCTTCGCGGCCTGACCAAGAGATTCGGCGACACCCTCGCCGTCGACGCCCTCGACCTCGACGTCCCCCAGGGCTCCTTCCTCGGTCTGGTCGGCCAGAACGGCGCCGGGAAGACGACCACCCTGTCCATGGCCGTCGGCCTGCTGCGGCCCGACGGCGGCAGCGCCACGATCTTCGGCGAGGACGTCTGGTCGGCTCCCGGGCGCGCCAAGGCCCTGGTCGGGGTGCTGCCCGACGGGCTGGCCCTGCCCGAGCGGCTGACCGGGCGCGAGGTGCTCACCTACCTGGGCCTGCTGCGCGGGCTGGACCGGGACGTCGTGGCGCGGCGCGCCGCCGAGCTGCTGTCCCTCCTGGAACTGGACCGGGCCGACCGCACACTGGTCATCGAGTACTCGACCGGCATGCGCAAGAAGATCGGGCTGGCCACCGCGCTGCTGCACGCGCCGCGCCTGCTGGTGCTGGACGAGCCGTTCGAGGCGGTGGACCCCGTGTCGGCCGCCACGATCAAGACGATCCTGCGCGGCTTCGTCGCCGGCGGCGGTTCGATCGTGCTGTCCAGCCATGTGATGGCCCTGGTCGAGCAGTTGTGCGACCACGTGGCCGTGATCGACGAGGGAAGGGTGGCCGCGGCCGGCACGCTGGACGAGGTCCGCGGCGAACGTTCGCTGGAGGACACCTTCGTCGAGCTGGTCGGCGGCCGGGACGGCGGCGTCAGGGAGCTGTCGTGGCTGTCGCGCTGACCATGGCCCGGATGAAGGTCGCGGTGCTCCGGCACGCGTTCCGGGGCCGGCGGTCGGAGACCGCCACCACGGGCGCCTCGCTGGGCGCGCTGCTGTCGGCTGGAACGATCTACCTGGCCTTCGTCGACCCGGACCTGCTGGCCGCCGGGTACGCGGTCTGGGCGCTGGGCTGGATGCTCGGCCCGGTGCTGCTGGGCGGCGGCGACGAGACGCTCCGGCCCGAGCACTTCGCGACGCTCGGCCTGCCGCCCCGCCGCCTGGCGACCGGGCTGCTGGTGGCGGCCTTCGTCGGCGTCGCGCCGCTGGTGAGCCTGGCGGCCCTGCTCGGGCTGCTGGTCTCCGGGGTGCGGCTCGGCGTCGCGAACGCCCTGGTGGCGCTTCCCGCGATGGTGCTGCAACTGGCCGTGTTCGTCCTGCTGTCGAAGGTCTTCGTGGCGCTGGTCGGGGTCACGTTGCGGACCCGGTCGGGCGCCGTCGCGTCCGGGGTGCTGAACGGCGCGATCCTGGCGGCGCTCGGGCAGATCTGGATCTTCTTCGTGGCCTTCGACCAGACCGGCGTGCCCGCCGCCGTGTGGTACCTGCCCTCCGGCTGGGGGCTGCTCGCCGTCCGGGGCGACTGGTGGGCGCTGGCGGCGCTGGCCGTGCTGGCGTTCCTGCTGCTGGGCGCATGGTCGGCGCTGCTCGGCAGGCGCGTGGGCGCGACGCGGACCTCCGCGCGCGGGCCGCGCCGCCCGATCACGGCGTCCACCGCCGGCGGCGCGATCGTCGCCAGGGAGCTGCGGACGTGGTCGCGCGACCTGGTGCGCAACCACCAGCTCAGCTTCGCGCTGTCGTACGGCGTCTGCTTCGCGGCCAGCCCGCTGCTTCTCGACTGGGACGGCATGCTGCCCTACGCCGGTCCCATCTTCGTCGTGATGGCCGCGGGCCTGACCGCCAACCTGTACGCGGCCGACGGCACCGCGCTGTGGCTGACCATCATGGTCCCGGGCGCCGGCGACGTGCGCGGCAGGCAACTGGCGTGGCTGGCGGCGCAGGCCCCGGTGGCGATCGCGCTGACCGTGGCGGGCACCGCGATCGGCGGCGGCCCGTGGCCGCTGGTCCTGGCACTGCTGCCCGCCCTGCTGGGCGGCGCGGCCGGGCTGGTGCCGCTGGTGTCGGTGTACGGGCTGGTGCCCGGCACCGACCCGCACCGCCGCGCGGGCAACCCCCTGCGCACGAGCGAGGACGACGGCGGCCTGACCGGGCTGGCCTACGCGATGCTCGCGCTGGTCATCCTCGCGGGCGCGCCCGCCGGGCTGGTGGCCCTCTGGGCCGGCTGGCCCGGCGTGGCCGTCGGCGTCGCGACCGGGGCGCTGTGCTACTGGGGCTTCGGCCTGCTGGCCGAGCGGCGGCTGAGCTCGCACGGCCCGGAGCTGCTGCACGCGATGCGGACCGGGCGCAAGCCGCCGACGGCGACGCGGTCCCGGTTCGACCAACTGTCCAACACGCGGAAGTCGATCGCCGTGTGGTGCTTCGGCGGCGGGGCCATCCCGCTGATCCCGCAGGGCATCGTCGCGACCGTCTTCGTGGCCAAGGACATGCGGCGCCACACCTGGTTCCTGGCCACGTACATGCCGTCCGGGCTGGGCTACCCGGTCGCGGCCGGGTTCATCCTGCTCGGGCTGGCGGCCTACGGGACCGGCCTGTGGGCGGTCCGGCCCCGGCCGTCCCGGCACTGACGAAGGGGGCGGGCCCGAAGCGCGTTCGACCGTTCGTGCCCGTCGCTCCTGGGAGAGTCGGTGACATGAACGATTTGCTGGTCGAATTCTGCCGGAGCGGGACGCTGGGGACGGTGGCCTTGGGCATGTCCCCGGACGAGGTGACCGAACGGATCGGAAAACCCGGAAGAATCAGGAACGGGCAAGGCGACGACTGTCTCCAGCGGTACGGCTACTCCGCGCTCGAACTCACGATGAGATGCTTCGCCAGGGACGCCGGGGCCGGCGCGGGGCGGGACGCGACCTGGCGCTGGCCTCGATCAGCATCAGGCTCGGCGGCCGCGGGCCGCTGGTCCTCCCCAAGGCGATCGCCCCCGAGCCCATCGCCGTCACCCCCCTGCGGCTGGAGGACGCCCATCGCCACCTCGGCGGACGTGGTGTCCACATGACCCACGACCACGACCTGACGCTGGAGCGCACCGTCGACGAGGCGAGCATCCGGCTGGTCAGCGCCGACGACGGGGTCGTACTGGAGATCGCCGCCGGATGGCGGCCCCGACCCGGCGGCTGGTTCTACTCCGAAGAGCGGGAGGAGGGCGTCTGGGTGAGCGGCGACCCCGGCGGACGTCGAGCGGGTCGCGGCCCTCGTCGTCGCCGGGCACTCCCGGCCCGGCGGGGTCCAGGGCGGTTCGGCCCTGGACCCCGTGGAACGGAACGTGAGGCGGGTACCGCTCAGCGGTAGTAGACCCAGAAGGTCCCGACGGTGTCGTTGAGAGCCGAACCGAGGTAGGGCACCGGCAGCGCGAACGTCCCCGAATAGGTGCCCGCGATGTCGGCGAACCGCGCGGTGTTGCAGGAGCCCGACCCGCGGGCCGAGCTCAGGTTGCGGCTCCAGTAGCTGTCGGGGCGGAGCCGGTAGCCCGCGCTGTCGCACGGACCGGCGCTGCCGTAGACGCTCGTCGCGGGCACGCGGTAGTCGGTGTTCGCGTACCAGGTCATCAGGAGGGTGGCGGCGAGCGCCGTCGCAGGCGCGGGCGAGCACCGGCGAGGGCTCGCCCTCGGCCGCCTTGCCGACGAGAACGGCGCGGTAACGGTCCGCCTTCGTCTCCGCGTGCGCCGCGTTGACCGTGGCCAGGCCGGGCGCGACCGCGACGGCGGTCACGGCCAGGGTCGCCCCAGCCGGACCCGGAGATTGCGTGGCTTCACACGCACCATTTGCTGGTCCCTTCTTCCGCGTGTAACCGCTGATCGCCCTATCGGATGGCCGATCGCGATTCGCTCAAGCAGTCGACGGCGTCAGGAAGCTTTCATGGTTACTTCACCCCAGGTGAATGATCCCCTATTCGCGGGCCGGGGTGATTCCACGGTGAGCAGAAAACTCGGGAATTCATCGCATTCGCCTTGATGACCGGCCCGCGGCTCAGCGGAGCAGTGCTCCGCGCAGGGTGATGCCGTGCCGCTTGCGCAGCCGCCGCAACTCCCACACCGCCAGGACGGTGACGGACAGCGGGGCCCCCAGGAGGAAGACCATCCGTACCCCGAGCGGCACGCTGTCGTAGGCGCCCCGGAACACGTCGAAGAGGGCGACCCCCCAGACGAGCAGCGTCGCGAGCAGTGGCGGGACCGTCTCGTGGATGTCCGCCGTCCGGAAGACGTGCACGAGCGACAGCGGGATGCCGTAGAGGACGAAGGGAATGAGCCACAACCCGAAGGCGCCCAGCGCGAACAGCAGCACCACCCGCCCCGGCGAGGCCGTCCAGTCGGTCTCCTCGGTCACGTAGCCCAGCCCTGTGGCCAGTCTCGGCGCGGCGATCGTGACGACCAGCGCGAGCAGCGCCCCGGCGGGCTTGCCCGCGCGACGCAGGAACAGGCCCCGGTTGGGCGGGCGGGCCGCCGCGATGAAGGCGGCGACGGCGATCGGGAACGTCACCGCCAACGTGATGAGGGTGGTGCGGATCTGGCCGAAGCGGTCGTCCACCACGGCGTCGGCGTCCGAGGCCAGCCCGTAGGACACCATCATCCACGTGACGGCGACCAGGCCGACGATCGACCGCCAGACCTGCACCCTCCTCACCACCGGGTCATGCACGCGGTCCGGCCGGGACGGCGTGAACACCGCACGCGCCACGGCGATCGGATTGAAGAGACGCCCGAAGGTCAGCGGGCGCGGCGGAACCGGCGGCCGCGAACCCATCGGCGGCATGGGCGGGGGCATGGGCGGGGGCGGTGGCGGTGGCGGTGGCGGCCACCCCGGCCCCGGCGGCTGCCCTCCCCCGTAGGGATTCCACCGCGCGCCGTCCCCGCTTCCGTTCACTCCCCGCGTCCTTCCTGTCGCCGCGCCAGAGTTCACGAGGAGAATACGCACATCCCAGGGGACGAAAGTGCCTTATGCCCACTTCGGGTGCGTGGGGATCGCGCCCTGCGCGGGCGACGCCGTGGTGGTCCGGCGCGCTGACGGACGGAGCCACCAGGCGGCGCGGCGCCTCTGACAGCAGAAGACGTCGTCGTCATCGGTCTGGAGTACTACAGGAACCGTCCGACTCGCGGTCGGTCGGCGACAGCCGCAAGGCTGACGCGCCTGGCCATGGGCGCGACCTAGCGTGAGCGCGTGACCAGAATCCTTCGCAAGACGAGCGTCGCCGTACTCGCGCTCGCCGTGTCGGTACCTCTCACCGTCGCCGGCGCCGCCTCGGCGTCGCCGACCCCCACGCCCGCGTCCAGCAGCGCCGAGAACGCGCGGCTGAGGCTCCCTCGTCCCACCGGACCGTACGCGGTCGGCCGCTCGACCCTGCACCTGGTCGATCCCACGCGCAAGGACCCGTGGGCGCCCGGGGCGAACGCCCGCGAACTGATGCTCAGCATGTACTACCCGGCGCTGCCCGGTCCCGGCGCCCGAGCGCGGTATGCCGCCACCGAGGAGGTCCGGCTGTTCCTGAAGGACCGCGACCTGGACGGCGTCGTCTCGGCCGAGACGGTGAGCGCCACGCGCACCAACGCCCGGGTGGACGCGCGGCCGCTACCGGGACGCCGCCCGCTGGTGGTGCTCTCCCCCGGCTTCAGCGTGTCCCGCTACACCCTCACCGGACTGGGAGAGGAGCTCGCCAGCCGCGGCTACGTCGTCGCCGCGGTGGACCACGCCTACGAGTCCGTGGGCGCGCGGTTCCCCGGCGGCCGGATGCTGACCTGCCTGGCCTGCGAGAAGGCCAGGACCAAGGAGGACTTCGAAAGGGCCACCGTGGGCCGGAGCCGGGACGTGTCGTTCGTCCTGGACCGGCTGACCGGACGCCGTCCGGCCTGGCGCCACGCACACCTGATCGACAGGCGGCGGATCGGCATGGCCGGGCACTCGCTGGGCGGCGCGACCGCGGCGTCGACCATGGCGCGCGACCCCCGGATGCGGGCGGGCGTCAACATGGACGGGTCCTTCGCCGACCCCGTGCCCGACGGCGGCCTCGGCGGACGGCCGTTCCTGATGCTGGGCACCGACGACCAGACCCACCGTCCGGGCGGCGAGGACGAGACGTGGGACCGGACGTGGCGGCGGCTGGACGGCTGGAGGCGATGGCTGACCGTCGCCGGCTCGGACCACTTCACCTTCTGCGACGTCCCCGTGCTCAGCGATCAGCTCGGCCTCCCGCGGTCGGATCCGCGGCAGGGCCTGCCGGGCACGCGCTCGGACAAGATCATCCGTAACTACGTCGGGGCCTTCTTCGACCTGCACCTGCGACGCGTCCCGCAACCCCTGCTGGACGGCCCGTCGCGCAACAACCCCGAGGTGCGGTTCCACACCCCATAGCCATCCCGGGAACACGACCCGCGGCTCGGCCCGGCGACCTGCACACCCCGACCACGCGCCGCCCGATCCGCAGGTCAGGGCATCTGTGACGGTGGGCGCCCACCCGGCGGCCGGACGCCGCACCTCAGCCGGGCCCCGCCGTCGGGGTGCAAGGTGGAGCTGACGCGACGCAGGCCCTGCAACGCGGTGGGCAGCACCTGGCGGACTTCGGTCGACTCGGCCGCGATCCGTGCGGTCGGCTCTCCCCGGTCGGTGGCGGTGGGCGATCGCGGACCGGGACTGCTCTGGCCAGCAGGGCACTCAGCACCACAGAACGTAGGAAGGCAGCGGTCTTCCGACTCGTGAACCTCCGTGGCCACGGCCGGAGGGATCCCGTCGATGTGGGACTCGGCGGTCTTGCCGTAGCGGGTGGCGGTGCCGCGCTGGGCAAGCAGCCGGCGAAAAGTTCGTTCGTCGCCCTGGGGAGTTCCGCTCCGGAACGGCCCGGCTTCGCGGTGCACGCGTTGTGGCGGCCCGTCCGCGCGTCGGCGATGCTGTGACGCGTGGAATACGTGTCCAGAGTGCCGCGACCGCCGCTGGACGGGCTGATCGACGACCTCTACTACCTGGAGGGCGCGTCGCCGTACCCCTGGCTGACGCTGCCGCCGATGCCGTCGGCGGTGTTCATCCTCAACCTCGGGGCGCCGTTCCGCATCCGCACCGGCATCGAGACGGGCGAGTACGCCGACGGCTGCGTGATCACCACGCCCGCCCACGCCCTGGCGTTCGGTTACCCGCCGAGGACCCGGTCGGTCGGCGTGCACTTCAAGCCGTGGGGGATGGCGCCGTTCCTGCCGATGCCCGCGGCCGAGCTGTGCGACCGGCCGGTGACGGTGGAGCAGATCTGGGGCCGCCCCGCCACCGCCGAGCTGCGAGACCGGCTGGCCACGGCGGCCGGGCCGCACGAGATGCTGGCGCTGCTGGAGGACGAGCTGAGGCGACGGCTCTGCGACACCACCGGCCTGGGGCTGGTCCGCCACACCAGCGGTGTCATCGCGGCGACCACGGGAGCGGTGGCGATCGGCGACCTGAGCGCGGTGGCCGGTGTCAGCAGCACTCACCTGGCACAACGGTTCAAGGAGATCATCGGCGTCACGCCGAAACGGCTCGCCCGCACCTACCGGTTCACCGCCACCGTGCTCGCGATCGACCCCGCCGGACCGGTCGACTGGGCCGACCTCGCCAGCCGCGCCGGTTACTTCGACCAGGCCCACTTCGGTCACGAGTTCCGCAGGTTCACCGGGCTCACGCCGACCCGGTACATGGAGGTCCGGCGGCGGTTCCTGCGCGAGCATCCAGGCCACACGCTCGACGTCGGGCCGCTGCCCGCCGATTGATTTCTTACAAGAACCGATGGCCCCGGACGCGCCAGTATGGGCATTTCCCGAGCGGAGGAGGCCCCATGGGCAAGGTCGTGATGTACGGCACGGTGTCGGTCGACGGCTTCATCGCCGATGAGAAGGACCAGGTCGGGCCGCTGTTCGAGTGGATGTCCAGCGGCGACGTCCCGTTGGACGAGAGCGGCCGGACGAAGGTGTCGCAGGCGTCCCACGACCACACCCGGGCGTACTGGGACCAGATCGGGGTGACGGTCGTCGGCCGCCACGTCTTCGACATGACCGAGGGCTGGGGCGGTACGCCTCCGAGCGGGATCGACCACATGGTCGTCGTGTCGCACCGGCCGAGGCCCGAGGGCTGGCACCCCGAGGCGCCGTTCCACTTCGTCGATGGCATCGAGGCCGCCATGGCCAAGGCGCAGGAACTCGCGGGCGACCGCACGGTCGAGGTCGCCGCCGGTGACGTCGGCGGCCAGATCCTGGCCGCGGGGTTCGTGGACGAGGTCGCCATGGACGTCGCACCCGTGGTCTTCGGGTCGGGCAAACGCTACTTCGGATCGGTCGACACCCAGCACCTACTGGAGGACCCCGACGTGGTGATCCAGGGCAACCGCGTACTCCACCTGCGCTACCGCGTACGCCGATGACCGGCTTGGGCCGCAGGGCGTTCGCCGAGCACGCCCACTGACCCGCGAACGCCCCCCGTCTCACCTGCGCGGAACGAGGGGCGTTCCCGCGTACGGGTCAGAGGACTTTGATGCGTTCGGACAACGCGCGGGCTTCCTCACGGTTGATGAGCAGCGGGCCATCACCAGGGCTCTTGCTGTCACGGATGGCGACAGCATCGGGCGTGGAAGCCGCTTCAACGCAATCTCCACCGTTGCTTCCGCTGCGACTTGACTTGCGCCACATCAACTCGTTCTCCGTTGCTTCCACGCGAGGCTAAGCGTTCTTGAGGTGCTTGGACAATGCGCGGGCCTCTTCATGGCTGATGAGCAGCAGGCTGCCGTTAGGGTTTTTGCTGTCACGGATGGCAATGGTGTCCAGTTCGTTGGCAACCTCGACGCAGTGCCCACCGTTGCTTCCACTGCGACTCGACTTGCGCCACTTCATGTCATTCTTCATGGCTTCCATCTATCGACTGTTTGGCTGATTAGGTCCACGGACATGCCGACGGGGAGGGCTTGAGTGCAGATCATGTCGAACTGGTCCTTGAGCTCAGCGATGTCTGCGCGGTCTTCGACGATCATCCCACGCAACGCGGTTTCCACGTAAGCGACTTCCGAACCATCGGGCAGCGTTGCCAGGACGAACGCTCCCAGGTTTCCCGGGTGCCGCTGGCCGTTGGGAATGATCTGCATGCTCATCCACGGTGAACTCGTGCTTGCCAGCTTTTCAAGTTGGGCACGCATCACGTCGGGGCCGCCCACGTCGTACCAGAGCACGGTCTCGGGCATGACCGTGATGATGCGCGGTGGCCGAGGGTCGCTGCGTGTGAGGATGGCCTGCCTCCCCATCCGGGCCTCCACCTTGGCCTGGTCACCAAAGAGGAGGATCTCTGCGTACTGAGGGGTTTGCAGCAACCCGTCGACAATGTTCGGCTGGTACGCCTTGAGGGTGAGTGCGAGAGCCTCTATCTCCGTCCACTCGCGGAACCACTCCGGGAAGGCGCTCGCCTTACCGGCGAAGAGCCCGTCGTAGAGGTGGGTGAGCGCGTCCTTGGTCTCCAGCACGCGGTCGCAGTGTTCGGGGAAGGCGCGTTCGCAGCGGGACTCGGCCCGCTCGACGGCTCCGATGAACGAGGAGCTGTAGGGGATCCGGTCGGACAGTTGGGCGATGCTGTGGCCGGCCAGCTGGCGGTACCTGCGAACTTCCGATCCGAACAGGTCGAGAGCACCGTTCGAGGGGGTGAGCTGCTTCGGCGGCTGTGGCATGCGACGCCTCCCGTCCAGGGGCCTCACGGCCCATCATGACCCATGACGACCAGTGATGACCAACGGTGCGTCGGCCATGCTTTCACTTTGGTCCGCCGGTTGCGGTTTTTCTTCTCCGGCATCTCATTTTCGGCGACGGTGGTGACAGGCGCAGGCTTTTTCGAAAGCGACTGGAGAAATGATCACCACATCTGATGGTCCACCACCGGCTGCGATGTCCGATCCGTCCATTCTTGTGATCGCTTCTGTTGCGGAGTCGATCAAAATCGCGCGGGATTTCGCGCGGGGGTGGCTTGAGGCCGAGGGGGTCGAACGGGCGGCGGTGGGGGTCGCCCTGCTCGTGGTGTCGGAGCTGGTCACCAACGCCTACAGGCACGGCAGCGCGCCGGGGGAGATGATCTCCGTGCGGCTCTACCTGTCGGACGCCGGGCCCGTGGTCGAGGTGCGCGATAGCGGCGATAGCGAGCCGCGGCCCCGGCCGTTGACGCCGGACTCGTTCACCGGGCGGGGGCTGGCCATCGTCGCCGAGCTGACCGCCGCCTGGGGCTTCCACCGCCTCGCCTCCGGCGGCAAGGCCGTGTACGCGGTCCTGAACGGAGCGCGGCATGGCGCCCCGTGACGTCCTCCTGGTGATCCTGCGCGATCTGTTCCCCGCCTGGGACATCTGGACCTGCGACCGGGGCGTGTGGCGGGCCGCCGGGTCCATGCTGGTCAGCGCCTCGACGGCCGAGGCCCTCATGGAGCACCTCGCCGGAGCCGGCCCGGACGCGTTCCAGGCCGCCGCCCGCGCGTTCGCGGGCCGTGCCGCATGACGGTCCGATGAGTTTCCCCCGCCCCCGGGGTCAAGAGATCAACGCCTTCATGGAGCAGGCCGTGAGGGGACCGAACGAGGGGTGGCGAGCATGGGTGACGAGCGTTTGGTGGCGGTGAACGGGGTGGAGCTGTGCACCGAGACCTTCGGGGAGCCGGACGCGCCACCGGTGCTGCTGATCGGCAACTCGATGCTCTCCTGGCCGGACGCGCTGTGCGAGCGGCTGGCCGGGACGCCGCGCCATGTGATCCGGTACGACCTGCGGGACACGGGCCGCTCCACCACGGTCGACCCGGACGCGCCCGGCTACACCCTTCGCGACCTGGTCGCCGACGCGGCCGGTCTGCTGGACGCGCTCGGCCTGCCGTCCGCGCACGTGGCGGGTTTCGGCGTCGGCGGCTGGATCGCGCAGCTCCTGGCGCTCGACCACCCGGGCCGGATGACCGCGCTCACCCTGGTCGCGACGCGGCCGAACGCTCCGGGGCCGGTGGACCCCGACCTGCCCGAGCACGACGCGGAGCTGATGAAGTCCCTCATGTCGGCTCCGAAGCCCGACTGGTCCGACCGCGCTTCGGTGCTGGCGGCCATGGTGGAGCGGGCGCGGCGCCTGGCGGGCACGGCGGGGTTCGACGAGGCGGCGGCGCGCGACCTGGCGGGCCGGATCTTCGACCGCACGGTGGTGCCGGCGGGCGTGGACGCCGCGAAGGCGCACCGGTCGAACCAGCTCGGGACCGTGTTCGCGGCGCTGGACTGCGGCCCCCGGTGGCGCGAGCGGCTGGGCGGGATCGGCGTGCCGACGGTGGTCGTCCACGGGGAGGACGACCCGTTCTTCCCGGTCGGGAACGGCGAGGCGCTGGCGCGGGAGATCCCCGGGGCCGAGCTGGTCCGGCTGCCGGGCACGGGCCAGGAGCTGCCGCCGCGGGACTGGGACGCGGTCGTCACCGTGCTGGCCCGCGCCTGACGCGGGGAGGGCCGGGGGAGGCGCCCGGTCCCGGCCATCGCCGCATCTCAGGCTGTGGACAAGTGCGCGTCCACATGCCGGGAGATGGAAGGATGGGCGCATGCTGCGCTGGTTGACCGCGGGGGAGTCCCATGGCCCGGCCCTCACCGCCATCGTGGAGGGCCTGCCCGCCGGAGTGCGCGTGACCTCGGCCGACATCGCCGAGGAACTGCGCCGACGGCGGCTCGGCCATGGGCGGGGCGCCCGCATGAAGTTCGAACAGGACCAGGTGACGATCCTCGGCGGCGTCCGCCACGGCGTCACGCTGGGCGGGCCCGTCGCGATCCAGGTGGGCAACACCGAGTGGCCCAAGTGGGAGACGGTCATGGCCGCCGACCCCGTGGACCCCGAGCTGCTGGCCGCCCAGGCGCGCAACGCGCCCCTGTCGCAGCCCCGGCCCGGCCACGCCGACCTCGTCGGCATGCAGAAGTACGGCTTCGACGACGCCCGGCCGGTGCTGGAGCGGGCCAGCGCCCGCGAGACGGCCGCCCGCGTGGCGCTCGGCACGGTCGCCAAGGCGTTCCTCAAGCAGGTCCTCGACGTCGACGTCCTCAGCCACGTGATCGCGCTGGGCGAGGTCGAGGCCCCCGCGGACGTCCTGCCCGGCCCGGGCGACCTGGCCGCCGTGGACGGCAGCCCCGTGCGCTGCTTCGACGCCGGCACCTCCGAGCGGATGGTCGCCCACGTCGACGAGCTCAAGAAGGCCGGGGACACCATCGGCGGCGTCGTGGAGGTCCTCGCCTACGGCCTCCCGCCGGGCCTCGGCAGCCACGTCCACTGGGACCGCCGCCTCGACTCCCGCCTGGCCGGGATCCTCATGGGCATCCAGGCGATCAAGGGCGTGGAGATCGGCGACGGGTTCACCACCGCCCGCCGTCCCGGCTCCCGCGCCCACGACGAGATCGACAACACGCCCGGGGGCGTCCGCCGCCGCACCAACCGCGCGGGCGGCATCGAGGGCGGCATGACCACCGGCGAGGTGCTGCGGGCCCGCGCCGCCATGAAGCCGATCTCGACGGTGCCGCGCCGCCTGGACACCATCGACGTCCGGACGGGCGAGCCCGCCAAGGCGATCAACCAGCGCAGCGACGTCACCGCCGTCCCGGCCGCGGGCGTGGTCGCCGAGGCGATGGTCGCGCTGGTGCTGGCCGACGCGGCGCTGGAGAAGTTCGGCGGCGACTCGGCCGAGGAGACCGCCCGCAACGTGAACGGCTACCTGTCCTCCCTGACGATCAAGTAGGGGCGTCCATGGCTCCCAAGGCAGTGCTCATCGGCCCGCCAGGCTCGGGCAAGTCCACCGTCGGCACGGCGCTCGCCGAACGGCTGGACGCCGTGCTGCGCGACACCGACGCCGACGTCGAGGCCGCCGCCGGCAAGCCGATCAGCGAGATCTTCATCGACGACGGCGAGGAGCACTTCCGCGCCCTGGAACGCGACGCCGTCGCCGCGGCCCTCGCCGAGCACGACGGCGTGCTGGCCCTCGGCGGCGGCGCGATCCTCGCCGCCGAGACGCAGGAGCTGCTGGCCGGTCACACCGTCGTGTACCTCCAGGTCGGCCTGGCCGAGGCGGTCAAGCGGGTCGGGCTGAACTCCGCCCGCCCCCTGCTGGTCCTCAACCCCCGCTCCCAGCTGCGCAAGCTGCTGGAGGAACGGCTGCCGATCTACGAGCGGCTGGCGGTGATCACGGTCGCCACCGACCAGCGCACCCCCGACGAGGTCGTCGAAGAGATCGTCAAGGAGCTGTCATGACCCAGTCCCGCGTCCACGTGGGCGGGGCCGACCCCTACGACGTCGTCATCGGCACCGGCGTGCTCGGCGAGCTGGCCGGCATGCTGGGCCAGCGGGTCCGCACCGTCGCCGTCGTGCACGCCGAGGGCCTGCCCGAGATCGCCCGGCCCGTGTGCGGGGCGCTGGAGCAGGCCGGGTACGACGTCCACCCGATCCCGGTGCCCGACGGCGAGGCCGCCAAGGAGACCGGGGTGCTGGCCGGGCTGTGGTCGCGGTTCGCGCGGCTCGGCATGACGCGTTCGGACGCGGTCGTCGGCGTCGGCGGCGGCGCGACCACCGACCTGGCCGGGTTCGCCGCCGCGTCCTGGCTGCGCGGCGTGCGGTCCGTGCTCGTCCCCACCACGCTGCTGGGCATGGTGGACGCGGCCGTCGGCGGCAAGACCGGCATCAACATCCCCGAGGGCAAGAACCTCGTCGGCGCGTTCCACCCCCCGGCCGGGGTGCTGTGCGAGCTGACCACGCTCATCACCGTGCCGCGGCAGGACTACATCAGCGGCCTCGCCGAGGTGGTCAAGGCCGGATTCATCGCCGACCCCAAGATCCTGGAGCTGGTCGAGGACGACCCCGAGGGCGCGGCCCGCCCCGACGGGCCCCACACCCGCGAGCTGATCGAACGCGCCGTCCAGGTCAAGGCCGACGTCGTCTCCTCCGACCTGAAGGAGGCCGGGCTGCGGGAGATCCTCAACTACGGCCACACCCTGGCCCACGCCATCGAGAAGGCCGAGGACTACCGGTTCCGGCACGGCCACGCCGTGGCGATCGGCATGGTCTACGCCGCCGAGCTGGCGCGCCTGGCCGGACGCCTCCCGCAGGACGTCGTGGACCGGCACCGCTCCATCCTCACCTCGGTGGGCCTGCCGACCTCCTACAGCGGCGAGGCCTGGCCGGAGCTGCGCGCCACCATGACCATCGACAAGAAGTCGCGCGGCTCGACGCTGCGTTTCGTGGTGCTGGACGCCCTCGCCGAGCCCGGCCGCCTGGAGGGCCCCGACGAGGACCTGCTCACCGCCGCCTACCGGGAGGTCTCACGATGAACGGAGCGCGGCGATGAACCGGGTCCTCGTGCTCAACGGCCCCAACCTGCGCCGTCTCGGCACCCGCGAACCCGACGTCTACGGCGCCGACACCTTCGACGACCTGGTGGCGCTGTGCCGCGACACCGGCCGCCACCTGAACCTGCACGTCGAGGTCCGGCAGACCGACGACGAGGCCGAGATGATCCGCTGGGTGCACGAGGCCGCCGACGAGCGCACCCCCGTCGTGATCAACCCGGCCGCGTTCACGCACTACTCCTACGCGCTGCGCGACGCCCTCGCCCAGCGCACCGCCCCGCTGGTCGAGGTCCACATCTCCAACCCGGCCGCCCGCGAGGAGTTCCGGCACACCTCGGTCGTCGCCGGGGTCGCCACCGGGACGATCGCCGGGTTCGGCCTGACCTCGTACGTGCTGGCCCTCCAGGCCGTCGCCGAGCTGCTCGCCGAGCAGGACGCCAAGGAGGACACGACCACCTGACCGGCGCTCCGCCCGGCCTTCACGGCTCGACGCTCCACCCGGCCTTCACGGCTCGGCGGTCATGGCCCGGCCGTCAGGACCCGGACTCGACCGCCAGCCGGGTCATCTCCTTGAGCTCGGCCACCACGTCGTCCAGGGGTTTCACGTCACGGTGGGCGCGGCACAGGATCGTCGCGCCCTCCACCGCCGCGACGATCAGCCGTGCCAGCCGCGCCGCGCGCTCGTCGGGCACGCCCGCGTTGCCCAGCCCGGTGGCCAGGGTGTCCTCCCAGCGGTCGAACGCCGCCGCCGCGGCCCGCGCCAGCTGCGGGGCGTCGTCGTGGGACTCGACCGTCACCGCCGTCACCGGGCAGCCCGCCCGGAACTCGCTCTTCACCAGCACCCGCCGCCACCAGCCGACGAACGCGTCCACCGACGCCGCCGCGTCGCCGCCCTCGTTGGCCGCCGCGATCCCGGCGTTCAGGAACTCCCCGGCGTAGCGCACCGCCTCCTCGGCCAGCTGCACCTTCCCGCCGGGGAAGTGGTGGTAGATCGAACCGCGCGGCGCGCCGCTGTGCGCGATCACGTCCCGGAACCCGGTGCCCGAGTACCCGCGCTCGCGGAAGAGGTAGGCGGCGCTGCGCACCATGCGTTCCCGGCTGTCGGTCCCCATGACCACTGATTATGACATTCATCATAAGCAGCGCGCCTTGACTATGACGCGTGTCATAGCGACGCTGCCATATGACAGTCGTCATACACAGCGAGGGGGAGGGCCGTGGCCGAGACGCCGACGACCGCCGGGCTCCGGCAGCTCAAGGACCTGATCAACATGGGTGTCGAGCAGGGCATCGGCGTCGGGGCGCTGCTGGGCATGACCGCCGAGACGCTGGAGCCGGGCCGCGTCGTGTTCGCGCTGGCCACCGACCCCCGGTTCAGCAACCCCCTGGGCACCGTGCACGGCGGCATCGTCTCCACGCTGCTGGACTCGGCCATGGGGTGCGCGGTGCACACCTCCCTGCCCGAGGGCGCCGGGTACACCACCCTCGAACTCAAGGTGAACTTCGTGCGCGCCGCCTCCATCGAGGGTGCGAAGCTGCGCTGCGAGGGAACGGTCATCCATCTGGGGCGCAAGGTCGCCACCACCGAGGGGCGCGTCACCGACGAGAACGGCAAGCTGATCGCGCACGGCACGAGCACGTGCATGGTGTTCCCGCCGGTTACCGGCGAGTAATGTGCTGCTCCAGGCACGTGAGGTAAGGAGACCTGAGTGATCGACCTCCAGCGCGACGGCGACGTCTTCGTCCTGCGGTACGACAGCGGCGAGAACCGCTTCCACCCCGACTTCCTGGCCGCGGTGCATAAGGTCCTGGACGAGGTCGCCGCCACCGAGGGCCCCCGCGCCCTGGTGACCGTCGGCACCGGCAAGTTCTACTCCAACGGCCTGGACCTGGAGTGGCTCGGCGAGAACCGCGACCGGTTCGAGCGGTACCTCAAGGACGTCAACGCCCTCTACGCGCGCCTGCTGGAGCTGCCGCTGCCGACCGTCGCGGCGGTGAACGGCCACGCGTTCGCGGGCGGGGCCATGCTCACGCTCGCCCACGACGTCGCCGTCATGCGCACCGACCGCGGCTTCTTCTGCCTGCCCGAGGTCGATCTCGGCATGAGCTTCACGCCCGGCATGAGCGCGCTGATCCAGTCCCGGCTGACCCCGGCCGTGGCGCACGAGGCGATGGTCACCGGCCGCCGCTACACCGCCGAGCAGGCGCAGGCCGCCGGGATCGTGCGGCTCACCGCCGCCGAGGCCGACGTGCTGCCGACCGCCGTGCGGACGGCGGCGGAGCTGGCCCCCAAGGACGGCAAGGTCGTCGGGAAGATCCGTTCCGACATGTACCGCGCCACGATCGAGGCGCTGCGCGGCCCGGTCTTCTGACCCGGCCCCGCACGCGTTACGCTCACTGGAATCTGATTCGGTTTACGGAAGGGACGCCGGATGCGCATCGGCATGGCGCTCAACTACTCGGGCGGCTTCAAGGAGACCGTCGCCGAGCTGGCCGACTACGAGAAGGCCGGACTGGACATCGTCTACGTCGCCGAGGCCTACAGCTTCGACGCGGTGAGCCAGCTCGGCTACATCGCGGCCAAGACCGAGCGGGTGGAGATCGCCTCCGGCATCCTGCCGATCTACTCGCGGACGCCGACCCTGCTGGCCATGACCGCGGCGGGCCTGGACTTCGTCTCCGAGGGCCGCTTCACCCTGGGCATCGGCGCGTCCGGCCCGCAGGTGATCGAGGGCTTCCACGGCGTTCCCTACCACGCGCCGCTCGGCCGCACCCGCGAGGTCGTCGAGATCTGCCGCAAGGTCTGGAAGCGCGAGCGCCTCCAACACGAGGGCAAGCACTACGCCATGCCGCTGCCCGAGGGGCAGGGCACCGGCCTCGGCAAGCCGCTGAAGATCATCAACCACCCGGTGCGCGAGGACATCCCGATCCTCGTCGCGGCGATCGGCCCCAAGAACGTCGAGATGACCGCCGAGATCGCCAACGCCTGGGAGCCGATCTTCTACCTGCCGGAGAAGGCCGCCGACGTCTGGGGCGCCTCCCTGGCGGCGGGCAGGGCCAAGCGCGACCCCTCCCTCGGCGAGCTCGACATCGTCGGCCAGGCCCCGCTCGCCATCGGCGACGACGTGCAGGGCTTCCTGGAGTTCGGCCGCCCGATGGCCGCCCTCTACATCGGCGGCATGGGCGCCAAGGGAAAGAACTTCTACAACGACCTCTGCCGCCGCTACGGCTGGGAGAAGGAGGCCGAGGAGATCCAGGACCTCTACCTGGCGGGTAAGAAGGACGAGGCCGCCGCCAAGGTCCCCTACGAGCTGCTGGAGAAGATGTCCCTCATCGGCTCCGAGGGCCACGTCCGCGAGCGCCTGGCCGCCATGAAGGCGTCCGGCGTCACCACCCTCAACGTGAGCCCGATCGCGGGTGACCACAAGGCGCGGCTGGCGCTGATCGAAAAGATCAAGCTGATGGCCGAGGACGTCTGATCCGGGAACGGGCGAAAGCGGTCCGGGGCGCCCCGGACCGCTTCGCGTGAGCGGATACGTCCTTCCGCCGTTCACCCCGCACGGGGGTCCAGGCGGCCCCACCCGAAGACCGAGCGCCCGGCGCCGGCCACGACCAGGCCGGGACCGCCGGTGGGGCGAGACTCCTCCATGTTCTGTGATCACCCCGGGACGCGGCGGCGAACCGGAGGTGAACTAGAGTCCGGAGCATGGGGGAACTCCACGAACGCCGCCGCGACCGCCTGGCCGCGCGGCTCGCCGCCGCCGACGTCGACGCGATGCTGGTGACCCGCCCGGTCAACGTCCGCTACCTGACCGGACTGGACAGCTCCAACGCCGCGCTGCTGGTCCCCGCCGGCGGGCCCGCCGTCCTGGCGACCGACGGCCGCTACGCGGGCACCGCCGCGCTGGTCTGCCCCGAGCTGGAGCTGGTCGTCGAGCGCCGGACCGCCGAGACCCTCACCTCCCGCGCCGCCGGCGCCGGCGCGCGGCGGCTCGGCTTCGAGGCCCACGACCTGACCGTCGCCCGGCACGCCGACCTGGCCGCCCTGGACGGCGACGTGGCGCTGGCGCCCCTGCCGCCGCTGGTCGAGGAGCTGCGCTTCGTCAAGGGCGAGGACGAGATCGTGCTGCTGGCCGAGGCGTGCGCGATCACCGACCGGGCGTTCGACGCGGTGCTGCCCCGGCTGCGGCCCGGCCTGACCGAACGCCAGGTCGCCGTCGCCCTGGAACGCCAGATGGTCGACTTCGGCGCCGAGGGGATCGCGTTCGAGTCGATCGTGGCCTCCGGCCCCAACGGCGCCGTCCCGCACCACCGCCCCGGCGACCGCGCGCTCCAGCCCGGCGACCTGGTCACGATGGACTTCGGGGCCCGCTACGCCGGCTACCACGCCGACATGACCCGCACCGTCGCGATCGGCGAGCCCGCCGGCTGGCAGCGCGACGTCTACGACCTGGTCCGCGCCGCCCAGCAGGCCGCCGTCGACGCCGCCGTCCCCGACACCGACGTGTCCCGCGTGGACGCCGCCGCGCGCGACCTGATCGCGGCGGCGGGGCACGGCGCGGACTTCACCCACGGCCTCGGACACGGCGTCGGCCTGGAGATCCACGAGGCTCCGCTCATGGGGTACGGCAGGACCGGTAAGCTGATGGATCGAGTTCCGATCACCGCCGAGCCGGGCGTCTACCTCGCCGGCCGGGGCGGCGTCCGCATCGAGGACACCCTCGTGGTCCGCGCGAACGGTCCGGAGCTCCTCACCAAGACGACCAAGGACCTGCTCGTCCTGTGACGGGGCGGGTCCGCTACCGGGAGACACCTGTGGCGACGACGAACGACCTGAAGAACGGCATGACGCTGAGGATCGAGGGCCAGCTCTGGACGGTCCTGGAGTTCCAGCACGTCAAGCCCGGCAAGGGCCCGGCCTTCGTCCGCACGAAGATCAAGAACGTGCTCTCGGGCAAGATCATCGACAAGACCTTCAACGCGGGCACCAAGGTCGAGATCGCCTCCGTCGACAAGCGCGAGATGCAGTACCTCTACCGCGAGGGCGAGGACTTCGTCTTCATGGACACCGAGACCTACGACCAGCCGCACATCCCGGCGTCCGTCGTGGGCGGCGCGGCCGACTACCTGCTGCCCGAGCAGAACGCCGTCATCGCGTTCAACGAGGGCAACCCGCTGTACGTCGAGCTCCCGGCCGCCGTCGTGCTGGAGATCACCGAGACCGAGCCCGGCCTGCAGGGCGACCGCTCCACCGGCGGCACCAAGCCCGCCACCCTGGAGACCGGCGCGCAGATCCAGGTGCCGCTGTTCATCAGCACCGGCGAGAAGGTCAAGGTCGACACCCGCTCCGGCGGGTACCTCGGCCGCGGCTGATGGCGGCACGCACCAAGGCGCGCAAGCTCGCCCTGGACATCCTGTTCGCCGCCGAGCTGCGCGAGGAGAGGCCCACCGAGGTCCTCGCGCAGCGCGGCCGGCCGAACCAGAGCGAGCTCGCCGAGTACGGGCACGCCGTGCGCATCGTCGAGGGCGTGCAGGAGCACCTCGACCGCATCGACGAGCTGATCTCCACCTACGCGACCGGCTGGACCCTGGAGCGCATGCCGGTGGTGGACCGCACCATCCTGCGGATGGGCGCGTTCGAGCTGCTGTGGGTGGACGACGTCCCGGACGCGGTCGCCGTCACCGAGGCGGTCAAACTGGCCACGGAGCTGTCCACCGACGAGTCGCCCAGATTCGTCAACGGGCTGCTGTCGCGGCTGCAGAAACTCAAGCCCTCGCTGTCGCTGTAGCGCGGGACTAGGCTCGGGGAGCGTCGGGGAGCGATGGTCGAAGACGTGAGGGGGGTGGCCGTGGCCGCCCAGCAGGCAAGGCGGCTCCGGGGCGGCGCCCGGGTCCGGGGCGTGGTCCTGTGGGACGCGCTGCGCACCGTACTGGACCGCATCGCCCCCGAGGGGCCCAGCGACGTGGTGGACGTGGGCGGCGGCACCGGCGGGTTCGCCGTGCCGCTCGCCGAGCTCGGCCACCGCGTCACCGTGGTGGACGAGAGCCCGGACGCGCTGGCCGCGCTGGAGCGCCGCGCCGCCGAGTCCGGCGTCACCGTGCGCGCCCTGCAGGGCGACGTGGTCGACCTGCCGGACCTGCTCGGCACCGGGTCGGCCGACCTGGTCCTGAGCCACAGCGTGCTGGAGTACGTCGACGACCCGGCCGCCGCCATGGCCGCCATCACGCAGGCGGTCCGGCCGGGCGGCTCGGTCAGCGTGCTGGTCGCCGGGCAGGTCGGCGCGGCCCTGCACCGCGCCGTCGCCGGGCACTTCCAGGACGCCCGCCGCGTCCTGGACGACCCGGACGGCCGGTGGGGCGACCACGACCGGACGCCGCGCCGCTTCACCCGCGAGAGCCTGACCGCCCTCGCCGAGGACGCGGACCTGCGCGTCGCCGAGCTGCACGGGGTGCGGATCTTCGCCGACCTGGTGCCGGGCTCGCTGCTGGACGGCGAGACCGACTCGGCCGAGGCGCTGCTGGCGCTGGAGCGGGCCGCCGCCGTGCACCCGGTGCTGCGCGAGCTGGCCACCCAGCTCCACCTGGTGGCCGACCGGAAGTGAGCCGCAAGCAGCAGCTGCACCGGCCCGGGCCGCCGCCCGGCCCGCCCGCCGACGACACCGGCTGCCCCATCCTCCACGTGGACATGGACGCCTTCTTCGTCAGCGTGGAGCTGCTGGACCGCCCCGAGCTGCGCGGCCGTCCCGTCATCGTCGGCGGGACCGGCCCGCGCGGCGTCGTGGCGGCGGCCTCCTACGAGGTCC
This sequence comes from Actinomadura kijaniata, assembly GCF_014138665.1. NCBI lineage: Bacteria > Bacillati > Actinomycetota > Actinomycetes > Streptosporangiales > Thermomonosporaceae > Actinomadura > Actinomadura kijaniata. The sequence continues at coordinate 248,358 of NZ_JACJIA010000007.1, forward strand.
GGCGGTTCGGCGTCCACTCCGCCATGCCGATGTCGCGGGCCCGGCGGCTGTGCCCGCAGGCGGTCGTGCTCCCCGGCGACCACGACAAGTACCGGCGGGTGTCGGCCGCCGTCTTCGAGATCTTCCACTCGGTCACCCCGCTGGTGGAGCCGCTGTCGCTGGACGAGGCGTTCCTCGACGTCGCCGGGGCCCGCAGGCTGCTGGGCAGCCCCGCCGCGATCGCCCAGCGCATCCGCCGCCAGGTGTGGGAGCAGCAGGGGATCACCTGCTCGGTCGGCGTCGCCGCCAACAAGTTCGTCGCCAAGCTCGCCTCCACCCGCTGCAAGCCCGACGGGATGCTGGTCGTCCCCGCCGACGGCGTCACCGAGTTCCTCCACCCGCTGCCGGTCGCGTCGCTGTGGGGTGTGGGGGAGCGCACCGAGCAGACCCTCGCCCGCCTGGGGCTGCGCACCGTCGGGCAGCTCGCCCAGACGCCGCTGACGGTCCTGCGGCGCGAGCTCGGCAACGCCATGGGCGCCCACCTGTACGAGCTGGCCTGGGGCCGCGACCCCCGCGCGGTCACCCCGCACACCCCCGACAAGAGCATCGGGGCCGAGGAGACCTTCGACACCGACATCGCCGACCCCGAGACCATCCGCCGCGAGCTGCTGCGGCTGGCGGAGAAGGTCGGGGCGCGGCTGCGCGGCGGCGGGCTGGCCGGACGCACCGTGAGCGTCAAACTCCGCACCGGTGACTTCAAGACCGTCACCCGGTCGCGCACCCTGGACGCCGCCACCGACCTCGCCCGTGTGATCTATGTCACAGCATGCGAGCTGTATGAGGGGTCCGGCCTGGAGCGGGTACGACTCCGCCTGGTCGGGGTCCGCGTGGAGAACCTGGGCCCCGCCGACCAGGCCCCGCGCCAGCTGGCGTTCGACGAGCCCGAGACCGGGTGGCGCGAGGCCGAACGGGCGATCGACCAGGTGGCGCACCGGTTCGGCGCGGGCGCGGTGCGGCCGGCGTCGCTGGTGCGACCCGCCGACCGGGGCGGACCCGGCGGAGGGACGCCGGGGGACGCCGGTGACGGACGTGACGGTGGAGGCGGAAGGCGTTGACTGGGGACGAAGAGATGACCGGCGGCTGGTCCTCGGTTGGCCGTTTGCTTTCGCAGGCTTGTCCGGGCTCGTATTCTGGGCATATCACCGTTGAGGTCCCCGTCCTGCACCGGAAACCCCGTCGCGGGGCTGTCGTTGGGAGGCGCCGTGCCGCTCTCTGAGCACGAGCAGCGCATGCTCGAGCAGATCGAGCAGGCCTTGTACGCCGAGGATCCGAAGTTCGCACACGCGGTCCGCTCCACCAATCCGCAGGTGCACTACAAACGACGGATCGTCAAGGCCGCACTCGGCTTCGTGGTAGGCGTCTGCGCGTTGATGACCGGCCTGGTCATGAACAAGGGAACCGTGACCGTCGCCGTGAGCGTCGCCGGGTTCCTGCTGATGGTCGCCTGCTGTGTCTGGGCCCTGTCCAGCTGGAAGCGCATGACCGGGGTCGGGACCGAGGCGTCCCCCCCGGCGGACGGCGGCAAGCCCGCCCGCTCCGGCTTCATGGAGCGGATGGAGGAACGCTGGCGCCGCCGCACCGAAGGCCAGTGACCACCGAGGGTCTGTGATCGTCAGGTCCGGCGGCCACCGGAGGCCGGTGAACCCGGCACCGGTGAACGCGGACCAGTGAACACGGGCCGGTGAACACAGGCCAGGGCGGGTGACCGGGCGGCCCCCGCCGCCGTCAGCGGTCCCGGTTCCGGGACCGCCACCCTCCGAGCCGGTCCCGCACCCGGCCCCACCGCCCCCCGTCCCGGCGGACGCGGCCGCCGACCGCCCGGCCGAGCGACTGCGCGGCCTGCGACGTCGCCGCCATCGCCGACGGGGGGAGCAGCCGCGCGCGCCACCGCGCCGTGCGCCCCACCGACGCCGCGAACGCCTCCCGCACCGCCCGCACGTCGGCCCGCAGCACCTCCGCCGGGGCCGGGACCCGCGACCGCGAGTACCGCGCCATCTCCTCGGCCCGCGCGATCCGGCCCAGCGACCGCGCCGTCTCGGCGTCCAGCTCCAGCAGCTCCGACAGCCGCCGCGCCGCCTGCCGCGGCGTGTCACCGGGCCGCCACTCCAGACCGTGGTCGACCGCGTCGGCCCGCAGCTCCCGCCACGCGGCGTGCGCCGCCGCCTCCGCCGGATCCGCGAACCCGGCCCCGCCGTCGTCCCGGGCCCCCGGCCCGTCGCCGGCCGCCGGCCGCAGCGCCGACCAGCGCCGCCGCCGCGCCAGCGCCCGCGCGACCATCGGCGCCGCCAGCAGCGCCAGCACCAGCACCGTCCCGGCGATCCAGCCCGCCGGCGGCGTGCCGTCGTCCTCCTGGGGCGAACCCCGGTCGCCCTGGTCGCCCAGCGGGTCGGGACGCCCCTGCGGCGCGGCGCTCTCGGACGCCCCCGGCGCCGTGCTCGACGACGCCGACGGGGTCGGCTCGGTCTGCCCGTCCTCGCCCGGCTGCTCGGCGATCGCCGTCGTCTCCGAGTAGGACGGGGAGGTCGCGGTGCCCTGCCCCGCGCCGCCCGGCCCCGAGGGGGTCGGCTCGAACCGCACCCACCCGGCGCCCTCGAAGTACAGCTCGGGCCAGGCGTGCGCGTCGCGGGACCGCACCGTCCACTCGTTCGGGCCGCTCTGCGTGCCCGGCGTGTAGCCCATCGCGACCCGCGCGGGAATGCCCAGGATGCGGGCCATCAGCGCCATCGACGCCGCGAACTGCTCGCAGTAGCCGCGCTTGTCGTGCAGCAGGAAGTTCACCAGGTCGTCGCCGCGCCGGGGCGCCGGCGCCGACAGGTCGTACCGGAACCCGCCGGTCCGCGTGAACCAGCGCTGCAACATCACCGCCTGCTCGTGCGCGGTGCGCGCGCCCTTGGTGATCTCCCGGGTCAGCCGCATGACCTCCGGCGGCACCGTGCGCGGATGGGCGGTGTAGCGCCGCGCGATCTCCGACGGGAACGCGGTGCCCGCCGCCAGGTCCCGCACGGTCGGCATCGTCTGCGCGCTGACCACCGTGTAGGACCGGCCGCTCGCCGAGTCGCGCGGGGAGTAGATCATCCGCGAGGCGTCGTCCACCCGCCAGTCGCCCTTGACCGACACGCGGGCGGGGGCGTAGGGCACCGGCAGGAAGTCCATCTCGCGGACCCGGCGGGACACCCGGACCTCCGTGGTCACGCGGCGGACCCGCACCGGCCCCAGGCCCGGCGCCGGGGTCAGCTCCACGCCCGGCTGCAGCCGGTCCCGGTCGCCGGTCGACAGCGAGGAGAACGACCACCGGTTGCCGTTGAACTGGTCCAGCGCGTACATCCGCAGGTAGTCGGGGCGGGGCCCGGCGTCGGTGCGGTAGGTCAGCACCACCGCGTCGCCGCGTTCGGTCAGCTCCCGTTGCAGGCTGACCAGCGGGTCGGGCGTGGTGACGGTCTGCGTCCCGCCGCCGCCCCCGCCGCCCAGCCCGAACAGGCCGCGCGGCTGGACGCCCGGGATCACGGTCGGCAGCAGCACCGCGACCGCCACCGCCGCGAACGCGATCCGCCGCCCGCTGGACATCAGCGAGCGGGCGTCGGGCCGCTGCGGCGCGGGCGCGGGCCCGACGGCCCCGGCCACCGGGACCTCCTGCGACCAGCGCGGGGTGAACACCACCCGGCCCCAGCCGCCGACCTGCTCGCGCGCGTCGGCCATCAGCAGCGCCAGGAACCCCAGCGCCCCGACCGCGAACGCGGCCCACCCGATGCCGTCCTGCCGCACCGCCGCCGGAACGCTGTACATGGCCAGCAGCGGCAGCCCCGCCGGGGCCGCCCGGCGCAGCCGCACCGCCAGCAGGTCCACCACGATCGCGACCAGCCCGACCCCGGCCCCGACCAGCAGCCGGATGCCCGGCACCAGCGGCACCGGGGCGGCGTAGTCGTTGACGGCCTTCCAGCCCTGCCCGAACAGCTCGTCGAGGCGGCCCAGCGAACCCGGCGTCGGCAGGAAGCCCAGCAGCGCCTGCGAGGAGGCGAACAGCACCGTCAGGTACACCAGCAGCGCGGCGGCGCCGGCGACCGCCGTGAACGCGGCGGGCAGCCGCAGCCGGCGGCCCAGCGTCCCGCCCACCGCGACGGCCAGCACCGAGCCCAGCGCGACCCAGAACCAGCCCTTGCCGGTGAACAGCGGGTACAGCCCGACCGACCCGGCCAGCACCGCCAGCGCCGCCATGACCGTCATCCGGATCCTCACGCGCCGCCCCCGTTCCCGGTGTGGTCCCTGGCGAAGTCCTCGGTGGCGTGGTCGGCCAGCGCCCACGCCCCGGCCAGCTCGGCGGCCGAGCGGACCGAGACCACCCGCCAGCCCGCCGACCGCAGCACCCGCGCCGCCCCGCCCCCGTGCGCGTTCTCGTCGTGCGTCGCCAGGTCCGGGGCGACCAGCACCGCCACGAACGTGGAGGTGCCCCGGCGCGCCGCCGCCACCTGCCGCGCCTCCTCGACGTCCAGCGCCCCGAACACCGCCACGACCAGGCCCTCGCCCTCGCGGCGGAGCGCGGACGCGCCGCGCAGCGCCGCCAGGCCCGGCGTCAGCGACCCCTCGTCGGAGACCCGCGCCACGGCCAGGGCGTCCAGCAGCAACCCCTCGAACGCGCCGTCCACCGCGGGCGGCACCGCCTCACCGGCGTCGGTGACCAGCCGCAGCCCCATCCCGGCCCGCGCCAGGTGCACCCCCACCGAGGCGGTGACCGACACGGCCTGCTCGAACGACGACCCCGGCCCCTCGCCCCAGTGCGCGCGGCGCCGCGTGTCCATGAACAGGGTCCCGCTGTTCTGCCAGTGCTGCTCCTCGCGGCGCACCATCAGCTCGCCGCGCCGCGCGGTGGACCGCCAGTGGACGCGCCGCAGGTCGTCGCCGTGCCGGTACTCGCGCGGGGCGATGTCGTCCTCGCCCGCCGAGGCGACCGTGCGGGCGGGGCTGTCGCCGCCGCCGGTCCAGGCGCCCGCCAGCCGCCCCGGCGGCAGCGCCACGATCGCCGGGGTGACGGTCAGCGTGTCGGCCTGGCTGAACGACCGCACCAGCTCCACCATCCCGAACGGGTCGGTCAGCCGCACCACCAGCGGCCCCACCCGGTACCGGCCGCGCACGTCGGACCGGATCCGGTAGCTCAGCTCGCGCGAGCCGCGCGGCTCGATCCGGTCCAGCACGAACCGGGCCCGGCCGCCCAGGGTGTAGGGCACCTGGTCCTCGACCATCAGCAGGCCGCTGGGCAGCCGCGACACGTTCTCCATCAGCAGGTCGGCGCGGGCCTCGTGGCCGACCGGCAGCCGCGAGGGCGTCAGCCGCCGCGCGCACGCCAGCCGGTACCGGGTCCGCGACACCGCCAGCACGCACAGCAGCGGCAGCGCCAGCACCAGCACCCCGGCGCGCAGCAGGTCGCGTTCGCCGAGCACGAAGGCGCACACCACGGCCGTGGTCCCGGCGGCCACGAAGGACCGGCCGCGGGTGGTCAGACCGGCCAGCGCTCGTCTCAAGATCACATCCCGGGAGGGTGGGGGGAGCGGGAGGGGAGGGGTCAGGAACGCGGCGCCGGCACCGGCACCCGGTGGACCAGCTCGGCCACCACGTGCTCGGGGCGACGGCGTTCCACCTGCGCCTCGGCGGTCGGCAGCAGCCGGTGCGCCAGCACCGGGACGGCCAGCTCCTGGAGGTCGTCGGGGCGTACGTAGTCGCGGTCGTCCAGCGCGGCGTAGGCCCGCGCCGCCCGCACCAGGTGCAGGGTGGCGCGCGGGGAGGCGCCCAGCCGCAGCTCGGGATGGTTGCGGGTGGCGGTGACCAGGTCGATGGCGTACTGGCGGACCGACGGCGCGACGTGCTGGCGCCGCACCACCTCCACCAGGGCGCGCACGTCGGCGGCCTTGGCCACCGGCTCCAGCCGGTCCAGCGGCGAGGACTGCCCGTGCACGTCCAGCATCTCCAGCTCGGCCGCCGGGTCGGGATAGCCCATGGAGATCCGGGCGGTGAACCGGTCCCGCTGCGCCTCCGGCAGCGGGTAGGTGCCCTCCATCTCCACCGGGTTCTGCGTGGCGACCACCATGAACGGCCGTTCCAGCGCGTAGGTCGCGCCGTCCACGGTGACCTGGCGCTCCTCCATGCACTCCAGCAGCGCCGACTGGGTCTTGGGGGAGGCCCGGTTGATCTCGTCGCCGACCACCAGGTTCGCGAACACCGGTCCGGGCTTGAACTCGAACTCGCGGCGCTCCTGGTTGTAGGCGCTGACCCCGGTGATGTCGCTGGGCAGCAGGTCGGGGGTGAACTGCACGCGCCGCACCGAGCAGTCGATGGACCGCGCCAACGCCTTGGCCAGCATGGTCTTGCCGACGCCCGGCACGTCCTCGATCAGCAGATGGCCCTCCGACAGCAGCACCGTCAGCGCCAGGCGCACCGCCTGCGGCTTGCCCTCCACGACCGACTCGATCGCGCCGCGGATCCGGTTGGCGACCTCCGCCAGCCCATCGAGCCCCGGGGCACGCCCCCCGTGTGTGTCCACTGACACCGGCAACCCTCCTCAGCCTGCACGGCCGCGCGGTCCGCCCGGCCGTTCCCGCGCCCGGACCCGCCGCGTCCCGGGCCACCAGGTCGACGACACCCACCCCACCGACAGTACGTGGTGGGGCCCTCCGCAGCGATGTTCGTGTGGAACGGGTGCTTATTGTGCTGCACCCGGAACGTTCGCACAGCCGTACCGTGTTCCCCACTTCTCCCCACGGGACCGGCGCCCTCACCTCCGGGAGACTTCCGGAACCGTTCCGCGGTCGTTCCGCGACCCGTCCGCGACCCGTCCATGGCGGCGCGGCACGCGGAGGGGGCCGCGCCGCGCCCCACTTCGCCCCACCCCCTCTGACCTGCGGTTTCGCGGAGGAAATCGGCGCGCGGGGCGAGTTTTCCTAGTTGACGGTGGGGAAGAGTGGAGTAGAGTGGGGCGCCGTGGGGAGCAGTAGCGCCCCATGCGGCGCGGGAGGTGGGGCCGGTGTTCCTCGGCACCCACACACCGCGCCTCGACGACAAGGGACGACTGTTCCTGCCGGCGAAGTACCGCGAGGAGCTGTCGGGGGGATTGGTGATCACGAAGGGCCAGGAACGCTGCCTGTACGTCTTCCCCATGGCGGAGTTCCAGCGCATCACCGAGGCTCTGCGTGCCGCGCCGGTCACCGAACGGGCCGTCCGCGCCTACAGCCGTGTCTTCTTCGCCTCCGCCTCCGACGAGGTCCCCGACAAGCAGGGCCGCATCACCATCCCGCCGCCGCTGCGCGCCTACGCCGGACTCTCCCGCGACTGCACCGTGATCGGCGCCAACACGCGGCTGGAGATCTGGGACACCAAGGCGTGGGAGACCTACCTGGAGCAGGAGGAGCAGAACTTCTCCGACATCTCGGAGGAGGTGTTGCCCGGGATCCTCTGAGATACGACTCGTCGGTCCGTTGACCGGCACTGGCCCGCGTTCGGCCAGGTCTCCAGCCGCTCTCCGGCCATCTGGCGCAGCTTCCCCGGCGCCAGAGGGCGACCCCCCGCGACTTCCGCGGTGAAACTTCCTCAGGGCAGCGGATGGGGACCTGGCCGGGCGAGGCCACGGGGGTGCCGACAGCAGGGTCCGGCCGGCGATGCCACACAGTCCGCGAGCGAGGTGGCAGCACAAGGGGGTGAACCATGACCGTGGGCGACCACGCGGCCGAGGCCGGTCACGTACCGGTCATGCTCGACCGCGTCCTCGAACTTCTCCGTCCCGCGGTGCAGGTCACCGACCGGGACCCGGTCTACCTCGACGGCACCCTGGGCATGGGCGGCCACGCCGAGGCGATGCTCGGGGCCCACCCCCGGCTGCGCCTGATCGGCCTGGACCGGGACCCCACGGCGCTGGAGCGCTCGGGCCGGCGGCTGGCGCCGTTCGGCGACCGGGCCACCCTGGTGCACGCCGTCTACGACGAGCTTCCCGAGGTCCTGGCCCGGCTCGGGGTCCCCCGGATCGACGCCGTGCTGTTCGACCTGGGCGTCTCCTCGCCGCAGCTCGACGAGGCCGACCGCGGCTTCGCCTACTCCTACGACGCGCCGCTGGACATGCGGATGGACCGCACCCAGAGCCTCACGGCGGCCGAGGTCGTCAACGGCTACCCGCCCGCCGAGCTGGCGCGCATCCTGCGCGAGTACGGCGAGGAGCGGTTCGCCCAGCGGATCGCCGCCGCCATCGTCCGGGAACGCGAGCGCGCCCCGCTGGAGTCCACCGCCCGGCTGGCCGACCTGGTCCGCTCCTCGATCCCGGCGGCCACCCGCCGCACCGGCGGCAACCCGGCCAAGCGCACCTTCCAGGCGCTGCGCATCGAGGTCAACGGCGAACTGGACACCTGGCGGCGGGCCCTGCCCGCCGCCCTCGACGCGCTGCCCGTGGGCGGCCGCATCGTGGTGCTCAGCTACCACTCCCTCGAAGATCGGATTACAAAGCAGATCTTGGGGAAACAGGCGGCCGACACCACCCCTCCGGACCTGCCGGTCCCCCTGCCCGAGCACCAGCCGCGCTTCCGGCTGCTGACCCGCGGCGCGGAACTGCCGGCCGGCGAGGAGACCGAGACCAACCCACGGGCCGGGTCGGTGCGGCTGCGCGCCGCCGAGCGGGTCCGGGAGGCGACATGACGACGACCCGCAAGCCGGGAACGCAGAACCGGCAGGCCAAGCAGCGCAGGCAGCCGGCGCCCAGGTCGCGCGCCACGGAGCCGCGCGCCAAGGAGCCGCGCTCCGGGGCCGCCCAGGGCGCCGCGAAGAACAAGGACGCCGCCAGGGACGCCAAGGCCAAGGACACCAAGAAGGACGTCAAGAAGGACCCCAAGAAGGACGTCAGGGCCGGGCGGGACGCCGCGCGCCCGGCGCCGTCGCGGACCTCCGGCCGTCCCGTCGGCGGCGCCGCGCGGACCGCGCCGAAGCCGCGCCCGCAGAGCCGCACCGCGCCCGGGAGGAAGGCGGCCGGGAAGGCCGGGCCCGCCCGGCCCGCCGCGCGCCCGGCCGCGCCGCCGCGCGCGCCGTTCGTGCTGCTGGTGTGCGGGCTGCTCGGCGGCGCGCTGGTGAGCCTGCTGCTGCTCAACACGGTGCTGGCCGAGGACGCCATCAGCATGACCCAGCTCCAGCGCAGCACCAAGCTGCTGGAGCAGCAGCGCCAGGCGTACCAGAGCGACATCGCCCGCGAGGAGTCGCCCGAGAACCTCGCCCGCAAGGCCGAGGCGCTCGGCATGAAGCGGCCCGGGTCGCTGCTGTTCGTCGACTACAACGGCCGCCCGACCGACAGCCGCTCGATGCGGCAGGTCCCGCACGCGGCCGCCGCGGCGGCGGGCGCGGCGGGCGTGGTGGGCATCCCCGGCGCGGTGGTGCCCGGCGACGGCGTGCCCTCGGCCCCCGGACGGGGAACGGAGGCCGCCCGCCCGTGAGGACTCGCATCGGTTCCGGGACCGGCCGGGGGGCGACGTGACCAAGCGTCCGGCCGGTCCGCCCGGCCGCGGCCCCCAGAGGCGGGGGCCCCGCGGGACGGTGGGCCGGGACGACAAGAGCAGCCCGGGCGCGGCGCGCGCGTCCGGGCGTCATACGGGCAACCCTCCCCGGTCGCCGGGCGGCTCGACCGCCCGGCGACCGGCCCGTAACGGGAACGGGGCCAAGGGCGCGCCCGCGACCGGGGGCAGGACCGGGGCCCGCGACCCCCGCACGGCCCCGACCCGCCCCGACGGGCGCCGCACCCGCCCCGAGCCGCCCCGCGGGCCGAGGCGGCGTCCCCGGCCGAAGATGCCGTTCGTGCGCCGCGACCCGCTCAAGCGGCTCAACGTCGGGCTGCTGGCGGTGGCGTTCGTGCTGTCGCTGTTCGCGGGCCGCCTGGTCCAGCTCCAGACGATCGAGTCGGGCAAGTACACCGAGCTGGCGCTGCGGCAGCGGCTCCAGGACATCACGCTGCCCGCCGGGCGCGGCGACATCACCGACGTCCAGGGCAACTCCCTGGCCATGACGGTGGAGGCGCGCGGCATCTTCGCCGACCCCTACATCATCAAGCCGGAGAAGCGGCAGCAGATCGCCGGCGCCCTCGCGCCGATCCTCGGCAAGGACCCGGCGGAGATCATCAAGGTGATCAGCCGGCCCAACACCCGGTTCCAGTACCTGGCGCACGGCGTCCCGCCGGACCAGGCGCGCGTGGTGACCTCGCTGAAGTTCCTCGGCATCGGAACGCTGCCCGAATATCGCCGCGAGTATCCCAACGCGTCACTCGCGGCGGGCGTCATAGGGTTCGTGAACGGTTCCGGACAGGGCGCCGCCGGCCTGGAGTACTCGATGAACTCCATGCTGGCGGGCCGCGACGGCTGGCAGCGGGTGGAGATCAGCCCCGAGGGGCAGCACATCCCGATGGGCGAGAGCCAGAAGAAGCCGCCGGTGCCCGGCCGCGACCTGCGCCTGACGCTCCTGCGCGACCTGCAGTTCCGCGCGCAGGAGGCGATCGAGAGGAAGGTGCGCGAGACCGGCGCGCGCAGCGGCAGCGTGGTCGTGATGGACCCGCGCAACGGCCAGCTGCTGGCGATGGCGTCCGCGCCCGGCTTCGACCCCAACAACTACGGCAAGTACCCGCGCGCCACCTGGGGCAGCCCGGTCGTGCAGGAGGCGTACGAGCCGGGCAGCACCGGCAAGGTCGTCACGGCCGCCGCCGTCATGGAGAAGGGCGGCGTCACCCGCGACACCGTCTTCCACGTCCGGGACCGCATCCGCAAGTACGACCGGGAGTTCCGCGACTCGCACGACCACGCGCCCGAGGACCTGACGTTCGCCGGGGTGCTGGCCAAGTCCAGCAACGTCGGCACGATCATGGCCAGCGAGCGGATCTCCAAGGAGACGCTCTACCACTACCTGCGCGAGTTCGGCTTCGGCAGCAAGACCGGCATCGGGCTGCCGGGCGAGACCGCCGGGCAGCTCAAGCCGCCGGACAAGTGGTGGGGCACCGACCGCTACCCGATCGCGTTCGGGCAGACCCTGTCGGTCAACGCCCTGCAGATGGCCAGCGTCTACGCCACCATCGCCAACGGCGGCGTCCGCGTCGCGCCGACCCTGCTCGCCGGGACCACCGACGAGAACGGCACGTTCACGCCCGCCCCGGCCCCGCAGAGCAAGCGCGTCATCAGCGGCGAGACCGCCAAGGAGCTGCGCGACATGCTGGAGGGCGCCACCGGCCGGGAGGGCACCGCGCCCGGGGCGCGCATCGAGGGCTACCGCGTCGCGGGCAAGACCGGCACCGCCCAGATCGTCAACCCGCGCACCGGCCTGTACCACGAGGGCCGGTACACCTCGTCGTTCACCGGGTTCGCGCCCGCCGACGACCCGCAGCTGGTCGTCCAGGTGGTGTTGCAGGACCCGCGCAAGGGCGGGTACTACGGCGGTGACGTCGCCGCTCCCGTGTTCAAGGACGTGATGACGTACGCGCTGGCGAACCGCAAGATCCCGCCGACCGGGAGCAAGCCGCCGAAAGTCAAGATCTACGCCCGAGACTGACCGTAACCAGTACCCTCTCTCGCCGTGAGTTCAGCACCGATGTCCCGCCAGACCCCATCCGTCCGCACCGAAAGAAACGCCATGCGCCCGACTTCCACCTCGGCCAGGCCGCTGTCCGACCTCGCCACCCTGCTCGGCGCCCAAGGCGACCCCGGTCCGACGGAGGTGACGGGCATCACCCACGACTCGCGGGCGGTGCTGCCCGGCGACGTCTACGCGGCGCTGCCCGGCGCCCGCGCCCACGGCGCCCAGTTCGCCGGGCAGGCCGCCGCGGCGGGCGCGGCGGCGGTCCTGACCGACGAGGAGGGCCGGGAGCGCGCCGCCGCCGCGGGCCTGCCGGTGCTGGTCGTGCCGGACGTCCGCGCCGTCCTCGGCCGCGCCGCCGCCTGGGTGTACGGCGAGCCCGCCACCGACGTGACGCTGATCGGCGTGACCGGCACCAGCGGCAAGACCACCAGCGTGTACCTGCTGGAGGCCGGGCTGCGCGGCGCGGGCGTGGAGACCGGGGTGGTCGGCACCGTCGAGATGCGGATCAAGGACCGCCGGGTGCCCAGCGCCCTGACCACGCCCGAGTCCACCGACCTGCACGCGCTGTTCGCGATGATGCGCGAGCAGGGCGTCGGCGCGGCGGCCATGGAGGTGTCCAGCCACGCCCTGGCGCAGGGCCGGGTCGGTGGCGCCCGCTACGAGGTCTCCATCTTCACGAACCTGTCCCAGGACCACCTGGACTACCACCCGACCATGGAGGACTACTTCGCCGCCAAGGCGAAGCTGTTCACCCCCGAGTACACCAGCACCGGCGTCATCAACATCGACGACCGGTGGGGCCGCGAGCTGACGCGGATCGCGACGGTCCCGGTCACCACGTTCTCCGCCGAGGGCGATCCCGGGGCCGACTGGCGCGCCCAGGACGTGCGGCTCGGGTCCGACGGCAGCGTGTTCCGCGTGGTGGGCCCCGGCGGCGTCGAGGCCGACGCGTCGGTGCAGCTGCCCGGCCCGTTCAACGTCGCCAACGCCCTCGGCGCGATCGTGGCGCTGGTGGAGGCCGGGATCCCGCTGCAGACCGCTGTGCAGGGCGTGGGCACCATGACGGGCGTCCCGGGCCGCCTGGAGCGCGTGGACGAGGGCCAGGACTTCGTCGTGCTGGTCGACTACGCCCACAAGCCCGGCGCGGTCGAGGCCGTGCTGAACACCCTGCGCCCGGTCACCGAGGGCCGCCTGGCCATCGTGCTGGGCTGCGGCGGCGACCGCGACCGCGCCAAGCGCCCGCTGATGGGCGAGATCGCCGCGCGGCTGGCCGACATGGCGTATTTCACCAACGACAACCCCCGGTCCGAAGACCCCCTGGCCATCCTCACCGCTATGGTCGAGGGCGGGCTCAAGGTGCCGCGGGCGCAGCGGGCGCACGTCGTGGTCGAACCCGACCGTGCCGCCGCGATCGAGCTGGCCGTCGGCCGGGCCCGGCGCGGCGACGTGATCGTCGTCGCGGGCAAGGGTCACGAGCAGGGGCAGTACGTGGCCGGTGAGGTCTTCGCGTTCGACGACCGCGAGGTCGTCCGCGAAGCGCTGCGCCGGACCGCGCTGGCCCCCACGAGAGGGGACGGGACGCAGGCGTGATCCCACTTCCGCTGTCGGCGATCGCGGAGATCACCGCAGGGACCGTGCACGGCGGCCGGCACGAGGCCGAGGTCACCGGTCCGGTCGTCATCGACTCGCGCGCCGTCGAGCCCGGCGCGCTGTTCGCCGCCTTCCGCGGCGAGCGCGTCGACGGCCACGACTACGCCGCCGCCGCGCTGGCCGCCGGGGCCGCCGCGGTGCTGGCCGAACGGCCCGTCGACGGGCCGTGCGTGGTCGTGCCGGACGTGCGCAGGGCCCTGGGGGCGCTGGCCCGGGGCGTGCTGGAGCGGCTGCCGGAGGCGACCGTGATCGGCGTGACCGGCTCGGCCGGCAAGACCTCCACCAAGGACCTGATCGCGCAGGTGCTGCGGGACGCCGGGCCGACCGTCGCGCCGGCCGGGTCGTTCAACAACGAGATCGGCCTGCCGCTGACGGTGCTGCGCGCCGACGCCGCCACCCGTTTCCTGGTGCTGGAGATGGGCGCCCGCGGCATCGGGCACATCGCCTACCTCACCGGCATCGCGCGGCCGGGGATCGGCGTGGTGCTGAACGTCGGCACCGCCCACGTCGGCGAGTTCGGCGGCCGGGAGGCCATCGCCAAGGCCAAGGGCGAGCTGGTCGAGGCCGTCCCGCCGGGCGGCACCGCGGTCCTCAACGCCGACGACCCCCTGGTGCGGGCCATGGCGGCCCGCACCGCCGGGCGGGTCGTCACGTTCGGCCGCTCCTCCGAGGCGGCCGTGCGGGCCGCCGACGAGGGGATGGACGAGTTCGGCCGCGCCCGCTTCACGCTGGTCACCCCGGAGGGGAGCGCGCCGGTCGAGCTGCGCCTGGTCGGCGGGCACGCCGTCGCCAACGCCCTGGCGGCCGCGGCAGCGGCCCGCGCCGCCGGACTGCCCGTCACGGCCGTCGCCGCGGCGCTGTCGCGGGCCGTACCGGCCAGCCGGTGGCGCATGGAGGTCACCGACCGGCCCGACGGCGTCACGGTCGTCAACGACGCCTACAACGCCAACCCCGACTCCGTGCGGGCGGCGGTCGACACCCTGACGCACATGGCGCGCGGCCGCCGCGCGTTCGCCGTGCTGGGCGAGATGGCCGAGCTGGGTGCGGATTCTGTGGCGGAACATGCCAAGATCGGGCAGCATGTCGCGCGCAGCGGCGTCGCGACCCTGATCACGGTCGGCGACGCCGCCGCCGCGATGGCCGAAGGAGCCGAACAGGTGGCGTCATGGACGGGAGAGAGCGTGCGAGTGGATGACGTCGGCGCGGCGCTGACCGCGCTGAGGGAGCGGCTGCGGCCGCGGGACGTCGTACTGGTGAAGGGCTCCCGAGTCGCCGGCCTGGAACGGATCGCCGAGGGGCTGCTGGCATGACCAACATCATCATCGCGGCCGGGATCGCCCTGATCATCGGCATGGTCGGCACCCCGATCTGGATCCGGATCGTCAACCGGCTCGGCTACGGCCAGATGATCCGCGAGGAGGGCCCGGAGGCCCACCTCAACAAGCGCGGCACCCCCACCATGGGCGGCACCGTGTTCATCGTCGGGTCGCTGCTGGGCTACGCGGCGGCGCACCTGTTCACCGGCACCGCCCCCACGGTGTCGGGCCTGCTGGTGCTGTTCCTGATGTCGGGCCTCGGCCTGGTCGGCTTCGTCGACGACTACATCAAGGTGTTCAAGCAGCGCTCGCTGGGCCTGCGCTCGGGCGCCAAGATGATCGGGATCGTCCTGGTCGGCGTGATCTTCGCGGTGGCGTCGCTGAACTTCCCCAACGGCTACGACATCACCCCGGCCTCGCCGCACCTGTCGTTCCTGCGCGACTTCGGGCCCTCCATCGGCCCGTACCTGTTCGTGATCTGGGCGCTGCTGCTGATCGCGGCGATGTCCAACGGCGTGAACCTCACCGACGGACTGGACGGCCTGGCCGCCGGCCCGGCGGGCATGGTGCTGGCCGCCTACGTGATCATCGGCAACTGGCAGCTGCGCAACTCCTGCTACGACTTCGCGCTGGCCCCCAACTGCTACAGCGTCCGCGACCCCCTCGACCTCGCGGTCGTCGCGGCGGCGGTGCTGGGCGGCGTGTTCGGCTTCCTGTGGTGGAACGCCCCGCCCGCCAAGGTCTTCATGGGCGACACCGGCTCGCTGGCCCTGGGCGGCGTGCTGGTCGGCCTGGCCATCCTCACCCGGACCCAGTTCCTGCTGGCCATCCTGTGCGGCCTGATCGTCATGATCACCCTGTCGGTGATCATCCAGGTCGGCGGGTTCAAGCTGACCGGCAAGCGGGTGTTCAAGATGGCCCCCCTCCAGCACCACTTCGAGCTGTCGGGCTGGGCCGAGACCACCATCGTCGTGCGGTTCTGGCTGATGTCGGCGCTGTTCACCGCGATCGGCCTGGGCCTGTTCTACCTGGAATGGATGCCGAAGAAGTGACCGGGCCGACCGAGACCGGCGACTGGGCCGGAAGGCACGTCTGCGTGGCGGGGATCGGCCTGTCGGGCCGCGCCGCCGCGCGGGTGCTGGCCGAGCGGGGCGCCCGCGTCACCCTCGTGGAGTCCCGCGACGGCGACGGCGAGCGCGCGCACGCCGCCGGGCTGGAGGCCCTCGGGATCGCCGTGCGGCTCGGCGACGGCGAGACCCTGCCCGAGGGCGCGGACCTGGTGGTGGCGTCGCCGGGCTGGCGGCCCGACGCGCCGCTGCCCGCCGCCGCTGCCGCCGCCGGGATCGAGTTCTTCGGCGAGGTCGAGCTGGCCTGGCGGCTGCGGGGCCCCGGCCCCACCGGCGAGCCCGCGCCGTGGCTGGCGCTGACCGGCACCAACGGCAAGACCACCGCCGTGCGGATGCTCACCGGGATCCTGAAGGCCGCCGGGCACACCCCGCTGGCCGTCGGGAACGTCGGGACCCCCATCGTCGAGGCGGTCCTCGACAAGACCTACGACGTGTTCGCCGTCGAGCTGTCCAGCTACCAGCTCCACTGGTCCTCCAGCGTGCGGCCGCACGCGGCGGCCGTGCTGAACGTGGCCCCCGACCACCTGGACTGGCACGGCTCGTTCGACGCCTACGCCGCCGCCAAGGCCAAGATCTTCGCGCCGGGCACGGTCGCGGTCGTCAACGCCGACGACCCGCCCGCCGCCGCCCTCGGCCCCGCCGGGTGCACCGGGTTCACCCTGGACGTCCCCGCGTCCGGCCAGCTTGGCGTCGTGGAGGACCTGCTGGTGGACCGGGCGTTCGTGGACGACCCGCGCACCAGCGCCGCCGAGCTCGCGCAACTGTCGGACGTGCGGCCGTTCGCGCCGCACAACGTCGCCAACGCCCTGGCCGCCGCGGCCCTGGCCCGCGCCTTCGGCGTGCCGCCGGAGGCGGTGCGCGAGGGGCTGCGGGCGTTCGTGCCCGACCCGCACCGCATCAGCCACGTCGCCACCGTCGGCGGCGTGGACTACGTCGACGACTCCAAGGCCACCAACCCGCACGCCGCCGCGTCCTCGCTGGCGGCGTGCCGGTCGGCGGTGTGGATCGCGGGCGGCCTGCTCAAGGGCGCCGACGTCGAGGACCTGGTGCGGTCGGCGGCCGACCGGCTGCGCGGGGTGGTGCTGCTGGGCCGGGACCGGGCGCGGATCGCCGAGGCACTCGCGCGACACGCCCCGGATGTCCCGGTCGTGGACGTCGCCGACACCGACACTGGGGCGATGGACCGAGTCGTGACCGAGGCAGCCGGGCTCGCCCAGCCCGGCGACACCGTCCTGCTCGCGCCCGCCGGGGCGTCCTGGGACATGTTCACCAGCTACGGGGCCCGCGGCGACGCGTTCGCCGCGGCGGTGCGGCGGCTGGCCGCGGTGACGCCCGGCGGGGGGTGAGCGTCGTGAGCGCGATCCCCGCCGAGCAGGAGCCCGGCCGCCGGTCCCGGCCGCGCGAGCAGGTCGCCGCGGCCGTCGGGCTGCTGGACCGCCCGCTGACCTCCTACTACCTGGTGCTGGGCTGCACCGTGATGCTGCTGGCGCTCGGCCTGACCATGGTGCTGTCGGCGTCGCTGGTCAAGCAGTTGCAGGAGACCGGGTCGGCGTACACGCTGCTCCAGAAGCAGGCCATGTGGATGGCGCTCGGGCTGCCGATGATGTGGGGGGCCTCCCGGCTGCCGGTGCGGACGTTCCGCACCCTGGCCTACCCGATCCTGTTGCTGTCGGTGGCGGCGCTGGTGCTGGTGCTGTTCATCGGCCACACCGCCAACGGCGCGACCCGCTGGATCGCGTTCGGGCCGATCCTCATCCAGCCGTCCGAGCCCGCCAAGCTCGCGCTGATGCTGTGGGGCGCCGACATCCTGGCCCGCCGGGAGAAGTCCGGGATGCTCACCGAGTGGCGCCCGCTGCTGATGCCGCTGATGCCCGTCGCGGGCGTGCTGGTGCTGCTGGTGATGCTGGGCAACGACCTGGGCACCACCCTGGTCCTGCTGACGATCTTCCTGGCGCTGCTGTGGGTGGTGGGCGCGCCCGGCCGCCTGTTCGTCGGCATCGCCGGGCTGGTGGCGCTGCTGGTGGCGATCCTCATCGTCGTCGAGCCCTACCGGATGCAGCGCCTGACCGGGTTCCTGGACCCCACCCAGAACCAGCTCACGCACAACTACCAGGGCACGCAGGGGTTGTACGCGATCGCCTCCGGCGGCCTGGTCGGCACCGGGCTGGGGGAGGGACGCGCCAAATGGGACTTCCTGCCGCACGCCGAGACGGACTTCATCTTCGCCATCATCGGGGAGGAGTTCGGGCTGGTCGGTACGCTCGTGGTACTCGGGCTGTTCGGGCTGCTGGCGTACGCGGGCCTGCGGATCGCCCGCCGGGTGAGGGACCCCTTCACCCGGCTGGCGGCGGCGGGCGCCACCGCGTGGCTGGTGGTCCAGGCGATCGTCAACATCGGGGCGGTGATCGGCGTGTTCCCCATCACAGGGATCCCGCTGCCGCTGGTGTCCTACGGCGGGTCGGCGCTGATCCCGACCCTGGTGGCGCTCGGCATGCTGCTGGCGTTCGCCAAACGCGAGCCCGGCGCGCGCCAGGCGCTGGCCGCCCGCGGCCCCGGACCGGTGTCGCGGGCTCTAAGCTGGCTGGGCCTGGCCCGGCGCTGACCTCTCGCCGGACCGACCGGCCCACACGGACCGAGCCGATCCCCCCACCACCGACCATGCTGAGGAGTTGTCACAGAGCATGAGGGTTGTCCTGGCCGGCGGCGGCACCGCCGGACACATCGAGCCCGCCCTGGCCCTGGCCGACGCGCTGCGCCGGCACGACCCGAACACGGGGATCGTGTGCCTGGGAACCGAGCGCGGCCTGGAGACCCGGCTGGTCCCGCAGCGCGGCTACGAGCTGGCGCTGATCCCGCCGGTGCCGCTGCCCCGCACGCTCACCCCCCAGCTGCTGACGGTGCCGGGCCGGCTGCGCGGGGCGATCAACACCGCCGCCAACGTCCTGGACCAGTTCGGCGCCGACGTCCTGGTGGGCTTCGGCGGCTACGTCGCCACGCCCGGCTACCTGGCCGCCCGCAAGCGCAAGGTGCCCATCATCGTGCACGAGGCCAACCCCAAGCCGGGGCTGGCCAACAAGCTCGGCGCGCGGTTCACCGACCACGTGGCGGTGTCGCACCACGACTCGCCGCTGCCGAACGCCCGGTTCGTCGGCATCCCGCTGCGCCGCGAGATCGCCACGCTGGACCGGCTGGCGATGGGCGACAAGGCCCGCTCCTACTTCGGGCTGCTGCCCGACCTGCCCACCCTGCTGATCTTCGGCGGGTCGCAGGGCGCCCGGTCCCTCAACCAGGCCGCCGTGCAGGCCGCGCCGTGGTTCCGGCAGGCCGGGATCCAGGTGCTGCACATCGTGGGCCCCAAGAACACCGAGACGCCCGAGCCCGCGCCGCCGGGCGGCCCGCAGTACGTGACGATCCCGTACTGTGACCGGATGGACCTGGCCTACGCGGCCGCGGACATGGCGATGTGCCGGGCCGGCGCGATGACCTGCGCCGAGCTGACCGCCGTGGGCCTGCCCGCGGTGTACGTGCCGCTGCCGATCGGCAACGGCGAGCAGCGCCTGAACGCCGAGCCGATCGTGGCCGCGGGCGGCGGGATGCTGGTCGACAACGCCGAGATGAGCGCCGAGTGGATCGCCCGGAACCTGCTTCCGGTGCTGGCCGACCCGGGGCGCGTGGCGCAGATGTCGGAGGCCGCGGGGCGGATGGGTCGCCGCGACGCCGACGTGGCGCTCGCGCAGATGGTGTACGAAGTGGTCCGTTCGGAGGGCCACCGGCAGTAGCCCCGGTGGCCGGGGACGGAACGCGCGGGGACGAGGGGAACGAGAACCACCCGATGAGTCTGATCAGCCCTGGTGAGGTCGTGCCGGCGGAGAAGCTGGGCCGGGTCCACTTCATCGCGATCGGCGGTGCCGGCATGTCCGGCATCGCCCGTGTGATGCTCAAGCGCGGCGTCGCGGTGTCCGGCAGCGACGCCCGCGACTCGGAGCTGCTGGGCCAGCTCGCCGCGCTGGGCGCGAAGGTCTTCGTCGGGCACGACGCCGCCCATCTGGGCGACGCCGACACCGTGGTGGTGTCCACCGCCATCCGCGACACCAACCCCGAGCTGGTCGCGGCCCGCGAGCGCGGGCTGCGGGTGCTGCACCGCTCCGCCGCCCTGGCCTCGCTGATGGCCGGGCGGCGGGCGGTCGCGGTCGCCGGGACGCACGGCAAGACCACCACCACCTCGATGCTGACGGTGGCGCTCCAGCACGCCGGGGCCGACCCGTCGTACTGCATCGGCGGGCAGCTCGTCACGACCGGGCTGGGCGCCGACGAGGGCACCGGGGACGTGTTCGTGGCCGAGGCCGACGAGAGCGACGGCTCGTTCCTGATGTACACCCCGCACATCGCGGTCGTCACCAACGTCGAGGCCGACCACCTGGACAACTACGGCGGCTTCGAGCTGGTGAAGGAGAACTTCGCCCGGTTCGTGGACCGGATCGAGCCCGGCGGCACGCTGGTCGCCGGGGCCGACGACCCGGTCGCGCTGGAGCTGGCCGACCGCGCCCGCGCGCGCGGCCTGCGGGTGCTCACCTACGGCGCGGCCGAGGGCGCGGACCTGCGGGTCACCGGGTTCACCCCGCGCGGCCTGGGCTCGGAGTCCACGATCGAGGGCGTCGGGACGGTCCGGCTGGGCGTGCCCGGCCGCCACAACTCCCTCAACGCCACCGCCGTCGTCGCCGTCGCCCGGGCCCTCGGCCTCGACGAGGACGCGGTGCGGGAGGGGCTGGCGGGGTTCGGCGGGGCGATGCGCCGGCTGGAGCGCAAGGGCGAGGCGGGCGGGGTCGAGGTGTTCGACTCCTACGCCCACCACCCCACCGAGGTCACCGCCGATCTGGAGGCCACCCGCGACTACCTGCGGGAGAAGGGCGAGGACGGCCGGATCGTGGCGGTGTTCCAGCCGCACCTGTACAGCCGCACCCGCTTCTTCGCCGCCGAGTTCGGGCAGGCCCTCGGCCTCGCCGACGTCGCGGTGGTGATGGACGTCTACGGCGCCCGCGAGGACCCCGAGCCCGGCGTCACCGGCGAGCTGATCGTCGATGCGGTGCCCGAGGGCACCGAACGCGTCTACGCGCCGGTCTGGGACGAGGTCGCCGCCACCGCGGCGGGCCTGGCCCGTCCCGGCGACGTGGTCATCACGCTGGGCGCGGGCGACGTGACCCGGCTCGGCCCGCTGGTCCTGGACCGGCTCGCCTGATAACCGGCTGACACGGGCGCGGGCCTCCGCGCCCCGCGGCCCCTTTCCGTCCATCCTTGGGAGACATGAGCACCACCAGACCCTCACCGGACCGGGACGCGCGGCGACCGGAGGAACCCGCCCCGCGCGGGCGGGGACCCGGCCGGTGGAAGGTGGCGTTGGTCACGCTGGCGGTGGCGGCCCTGCTCGGCGCCGCCGTCTGGGTGGTGCTCGGCTCGAAGCTGCTGGTGGTGCGCAGCGTCGAGGTCACCGGGACGTCCCTGGCCCCGCGCGACCGCGTGGTGGCGGCCGCCGGGATCCGGCTCGGGCTGCCGATGGCCCGGCTGGACACCGGCGAGGTCCGCGACCGCGTGGCGCGGCTGCGGGAGGTGGAGTCGGTGCGGGTGAAGCGGCGCTGGCCCGCCACCGTGCGGATCGCGGTGCGGGAGCGGGTGCCGGTCGCGGTGGTCGCCCGGTCCGGCCGCTACCACCAGTTCGACCGGCATGGGGTGGCGGTCGCCGACAGCGCGGCCCGGCCGCCCCGGCTGCCGGCGCTGGTGGTGGCCGCGCCGGGCCCCTCCGACCGGGTCACCCTCGCCGCGCTGGGCGTCCTGCACGGCCTGCCCGACCGGCTGAAACGGCAGGTGGCCGAGGTGACGGCGGACTCGCCCGCCACGGTGACGCTGCGCCTGGCCGGCGGCCCGACCGTCGTGTGGGGCGGCGCCGACCGCACCGAGGAGAAGGTCAGGCTGCTGGACGGGCTGCGGCGGACCCCCGCCGGGCGCACGGCCCGCACGATCGACGTCAGCTCGCCCGAGGTCGTCACCACCCAGTGAGACGCGTCACCCCCTGGCGGCCCGTCCGGGGAGAAGCGGGTTTCGGATGCCGTGTCCGACATCGGGGACCGGATACGGGGAGCGTCGGAACGGATGCGTTCGGTGAGTGGGGGCCGGTGCGTGTGTCGCGGCGCTTCCGGCGGCGCGATGGGGCACCCTTGGGCGGTGGGTTCGCGCTCCTGGGGGCGCGGATCACCGTCGTGGCGGGCGTCGCGACCGGCGTCGGGCGGGCGGGAGCCGCGCCGCGCGACGTCCTTCGCCAACCGGTGGAAACCGGTGCTCACCGCGACACGCCGGTTCAGTTGGCGGGGGGTTAGTTGACCCTGGCCGTAAGCCCGCCCTACTGTCCGTATCAGTCCTCAGGTTGACATAACTGTAAGCCTCAAGTTGAGGGTGAGGGTTTGGGAACGGCCCACCGGCCGCCCCGGACCCGATCCGGAACACATCAGGTCAGGAACACCGCGGCGGCCCGGCGACAGCCGGACCGGCCGGTCGATAGAGCGAGCGGAAAGGCCCCTCGTCGTGGCAGCACCGCAGAATTACCTCGCGGTCATCAAGGTCGTCGGAATCGGCGGCGGCGGCGTCAACGCCGTCAACCGGATGATCGAGGAGGGACTCAAGGGCGTCGAGTTCATCGCGATCAACACGGACGCCCAGGCGCTGCTGATGAGTGACGCCGACGTCAAACTGGACGTGGGGCGCGAACTCACCCGCGGCCTGGGCGCGGGGGCCAACCCCGACGTGGGCCGCAAGGCCGCCGAGGACCACCGCGAGGAGATCGAGGAGGTCCTCAAGGGGGCCGACATGGTCTTCGTCACCGCGGGCGAGGGCGGCGGCACCGGCACCGGCGGCGCGCCGGTCGTGGCGAACATCGCCCGGTCGCTGGGCGCCCTCACCATCGGCGTGGTCACCCGCCCCTTCAGCTTCGAGGGCAAGCGGCGCGCCATGCAGGCCGAGGCGGGCATCGAGACCCTGCGCGACGAGGTCGACACCCTCATCGTGATCCCCAACGACCGGCTGCTGTCGATCTCCGACCGGCAGGTCAGCGTGCTGGACGCGTTCAAGGCCGCCGACCAGGTGCTGCTGTCCGGTGTCCAGGGCATCACCGACCTGATCACCACCCCGGGCCTGATCAACCTGGACTTCGCCGACGTGAAGTCGGTCATGTCCGGGGCGGGCTCGGCGCTGATGGGCATCGGGTCGGCGCGCGGCGACGACCGCAGCGTCGCCGCCGCCGAGATGGCGATCTCCAGCCCGCTGCTGGAGGCCAGCATCGACGGCGCCCACGGCGTGCTGCTGTCCATCTCCGGCGGCTCCGACCTCGGTCTGTTCGAGATCAACGAGGCCGCGCAGCTGGTGTCCAACGCCGCCGCGCCGGACGCCAACATCATCTTCGGCGCGGTCATCGACGACGCGCTGGGCGACGAGGTCCGGGTCACCGTGATCGCCGCGGGGTTCGATGAGATCCGCCCTAACAAGCCGGCCGCGGAGCCCGAGATCAAGCGGGTCCCGCCGCCGGCTCGTCCGACCACCCCGGCGCCTGCCCCGCAGGCCGCGCCGGTGAACCCGATCCCCAGCCGGATCGGCCGCAGCGAGACGACCGCGCCGACCCCGCTGCCCGCGCAGCCGGCCCAGGCCCAGCAGCAGCCGACGGTGGCGCAGGCCGCCGCCGCGCCCGCGCAGCAGGCGCCCGCGACGCCGCCGGCCCCGCCGTCGGCGCCGCCGGCGGCCCAGCAGCGGTCCGAGCCCGAGCGGCCCCAGCCCGAGCGCCCGGCCGCCCCGGCGCAGCAGGCGCAGCGCCCCGAGCCGTCGCGGCCCGAGGCCGAGCGGTCCGGCGGCGAGGAGGGCGAGACGCCGCGTCCGCCCGCGCCGCGCCCGGCGGTGAACGAGCCCCGGCACACCCGCGTGCCGGCCGGCGACGGCGACGCCGCCCCGGCGCCCGCCGAGCGCGGGCGCGACCGGGTGGTGTTCGAGGACGACGACCTCGACGTCCCCGACTTCCTGAAGTGATCGACAAGATCGCGTTGGGCCCCGGGGTCGGGGCCGCGTTCACCGGCCGGACCGGCGGCGTCAGCGCCGCCCCCTACGACGCCCTCAACCTGGGGGGCGCGGTGGGGGACGATCCGGCCGCCGTGCGCGCCAACCGGGAACGCGCCGCCGCCGCGCTCGGCCTCGACGCCGCCCGCGTGGTGTGGATGCGGCAGGTGCACGGCGCGGAGGTGGCGGCCGTCACCGGCGCCACGCCGCCGGACGCCGACCCCGACCCGGTCGACGCGGTCGTCACGACCGTCCCGGGCCTGGCGCTGGCGGTGCTGGTCGCCGACTGCGCCCCGGTCCTGCTGTCCGATCCCGAGGCGCGGGTCGTCGGCGCCGCCCACTCGGGACGGCCCGGCACCGCCGCCGGGATCGTCCCGGCGCTGCTGGAACGGATGCGCGGGCTCGGCGCCGACCCCGCCCGGGTCCGCGCGGCGATCGGCCCGGCCGCCTGCGGCGGCTGCTACGAGGTGCCCGAGGCGATGCGCGCCGAGGTCGCCGCCGCGGTGCCGGAGGCGTACGCGACCACCCGCCGGGGGACGCCCGGCCTGGACATCCGCGCCGGGATCGCCGGGCAGCTGGCCCGCGCGGGCGTCACCGACGTGGCCGTCGACCCGCGCTGCACCATCGAGACCCCCGACCTCTTCTCCTACCGCCGCGACCGGCGCACCGGGCGCTTCGCCGGGTACGTGTGGCTGGAGGAGCCTCCCCGATGACCGACACGGAAGACCCCCGATGACCGACACCCCCGCCGCCTCCGCCGACCCGGCCTCCGTCCCCTCCGGCGGGGCCGCCGCGGAACGGCGCGCGGAGCTGGCCGCCAACCTCGCCGACGTGCGCGCCCGCATCGCGGCGGCCTGCGCCGCCGCCGGACGCGACCCCGGCGAGGTGACCCTGGTGGCGGTGACCAAGACCTTCCCCGCCTCCGACGTGCGCCTGCTGGCCGGGCTCGGGCTCACCGAGGTGGCCGAGAACCGCGACCAGGAGGCCGCGCCGAAGGCCGAGGCCACCCGGGACCTGCCGCTCACCTGGCACTTCGTCGGCCAGTTGCAGACCAACAAGGCCCGTTCGGTGGCCCGCTACGCCGACGTCGTGCAGTCGGTGGATCGCTCCAGGCTGGTGACGGCGCTGGCCGGCGCCGCCGCCAGGCAGGAGCGCACGCTGCGCTGCCTCATCCAGGTGTCGCTGGACGAGAGGGAGGGCCGGGGCGGCGCGGAGCCGCGGGACGTGCCGCGTCTCGCCGAGGAGATCGCCGCCGCCGACGGTCTGGAACTCGGCGGCGTCATGGCGGTCGCGCCGCTGGGCGCCGACCCGGGCCCGGCGTTCACCCGGCTGGCCGGGATCGCCGCGGACCTGCGCGCCGCGCACCCCGCCGCCACGACCGTTTCGGCGGGGATGAGCGGGGATCTGGAGCAGGCGATCGAATGTGGTGCGACACACGTGCGTGTCGGTACGGCGTTGCTCGGCGGCCGACGGGCAATCGTCAGGTAATGTCCCCCCAGTGGTCACCGCCGAAAGGGCAGGCCACGCAGACGGATCAGTCCGACGGCGGCGCCTGGCGCCGGGTGCCGCGGCCACAGGACGACGGAGGGGCGTATGGCCAGCGCGATGCGCAAGATGGCGGTCTACCTCGGCCTTGTGGAGGACGACCGTTACGACGACAAGTACGGCAAGTACGACGACTACGACGAGTACGACGAGGTCTACGACGACGCCGACCCCGAGCGGGGGAGGCGCCGCGAGGACGAGTCCGGCGGTCAGCTTACCCGAGGGGACGACGCCGGGGAGCGGGAACGTGATCATCACTCGCCCGCCGTCGCGGAACGCCGTCCGGTGGCTCTGTACGAGTCGGGTACCACCGACCTTGCGCGCATCACTACGCTGCATCCAAGGACCTACAACGAGGCGAGGACCATCGGGGAGCACTTCCGTGAGGGCACCCCGGTGATCATGAACCTCACCGAGATGGTCGACTCGGACGCCAAGCGGCTGGTCGACTTCGCGGCGGGTCTGGTGTTCGGCCTGCACGGGAGCATCGAGCGTGTTACCAACAAGGTGTTCCTGCTTTCGCCCGCCAATGTGGAGGTGACGGCGGAGGACAAGGCCCGGATGGCAGAACGAGGGTTCTTCAACCAGAGCTGACAGAGAGCCACAAGTGAGAGTTCCGTGACAATCGTTGTACAGGTGCTCATCCCCCTGCTGTACCTCTTCCTCCTGCTCCTGATCGGGAGGATGATCCTGGAGATCCTCCAGCAGTTCGCGCGCGACTGGCGTCCCCGCGGCGTCGTCCTGGTGATCGCCGAAGTGGTCTACACCATCACCGATCCGCCACTGAAACTGCTGAGGCGTTTCATCCCCCCGGTGCGGCTGGGTAACGTGGCATTGGACCTCAGCTTCATGGTCCTCTTCCTCGCGGTCGGGCTACTGATCAACATCCTCCGGTAGGTGTGATCAGATACCGTCCATCGGGAAAGACTCCAAGCGCGCCAAGGAGACGAACATGCCGCTCACACCCGCCGATGTGCGGAACAAGCAGTTCAGTACCACCAGGCTCAGGCCGGGGTACGACGAGGAGGAGGTGGACGCCTTCCTCGACGAGGTCGAGGCCGAGCTGGACCGCCTCATCCAGGAGAACGAGGAGCTGCGGGCGAAGCTGGCCGAGTGCCTGCGCGGCAAGGTCCCCGCCATGGCGGCCCCGATCGTCGAGCCCAAGCCCGACGTCACCAAGATCCCCGAGCCGCCGCGCCCCGAGCCGGTCCCGCAGCCCGAGCCCGAGCCCGCTCCGCTGGGCGGCCTCGGCATGTCCTCCCCGCCGCCCTCCGGCGAGGACAACATGGACACCGCGGCCCGCGTGCTGGCGCTGGCGCAGCAGACCGCCGACCAGGCGATCGCCGACGCCCGCCGGGAGGCCGACGAGACGCTGGGCCGGGCCCGCCGCGAGGCCGAGGAGATCCTCGGCAAGGCGCGCCGTCAGGCCGACCAGATCGTCAGCGAGGCCCGCTCGCGCGCCGAGGCCCTCGACCGTGACGCCCAGGAGCGGCACCGCCAGGTCATGGGCTCGCTGGTGCAGCAGCGCGAGGAGCTGGAGCGCGAGGTCGACAACCTGCGCGCCTTCGAACGCGAGTACCGCAGCCGCCTGAAGGTCTACCTGGAGGGCCTGCTGCGCGACGTGGAGGGCACCAGCGC
This sequence comes from Actinomadura kijaniata, assembly GCF_014138665.1. Taxonomy (NCBI): domain Bacteria; kingdom Bacillati; phylum Actinomycetota; class Actinomycetes; order Streptosporangiales; family Thermomonosporaceae; genus Actinomadura; species Actinomadura kijaniata. Next base: position 275,329 of record NZ_JACJIA010000007.1, read on the forward strand.
CGAGGCGGGCGCGTTCCCCGGGGTCGGCCAGCAGAACCCCGCCGGACCCCAGCAGACCGGACCGCAGTCGGCTCTCGCGCACGGTGACCGCAACGGGACGCAGACGGGCGCCAACCCCTTCCCGTCTCCGGCCGACCAGCCCCAGCACACCCAGCAGGTGCAGCACTCGGCGACCGGTGCGTTCCACGCCGGGGACAACCCGCCGCACGAGAGGCGCTGAGGCCAGCCTCACAGGCGATAGTGTCTACTCCGATCGCCGCGCCGCGGATGGCGTCCGAGCCATCCCGGCGGCGTTGGCGTGTCGGAACGTCTGCGGTGGTCTCCAGACCGGGACGACGGTCTGCGGGGACGCGCCTGTGAAGGGGGAGAGACCCTGTGATCATCCTGAGTGGTGTGCTCGTACTGGTGGCGATCGCCCTGCTCGTGGCGGGCGTCCTGGCCGGTAACGGCGACAACCCGCAGGTGTTCGGCGTCGACGCGCTCTATGTGATCTACGGTTCGATCGCGGTCAGCGTGGTGTCCTTCCTCTGCCTCGCCATCGGGGTGTTCCTGCGCCGCAAGGAGATCTTCGGCTCGGGCACGGCGCCCGCCGCCGGGAGCGGCCGCAAGGCCGCCAAGAAGGACAAGGGCGACAAGGGGAAGAAGAGCGGGAAGGACGCGCGCCCGGCGACCACCGGCGACGCCTCCGCCGCCGCCCCGGATCCGTCCGCGGCCCCGGCCGACGACGAGGCGGCCGTTCCCGCCCCGGCGGTCGAGGTCCCCGAGGACTCCCTGGTCCACGTCGTGCGCGGCCGTCGCCGCTACCACCTGGACACCTGCCGCCAGCTGGCCGGGCGGGAGACCGAGGAGCTCACCTACGTCGAGGCGCGCGAGGAGGGGTTCAGCCCCTGCACCGCCTGCATGCCCGACACCGCGCTGGCGGCCCGCGCCGCCATCAGCGCGCCGGCGAAGGCGAAGAGCGCCGCCGTGAGCACCACCAAGACCCCCGTCGGGGCGACCAGGACGGCCACCAAGCCGGGGACCGGTACGAAGACCGGTACGAAGACCGGTACGAAGACCGGTACGAAGACCGGTACGACGGCCGAGAGCGGCGCTGCGCCGCTGGGGGCCTCCGGGCCCGCCAAGCCCGCCGACCCGGTCAAGCCCGTCGACCCGGTCAAGCCCGCCGCGTCGAGCGCTCCCGCGCCGACCGCGCCGCTTCCCTCGGCCTGGCCCGTCCCGGGCAAGCCCGCCGACCAGCCGGCCGACAAGGGCCCTGACAAGGGTTCCGACAAGGACTCCGGCGAGACGGCCGAGACCGGAACGAAGCCCGCCGGGCCCGTCACCGCGGCCCCGGTCGAGGACGAGAAGCCCGCCGCGGCCGAGACCGCGTCCGCCGCCGAGGTCATGCCGCCCCGGCCGCGCGAGTCCGCCGACACCGGGGTGGAGACGCCCAAGACGGAGCCCGCCGAGCCGGAGCCTGTCAAGGCCGAGACGCCCAAGACGGAGACCCCTGGCGACGAGGGCGCCGCCGACGTCCCCGGCGAGCCCGCCCCGCCGCCCGCGAAGGCCGCCGACCCGGCCGCCGAGGGCGAGGGCGAGGGCCCGCAGGTGCGGATCCTGAGCGGCACCAAGCGGTACCACCGCACCGACTGCGCGCTGATCGAGGACATCGGGGACGACGCCGACGACCTGGAGGCGCTGTCGCGCGGAGAGGCCAAGGCGCGCGGCTGCACCCCGTGCCTGGTGTGCCAGCCCGACCGCGAGCACGCCCGCGACTGATCCCGCGTCCGCCACGAGGGCCGCGTCCCGCCGGGACGCGGCCCTCGGCGTCCGCGCGGGTCAGCCGCGGCGGGGGTGGCGGGCGTGCCGCAGGGCGCGCAGGTTCTCGCGGCGCTCGTCGTGGATCTCCCGGATGCGCCGGCCGTGCTCCTCCAGCCTCCGCTGCCGTTCGGCGCGGCGGGCCTCGGAGCGGGAGGCGCCCGTCTCGCGGCGCTTGACCGACACCCCGCCGAACAGCGCCAGGCCGGTCAGGTGGATCACGGGGGCGTCGGCGGCGAACTCGTCGTCGTGCGGCACGTCCACGCCGCCCAGCACGGCGGCGATGGAGTTGACCACGCGGACGCCGGGCGGAACGGTGATGTCCACGCCGCCGAACACGCACGTCACGTTGACGGTGACCTCGCGCTGGGACAGCACGGCCCGCCGGAAGTCGAGCTCGACGCCGCCGAACACGGCGGCGACGTTGGTGTGCGGGTCGGCGAGCCAGCGCCCGCGCCGCTCGGCCCCCGAGAAGATCGCGACGATGCCGCCGCCCTGCGAGACCGGCGCGGGGAGGGGCTCCTCCTTGCGCAGCGACACCGTGGGGGCGGGCACGGCCCCGGGACCGGCGGGCAGGTCGGCCAGGACCGGCTCCAGGTCGGCGTAGGTGCGGGCCCGGTAGACGGCGTCGATGCGCTCGGAGTGCTCCTCGGGCGTGATGCGTCCCTCCGCCAGCGCCTCCCGCAGCCGGTCGGCGACCTGGTCCCGGTCGGCGTCGGAGGCCCGCATCAGACGGGGGTCGGCCGGGGAACCGTCGGCCGAAGGCGGTTCTGGAAGGTTCACCCCACCATCATCGCACTTGCGATGTATCGCGTTGTAGGGGAAACGGCGGATCGGGCGGCCGGATGTGGCATCCGGCCGCCCGATCCAGCGGATCCCTAGGCGCTCCTGGACACCCAGAAGGTCACCTGGAGCTCCTCGTCGCGGTGCGCGGTCAGGCCGTCCCCGGGACGGCCCTCGTGCACGGCGTCGGCCAGGACCTCGGCGGCGACGTCGCCCTGGTGGGCGCGCAGCGCCTCGGCGAGGTCGTCGCCGTTGGCCTGCCACCACAGCACGATCCGGTCGGTGACCTCCAGGCCGGTGGCCTTGCGGGCCTCCTGGACCAGCCGGATCGCCTCGCGGACCAGGCCCGCGCGGCGCAGTTCCGGCGTGACGGTCAGGTCGAGCGCGACGGTCTCGCCCGCGGCGCTCTCCACCGCCCAGCCGCTGCGCGGCCGCTCGGTGACGATCACCTCGTCCGGGCCCAGCGGGACCTCGCCCAGCTCGGCGGCGGTCACGGTCGCCGCCCCGTCCCGGCGCAGCGCCGTCACCAGCTCGCGCGGGTCGGCCGCGGTGATCGCCTTGGCGACCAGCGGGGTCTGCTTGGCGAACCGCTTGCCCAGCTCCCGGAAGTTGGGCTTGACCTCGTACTCGACCAGGTCGCCGCCGATCGCCGACAGGTCCTCGAACGCCTGCACGTTCAGCTCGTCGGCGATCTGCCCGCGCAGCTCCTCGGGCAGCGCGGCCCAGCCCGGCGCGCCGACCAGGGCGCGGCCGAGCGGCTGGCGGGTGCGCACGCCCCCGGCGGTGCGGGCGGCGCGGCCCAGCTCCACCAGGCGGCGCACCAGCGCCATCCGCGCCGTCAGGTCGGCGTCCAGCAGGTCCTCGTCCACCGCCGGCCAGTCGGCCAGGTGGACCGACTCGGGGGAGCCCTCGGGCCGGATGACGTCCCACACGTGGTCGGTGATGAACGGCACCAGCGGCGCCATCAGCCGGGTGAGGGTCTCCAGGCACTCGTACAGGGTCGCGAACGCCGAGGCGCTCTCCGGCGACCGCGCGCCGTTCCAGAACCGGCGGCGCGAGCGGCGGACGTACCAGTTGGACAGGTCGTCGACGAACTCGGCGAGCCGGCGGCCCGCGCGGGCGGTGTCGAAGTTGTCCAGCGCGTCGTCGACCTCGGCGACGGTGCGGTGCAGCTCGGCCAGCGCCCAGCGGTCCAGCAGCGGCCGGTCCGCCGGGGCCGGGGCCTCGGCCGTCTGGTCGGGGGTCCAGGCGCGGCCCTGCGCGGCGGCGGCGTTGGCGTACAGCACGAAGAACGAGGCGGTGTTCCAGTAGGTGAGGAGCACCTTGCGGACGATCTCCTCCAGGGCGTTGGACCCGACGCGGCGGGCCGCCCAGGGCAGGCCGGAGGCCGCCATGAACCACCGCAGCGCGTCGGCGCCGTGCTGGTCCATCAGCGGGATCGGCTGGAGCACGTTGCCCAGGTGCTTGCTCATCTTGCGGCCGTCCTCGGCGAGGATCAGGCCGAGGCACAGCACGTTCTCGTAGGACGACCGGTCGAACACCAGGGTGCCGACGGCCATCATCGAGTAGAACCAGCCGCGGGTCTGGTCCTGCGCCTCGCAGATGTACTGCGCGGGGTAGGACCGCTCGAAGACGTCGTTGTCCTGGTGCGGCGCGCCCCACTGCGCGAACGGCATCGAGCCCGAGTCGTACCAGGCGTCGATGACGTCCGGCACCCGCCTGGCGGTGCCGCCGCAGGCCGGGCAGGGGAGCGTCACGTCGTCGACGAACGGCCGGTGCGGGTCCAGCTCCGACAGGTCCCGGCCGGCGAGCTCGCCGAGCTCGGCGAGGGAGCCGACGCAGGTGACGTGCTCCTCGTCGTCCTCGCACACCCACAGCGGCAGCGGGGTGCCCCAGTACCGGCTGCGCGACAGCGACCAGTCGACGTTGTTGCGCAGCCACTCCCCGTAGCGGCCCTCCTTGACCGTCTCGGGGAACCAGTTGGTCCGGGCGTTCTCCTCCAGCAGCCGCTGCTTGATCTCGGTGGTGCGGATGTACCAGGCCGGGAGCGCGTAGTACAGCAGCGGGGTGTGGCAGCGCCAGCAGTGCGGGTAGCTGTGCTCGAAGTGGCCGCCCCGGAACAGCAGGCCGCGCGCCCTGAGGTCCTCGGTGAGCTCCTCGTCGGCATCCTTGAAGAACCGTCCGCCGACCATCGGGACGGTGGGCAGGAACCTCCCGTCCGGGCCGATCGGGTTGACGACCGGCATGCCGTAGGCCTTGCAGACGTTCATGTCGTCGGCGCCGAAGGCGGGGGCCTGGTGGACCAGGCCGGTGCCGTCCTCGACGGTGACGTAGTCGCCCAGCACGACGTAGTGCGCGTCGGGGATGTCGACCAGCCCGAACGGCCGCCGGTAGGGCGTGCGCTCCAGCTCGCGGCCGGTGTAGGTCGCCACGACCTCGGCGTCCTCGCCCAGCGTCTTCGCCAGCAGCGGCTCGGCGACGACCAGGACCTCGTCGGACCCGGCGGGCCGGGCGGCGACGTAGGTGACGTCGGGGTGGACGGCCACGGCGGTGTTGGACACGAGGGTCCAGGGCGTGGTGGTCCAGATGAGCAGGGAGGCGCCGAGGTCGGCCAGCGGGCCGGAGGCGACCGGCATCCGCACGTACACCGACGGGCTGGTCACGGTCTCGTAGCCGCCGGGCTGGCCGAGCTCGTGGTCCGACAGGCCGGTGCCGCAGCGCGGGCAGTAGGGGGTGATCCGGAAGTCGCGGAACAGCAGCCCCCTGTCGAAGACGGCCTTCAGCGACCACCAGACGGCCTGCACGTACTGCGGGTCCATGGTGCGGTAGGCCTGGGACATGTCGACCCAGTAGCCCATCCGCTCGGTCATCTCCTCGAACGCGTCCACGTGCCGCAGCACCGACTCGCGGCAGCGGTCGTTGAACGCGGCGACGCCGTAGGTCTCGATGTCCTTCTTGCCGGACAGGCCGAGTTCCTTCTCGACGGCGACCTCGACGGGCAGACCGTGGCAGTCCCAGCCCGCCTTGCGGGGGACGTGGTGGCCCTTCATGGTCCGGTAGCGCGGGAAGACGTCCTTGAAGACGCGGGCCTCGACGTGGTGGACGCCGGGCATGCCGTTGGCGGTGGGCGGACCCTCGTAGAAGATCCAGCGCGGCCCGTCGGCGGTGCGCTCCAGGGACCGCTCGAAGACCTTGTTCTCCTGCCAGCGGCGCAGCATGTCCCGCTCCAGGGCGGGCAGGTCGACCTGCGCGGGCAGGGGCCGGAACTGACGGCTCACGGTGGAAGGACCTCCGGATCGACACGAGGACTGCACGTGGACCGGAGGGACGAGACGCCCGTGCGGGGCCCCGCGGTACCACCCTCCTTGACCGCGTCCCCGGGGGTTCCCGGACGGCGCGGTCCGCTTCGTTCCAGTCACGGCTGCCGGTTCTACTGGGTCCGCGGGGGACCGTTCCTCCGGCGGCTCAGGGGTGATCAGACCGCCGGGCCAGCCCCCGGGCTCGCACCGTCCCCGGGTCGCTCAAGGCCGCGTTCGGCGGCAGGTGTCCCCATCAGCGCCTGCCGATGAGACTGCTCGTTGAGAGATTAACGTACCCCGCCGGGGAACTCTTCCTGTTATCGGCACGTCCCGGGGTCGGCCCGCGCCGAGATTTTTGCCCGAACGCCGGGTTTCCGCGCGCCGGGTGACTGGGCATATGCGGCGTGTAACTCAGCCGGGGTGATCGCCGTGCCAGGGAGAGGGGACCCATGCCGCCCGCACTGTCCGTCGAAGAGACCGCCGTGGAACCCGCCGTGCGCAAGGCCGCGCCCAAGACGCCGCCGAAGCCGGCCGCGAAGAAACCCGCCGCCAAGAAGCCCGCGGGGACCAAGAGCCCGGCCAAGCCCGCCGGGCGCGGGGCGAAGGCCAAGCCGGCGGCCAAACCGGCGAAGGCCGGGACCAAGGCCGCGGCGAAGAACGGGTCCGAGGTCACGGCGGGGCAGGTGGTCGCCAAGGCCGCCGTCAAGCCCGCCGTCGAGCTGCCCGTCCGCGCCGACGAGGACTCCTGGACCGAGGCGGAGCTGGCCGAGGTGCGGGCGACCCTGGAGGCGGAGATGGCCGCCCTGGTCGCGGAGATCGCGCACGCCGAGTCCACGATCGCCGAGGACGGCGGCGGCGACGGGGCGGGCGACGACCAGGCCGACGCGGGCGCCAAGACCTACGAGCGCGAGCACGAGATGGCCCTCGCCCACAACGCCCGTGACCTGCTGGTCCAGTGCGAGCGGGCGGTGCGGCGCATGGACGCCGGGACCTACGGCGTGTGCGAGTCGTGCACGCGCCCCATCGGCAAGGCGCGCTTGCAGGCGTTCCCTCGTGCCACTATGTGTGTGGCCTGCAAACAACGCGAGGAACGTCGCTGAATGAACCGAACCACTCCGTCGCAGCCGCGAGGAAAGTCCGACGAGCCGGTGGAGGAAACGCCCGCGGGGGCGACCGGGACGCCCCGGCCGCGCCGGATCGGCACGCTGGTGGCCGTGGCGCTGACCGCGCTCGCCGCCGACGTCATCTCCAAGATCATCGTGGTGGCCACCCTCCAGGACCGGGAGCCGATCCGGCTGCTGGGCGGCCTGCTGACGCTGCGCGAGACGCGCAACAGCGGGGCCGCGTTCTCGATCGGCACCGGCTACACCGTGGTCTTCACGGTGATCGCCTGCGGCGTGGTGGTGGCGATCCTGCGCACCGCCCGCAACCTGCGCAGCCTGCCCTGGGCGATCTGCCTGGGCCTGCTGCTGGGCGGGGCGCTGGGGAACCTGGCCGACCGGATGCTGCGCGCCCCGGCCCCGCTGCGCGGGCACGTCGTGGACTGGATCGAGCTGCCGAACTGGCCGGTGTTCAACCTGGCCGACTCGGCGATCGTGTGCGGCGGGGTGCTGGCGGTCCTGCTGGCGGCGCGGGGGCTGCAGATCGACGGGACCCACGTGTCCGACGACAAGGGCGACAAGGGCGACAAGGACGGCAGGTCGGGCGAGCCGGACGAGCCGGTCGAGGCCGAGAAGACCGAGAAGGCCGGACAGGACGGGCGGGCCGAGGGCGCGGAGAGCGGGTCCGAGCCCGCCGCGGGGACCGGTAGCGTGGCCGGGTCCACCGAAGAACCCGGATCCGCCCCGGAGAAGCCCTGATGAGCGATGTACGCAGCCTCCCGGTCCCCGACGGGCTGGAGGGCGAACGGGTCGACGCCGCGCTGGCGCGCCTGTTCGGACTGTCCCGCAGCCGCGCCGCGGAGATCGCCGCCGCCGGAGACGTGACGGTGGACGGCGCCCCGGCCGGCAAGTCCGACCGGCTGCACGCGGGGTCCTGGCTGGAGGTCACCCTCCCGCCGCCGCCCGCGCCGCCCGCCCCGGTCGCCGAGCCGGTGCCGGGCATGGGGATCCTCTACGAGGACGACGACATCGTGGTGGTGGACAAGCCGATCGGCGTGGCCGCCCACCCCACCACCGGCTGGACCGGCCGCACCGTGCTGGGCGGTCTGCTGGGGGCCGGGCACACCATCGCGACCAGCGGCGCGGCCGAACGGCAGGGCATCGTGCACCGCCTGGACGCCAACACCACCGGCGCGATGGTGGTCGCCAAGAGCGAGGTCGCCTACTCGCGGCTGAAGCGGGCGTTCAAGGAGCGCCGCATCGACAAGCGCTACCAGGCGCTGGTGCAGGGGCACCCGGACCCGTTCCGGGGGACGGTGGACGCCCCGATCGACCGGCATCCCTCCCACGACGGCCGGTTCGCGGTCGTGGCGGGCGGCAAGCCGTCGGTGACGCACTACGACACCGTGGAGGCGTTCCGCGCGGCGACGCTGCTGGACGTCGACCTGGAGACCGGCCGCACCCACCAGATCCGGGTGCACATGGCGGCGATCCGGCACCCGATCGTGGGCGACATGGCCTACGGCGCGGACCCGACGCTGGCCGCCCGGCTCGGGCTGACCCGGCAGTGGCTGCACGCGGTGCGGCTCGGCTTCGAGCACCCCACGCGCGGCGACTGGGTCGCGTTCGAGAGCCCCTACCCCGAGGACCTGGGCCGCGCCCTGGAGATCGTCTCCGCGGACTCCTGAGCCGCGGCCTTTACGCGATCATGCGCTGACCCCCGGTGATCACCGGCCCGGAACGGGGAACGCGAGGGGGCCGCGTGAGGGGCAGGGCGACGATCCGGAGCTGCGGGTCGGGGGACCCGCGGCCGACGCGGCGCGGCAGGCCGCCCTGGCGGCCCGCTACGAGGCGGAGCCGGCGCGGGAGGCGGCGCGCGGCTCGCGCGGCATGCCCGCCCACGCCGTGGGGCCGCCGGTCCCCGAGGAGCCCGACGAGGGCTACCACCAGTCCCTCAAACCCCGGCACGTCCAGATGATCGCCATGGGCGGCGCGATCGGCGTCGGGCTGTTCCTCGGCAGCGCCCAGCGGATGCACCAGACCGGGCCCGGCCTGGTGCTGGCCTACCTGGCCGCCGGGATCGTCGCGTTCCTCGTGATGCGCGCGCTGGGCGAGCTGGTGCTGCACCGGCCCACGGCGGGCAGCTTCGTCACCTACGCCCGCGAGTTCATCGGGCCCTGGGCCGGGTTCGCCAGCGGCTGGATGTACTGGCTGAACTGGGCGATGACCGGCGTCGCCGAGATCACCGCGGTCGGGATCTACGTGCACTACTGGGCGCCGGACCTCCCCCAGTGGCTGTCGGCGCTGGCCGCGCTGGGCGTGCTGCTGGCGGTGAACCTGGTGTCGGTGCGGCTGTTCGGCGAGCTGGAGTTCTGGTTCGCCATGCTGAAGGTCGCCGCGATCACCGTGTTCCTGGTGGTCGGGGTGGTCCTGGTGGCGACCCGGCACCGGGTCGGCGAGCACCGGGCGACGCTGGCCAACCTCACCGACCACGGCGGGTTCATGCCGCAGGGCTCCTGGGTGGTGCTGCTGAGCCTCCAGGGCGTGATCTTCGCGTACGCGGCCATCGAGATGGTCGGCATCTCGGCGGGCGAGGCCGAGAACCCCCGCACGGTGCTGCCCAGGGCCATCAACGGCGTGGTCCGGCGGATCGCGCTGTTCTACGTCGGCGCGGTGTTCCTGCTGGTGACGGTGTTGCCCTGGACGGTCTACACGCCGGGAGAGAGCCCGTTCGTGACGGTGTTCGCGGCGCTGGGCGTCGCCGGGATCGGCGGCGTCATGAACCTGGTGGTGCTGTCGGCGGCGCTGTCGTCCACCAACCCCGGCCTGTACTCCACCGGACGCATCCTGCGCTCGCTGGCCCAGCGCGGCGAGGCCCCGGCCGTCACCGCGCGGATGAGCTCCCGCCACGTGCCCTACGGCGGCATCCTGTTCACCTCGCTCGTGTACCTGGCCGGGGTGGCGCTGAACGTGGTGGTGCCGCACGAGGCGTTCGAGATCGCCACCTCGATCGCCTCGCTGGGCGTGCTGACCACCTGGGCGACGCTGCTGTACGCCCAGATCCGGTTCCGCCGCGCGGCGCTGCGCGGAAAGGTCGAACGCCCCGGCTACCGGATGCCCGGCTCGCCCTACACCAACTGGCTGGCGCTGGGGTTCCTGGTTCTGGTGGTGGGACTGATGCTGTTCGACCCCACCCAGCGGTGGGCGGTGGTCGCCATCCCGTTCCTGGCGGTGGCGCTGTGGGTCGGCTGGCGGGTGGTCAGCGCCCGGCGGACGGGTCCGCCTCAGCGCCGGTCTCGGAGTCCGCCTCAGGGTCCGTCTCCCGGCCGGTCCCCGAACGGGCCTCCTGCGCCGCCTCCAGCCCCGCCTCGATGACCACTTTCATGATCCGGGCGAGGCGTTCGGGGCCCAGGGACGGGGCCAGCGGGGCCATCGCCGCGACGATCCGGCGCTCCCGCTCGGGGTCGCGCCCGGCGAACCCGCCGACCGGCTTGAGCCGCTGCACCACGGCGGCCACGGCGGCGCGGCGCTCCAGCAGCGCCGCCAGCGCGGCGTCGATGTCGTCGATCGCGGCCCGCGCCTGCGCGAGCGTCGCGATCTCCTCGGGGCGGGGCGGGGCCACGACGGTCTCGGCGGGGTCGAGAACCTGGTCGGTCATGGGCGGGATCCCTTCCTGGGCGCTGTTCCGCGGGGCTGTCGTGAACGGCGACCGCATCGGAGGGGATTCCCGGGGCCGCCATGGTCAATGGGGGGACATGGAAGAAGGCGGAGTCCGCGGGGACTCCGCCTTCCAGCCGGCTCCGGGGTCGTCGCTCAGGTCGTCGCGCCGACCGGCTCGCCCGGAGCCGGCTGCGTAAAGACGAAATAGCGACGTTCCATGCGGGCCATCGTAGACGTCTGCAACCCCCGCATGTCAATTTCCGGGAACGCCGTCTCACTCACCGGGACGCCAGATCCTTCCGCATCCAGACGTGCGGGATCCCGGCCTCCTCGTCCTCCTCCCCGAACGCCGCGTACCCGAGCCGCTCGTAGAAGCCCCGCGCGCTCGTCTGGGCGTGCAGCTCCACCGCCGCCAGCCCCTCGCGGCGGGCGTGCTCCTCCACGGCGCGCACCAGCGCGGCCCCCAGCCCGGACCCCCGGCCCTCGGGCAGCACCGCCAGCCGCCCCAGGACCCCGACGCCGCCCCGGCGCAGCATCCGCGCCGTGCCGACCGGCCGCCCGCCGGCCTCGGCGAGGAAGTGCGCGGCGGTCGCGTCGTGCTCGTCCAGCTCGATCTCCTCGGGCACGCCCTGCTCGGCGACGAACACCCGCAGCCGGATGTCGAAGGCCGCCCGCCGGCCCTCGTCGGTGGTGATGGTGGTGACCTGGCTGTCCATGCCCCACCACTACCACGCCCCGCCGGGCCGGCACCGGCGGCGCCCGGGTCAGCGCCCGTAGCGCTCGGGGTCGCAGAGCTTCCAGACCCCGCCCTCCCTGCGCAGGAACAGCGTCGCGGGCCGCTGGCGCGGCCGGGTCACCCGCGCCTCGGCGACGTCCCCGGTGATCCGGACGTCCTCGACGGTGATCGGGACCAGCTCGGCCCGCGGGTCGCCGCGGTCGCCGGGGGAGTCGAGGTCGTCGGCGACCCCCTCGGCCTCCTGCGGGCAGAGCATCGACAGGACGGCCGCGTTGTCGTTGCGGTCGACCGCGGCGGCGAAGTCCGTCACCACCTTGCGGACCTTGCCCTGCTCCCCGCCGCCGCCCAGGTCGGGGCCGGAGGTGGCGAGGTGCCCGGCGACCACGGCGACGGCCGCGGCGACCAGCAGGACGGGCAGCGAGAGGAGGAACACGAGGTTCCGCCGGGGCACGGTGTGGCGCGGCGGCGGTTGCTGGGGCCAGGGTCGCATCGGTCAGCCCTTCTGGGTCCTGAGGAGCGCGTCGATGAGCTCCTGGAGCTCGCGCTCGGCCCTCTCCCTGAGCTGCGCCTGCTCCCGGAGCCAGGCGGGGTCGGCGCCGGAGACGAAGGCCGAGCTGCCCGACAGCTTCGAGCTGTTGGCCTTCTTGGACAGCCACTGGGAGTTCGCCGGGGAGTTGGCCACCAGCCACATGTTCTGCGGCGTCAGCTTGAGGAAGTTCCGCATGGTGACCAGGCGCCGGAGCGGGATGATGTGGTCGAAGGCCACGCCCGTGACCCGCCGTCCGTTCGTGTACGCGGGGTCGGGCGCGCCGACCGTGGGCGGCGGCTTGCCCTGCAGGCGGGTGGTCCGGGGGATGTCGGGCCGGGTGCTGTCGAGCGCCTTGTAGACGGCCCGGACGGGCGGCGGGAGCCGCGGCGGCGTCCGGTCCACCCGGGTCGTCATCCCCTTCTTCCCCGGGCCGTAGTCGAGGAAGTCGTAGATCTTGGGGTTCCAGCGGGTGACCGCCCGCCTCTCCGCCTCGGTCAGGTTCCTGACCGCGGTCGTCAGCGGGGCGACCTGGCCGGGCGTCGGCCTGGCGAACGTCGAGGCCGGATGGTTGCGCCGTACCCGGGAGAACGCGCTGACGCACTGCCGCGCCCGGGAGATGGCCTGGGCCTGCTGGGCGTTGAGCGAGCGCGCCTCGGCATTGTAGGCGCTGACGTAGCCGCGGTCCGAGCTCACCCGCGGCTTGGCGTTGTGGATCCTGATCATCGCCTGGACGCGTCTCAGCTCGGCGATCGGCTCGGCGCACAGCGCGTCGAGATCGTCGGCGGCCGCCGGGGAGGGCGCGCCGACCACCGCGCAGAAGCCGAGCAGGGCCGCGAGCGGTGCGCGCCGCTTGTACGTCCGAGCCATTCCCGTTCCCTCCGATCGGGGACCATCTCATACAGATAATGATGTTTGTTTGATGGTCCGACTAGGAGACGCCGGTCACATCGGGCGGCGGGACGCGTTCCGGACCCTTGACATCTGGTTATCGATTGATAACTTCGTCTTGTGGTTATCAACCGATAACCAGTCGGAGACCGCAAGGAGCCCCGGATGAGCGCCATCGCCTCCACCGCCGCCCGCCACCCCGACACCGAACTCGACCGCCTGCTGGCGGAGCTGGCCGCCTACCGGTCCTGCGACCCGCCCCGCCTCAGCCTCCCGCCGCGCGCCTTCACCTCGCCGGAGCTGTACGAGCTGGAACGCGCCCGCGTGTTCGGCCGCTCCTGGATGCTGGTCGTCCACCGCGACGAGCTGGCCTCGCCCGGCGACTACGTCTCGCTCACCATCGCCGGGGAGCCGGTGGTGGTCACCCGCGGCGAGGGCGGTGCCCTGCACGCCATGTCACCCGTCTGCCGCCACCGCCTGATGCCCCTGGTCGAGCCCGGCCACGGCCGCGCCGACGCCTTCACCTGCCCCTACCACCTGTGGAAGTACCGGCTCGACGGGCGGCTCAAGGGCGCGACGTTCATGAAGGGCAACCCCGACTTCGACCCGGCCGCCTGCCGTCTGCCCGGCTTCGCCGTCGAGGAGTGGCAGGGCCTCGTCTACGTCAACCTCGACGCCGGCGCGCCGTCCCTGGCGTCCCGGCTGGCCCCGGCCGCCGAGGAGCTGGCCCCGTTCCGCATGGACGAGATGGTCCAGGTCGCCACCGTGGAGGAGGAGTGGCGGGTCAACTGGAAGCTCGCGCTGGAGAACGGCTACGAGAACTACCACGTCATGGGGTTCCACCCCGAGACGCTCGACCCGTTCATGCCGGGACGCGGCGACATGGAGCTGCACCCCATCGACGGCGGGGCGCTGTGGGCGCGGACGCCGTTCGCCGCGACGCTGCCGCCGGGCGCGGTGCCGCTGCCGCGGGAGCACCGCGCCAACGCCACCGTGGTGCTGACCTTCCCACCGGAGGGCTGATCACGTTCGGCGACCAGATCACCTGGCTCGGCTTCGTCCCGCTGTCCATCGACCGCACGCAGGTGCGCGGCGGCGTGCTCATGCCGCCCGCCCTCCTGGACGGCCTCGACCCGCAGGAGGTCGCCGAGGAGCAGACCGCCGCCGCCACCGCGGTCAACGAGGAGGACCGGATCGGGCTGGAGGCCGTCCAGCGCGCCGTCGGATCCCGCTTCGCCGGGCGCGGCCACCTCAGCCCGAAGGAGCCCGGCGTGCAGCTGTTCTACCGCGCCCTTGCCGAGGCGCTCGTCCAGGAGGGGACGCCCGGCCGGGAGTGAGGCGGGAACGGGCGGGCGGACTACGCTGATCGCCATGTCCGCGGAAACGACCCGGCCCGCCGGGGACCTGTCGCCGTCGGCGCGCCGCATCCTGCACGCCGCCGCCCGCCTGTTCGCCCTCCAGGGCTACTCGGCCACCTCCACCCGCGACATCGCCGCCGCCGTCGGCGTCCGGCAACCGGCCCTGTACAAGCACTTCCCGTCCAAGGACGCGATCCTCTCCGCGCTCGTCGACGCCGCCGTGGGACCCGCCCTCGCCGCCGCCCGCGACCTGGAGTCCCGGCCCGGCCGCGCCGCCGCCCACCTGTACCGCTGGCTGGGCGACTACCTGGCCCGGCTGGAGGACTCGCCCTACCTGCTGGTCTCGATCCTCGTCACCCCCGAACTCGGCCAGGACCGCTTCGCCGCCGAACGCCGCGCCCTGGACCGGCTGGAGCAGGTCACCACCGACCTCGTCGCGCGCGGCCAGGCCGAGGGCGACCTGCGCCCCCTGGACCCGCGGTCCGGGGCGCGCATGGTGCTGGCCCTGTTCGACGCCCTCGCCCTGCCCGAGACGGCCGTCGCCGCCCGCGAGATCGCCGACTTCGCCCTGCACGGCCTGCTCGCCGACCCCGCCCGGCTGGACGACCTGCGCCGCGAGGCCGCCGCCCCGCTCCCGCCCGGCTGACCGCTCCACCGGACGCCCCCCGCCGACGAGACCGGCGCCCGCGCGCCGGGAACGCGCGTGGGGGTCACGGCAGGTCGAAGGGGGTGCCGTCTGGCGGGCGGGCCAGCAGGCCGGACAGTCCCGCCTCGGCGAACGCCGTGCGGACGTGGGACTCGTTCTCGGTGAAGTGGGTCCAGCCCTCCACGTGCAGCGGGACGACGCGGCGCACGCCCAGGATCCGGGCCGCCTCCACCATGTCGGCCGCGTCCAGGGTCAGTTTCGCGTCGATCAGCGGGGTGCGCACGGCCCCGCCGAACAGCAGCGCCGCGTCCACGCGGGGGAACCGCGCGGCGATCTCGCGGACGTGGTCCAGGGAGGCGTTGTCGCCGCTGACGTAGACGGTCGGCAGCCCCTCGCCGCTGAGCACGAACCCGGTGACCGTGCCGGTGACGGCCTCGCAGCCCGGCGGGCCGTGCCGGGCGGGCACGGCCGTGACGCGCACCGGGCCCACGTCGTGGTGCCGCCAGGTCGGCAGCCCGGTCGCGCCGACGCGCGCGGCGGCGTCGGCCGTGCTCAGCGTCAGCGGGGCCGAGGCCACCGTCCGGCGGCCCGCCTCGTCCAGGTTGTCGGGGTGCTGGTCGTGGCTGAGCAGCACCAGGTCGACCCGGCCCACGGCGGCGCGGGACAGCGCGGGGCCGGAGGTCTTGGTCAGCGTCAGCGGGCCGAGGGGGTAGTCGCCGGGCGGGTCGAAGGTCGGGTCGGTGACCACCCGCAGACCGCCGTACTCCAGCACGGCGGTGGGGCCGCCGACCACGGTGACGGTCGTCATCGCGGACGCTCCTCGGGGAGACGGGCGGTGTGGACGGCGCGCTGCGCGCCGACCGCGTCGTCGATCAGCAGGTTGAAGATCGCCAGAACGGTGCGCGGATCGGCGTCCAGCCGTCCGGCCAGGGCGGCGGCGCGGTCCAGCACCTGCACCTCCCGGCGCAGGTCGCGCGCCGGGAGCCGGTCCCGCCGCTTGACCGCGCCGACCAGCCGGGCGACGGCGCGGCGGTGGGCCACCAGCCGCACGATCTGCTCGTCGAGCAGGTCCAGCCGGCGCCGCAGCCCCGCCAGCCCCGGCCCCGTGGCCGGACCGGACGTCAGCAACGGCGCGAGCACGGTCAGGACCGCCAGGTCGGGCAGGTCGGGCCCGGAGATCCCGGCGTTCCCGTCCGGCGTCACCACGGCCCCGTCGGCGCCCGCCGCGAACGCCGCCCGCGCCACGGCGGCGGCCAGGGCGGGGACGACGCGGGGCCGCCGCAGGTCCACCACCACCGGCAGGGCCGCGCGGCGGCGGACCGACCAGGCGCGGGCCAGGTCGGCGGCGGGCACGTCGAGCACCACCCCCGCCGCGCCCCGCCTGCCCAGCCGGCCGGCGGCCGCCAGCCAGCCGCCGTCGTCGCCGGGCCCCCGCGCCAGCAGCACCGGCAGGCCGGTGCCGACCGCGGCGTCCACCAGCCGGTCGTCCGGCGCGGTCAGCCGCAGCATGGCGGCGTGGGCGGCGGCCCGTTCCGCCTCGTCCGGCCCGGCGACGTCCGCCACCACCGGCAGGCCCGCCGCCCGGCCGCCGGCGCCGGTCACCGCCGACGCGCCGGCCGCCGCCGCGTCGCGCGCGGCGGACTCCGCCGCGGGCAGCGCGGCGACCACCGCCGGGGCGCCCGAGCCGAACACGGCCGTACCGACCTTCACCACCGGCACGTCCGGCATCGGTCCTCCTCACGCTCGTGGGCGTCGCGCCCGGGGGCCGCCCCGCCGGCCCGGCCGGCGGGGCGGACGGGATCAGACGGGCAGGACCCGCAGGGCCGGGTACCGGGGCGAGTTCAGGTACAGCCGGTCGGTGCCGTGCTCCTTCTCCAGCTCCAGGACGAACCGGTAGCGGTACAGCCCCGCCCGGGCGGTGCTCATCACGGCGCCCGCCCAGTAGTAGTAGACGGCCGTGTACTTGTCGCGCATGCGGTCCGGACCGCCGTAGACCTTGAGCTCGGTCATGATCCGGCGTTCGGCGACGTCGTCCTCGTCGCCCTTCTCGACGTCCAGGAAGACCAGGTTGTTGATCTTCGGCATGGGGGGCCAGGTGCCGTCCGGCCGCCGGTGCATGTCGATCGGCCGGATGATCCAGTTGACGACCTGGCCCTGCTTGCAGACCGTCTCCAGGTGGTCGGTGCCCTGCCCGACCCCGCCGATGCTGTTGTCCATCATGTACAGGCAGCCGTCGAGCGACTCCGTGGCGGTGGCCCGCTCCATGTCGACCAGCGTGACGACGTTGAGCTGCACCGAGTTGAGCTGTCCGCGGTCGGAGAAGTCCCCGGCGTGGTACGACTGGCTCACTTGCGCTCCTTCCCGGCGTTCGCGCGGCCGACGACCAGCGCCTGCGCCTCCTTGGCCGTGTACGGTTCCGTCACGGCCCCCAGCAGGAACGACAGCCGGTACTCCACCGGCTCGGCGGAGTCCTGCTTGACGGTGGCGGTCCAGAACACGATGTCGGTCCCGGGGTAGACCCGCCGTTCCGGCTCGGCGATCCGGGGGTCGATCTCCACGTCGGCGATGGCGACGTAGGTCTCGCACTCCAGCGGGAGGACGTTCCACAACAGGGTGTCGCCCTTGCGCACCCGGGTCCGCAGGCCCGGCGTGCCGAATCCGGTGGACCCCTCGGTCCGGTTGGTGTCGTAGAGGTAGAGGTTCTCGTCCAGGTTCCCCGACGCCAGCGCGGCGACGGGATCGACCACCGCGGTGATCGTCACGGGCCGGGCGGTGCGACGTTCCGGCTTGGTCCTCGGGGGCATGCTGCTCCTCCGCTCGGGGGCTCCTCGGTCACGTGCTCGGGGACGCGCGGGGCGGTCAGGGGCCGGGCGGGACGGCCGGGACGGGCAGCGGCCCCACCCCCGCGCCGGTGAAGGCGTTGCGCTTGGGATCGTTGGTGACCTTGAGGGCGGACTCGCAGGTCAGGTCCACCGACTCCCACACCAGCTCGGCGTCGCGCTCGACCAGCTCGTGGAGCTGGACGTGCATCGTGTAGGGGTAGACGCCGGGACGGCTGGTGTCCACGGTCGCGGCCCAGTACCAGCCGTCGTAGACCATGTCGGGCGAGGCGTACTGCGCCGGGTACATGATCTTCTCGGAGACGGCGGGGCCGGTGATGTCGGTGATCACCGGGGTGGGGTAGTTGTAGGCGGCCGCGTCGGCCCCGGCCACCTGGCCGGTGACGTCCAGGACCTTGCCGGTGGTGACGCTGCGGCTGCCCCGCCCGCGCGGCCGCCGGGCGCGCCGCCCGACCTGCTCCCGCAGGCGTTCCAGGTCGCCCGATCCGGCGTCGCCGCCCAGGTCGGCGAGCCCGGCCAGCGCCTCCCGGTCGCTCTGCCGGGCCTGTTCGGCGAGGTAGTTGCGGGGCACCGTCGGGGGGATCGCCCCCAGCGCGGCGGGCAGCCAGTTGAGGACCTGCTCGGTGGCCTGGGAGCCGTCGAGGAAGTAGGCGCCCGGGACGATCGTCACCAGGTTCCGGGTGCCCTCCCCGGTCGAGCCGAGGAACCTCATGTTGTCGAACCAGTACGCGTTGCCGTCGAGCGACCGCGACCGCAGCGCGTTGTCGACGTCGATCAGCACGATGATCCCATGCTGTTGGGCCATGAGTCCGCCTTCCGGGAGAGGTCACACGCGCAGCAGCGCGGGCGAGTCGATGTGCAGCACGCTGTGCGGCCCGTCGTGGAGCTTGACCGACAGCCGGTAGCGGTAGGGGACGCCGGGGACCATGTGGTGGGGGACGTAGCCCTCCCACACCAGCAGGTCGTGGTTCTCGATGCCGTTGGAGCCGAGGGCGCTCGGGGCCGTTCCCGGGGCGTGGGGGAGCGGGACGCCCTCGGCGGCGTGGCCGGAGGGCGCGGGGCGGTCGGACGGCGCGGTGTAGTCGGGCGGTGCGGCGTATCCGGGAACGGCGGGCTCCGGCGGCGCGGGACGCTCGGCGGCCGCCCCGGCGGTGAGGAACTCGATGTTGTGGATCTCGACCGGCGTCTGCACGTCCACGTGGATCGGCGTCCACTGGACGACCTGGCCGGGGAGCACCGCGGTGACCAGGTCGGGGGTGCCCCGGTGACGGCTGCCGAGGGGGCTGTCGTCGACCAGCGACAGGTTGCCGTTGTGCAGCGTCCGGTCCGACAACGCCCCGACGGCGTCGACCAGGACGACGATGCTGACCTTGGGATTCACTGTCTCTCCCGTCTGTGGTGACAAGGACTGCGGGGACGCGGGGCGGCGCGGCGGGCCGCGGGGGCCGTGCGGGCGGGCCACCTCAGGTCCGGTCCCGGACGAGCGGGACCTTGCCGACGGCGGTGCGCTCGATCTCGGCGGAGTCGCGCGGCACGAACGCCAGCCGGAAGTCGTAGCCGCTCCGCTCGACGGACTCGGGGGTGGCCTCGCGGTCGTTGAACAGCGACAGCGCGCGCGGCAGCGCCCGGGCGAACAGGCCGCGCGCCCCGGCCGCGCCGAGGGCCGCCTCCACCGCGCCGGCCAGGTGGTCGGCGTCGTCGACCGCCACCAGCAGGGAGAGGGCCCGGCCCTCGCGGTGGTTGACGAACTGGACGTCGTGGGCGACGTGGTCCAGGTCGACGCCGCTCGCGGCCAGCAGCTCGGCCCGCAGCGCCCCGCAGGCGAGCACCGCCGAGTACTGGCTGTCGCCCAGGTGCAGCACGTCGCCGGTGCGGCCCGCGAACTCGAACCGCCCGGTCCGCAGGCCCGGCCCGTCCAGCGGGGACCGGCGGACCACCCGGTCGCCGAGCTTGAGCCGCAGCAGCGGAGCCTCGTTGGCGTGCAGCCGGGTGACGACCAGCTCGCCCTCCTCGCCCTCGGCGACGGCCCGGCCGTTCTCGTCGACGATCTCGACCAGGTGCAGGCCCGGCACGACGGCCAGCTCGGGGGAGGTGTGGTCGAGCTGGAGGCCGACGCACTCGGCCTGGGTGGCGGCGAAGTAGGACAGGACCGACACGTTGGGGTAGACCGCGCGCAGCTCGGCGCGTTTGCGCTGGGGCAGCAGGCCGCTGCCGTACATCGCGACCCGGAAGCTCTCGCGGGCGTGCGCGGGCATGTCCGCGCCCAGCTCGGCCAGCAGCGCGATGCCCGCCGTGATGCCCATCAGCGCCTTGGGGCCGGGGTAGGAGAACATGTGCTCCAGCACCGGCGCGGTGACCGGGCCGGCACCGATGTAGTTGACGCCCGGCACGTGCGCCAGCACGCCGCCGACCATGGTGCCGCTGCTCCACATCTGGTAGTCGGCCAGCGTGGTGAACAGCCATCTCGGGTCGGTGCCGCGCAGGTAGCGGCCGAGCTGGTAGGCGCCCATGAACGCGCCCGCGATCCGGTAGGTGTCGCGCAGCTCGCGCAGCGAGTAGACGATCTCCAGGGGCATGCCGTCGCTGGTGCCGCCGCTGGCCACCACCTCGAAGCCGCCCTGGTCGATCGGCACGACCATGCCCGCCCGCGCGCCCATGAACATGTCGCGCTGCACGGTCTTGTCCGACAGCGGGATCCGCTCCCACTCGGAGTAGCCGGCGGGCGCCTCGGTGACGCCGAAGTAGTGCAGGCGCTCCCGCCACAGCGGGTTGAGCAGCGCGATGTTGACGACCTGCTGGAGGCGCCGCAGCACCAGCGCGTCCTGGAGGTGGTGCGGGGCCGCGCAGTAGGGGACGCCCGCCATCCGCCCGCACCTTTCCAGCTTGTCGGCGAACGGGGGCAGCGCCGCCACCTCGTCGACCGAGCGGGGCCGCAGCTCCCCCTCGGGGATCAGCCGTTCGGCCAGCGCCCTCGCCGCGGCGCGGTCCGCGCCGTTCGCGGCGCCGTTCGGGTGGGCCGGGTGCCCTGCGGCCGCCGGCATCGTCGTCAGCGTCATCGGGGACTCCTCTCCGCGCGGGGGCCGGGGGCCGCCGCCTCCTCGCGCAGCACGCGCTGCCCGGTCGTCCTGATCTCGGTGATGAGCTGGGCCAGGTGCGCGGTGCCGATCCGGTGGTTCATCAGCACCACCCGCAGCGCGGCCACGCCGCCGACGTCGACCTTGGAGACGAAGAAGCGGCCGTCGCCGCGCAGCCGGTGGCGGACGGCCAGCTGGAGACGGTGCAGGGCGGACGGCTCCAGGTCGGCCGGGCGGTACCGGAAGCACAGGATGTTGGCCTCCGGCTCGTGCAGGACGTCGAAGTCCGGTTCTGCCCGCAGCATCCGGAAGGCGTGCCGGGTCGTCGCGCACAGCCGGTCGATCTTCCGCTCGAACAGGGCGGGGCCGTACACCGCCCAGAGCGTCCACAGCGGCATGATCATCGGGCGTTTGGTGCACTCGAAGTTCTGGTCGCCGCTGTCGAGGGCGCTGTAGACGTCGGGTTCCTCGTCGAAGACGTAGCTGGCGCCCCGCCCGCCCGGCGGCCGCCCGAACGCACCGCGCGCCGCCGCGCCGTCGCGGTAGAACAGCAGCGTGCAGGGGGCCGGGACGAACAGCATCTTGTGCGCGTCCCAGGCCAGCGAGTCGGCGTGCTCGATCCCGCGCAGCCGGTCGCGGTGCCGCCGCGACACCAGCAGGCTCGCGCCGTGCGCGCCGTCCACGTGCAGCCAGATCCCGCGCGGCCGGGTCACCGCGGCCAGCTCGGCGAGCGGGTCGAACGCGCCCATCGAGGTGGTCCCGGCGGAGGCGACCAGGCAGAACACCCGCAGGCCGCGGCGGTGGGCGGCGTCCAGGGCGGGGGCCACCCGGTCGGCGCGCACCCGCCCGGACCGGTCCACCGGCAGCCGGACGATCTGGCGTTCGCCGACGCCCAGCACCCCGGCGGCCCGGGTCACGCTGTAGTGGACCTCCTCGCTGACCGCGACGGCGGGGATCCCGTCCCGGACGCCGGCGGCGCCGCCCGCCAGCATCCCCGGGAACGCGCGGTTGCGGGCGGCCAGCAGGGCGGTGAGGTTGGCCAGCGAGCCGCCGGAGGTGGTGACCATGGCGAGCCGGCCGGGGTCCCAGCCGATGAGGCGGCCCAGCTCCTCGGCCATGAGGCGTTCGGCCACGTTGGGGAGCTGGCCCGCCTCGTAGAACGTGGACGGCTGGTTGACCACCGAGCTGACCAGGTCGACCAGGCCCGCCAGCGGCACCACGCCGGAGAACTGCCGGCCCATGTAGCCGGGCGAGTACACGTGGATCCCGGTGCCGGTGTACAGGTCGACGATCTGGTTCAGCCGGTCGGCGTCGAAGTCGGCGATCCGGTCGCGTTCGGTCGTCATCAGGCCCCGGGCGGCCTTGGTCAGCACCGCCGGATCGACGAGGTCCAGGCCCCGGGTCGAGCGGTCGGCGAGATATCGCTCCAGTCTGGGGGCGATATTCGAAATGTTCTCGCGAAAACGCTCCGGATCGAAGACCGACGCCATGTCGGAGCCGGTCGAAGGACGGCCGCCGGAATCCGGCGGGAAGATGGCGAGGTTCTGAACTTCGGGAGAAGGACGTGTCACGAGCGAGGTTCCTCTCGCTGACGTGGTGGGCGTGAATGTGGAGGCAGCGGAATCTTAGGCAGGTTGACAGTGAGCTTTACAGACGTTGACCAACTAAGGACGAGGCACGGGTATTGGGGTGCGCGCTAATGTCGTCCAATGGCGGCGAATTTCATTTGGTGAACACCAACGAAAGCGGCGAATCGGGCATGAGGGGCTCCGTGGCGGGCGTGCCGGAGGCTCGCCTCTGCCAGGTTGCCGATTTCCGGTCATGCCGCATCGGGCGGTTAGTTGCTTTTGGTGGCGCCCGCGCCAGGGTTCCCCTTGATGGGCACCGTGTGTTACAGAGCGAACGCGCGCCGTCACGAAAGGAGCGCGTCCGCCCGTTGGCGGCGTGTGGTGCGGAAGGGGCGCAACGGGCGTCGGAGTGTCCGGGCGCGGGCTGTCGGTGCGGCGCGTTAGGCTCTCAGAGCCGCGTCATCCCGGAGGTAGGGCCAGGGTGGCGATCTTCCCCCGGGACCGGACCCAGCCGCCACGCGCCACACGGCGCGTGGGCGCTCAGCATGCTCAGCTCAGTAGGAGGCCAGGCAGTCGTGGCGGACTCGTTCGTTCATCTCCATGTGCATACCGAGTACTCCATGCTCGACGGGGCCGCTCGGTTGAAGCAGATGTTCGAAGAGGTCAGCCGGCAGAGGATGCCGGCGATCGCGATGACCGACCACGGCAACATGCACGGCGCCTACGACTTCCACCGGCAGGCGACGGCCGCCGGGATCACCCCGATCATCGGCATCGAGGCGTACATGGCCCCCGAGTCCCGCTTCCACAAGAAGAAGGTGACCTGGGGCGAGCCCAGCCAGAAGCGCGACGACGTCTCCGGCGGCGGCCTCATCAACCACAAGACGATCTGGGCGCGGGACAAGCAGGGCCTGCACAACCTGTTCAAGCTGTCGAGCCGCTCCTACATGGAGGGCTTCGTCTTCAAGTACGCCCGCATGGACGAGGAGCTGCTGGCCGAGCACTCGGCGGGCCTGATGGCCACCACCGGCTGCCCCTCGGGCAAGATCCAGACGCGGCTGCGGCTCGGGCAGTTCGACGAGGCGCTCAAGGCCGCCGCCGCCTTCCAGGACATCTTCGGCAAGGAGAACTACTTCCTGGAGCTGATGGACCACGGCCTGGAGATCGAACGCCGGGTCCGCGACGGCCTGGTCGAGATCGGCAAGAGGCTGAACATCCCGCCGGTGGTCACCAACGACTCGCACTACACCCACGAGTCCGAGGCCACCGCGCACGACGCGCTGCTGTGCGTGCAGGTCGGCAAGCAGCTGGCCGACCCCGACCGGTTCCGGTTCGACGGCAGCGGCTACTACATCAAGACCGCCGACGAGATGCGGTCGATCGACACCTCCGACATCTGGGCCGAGGGCTGCCGGAACACCCTGCTGATCGCCGAGAAGGTCGATCCGGCGGGGATGTTCGAGTACCGCAACCTCATGCCCAAGTTCCCGGTGCCCGAGGGGGAGACCGAGGAGTCCTGGTTCCGCCAGGAAGTGTGGCGGGGCATGGAGCGGCGCTTCCCCGACGGGTACGACGAGGAGCACCGCAAGCAGGCCGAGTACGAGATGGACATCATCTGCCAGATGGGGTTCCCCTCGTACTTCCTGGTCGTGGCGGACTTCATCATGTGGTCCAAGAACAACGGCATCGCCGTGGGCCCGGGCCGCGGCTCGGCCGCCGGGTCGCTGGTCGCCTACGCCCTCGGCATCACCGACCTGGACCCGCTGCCGCACGGTCTGATCTTCGAGCGGTTCCTCAACCCCGAGCGCGTGTCCATGCCCGACATCGACGTGGACTTCGACGAAGCCGGGCGCGCCGAGGCGATCAAGTACACCACCGAGCGGTGGGGCTCGGACAAGGTCGCGATGATCGCCACGTTCGGCACCATCAAGGCGAAGGCGGCCGTGAAGGACGCCGGCCGCGTCCTGGGCTTCCCCTACGCGCTGGGCGACCGGATCTCCAAGGCGTTCCCGCCCGCCGTGATGGGCAAGGACATCCCGCTGTCGGGCATCTTCGACGACAAGCACCCGCGCTACAACGAGGCCGGCGAGCTGCGCAAGCTCTACGAGGAGGACCCCGACGTCAAGCAGGTCCTCGACCTGGCGCAGGGCCTGGAGGGCCTGATCCGGCAGACCGGCGTGCACGCCGCCGGCGTGATCATGTCGGCGGAGCCGCTGACCGACCACATCCCGATCATGCGCCGGGACGCCGACGGGGCGATCATCACGCAGTTCGACTACCCGACCTGCGAGACGCTCGGCCTGCTCAAGATGGACTTCCTCGGCCTGCGCAACCTGACGATCATGCAGGACGCGCTGCGGTACATCGAGCAGAACAAGAACGAGAAGATCGACCTGCTCGAACTGCCGCTGGACAACCGCAAGGCCTACGAGCTGCTGGCGCGCGGCGACACCCTCGGCATCTTCCAGCTGGACGGCGGCGGCATGCGCTCGCTGCTGCGGCTGATGAAGCCCGACAACTTCGAGGACATCTCCGCGGCCCTCGCGCTGTACCGGCCGGGCCCCATGGGCGCCAACTCCCACACCAACTACGCGCTCCGCAAGAACGGCCAGCAGGAGATCACCCCGATCCACCCCGAGCTGGAGGAGCCGCTCCGGGACATCCTCGACACGACCCACGGCCTGATCGTGTACCAGGAGCAGGTCATGGCCATCGCGCAGAAGCTGGCGGGCTACTCGCTCGGCAAGGCGGACCTGCTGCGCCGCGCGATGGGCAAGAAGAAGAAGGAGGTCCTGGACGCCGAGTTCAAGCCGTTCAGCGAGGGCATGCGGGCCAACGGCTACTCCGACCAGGCGATCAAGACGCTGTGGGACATCCTGGTCCCCTTCTCCGACTACGCGTTCAACAAGGCGCACACCGCCGGGTACGGCCTGGTGTCGTACTGGACCGCCTACCTGAAGGCCAACTACCCGGCCGAGTACATGGCGGCGCTGCTGACCTCCGTCGGCGACGACAAGGACAAGAGCGCCCTGTACCTGAACGAGTGCCGCCGCATGGGCCTGAAGGTGCTGCCGCCGGACGTCAACACCTCCAACGCCGACTTCACCCCGATGGGGGACACCGAGATCCGCTTCGGCCTGTCGGCGGTCCGCAACGTCGGCACCAACGTCGTCGACGGCATCGTGCAGGCGCGCAGGGAGAAGGGCGCCTACGTCGACTTCAACGACTTCCTCAACAAGGTCCCCTCGCAGGTCTGCAACAAGCGCACCATCGAGTCGCTGATCAAGGCGGGCGCGTTCGACGAGCTCGGCCACCAGCGCAAGGCGCTGGTGATGGTGCACGAGCAGGCGATCGACTCGGTCATCGACATCAAGCGCAAGGAGGCGGTCGGCCAGGACTCGCTGTTCGGGGCGCTGGAGGACGACGGCGGGCCGGACGCGTTCGCGGTCACCATCCCCGAGAACGAGGAGTGGGAGAAGGCCACCCTGCTGTCGTTCGAGCGGGAGATGCTCGGCCTGTACGTCTCCGACCACCCGCTGCTCGGCATCGAGCACATCCTGGAGCGCGAGGCCGACGCCCAGATCGCGGCGCTGAGCCAGGGCGAGCGCCCCGACGGGCAGGTCGTGACCGTCGCGGGCCTGCTGTCGGGCCTCCAGCGCAAGGTCACCAAGACCGGCAACTCCTGGGCGATGTTCAGCCTGGAGGACCTGTCGGGTGTGATCGAGGTGATGTGCTTCCCGTCGTCCTACCAGCTGTGCTCGACGCTGCTGGCCGAGGACGCGGTGCTGGTGGTGAAGGGCCGGCTGGACCGGCGCGAGGACGTCGCCAAGATCATCGCGATGGAGGTCACCCAGCCGGACCTGACGATCACCGACGCGACCGGCCCGGTGGCGGTGCAGCTGCCGCTGAGCCGCTGCACGCCGCCGGTGGTCAAGGGCCTGAAGGAGGTGCTGGTCTCGCACCCGGGCACCTCGGAGGTCCACCTGCACCTGCAGAACGGCCCCCGCACCACCGTGGTGCGGCTGGACGACCGCCTGCGGGTGGCCCCGTCCCCGGCGCTGATGGGCGATCTCAAGCAGCTGCTGGGCCCCTCCTGCCTGGTGTAGCGGCCCCGCCTGCAGGGGACCGTCGATCCGGCCGCGCGGACGCGTTCCGCGCGGCCGTCCGCGTTCAGGAGGCGCCGAGCAGCTCGCGGGTGGCGGGGACGACCTCCTCGGCCCAGCGCCGCACCTGGGTCTCGTCGGCGTGCTCGGGCCAGTACACGAACGCGTCGAAGCCGGTCTCGGCGGCCAGGTCCGCCAGCACCCGCGCCCAGCCCGCCGCGTCGGTGCGGATCGGCTCCTCGCCCTCCAGCCGGACCCGGCCGGGCCCGGCGGTGACGTCGCCGACCAGCTGCGCCATGCGCGTGATCGCGGCCGGGTCGCGGCCGGCCTCGGCGGCGGCGCCGGTGATGATGTCCTGCGACTCGCGCCACTTCTCGTAGGGCAGGTAGTGGGGGATGGGCGCGGCCCAGCCGTCGGCGAGGCGGCCGGTGAGGGCGTGGGCGCGCGGGCCGACGCTGCCGTACCAGATCCCGATCTCGTGGGCGGGCGCCGGCCCGGCGTGGACGCCCTTGACGGTGTAGTGCTCGCCGGTGACCCGCACGGTCTCCCCGGCCCGCCACATCGCCCGGATGATCTCGGTGGCCTCCGCCAGCGCGCGCAGCGCCTCGGGGTTGGTGCGGGAGGGGCCGCCCATGGCGGCGATCGCGGGCCAGAACGCGCCCGCGCCCAGCGCCAGCTCGAACCGGCCGCCGCTCAGCAGGTCCAGGGTGGCGGACTGCTTGGCCAGCACGCCGGGCCCGCGCATCGGGAGGCTGGCGACGTCGGGGAACACGCGCAGCCGCTCGGTCTCGGCCAGCACGGTCGCCATGACGGAGAAGGTGTCGGCGAGCCCGGCGGCGTAGGGGTGGTCCTGGACGCCGAGCAGGTCCAGCCCGGAACGGTCGGCCTGGCGGGCCAGGGCGCGGAAGGTGCCGAGGGTGGCCGCCTCGGGGGCGAGCTGGATGCCGAAGGTGTGGGTGGTCGTCATGCCGCCGACGTTAGCGATCAAGGTGGGGCGGCGAATCCGTGAGGGTACGGGCGGTGGACCCGCGGATACGGGGGCCCGCGCGGGTCCGGATCGGGGATCCGCGGGTCAGGGACCGGTGGGGGAGAGCCCGGCGGGGCTGAGCTCGGCCTCCCAGTCCAGGAAGCGGCCCAGGGCGTCGAAGTGGGCGCGGGCGGTGCCGCCGCCGGGCAGCGGGACCTCGGTGACGCCGTCGGTCTCCCGGTAGGGGACCCGGTGGTGGCTGAGCAGCCGGGCCAGGGTGAGGCGCGGGTCGCGGGGGAAGAGGCTGGCGGCGTTCATCAGCAGCCGGGGCACCGGGACCGGGTCCCAGACGGCGGGCGGCGCCTGCGGGTCGTCGACGTGCAGGTAGGCCGAGCCGCCGTCGTAGCCCGCGCCGATGTACCCGCCGCCGCCGAGCACCCCGCCCGCGGCCATCGCGACCAGCTCGCCGCCGTGCCCGGCCGGTCCGGTGTACCAGCCGAGGTCGATCTCGGGGGTGGTGAACTCGGGGATGCCCAGCCGCTCGCCCAGCTCGCGGATCCGCAGGGTGGGGGCGACGGCGGGGTGGTCGTCGCCGAACTGCGGGTTGGCCCAGCCCCACAGCCAGGTGCGCTCGCGGGCGGCGTAGCTGCCCAGCAGCGACACCCGCACCGTGACGCCGCCGCTGGCGTAGCTGCGGGCGGTCAGGTCGGCGCTCCAGTCCTCGCGCGGCAGGAACTCGGCCAGGGTCTCCTGCTGCTGGAGGACGACCGCGGCGAGGGCGGCGCCGAGGCGTTCGAAGGCGGACGAGAAACCGGACATGTCGCGCACATTATCCCAACAAACGGGCCGCTCGGGGGCGAGAATCGGGCAGCCGGTGGTGGTCGATCGGCTGACCTGGGCGGGCTAGTCTTTCGCTGGCGGAATGGGTTAGTGGACGGCGCGGCGGACGGCGCCGCGGACGGTGACGGCGGGAGGGGCGCGGACAGGTGCGGGGACCGACCGGGAGGGCCTGGGCGACCTGGGCGGTCACCTCGGCCGTCGTGGCGCTGCTGGGCCCGTTCGCGGGACTGGCGTGGGCGGCGCTGTCCCCGAAGGTGACCTATGTCGTGGTGCGCGGCCAGACGCTGCTGGCCGACCCCGAGGGGCAGGGCCCCATCGGGGTGGACGGGCGGTTCGCGCTGATCGGCGCGGTGGCCGGGCTGCTGTGCGGCGCGCTGGCCTACCTGCGCGGCGGGCGCGGCAACGACGTCCCGCTGCTGGCGGGCCTGGCCGTCGGCGGGCTGGCGGCCTCGGCGCTGGCGGCGTTCACCGGTCACCGGATCGGGCTGGCGGCGTTCGAGCGGGCGGTGCGCGCCGCCGCCGAGGGCGCGACGGTGACCGGTGTCGCCGAGCTGCGCGCCACCGGCCTGGCGGTGGTGTGGCCGCTGCTGGCCGTCGGCGCGTACGCGGTGCTGGAGCTGGTGGTCAAGCGCCTACCGGCGGGCGATGTCGGCGAGCCTGCCGTCGGTGAGCCGGACCAGGTCGGCGGGCGCGAGTTCGATCTGGAGGCCGCGCCGACCGGCCGAGACGTAGACGGTGGGGAACGCTGACAGCGACGCGTCCAGCACCGTCGGCAGCCGCTTGCGCTGCCCGAGCGGGCTGATCCCGCCGACGACGTAGCCGGTGGCGCGTTCGGCGTCGCGCGGGTCGGCCATCTGCGCCTTCTTGCCCCCGGCGGCGGCGGCCAGGGCCTTCAGGTCCAGCGTCGCCGACACCGGCACGACCCCCACGGTGAGCCGGCCGTCCACCTCGGCCAGCAGCGTCTTGAACAGCCGCTCGTGCGGGACCCCCAGCGCGTCGGCGGCGGCTTGCCCGTAGGACTCGGCGTCCGGGTCCACCTCGTAGGAGTGCAGGCTGAACCCGACGCGGGCCCTGGTCGCGGCGACGGTGGCGGGCGTGCCCTTCCCCCCGCCGTTCCTGGCGGACTTCGACTTGGCGCTCATGCCCCCAGTCTGCCCGCGACGATCTTGGTTCGCAGGCGAACCCCCGGCGCGGGCTAGTTGGGATGGAACGCCCCGTCGAGGAACTGCCCGGCCGGAACGGTCGGCAGCACCTCCAGCAGCCGGTTCTCCCGCGCCAGCAGGTCGTTCCCGGTCCGCAGCCGCACGGTGGCGTCCTCGGCGGCCAGCAGCCGCTGCTTGTCGTGCTGGTCCAGCACCACCGCCGCCGCGATCAGGTACGACAGCCGCACCGGGTCGCCGGGCAGGTCGACCGGCTCGGCGACCTCGGCGCCCGCCGCCGCCAGCCGGTGCCGGTACAGGTGGAACAGCCGCCGGGCCCGGTGCGCGGCCCGCTCCGGGTCGGCCCCGGCCTCCTCCGGCAGGAACTCCACCTCGCCCCGCAGGTAGGGGCGGCCCCGGTCGACCTCCTTGAGGCGGAACCGGCGGGAGCCGACGGTGACGATGTCGTAGCGCCCGCCGGGGCGCGGGGCGACCTCGCGCAGCTCGGCCACGCAGCCGACCTCGGCGAGACGGCGCGCGGCCTCGTTGCCGACCTCGTGCCCCAGCTCGATGCCGACCACCCCGAACCGGCGCGGCTCGGGACGCTCCAGCAGATCGGCGACCAGCCGGCGGTAGCGGTCCTCGAACAGGTGCAGCGGCAGAACCAGGCCCGGGAACAGCACGGTGCCCAGCGGGAACAGCGGCAGCCGCTCGGTCACGACAGATCCTCGCTCGTGGTCCGGGGCGCGTCCGGCCGCGGGCGCCCTCCCGGACCAGCCTACGTCCCGTTCGATGATCGCAGAATGCCGGATTTGCCACAGTCTGAACGCGGTCACCACCCGAACGGGGCATACCGATGTGGTCACAGTGGGTCAGCTTCCCCCGATCGCGCCCCCGGCCGTCACGCGTCCCGTTACGGTCGTCCCCTACCTGGGAGGTTCGCCTCCCGGAATGAGTGTGGAGAACGCCGTATGTGGCTCAACGTTGTCATTCTCGCCGCGGCGAGCCTGGTGGTCGGGTTCGTCCTCGGCTGGGTCGTGGCCTGCCCGCGCCGCTGGGAGGCGCGCTTCGCCGACCGGCCCGCGCCGCGCGAGGAGACGCCGCCGTTCAGCCGTCTCACCGGTCGCCTCACCGGCCGGGTCTGACGGCCCCGCCGCCGGATGGGCGGCGGCTAGGGTGCCGATCATGAGGATGCTGATCGTCGACGCCTTCACCGACCGCCCGTTCGGCGGCAACCCCGCCGGGGCCTGCCTGCTGGAGGCCCCGGCCGACCCCGCCTGGATGCAGCGGGTCGCCGCGGAGATGCGGCACTCCGAGACCGCCTTCGTCCGGCCCCTGGCCGACGCGGACGCCGACTTCGAGCTGCGCTGGTTCACCCCCGTGGTGGAGGTCGCCCTGTGCGGCCACGCCACCCTGGCCACCGCGCACGCCCTGTACGCCACCGGAACCGTCCCGCCCGACCGCCCCGTCCGGTTCCGGACGCTGCGCAGCGGCGTGCTCACCGTGGCCCGCACCGCCGACGGCGGCCTGGAGATGGACTTCCCCGCCCGCCCGCCGGAACCGGCCCCCGCCCCCGACGGGCTGGCCGAGGCGCTGGGCGCGCCGATCGGCTGGACCGGCCGCAACGCCGAGCAGGACCTGGTCGTCGAGGTCGCCGACGAGCGGACCGTCCGCGGGCTGACCCCCGACGTCGCCGCCCTCGCCCGGATCGACGCCCGCGGCGTGGTCCCCACCGCCGTCGCGGCCCCCGGCCAGGGGTACGACTTCGTCTCCCGGTTCTTCGCCGCCCGCATCCTGGAGGGCGACGGCGAGGATCCGGTGACCGGGTCGGCGCACTGCGCGCTGGCCCCGTTCTGGGCCGCCCGGCTGGGCCGCGACGAGCTGACCGGCTACCAGGCGTCCGCGCGCGGCGGCCTGGTCGGCACCCGGCTGCGCGGCGACCGCGTCCTGCTGTCGGGACGCGCCGTCACCGTCCTGGACGGCACGCTCACGGAGTGACCGGCCGGCCGGCCCGGTGATCGCCACGCCGGTGTCTCGGCAGGTGAGACGATGCGCGGAGGGTGGACACGATCCGTAGACTGGTCGGGTGATTTCCCGTATCGACCTGCGCGGCTCGCTCCCGGGCGACCTGCGCGACGTGCTGCCCCGCGCCGAACTCGACGTCGAGGCCGCCCTGGAGAAGGTGCGGCCGATCTGCGAGGGCGTGCGCCATCGCGGCGCGGCGGCGGTCCGGGAGTACACCAGGGACTTCGACGGCGTGGAGCTGGAGCGCACCCGCGTCCCCGTCGAGGAGATCCACCGTGCGCTGCGCGAGCTGGACCCCGCCGTCCGCGACGCCCTGGAGGAGTCGATCCGCCGGGCCCGCCTGGTCCACCGCGACCAGCGCCGCACCGACACCACGACCCAGGTCGTCCCCGGCGGCAGGGTCACCGAACGCTGGGTCCCGGTGGGCCGCGTCGGCCTGTACGTCCCGGGCGGCCGCGCCGTGTACCCGTCCAGCGTGGTCATGAACGTCGTCCCGGCGCAGGAGGCCGGGGTCGCCTCCCTGGCCGTCACCTCGCCCGCCCAGAAGGAACACGGCGGGCTGCCGCACCCGACGATCCTGGCGGCGTGCGCGCTGCTGGGCGTCGAGGAGGTCCACGCGGCGGGCGGCGCGCAGGCGATCGCGATGTTCGCCTACGGCACCGAGGAGTGCCCGCGCGCCGACCTGGTCACCGGCCCCGGCAACATCTGGGTCGCCGCCGCCAAGCGCCTGCTCAAGGGCGTGATCGGCATCGACTCCGAGGCCGGTCCCACCGAGATCGCGATCCTGGCCGACGACACCGCCGGCCCGGTGCACGTCGCGGCCGACCTGATCAGCCAGGCCGAGCACGACCCGCTGGCCGCCGCCGTGCTGGTCACCGACTCGGTCGCGCTGGCCGACGCGGTGGAGGCCGAGCTGCGCGTCCAGGTCGCCCGCACCCGGCACACCGAACGGATCACCGAGGCCCTCGCCGGACGACAGTCCGGGATCGTGCTGGTGGACGACGTCGAGGCGGGCCTGAAGGTCGTGGACGCCTACGCCGCCGAGCACCTGGAGATCCAGACCGCCGACGCCGCCGCGGTCGCCGCCCGCGTCCGCAACGCCGGAGCGATCTTCGTCGGCCCGCACGCGCCGGTCTCGCTGGGCGACTACCTGGCCGGGTCCAACCACGTGCTGCCCACCGGCGGCTGCGCCTGCCACTCCTCGGGCCTGTCGGTCCAGTCGTTCCTGCGCGGCATCCACGTCGTGGAGTACGACGAGCAGGCCCTCGCCGAGGCCACCGCCCGCGTGGTGGTGCTCGCCGAGGCCGAGGACCTGCCCGCCCACGGCGCGGCCCTGAAGGCCCGCTTCGACTGGCAGGTCCCGGCGCCGGCGGAGGAGGCACCGCGGTCATGACCTCTCTGGAAGATCTGCCCATCCGGGACGATCTCCGCGGGAAGAAGGCCTACGGCGCGCCCCAGCTGGACGTCCCCTACGCCCTCAACACCAACGAGAACCCCTACCCCCCGTCCGACCGCCTGGTGAAGGCCCTCGGCGAGGCGGTCATGGACGTCGCCGGGTCGCTGAACCGCTACCCCGACCGCGACGCCGTCGCGCTGCGCGAGGACCTGGCGGCGTTCCTCGACGCCGACACCCCCGGCGCCGGCCTGACCGCCGGCCGGGTGTGGGCCGCCAACGGCTCCAACGAGATCATCCAGCAGATCCTGCAGGCGTTCGGCGGGCCCGGCCGCACCGCGCTCGGCTTCGAGCCGTCCTACTCGATGCACCCGATCATCACGGAGGTGTCGGGGACCCGCTGGATCGACGCCCACCGCGACGAGGACTTCGGCCTGGAGCCCGGACGCGCCGTCGCGGCGGTGGCCGAGCACCGGCCGGACGTGGTGTTCCTCACGTCCCCGAACAATCCGACCGGCACGGCCCTACCGTTGGAGACGATCGAGGCGGTCCTGGACGCCGCGCCCGGCATGGTCGTGGTGGACGAGGCCTACGGGGAGTTCCGCCGGGAGGGCACGCCGTCGGCGCTGACCCTGCTGGAGGGGCACCCGCGGCTGATCGTCACCCGGACGATGTCGAAGGCGTTCGCGATGGCCGGGACGCGGCTGGGCTACCTGGCCGCCGACCCGGCCGTGATCGAGGCGCTGCTGCTGGTGCGGCTGCCGTACCACCTGTCGGCCGTCACCCAGGCGGTCGCCCGCACCGCCCTGGCGTTCCGCGAGGAGCTGCTGGGCACCGTGGACGCCCTGCGCGCCGAGCGCGACGCGCTGGTGGGGTGGCTGCGCGGCGAGGGGTTCGCGGTGGCCGACTCCGACGCCAACTTCGTGCTGTTCGGGACGTTCCCGGACCGCCGGCAGGTGTGGCAGAGCCTGCTGATCCGCGGCGTGCTGATCCGGGAGGTGGGACCGCCCGAGTGGCTGCGGGTGAGCGTCGGCACCCCGGACGAGATGGCCGCCTTCCGTAACGCTTTGAAGGAGTCCCGCTGAGCGAAGCGAAGCAGGAAACACAGCAGTCGTGCGGCTCGTGCACCGACGAGCCGCCAGGCGAGGAGAGTGCATGAGTCGCAAGGGCAGGGTCGAGCGGGGCACGAAGGAGACGAGCGTCCTCGTCGAGATCGACCTGGACGGGACCGGTGAGGTCGACGTGGCGACCGGCGTGGGGTTCTTCGACCACATGCTGGCCCAGCTCGGCAAGCACGGCTCGTTCGACCTGACCGTCAAGACCACCGGCGACCTGCACATCGACAGCCACCACACCATCGAGGACACCGCCATCGCCCTCGGCCAGGCGTTCCGGCAGGCCCTCGGCGACAAGGTCGGCATCCACCGGTTCGCCGACGCCATGGTGCCCCTGGACGAGGCGCTGGCGCAGGTCGTGGTGGACGTGTCCGGCCGCCCCTACCTGGTGCACTCCGAGCCCGAGGGCATGGCCCCGATGATCGGCCCCGAGTACGACACGACCATGACCCGGCACATCTTCGAGTCGTTCGTGTCGAACGCCCAGGTCGCCCTGCACATCCGCGTGCCCTACGGCCGCAACGCCCACCACATCGTCGAGGCCCAGTTCAAGGCCCTGGCGCGGGCGCTGCGCGACGCGGTCGCGTTCGACCCGAAGGTCCACGGCATCCCCTCCACCAAGGGGGCCCTGTAGCCGTGGAGATCGGCGGAGTCGAACTGAGCTACGCCAACATCCTGCTGTTCGGCCTGGCGGTGTTCCTGCTGATGGGCGTGATCAGCTTCGTCAAGCAGGGACTGAGGATCGCCGCGCTGGTGGTGCTGGTGCTGGCGGCGATGGCGGCGGCCGGGGGAGTGATGTGGGGATGAGCAAGAAGATCGTCATCCTGGACTACGGGTCGGGCAACCTGCGCTCGGCCGAGCGCGCCGTCGCCCGGCACGGCGTGGACGTCACCGTCACCTCCGACTGGGACGCCGCGCTGGACGCCGACGGCCTGGTCGTTCCCGGCGTCGGCGCGTTCGCGGCCTGCATGGCGGGCCTGCGGGCCGTGCGCGGCGAGCAGATCATCGGCCGCCGCCTGGCCGGGGGCCGCCCGGTCCTCGGCATCTGCGTCGGCATGCAGATCCTGTTCGGCAAGGGCGTCGAGCACGGCGTCACCACCGAGGGCTGCGCCGAGTGGCCCGGCACCGTCGAACGCCTCGACGGCGCGGCGGTCCTGCCGCACATGGGCTGGAACACCGTCGACGCCCCCGAGGGCACCCGGCTGTTCGCGGGCATGGACGCGGGCACCCGGTTCTACTTCGTCCACTCCTACGGGGTGCGCCGCTGGGAACTGGAGCCCGATCCCACCGGCCGCCTGACCCCGCCGCTGGTCACCTGGGCCGAGCACGGCGACCGGTTCGTCGCGGCCGTGGAGAACGGCGCGCTGTGCGCCACCCAGTTCCACCCCGAGAAGTCCGGCGACGCCGGGGCCCAGCTTCTCCGGAACTGGCTCGACACCGTCGAATGAGCCTTCCCGGATGAGCAGGGAGCGGGCCCGGCGCCGCGCCGAACGCGAGGCCGCCGCCGCCAGGGCGGCGGCCGAGCAGGCCGCGCGGGACGCCAGGGCCGCCGAACGCCGCCGCCGGCGCGCACGGCTCCTGGCGCTCGTGCCGAAGCCCGTCCGCTACCGGCGGCAGGGCGGGGTGCTCGCGCGGCGCCGCCGCGCCCAGAACCGCGCCGTGCTCGGGGTCTTCCTCGCCGTGCAGGTCGCGGGCTGGATCCTGTGGCCGTCGTGGACGGCGCGGCTGGCGCTGCTGGCCCTGTCGGCGTTCCTCGTCCCGGTGTTCGTCACGCTCGTCTTCGACCGCCGCCGCTGACCCGCACGGCCGCGGCACCTCCGCCACCCGCATCGATAAGGTTCATGCCATGACACTGACGCTCCTTCCCGCCGTTGACGTCGCCGACGGCCAGGCCGTGCGCCTGGTGCAGGGCGAGGCCGGGACCGAGACCTCCTACGGCAACCCGCTGGACGCCGCCCTGGCCTGGCAGAACGCGGGAGCGGAGTGGATCCACCTGGTGGACCTGGACGCCGCGTTCGGGCGCGGCTCCAACCGCGAGCTGCTCGCCGAGGTCACCGGCCGCCTCGACGTGAGGGTCGAGCTGTCCGGCGGCATCCGCGACGACGCCTCCCTGGAGGCCGCCCTGGCCACCGGCTGCGCGCGCGTCAACATCGGCACCGCCGCCCTGGAGGACCCCGGCTGGTGCCGCAGGATCATCGCCGAGTACGGCGACAAGATCGCCGTGGGGCTGGACGTGCGCGGCACGACCCTGGCCGCGCGCGGCTGGACCCGCGAGGGCGGCGACCTGTGGGAGGTCCTGGAGCGCCTGGAGCGCGACGGCTGCCCGCGCTACGTCGTCACCGACGTCACCAAGGACGGCACCCTGCGCGGCCCCAACACCGAGCTGCTGCGCGAGGTGTGCTCCCGCACCGACAAGCCGGTGATCGCCTCCGGCGGCGTGTCGTCGCTGGACGACCTGCGCGCCCTGGCCACGCTGGTCCCCGACGGCGTGGAGGGCGCGATCGTCGGCAAGGCCCTGTACGCGCAGGCGTTCACCCTCGAAGAGGCCCTGGCGGCCGTCAAGTGATCGAACGCATCACGTCCGGCGGCCCCTGGGAGGACACCTTCGGGTACTCCCGGGCCGTCCTGGCGGGGGACCTGGCGCTGGTCGCGGGCTGCACCGCCACCGTGGACGGGCAGGTCGTGCACGTCGGCGACCCGTTCGAGCAGGCCCGCACCGCGTTCCAGATCGCGCTGTGGTCGCTGGAGCGTCTCGGCCTGGGCCGTGACGACGTGGTGCGCACCCGCATGTACATCACCGACGTCGCCCACTCGGCGGACGTCGGGCGGGCGCACGAACTGCTGTTCGGCGGGGTGCGCCCGGTGTCCACCATCCTGGTCGTCGCGGGCCTGCTGGACCCGCGGATGCTGGTGGAGGTCGAAGTGGAAGCCTATCGGGGGGACGCATGACCGTCGCCGTACGCGTGATCCCGTGCCTGGACGTCGACGCCGGGCGCGTGGTGAAGGGCGTCAACTTCCAGAACCTGCGCGACGCCGGTGACCCGGTGGAGCTCGCGCGCCGCTACGACGCCGAGGGCGCCGACGAGCTGACGTTCCTGGACATCACCGCCTCCAGCGGGGACCGTTCCACCACCTACGACGTGGTGCGCCGCACCGCCGAGCAGGTGTTCATCCCGCTGACGGTCGGCGGCGGCATCCGCACCGTCGAGGACGTGGACCGGCTGCTGCGCGCGGGCGCCGACAAGGTGTCGGTGAACACCGCCGCCATCGCCCGCCCGGAGTTCCTGCGCGAGGCCGCGCACCGGTTCGGGTCCCAGTGCGTCGTGCTGTCGGTGGACGCGCGCCGCGCCCCCGGCACCCCGTCGGGCTTCGAGGTCACCACGCACGGCGGCCGCAAGGGCACCGGCCTCGACGCGCTGGAGTGGGCGCGGCGCGGCGAGGAGCTGGGCGTGGGGGAGATCCTGCTGAACTCCATGGACGCCGACGGCACCAGGAACGGCTTCGACCTGGAGATGCTCGGGAAGGTGCGGGCGCGGGTGTCGGTCCCGGTGATCGCCTCCGGCGGGGCGGGCCGGGTCGAGCACTTCGCCCCGGCCGTCGCGGCGGGCGCGGACGCGGTGCTGGCCGCCAGCGTGTTCCACTTCGGCGACCTGAAGATCCCCGAGGTGAAGGACGCGCTGCGCGCGGCCGGGAACGAGGTCCGATGAGGGTCGCGATCGCCACGTTCTCCGTCATCCCGGACGGCGGCGCCGAGGCGGCGCTGCTGCGCGGGGAGCTGGCCGGGCTCGGCGTCGAGGCCGTCGCGGTCCCGTGGGACGACGCCGGCACCGACTGGACCGCGTTCGACCTGGTCGTGGTCCGTTCCACCTGGGACTACACCGAGCGCCGCGAGGAGTTCCTGGAGTGGGCCGCCGGCGTCCCGCGCCTGCGGAACGCCGCGCCGGTGCTGCGCTGGAACACCGACAAGACCTACCTGCGCGAGCTGGCCGGGGCCGGGGTGCCCGTCGTCCCCACGCTGTGGGACCCCGCCGACCTCCCGTCCGACTGGGACGAGTACGTCATCAAGCCGTCGGTGTCGTGCGGGTCGCGCGACACCGCCCGCTGGCGGCGTGGCGACGAGGACCGCGCCCGCGCCCACCTGCGGCGGCTGCGCGACGAGGACCGTACGGTGATGGTGCAGCCGTACCTGTCGGCGATCGACACCGAGGGCGAGACGGCGCTGCTGTTCTGCGACGGCGAGTTCAGCCACGCCGCCCGCAAGGCCGCGATCCTCGCGCCCGGCGCGGGCGTGCCGGACCGGCCGATCGGCGGGGACACCGTTCCCGTCGAGGCGACCCCCGAGCAGCTCGCCGTGGCGCGCGAGGTCCTGGCGCACGCCCCCGGCGACCTGCTGTACGCCCGCGTCGACCTGGTGCCCGGCCCGGACGGCTCCCCGGTCCTGCTCGAACTGGAGCTCACCGAGCCGAACCTGTTCCTGGACCACGACCCCGGGGCCGCCGCCCGCTACGCCAAGGCCATCGCCGCGCGCCTGTGAACGGTCACTCCCCGCCCTCCTCCTCGGCGGGCGCCGGGACCACCGCCTCGGGGGAGGTCCGCACCACCGGCAGCAGCAGCGCCGAGGGATGGTCGGGGTCGTGGAGGACCTCCTGCTCGGCCGCGACCATCTCCCGGGCGGTGGCGATCGGCTCGCCGGTGCCGGGATTGACGGCGACCTTCGGGTAGGCGCCGCTGGTGACGTGGACGCGGACGCGGTGGCCGCGCTCGAACCGGTGCCCGGTCGGCCACAGGTCGATCGCCACCCGCCGCACCCCCTCGGTCCCGACCGGTTTGTCGGCGACCGGCCGGTCGGGGTCGAGGCGCAGGCCGCCCTCGCAGACGTTGCGGGACACGCCGTCGGGCGCGACGTCGCACAACCGCACCACGAAGTCGGTGTGCCCGCGGCTGGACCGCACGAACAGGTCGGCGGCGACCGGCCCGACCACGTCCAGGTCCTCGGCCAGCTCGGGCGAGGTGAACACCAGCACGTCGGGGCGTTTCTCCAGCGGCCGGTTGTCCACGGGTTTCGAGCTGCCCAGCAGCGTCGGCCCGCCGAGCGCCGGGGTGGGGTCGCGCGGGTCGAACCGGTAGGCGCTCGGGTCCCGCCGCTGCGGCCCGTCGGTGCCCAGGCCGCCGCCCGCGTGCAGGTGCCAGCGTTCCTGGCGCATCCCCGGCGGCGGCCAGTCGGTGTACTCGCGCCACTCCTTGGCGCGCGTCACGTACACCCGCACCGGGTTGGCGCGCAGCCCCCACGTCTCGCCCTTGAGGTGCGCGCGGAACCACGCCAGCGACTCGCGGAACGACACCAGGCTGTGCCGCGCGTCGGTGTGCCACCACGGCCCGATCGTCAGGTGGGGGCGGTGGCCGCCCGCCCGCAGCGACAGGTAGTCCTTGACCAGCCACGGCAGGAAGATGTCGTACCAGCCGCCCAGCAGCGCCACGGGCGCCTCGACGTCGCGGACCCGCCCGCTGAAGTCCCGCTTGTACCAGTACTCCGCGCCGACCTCGGGCGCGTGGTGCTTCAGCAGGTCCTGGTAGAACCGCATGGGCGCGCCGCCGGTCAGCACGTCCAGCTCGCTGAGCGGCCGCCCGCTGCGGGCGGCGCGCACGGCGCGGCGGCGCGAGACCAGCGGCGCGGCGAGCAGGCCCAGCCGCCGCTGCTGCCGGTGGGTGAGGTCGGTCCACGACAGCGTGGACTCCAGCGCGAACGACCCGCCCACGTAGGCGGCGTCCCGGAACGACGAGGCGGTGATCTGCAACGACATCGCCCTCAGCTCGGGCCCGGCGTCGGCGGCCAGCGCCCACGCCGAGTACCCCAGGTAGCTGGCGCCGTAGGTGGCGAACGACCCGTCGAACCAGGGCTGTTCGCGCAGCCAGGCGACGGTGGCGAGACCGTCCTCGCGTTCGCTGCCCAGCGGGTCGAACTCGCCGCCGGACCCGGACGTGCCGCGCGCGCTCTGCACCACCAGCTGGAACCCGAACGGCACGAACGGCAGCCCGTTGAGGACCGCCGCCGGTCCGCGCCGCCCGTAGGGGGTGCGGACCAGGATCGTGGGCAGCGGTTCGCGCATGCCGGGGGGCGCGTAGCGGTCGGCGAGCAGCGTCACGCCGTCGGGCGTGGTGACCGGCAGGTCGCGCTGCACGGTGTAGCGGGGGATCCGGATCTGCGGGGCTGACAGGAGGTCCCTGAATGCCATGCGGTCTCCAGTAGGGGGATTACTCCCCGGTAACGATACCCGTCCCGGTCAGGACGGCCCACGGGTCGCGGTCACCGAGCAGCCGCCCGGCCTCGGCGGCCCAGTGGTGCTCGTCGCCGAACTCCTCGCGCCAGGACCACAGCCGCGACGTGACCGTGCGCAGCGGGTGCTCCTCGGTGACGCCCATCGCGCCGTGGACCTGGTGCGCGACCGACGCGACGACGCCCGCCGCGCGGGAGGCGCCGGCCTTGGCCGCCGCGACGGCCAGCGGATCGCCGGGGGCGCGGACGGCGGCGCGGACCGCGACGTCGGCGACCACGACCTCCCCGGCGGCCTCGGCCAGCAGGTGCTGCACCGCCTGGAACCGGCCGATCGGCCGCCCGAACTGCTCGCGCTCGCCCGCGTGCCGCACCGCCAGGTCCAGCGCGCGCCGCATCGCCCCGGTGAGCTGCACCGCCCGCGCCAGCGCGCCCCACCGCCACAGCTCCTCGGGCGGGACGGGGGCCGGGACGCTCTCTCCGGACACGGACGTGAGGGTCACCTCGTCGCGGGGCTCGCCCGCCACGTTCGCCCCCTCGGTGATCTCCATGTCGGCGCGGTCGACGACCGTGACCGCGCCGCCGGCCAGCACGACGATCCGGCGCGCCGACCGCGCCCACGGGACGCGCCGCAGCCGTCCCCCGGCGTCGGGGAGGGCGACGGTGAGCGGCCCGGCGGGCACCCTGAGCCCCGCGGCGGCCAGCAGCCGCCCGGCCAGCCAACCGGTCTCCGCCAGCGGCACCGCCGCGCCGTGGTACCCGGCGGCGCGCAGCAGCACGGCCGCGTCCTCCAGGCCGCCGCCGCTGCCGCCCGCCTCTTCCGGGACGCCGACCAGCGTCAGCCCGGCCTCCTCCAGCGCGGGCCAGGGATCGCCGGCGGCGAGGATCCGGTGCGCGGTCTCGTCGAGGAGCCCGGTCATCACCGCACTCCCAGGCCGCGCGCCACGATGCCGCGCAGGATCTCGTTGGTGCCGCCGCGCAGCGTGAACCCCGGCGACTGCACGACGGCCTCCGCCAGCGCCCGCGCCAGGGGGTCGGGGGAGGCGGGGTCGGGCTCGACGGGGCAGTGGGCGCGCACCACCTCGATCACCTCGCGTTCGAACCGGGTGCCCATGTCCTTGACCAGCGCGGCGGGGAGGTCGGGCGCGCGGCCCCGCGCGAGCGCCCCGGCCACGCCCAGCGACGCCTGCCGCAGCGCCCACAGCCGGGTCAGCAGACCGCCGGCCGCGCGGCGTCCCGCCGGGGTCGTGGCGCGTTCGGCCAGCAGCCGGACCAGCGGGAACGTGCTGAGGAGGCGTTCGGGGCCGCTGCGCTCGTAGGCGAGTTCGGCGGTGACCTGCCGCCAGCCGTCACCGGGCTCGCCCAGCAGCAGGTCCTCGGGGACGAACGCGCCGTCGAACGCGACCTCGTTGAAGTGGTGCTCCCCGGCCAGGCCCCGGATCGGCCGGATCCTCACGCCCTCGCCCGGCAGCGGCACGACGAACTGGCTCAGCCCCGCGTGCCGGTCGCCGTCCGCCGGGGCGCTGCGGGCCAGCACGAGGATCGCGTGCGCCAGGTGCGCGCCGCTGGACCAGAGCTTGGTGCCGTGCAGCCGCCAGCCGCCCGCGACGCGTTCGGCGCGGGTGCGCACCGACGCCAGGTCCGACCCCGCGTCCGGCTCGCTCATCCCGATCGCGAAGAAGCACTCGCCGCGCGTGATCGCGGGCAGGAAGCGGCGCTTGAGGGCCTCGGAGCCGTGCGCGGCGATGCTCGGCCCGGTCTGCCGGTCGGCGATCCAGTGCGCGGCGACCGGCGCGCCCGCCGCGAGCAGCTCCTCGATCACGACGAAGCGCTCCAGCGGGGAGCGGCCGTGCCCGCCGTAGCGCGGCGGCAGCGTCATGCCGAGCCAGCCGCGTTCGGCGAGCCGCCTGCTGAACGCCGGGTCCGCGCCGGTCAGCCAGCTGTCGCAGCGCGGGGTGAAGTCCTGCCCGGCCAGGAACTCCCGCACCCGGCCGCGCAGCGCCCCCGCGTCCGGCGGCAGGGTGCCCGGTTCCAGCTCCGGCAGCGCTCCCGGCTCCGGTGACGTCGCCACATCCGCCTCCCGAAAGATCCGGAGGCGACGTTACCGGGTTCGCCCCACCCTGTCGTCAGTGGCCCCTTACTGGCCTTGCGCCGGACCCGTCTGCGATCGTGGTGGTATGTGGGCAGCGCCGCACCCCGAACCCGTCCGGCCGAGCGCGGGCTGGTACACGGTGCCCGCCCTCCTGCTGGCGGCGGCCGCGCTGTGGTGCCTGGTGTTCGTCGGCCTCAACCTGGGCTCGCTGCGCGTCGCCGACGACCCCCCGGCGTC
This sequence comes from Actinomadura kijaniata, assembly GCF_014138665.1. NCBI lineage: Bacteria > Bacillati > Actinomycetota > Actinomycetes > Streptosporangiales > Thermomonosporaceae > Actinomadura > Actinomadura kijaniata. The sequence goes on from NZ_JACJIA010000007.1 coordinate 317,792, forward strand.
CGGCGACCCCGCCTCGGGCGTGACGGTGCGGCTGGTGCGCGGGCACGGCTACTTCCTGTACGCGCAGCGGAACGCGCCCGCGCCGACGGTCTGCGTGGTGGCCGCGCCCGACGGGATGACCGGCCCGGTGGTCCTCACCCGCGAGAACGCCTGGAGCGCCGGCGAGCGGCCCGGCCTGCGCTACACCGCCACCTTCGAGGCCCCGATGACCGGGACCGTCCGCCTGGCCTGCCAGGACACCGAGGGACAGATCACGGTGACCCCCGACGACACCGTCTTCGGCTACCTGGGCCTGAGCGTGATCGGCGGCGCGGTGGCCGGCGCGTTCGCCGCGGTCTTCTGGATCGTGCTCTTCGTACGCCGCTCCCACGCCCAACGCACCCCTGACACCCCCACCCCCCACCACCTCTAACCCCACACCCTCTGACCCCGCGCCGCTTCTGACGCCGCGCCCTCACGGCAGCGCTGCCCGGCTGGCTTGATGGCGACCCCCGGAACCATGGGGTGCCGTTAACGGACGTGTCACAAGCCGAAAGTCCGGGCGGTCCGCGCAGGTCACAGGCTGTGCACGCCGCCCGGCCGCGCGCCGGGTTCCGATCCGGACACCGGGGGATAGATCCGGCACGCCGTCACCGCGCCTTCTGGATAACCGTGCGACCGTGCCTCGCGTGCGGTCGGATTCGTGAAACCGGCGCAGGTCAGCGGCGGTGGGGAACGGCGTTTGTGCGGGCTGGGCGGTGGTGGGGTCTGGACGTCATGTGCAGTCGCCGGTTGCTCAGCGCTACTTGGGGCTCATGGTACGGACCCGAGCGCCGGGCCTTCGAGCACGGTGGTTTCCGGGCATCCAGCGCTAGCGTGGCCCGGTGACGACTTTTCAGGTGGACGATGTCGTGCCCGCTGCGGAGGTGCTGCCCACGGTGCCACTGGGCGATCTGTTCCCGGAGGCGATGGTGCTGGGCGGCGATCCAGCGTTGCCGGTCCTCCAGCCAGACGGGGTGCACCCGCTGCTCAGCGCTGTCGGGCGGGCGTTCGCCGATCACCGCCCACTGGTGCTCTCCCCGGACGCTGTGTGGCTGACCATCCTTCAAGGGCTCGCCCAGCATGTGCGGCTGCACGCCGAGGAACTGCGTCCACTGCTGGTGAGCCACGCCGGTAGGAGGCGGCTCTCGATAGAGGTCGACGGGCCGATGCCGCAGGATGCCGGGTCGTGGCAGTTCCTGGGAGAGCGGTTCGCCAAGCTGCTCGCCGGTGAACTCGACCACGCCGGCCTCTCGGCGTTCGAGTGCGATTTCTCCACCAGCACGGACGTGGAGCGCACGGCTGGTCGGATCGTGCTGCTCGACGCCTACTCGCCGTACTTCGCGTTGCACATGTCGTTCGTCTGCGGCATCCCTTCGGTCACTCTGACCGGCACGGTCGAGGACTGGCGGACGATCCGCCAGCGGGTGGACATGCTCGCCGCGTTCGGCCTGGAGACCTGGTGCCGGTCGCTCGTTCCGATCACCGACCAGTTCGTCCGGGCCGCGACGGGCGACGCCGACATCGGGTTCTGGCAGCGCGTCTACAGCCCGGTCGACGCCTACGGCGCCTCGAGGATCACCGGCTGGATCACGCGGCTGTACCCGTACCTGACCCGTGACGGCGTGTCCGGCCAGCCCAATCCGATGTTGCACCTGCCGGTCGGTGAACCACGCGACGTGCCTCCCGATGAGAACGGGCTCTACCAGGGCCCGGGTGTGGCGAGTAGCCAGGTTCCGGCCACCCTGTCCCAGGCGATCATCACCATCACCGACCGGACCGAAGGCGACAACCGGACCGTGGCCCTGCACGCTGGCCTGACCGGTGTCGCCCAGGACCAGGACGGTTCGCTCCGGCCGGTCGCGGGCTGGCACCTGGCCCCGGCCGACGTCGAGATCGACGATGTGATCGACCGGATCGCAGACGACCACGAGGCCGAACGCGCGACCGAACCGCCGAACCGCTCCATCCTGTGGAACGCGCCCGCCGACCTTGTAGCGGTCTACCATCGCCTTCGTTACGCGGCGTTGTTCGACGGTGCGTGGCGGCTGCGGCCGATCGGCGGACACCAGACGGTGACCGGGACCGACCACTGGCTCCAAGCGGTGATCGATCTCAACGACGGCAGGACCGTATGCATGGTCGTGGGCTACGAGGACGATGTCTTTCACTGGGTTGTCTGCCGCGTCGAGCCAGACCCCGAGCATCCAGGCCGAAAGCTCCGGGTGGTCGACGATCCGGCCGACGTCCCGGTGTACGGCACCTCGCTCGCGGTGCTGCTGGACACCGCGCTGGACACCGGCGGGGACATCACTCACCTGGAGACCGGACGCCTCGATCAGCTCAAGCGGCCCGGGAACTGATCTCCCGCGGTTTCTCCTGGCCTCGGTCGCGGATGACGTCGAATGGGCGTCTCCACCACAGCGGCGTTGCCGAGCTGGGCATATGACTCACTGAGAACGAGCCGCACCCTTCGAGGGCGGGGTGGCTGGTCATCCCCGACTCCCCGGCCGGGGCCGGGGCGTTGAGGCTGGGCCCGCGCGTCTTGGAGGAGGCCGCTCGCGGGTCACCGGTCGACGGCGAGACGGTGAAGGAGCGCGAGGGCCAGGAGGATGGGCAGACCAGATAAGCCCGAAAGAGGCAACGGGCAAGCCAACGCGGTGGGTGGGGACGAGGCCGCCGAGGGCGATGTACCAGACAGGAAACTGATTCCGTCGGGTGCGCGGCGCCCGGTATGCACCGGTCGCCGGTCAGGGTGGGCTGCTGTCACGCCGGCCAGCATGCGGAGTCAGGCCACAGCGCCCTCTGCGCGAACGGGGGATGGTTTCTCCGGTCCCTGGACTGGAGGGGCGGGCCCGCAGCACCCGGCGGGATGATCACGGCTTGACACCGGGTCCGGCGGGACACCGCCCACGCCCTCAGCCGCCGACCAGTACGCGGGGCAGGGGGACATCGCTGCGGGATCGTGCGCTAAGCGTTCGCCGTGCCTGTTGGTCACCTACCGCCGACGCGGGCAGAGGCAGAACGGGTGCCCGGCCGGGTCGGTCATGACGCGCCACCGTTCCGGGTTCGGCTGGAAGGCCGGCTTGGCGCCGCCGAGCTCGCGGACGACGGCCTCGGCTCCGTCGAGGTCATCGACGTCGAAATCCAGGTGGAACTGCTGAGGACGCTCGCCGTCTGGCCAGGTCGGCGGCAGGTAGTCCAAGACGCGTAGAAGAATCAACCTTGTCCCGTCCGGCAGCACGACCGCGGACGCCTCTGGGGCGTCATGGGTGATCTTCCCGCCCGTCAGCGCGGCATAGAACGCGGCGAGCGCCGGCGGATCGGGGCAGTCAAGGCTGACGGCGGCCAACTCTGCGATACCGGACTGCATGAACGAGCTCCTCCGCCACAGATAACAGGGCCGCTTCACACGCCGCCTGGCGGCCATCGCCGCAGACCGCGACAGTGCCGCAGCAGATAATAGGCCGTTATCCAGTGCTGTCGCCGCGGGGGGATCGTTTCAGCCGGATCGGCGTGCGCGCCAAGCGCTACTCGGTGCCGGTCCGCCTGATCGGCCGCACGGTCCGGGTCATGCTGCACGCCTCGGAGCTGATCGTCTATGACGGCCAGGCCGAAGTCGCCCGCCACGATCGGCTGCTGGCCAGGGGCCGGTCCCGGCTGGTCCTGGACCATTACTTGGAGATCCTGGTCTGCAAGCCCGGGGCGTCGCCCGGCGCCGCCGCGTTGGAGCAGGCCCGCGAGGCGGGCAAGTCCACCCCCGTGCACGACCGCTGGTGGGCGGCGGCCTGCAAGCCCACGGCGACCGCGCCGGCACCCGGGCACTGATCGAGGTCCTGTCGCTGGCCCGGCACATGAACCACGAACACCTCGTCGCCAGCCTGGCGGTGGCGTTACAGGCCGGTGCGCTGACCGCCGACGCGGTCGCGCTGGAAGCCCGCAAAGCAGAGGAAGCCGACCGCTCCGAACCCGCCGCTATCGCACGCGTCTCCGCACGGCGGCGCGCTATAGGGTGAACTCCCAGACCCGCATCACACCGTCCCGACCCGTGCTGACGAAGACCTGGCGCCCGTCCAGCTCGGTGATGCTGATGGCGCGCACTTCACCCATGCCACGGATCGGCTCGGCAAGCAGCCACCTTTCGTCCAGGTTCCAAGCGCAGACCGTGCCGTCCTCCGACCCGGTGACGGCAACCAGACGCCCGTTCACCAGCCCGGCCGCCAGACACGAGATCTCATCTCCCGGAACGGCCAACGGCTCACCCCACTCGCCGGTGGCGGGATCACCCACCACCAGTTGCTGACCGCCCGCCGCCACGACATGCGCGCGATCGCCGGTCACCAACGCGAAGTCGGTCAGCCCCTCATCAAGGTCATCGAACTCGACCAGGGCGCGCTGCCCGTCCACGTCCCACACGAGCACCCCGCCGTCCGCGCCGTTGGCCACCAGCACCAGCCGACCATCCAACGCCCCGGCCGCAACCGCGCTGGCCGCATGTGACCTGGCCTCCAGTTCGTTCACATCCACCATGGAGGCGTAGGGTGAGGGCGGCTTGTCCAGACCGGCGGTCTCGGCCCGTTCGTACTCCTCCTCGTCAGCCTCGACCACCGACGCGTCCCACACCTGTACCCCAGGGGCAGCCGGGCTTCCCACCACGAACAACGCACGACCGCCGACCACGACAGCGGAAGTGGTGACCCCTCCGCCCTCCTGCGCCGACAGCCGGACCTTGCCGCTCTCCAAGTCCCACAGCGCGAACCCCTGATGATCGCCGCCCCCGCCGCCCACGATCCGCCCATCGACGACCACTGCCCCGAACGCCGTGAGCTCGGTGTAGTTCGCCTCGTCGAGCCACGGGTCGTCCAGCTCGTGCACGGTCCACACATCACTCGACAGATTCCAGCTGCAAGCCTCAAGGCTCTGATCGTGCGAACCGGCCAGAATCGACTGACCATCGCGCTGCACGACGGAGAAACCGTAGAGCGAACCGAGGCGAGGAGCCTCACCGAAATCCAAGGGGCGCAGTTCGGACATGCGGATGATCGTAGGCACCCGCCCACTCAGGATTCCGCCGGACCGCTAAACCCGGCGGGTGCGGTTCGTGGTTCATGCGAGATTCCGTCGCCGGTGATCATCCAGGGGTCCTCGACGGCGTGTGGTCGTGGGATGCGGCTCTGGGGCGGCTTCTAGCTTTCAACCCCTTGGGGATCCGAGACAACCTCTCAGGTCGGGTGACAAGGCCCCCGGCCGCTCCCTGCCATCGAACCTGAGCCGTCATGACGGCGGCCCGAGCGGGAGCGAGCTGACGCTGGTCTCGGTGAGGTCCGGCTATGGGAGAAGGGCGAGTTGTCGGGACTGGGCGATCAGAGTGCCCTGGAAGTCCCAGATGTCGCAGTCTTCTTCGTGGAAGCCGCCGGTGACGTGCCGGGTGTCGATCTGGCGGGCGAGCCAGCCGGGGGCGGGATGGTTGCGCAGGTGAATGGTCGGTTTACGGTGGCGGAGGGGAGCTCCCCCAGTTCCATGACGGCCGGGTAGGCGGCGCCGGCCAGGAACGGCAGGCTCACCAGGTCGGGCATGGGCGCCAGGGACAGGATACGGCCGTTGGCCTGGTCGAGGTCGGCGAACGCGGCGACGGTGCGCAGGATCCCCTTGCCGTCCTGGCGCATCCGGGCTGTTCCGGGTGCACCGGGCCGGAGAAAGAACGCCGAGGCCACCAACGGATCGCGGAACTCGAAGTGCTGCCGCAGAGCACGAACATCCACCGCCATCAGACAGCCCGCCCGTTGGGGTTGCCGCCGGCGGTGTTCCAGCGCTCGGTGAGCCGGGCGGCATGGATGTCGGCGCCGGCCGAGACGAGCCGGGTGTCCCGGCCGAAGAGGTGCTCAGTGATCTGCTGCATGAGACGGAAGCTACTGAACAGCCGAAAGCTTCCTGGACCTGGAGCGGGCGACGGGCCGCGCCCTCCGCTCGTCGGAACCTCGGCACCGGCTCCGCCGCCCCCCGCAGGCACCTCCACTCCGCAGCGACTCGACGATCAGGACACCCGATCGGAGCGGTCCCCGCCGCCCATGCCCTCAGCATCGCTAACAAAGATCTACGGATGCCTCAGCTTCGATGGCACTGCCTCAGCCCCCGGGCGGAGCCCGGAGCTGTAGTCCCATTGCTCTCGGTCGGATTCGGCCACCACAGCCCATGAGTCCGGCCACACATCAAGCAGCCCCTTCCGGCGATCACGTCGATACGGCGCCGATGACTCTGATCCCGCGACGCCACCATGATCCGCCGGACAGCCCCTGGGACCCGTACCGCTCAGGCACGTCCCGCCAGGCCGCCCCGGCGCGGAACTTCCACACGATCCCGTTCAGCACCCGCCGGTCATCGGCCCGGGGCCGTCCCATCTGCTGCCTTGGGCGGCAACGGCTCCAGCAACTGCCATTTGGCATCGGCCAACTCATGACGACGAACCACCCACCCAAGGATCGCCACCGGACAAACCAGCCACAACTACTTTGACGACAGAACCCAGGGACCTCACCCCAGGGACCGCGCAGCCGCGCCGCGTTGTCTTGCCGCGCCGTCGTGCTGTGCGGCTTCTGCTTGTGTGGTGTTCGTTCGCGTGCACTGCTTCCAGGGGGCGTGAACTTTGACGTCGGGCTCGTTTGCGTTGTTGTCGGGGTCAGGGGACGTCGTGTTGCGGGGAGCGGGCGGCCAGGGCCGCCGGGCCGTGGGCCTTCAGGGCCGCCAGGCGGGCTTCGACCTCGGCTCTGCACTCCAGGCCCGTCAGGGTCTCGAACCGGGTGTCCAGCGGTGAGGCGGCCGGGTCCCGGCGGCCGCGCACCCGCTCCTCCTCGCGCCGCAGCTTCTGCTCGAACCGGGCGACCTCGCTGATGGGGTCCATGGGGTCGGCGTTCCCGGCGGCGTGGGGGAGGCGCGTCCGGGCGGGCAGGTCGTCGCGGCGGTCCCTCAGCTCCGCCAGCCGGGACCGCATGCGCTCGACCCCGGCTCGGAGCCGGTCGACGATCTCCCGTTGGGAGGCGATGGCGGGCGCGGTGGCGCGGGCCTCGGTCTCGGCCTGCAACTGCCGTTCCAGCGCGACCCGGGCGAGGTCGTCGAACCGGTCGGCGTCGGCGGCGTCCCCGGCGGCGCGCAGCCGGTCGGCCTCCTGGCTGGCGGCCAGGGCCCGGCGGCCCCACTCGGCGGCGGCCCGCACGTCCTCGGCGTGGTCGGCCTCCAGCAGCCGCAGGTCCCCGGCCGTCCGGGCGGCCGCCCGCTCGGCCTCGCCGATGGTGTCGGCGTAGTCCCGGACGAGCCGGTCCCGCGCCCGTTCCGGCTCCTCGGCCTCGTCCAGCAGGGCGTGGACGTCGGCCCGCGCGAGCTGGGCCACGCGGCCGACGATGCTCCGCTTGGTCATGGGCGGAAGCCCCCGTGGTCGGTGGTCACGCGGTCGGCGGCCGGGAACGGCCGCCCGCGCCGGACGCGGGTCGCCGGGCCGCCGAAGCCGCCCGCGCCCGCCAGGTCGCCGTCCCCGCCGGGGACGCCCGCGAGCGAGTGGCCCCGCACGTCCCGTTCGGCGAGCTGGCCGGCCTGCTGGCCGAGGGCGGCGGCCTGCTCGGCGGCGGTGAGCGCGGCGACCGGGTCGGGCCCGGCGAGGCCGGCGGCGCGGCCCAGGCGCCGTTCGGCCTCGGCCAGGCGGGTGCGGGCGGTGCTGCCGACCGCGCCGCACCGGGTGGCGATGAGGTCCCGGGCGGCGGCGATCTCGCTGCGCGCCACCAGGATCGCCTGGTCGAGCTGGACGGCGGCGCTGCGCCGCCGCTCCCGTTCGCCGCGCACCCCCGACAGCGCCTCGTCGAGCGCGTCGTGCGCCTCCTGGAGGCGCTGGTGCTCGGCGATCGGGTCGACGGGCCCGGCCGCGAGGTCGGCGCGGACCTGCCGCATGACGCTGCGGGCGCGGGCGATGTGCGGGGCCAGCTCGGCCTGCCACCGCTGCTCGGCGGTGACCAGGGAACGGGCCGCCGCCAGGTCGCGTTCGGTGTCGTCCAGCACGGCGCGCAGCCCGGCCGCGGCCGCCGCCAGCTCGGCCGACCGCCGCCGCACCGCCGCCAGCAGCCGTCCGGCCTGGTCCACGGCGGACTCGGCGGCCCTGATCGCCGGCGCCGCCCGCGCCGGCTCGCCCCGGTCCAGGGCGGCGCGGGCCTCGGCGAGGTTGCGGTCGGCGAGGTCGAGGCGGTCCCGGGCCTGGCCGGGGTTGTCGGCGACGGCGGCGACCGCCGGGGCGGCCAGCTCGCGGCCCATCCGCGCGACCAGGTCCCGGCCCGCCGCGACGCCGGCGGCGACCCGCCGGTGCCGGGCCGCGACCTCGGCGAGGACGGCGGGCGCGTTGGACTCCAGGTCGCGCAGCCGGTCGAACGCGTCGGACCGGGCGTCCAGCCGCCGCCCCGCCTCGGCGCACCGCCGGACGATCTCCTGGAGCACGCGGCGGCGGGCGGCGTCGTCCCTCGGGACCTCGTCGTCGAGCCGCTGCCGCAGCCGGAACGCGACGGTCAGCTGCTCGCGCGCGAACGCGACCGCCTCGGCGAACGGCGCGGCGGCCGCCGCCCCGAACTGCGCCCGCGCGAACCCGACCTCCTGCTCGCTGCCGGTGACCGCGTCGTCGGTCTGCACCAGCAGCAGCGAGGCCCGCGCGTCCAGGTCCGGCAGCGGCTCGGGCCCGGCGGCCGCCGGACCCGCCGCGGGGCGGCGCCGGCCGCACGCGTACAGGTAGACGCCGCCGGCGAGCCCGGCGCCGATCAGCCCGGCCGGCAGCAGCCAGCCCGCGCCGCCGCCCCCGCGCGGGTCCGCCTCGCCCGGCGTGACCCGGGGGCGGGGGATGGTCCGTCCGGCCAGCGCGGCGGCGTACCCGTCGGCCGCGCCGACGGCCGCGCCCGCCCAGTCGTTCTGCCGCAGCGCCGGTTCGACGGCGACCCGCGCGATCTCGCCCATGTCCCCGGCCGGCAACGCGAAGTCGGGATGGGCCGAGACGTGGTACCGGCGGGTGCCGGTCGCGACCGCCATGAGCAGCTCCCGGCGGCCCATGCCGCTGAGGCGGACGGTCTCGGCGGCCCACTCGGCGGGCTCGCGCCCGGAGAAGTCCCGCACGTACACCACGAACAGCCGGACGTCCTCGGCGGAGGACAGCCGGTGCAGCGCCCGCCGCACGGCCGGGCCCCGGCCGTCGAGGGCCCCCACCCGGTCGGTGATCTGGCCGGTGACGGCGAACGGCCCGTCGGCGTGCGCCCGCGGCCCCGCCGCGCACGCCCCCAGGGCCGCGCACGCCGCCAGGCCCGCGAGCGCCCCGAGGGCTCGCCCGGCGGCGTCCCCGGCCGGTGTCTGCGCCAATGTCCCCCCACTCGCCCCTTCGTCGGAGCGGTCATGCCCCGCGGAAAACCGGCGATCACCGGGGTTGGGGGAGAGATGACCGGGTCATGGCGGCGGATTGGCCCCGCCGTCCCCGGGCGGGCCGGGGACGGCGACGGGGCAGGGGATGGCCGTGCGTGTCCGCCGGGGCCTGGGAACGCACGCTGATCTCCAGGCCCCGCCGCACCCGGGCCGCGGCGGAGGGCCGGGTCACGCTTCGGTACCCTGTCGCGCATGGCCGAAGAGACCCGCGAGGACGCCGAGCTCGCGCTCGCCGTCGCCCGCTACAAGGACGCCCTGGAGCAGAAGGAGGCCGCCAGGGCCGCCCTGTTCGACGCGGCCGCGGCGGCCGTCCGCGCGGGGCGCACCCCCGAGGAACTGGCCGCCGAGACCCCGTTCAGCGCGGCCGACATCCGCCGGCAGGTCCGCGAACGGGGAGTCGGGACCTAGGGCCTGTTTCAAAGTGGGCCTCAGCCGCGCACGCGAGCGCGTTACCTGACCTGCGGGCCCGACGCCGAAGGCGAGGGCCCGCAGGTCAGATCGCGAAGCGATGTCGCGCTCGCCGAGCCCTGGTGAGGTGCGAGCCGCCAGGCGAGCGCCGTGGGCCAGGGCTTTGAAACACGGCCTAACCCCCCCGGGGGACGGCCGGGCGGGTCAGTGGCCCGCGGCCTTGGCGAGGTGGCGGCCGATCACCATGCGCTGGATCTGGTTGGTGCCCTCGAAGATCTGCATGACCTTCGCCTCGCGCATGTACCGCTCGACCGGGAAGTCCCGGGTGTAGCCGTAGCCGCCGAGGACCTGCACCGCGTCGGTGGTGACCTTCATGGCCGCGTCGGTGGCGACCAGCTTGGCGATCGACGCCTGCCGGGAGAACGGCAGCCCGGCGTCCTTGCGGCGCGCCGCCTCCAGGTACATGGCCCGCGCCGACTCCACGGCGGCGGCCATGTCGGCGAGCAGGAACGACAGCCCCTGGTTGGCGATGATGGGGCGGCCGAACTGCTCGCGCTGGGTCGCGTAGGTCACCGCGTGGTCGAGGGCGCCCTGCGCCAGGCCCACCGCGCACGCGGCGATGCCGAGGCGGCCCGAGTCCAGCGCCGACAGCGCGATCGGGAAGCCCTGCCCCTCCGCGCCGAGCCGCCACCCGGCGGGCACGGCGACGTCGTCGAAATGTAGCTGGGCGGTGGTGGAGCCGGTCAGGCCCATCTTGCGTTCGGGCGGCCCGAACGACAGTCCCTCCAGCTGTCCCTCGATCAGGAAGCAGGAGATGCCGCGCCCGCCCTCGTCGGAGGTGCGGGCGAACAGCACGTAGAAGTCGGCCTCGCCGCCGTGGGTGATCCACGCCTTGGAGCCGGTGACGCGGTAGCCCTCGCCGTCGCGGACCGCGCGGGTGGTCAGCGCGCCCGCGTCGGACCCGGCCTGCGCCTCCGACAGCGCGTACCCGCCGAGCAGCTCGCCGCCCAGCAGGTCGGGCAGCTGCTTCTTCTGCTCGTCGTCGCCGAACGCGGACAGCGGGTAGCAGGCCAGGGTGTGGACGCTGACGCCGACGGCGACCGACGCCCACACCGACGCGATCTCCTCCAGGACCTGGAGGTAGACCTCGTAGGGCTGGCCGCCGCCGCCGTGCTCCTCGGGGTAGGGCAGGCCGAGCAGCCCGGCGCGGCCCAGCAGGCGGAACACCTCGCGCGGGAACGCGGCGGCCTCCTCGGCGGGCGCGGCGCGGGGGGCCAGTTCCTTCGTGACGATCTCGCGGGTCAGCGCGATCAGATCTTCGGCTTCGGGGGTGGGAAGCATGCGTTCAGCGGGCATGGCACCCATCTTGGCGGATCAGGGTTCCCTCGCGCCCGACCCGGGGTGCCCCAGGGACCGCAGGTCGGCGAGTTCCTCGTTCATGGCGCGGACGAAACGGAGGACGGTGCGCAGTTCGTCCTCGTCGAACCGGTCCCGCGCGGCGCGGGTCGCCTCCGACAGCGGGCGGAAGAACTCGGCGGCCAGCCGCTTGGCGCCCGACTCGTAGTGCAGGTAGACGACGCGGCGGTCGTGGGAGTCGCGGACCCGGCGGACGTGCCCGGCGCGTTCGAGCCGGTCCAGGCAGGCCGAGACCGCGCCGGAGGTGAGGTTCAGCTGCGCGCGCAGCCGCCCGGGGGTCATGGGGCGCCCCGGCGGGCGCGCGGGCGCGTCCAGGATCGCCGCCAGGGCCTGGACGTCGGTGGGGTGCAGGTGGTGGGCGCGGGCGAACTCGTGCGCGATGCGGTTGAACTCGCTGTTCATCCGGCGCAGCTCGACGGCGAACGCCCGTAGGTCGGTGGAGGGATCTTCCACCTCGCCAGCCTACATTAGTTCAATGGTTGAGATACTCGATTATTGAGATATCGTGGGGTGTCCGTACTCTCACCGCGAGGAACCACATGACAGCCCGAACCCGACGTCTCCGATGGCTCGTCCCGGCCGTCCTGCTCGTGGCCTGGCTCGGCGTGGGCGGCGCGTTCGGCCCGTTCGCGGGCCGCCTCGGCGAGGTCGCCACCAACGACCAGGCCGCCTTCCTTCCCCAGAGCGCCGAGTCCACACGCGTGCTGGAGGCCCAGAAGGCGTTCGCCTCCGACGAGACGCTGCCCGCCATCGTCGTGTGGACCACCGAGGGCTCCCCGGTGACCGACGCGCAGCGCCAGGCCGCCACGCGGGCGCTGGCCTCCGTGCGCGACCTGACCGCCTCGGGCGAGGTGTCGCCCGCCCTGCCCTCCGGGGACGGCCGGGCGCTCCAGGGCGTGGTGCCGCTCCCGCCGGACGCGGAGGAACGGCTGCCGCAGCTCCTCGACCGGATCCGCGCCGCCGCCGAGGGGGTCCCCGACGCGCGGGCGCAGATCGCCGGGCCCGCCGCGACCCGGGCCGACCTGTCGGAGGCGTTCGCCGGGATCGACGGGCTGCTGCTGGGGGTCGCGCTGGCGGCGGTGCTGGTGATCCTGCTGCTGGTGTACCGCTCGGTGCTGCTGCCCCTGGTGATCATCGTGGGGTCGGTGCTGGCGCTGGCGGTGGCCTGCGCGCTGGTGTACGCGCTGGCCGACCGCGGCGTGGTGCGCGTGGACGGGCAGGTCCAGGGGATCCTGTCGATCCTGGTCATCGGCGCCGCCACCGACTACGCGCTGCTGCTGGCCGCCCGGTTCGGCGAGGAGTACGCGGCGCGGGGCGACCGGTTCGCCGCCGGGCGGGCCGCGCTGCGCCGCGCGTTCGGCCCGATCGTCGCCAGCGCCGCCACGGTCGCGCTCGGCCTGCTGGCGCTGCTGCTGAGCAGCCTCACCAACAACCGGGCGCTGGGGCCGGTCGGCGCGATCGGCATCGCCTGCGCGGTGCTCAGCGCCCTCACGTTCCTGCCCGCCGCCCTGGTACTGCTCGGCCGCGCCGCGTACTGGCCCGGCCGTCCCCGGCCCGCCGACGACGGCGGGCGCGGGATCTGGCGGCGCGTCGCCGCGCTGGTGGGGCGCAGCCCGCGCCGGATCTGGGTGGCGACCCTGCTCCCGCTGGTGGCGTGCGCGGCGTTCACCCCGCTGCTGAACGCCCGGGGCGTCCCGCTGGACGAGACCTTCGTCAACGACGCCCCGTCGGTCGCCGCGCAGCAGGCCCTCGGCCGCCACTTCCCCGGCGGCTCCGGCCAGCCCGCCGTGATCATCGCCGACGCCGCGCACGCCGACGCGGTGGCCCGGGCCGCCCGGGTGCCCGGCGTCGCGGACGTCACCGCCGCCGGCGACGGCGGCCGGCCCCGCGTGGTGAACGGCCGGGTGCGGCTCGACGCCACCCTGCGCGACGCCGCCGACGCCGCCGCCGCCGAGCGGACCGTCGAACGGCTGCGCGCCGCCGTGCACGCCGTGCCCGGCGCGGACGCGATCGTCGGCGGCCGCACCGCCCAGCAGATCGACACCCAGGCCGCCGCCGCCCGCGACCGCACCGTGATCGTCCCGGTCGTGCTGGCGGTCATCCTGGCGATCCTGATGGCGCTGCTGCGGTCCCTGGTCACGCCGGTGGTGCTGGTCGCCACCGTGGCGGTGAGCTTCCTGGCCACCCTCGGCATCGCGGCGCTGGTCTTCCGCCACGGCTTCGGGTTCTCCGGCACCGACGCCTCGGTGCCGCTGTACGGCTTCGTGTTCCTGGTGGCGCTCGGCGTCGACTACAACATCTTCCTGATGTCGCGCGTCCGGGAGGAGACGGCCCGGCACGGCGTCCGCCAGGGGGTGCTGCGCGGCCTCACCACGACCGGCGGCGTCATCACCTCGGCGGGCGTGGTGCTGGCGGCGACGTTCGCGGCGCTGGCGGTGATCCCGCTGGCGTTCCTGGCGCAGATCGCCTTCATCGTCGCGTTCGGCGTGCTGCTCGACACCCTGGTGGTGCGGTCGCTGCTGGTCCCGGCGCTCACCCTGGACCTCGGCCGCCGGGCGTGGTGGCCCGGCGCGCTCGCCCGGCCCTCGGCCGCGCGGAGCGAGGAGCCCCGCCCGGCCGTGCCGTCGGGACGCGGCTGAGGCCGCGGGCGGGTCAGCCGGTCAGCTCGCGCTCCAGCGGGGTGCGGAACCGCGGGGTGACCCGGATCTCCCCGATCCAGGCGGCGGTCCGCCGCGCCTCGGCGTCGATCGCGGCGGCGGCGTCGGCGCCGACGTCCTCCAGCAGCCGGACGGCGACCTCGCCGTCCGGGCGCTGGGCCCAGCCGCCGACGATCCGGCCGTCCCACCACACGGTGGGGCCGATGTTGCCGTTGCGGTCGAACAGCGCCGGGGCGTGGTCGCCCAGGTACCAGCCGCGTTCCTGCCAGCCCATCGGGGTGGGGTCCAGGGCGGGCAGCAGCGCCGCCCAGGGCTCGGGCGCGGCGACCGGCTCCAGGTCGTCGGCCAGCACCAGCCCGGCCCGCCCGCCGTCGAGCGTCACCTCGACGGTGTCGACCGTGGCCAGGGCCTTGCGGACGTCGGTCAGGGACCAGCCCGTCCACCACTTCAGGTCCGCGACCGGGGCGGGGCCGAACGCCCGCAGCCACCGCCGCACCAGCTCGGCGCGGGCCTGGTCGGCGGGCATCCGCGGGACGCCGCCGGGCAGCCACGCCTCGACCGGCGCCCACCGGTACTGGCTGCTGATCCAGGTGCCGTTGGGGCGGCCCCGCACGATCAGCCCCTCGCAGCCCAGCGTCACCAGCACCCAGGTGGTGACCGAGACGGGCTTGGAGTAGGACTTGCCGGGCGCGGGGTCGACCTTGGTGCGCAGCCGGGGCTCGGCGGCGCTGAGCTGCGCGCCGGTCGCCTCGCCCTTCTCCAGCAGGATCCGGTGGGTGCTGCGCTCCACCTCCCGCCACCAGGCGTCCACGTCGTCGACGACCCCCGCCTGCTCCAGGAACCGGCCGTAGGTGCGGCGCTGCTTGGCGGCCAGGCCGTCGGCGACCGCCGCCTGCAACACCGGGACCAGCCCGACCGGCGCGACGAACATCGTGCGCCGCATCGCCAGCATCCGCAGCAGCGTCCGGTCGTCGTACAGGGCGCGTTCCACGTCGGCGGGCGTCGCGGTCGCGCTGCGGGCGGCGACCGACAGGAACACCGTGGCGGGGTCGGTGGCGTGCAGCACCACCAGGGAGTCCGCGATCCCGGGAACGTCGCCGGTGCGGGCGGTGACGGCGAGCCGGTGGCGCGTCGCCAGCCGGGCCCGCCGCTCGTCGGTGCCGATGTGTCGCATGTGCGGCAGCCTAGATCGTTGGTGGGGAATCGCTGAACCGGGCGCGTGCATGGGGAAGGGCGCCCATGGCCGCGCCCGGCCTGGCGTTCCCGTCCTGACTGCGGCAGTCCTGGTTGCGCCAGCGCATCGTGGCGCTCAACGCCGCCATCCGGCACCACCGGCTGATCGGCGCACCCGTCAAACGCCCACTGATCGCCTACGACCACTGACCGGCCACGGCATTTCCCATCAACGATCTAGCCGGGCGCCGCCCGGCGCTGCGCGTTCGGTGACCATCGGCGGGCCGGGTGATGACCCGGTAGCGGATGGCACCGACCACAGCCGCCGGCCGTCGGCGTCTACCGCCACGGCGCGATGGCTGCTCTGCCGACGTCGATACCGACCCAGACCACCTCGGGAAGCGTCGCCCGGACTGCCTCTCGCGTTCGCAGGTCACCCTGATCACCGGCGTCAGCGGTGTGGCTTGCTCTGGAGCCGGGCGTGTCAGCGCATCGCGGCGCTCAGCGCCGCCACCTGGCACGACTGCTCATCGACGCACCGGCCGAACGCTCCGGCCGGTCACGGGTTGAGCGACACCCTGGCGACGACCTTGTCCTTGGTCACGGAGGTGACGTCCACGTCGACGCCGCCGTCGGCCTGCTGCCCGCCGTCGCTCACCGGGACGGTGATCTGCTGGCTGCCGACCTTGAGGGTGACGTTGTCGCCCTGCACGCCCACCAGCTCGACCTTGACGCCGAGGATGCTCGCGCTGGCGTCCACGCCCCGGTTGAACGTCACGGTGCAGGTGTTGCCCTTGCAGTCGGTGGTGGCGTTCTCGCTGCTACAGGCGGCCGCCGCGGCCAGGGGCAGCAGCAGGACGGGGAGCACGGCCAGTTTCCGGCGAACCGATGAGATCATGTCTCCGAGTCTAGGAACCGGGACCCCGTACGGTCGCCCTTCCGCAGGTGGAACCGCATGCGGCGCCCGTAGTACCCGGAGATGATTTCGGGACTACGCCGGATCCTCCCGGCCCCGCCGTGCGTCCCAGGGGAATGCCCGCCGGCGGGCCGCCCGTCAGCCGCCGTGGTGGGCGCCGTTCATGACCGTCCCGCCGAGGGTGCCGCGCAGCGCCTCCAGGGTCTGCGGGGTGCCGACGGCGACCCAGCGGTTGCCGACCAGGTACGAGCCGCCCCACGGCTTGGCCTCCGCCAGCCACGCCTTCTGGCCCTGGTCGCTGCTGAACCCGACCAGGGTGTAGCGGCCCCGGGCGGTCTGGCAGGCGCCCTGCTGGAGCTCCTCGGCGGCGCGCTTGGAGCTGAGCGAGCAGCCCGTCCTGGCGGCGAGCTGCTCGATGGTCGCCGGTTCGGCGGCCGCGCCCGCGGCGTGGCCGCCGTGCTGGGAGGTCCCGGAGCAACCGGCCGCCAGCGCGGCCGCGGCCGCGGCCAGGGAACCGATCCGGAGCAGGGAAACCATGGCCCGTCCTCTCGACGACTTCGCGTGATCTGACGGGTGGTACGCGGCGGCGGGCCCCCCGGTTCAGTCGCGGGCCGCCCGGTCCGGGCCCCGGCTCAGCCGACCAGCCGGGCGGCGGCGGTGGCGCGCACCCCGGGCTCCTCGGCGGTGTCGTGGTGCAGGCGTTGCAGCCGGACGCGGCTCTCGGGGGTCAGGGGGGCGGTCTGGGCGGCGATCTCGCGCACGCCCTCCTCGCAGTCCCAGAGCCCCTCGAACGTGAAGGACTCGGCGGTGTGCGGCGCGGTCCGGGTCAGCGCGGTCAGCACACGTGGTCGTAGAAGGGCGTAGGTGGACTCGGTCCAGGCGTTCTTCAACAGGGGGACGGCCTCGCCGGCGCGCAGCCGGCCCAGCCCCTCGATCGGCCCGGCGGCCTCGCCCCACTCGCGGCGGCCGAGCGCGTCCTCCAGCTCCCGCATGAGCAGCGGGATGTCCTGGCGGGTGCCGTGCCGGGCCAGGAGGCGCAGCCCCATGTCGGCGCAGGCGCCCCGGGCCATCACCCAGGCGCGGGCGCGGGGCAGCGCCTCGGGCCCGTACTCGCCCAGCGCGCGGCGCACCACCCCGCCCCATCGGCTGTCGCGGCGCTGGGGCAGCACCTCCTCGGCCAGGTCCAGCAGGCCGGGGGCGCGTCTGCGGCCCAGCTCGAAGATGGCGGCCACGGCGCCGTCGGCGCCGCTGCGGGCCAGCGCGAGCAGCTCGTCCTCGGACCGGACGGGGCGGTCGGCCGGGACGCCGGACGGTCGCCGCCGCCGGACGACCGAGCGGCGGCGGTCCACGGCGGCGGCGACGCGCGGCTGCCGGTCGGCCCACACGTCGATCACCGGATTGCTCGGCCCGGCGACCAGGTCGTCCAGCTCGGCGTCGTCACAGCGCGCCGTGACCAGGCGGTCCAGCCCGATCGCCAGCGACGGGTCGCGCAGCTCCACCATCTCGATCACGGCGTCGAACCAGTGCGGCCCCTCCTCGGCGTACCGGCGCAGCACCCCGGCCGCCTCGTGGCGGCTCAGCCGCACCAGGTCGCCCAGCACCGTCAGCGGCAGCTCCACGCCCGCGCCGTCGGGGTCGGCGGCGTCCGGGCCGGACGGATCGAACAGCGCCTCGGCCACCGGCCCCGTCGGCAACTCCAGGTCGATCATGAGTCGTGCGTAATACAGGCCACGTGACTCGACCCGACGGTCCCAACGCGGATCGCGGCGTATGCAGTCATAGACGTACTCGCCCGCGCCCCGCCTGTCCGCCGCGCGACGCGCGGCCCTGCCCAGGCCACGCTGCAGTTGCCCGTGCAGCGTGCCCGCCGATTCCAACACGACCTCGTTACTCACCTCAGCAGAATGCGCACGAGACCAGATTTCGGGCAAGTGCTTTAGCGTCGAACCACAGGTCACCTCCGCCGGCCGGGCGCCGGATCAGATGGATCTCTGCGCCACCCAGGAGGCGTGCAGGTCGGCGTAGACGCCCGGCTCCTCGACCAGCTTGGCGTGCGGGCCGCGCTGCACGATGCGCCCCTCGTCGAACACCAGGACCTCGTCGGCGGCCTCGGCGGTGGACATCCGGTGCGCGATGGAGATCGCGGTGCGGCCGCGCGTGACGCCGTCCAGGGCCCGCTGGAGGCGGACCTCGGTGGCCGGGTCGACCGCCGAGGTCGCCTCGTCCAGCACCAGCAGGTCGGGGGCGGCGACGTAGGCGCGGGCGAGCGCGACCAGCTGCCGCTCCCCGGCCGACAGCGACTCGCCGCGCTGCCCGACCGGCGTCTCCAGGCCGCGCGGCAGCCCCTCCAGCCAGTCGGCCAGCCCCAGCTCGGTCATGGCCAGCAGCAGGTCCTCGTCGGTGGCGCCGGGCCTGCCGTAGCGGATGTTGTCGGCGAGGGTGGCGTCGAACAGGAACCCGTCCTGGGGGACCATCACGATCCGCTCGCGCAGCGAGGAGAACCGGACCCGGTCCAGCGCGACGCCGTCCACCAGCACCCGCCCGGAGGTGGGGTCCATCAGCCGGGTCAGCAGCTTGGCGAACGTCGTCTTGCCCGACCCGGTCTCCCCGACGATCGCGACGCGGCTGCGCGGCGCGATGTCCACGGTCACCCCGTGCAGCACGGGACGGCCGCCGGGGTAGGCGAACCCGACGTCCTCGAACCGCACCTCGATCGGCCCGCGCGGCAGCGTCTCGCCCTTGTCGCCGGGGTCGGCGACGTCGGGCTCGGTGTCCAGGACGCCCAGCACGCGCCGCCATCCGGCGATGGCGTTCTGGGCCTCGTTGAGGACCTCGGTGGCGGTCTGCATCGGGCTGACGAACAGCGTCACCAGGAACAGGAACGCCACCAGCTCGCCGGCCGTCAGGTGCCCGCCGACGCCGAGCAGCGTCCCGGCCACCACGACCCCGGCGGTCGCCACGGCCGCGACCAGCTCGCTGGTGGGGAACGTCAGCGCCACCAGCCCCTGCGCGCGGGTCTGCGCCTTCTTGGCGGCCTCCACGGTGACGTCCACCTTGGCGGCGGTGCGCTCCTCCGACCCGTAGGCGCGGATCACCGAGGCGCCCACCACCGACTCGCTGACGGCGGCCAGCAGGTCGCCCATGCGCTCGCGGACGCGCGTGTAGGCGGCCGACACCAGGCGCTGGAAGCGGCGCAGCGCGAACGCCAGCGGCAGGAACGCCACCCACACCAGCAGCGCCAGCGGCCAGGAGTAGACCGCCATCAGCACGCTGGCGACCAGCAGCTGCCCCACCGACACGATGATCATCAGCCCGCCCCACTGCATGAACTGGCTGATCTGGTCGACGTCGCCGGTCACCCGCGACACCAGCGCGCCGCGCCGCTCGCCGCTCTGGGTGAGCATCGACAGGTCGTGGACGTGCCGGAACGCCCGGGTCCGCAGCGCCGCCAGGCCCGTCTCGGTGCTGCGGTAGAGCCGCACGTTCATCAGGTAGGCGCTGACGGCGGTGGTCAGCACCGCCACCGCGCACAGCAGCACCGCCGTGCGCACGAACGGGATGTCGGGGCCGCCGGTGCCGGTCAGGCCCTTGTCGATGGTCTGCTGCACCGCGATCGGCACCACGACGCGGCCCGCCGTGGCGAGCAGCGCCAGCAGCAGCGTCCCGGCCAGCCCGGCGCGGAACTCGGGGGTCAGCCGCAGCCCGCGCCGCAGGGTGCTGAACGCGCCCTCGGTGGCGGCGGTCTCGCTCAGAGCGGTCAACGCAGGGCCTCCTCGCCGGTCTCGTTCCCGAGCGCCTCGCCCTCGGTCGTCTCGTTCTCCACCGCCTCCTGCTCGGCCTCGGCCCGCTCGTAGGCGTTGACCAGGTTCCGGTAGCCCTCGGAACGCTCCAGCAGCTCGGCGTGGGCGCCGCGGTCCAGGACCCGGCCGTGCTCGACGTACACGACCTCGTCGGCCAGCGCGATGGTGGCCTTGCGGTAGGCGACCACGACGACGGTCACGCCGTCCCCGCCCTCCCGCAGGCCCGCCAGGATGCGCTGCTCGACCTGCGGGTCCACCGCCGAGGTGGCGTCGTCCAGCACCAGCAGGCGGGGCCGCCGGGCCAGGGCGCGGGCCAGCGCCAGGCGCTGCCGCTGCCCGCCCGACAGCGTCGCGCCGCGCTCGCCGACGCGGGTGTCCAGCCCGTCCGGCAGCGCGGCGACGAACCCGTCGGCCTGCGCCAGCCGCAGCGCCTCCCACACCCGGTCGTCGGGGACGTCCTGGCCGAGGGTGATGTTGCCGCGCACGGTGTCGTCGAACAGGAACGTCTGCTGCGGCACCAGCGCGGCGGTCGCGGCGACGCCGCCGTGCCGCAGGTCCCGCAGGTCGGTGCCGTCCAGCAGCACCGACCCGTCGTGCGGGTCGACCAGGCGCACCAGCAGGGAGGTGAGGGTGGACTTGCCCGAGCCGGTCGGGCCGACCACCGCGACCGTGCGGCCGGGGGCGGCGCCGAACGACACGTCGTGCAGCACCCGCGCCGGGCCGTCCTCGGTCTCGTAGGCGAAGCGCACCCCCCGGACCTCCAGGTCCGCGGCCGAGCCGGAGGCGGGCTCGGCCGCGCCGTAGGGCAGCGATCCGCCCGCGTCCAGCACGCCGCGCACCTGCCGCCAGCCGACGACGCTGCGCGGCACCTCCGCCAGCACCCAGCCCAGCGCCCGGATCGGGAACGCCAGCAGCGTGAACAGGTAGGCGACCTGCACCAGGTCCCCGGCCGTCATCGCGCCCGACCGCAGCCGCAGCGACCCGATCATCAGCACGGCCAGCACGCCCAGGCTCGGCAGGGCCTCCAGCACCGGGTCGAACAGGCCCCGGACCCGGCCGACGGCGATGTTGGCGTCGCGCAGCGCGGCGGCGCGCCCGGCGAACCGCTCGGTCTCGGCGGTCTCGCGGCCCAGGGTCTTGACGACCAGGCCGCCCTCGAAGCTCTCGTGGGCGACCTCCGACACCTCGGCGCGCAGCTGCTGGGCGTGGGTGGCGACCGGGGCGAGCCGGCGCTGGTAGACGACGTTGAGCAGGGCGATGGCCGGGAAGACCAGGAAGCCCACCAGCGCCACGGTCACGTCGGTCAGCAGGATCGACACCGCCGCGATCAGCAGCATGAACACCACGCCGACCGCCATCGGCAGCGGCGCGATCGGGGCCCAGGACGCCTCGACGTCGGCGTTGGCGTTGGACAGCAGCTGCCCGGTGGGGTGGCGGTGGTGCCAGGCCAGCGGCAGCCTCAGGTACTGGCGGGTCACGGCGCGGCGGTAACGGGCCTGCATCCGGTACTGCATGAGCCCGGCGTAGAAGCGGCGGCCCGCCACGCCCAGGGCCTTCAGCGCCGACACCGCGACGATCGCGGCGGCGGCCAGCGCCAGCGCGCCCGCCGTGGTGCGGCCCTCCCGGAACGCCGGGAGCACCACGTGCTCGGTGACCCGGCCCAGCACCGTGGCGGTGCCGACGGTCATCGCCGCGTACAGCACGCTGGCGGCCACCGACAGCGCGAACACCCACGGCTCGGCCCGGACGGCGACCCACAGCACCCCCAGCCCCTCGCGGAGGACGCGCGGGTTGACACGGGAAGATCCTGGCGGCACGGCGACTCCTTCACATCCTTCACACACGGCGGCGCCCGGGGGTGCCCCCTCATGCGGCGGAATATGGGGGTTTGCGGGCCTGATACTCCCTACCATCCGCGACGGACGCTTATTCCCCGGAGGACCGCGCCGGGAGGGGCGGCCGCGGCGGGCGGGGCGCCGGTGGCCGGTGCCGAGACGTCGGGGCAGGTCGGCCGGGGCGGATGGCCCGAGGGGAATTCCTTTGTTCACCCGGCGGACAACCGCGGTGCACCCGGAGGCCGGAGAGGGCAGGTCATCGCGTCGCGGAGGAGGAATCTCCACCCGTATGCGCGGAGTGGAACAAGAATTGCCCGCTTTGTGCCAAGAAAGGGTCTGTCCGAGGTAAGGGTGATACCTCTCGGTGGAGAGAACATCACCGCCCGGAGGCGTCTGCGCGGTGTCCCGCATCCCTTGCGCATGTGCGCTTGTGCCCGCCGTCGCGGCGAGTCCGGCGCGGTGTCCGACAATTCCGCAGGCCAGCGCCGTGCCTAGCGGCGGCCGGTGTGTTGGAACGTTACGCGGCTTTAACTCATTAGTTGATCCGGGCGCGAATCGCAAGGGTCGCGACACCTCCGCATTGCGCGGAACCGGTGATACGGTGGAGTCGTCGGTTGCAGTCGTGGTTCTCGATCGTTTGACAGGACGCCCGCGGACTGATGGCAGCGGGCGTTTTGGCTTTTCCGGGACCTGCCGGGGGCGAGAGCGTTCCGCTAGCAGCCGCGCCGGGCCCGCGAGGTGTGGGCCCGTGTTTTGCCGCAAGGAGAAAGACATGCCCCAGCAGGGCACCGTGAAGTGGTTCAACGCCGAGAAGGGCTTCGGTTTCATCGCCGTGGACGGCGGGGGACCGGATGTGTTCGTGCACTACTCGGCTATCCAGAGCTCCGGCTACCGCACCCTGGACGAGAACCAGCGCGTTCAGTTCGAGGTGACGCAGGGCAACCGGGGTCCGCAGGCCGACCAGGTCGTCCCCCTGTAACCCGTAGTCGTACGTCAGGGCCCGCGTTCCCCTCCAGGGGCGCGGGCCCTTTCGTGTCCGCGCCCGCTTCCCCGCCCGCCCGTGGGCGGGGCGGATCACGGACGCGCGGGGGACCCGGCAGAATGGAGCCATGTCCGCTCGCGCGTCCAATCTGGACCCCAAGATCGCCGACCGCCTCAAGCGCACCGAGGACGGCCTCGTGCCCGCCATCGCCCAGCAGTACGACACCGGCGAGGTGCTCATGCTCGCCTGGATGGACGACGAGGCCCTGCACCGCACCCTCACCACCGGCCGCGCCACCTACTGGTCCCGCAGCCGCCGGGAGTACTGGGTCAAGGGCGAGAGCTCCGGCCACCAGCAGTGGGTGAAGTCGGTCGCGCTCGACTGCGACGGCGACGCGATCCTGGTGAAGGTCGACCAGGTCGGCGCGGCCTGCCACACCGGCGACCGCACCTGCTGGGACGCCGACGTGCTGGACCCGGTGGTGGGGGAGAGGCCCGCCCACCAGCGATGACACCGGCCAGGGAACGCGGCCTCACCGCGCTGCTGTGCGCCGCCGGGGCGGGGCTGACCCTGCTGGCGGCGGGCCGCCCCTGGGCCACGGTGCGGGCCCGCGACGCCATCACCCCGTTCGCCCTGGACGTCACCGGCCGGGACCTCGGCGCCACCGCCGGGGCCCTCGGCTGGGCCGCGCTGGCGGCGCTGGCGGCCCTGTTCGCCACGCGCGGGAAGGTCCGCGCCGGGGTCGGGCTGCTGCTGGCGGCGTTCGGCGCGGTCATCGCCTACTCCTCGGTCACCGCGATCGACGGGGGCACGATCAGGTCCGCGGCCGGGGACCGCAGCGCCCTGCTGCGGATCGCCGCGCAGCCGGTGGTCGAGACCGGCCCCTGGTGGGCGGTGTCGCTGTGCGGGGGAGCGCTGGTCGCGCTCGCCGGGCTGGCGGCCCTGCTGCGCGGCGGCCGCTGGCCGGGCATGTCCTCCCGGTACGAACGCCGGGACGCCGCCCCCGGCCGCGTCCGTCCCGGCGGGGGCGCCGCGTCCCCCGGCGGCGACCCGGCCGACCTGTGGAAGTCGCTGGACCGGGGCGAGGACCCCACCGGGGACCCCGCGGGGGACCCGAGGGGCCCGGCCGGGGACCCGAAGGAATCCCGGGGGTGACCGCGCTGGTCCTGGTGGCCGAGCACGACCCCGCCGTGGCCGAGCTGCAGCGCCGCTGCCTGGTCCGCGCCGGCCACGAGGTCCGGATCGAGCCCGAGCCCGGCCGCGCCCCCGACACCGCCGCCCGGCTGCGCCCGCACGCGGTCGTGCTGGACCTGTCGGCCGCCGCGCACCCGGCCGACCTGTACCGGCGGACCGCCGCGGCGTGCCGCCCCGCCCCGGTCATCGCCGTCAGCGGCGACCCCAGGACGCCGGGCGGGCGGGGCGCGCCCCGGCTGCCCCGGCCGTTCGCGCCCCGCGCGCTGGTCGCCGCCGTCGCCGAGGCGCTGCGCTCCGGCGCCGCGGGCCCGGCGGACGGGCCGCTGCGGGCGGGCGCGCTGACCCTGGACCCGGTCCGCCGCACCGCCTCGGCGGGCGGGAGGCCGGTGGCGCTGACCGCCACCGAGTTCGACCTGCTGGCGTTCCTGATGGGCAACCCCGGCCGGGCGTTCACCCGCGAACAGCTGCTGGCCGCCGTCTGGGGCCCGGCCGCCGACACCGGCAGCCGCACCGTGGACGTCCACATCGCCCAGCTGCGCGCCAAGATCGGCGCCACCGGGCCCATCCGCACCGTGCGCGGCATCGGCTACGTCCTCGACCCCTGATCCCCCGACCCCTGCAATAGGCTGGACGGCGTGACCCGCGCACCCGCTCCGGTGGCCGGAACCGGCCGGGGCCTGCTGCTCCCGCTGGCGGTGCTGGCGGGCGTCGCCGCCGCCGTGGCGGTCCTGGCCGTCCGGGACCCGCACGAGCCCGGCCACTATCCGGCGTGCCCGTTCCTGATGGCGACGGGCCTGTACTGCCCGGGGTGCGGCGGCCTGCGGATGGTCAACGCGCTTGCGCACGGGCGGGTCGGGGCCGCCTTCGACAGCAACCCCCTGGCGTTCCTGCTGCTGCCGGCGGCGGCCTGGCTGTGGACGGTCTGGGCGGCCCACCGGGCGCGCGGCCTGCCGGCGCGGTCGGCGCTGCTGACGCGGAACGCCGGGATCGCCCTGCTGGTGGTGGCGGTGGCGTTCGGGATCGCGCGCAACCTGCCGTTCGCGGTTTTCCTCGCGCCGTGACCGGCTGCCGGGCGGGCCGGCGGAGGGGCCGGGTTGGGGCGCGCCCGGCGGGTGCGGCTACGATCGGTGCACGGATCGAGCGGAACATAGGGGGCCTACCGCGGTGAGCGTTCTCGACGAGATCATCGAAGGAGTTCGGGCCGATCTCGCCGAAAGGCAGCGAGAGGTGTCGTTGGACGCCCTCAAGGAGAAGGCGGCCAAGGCACCGGCCCCCCGCGACGCGCTGGGCGCGCTGCGGAGCCAGGGCGTGTCGGTCATCGCGGAGGTCAAGCGGTCCAGCCCCTCCAAGGGCGCGCTGGCCGCCATCGCCGACCCGGCGGCGCTGGCCCGCGACTACGAGGCGGGCGGCGCGAAGGTCATCAGCGTGCTGACCGAGCGGCGGCGCTTCGGCGGCAGCCTGGCCGACCTGGAGGCCGTGCGCGCCAGCGTGGACCTGCCGATCCTGCGCAAGGACTTCATCGTCACCTCCTACCAGCTGTGGGAGGCCCGCGCCCACGGCGCCGACCTCGCCCTGCTGATCGTCGCGGCGCTGGAGCAGGACGCCCTGGTGTCGCTGGTGGAGCGGGCCGAGTCGATCGGCCTGCTGCCGCTGGTCGAGGTCCACACCGCGGAGGAGGCCGAACGCGCCGTCGACGCGGGCGCCAAGGTCATCGGCGTCAACGTCCGCGACCTGAAGACCCTCAAGGTGGACCGCGAGGTGTTCGCCCGCGTCGCCCCGTCGATCCCCAAGGGCATCGTCAAGATCGCCGAGTCGGGGGTGCGCGGCCCGCACGACCTGCTCGCCTACGCCTCCTCCGGGGCCGACGCGGTGCTGGTCGGCGAGAGCCTGGTCATCGGCCGGGAGCCGCGCGCGGCCGTGGCCGACCTGGTCGCCGCCGGGGCGCACCCGGCGCTGCGGCAGGGCGGCTGAGCCCGGACGGGGCCGAGAAGGATAGGATCCGGCCATGCCGATGGAACCTCTGCGCGAACGATGGCGCGCTTGTCCGACGTCTAACTGAACGGCCCCCTTCCATCGGGGCCGTGGTCCCCGCACCTGTGGGGATGATCCCGGACAAGCCCTCTCTCGCACGACAGGACGCGAAAACCTCATGACCATCGACGGCGCGCGGGGTTCTGCCCTGCCCGAATCCTCTCTTCCCGACGCCTCCGGCCACTTCGGCGTGTTCGGCGGCCGGTTCGCTCCCGAGGCCCTGATGGCGGCCCTGGACGAGCTGGACCGCGAGTTCGCCGCCGCCCGCCGGGACCCTGCGTTCATGGGCGAGCTGAACGACCTGCTGAAGAACTACGCCGGCCGTCCCAGCCTGTTGACCGAGGCCGGGCGGTTCGCCGAGCACGCCGGGGGCGCCCGGATCCTGCTCAAGCGCGAGGACCTCAACCACACCGGCTCCCACAAGATCAACAACGTGCTGGGGCAGGCCCTGCTGACCCGGCGCATGGGCAAGCGGCGCATGATCGCCGAGACGGGCGCGGGCCAGCACGGCGTGGCCACCGCCACCGCCGCCGCCCTGCTCGGCCTGGAGTGCACCGTCTTCATGGGCGAGGTCGACACCGAGCGCCAGGCCCTCAACGTCGCCCGCATGCGGATGCTGGGCGCCGAGGTCGTCCCGGTGAAGACCGGCAGCCGCACCCTCAAGGACGCCTGCAACGAGGCGTTCCGCGACTGGGTCGCCACCGTCGACGACACCCACTACTGCGTCGGCTCCACCATGGGCCCGCACCCGTTCCCGATGATGGTCCGCGAGCTGCAGCGCATCATCGGCGTGGAGGCCCGCCAGCAGGTCCTGGACCTGGTCGGCCGCCTGCCCGACGCCGTCGTGGCCTGCGTCGGCGGCGGCTCCAACTCGATCGGCGCGTTCCACGCGTTCATCGACGACGCCGATGTCCGGCTGTGCGGCTTCGAGGCCGCCGGCGACGGCGTGGAGACCGGACGGCACGCCGCCACCATCACCGGCGGGCGCGTCGGCGTCATCCACGGCATGCGCACCTACCTGCTCCAGGACGAGGACGGCCAGACCGTCGAGTCCCACTCCATCTCCGCCGGGCTGGACTACCCCGGCGTCGGCCCCGAGCACTCCTGGCTGCACGAGACCGGCCGCGGCGAGTACCGGCCGATCACCGACGCCGAGGCGATGGAGGCGTTCGCGCTGCTGTGCCGCACCGAGGGCATCATCCCGGCGATCGAGTCGGCGCACGCCCTGGCCGGCGCCCTCAAGGTCGGCCGGGAGCTCGGCCCCGACGGCGTCATCGTCGTGTGCCTGTCGGGCCGCGGCGACAAGGACATGGAGACCGCCGCCGAGTACTTCGGTCTGATGCCGCAGGGAGAGGGCCAGTGAGCGCCAAGATCGCCTACGACAAGGCCAGGGCCGAGGGGCGCGCCGCGCTGGTCGGTTACCTGCCCGCCGGGTTCCCCGACTACCAGGGCGCGATCGACGCCGCCCGCGCGATGGTCGACTCCGGCTGCGACGTCATCGAGATCGGCCTGCCCTACAGCGACCCGATGATGGACGGCCCGATCATCCAGGACGCCGTCCACCGGGCGCTGGTCGGCGGCATCCGCCTCGCCGACGTGTTCCGCACCGTCGAGGCCGTCGCCGCCACCGGCGTCCCCACCCTCGTCATGACCTACTACAACCCGGTCGACCGTTACGGGGTGGAGGCGTTCGCGCGGGACCTGAGGTCGGCGGGCGGCTGCGGCCTGATCACCCCCGACCTGTCCCCGGAGGAGGGCGGCGAGTGGATCGCCGCCGCCGACGCCCACGACCTGGACAAGGTGTTCCTGGTGGCGCTGTCGTCCACCGACGAGCGCATCGAGAAGATCACCACCGCGTGCCGGGGATTCGTCTACGCCGCGTCCCTGATGGGCGTCACCGGCGCCCGCACGGCCCTGGACACCGGCGCGCCCCGCCTGGTGGAGCGCACCCGCCAGATGATCGCCAAGCGGGAGCTGGACCTGCCGGTCGGGCTCGGCCTGGGCGTCTCCGACGGCGCGCAGGCCGCCGAGATCGCCGGGTTCGCCGACGGCGTGATCGTCGGGTCGGCGTTCGTCCGCCGCCTCCTGGACGCCCCCGACCGCAAGGCGGGCCTGGCCGCCGTCGGCGAACTCGCCGCGGAGCTGGCCGCCGGCGTCCGCCGCCAGGTGTGACCACGGCATGTGACCGGTAACGGCTGACCGGAAACCCGGGGGAGCGCGGGACACACCGCGTTCCCCCGGTGCGTTCGTACGCGGACCTTATGCCCGGTCCCCTAAGGTGATGTCCGCCGGGGCCGGGGCCCACGACCCCCTCCGCCCCGGCGACCGGACGGACGCGGAAGGATCGACGATGGTGCAGCACACCGAGGCGCCGGACAGCGGCGCGGCCGGGGACCGCCCCGGGCCCGCGCGCCCCCGGTGGTTCACGCTCCCGGCCTGGGTCCTCACCCTGGCCGGACTGGGGATCTCGGTCTACCTGACGGTGGCGCACTACAACAAGGGAGCGATGGTCTGCACCACCAGCTCGACCATCGACTGCCACTCGGTCACCAACAGCGACTACTCCGACCTGCTCGGCATTCCACTGCCGCTGCTGGGACTGGGGTTCTTCGTCGCCTTCGCCGTGCTCATCACCCCGCCCGCGCTGCGCTCGCCCAGCCCCCTGCCGCGCTGGGCGCGGCTGGGCAGCGTGATCGTCGGCATGCTGTTCGTGATCTACCTGGTGACCGTGGAACTGGCGATCCTGCACAAGATCTGCCTGTGGTGCACCGGCGTCCACGCGATCACTATCCTGCTGTTCGTCCTGGTGCTGGCCGACGAGTTCCGTCGGATCGGCCAGGCCGACTAGCCTTTCGAACCCACACCAGGTCTTCGTCCGCGCGGCGCCAGGGCCGCGCGCCCGACATAGGAGTTCCCATGAGCAAGGCCGCACGGGAGCGGTCCGCGCGCGAGCGCCTCGCCGCCGAACGCGCCAAGCAGGCCGCCCGGCAGAAACAGCAGCGCCTGCTGGCCATCGTCCTCGGCGCGGTGGTCGTGATCGGCGCGATCGTGGCGGTGACCGTGGTGGTCCTGGACCAGAAGAGCAAACGCGACCAGGTCGCCGCGCCCTACACCGGTCCGCAGGCTCCGCTCACCCGCGAGGCCGACGGCTCGATCGCGATGGCCAAGGCGGGCGTGACCAAGCCGGTGCTGGAGATCTTCGAGGACTTCCAGTGCCCGGCCTGCAAGGAGTTCGAGGAGAGCCTCGGCAAGGACATCAAGCAGCTGGCCGCCGAGGGCAAGGTCAAGGTCGTCTACCGGCCGTTCCACCTGTTCAGCCAGCAGCCCGACCCGATCAAGTCCAACTCGCTGCGCTCGGCCGCCGCCGCCATGTGCGTCCCGGCCGACAAGTGGCTCTCCTACCACGAAGCGCTGTTCAAGTTCCAGCCGCGCGAGGGCTCGGCGGGCTTCGCGCCCAAGGACCTGGTCGGCTGGGGCAAGGACGTGGGCGTCACCGACGCCGGCTTCGAGAAGTGCGTGACCGGCCAGGAGAAGAAGGCCCAGGTCGACGCCATGACCAAGTACGCGCTGGACGACCGCAAGGTCACCGGCACGCCCACCGTCATGCTGGACGGCCGCAAGCTGGAGGGCCAGGCCCTGAACAACCTCAAGGCCACCGTCGAGTCCGCCGGGAAGGCCGCCAAGTAACCCGGCCCGGACCCGTCCGTGAGCGCCGCTCCCCGCCCGGGGAGCGGCGCTCACGCCGTTACCGGGCCACCGACCGCAAAACGATCGCCGACACGACGCGAACCGGGCGCCGGAGGCGGTAACGTCAACGCTCATGCAGCCGCTCGCCTCCATTCCGAGCCCGTCCCAGGGCGTCTGGCACCTCGGACCGATCCCGCTCCGCGCCTACGCCATCATGATCATCCTTGGCATCGTCGTCGCGGTATGGCTCGGCGAGCGGCGCTGGGCCGCCAAGGGCGGCACCCCGGGCATGATCATCGACATCGCCATCTGGGCGGTCCCGTTCGGCCTGATCGGCGGCCGCCTCTACCACGTGGCCACCGACTGGCAGCGCTACTTCGGCGAGGGCCAGGACCCGATCAGGGCCCTCAAGATCTGGGAGGGCGGCCTCGGCATCTGGGGCGCGGTCCTGCTCGGCGCGGTCGGCGCCTGGATCGGCTGCCGCCGCCACGGCGTGTCCCTGGCCGCCCTCGGCGACGCCATCGCGCCCGGGATCGCCCTCGCGCAGGCCATCGGCCGCTGGGGCAACTACTGGAACCAGGAACTCTACGGCCGCCCCCTGAACGCCCCCTGGGCCCTGGAGATCGACCGCGCGCACCGCCCGTCCGACCCCAAGTACCTCGACATCGCGACCTACCACCCCACGTTCCTGTACGAGTCGCTGTGGTGCGTGGGCGTGGCCCTGCTGGTGCTGTGGGCCGACCGCCGCTTCAAGCTGACCCACGGCCGCGCGTTCGCGCTGTACGTCGCCGCCTACACCGTCGGCCGCTTCTGGATCGAGTGGCTGCGCATCGACGACGCCCACCACTTCCTGGGCATGCGCCTGAACGACTGGACCGCGCTGGTCGTGTTCGTCGGGGCGGTCGCCTACCTGTTCTGGGCGCGCAACCGCACGGGCGAGGAGACGGTCGTGGCCCCCGCCGCCGCCCACGCCGTGGACGCGGCTGAGAAGCCCGCCACCGACCCGACCCCGGACACCGAGCAGCAGGACACGCCCGCCCCCGGAACGCCCACCAGCGCTCCCGACAACGCCGACTCGGACCCGGCCGAACCCCCGACCGAGCCGAAATCGGCCCCCACCGACACCGAAGACCAGCCCGAGCCCACGCACGAGGCGTTCACGACCAAGCCGACCGTGGTTCAGGCCGAGCCCGCCGCAGACGAGACGTTCACGGCCGAGCCGACTGTGGATCAGGCCGAGCCCGTTTCCGATCAGGCCGAGCTCATCGGCGAGCAGGCTGAGCCCGCCGCGGGCGAGGCCGATCCCGTCGCGGAGCAGGTTGAGCCCGTAGACGAGGCGTTCACGACCGAGCCGGAGGCCACCCAGGCCGAGCCGACCATGGACCAGGCCGACCCCATCGACGAGCAGCCCGAGCCCGCCACGGACGAGACCGCCCCCGTCGCGGAGCAGATCGAGCCCGCGCACGAGGCGTTCACGGTCGAGCCGGAGGCCACTCAGGCCGAGCCGACCGTGGTTCAGGCCGAGCCCGTCGACGAGCAGGCCGAGCCCGTCGTGGAGCAGGTCGAGCCCGCCACGAGTGAGGTCGACCCCGTCGCGGAGCAGGCTGAGCCTGCGCACGAGGCATCGACGGCCGAGCCGGAGACGGGGCAGGCCGAGTCGGAGACGGGGCGGAGCGAGGCCGCCGAGCAGGGTGAGTCCGCTCGGGAGGACGCGTCCGAGATGTCCGTGAACGGCGCCGACAGGGCCGTGGACGAGCCTGGGGACGCGTCTGGGGGCGAGGGCCCGGACAAGGTCGACGCGGGGCCGGCGAAGGACGCCAAGTAGCCGTTCGCGCCCGGGGCCGTCGCCCGCCGTTCGGCGGTGGGCGACGGTCTTTGGTTTCGGGAGGTCCGGATAGGGAGGAAACGCCCGTTTGGGCGCGCGAAGGGTGGCGGGACCGCTAAGCTCCCGGACGTGATCGAGGCACGTGAGACCAACGCTCCCCAGGCGGCGCCCGCGTCCGGCGGGCGCGACCCCCGGCCTGGCGGCCCCGCGCGCCGGCTCCCCTCGCCCAAGGTGCTCTTCGCCGCGGCGGCCGCCCTGGTGGTGGTCGTGGCGGCGGTCGTGGCCGCCCTGGTCCTGACCGGCGGCGACGACAAGAAGACCGCCGCCGGGTCCCCGCAGCTCCAGCCGGTCGCCTACACCCCCGACTACGACGTGGACGGTCTGGCGAAGCTGGCCAGACGCGACGCCGACCGGCGGCCCCTGACCGAGGCCGAGGTGTTCGGCGCCGACGCCAGGACCGTCAGGACGGGCCAGTACTCCTTCACGCTCGCCGGATCGCAGGTGTCGGCCGACTGCAACGCCGTCACCTGGGGCCAGCGGCTGCAGGCGGACCTGGCCAAGCACGGCTGCTCCCAGATCGCGCGCGGCGCCTACGTCAGCGCGGACCGGCAGCACGTCGGCCAGTTCATCGTGATCAATCTCAACGACGTCGAGGGCGCCCGGCAGATCCTGCGGGACCTGGACCCGGCCACCGACGCCGGTTTCGTGCGCCCGCTGGAGGCCAAGGGCGGGCCCGCGTTCGCCAAGGGGTTCAGCGCCGCCTACGCGCGCGCGTTCGGCCACTACGCGACGGTGGTGTGGGTGCAGCGCGCCGGCGGGGCCCAGCCCGCCAACCTCAACGAGATGATCAACGTGAGCCTGCCGGTGGAGAAGCCCGCCGACTTCGTGTGGGGTCGTCTCCAGATGGCCGGCGACAGGTAGTCTGCGCGCTCGTGGACCACGACGAACCCGGCCGGGCCCGCCGTTCCCGCGGCGGCGCGGCGACCCGGCCCCAGGCGGCCGCCCGCCGTCCGGCCTCCCGGACCCGGCGGGCGGGCGGCGCGCGCCGCGCCGCGGCCGCGCACGACGGCCCGGCGCGGCCGGTGGCGCGGCCCGCGGCTCCGCGGCCGCCCGCGCGGGACGTTCCCCGGGAACGGTCCCGTGCCCGCCGCGGCCCCGGCCCGCGCCTGTACTTCGCCGCCGCGGGCGTGCTGGGCGTCGCCGTCGCGGGCGCGCTGACCGCCGTCGCCCTCACCGGCGGCGAGGAGAGGCCGAAGGGCCCCGCCGCCCCGCGGCCGGGGAACGCCGCCGCGTCCGGGCCGTCCCCGGCGTCCTACTCGCACTCGCCGACCAACGCCGCCTACGCGGCCATCGCGGAGCGTTCCCGCGACCCGCGGCCGTTGACGCTGGAGCAGATGTTCCCCGCGTCGGCGACCACCGTCGAGGCGCCGGGCGGGGCGAGGCTGAGACTGCGCGACAAGCGCGTCGACGCCGACTGCTCCGCCGCCGTCTGGGGAGGGTCGGTGGCGCGCGAGCTGGCGCGCGGCGGCTGCAACCAGTCGGTGCGCGCGCTGTTCGCCGACACCGGCAAGGGCTACGCCCTGTCGGTCACCGTCCTGAACCTGGCCTCGTCGGCCGACGCCGACCGGACCGTGGAGACCCTCGGGCGGGTGCGCGGCGGCGGTTTCGTGCGGCCGCTGCCGGCCGCGGCGCCGCTGGACCGCTTCGGCCAGGGGTTCGGCATGGCGCGCGGCCTGGCCGTCGGCCACTACGCCGTGGTCGCCTGGGCGCAGCGCCTGGACGGCCGGGGCGACGCGGGCGACGAGACGCTGCTGACCCTGCTGATCGAGGGCGGCAAGGCCCGGGGCGTGCTCGCCCGGGCCGCCCACGCGGGCTGAACCCCGCCCCGCAGGGGACTCCCACCCCCCTTCTGACGTGCGCTTACGCGTGTTCCAGCCCGGTAAACCCGCGGCCCCCGGTGACGTTGATCACCGGGGTTCGGGCGATTTGTGGCAATATGCGGCCGCTATCCTGGTCTAAACCACTGGGGGGAGTGCCGACCCGGTTTCGCGACCAAAGAAGTTTCGCGATCGGGTCCAGTCGGGCATGATCCCGGCAGTGATGTAATGTCTTCACACCGCAGCAGGGCCAACGTCGTCCCGAGCCTGCACTGACGTAACGAGCAGTGACACGACGACGACGGGAGGGTTGATGGCTGCTGCTGCCCTCAAGCCGGGCCTGCCCCAGAACCAGGGGCTGTACGACCCGGCCAACGAGCACGACGCGTGCGGCGTTGGCATGGTGGCGGACCTGCACGGACGCAAGAGCCATGACATCGTTGGCAACGCCCTGACCGTCCTGCGGAACCTGGACCACCGCGGCGCGGTGGGCGCCGAGCCCGACGACGGCGACGGCGTGGGCATCCTGGTCCAGATCCCCGACGCCTTCTTCCGCGAGGTCTGCGACTTCGCGCTGCCCGGGGCGGGCGGCTACGCGGCGGGCGTGGCGTTCCTGCCGACCGACGCCGAGGAACGCGCGAACGCCGTCGCGCACATCGAGACCCTGTGCGTGGAGGAGGGCCTGACGGTCCTCGGCTGGCGGGAGCTGCCGACCGACGCGAACTTCGCCGGCCCGGCCGCCCGCAAGGCGATGCCGTACTTCCGGCAGCTGTTCGTCGCCCCGGCGGCGCACGGCCCGCACGCGGGTAAGACGGGCCTGGAGCTGGACCGCGTGGTGTTCTGCATGCGCGAGCGCGCCGAGCAGGACGTCGCGGTGTACTTCCCGAGCCTGTCCAGCCGCACCATCGTCTACAAGGGGATGCTGACGACCCCGCAGCTGGAGCCGTTCTTCCCGGACCTGTCGGACCGCCGGTTCACCTCGGCGATCGCGCTGGTGCACTCGCGGTTCTCCACCAACACCTTCCCGGCGTGGGAGCTGGCGCACCCCTACCGGTTCATCGCCCACAACGGTGAGATCAACACCGTGCGGGGCAACCGGAACTGGATGCGGGCCCGCGAGGCGCTGCTGAAGTCGGGCCTGCTCCCCGGCGACATCTCCCGGATCTTCCCGGTGATCGACATCGAGGCCAGCGACACCGCCTCGTTCGACGAGTGCCTGGAGCTGCTGCACCTGGGCGGCCGGTCGCTGCCGCACGCGGTGCTGATGATGATCCCCGAGGCGTGGGAGAACCACACCGAGATGGACCCGGCGCGCCGGGCCTTCTACGAGTTCCACTCCACGCTGATGGAGGCGTGGGACGGCCCCGCCTCGGTGACCTTCACCGACGGCACCGTCGTCGGCGCGGTGCTGGACCGCAACGGCCTGCGCCCGGGCCGCTACTGGGTCACCGACGAGGGCTTCGTCGTGCTGGCGAGCGAGTCCGGCGTGCTGGACATCCCGCAGGACAAGGTGGTCCGCAAGGGCCGCCTGCAGCCCGGCAAGATCTTCCTGGTCGACACCGAGGCCGGGCGGATCATCGAGGACGACGAGGTCAAGGCGCAGCTGGCGGCCGAGCACCCCTACGGGCAGTGGTTGCACGAGGGCCTGGTGCGGTTCGAGGAGCTGCCGCAGCGCGAGCGCGAGGTCCCCACGCACGAGACGCTGGTCAAGCGCCAGCAGACGTTCGGCTACACCCTCGAAGAGCAGCGGATCATCCTCACGCCCATGGCGAGGACCGGCGCCGAGCCGATCGGGTCGATGGGCACCGACACCCCGATCGCGGTGCTGTCGGAGCGCCCGCGGCTGCTGTTCGACTACTTCAAGCAGCTGTTCGCGCAGGTCACCAACCCGCCGCTGGACGCGATCCGCGAGGAGCTGGTGACCAGCCTGCAGTCGACCCTCGGCCCCGAGGGCAACCTGCTGGAGCCGGGCCCCGACTCCTGTCGGCGGCTGGTGCTGCCGACCCCGATCCTGGACAACGACGAACTGTCCAAGATCATCCACATCAACGACGAGGGCTCCCTGCCGCACCTGCAGGCGCACGTGGTCCACGGCCTCTACGACGTCCACGGCGGCGGCGAGGCGCTGGAGCACCGCCTGGAGGAGATCTGCTCGGAGGTCTCCCGCGCCATCGCCGCCGGCGCGCGCGTCATCGTGCTGTCGGACCGCGGCTCGGACTCGGCGCGGGCCCCGATCCCGTCGCTGCTGCTGACCGGCGCGGTGCACCACCACCTGATCCGGGAGAAGACCCGCACCCAGGTGGGCCTGGTCGTCGAGACCGCCGAGGCCCGCGAGTGCCACCACATGGCGCTGCTCATCGGGTACGGCGCCTCGGCGGTCAACCCGTACCTGGCGGTCGAGACGGTCGAGGACCTGGTCAAGACCGGCGTGCTGACCGGCGTGGACCAGGCCAGGGCCGTCCGCAACCTGATCAAGGCGTACGGCAAGGGCGTCCTGAAGATCATGTCCAAGATGGGCGTGTCCACGGTCGCCTCCTACACCGGCGCGCAGATCTTCGAGGCGATCGGCCTGGGCGCGCCGGTCGTGGACCGCTGCTTCACCGGCACCACCTCGCGCCTGGGCGGCGTCGGCTTCGACGTGCTGGCCCGCGAGGTCGCCGAGCGGCACCGCCGCGCCTACCCGGCGCTGAACGAGCCCGCGCACCGCACCCTGGAGGTCGGCGGCGAGTACCAGTGGCGGCGCGAGGGCGAGGTGCACCTGTTCAACCCCGAGACGGTGTTCAAGCTCCAGCACGCCACCCGCACCCGCCGCTACGAGATCTTCAAGGAGTACACCGCCAAGGTCGACGAGCAGTCCGAGAAGCTGATGACGCTGCGCGGGCTGTTCCGGCTGCGGGAGGGCGAGCGGCCGCCGGTGCCGGTCGAGGAGGTCGAGCCCGTCTCGGAGATCGTCAAGCGGTTCTCCACCGGCGCGATGTCCTACGGCTCCATCTCCGCCGAGGCGCACGAGACCCTCGCCATCGCGATGAACCGCCTGGGCGGCAAGTCCAACACCGGCGAGGGCGGTGAGGACCCCGAGCGGTTCACCCCCGACCCCAACGGCGACCTGCGCCGCAGCGCGATCAAGCAGGTGGCCTCGGGCCGGTTCGGCGTGACCTCGCAGTACCTCACCAACGCCGACGACATCCAGATCAAGATGGCGCAGGGCGCCAAGCCCGGCGAGGGCGGCCAGCTGCCCGGCCACAAGGTGTACCCGTGGGTGGCCAAGACCCGGCACTCCACGCCGGGCGTGGGCCTGATCTCGCCGCCGCCGCACCACGACATCTACTCGATCGAGGACCTGGCGCAGCTCATCCACGACCTGAAGAACGCCAACCCCGCCGCCCGCGTCCACGTGAAGCTGGTGTCGGAGGTCGGCGTCGGGACGGTCGCGGCGGGCGTGTCCAAGGCCCACGCCGACGTGGTGCTGATCTCCGGGCACGACGGCGGCACCGGCGCCTCGCCGCTGACGTCGCTGAAGCACGCGGGCGCGCCGTGGGAGATCGGCCTGGCCGAGACCCAGCAGACGCTGCTGCTCAACGGCCTGCGCGACCGGATCGTCGTGCAGACCGACGGGCAGATGAAGACCGGCCGCGACGTGGTCATCGCGGCGCTGCTGGGCGCCGAGGAGTACGGCTTCGCCACCGCCCCGCTGGTGGTGTCGGGCTGCGTGATGATGCGGGTGTGCCACCTGGACACCTGCCCGGTCGGCGTCGCCACCCAGAACCCCGAGCTGCGCAAGCGGTTCAACGGCAAGCCCGAGTTCGTCGTCAACTTCTTCGAGTTCGTCGCGCAGGAGGTCCGCGAGTACCTGGCGGCCCTGGGCTTCCGCTCGCTGGACGAGGCGATCGGGCACGTGGAGGTGCTCGACACCCGCGGGGCGGTCGACCACTGGAAGGCCGCGGGCCTGGACCTGTCGCCGATCCTGCACCGGCCCGAACTGCCCGCGGGCGCGGCGCTGCGCCGCGTCACCGGCCAGGACCACGGCCTGGAGAAGGCGCTGGACAACACCCTGATCCAGCTCGCCGAGGGCGCCCTGGCCGGCGGCGGGAAGGTACGGCTGGAACTGCCGATCCGCAACGTCAACCGCACCGTCGGCACGATGCTGGGACACGAGGTCACCAAGCGGTGGGGCGGGCAGGGCCTGCCCGACGACACCATCGACGTGACCTTCGCCGGCTCGGCGGGCAACTCCTTCGGCGCGTTCGTGCCGCGCGGGGTGACGCTGCGGCTGGTCGGCGACGCCAACGACTACGTCGGCAAGGGCCTGTCCGGCGGCCGCATCACGGTGCGGCCCCCGGCGGAGGCGGCGTTCGCGGCCGAGACGCAGATCATCGGCGGCAACGTCATCCTGTACGGCGCCACCTCGGGCGAGCTGTTCGCCCGGGGCGTGGTGGGCGAGCGGTTCTGCGTCCGCAACTCCGGCGCCACGGCCGTGGTGGAGGGCGTCGGCGACCACGCGCTGGAGTACATGACCGGCGGCCGCGCGCTGATCCTCGGCCCGACCGGCCGCAACCTGGCCGCCGGCATGTCGGGCGGCGTCGCCTACGTGCTCGACCTGAACGCCGAGCGCGTCAACCGGGAGATGGTGGACCTGGAGCCGCTGGCCGCAGAGGACGCCGAACTCGTCCGCGGGCTGGTCGAACGGCACCGGGCCGAGACCGGCTCCACCGTCGCCGCGGCGCTGCTGTCCGACTGGGACGCCGCCACGGCGCGCTTCACCAAGATCATGCCGCGGGACTACCGGCGGGTGCTCGACGCGGCCGCCGCCGCCCGGGCCGAGGGCCGCGACGTCGACGAGGCCATCATGGCCGCCGCGCAGGGCTGAGAGGGGGACACCGAACATGGCTGACCCGAAGGGTTTTCTGACCGTTGAGCGGGAGCTCCCCAAGCGCCGCCCGGTCGACGTCCGGATCCGGTCCTGGCGCGAGGTCTACGAGGACTTCGGCAAGGACCGGCTGGAGAAGCAGGCCAGCCGCTGCATGGACTGCGGCATCCCGTTCTGCCACCAGGGCTGCCCGCTGGGCAACCTGATCCCCGAGTGGAACGACCTGGTCTACCGCACCGACTGGCACGAGGCGATCGAGCGCCTGCACGCCACCAACAACTTCCCCGAGTTCACCGGGAAGCTGTGCCCCGCCCCGTGCGAGGCGGCGTGCGTGCTCGGCATCAACTCCGACCCGGTCACCATCAAGCGCGTCGAGGCCGAGATCATCGACCGGGCGTGGGACGAGGGCTGGGTCCGCCCGCAGCCCCCGGCGGTGCGCACCGGCAAGCGGGTCGCGGTGATCGGCTCGGGCCCGGCGGGCCTGGCCGCCGCCCAGCAGCTCACCCGCGCCGGGCACGACGTGAAGGTGTACGAGCGCGACGACCGCGTCGGCGGCCTGCTGCGCTACGGCATCCCCGAGTTCAAGATGGAGAAGCGGCACCTGGACCGCCGCATCGCCCAGATGCGCGCCGAGGGCACCGACTTCAAGGTCAACGTCAACGTCGGCGTCGACATCACCGCGCAGGAACTGCTGGGACACCACGACGCGGTGGTGCTGGCCGGCGGCGCCACCGTCCGCCGCGACCTGCCGATCCCCGGCCGCGAGCTCAAGGGCGTCCACCAGGCGATGGAGTACCTGCCGCTGGCCAACAAGGTGCAGGAGGGCGACCACGCCGAGCCGCCGATCTCCGCCGAGGGCAAGCACGTCGTGGTGATCGGCGGCGGCGACACCGGCGCCGACTGCATCGGCACCGCGATCCGGCAGGGCGCGGCGTCGGTCACCCAGCTGGAGATCATGCCGCGGCCGCCGCAGGACCGGCCGGGCAGCCAGCCCTGGCCGACCTACCCGATGCTGTTCAAGATGGAGAGCGCCCACGAGGAGCTCGCCGACCTGGGCGGCGACCGCCTCTACGCGATCAACACCGTGGAGTTCCTGGGCGACGAGGACGGCAACGTCCGCGCGCTCAAGGTCGTCCAGGTGGAGGGCCCCGAGACCGGCTTCAAGCCGGTCGAGGGGAGCGAACGCGAGATCCCCGCGCAGCTGGTCACCCTGGCCATGGGCTTCCTCGGCCCGCAGCGCGAGGGGCTGCTGGAGCAGCTCGGCGTCGAGCTGGACCAGCGCGGCAACGTCGTCCGCGACGCCGACTACGCCACCAGCGTGGACCGGGTCTTCGCGGCCGGCGACATGGGCCGCGGCCAGTCGCTGATCGTGTGGGCGATCGCCGAGGGCCGCGCCGCCGCGCACGGCGTCGACAAGTACCTCACCGGCCAGACGACGCTGCCCTACCCGATCCCCCCGACCGCACGGCCGATTGCCTGACGGCCGCCCGAAGTGACAGGATCAGCCGCCGTGCCCCGGAACGTTCCGGGGCACGGCGCTGTTGCGCGAAGGGGGGAAAGGTGCCGACCAGGCGTATCGACGTGACCACCTGGTACCTGGAGCAGACCGACCCGGGCGACCTGCGTCCGGCGCGGGAGCCCGACGTCGCGGTGGAGATCGTCCGGGCCGAGGTGCCCAGTCCCGAGCTGAGCCGGTTCCTGTACACCGCCGTCGGCGGCGACTGGCACTGGACCGACCGGCTGCCGTGGTCGTTCGAGCAGTGGCGCAACTGGCTGGACCGGCCCGGCGTGGAGACCTGGGTGGCGTACGCGCGCGGCACCCCCGCCGGCTACGTGGAACTCGACCCGCAGGCCGAGGCGCAGGTCGAGATCTCCTACTTCGGGCTGCTGCCCGCCTTCACCGGCCGCGGGCTGGGCGGGCACCTGCTGCGCACCGGCGCCGCCCGCGCGTGGGACCTGGCCGACCGCTGGCCCGACCGCAAGCCCACGCGGCGGGTGTGGCTGCACACCTGCTCCACCGACGGCCCCGCCGCGCTGCGCAACTACCAGGCGCGCGGGTTCCGGGTCCACGACGTGCGGACACGACCCGAGACGGTCGGCCACCGCCCGCCGGGCCCCTGGCCGGGCGCGCACGACAGCCGGACCTAGCGGTACCGGACATGGCCCCCACCGCCAGGGGAAACTACTCTGTGGAGTGATCACACTCCATACAGTGAGACCCCCTGGAGGTGATGGCCGTGCGCCGCACCGACCGCCATCCCGCCCACCACCCCGCCCGCCGTCCCACCCGCCGGACCGTCCGCGTCCTCGCGCCCACCCTGCTCGCCCTGGCGTGGCTGGGCACCGTCGGCCCCGCCGCGCCCGCCCCGCAGCCCGCCCCGGCCCCGCCCGCCGTCCAGCTCAGCCATGTCGGCGCGGCCCC
The DNA here is from genome assembly GCF_014138665.1 of Actinomadura kijaniata. Taxonomy (NCBI): domain Bacteria; kingdom Bacillati; phylum Actinomycetota; class Actinomycetes; order Streptosporangiales; family Thermomonosporaceae; genus Actinomadura; species Actinomadura kijaniata. Next base: position 358,335 of record NZ_JACJIA010000007.1, read on the forward strand.
GGTGCACGCCGAACGCTGCGCCGACGCCTGCCCCACCGTCCACGACCCGGTCACCTGCACCTTCGACAACGGCGACGTCCAGGTGTTCGGCAACCGCTGCGAGGCGACCCGGCACGCCTGCCGCGCCGGACTGAGGATCGTCAGCTGCGCGCGGGGCGTCCGCGCGCACTGACCCCACCCGGACACGGGTGCGCCCGCCCGGCGGCGGACGCACCCCGCGCGGTCACGCCCCGCCCGGCGGCAGGGCCGTCAGGTCGTAGGTGACCGCCACCGAGAACCCCGCCGTGTCCCCGGCGAACTCCAGCACGTACCCGCCCGGCGCCAGCGGGTCGATCCGGCACCAGTGACCCGAGCCGACGATCCGCACGCCCCGCCCGTCCGCGCCCGGCGTCATCGGGTTGCCGGGCACCCCGACCAGCCGGTACGGCACGTCGTTGGTCACCGGCGTGACCGGCAGGTCGACGCCGTTCAGCCGCGCCGCCACCCGCACCCGCCGAAAGTGCGGGACGCCCTTGCCGCCGTCCTCGGCGAACACGTTCAGCACCGGGAAGAACAGCGGCACCCCGCCCGGCACCGCGCACGCCCGCGACGCCTCCCCGCCGAACGTCCCCGCCAGGAAGAACACGTCCTCGGGCTGGTTCACCCCGGCGTGCCGCCCGGTCGCGTCCCGGCAGGGGTGCCGGTCGCCGGGGACCGAGCAGGCCCACCGCCACCAGCGGGCCGCCAGGCCGGGAAGGCTCGACGGGTCGTAGGGCAGGCCCCCGGAGAACGCGGGACTGCCGGGGTACAGGGACCGGGGATCGTCCTCGGGACGGCCGCCGCCGAACAGACGCTGCAGCATGTCGTGACACGTCCAATCTGGGATGGCGGCCCGGCCCCGGGCGGACCGGGCCGTCAGAGGGGACGCGCGAGTGATCGTCGCGGTGTACCCGACACGACCCCCCGGCGACACACCCGCCCGATGACGCGTCCGGCTGGTGGCGCGTCCCGTTGGTGACGCGTCCCGCCGGTCACGTGTCCCGTTGGTGACGTGCCTCGTTGGTGACGCGTCCTGTCGGTCGCGCGTCCCGTCGGTGTCGTGCCTGCCGGTGGTGTGTCCCGGTGGTCGCGTGTCCTGCCGGTGGCGTGTTCAGTCGATGAGGCGTGCGCCCAGCTCCCGTAGCACCTCCACCAGCAGCTCCACGTCGGCGGCCGTGGTGCGCCAGTTCAGGGCCGCCGGGCGGAACATCGTCATGCCCCGGTGGACGCTCGTGCCCGCGAACACGCGCCCGTCGGACAGCAGCGCCTTGCCCAGCCGCGCGTTGAGGGCGTTCAGCTCCTCCTCGGGGACCCCCGGCGGCCGGTACCGGAAACACACCACGCACAACCGCACCGGCGCCAGCAGCTCCAGGTCGGGGGCCTGCTCCACCAGCCCGCCCAGGTGCGCCGACACGTCCAGATGCCGTTCGACCATCTCCCGGTAGCCGGAGCGGCCGTAGGCGCGCAGCGTCGCCCAGATCGGCAGGGCCCGCGCCCGCCGCGACGACTCGGGACCGAGCATGTTGTAGTTGATGCGCTCCTCGTCGGGCTCGGGCAGGTACGGCGCGTCCCACGCCCCGAACGCCCGCCCCAGCCACGCCGGGTCCTTCACGAACGAGAACCCGCTCTCGTAGGGCACGTTCAGCCACTTGTGACCGTCGGCGGTCACCGAGTCGGCCCGCTCCACCCCGCGCGCCATATGCGCCGTGCGCGGCGACACCGCCGCGAACAGCCCGAACGCGCCGTCCACGTGCAGCCACGCCCCGTACCGCTCGGCCAGGTCCGCCATCTCCGCCAGCGGGTCGCTGTCGCCGGTGTTGACGTCGCCGAGGTTGCCCACCAGCACCGCCGGGGCCCCCTCCAGCGCCACCAGGGCCTCCTCCAGCGCCGCCAGGTCCAGCCGCCCCGCGTCGTCGCGGGCCAGCACCCGCACCGAGTCGCGCCCGCACCCCAGGACCTGCAGCGCCTTGCGGGTGCTCACGTGCACCAGCCCGCTGCTGAACACCGGCATCGGCGGCAGCCCCGCCAGCCCGTCGGCGACCACGTCCACCCCGTGCCGGTCCGCCCACCACGCCCGCGCGCACGCCAGCCCCGTCAGGTTCGCGAACGTCGCGCTGGGCGTCAGCACCCCGCCGAACGACTCCGGCAGCCCGAACAGGTCCTTCAGCCACCGCAGCACCACCGTCTCGGCCCGCGCCGCCAGCGGCGAGGTCGCCCACAGCCCCGCCCCCTGGTCCAGCAGCGACGTCACCCAGTCCCCGGCCATCGCCGCGGGCGTCGCCCCGCCCACCACGAAGTGGAAGAACCGCGGCCCCGACGAGTGCGTCGCCGCCTCCGTCCCCACCCGCAGCAGCCGCTCCACGCTCGCCAGCGTCCCCTCGCCCCGCTCCGGCAGCGGCCCGTCCAGCTCCGCCAGCAGCCCGTCGCGCGACCGGTCGTGGACCAGCCGCTTCGGTAGCTCCTCCAGATAGGGGCCGGCGGCCTCCGCCACCGTCCGCAACGCCGCCAGCGCCTGGTCATGCTCGGTCAAAGGATCACTCATGCGTCCCATTGAACAGCCAACACACGGCAAAGATCATGGAACGGCCGGTTCCGGACCTTGTGTGGGACCACCACGGCCACTACCTTTTCGCCGCGCCCGGTCACCCACCGCTGGGGTGACCGGGCGTCCGATTCCTCCAAGACCGCGACCGGCCCGACGCCCTAACGTGACCCGCATGACGTCCCTGTCGCGCGCGGACCTGGCCCGCGCCGAACGCTTCGTGTGGCTCAACGCCCGCGTCCTCGACCGCCACCGCTTCGCGCTCCACTTCCGCGGCGGCCCACCCGGACCCCTCCTGGCGGCCCTGCGCCCCTACGCCACCCCCGACGGCGGCTACGGCCACGCCCTGGAACCCGACCTGCGCGGCCCCGCCGCCCAGCCCGCCGCCGCCCAGCACGCCCTGGACGTCCTGCACGAGGCCGGAGCCGACGACGACCCCGCCGTCACCCGCGTCGCCGACTTCCTCACCACCATCACCCGGCCCGACGGGGGAGTGCCGTTCGTCCTGCCCACCGCCCCCGACGACCCGCACGCCCCCTGGTGGACCACCGGCGACGACCCGCCCTCCGCCCTCAACCCCACCGCCACCCTCGCCGGCATGCTGCACCGCGCCGGCTCCACCCACCCCTGGCTGGCCCCCGCCACCGACTACTGCTGGACCCACCTGGAACGCGACCGCCGCCACGCCCCCTACGACGTCCTCGCCGCCCTGACGTTCCTCGACCACGTCCCCGACCGCGACCGCGCCACCGCCGCCCTGGACCGCAACGCCGACGCCTTCCGCGCCCCCGACGGCCCCGGCGACCACCACCGCCCCCTCGACCTCGCCCCCACCCCCGACGGCCTCGGCCGCCGCCTGTTCGACGACGCCACCATCGACGCCGACCTCGACGCCCTGGCCGCCGAACAGCACGACGACGGCGGCTGGACCTTCCCCTGGCCCGCCTGGACCCCCGCCGTCCGACCCGAATGGCGCGGCCTCCTCACCATCGAACGGCTCCGCACCCTCCGCGCCTACGGCAGACTCCAGGAATGAAACCCGAGACCGTCGCCCAGCACTGCCTGTCCCTGCCCGACGGGACCGAGGACTTCCCCTTCGGCCCCCAGCCCGCCGTCTACAAGACCGGCGGAAAGATCTTCGCGCTGCTCGCCGAGGACGCCGACCCGCCCCGCGTCAGCCTCAAACTGCCCCCCGACGAGGTCGAGGCCCTCAAGGCCCAGTACCCCGCCACCGTCCTGCCGGGCTACCACCTCAACAAACGCCACTGGGTGACCGTCCTGCTGGAGGGCGACCTCGACGACGAGGAGATCCTCACCCTCATCGACGCCTCCCACGAGACCGTCATCCAGGCCATCCCCAAGACCCGCCGCCCCCCGTCGGCCCGCTAGAGCAGCCCCCGCATCGGTACGCCGCCCAACCCCCGCACCTCGTTCGCCATGTGCGCCTGGTCGGCGTACCCGGCCACCTGCGCCACCTCCGCCAGCGGCCGCCCCGCCCGCGCCAGCCGCAACGCCCGCTGGAACCGCAGCACCCGCTGCACCGTCTTCGGCCCGTACCCGAACGCCGCGACCGCCCGCCGCCGCACCTGCCGCTCACTCAACCCCAGCCCGACCGCGACCTCCCGCACCGACGCCCCGCCCACCAGCCCCCGCGCCAGCGCCGGAGCCAGCGGATCCGCCGGACCCCCCGCCGCCGCCCGCGCCACCACCGCCCCCGCCAGCACCGCCCCCGGATCGGCCGCACCCGCCAGCGCCTCCGCCAACCGCTCGGCGCCGTCCCCCCACAGCTCCCGCAACGGCACCCGCCCGTCCCGCACCGCGTCGGCCGGCACCCCCAGCGCCAGAACCGCCGCCCCCGGCCGGAACCGCACCCCCACCAGCCGGTCACCCGGCCCGATCGTCGCCGGAACCGGCCCGGTGTCCGGCCCCGCCACCTGCACCAGACCCCGCGCCGCCCACCAGACCACGTCCACGCACCCGTCCGGCACCACCCGCTGCGTGAACGGCTCCGCCCCCGCCGGCAACGCCGACTCCCACACACACGCCACCCCCGCCGTGACCTGCGTCGCGTCCGCGGCGGTCTCCCGATAACCCGTGGGATTCACAACACCCTGCATACCACCCGCCTCCCCGGGCAGGGATCCCCCCGTCAACGACGACCCCCCGACGGGAGGAAACCGTGTCCCACGAACTCCAGGGCAAGACCATCGCCTTCCTCATCGCCCCCGAAGGCGCCGAACAGGTCGAACTCACCGAACCCTGGAAGGCCGTCAAGGACGCCGGCGGCCACCCCCGACTGGTCTCCACCCAGTCCGGCCGCGCCCAGGCGTTCAACCACCTCGACAAGGGCGACACCTTCCAGGTCGACACCACCGTCGACGTCTCCGGCCACACCGAGTTCGACGCCCTCGTCCTGCCCGGCGGCGTCGCCAACCCCGACTTCCTGCGCACCGACGACGGCGCCGTCGCCTTCGTCAAGGCCTTCTTCGACGCCGGCAAGCCCGTCGCCGCCATCTGCCACGCCCCCTGGACCCTCATCGAGGCCGACGTCGTCCGCGGCCGCGAACTCACCTCCTGGCCCAGCCTGCGCACCGACCTGCGCAACGCCGGCGCCACCTGGGTCGACCAGGAGGTCAAGGTCTGCGACCACGGCTCCAATCGCCTGGTCACCAGCCGCAAACCCGACGATCTGAAGGCCTTCTGCCAGACCCTCGTGCAGGAGTTCTCCCGCTGAGAACCACCCGGTGGTCCAGACCACCGGGTGAATCTTCGGCGACCGTCACCTGCACGAATATCCGTACTGGCAGGTAACTAAGTAGCGTTGTTCCCGTGACCCGTCGAGCAAAGATCGTCAGCACCATCGGCCCCGCCTGCTCCAGCCCCGAGCAGATCCGCGCCCTCGTGGACGCCGGCATCAACGTCGCCCGCCTCAACATGAGCCACGGCGACCACCCCACCCACGAGGCCGTCTACCACCGGCTCCGCGCCGCCGCCGAGGCCACCGGCCGCGGCGTCGGCATCCTCGCCGACCTGCAGGGCCCCAAGATCCGCATCGGACGCTTCCCCGACGGGCCCGTCCGCCTCACCCTCGGCGACGAGTTCACCATCACCACCGAGGACGTCCCCGGCACCCGCCGCCAGGTCTCCACCACCTACCAGGGCCTCCCCGGCGACGTCCGCGCCGGCGACACCGTCCTCATCGACGACGGCCGCGTCGCCCTGGAGGTCACCTCCGTCGACGGCCCCCGCGTCACCACCCGCGTCACCGTCGGCGGCATGGTCTCCGACAACAAGGGCCTCAACCTGCCCGGCGTCCCCGTCAGCGTCCCCGCCCTCACCGACAAGGACGAGGCCGACCTCCGCTGGGCCCTCCGCCTCGGCGTCGACATGGTCGCCCTCTCCTTCGTCCGCACCCCCGCCGACGCCGAGATCTGCTACCAGATCATGGACGAGGAGGGCGTCCGCGTCCCCCTCATCGGCAAGATCGAAAAGCCCCAGGCCGTCGACAACCTCCCCGAGATCGTCGCCGCCTTCGACGGCATCATGGTCGCCCGCGGCGACCTCGGCGTCGAACTCCCCCTCGAACAGGTCCCCATCGTCCAGAAACGCGCCATCGAACTCTGCCGCGAGAAGGCCCGCCCCGTCATCGTCGCCACCCAGATGCTGGAATCGATGATCTCCGCCCCGCGCCCCACCCGCGCCGAGGCCTCCGACGTCGCCAACGCCGTCTTCGAAGGCGCCGACGCCGTCATGCTCTCCGGCGAGACCAGCGTCGGCCAGTACCCCATCCAGTCCGTCCAGACGATGAGCCGCATCGTCGAGGCCGCCGAGGCCGCCGCCCTCGAAGCCACCCACAACCTCAACCGCATGCCCGAGACCGTCGGCGGCGCCATCGCCCGCGCCGCCGCCGAGGTCGGCGCCATCGTCGGAGCCCAGGCCCTGGTCGCCTTCACCATGTCCGGCGAGACCGCCCGCCGCCTGTCCCGCTACCGCTCCCCGATCCCGCTGCTGGCCTTCACCTCCGTGCCCGCCGTCCGCGGCCGCCTCGCCCACGTCTGGGGGGTCGAGACCTTCATCGTCCCCTTCGCCAACCACACCGACGAGATGGTCCACCAGGTCGAACAGGGCCTCCTCGAATCCGGCCGCTGCCAGAAGGGCGACCGCGTCGTCATCGTCGCCGGCTCCCCGCCCGGCACCCCCGGCTCCACCAACGCCCTGCGCGTCCACCGCATCGGCGACGCCATCACCCACCCGGCCGACCACTGAAATCACCATCGCATATCGATCCGGGTTCACCCTGACGGACCGAGCAACCCCGACGCCCCAGCAGGCGTCCGCGCCCCGGCCCGTCCCCGGCCCGTCTCCACACGGAGACGGGCCGCCCTGGACACGACCGCCACCCGTCCCGCAACCTGATCACATGAACCCCGAACCGCACCCGGACGACGAAGCCACCCCGTCCCGCTGGCGCTCCCTGCCCCCACGCACCCCCCTGGAGGACCTGGAGGCCGGCCACGAGGTGCCCCCGGCCCCCCAGGCCATCGCCGAAGGCGGCATCACCCCCCTGGAAGAGGCCACCCGCTACCCGGCCTGAGAAACCCACTCAGTGCTTCGGCCCCACGAACCCGTCCAACCGCGCCACCGCCTCCCTCCGCGCCACGGAGATCTCGATGGGCTTGTTCTGCTTCCAGGAGATCCCGAGAAGGTCGAGCGCCTCGGTGTAGAGACCGCGGATGTCGGCGGACACGTTGGTGAAGAGGTACCGGGGGTACTCGTACCAGCCGTCCCCGGACGGGCGCCGCACCCGGTTGGTCGGGCGGCAGCCGTCCGAGTGGAGGAGACCGCGCACGAACGGCCGGGGATCGGCGTGGACGATCTCACGCTGCCACGCCGCCAGCTCGATCCGCCGTTCGTGCTTGCGCCCGGGACCGTGCTGGGGGAACAGGCACGGCCAGTGCTTGGAATGGGTGTTGACCTCGACGCACCCGGGACGCTGGATGGTCCGCACCCTGTTGTCGGGACGCAGGGCCCGCACCGCGCCGACGCACTCGTCGATCAGGCCGGGCCAGGCGTTCGCACAGGCGATCCGGAGCGCCCACACTTTCTTCTCGGGGGCGCTGACGGGGCTGATGCATCCGTCGCCGAGATAGAGCCCCAGCAGATAGGAGTAATCCGGAGCGGGCTCCGGCGGGCGGGGGGCAGATGAACAGCGAGGGCATTCGCGTGAACCCGCGGCGTAGAGATCACGACCCTGCTCGGTCCTTAATTGCCATTCACGAATGGCGTGGCGGGAAACGCCGGTCCGCCGGCTCACTTCGCTGACGGTGAGACCCTGCCCCAGCAGGGCGAGCGCGCGCTGTCGCGTTGAGGTGTCGTACATGCGCTAAGCGTGACAGGCGGGTACGACAAAACCGCCGCCCGTAACGGGCGGCGGTTTTGTCTGTTTGTGCCCCGAGTGGGATTCGAACCCACACTTTGCGACTTTTGAGGCCGCCCTCTCTGCCGGTTGGAGTATCGGGGCTTATCGGGATGAATCGTACACCGTGGTCGCCGTTGCCTCGAAGTGGTTTCGATGTCACCGGCCGACCTGCCGGGAGCCAGCCTAACGCCTCCCGGTAGTCTTGCGCGCGTGACGGAGAGCGCTCGGCGAGTTGTGATCGCGGAAGATGAGGCCCTGATCCGGCTGGATCTCAAGGAGATGCTGCAGGAGGACGGCTATGAGGTCGTCGGTGAGGCGGGGGACGGCGAGACGGCCGTGCGGCTGGCGGCCGAGCTGAAGCCGGATCTGGTGATCCTGGACGTGAAGATGCCGGTGCTGGATGGTATCTCGGCGGCTGAGCGGATCTCGGCGGATCGGATCGCGCCGGTGGTGATGTTGACGGCGTTCTCGCAGCGGGAGTTGGTGCAGCGGGCGACCGAGGCCGGGGCGATGGCGTATCTGGTGAAGCCGTTCACGAAGTCGGATCTGGCGCCGGTGATCGAGGTGGCGGTGAGCCGTTACACCGAGATGCGGGCGTTGGAGGCGGAGGTCGCGGGGCTGCATGAGCGGCTGGAGACGCGGAAGCTGGTGGATCGCGCCAAGGGGATCTTGCAGGCGGCGAACGGGTGGACGGAGCCGGAGTCGTTCCGGTGGATTCAGAAGACGTCGATGGATCGTCGTTTGACGATGCGGGCGGTCGCGGAGGCTGTGTTGGCGGGGGCGTCTGGTGGGGGTGCCGGGGCCGGTGAGGGGTCCGGGGAGGCCAGGGGTGGCGTGTCCGGGGTGGATGGGCCGGTGGCGGGCTGAGGGGGCCTGTTCGGGGTGGTGTCGGGGGAGTGGGTGTTGCTTGGCCGTGGTTTGACCTTCGGTTGAATGCGGCTTGGCCGTTGTCTGTCCTGTCGGGGTGGGTCGTCTGGTGACGGAGCGTGCTATGTGGTGGTCACCGAGTGTGATTCGCGCTGGCCAATCCGTGCGTCGGATGGCCACAGAGCAGTAACGAACGAATAACCCTTCTATCCGGGGGTCCTGTTATGGGGTGGCCGCTCGGTGTACGACATACCTGATCCCCGGGTGACCGAAATCTCCCCCCAGAGTTTCGGCTTCGCCGGGGCCTGTCTCGTACCCGATCCCCTCCCGGATCCGGATGGAAAGGTTGGGCACCTTGCGGCGCAACATGTTGAGGGTCACCGGCGCGGTGGCCATGAGCGCGGTCCTGGCGCTCGGTGCTGGTGCTTGCGGCGGCGGCGACGGCGGTAAGGGCGGCGGCGGTGACGGCGGCATCACGATCGGGTTCATGGGTGACCTGACCGGTGAGAACTCCGGTCTGGTGATCCCGCCGTACCAGGGTGCGCAGCTGGCGGTCGAGCAGTACAACGCGACCAACCCCACGACCAAGATCACGCTGAAGAAGTACGACAGCCAGGGCAAGCCGGAGCAGGCGACCACGCTGATCCAGGGTGCGGTGAAGAACGACAAGATCACCGCGCTGATCGGTCCGGCGTTCTCGGGTGAGTCGCAGTCGGTCGGTCCGATCCTGGACGAGGCGAAGATCCCGAGCATCACGCCGTCGGCGACCAACGTCACGCTGGCGGAGAAGAGCTGGAAGTACTGGCACCGCGCGGTGGCCGACGACGCCGTGCAGGGCACGGGCGCGGGCGGCTTCATCGCCGACCAGGTGAAGGCGAAGAAGGTCTTCACGGTCCACGACAACCAGGACTACGGCAAGGGCCTGGCCGACAGCATCTCGAACGTCGTCAAGCCCAAGGGCGCGCAGGTGCAGACCGACGCGGTGGACGACAAGGCGAGCGACTACTCGTCGACGGTCAACAAGATCAAGCAGTTCAACCCGGAGATCGTGTACTTCGGTGGGTACTACTCGGTCGCGGGCAAGCTGTTCAAGCAGCTCCGTGAGGCGGGCTACACCGGCAAGATGATGTCGGGCGACGGTTCGCTGGCGGCGGGCCTGGTCGAGGGCGCCGGTCAGAAGAACGCGCAGGGTGCGCTGCTGTCGTGCGGTTGCGTGATCGACGCCGAGGGTAAGGTCAGCGCGAAGAGCAAGAAGTTCGCCGAGGACTACAAGGCGAAGTTCGGCTCGCCGGTGGCGATCTACTCCAGCGAGGGCTACGACGCGGCGACGGCGCTCATCGAGGCGATCAAGGCCGGCAAGACCAAGTCGGAGGACATCAACGAGTTCCTCAAGACGGTGGACTTCGAGGGTGTCGGCAAGCGGATCAAGTTCGACGACAAGGGCGAGCTGGCCTCCCAGGACATCTACGTCTACCAGGTCAAGGACAACACGATCCCGCTGCTCGGCAAGAGCACCGAGGCCAAGCCGGCCTGAGTGGGCTTCGGGCTCGTTCCCGAACTGAATCATCCGACCCCTTCGCGGGGACCCTGTTGGCGCGGGAGCGGGAGCGCTACGAGCGCTCCCGCTCCTTTTCACAGAGGCGACCAAAGGTGCTCGACAACTTCGTTAATCAATTTTGGCCGAACACTATCGACGGCCTGTCGCTGGGAGCGATCTACGCGCTCGTCGCGCTGGGCTACACGATGGTCTACGGCGTGCTGCGACTGATCAACTTCGCCCATGCAGAGATCTTCATGGTGGGCACGTTCGCGTCGGTCTTCACGATCCAGGCCCTGGGCGTCTCGGAGGTCGGCGGTCTCGGCCTGATCGGCGTCGTGGTGCTGCTGGCGCTGGTGTCCGGTCTGGTGTCGGGCGGCAGCGCGGTGTTGCTGGAGGCGACGGCGTACCGTCCGCTGCGGAAGCGGGGGGCGTCGCGGCTGGCGGCGCTGATCTCGGCGATCGGTGCTTCGATCTTCATTCAGCAGCTGTTCGCCACGATCGGGGTGCCGCTGCTGTTCGACACCTCCAAGGAGGCCGGCAAGCTGCCGGTGAACTCGCACTTCGTCGAGCGCAGCAACGTGATCGATCTGGGGCCGATCCAGGTCAGCAACGACAAGCTGATCATTTTCCTGGGCGCGATCCTGATGATGATCGCGCTGGACCAGTTCGTGAACCGCACGAAGCTGGGCCGCGGTATCCGTTCGACCGCGCAGGACCCGGAGACCGCGGTGCTGATGGGCGTGAACATCGACCGGGTGGTGACCGCGACGTTCCTGGTCGGCGGCATCATGGCCGGTGTCGCGGCCGCGCTGTACATCGTGCGGTTCGAGCAGGCGTGGTACTTCACGGGCTTCCTGCTCGGTATCAAGGCGTTCACGGCGGCGGTCCTCGGCGGTATCGGCAACATCCGCGGGGCCCTGGTCGGCGGTTTCGCCCTCGGGCTGTTCGAGGCCTACGGGGCGAGCATTTTCGGCTCGGGATGGAAGGACGTGGTCGCGTTCTCCGTCCTGATCCTGGTCCTCATGTTCCGTCCCACCGGCATTCTCGGTGAGTCCCTCCAGCAGGCGCGCGCATGAACCTCACGAAGACTTCCAAGGGAAACGGCGGACGCGGTCTCTCGCTGGACGCGCTCCGCGACTGGTGGGCGACGGCTCCGGGCGGTGCGCGCTGGGCGGTCTACGGGCTGCTGGTGGTCGGCGCGCTGCTGCTGCCGAGCGAGAGCATCGGCGCGTTCATGGCGGGCGGCGGCGGTGACTGGGCGACGATGCTCAGCGACCAGATCGGGATCTACATCCTGCTGGGCCTGGGCCTGAACATCGTGGTCGGCATGGCGGGTCTGCTGGACCTGGGCTATGTGGCGTTCTACGCGGTGGGCGGCTACACGATCGGCATCTTCGCCACCAAGTTCGGGTGGCACTTCTGGGAGACGCTGATCCTGGCGATCGTGTTCTCGGCGCTGGCCGGGATCCTGCTGGGCGCCCCGACGCTGCGGCTGCGCGGCGACTACCTGGCGATCGTGACGCTGGGCTTCGGTGAGATCGTCAAGAAGACGGTCAACAACACCCAGTACGTCAACGGCCCGCGCGGTATCCAGGGCATCCCGCACCCGCCGTCGCTGAGCGAGTTCGAGATCTTCGGGGTGCAGCCGCTGAAGTACGGGCTGCTGGACTCGCGGCCGTACTACTACCTGCTGGTGTTCTTCATCATCCTGACGATCATCTTCACGAAGCGGATGGAGCGCAGCCGGGTCGGCCGGGCCTGGGCGTCGATCCGTGAGGACGAGGACGCGGCCGAGCTGATGGGCGTGCCGACGTTCCGCTTCAAGCTGGCGGCGTTCGCGCTGGGCGCGGCGATCGGCGGCAGCGGCGGCGTGGTGTTCGCGGCCAAGCAGACGTCGATCAACCCGGAGAACTTCACGTTCCTGGTGTCGGCGCTGATCCTGGCGGCGGTGGTGCTGGGCGGTTCGGGCAACATCCCGGGCGTGGTCCTGGGCGCGTTCATCATCGCGTGGCTTCCCGAGCGGTTCCGCGAGCTGGCGGACTACCGCATGCTGATCTTCGGTCTGGCGCTGATGGTCATGATGATCTTCCGCCCGGAGGGGTTGTGGCCGTCGCGGCAACGCAAGGCCGAACTCGCCGAGGGCACCGGCGGTATGGGCAGTATGGGGGCAGAGGTGGCCGGTCCCGGTACGGCCGGTCCGGGTACCGCGGGTCACTCCGCGGAGGTGGGCAAGTGAGCGACTCTCAGCCGACGAACGTCCTGGAACTGCGGGACGTGGTCATGCGCTTCGGCGGTGTGACCGCCATCAACAAGCTGAACCTGGAGATCCGCAAGGGCGAGATCTTCGCTCTGATCGGTCCGAACGGCGCGGGCAAGACGACGGTGTTCAACGTGACCACCGGCGTGTACCGGCCGACCGAGGGCCAGGTGGTCTTCAACGGGCAGCGCATCAACGGCAAGAAGCGCTTCCAGATCACCAAGCTGGGCGTGGCGCGCACGTTCCAGAACGTGCGGCTGTTCCACAACATGACGGCCCTGGAGAACGTGATGGTGGGGGCCGACGCCCACCACCGGACCGGGTTCATGGGCGCGTGGCTGGGACTGCCGTGGCACCGGCGCGAGGAGCGCGAGGGCCGGGAGAAGGCCCGCGAGCTGCTGGAGCTGGTGGGGGTCGGGCACCGCATCGGGGAGGTGGCCAAGAACCTGCCCTACGGTGACCAGCGCCGGCTGGAGATCGCGCGGGCGCTGGCCACGAACCCCAGGCTGCTGCTGCTCGACGAGCCCGCCGCGGGCATGAACCCGGCGGAGAAGATCGCGCTGCAGGAGCTGATCCGGGCGATCCGGGACCGGGGCGTGACCGTGCTGCTCATCGAGCACGACATGAGCCTGATCATGGGGATCAGCGACCGGATCGCGGTGCTGGACTTCGGCCAGAAGATCGCCGAGGGTCTGCCGGCCGAGATTCAGAACGACCCGCGGGTCATCGAGGCGTATCTGGGGGCTCCGGCCGATGCTTCTTGAGATCAAGGACATCCACGTCCACTACGGAAAGATCGCGGCGCTCAAGGGCATCACCGCGACGGTCGACCAGGGCGAGATCGTGACGCTGATCGGCGCCAACGGCGCCGGGAAGACCACGACGCTCAAGACGATCTCGGGGCTGCGCCCGCTGTCGTCGGGGTCGATCGTGTTCGAGGGCAAGGACATCTCCAAGATGCCGGGCCACAAGCGCGTGGTCGCCGGGATCGGCCAGTCACCGGAGGGCCGGGGATGCTTCCCCGGCATGACGGTGGAGGAGAACCTCCTGATGGGCGCCTACACCCGCAAGGGGGACGTCTCCAAGGAGCTGAACGAGGCCTACGAGCTGTTCCCGCGGCTGGCCGAGCGCAAGACGCAGGCGGCGGGCACCATGTCCGGCGGCGAGCAGCAGATGCTGGCGATCGGCCGGGCGCTGATGTCCAAGCCGAAGGTGCTGCTGCTGGACGAGCCGTCGATGGGTCTGGCGCCGATGCTGGTGCAGCAGATCTTCACGATCATCCAGGAGATCAACCGGCGCGGCACCACGGTGCTGCTGGTCGAGCAGAACGCGCAGCAGGCGCTGCAGATCGCGCACCGCGCGTACGTTCTGGAGACCGGCCGGGTCGTGAAGTCGGCGCAGGCGTCGGAGCTGCTGGACGACCCGGAGGTCCGCGCGGCCTACCTGGGCGGCGAGCTGGGCGGCGAGCTGGGCGGAGACGGCGCGGACGGCGTGTCCGAGACCCGGGCCGAGAGCGCCTCGGACAACGCCTCCGGCACCGCCTCCGGCACCGCCTCCGACGGTCCCTCCGGCGACGCCCCGGACGGTCCTTCGGTGAGCAAGAGCGACGGCTGACGCCGTTCGTCGCGGTACTGACGGGTCCCGGCGCCCCGCGTTCCACGCGGGGCGCCGGGACCCGGCGCGTTCACCGGCGTGTTCAGGTGAGGGGGATGTCGGCGGGGTCGGGCTGGGACACGGCGCCGACGGTGGGGGACCCCACCACCCGCAGCGCGCGGGCCCCGACGCCCTGCGGCACGTCGTAGTACAGGTCGAACTCGGCGCGCATGGCCGCGCCCACCGACAGCCGTTCGGGCTGCCGCTTGACCATGGTCGCGTTGACGTCGGGGACGAGGGTCCGCCCGTCGGCGGTGACCAGCAGCTGCTTCCAGGTGTCGAAGACCTGGATGTCGCGGCCGGTGTTGACGGCCATGATCCGCACGCGGACGTAGCGGCCCTTCGGTCTCATCTCCGCGTGGCTGCCGAACAGCGAGGTCAGCGGGTCGCTGAACCCCAGGACCGTCACCTGCAGGTCGGCGCTGCGCCCGGCGCGCCCGTGCAGGACGCGTTCGCCCTCGCGGACCTTCTCCGACGGCAGCGCGTAGGCGGGCGGGGGCGCGTCGCGCGAGCATCCCGGCAGCGCGCCGGCGGCGAGGACCGCGACGGCAAGGGCGGGGAGGGCGGCCGACGCCGGGAGAGCACGCATGACCGCACCGTACGGCCCCCGGCCGCGCGGCGGAAGATCCCTTCGCGGGCGGGCGCGGGGCGGGCGTGAGACGGCCCGGGAGCGCCTTTGGGGCCGTACGGGCCTTCCCCGGACACGTACGTTGTCTACTCGGCGCTCCCGGGCCGTTCTGATCCACGGTACAGATCACCGGTGGTCCGTCGCAAAGGTCGCGGCGCACCTGATCACAAGGGACTACCCCGGACCAGCCCCGGATCAGCCCCGGGCCAGCTCCCGGATCAGGGCGCCGGGGGCCGGTCGCGCAGCATGCAGGTCAGGCGGGCGGTGCAGACGCGGCGGTCCTGCTCGTCGGTGATGACGATCTCGTAGGTCGCCAGGGAACGGCCGCCGTGCAGGCGCGTCGCCACCCCCGTGACGTGGCCGTCGGACGCCGCCCGGTGGTGGGTGGCGTTGATCTCGACGCCGACCGCGATGCGGTCCGGCCCGGCGTGCAGCGCCGCCCCGACCGACCCCAGGGACTCGGCCAGCACGCAGGAGGCGCCTCCGTGCAGCAGGCCGTAGGGCTGGGTGTTGCCCTTCACCGGCATCCGGCCGACCACGCGCTCGGCCGAGGCCTCCAGATACTCGATCCCCATCGCCTTGGCGAGATCGCCGAGCGGGTCGGTGGCCCCGGCGAGCTGCTGGTCGGTCAAGTCAGCCTCCTTCGAACTGTCGTAGGCGCAGACTAGAGTTCCGGTGTGGCGACGACAGCACCGACCCCTGACAAGCACGACCGGCTCCTGCTGCTGGACGGGCACTCCCTGGCCTACCGGGCGTTCTTCGCGCTGCCGGTGGAGAACTTCTCCACCACCGACGGGCAGCCCACCAACGCCGTGTACGGCTTCACCTCGATGCTCATCAACGTGATGCGCGACGAGCAGCCCACGCACATCGCGGTGGCGTTCGACCGGTCCGAGCCGACGTTCCGGCACGAGCAGTACGTGGAGTACAAGGCCGGGCGCGCCAAGACGCCCGACGAGTTCCGCAGCCAGGTCTCCCTGATCCACGAGGTGCTGGACGCGTTGCGGATCCCGCGGCTGTCGGTGGCCGGGTTCGAGGCCGACGACATCATCGCGACGCTGGCGACCCAGGCGTCGCGGGCCGGGATGGAGACGCTGATCCTGACCGGGGACCGGGACGCCTTCCAGCTGGTCGACGACCACGTCACCGTGCTGTACCCCAAGCGCGGCGTGTCGGAGCTGGCGCGGATGGACCCGGCGGCGGTGGAGGAGAAGTACGGGGTCCCGCCCCAGCGGTACCGGGAGCTGGCGGCGCTGGTGGGGGAGAGCAGCGACAACCTGCCCGGCGTCCCCGGCGTCGGCCCCAAGACCGCCGCCAAGTGGCTGGTCAAGTACGGCAACCTCGACGAGCTGGTCGCGCACGTCGACGAGATCAAGGGCAAGGCGGGCGACAGCCTGCGCGCGAACCTGGGCGACGTGCTGCGCAACCAGCAGATCAACAAGCTGGACTGCGAGGTCGGCCTGGAGCTGACCCCGCCGCAGCTGGCCATGGGCGCCTGGGACCGCGAGGAGATCCACACCCTGTTCGACTCGCTGCAGTTCCGGGTGCTGCGCGAACGCCTGTACGCGTCGGTGTCGGCGGCCGAGCCCGAGGCCGAGGAGGGCTTCGACGTCACGGTCGAGCAGCTGGAGCCCGGCGCGCTGGGCGCCTGGCTGGAGGCCAACGCCCCCGCCGCGGCGCGCACCGGCGTCGCCGTCACCGGCGCCTGGGGCCGCGGCACCGGTGAGATCACCGCGATGGCGCTGGCGTCCAAGCGGGGCCCGGCGGTGTCGTTCGACCCCGCCGAGCTGATCGCCGACGACGAGAAGGCGCTGGCGGCCTGGCTGGCCGACCCCGACCGGCCCAAGGCCGTCCACGACGCCAAGGGCCCCATGCTGGCGCTGGCCGCGCGCGGCCTGACCCTGGCCGGCGTCACCAGCGACACCGCGCTGGCCGCCTACCTGGCGCTGCCCGGGCAGCGCACGTTCGACCTGGGCGACCTGGCGCTGCGCTACCTGCACCGCGAGCTGCGCGAGGAGCAGGACGACTCCGGGCAGCTCACCCTCGACGGCACCGGCGAGCAGGAGGCCGCCCGCGACCTGGCGGTGCGGGCCCGCGCCGTCGCCGAGCTCGCCGACGCCCTGGACGCCGACCTGGAGCGCCGCGGCGCGACCCGGCTGCTGCACGAGGTGGAACTGCCGCTGGTGCGGGTGCTGGCCGACATGGAGCGCGCCGGGATCGCCGTGGACGCCGACCACCTGGCGAACCTGTCGGCGTCCCTGGGCGGCCAGGTCAAGGAGCAGGAGCAGCTCGCCCACGCCGCGGTCGGCCGCGAGTTCAACCTCGGCTCGCCCAAGCAGGTCCAGCAGGTGCTGTTCGAGGAGCTGAACCTGCCCAAGACCAAGCGCACCAAGACCGGCTACACCACCGACTCCGAGGCGCTGACCGGGCTGCTGGCCAAGGAGGGCCACCCGGTCCTGGAGCACATCCTGCGCTGGCGCGAGGTCGCCAAGCTCAAGTCGATCGTGGACTCGCTCATCCCGATGGCCGACGACGCCGGGCGCATCCACACCACCTTCAACCAGATGGTCGCCGCCACCGGGCGGCTGTCGTCGACCGACCCCAACCTGCAGAACATCCCGATCCGCACCGCCGAGGGCCGCCAGATCCGCGAGGCGTTCGTGGTGGGGGAGGGGTACGCGTCGCTGCTGACCGCCGACTACAGCCAGATCGAGCTGCGGATCATGGCGCACCTGTCGGGCGACGAGGCGCTGCTGGAGGCGTTCGGCTCCGGCGCCGACTTCCACACCATCACCGCCTCCCACGTGTTCGGGCTGCCGCCCGAGCAGATCGACTCCGAGCTGCGCGCCCGCATCAAGGCCATGAACTACGGCCTGGCCTACGGACTGTCGGCCTACGGGCTGTCGCAGCAGCTGTCGATCGCGCCCGACGAGGCGCGGGGGCTGATGGAGGAGTACTTCCAGCAGTTCGGCGGCGTCCGCGACTACCTGCAGGACGTGGTCGCCAAGGCCCGCCAGGACGGCTACACCGAGACGATCCTGGGCCGCCGCCGCTACCTGCCCGACCTCAACTCCGACAACCGGCAGCGCCGCGAGATGGCCGAGCGCATGGCCCTCAACGCGCCGATCCAGGGCTCGGCCGCCGACATCATCAAGGTCGCCGGCCTCAACGTCGACCGCGCCCTGCGCGAGGAGGGCCTGCGGTCGCGGATGCTGCTCCAGGTCCACGACGAGCTGGTGTTCGAGGTCGCCGAGGGCGAGCTGGAGACCCTCCAGGACCTGGTCCGCCGGGAGATGGCCGGCGCCTACCACCTGCGGGCGCCGCTGGAGGTCTCCATGGGCACCGGACGCACCTGGCAGGACGCCGCCCACTAGACGCTCTGCGGCGGCCCCGTGGCGGTCTCCACGGGCGTTTCAGGGGCACGCCGTCCCCCAGGGGTCCCGGTGTCCCACCGGTGGTCCCGAACACCATCGGAAGACCCCGTCTTGATCTTCTGCGGGCAAGGAGACAGGGCGGGGTCTTTTGCGTGCCCCCTCAGCCCTTAAAGCCTTCATTTCGGGAAAGCGAGTTGTATGACCGTTTGATCCTTGGCGGCGTACGCTGTCCCCGGGCCGTGAACGCGCCGACCGACGGGGGTACCGTGCCGCTTCTGCACAAGTTCGCTGCTGCCGTCATCGTCTGCGCCGTGGCACTCGGGCTGACCCTGCCGGGCGAACGGCAACGCGAGCCCGGGAGCCGGGAGGCCGCCCACGCCGGGGCCGTGCGCGACGCCGCCCCGCCGGCCGCGCGCAGCGACCCGCGGGCGCCCGCCCGGGCGGGCGCCGCCAGCCCGGCGCCGTCCGCGCCGCCCAGCCCCTCGGTCCCGGCGACGCTGCCGCCCGCCCCGCCCGCGGCCGCCGCCGCCAAGGCCAACGAGCTCGGCCGGGTCCCGGTGCTGATGTACCACCGGATCCTGCCCAAGCCGCAGCTGTCCCTGGACCGCTCGACCAAGGAGCTGCGCGACGAGCTGACCCGGCTCGCCAAGGGCGGCTACGTCCCGATCACCGCCGCCGAGTTCGTCGGCGGGCGCTTCGACGTCCCGGCGGGCAGGCACCCGGTCGTGCTGACGTTCGACGACAGCACCCCCGGGCACTTCGGCCTGGACGCCCAGGGCAACGTCAAGCCCGACACCGCCGTGGCGATCATCCAGGAGGTCGCGCGGGCCCACCCGGGCTTCCGGCCGGTGGCCACCTTCTACGCCAACAAGGACCTGTTCGGCCTCGGCGACCAGGCCGCCGCCGGGCTGGCGTGGCTGACCTCGCGCGGCTTCGAGATCGCCAACCACACCGTCGACCACTCCGACCTGTCCCGGCTGGACCGCGCCGCCGTCCAGAAGGAGATCGGCGGGATGGAGGACCGGCTCCGCGCCGTCACCGGGCGGAACACCGCCACCTTCGCCTACCCGTTCGGCTCGGTGCCGCGCAAGCGGGACTGGGCGCGCAGGCAGGACGGCCGGTACGACTTCCAGGGCATGTTCCTGGCCGGATGGCAGCCGTCGCCCTCGCCGTTCGACTCCGGCTTCGACCGGTTCGCGATCGCCCGGGTCCGCTCCGAGGGCAAGATCAAGGAGAACGACTGCCAGCGGTTCTGCTCGGTGGCCTGGCTCGACCACCTCGACAAGAACCCGCAGGAGCGCTACACCTCCGACGGCGACCCCAACGCGATCACCATCCCGAGGTCCGCCGAGGAACGCCTGGCCAAGGACTTCCGGGCCCGCGCCCGCGTCTGGTAGCCGTGTCGCAAGAGCCCTGGCCCACGGCGCCCGCCCGGGGGGCTCGCACCCCACCAGGCCTTGGCGAGCGCGACATCGCTTCGCGATCCGACCGGCGGGCCCCCGCCTCCGGCTTCGGGCCCGCCGGTCAGGTAGCGCGCTCGCGTGCGTGGCCGAGACCCACTTTGCGACAAGCCCCGGGCGTGCCGATCGTCGTGCCGATCGTCGTGCCGATCGTCGTGCCGATCGTCGTGCCGATCGTCGTGCCGATCGTCGTGCCGATCGTCGTGCCGGGCGCGGTGCCGGGCGCGGTGCCGGGCGTGGCGCGGCCCGCTCCGATTGACCAGCCGGGATTGGTCCCATATCCTGATCGCTGCGCTGTGGGCTTGCGCGCGCTTCGGACGGAGCAAGCTCGCGCTCGGTCTCGTCGGCGACATCGGTTCGGTCACCAACGTGGGTTTCCCTCGGGATCCCCGCGTTCCATCCGGTTCTCGGCAGGGCGGATAAAGAGCCCTCCGCGCAAAGCCAGACACCTACTATGTCCGTATCCGGAGCCAGCCGACACATGACGAGCAGCACCGAGGCCACCTCGACCACCCCGCAGGTAGCGGTCAACGACATCGGGTCAGAGGAAGCCTTCCTCGCCGCGATCGACGAGACCATCAAGTACTTCAACGACGGCGACATCGTCGAAGGCACCGTTGTCAAGGTCGATCGAGACGAGGTCCTCCTCGACATCGGCTACAAGACCGAAGGTGTCATCCCGTCCCGTGAGCTCTCCATCAAGCACGACGTCGACCCCAACGAGGTCGTCGCCGTCGGAGACCACGTCGAGGCCCTCGTCCTCCAGAAGGAGGACAAGGAAGGCCGCCTGATCCTGTCCAAGAAGCGCGCCCAGTACGAGCGCGCCTGGGGCACGATCGAGAAGATCAAGGACGAGGACGGCATCGTCACCGGTACGGTCATCGAGGTCGTCAAGGGCGGCCTGATCCTCGACATCGGCCTGCGCGGCTTCCTGCCCGCGTCGCTGGTCGAGATGCGCCGTGTCCGTGACCTGCAGCCCTACGTGGGCCGCGAGCTCGAGGCCAAGATCATCGAGCTCGACAAGAACCGCAACAACGTGGTCCTGTCCCGCCGCGCCTGGCTGGAGCAGACCCAGAGCGAGGTCCGCCAGACCTTCCTCAACACCCTGCAGAAGGGCCAGGTCCGCAAGGGCGTCGTGTCCTCGATCGTCAACTTCGGTGCGTTCGTGGACCTCGGCGGCGTCGACGGCCTGGTGCACGTGTCCGAGCTGTCCTGGAAGCACATCGACCACCCCTCCGAGGTCGTCGAGGTCGGTCAGGAGGTCACGGTCGAGGTCCTGGACGTCGACATGGAGCGCGAGCGCGTCTCCCTGTCGCTCAAGGCGACCCAGGAAGACCCGTGGCAGCAGTTCGCCCGCACCCACCAGATCGGCCAGGTCGTGCCGGGCCGCGTCACCAAGCTGGTGCCGTTCGGCGCGTTCGTCCGCGTCGAGGAGGGCATCGAGGGCCTGGTGCACATCTCCGAGCTGGCCGAGCGCCACGTGGAGATCCCCGAGCAGGTCGTCCAGGTCGGCGACGAGATCTTCGTGAAGATCATCGACATCGACCTCGACCGTCGCCGGATCAGCCTGTCCCTCAAGCAGGCCAACGAGTCGGCCGCCGGCATCGAGGAAGAGGACTTCGACCCGACCCTGTACGGCATGCCGGCCGAGTACGACGAGCAGGGCAACTACAAGTACCCCGAGGGCTTCGACTCCGAGACGGGCGAGTGGCTGCCGGGCTTCGACGAGCAGCGCGAGACGTGGGAGCGGCAGTACGCCGAGGCCCGCTCCCGCTTCGACGCCCACCGCAAGCAGATCGAGGAGGCCCGCAAGGCCGAGGCGGAGGCCGACGCCGCGGGCGCCGGCACCACCGAGGCCCCGACCTCCTACTCCGGCGGCGCCGAGAGCGAGACCACCGGTGGCGCCCTGGCCACCGACGAGGCTCTCGCCGCGCTGCGGGAGAAGCTCTCCGGCGGTCAGTGAGCCGCTGAGCAGGACCCGGACCCACCGCGCCCGCCGCTGACCGGCGGCGCGCGGCGGGGCGGCGGCTGAACGAACACGGCCGGAGGACGATCCACGGATCGACCTCCGGCCGTGCTCGTTTTCCCCGCGCCCGGACGGGAACCCGACCCTTCACGACCCCCGCACGCCTCCAGCTCGTCCCCGGGAGCACTCGTTCAATTGGCCAGCACACAGGTAGGCACCCAGACCGGCGGCCCCGCGTCCGGTCCCTCCATCGTCCCGCAGGGCCCGGCGCGACTGGTGTTGATCGCCGTCACCGTCGCGGTGCTCGCCCAGACCCTGCGGTTCTCACTTCCCCAGCTCAACCACTTCGGCGACACCGCCGGGGCCGTCCCCGCCGCGTTCGCGGTGCTGGCGGTCTACCTGGCCGGATTCGCCGCGCCCCTGATCCGCCGCCTCGGCGGGCCCCGCGCCCTGCTGCTCACCGGCGTCGGCGGACTGTTCCTGGTGCGGCTGGTGGTGCAGGCCACCGGCCCGCACCTGTGGCTGACGTTCCTCGGCACCGCCATCGGCATGATCGCGGTCGCGGCGCTGTACGAGGCCGCGCGCGGCCTGTCGGGCGTCGGGTTCGCCACCGCCGCCGTCGCGGGCCTGGCCGCCGACACCGCCGTCCGCATGGCGTTCGCGACCTGGGACCCGGTCTGGCGCTCCGGGATCATGCCGTGGACGGCGTGCCTGGTGTTCGTCGTGCTCGGCGCGCTCGCCCTGTACCGCGAGCTGTCCTCCGGCCCCGTCGCCGCCCCCGGCCTCACCTGGCGCGACGCCCTCGGCGGCGCGGCCGTCGGGCCGTTCCTGGCGTTGCAGATCCTCGTGCTGTCCAGCCCGGCGTTCGTGGCGTCGTCGGGCTGGCTGTCGCTGACCGCCTCGCACATCGTCGTCGCGACCGGGCAGGGCCTGGCGCTGGCGTTCCTGGCGTCCGGGCTCGCCGTGCGGGCCGTGCCCGGCGGCGTGTGCGTGCTCGGCGGCACCCTGCTCGGCGTCGGCGCGGGCACCATCGCCGGGACCTACGCGGTGTCCGGCGTCGAGATCGTGCCCGTGGTGGTCGTCGGGCAGGTGCTGGCGGCGTGGCTGCTGGCGGTCGCCTGCCGCGCCCCGCTGCGCCGCGCCGGGACCGGCGGCCCCGTCTGGCGCCTCGACGCCGGCGCGGCCCTGGGCGGCTTCCTGATCGCGGTGGTGCTGGTGCCCTACCAGCTCAGCGCCATCGAGCCGCTGCCGGTCCCCAACAACCTGCTGCCCGGCCTGGCCGGCATCCTGCTGGGCGCGCTCGCCGCGATCGCCGCCGCGCGCGGCGGACCGCTGCCCGCCCGCGCCCCGCTGCGGGCCCTCACCGCCGGGGCCGCCGCCCTGGTGCTGCTGCTCGGCACCCTGCTGTTCACCGTCGCCGCGCCCGAGACGCGGGCGCGCCCGGCCGCCGCCGCCCCCGGCCAGGTCCGCATCGTCAGCTACAACATCCACGACGGCGTCGACACCTCCGGCCGCCTCGACCCCGAGGCCATCGCCAGGACCATCGAGGCGCAGCGCCCGCAGGTCGTGCTGCTGCAGGAGACCAGCCGGGGATCGCTGATGTCGGGCACCACCGACGTGGGTGTGTGGCTGTCGCGGCGGCTCGGCATGAAACTGCTGTGGGGCCCGGCCGCCGACGGCCAGTTCGGCAACGCCATCCTCACCACCCTGCCGGTGCGGAAGTCCGGCACCGGCCGCATGCCGCGCGGCGACTGGTCCCAGATCCGCGGCTACGTGTGGGCGCGCCTCGGCGTCGGCGACACCACCCTCGACGTGTGGTCCACCCATCTGGAGGGCGGCGCCGACGACGGCCCCGAACGGGTCCGCGAGGTCGCCGCGCTGCTGCGGGCCTGGGGCGGCGCGCCCCGCACCGTCATCGGCGGCGACTTCAACGCCGGGCCCGGCAGCCCCGAGATCGGCCGGATGGGCACCGAGCTCCACAACGCCGCGATCGGCGGCGACTTCGGGCCCACCACCCCCGGCGGCGAGCGCATCGACTGGATCTTCGGCACCGACGACGTGCGGTTCTCCGACTTCCGGATCGGCGACTCCCGGGCCTCGGACCACTTCCCGATCGCCGTCACCGCCACGATCGGCCGCTGACCGCGGCGGGCCGTCCCCGGACCACGCCCGGGGACGGCCCGTTAGGGTCGTGCCATGAGCCCCTCCCCGGTCGTGATCACATCCGCGACCCCCGCCGACGCGGGCGAGATCATGACGGTGCAGCGCGCCGCCTACGTCACCGAGGCGCAGCTGTACGGCGACCCGTTCATCCCGCCGCTGGTGGAGTCCCTGGAGCAGCACCAGAAGGTCCTGGCGGGCGACGCGGTCGTGCTGAAGGCGATGCTCGGCCCCCGCCTGGTCGGCGCCGTCCGCGGCCGGTTCAGCGACCACACCTGCCTGGCCGGCCGGCTCGTCGTCGTCCCCGACCAGCGGGGACGCGGCATCGGCGCGGCCCTCATGCGGGCCCTGGAGGAGCGGGCCGCCGGACGCGCCGACGCGTGCGTGCTGTTCACCGGCCACCTGTCGGAGGACAACCTGCGGCTGTACCGGCGGCTCGGCTACGCCGAGACCCACCGCGAACGCGTCGCCGCCCACCTGATCCTCGTGCACATGCGCAAGCCCCTGCCGTCCGCCGCCGGCCCGGGGTGAGTACGGTGGTGCCCGTGCTGAAAGTGGGACTCACCGGTGGAATCGGATCGGGCAAGAGCGAGGTCGCGGCCCGGCTGGCCGCGCACGGCGCGGTCGTCATCGACGCCGACGGGATCGCCCGGGAGGTGGTCGAGCCCGGCACCCCCGGCCTGGCCGCCGTCGTCGCCGAGTTCGGCGAGCAGGTCCTGCTGCCCGGCGGCGGCATGGACCGGGAACGCGTCGGGAAGATCGTCTTTTCCGATCCCGACCGGCTCAAGGCCCTCAACGCCATCGTCCACCCCCTGGTCGGGGAGCGGATGCAGCAGCTCATGGACGCCGCGCCGGACGACGCGATCGTGGTCTACGACGTGCCGCTGCTCACCGAGAACGGCCTGGCGGAGATGTACGACGTGGTCGTCGTCGTCGACGTCCCCGTCGAGACGCAGCTGGAACGCCTCACCGGCCGCCGCGGCATGAGCGAGCACGACGCCCGCGCCCGCATCGCCGCCCAGGCCACCCGCGAGCAGCGCCGCGCCGTCGCCCACCACGTGATCGACAACTCCGGGTCGCTGGCGGCCCTGCGCGAGCGGGTGGACGCGCTGTGGGACGAGCTCACCGCCGCCGCGGGCCGCTGATCGCTTTCCGGTAACCCGGACGGTACCGGCCCCCATGGAACGCTACGCTCGGGTCATGCACCTGCCGGGCCGGTGGCCGAATCCCTGGTCGCGCTGGTGGGCGACCCGACGCTCCCGGGCCCTCGACATCGCGCTCGCGCTCGGGATGGCCGTCGGCGACGGCCTGCTCGGCTGGTTCGCCTACCAGGAGTTCTGGCTGCCCAGACCGGTGACCACCGCCGGCAACGTCGTGCTGGCCCTGGCGCTGGTGGCCCGCCGCCGCCACCCGGTCGCGCTGGCGGTGATCACGACGGCGGTGTCCACGGCCATGGGCAGCGGCGGGTTCTCGTTCCTGGTGGTGCTGTACTCGCTGGGCGCCTACGCCTCCCCCCGCGGCCTGGTGATCACCATCGCGGCCGCCGGCTACCTGCTGGGCCTGCTGATACCCGGCGCGACCGCCCCCCGGGACGTGTCGGCGCTGGCCAACGCGTCGTTCGGGCTGGGGTTCACGGCGCTGCCGGTGGTGCTCGGCCTCTACATGGGCGCCCGCAAGCAGCTGCTGGCCTCCCTCCAGGAACGCGCCGCCCGCCTGGAACGCGAGCAGCACCTGCTCGCCGAACGCGCCCGCGCCGAGGAGCGCACCCGCATCGCCCGCGAGATGCACGACGTGGTCGCCAACCGCGTCAGCGTGATCGTCGTGCACGCCGGGGCGCTGAAGGCGGTCGCCGCCCGCGACCCCCGCCGGGCCGCCGAGACCGCCGCGGTGATCGGCGACATGGGCCGCCAGGCCCTGGAGGAGCTGCGGCAGGTCATCGGCGTGCTGCGGCAGGGCGAGGAGGCGCTGCCGCAGTCCTCGCCCGCGGTGTCCGACATCCGGGGCCTGGTCGACCAGTCCGGCGCGGCGGGCCTGCGCGTGGAGCTGGACGTCACCGGCGAGGAACGCCCCATGCCCGCCGCCGTCGGCCGCACCGTGTACCGGCTGGTCCAGGAGGCGCTGACCAACGTGCACAAGCACGCCGGCGACGCCGACACCTGCGTGCGGCTGGACCTGCTGCCCGAGGCCGTCGAGGTCGAGGTCCGCAACCAGGCCCCGGCCGCGCCCGCCCGGCACAACCTGCCGAGCGGCGGCAACGGCCTGGTCGGGCTGCGCGAGCGGGTCACCGCGCTGGGCGGGGCGTTCGAGGCGGGGCCCACCGGCGACGGCGGCTACCGGCTGCACGCCCGCGTCCCGCTCCCGGCGTCCTGACCTCCGGGAACACCCGGATGCCGGAGACTGTCGTAGCCCGCGCATAAAGTGGGATGTCGCGGGCCCGATCGGGCCCGCGAGCGACCAGGGGAGAGGCGAGGATGCGGCCGATAGCGGACCTGCAGCGCACGGTGAGGCCGTTCGAGGTCGTCACGGAGATGACGCCGGCGGGCGACCAGCCGCAGGCGATCGCGGAGCTGACCGAGCGGATCTCGCGCGGGGACAAGGACGCGGTGCTGCTGGGCGCCACCGGCACCGGCAAGACCGCCACCGTCGCCTGGCTGGTCGAGAAGCTCCAGCGCCCGGTGCTGGTGATGCAGCCCAACAAGACCCTCGCCGCCCAGTTCGCCAACGAGCTGCGCGAGATGATGCCGAACAACGCCGTCGAGTACTTCGTCTCGTACTACGACTACTACCAGCCCGAGGCGTACATCCCGCAGACCGACACCTACATCGAGAAGGACTCCTCCATCAACGAGGAGGTCGACCGGCTGCGGCACTCGGCGACCAACTCGCTGCTGACCCGCCGCGACACCATCGTGGTCGCCTCGGTGTCGTGCATCTACGGTCTGGGCACCCCCGAGGAGTACGTCGAGCGCGCCGTCAAGCTGAAGGTCGGCGACGAGATCGAACGCGACGAGCTGCTGCGCAGCCTGGTCGGGATGCAGTACTCGCGCAACGACCTGGCGTTCACCCGGGGCACGTTCCGCGTGCGGGGCGACACCATCGAGATCATCCCGCAGTACGAGGAGCTCGCCGTCCGCATCGAGATGTTCGGCGACGAGATCGAGAAGCTGGCGACCCTGCACCCGCTCACCGGCGAGGTCCTGCGCGAGGACGACGAGGTGTTCGTCTTCCCCGCCTCCCACTACGTCGCCGGGCCCGAGCGCATGGAACGCGCGATCCGCGACATCGAGGCCGAGCTGGAGGCGCGCCTCGCCGAGATGGAGGGCCAGGGCAAGCTCCTGGAGGCCCAGCGGCTGCGCATGCGCACCACCTACGACATCGAGATGATGCGCCAGGTCGGCACCTGCTCCGGCATCGAGAACTACTCCCGCCACATCGACGGCCGCCCCGCCGGCAGCGCCCCCAACACCCTGCTGGACTTCTTCCCCGACGACTTCCTGCTGGTCATCGACGAGTCCCACCAGACCGTCCCGCAGATCGGCGCGATGTACGAGGGCGACGCCTCCCGCAAGCGGATGCTCGTCGACCACGGCTTCCGCCTGCCCTCGGCGATGGACAACCGCCCTCTCAAGTGGGAGGAGTTCCTGGGGCGGATCGGCCAGACCGTCTACCTGTCGGCGACGCCCGGCTCCTACGAGATGGGCCGCGTCCAGGGCGACGTCGTCGAGCAGGTCATCCGCCCCACCGGCCTCATCGACCCGGAGGTCGTCGTCAAGCCCACCAAGGGCCAGATCGACGACCTGGTCCACGAGATCCGGCTGCGCACCGAACGCGACGAACGCGTCCTGGTCACCACCCTCACCAAGAAGATGGCCGAGGACCTCACCGACTACCTGCTGGAGCTCGGCATCCAGGTCCGCTACCTGCACAGCGAGGTCGACACCCTGCGCCGCATCGAGCTGCTCCGCGAGCTGCGCGCCGGCGAGTTCGACGTCCTGGTCGGCATCAACCTGCTGCGCGAGGGCCTGGACCTGCCCGAGGTGTCGCTGGTGTCGATCCTGGACGCCGACAAGGAGGGCTTCCTGCGCTCGGAGACCTCCCTGATCCAGACGATCGGCCGCGCCGCCCGCAACGTGTCGGGCCAGGTCCACATGTACGCCGACAAGGTCACCCCGTCGATGGAACGCGCGATCGAGGAGACCAACCGCCGCCGCGCCAAGCAGCGGGCCTACAACGAGGAGCACGGCATCGAGCCGCAGGCCCTGCGCAAGAAGATCGCCGACATCCTCGACTCGCTGGTCCGCGAGGACGCCGACACCGAGACCCTGATCGGCGGCGCGGGCCGCCAGCAGTCCCGCGGCAAGGCCCCCGTCCCCGGCCTGGGCTCCCGCAAGGCCGGCCGGCACGCCGCCGACCTGGTCGGCGACCGCCCCCGCGAGGAGCTGGAGGGCCTGATCGAGCAGATGACCGAGCAGATGCACCAGGCCGCCACCGACCTGCAGTTCGAGCTGGCCGCCCGCCTCCGCGACGAGATCAAGGAACTCAAGCGCGAGCTCCGCGACATGAAGGAGGCCGGCGTCAGCTGAGCGGTGTCCGGGCGCCCCGGCCCGCGGCGTCCGCCCGGCGGCACGCGCCCCGACCGTGCCCGGACGAACGAGGCGCCGCTTCGTGATCCTCCCGGTGGGGCTCGTCTCCGGTGTCGCCCCACCGGCCGGTTCACGCGCTCGCGCGGCGGCTGAGGCCCCTGGGGAACCCGCTCTGGAACGCGGCACCCGGCGCGGACTCCAGGTCCGCCCGTCATGCCGTGCCCAACTTGTCCTCGATCCAGGCGGTGGCGAAGTCGACGACCGGCGCGGCCTCGAACAGGTGGCTCTCGGCGGCGCCGACCCTGCCGGTCCGGCCGATCCCCGCGGCGAGCATGTCCCGGGCGATCACCTCGAACGGGTCCAGGCCCTCGGGCACCACGGCGGAGTAGTCGAAGGCCCCGTTCTCCGAGTCGATGTCGTGGAAGCGGCGCCAGACCCGTCGGCCGTCCACCAGGATGGGCTGCTCGTACTCCACGAACCGCTTGCCGGGCGCCTCGGCGAGCGCCTCGGCATGGTGCAGCAGCGTCAGGGTGTCCAGCGGGGCGCCCAGCAGGAGGACCCGGCCGCCGCAGGCGACCAGCCGCGCCAGCGGGCTGCCGGGGCCGTGCGGGTCGTCCCAGGGATGGTCGGCCATCAGCTCGGCCGCCGCCGCCCCCAGCGCCGCGAAGCCGGCGTCCGGGTGCCTGCTGCGGACGGCCCCGGGGCGGCGGCGCAGCGCCTCGGGCAGGCGGCCGTTGTCGTGGTCGGCCTCGCTGAGGTCGGGGTCGTAGGCGGGGTGCTCCTCGCGCAGGGCGTCCTGCCAGGCCTGCGGCCAGGTCACGAAGTCGTACGGCGGCGCGTCGTTCCAGCCGCAGGTCACCATCAGGGTGCCCCGCGCCCCCACCACGTCGCGCAGGGCGTCGATGACGGTGTGCGGTCCGCCCGCGACGTAACCGAGGGCGGACATGCGGGTGTGGAACATGACGACGTCGCCGTCGCCGAGACCGAGCCCGGCCAGGTCATGGCCGATCCGGCTCCGGGTGACGGGACCGCCGGAAACGGCGAGCAGCTCGCTCTCATCCATGATCGTGAACCTATCCCCGCACCCCGGCTCCCCGGCAACCGTATTGTCGCCCTCCACACGGCGGCCTGAACGCCCCCGGCGGGAGGCGTCGCGGAGGACGCCCATGGCCGGGTGGACGCACCGCGCTCGTCGTGCCGCCGGTCCCGCCCGGCGCCGAGGACGGCCGGTGCCCGCTCCGCCGTCCACGGTCACGCCGCCGGGGCGGCCTTCGGAACGCCGCGACGCCTTGCCCGGAGCGGCCGGCAACGGGACGGCCGGCCGCTCCGCGTCCGGGCACGGGCCGGACCTCCGGGACCGTGCTTAGACGCCGAACCGGGTGGCTGGCCCCGCGTCCACGGTCACGCCGCCGGGGCGGGCTTTGGGAACGCCGCGATGTCTTGCCCGGTGCGGCCGGACCTCCGGGAACGTGCTCAGGCGCCGAACCAGGTGGCCAGCGCGGTGGTGAGGGTGTCGGCCGGTTGCGGGTCGGTCGTGGTGGAGACCCACACCGTGTGCCCGTCCGGGCGGATCAGCACCGCTTCGAGGTCGGGCCGCTCGGGGCAGTGGACGTGGTGGGCGTCCACCCGGTCCCGGGCGTTCTCGGGCAGGGCGCGGGCCCCCGTGGTGAGGAACACCGGGCGGGCGGGCCTGAGCAGCTCGGCGACGCTGGTGCGCTCGCCGCCGGCGACCAGCTTCAGGTTGGGCGCGAGCCTGCCCAGCCAGGGATGGTCGCCGGGGATCCCGGGGTCGTAGCGGGTGCTCACCCCGGTCGTCAGCTCGGCGAGGTACCTGCCGACCGGCGGCAGGCCCGCCAGTTCGCCGAGCAGCTCGCGGACGGGGTCGACGCCGGGGTCCCGCCTCCCCAGGAGCGCCTGCGCGCGCGTGGTGCGCAGCATCCGCGCCCCCGCCTCGTGCCGTTCCCGGTGGTAGCTGTCCAGCAGGCCGTCCGGCGCGTACCCGAGCCCGGTCGCCGCCAGCTTCCAGCCGAGGTTCACCGCGTCGGCCAACGCCACGTTGACGCCCACCGCGCCCGCGGGCGGGTGGATGTGCGCGGCGTCGCCCGCCAGCACGACGCGGCCCGCGACGTAACGGTCCGCCTGCCTGGCGGCGTCGGAGAACCGGGTGAGCCAGCGGGGATCGACCAGCTCCACCCGGCGGCCGAGCGTGTCGTCCAGCACCCGCTGGAAGTAGTCCAGCCGCACCGGCTCGTCGCGGTCGGCGGGCGGGACCGGCTCGTCGAGCACGATCCGCACGTAACCGGGGCGCGGGATCACGAACACCGTGCCGCGCTCGCCCTCGGTCGCCCCGAACGGCAGCGCGGAGGGGTCGGCCGTCCCCACGTCCGCGAGGAGGCCGAACGCGGTGGCGGGCGTGCCGGGGAAGCCGATCCCGGCGTGCTTGCGGACCAGGCTGCGGCTGCCGTCGCAGCCGGCGAGGTAGTCGACCCGGACGCGCTCGTGCCCGCCGCCGGTCCGCACGGTCACCTCGACCCCGTCGCCGTCCTGGTCGAAGCCGGTCACCTCGTGCCCCCAGGCGACCGTCACGCCCAGCTCGGACAGCCACTCCTCCAGCAGCTCCTCGACCCGGGTCTGGGCGATGCCGAGCGTGTAGGGGTGGTCGGTGTCCATCACGGACAGGTCCAGGGGACGGCTCGGGTCGGCGAACATGCCGTAGGGCACCGTCGGACCCTCGGCCAGGAAGCGGTCCACGACGCCGCGCCGGTCCAGCAGCTCCAGGCTGCGGGCGTTGAGGGTGAAGCCCCGGCAGTACGGCGAGCGCCGCGGCAGCCGGTCCACCACCGTGACCTCGGCCCCGGCGAGCACGAGTTCCGCCGCCAGCATCAGGCCGGCCGGCCCCGCCCCGGCCACCATGACCCTCATCGGACCTCCCGTGTTCCCCGCGTGCCGCGCCCTCATCGGGACTCCGCGGCGCGGACCCAGCCGGCGACGGCGTCCGGCCAGGCCAGCCGGCCGGCCTCGATGTCGGCGACGATCTCCTCCAGCCAGCCGAGCTCGGCCTCCTGCACGCGGACGGCGTACTCGGCCTCCACCACGAACAGGCGCGGGACCGCGCCGGACTCCAGTACCGCGCGGTGCTCCCGGCGGACCTCCTCCAGCGACGCCCGCACCCGCTCGGCCCGCTCCCGCAGCGCGGCCACGGCGCCCTCCGGCCCCAGCGCGCCGAGATAGCTGACCGCCGACAGGAACCGGGGGTACTCGTCGGCCGGACGCCGGATCAGCTCGTCCACCCAGCGCACGAACTCCCGCCGCCCCAGCGCGGTGTGCTGGTAGACGGTCCGCTCGGGCCGGGCCCCGACCCGGACCGTCTCGCGCGCCTCGATCCATCCGGCCCTCTCCAGCGCCCGCACCACGTCGTACAGGGAGCCGGTGGTCACCTTGAACGCCCGGTCCATGCCGCGTTCCCGCAGCGTGGCGGCCATGGCGTGGGGGTGCGCCGGTGACTCCAGCAGCAGGCCCAGCACCGCCAGCCCCAGCGGGTTGGAGACCTTGCGTCGACCGCTCTCGCTCAATTGTTCGCCTCCTATCAGTCGGATCCGAGTATTTGGTCATGGACCACCCTCTGTCAAACCGGACGGAGTGCCCCGCCGAGGGCCGGTCGCGGGCATGGGTAGGCCCCCGGCTCGCGGCCGGGGGCGTCGATCATTGACGGACGCGGGTCACGGAGGGATCAGCCGCAGCTCTTGCCCCAGACCTTGACCAGGGCCTGCGGCACCTGGCCGCAGAGGTTCCCGCCGGTGTCGCCCACGTACTCCCAGTCGGTGTCGGCGCCGCGGCGCCACACGTGCGGGCCGTCCTGGGTCGACAGGGCGTTGCCGCGAATGCTCATGTCGGCGACCGCATAGGTGAAGACGCCGTTCGCGGTGGTGACCCTGCCGAACAGGGTGTTCTTCGGGCCGACGACCATGTTCCGCTTGGCGTTGGGGTACTGCGAGGAGACCTTCTCGAAGTACAGGTCGGGCATGGCCAGCAGCGCCTCCTGGGTCACCGGGAGCTTGACGGCCTTGCCCGTGGCCTGCGGGGCCTGGGCACCCCCGGACGTCGGCTTCGCGGCCGGCTCGGAGGGGGCCGCCTCGGCGGAGGTCGAGGCGGGCGGGGGGGCGGAGGTCGCGCCGGACCCCTTGGTGTCGCCGGAGGAGCCGCACCCGCTGAGCAGCAGGACCGGCACGGCGATCGCGGCGGCGAGCGCCGCGGCGGAGGTGGAGGTTTTCATCACGGCATATGGGACGGCGCCACCGGGCGGGCGGTTGGTCCCGCGGCCGGGAAAAATGATCTTTGTTCGGCGCTGAATCAGTAACGATCATGAAACGTCCCGAACCGATCCTCCGCCGCGTCACTCGACCCCGCCCGGCGCGCGGGCCGGCGGCGGATCAGATCCAGCCCTCCAGGGACTCCAGGAAGCCCTCCAGGTCGTCGCGGTGGACGCAGTGGCCCGTGTCCGGGACCACGCGGACCTCGAAGCCCCGGCCCCGCAGGTCCTCGGCCAGCGCGGGGGAGACCAGCGGGCTCGGGTCGGCCGCCTGGACCAGGGACGGCACCACCGGCTCCGCCGGGACGCGGTCGCGGAGCGGCAGCCGCACGCCGTCGGCGTCGAAGGCGGCGAAGCCCCGCAGCTCGGCCTCGACGTCGGAGGCGGCCCAGCGCGGGTTCATCCGGCGGATGTCGGCGGCGGTCATCGACTTGCACGTGCGGGCGAAGTCCGCGATGCCGGAGGCCATCGGGTTGCCGGTCAGCTTCCAGGCCGGATCGCTGTAGACCGCGCGGGCCGGGCGCAGGTCGGCGACCGCCAGCGACAGCGCCAGGCCGCCCAGCGAGTGGCCGAGCGCCACCTCCGCGCCGGCCGGCAGGGACTCCACCAGGTCGGCCGCGAACTCCTCGGGGGTGTAGGAGTCGGCGTGCGGGCTCTCCCCGTGGCCCCGCAGGTCCGGGGCCAGCACCCGGTAGCCGAGCGCGGTGAGCCGCGGAACGACCCGGTGCCAGGTGCCCGCCGAGGACATCCCGCCGTGGACCAGCACCGCCAGCCTGTCGCCGGAACCGAACCCATGCACCTTCAGCCGCATGGAGAACCTCCTTGTTTATACGTATAAGTGTATCCGGCGTCCCAGACTCCGCCGCGCGCCGCCAGAGGCGGAACGCGCCCGGACGGCGGCCCCCGCCGCGGCCCGCCGGGGAGGGCGTCGTAACCTGCCCTTGGACACCCGCCTTCCCCGAAGGAGGCCGTCAGGTGATCGTTGAAACCGCGTACGGCGAGGTCGAGGGCGCCGGCGGGGCGTTCCTCGGGATCCCGTTCGCCCGCGCGCCCCGGTTCCGCCCGCCGCTGCCGCCCGAGCCGTGGACCGGCGTCCGCCCCGCCCGCGAGTACGGGCCCGCCGTGCCGCAGCTCTACGAGGAGGAGCTGGGCACGATGCTCGGGCTCCCGGCGTTCCCCACCGACGAGCGCGGCTGCCTCAACCTCAACGTCTGGACCCCCTCGGCCGAGGGCGCGCGGCCGGTGATGGTGTGGCTGCCCGGCGGCGCGTTCCGCAGCGGCGCGGGCCGCGACCCGGTGTACGACGGCCGCCGCCTGGCGGTCCGCAACGACGTCGTGGTCGTCACCGTCAACTACCGCGTCGGCCCGCTCGGCTTCCTCTACCTGGACGAGGAGTCCGCCAACGTCGGGCTGCTCGACCAGGTCGCCGCGCTGGAGTGGGTCCGCGACAACATCGCCGGGTTCGGCGGCGACCCCGGCGACGTGACGGTGTTCGGGCAGTCGGCCGGGGCGATGAGCATCGCGACGATGCTGGCCATGCCCGCCGCGCGCGGGCTGTTCCACAAGGCGATCATGCAGAGCGGCGGCGGGGAGTTCGCGCTGGCCCGCGAGCGGGCCGAGGCGGTGGCGGCCGAGTTCGGGAAGACGCTCGGCGCCCTGTCCCCGTGGGACGCGCCGGTGGAGGAGCTGCTGCGCGCCCAGGAGGAGGTCGGCGCGGCGATGCTGGCACGCGGTGAGGGCCACGGCCTGCCGTGCCTCCCGGTCGTCGACGGAACGGTCCTGCCGGTGCTCCCCCTGGAGGCGGCGCGGGCCGGAACGGTCCCCGAACTCCCGGTCATCGTCGGCGCCAACGACGACGAGGGCCGCCTGTTCACGATGGGGAGCCCGGACGCCGACGCCGTCGCCGCCCACATCGCCGAGACGATGTTCGCCGGGCCCGCCCGGCGGCTGGCCGAGGCCCTCGCCGGACGGGGCCGCCGCGTGTGGCACTACCGCTTCGCCTGGCGGTCCACCGCGTTCGGGGGAGCGCTGGGCGCGGCGCACTCCATGGAAGTGCCGTTCGTGTTCGACAACCTCGACGCCCCCGGCGTGACGGCGCTCACCGGCCCGAACCCGCCGCAGGGACTCGCCGACCGGATGTCGGGGACCTGGGCGGCGTTCGCCCGCGACGGCGCGCCCCCCGAGCCCTGGGAGCCGTTCACCGGCCCCGGCGGCCCCGTCGCGACGTTTAACTGATCGCCTAGGCTGGGGGAGCGGCCTACCATCGGCGCCATGCGCCCCGACGCCGAGGTCCGCTCCGCCCGCCCCGCCGACCTTCCGCTGCTGCCCCCGATCGAGGCGGCCGCCGACGCGGTGTTCCGGGAGCTGGACATCGTGTTCCCGCCCGGCCCGACCGTGATCGAGGAGGTGATCGCCCGGACCGGCGACGAGGTCGTGGTGGCGGGCGATCCGCCGGTCGGCTACGCCGCGACCAGGCCCCTGGACGGCGGGGTCTACCTGGTGCAGATCGCCGTGCACCCCGGCCACGCGCGCCGGGGGGTCGGCACCCGCATCCTGGGCGAGGTCGTGGAGCGCGCGGCCCGTGCGGGCGCGGCGGACGTGAGCCTGCTGACCTTCCGCGACGTGCCGTGGAACGGCCCCTGGTACGCCAGGCACGGCTTCGTCGAGCTGACCGGGGACGACCTGCCGCCGGGGCTGCGCGCCCAGTGGGACGCCGAGGTCGCCGCGGGCCTGCACGACCTCGGCCCGCGCGTGGCGATGCGGCGTCCCCTGCGCTAGGCGGCCGCGTTCCTGCGGCGTCTGCGGCGCCTGCGATGGGCGTACCTGACCAGGCGCAACGCCACGTACGCGAACATCAGCAGCGCGATCAGCGCCACGACCGGCGCGAGGATCGCCAGCACGCTCATCCCCAGCGACACGCCGTCCTCGACGGTGCTGACGACGGGCGCGCCGGCGCCGAGCGTCCCGGCGTTCACCGCGGGCCGGACCGACGCCTTGCCCAGGTGGACCAGCAGCGCCACCACGACGCCCGCCACCCAGCCGATCCAGGCGTGCTGCTGGAAGAACGAGGAGCTCTCCAGCCGCCCGGCGGCGTCGGTCGCGGCGAACACCGCCCCGCCGGACGCGGGGCGCACGAGCGTCTGCACCATGTCGTTGACGCTGTCCACCGCCGGGATCTTGTCGAGGACGACCTCGGCGGCCAGCAGCACCGCCAGCAGCGCGAGCACCCACCCGTTGGTGAGCCAGCCGAACTCGGCGGGCAGCGTCACCGTGTCGGTGAGGCGGTCCAGGACCCCGACGACGAGCAGCGGGATGTAGGCGTTCAGACCGGCCGCGGCCGACAGCCCGAGCCCGGTCAAACCAGCCAGCATGGTGCGGAAGCCCCCCACGGATACGGTGTCACTGCTGGGACGTAACGTTCCCCGGCCACGTTCCCCCGGCACCTCGAACACGCGATGACCTGCGAAAAGCTCCGGCATGAACGGAGATGTAGGGCAGATCACCCGCAGGGGCGGGCGCGGCGGCGCTTAGGGTGGCTCCGGGCGTTCCACTTAAAAATCTACAGCGTAAAGGTGGAACTCCGGAAGGGCCGCGGGCGTCTGGTCGATCGTGGGGAGGAACGGGACGCGATGACGGGGAAGTGGCCGGCACGGGTGCGCGGGCGGCTCGGGGAGCGGGGAGCGCCGCTGCTGGTGCTGGTCGGCCTGCTGGCGTTGATGGTCGTCCCGCTGACGGTGATGCCCGCCGCCCGGTGCGCGGTGTTCGACAGCGGCTGCCACCGCCCGTCCGCGCGGGCGCACGCCGACCCCCCGTCCCGCCCCGTCCGCCCGCTGACGCCCGTCGAGGCCGCCACCGGCGGGGCCTACGTCGCGCTCGGCGACTCCTACTCCTCCGGGGTCGGTGCCGAGGACGGCCTCGCCGACCGCAACCCGCTGGGATGCCACCGCACCTCCAGGGCGTACTACCACGCGGTCGCGAAGGCGTTCCCGTTCGCCAAGGGCGCCGGGTTCTGGGCCTGCTCGGGCGCGACGACCGCCGACGTGCGCCGCGGCAAGTCCGGCGAGCCGCCCCAGCTGGACCGGCTCGGCCCCGACACGTCCCTGGTCACCATCAGCGTCGGCGGCAACGACGTCGGCTTCTCCAGGGTGCTGGCGGGCTGCGTGGTGAAGCTGCCCTGGAGCGGGTCGTGCGCGGAGCAGGGCGCGGGCATCGCGCCCCGGCTGGCGGCGCTGCGGCAGAGCCTGCCCGCCCTGCTGGACGAGATCACCCGGCGGGCGCCGCGCGCCCGGGTGGTCGTGCTGGGGTACCCGCGGGCGTTCTCCGAGGTGAACGGCGCGATGGGCGACAACATCACGGTCGAGGACCAGCGGTGGCTGAACGCCCGCGCCCGCGAGCTGAACGAGCTGATCCGGCAGGCGGTCGTGGAGGCCGACGACCGGCTGGTGACGGCGAGGGCGGCGGGCAGCGTGGAGTTCGTGGACGCCTACAGCGCGTTCGCCGGTCACGAGGCGGGCAGCGCCGACCCGTACATGAACGGGCTGGGGGTGAACCTGTCGGCGCTGGCGGCCGAGAAGAGCAGCTTCCACCCGACGGCGAAGGGCCACGAGGCGCTGGCGGCCCTGTTCGTGGAGCAGGTCAGGAAGGGGCCGGGCCGCCCGCTGAACCAGTACCGCTGAGGGCGCGCAGGCAGCGGCCGGCCTGGGCGCGGAGCGCGTCGGCGAGTTCGGGCGGCCCGCTGACCAGGGTGAAGTCGGCGTCCACCGAGGTGATCATCCAGACGAGCTCGGCGGGGGTCTCGGCGCCCACGTGCAGCAGGCAGCCGTGCCCGTCCACGGCCTCCAGGGCGCCCATGCCGGGCCAGACGCGGTCGGCGACGGCGTCGGCGGGCTCGTGCAGCCGGACGGTGGCGCGGCAGGGCCAGGCCTGTTCCGAGAGCTGCCGGGCCACGTAGCGCGTCACGTCCCCGCCGGGCGGCTCGCGGGGCGCGAAGCGGGGGCCGTTCGGCGTGCGGGGGCGCAGCCGGTCCACCCGGAACGTGCGCCAGTCGGCGCGGGCGACGTCCCAGGCGACCAGGTACCAGTGGCGGTTGAAGTTCACCAGGGTGTGCGGCTCGGCCTCGCGGGGCGAGGTCCCGCCGCGCCGGGCGGTGTAGTCGAACCGCAGCCGTTCGCGCCGCCGGCACGCCTCGGCGATCGTCATCAGGGTGTCGGCGTCCACCCGCGGGGCCGGTGGGGCGCCGGTCCGGACGGTCGCGGTGTGCAGGGTGTTCACCCGGTGCCGCAGCCGGGGCGGCAGCACCTGTTCCAGCTTGGTGAGCGCCCGCAGCGACATCTCCTCGATCCCGGCGACCGATCCGCCCGCCGCCGTGCGCAGCCCGAGGACCACCGCGACGGCCTCGTCGTCGTCCAGCAGCAGCGGCGGCAGCGACGCCCCCGCCCCCAGGCGGTATCCGGCGGTGCCGCGCGTCGCCTCCACCGGGTACCCCAGCTCGCGCAGCCGGTCCACGTCCCGGCGGACGGTGCGGGTGGTGACGCCGAGGCGGCCGGCGAGCTCGGCGCCGGTCCACTCGCGGCGGGTCTGCAACAGCGACAGGAGTTTGAGCAGCCGCGCGGAGGTGTCCCACATGGCTTCCAGAATGCCGCACGCTTAGGAACGGTGCTGTCCTAACCGATTCCTAGCTTGGGGGCATGACGAGCACCGCGCAGCAGATCCGTCCCTTCCGCATCGAGATCCCGCAGGCCGCCCTGGACGATCTGCACGCCCGCCTGGCCGGGACCCGCTGGCCCGACGAGCTGCCCGGCGTCGGCTGGGACCGGGGTGTCCCGCTGGGCTACCTGAAGGAGCTGGCCGAGTACTGGCGCACCTCCTACGACTGGCGCGCGCAGGAGGCCGTCCTCAACGAGCACCCGCAGTTCGTCACTGAGATCGACGGGCAGGCCCTCCACTTCCTGCACGTCCGCTCGCCCGAGCCGGACGCCCTGCCGCTGGTGCTGCTGCACGGCTGGCCGGGCACGTTCGCCGACTTCCTCGACGTGGTCGGCCCGCTGAGCGACCCCCGCGCGTACGGCGGCGACCCGGCCGAGGCGTTCCACCTGGTCGTCCCGTCGCTGCCGGGCTTCGGCTTCTCCACCCCGCTGAACGGCCCCGGCATGGGCGCCGCGCGGATGGCGGGCCTGCTGGTGCGGTTGATGGAGCGGCTCGGCTACGAGCGTTACGGCGTGCAGGGCTATGACACCGGCTCCTGGGTGGCCCCCGAGATGGGAAGGCAGGCCCCCGGGCGGGTCGTCGGCGTCCACCTCAACGCGATGATCGCGTTCCCGGTGGGCGACGACGACACCGCGGACCTGCCCGAACGCGACCGGCGGCGCTGGGAGCGGATGCAGGACTTCAACGACGGCTACCTGCAGTGCAACTCCAAGCGCCCGCAGACGGTCGCCTACGCCCTGCACGATTCGCCGACCGGGCAGCTCGCCTGGATCGTGGAGAAGTTCAAGGAGCTGACCATGCCCGAGGACGCGCTGCCCGAGGAGACCGTCGGCCGCGACCGCGTCCTCACCGACGTCTCCCTGTACTGGTTCACCGGCACGGCGGGCCCGGCCGCGCAGGTCTACTACGAGGAGATCTCCGCCGCGGCCTGGAGCGGCGGCGCCACCGAGGAATGGGCCGGCGGGGACTGGGACGGCGGAGGACAGGAGCAGGGCGGCTGGACGCCCGAGCGCGGGACGGTCCCGACCGCGGTGCTGGTGTCGGCCCACGACGTCACCGTCCGCCGCTGGGCCGAACGCGACCACACCATCACCCGCTGGACCGAACTCGACGAGGGCGGCCACTTCCTGTCGATGGAGGACCCGGAGGCCCTGATCGGGGACGTCCGCGCGTTCTTCCGCAAGGTGCGCTGACCGGCGGGGGCGGGACGCCCGGCCCCGAGCCGGGCATCCCGTGCGGTCATCGGACCCGCTGCAGGGCGCGTTCGCGGCGTTCGGCGACGCTGGAGCCCGACTCGCGGCGCGCCATGCGGCGCAGCACGAGCGGCGCGACGACCAGCCCGGCCACCGCCCACAGCCCCAGCACCCCGACGGTCTCCAGGTGCCGCCACGACCCGTCGATCTCGACGGCGGCGGCCGTGTCGGGCAGCAGCGCCGAGCGCGTCCCCAGCCCGAGCCAGTAGACCGGGAACACCTGCGCGACGCCCTGCACCCAGCCCGGCAGCGACGTGATCGGGTAGAACACGCCGGAGATGGAGATCACGCCCAGGACCAGCAGCTGCACCAGCCCCTGGCCGCGGGCGCCGCTGAACAGCGACCCCAGCGCCGCGCCCGCCGGCAGCGTCGCGACCAGTCCCAGCACCAGCACCCAGCCCAGGGTGAGCCAGGACCCGGCGCCGCCCGGCCGCAGCCCGTCGATGATCAGCAGGCCGGGGATCATGAGGATCGCCAGGTCGGCCAGCAGCCCGCCGCCGACCGACACGACCTTCCCGACCAGGTAGCCGCGCATCCCGTCGGGGACCGCGCGGGCCCGCAGCAGCGTCCCGTCCTCGCGGTCGGCGGTGAGGTGCTGGCTCATGGACAGCATGCCCATCGCGATGTTCATCCCGAGGATGCTCGGCAACGCCAGCGTGCCGAGCGCCAGCCCGCTGTCCCCGAACTCCCGGTCCCGCAGGAACCACAGCGCGACCAGCATCAGCACCGGCCACAGCAGGTGGGAGACCAGGTCCGCGCCGTTGGTGAACGACTGCCGCAGCTCGATCGTCCCGCGCGTCCAGCCCGCGCGCAGCACCGTCGCGTTCATCGGGCCGCCTCCTGCTCGCGCACCAGCGCCATGTAGGTGTCCTCCAGGGAGGCCCGCCGGACCTCCAGGTCCGCGACCGCCGCGCCGTGCTCGCCGAACAGCTCCCGCACGAACGCGGTCGACTCCCGGGTCGAGGTGGTGAACCGCCGGCCGTGCAGCGTCCAGCGCACCTCGTCCCCGCCCGCCATCCGCTCGGACAGCTCGGCCGCCGTCCCGTCGGCGACGATCCGCCCGCCGGACAGCACCAGGATCCGGTCGGCGAGCTTCTCGGCCTCGGCCAGGTCGTGCGTGGTGAGC
Organism: Actinomadura kijaniata; assembly: GCF_014138665.1. Lineage (NCBI taxonomy): Bacteria > Bacillati > Actinomycetota > Actinomycetes > Streptosporangiales > Thermomonosporaceae > Actinomadura > Actinomadura kijaniata. The sequence goes on from NZ_JACJIA010000007.1 coordinate 399,196, forward strand.
AGGATCGTCATGCGGTGGTCGCCGGTCAGCCGTTCCACCAGCCGGTGGAACTCCAGCCGCGCCTGCGGGTCGAGCCCGGCGGTCGGCTCGTCCAGGAACAGCAGCTCGGGCCCGCCGACCAGCCCGATCGCCACGTCCAGCCGCCGCCGCTGCCCGCCCGACAGGGTGCGGATCTTCTTGTCGGCGTGCTCGGTCAGCCCGACCGCGCGGACCAGCGAGTCGGTGTCCCAGGGGCGCCGGCTCGCCGGGGTGGCGTAGGGGGCGTAGTAGGAGCCCAGGTGCGCCAGCAGCTCCCGGACCCGCCACTTGCCGTGGTCGCGCCACGACTGGAGCACCACGCCCAGCCGGGACCGCCACCGCTCGTCGCCGTGGGCCGGATCGGCGTCCAGCACCCGGACCCGGCCCGCCGACCGCGCCCGGAACCCCTCCAGGACCTCGATCGTGGTGGTCTTGCCCGCGCCGTTGGGACCCAGCAGCGCCACGATCTCGCCGCGCCGGACCTGGAACGTCACACCGCGCAGCACGTCGTCGGCCCCGTACCGCATGCGCAGTCCGTCGACCTCGACCGCGACGGGGTCCGTCGTTGTCATCGCCTCGTCTCCGTTCGCCTCGAAAGTTGAACTCGAACGAAAGCTACGTTGCGTTTAGTAGGCCTTCAACGAAAACCAGCGGGGAAATTCCCATTTTTACGGGGTATTCGACCGAAAATTGCAACGACCGTGTCGGCTAATGCAATCCTCTCCGGGAGGGTGTTGCAATGTTCAGTGGGTGAACGCACACTGGTCCGCGGTGACGGCGACCGGAAGGCGGCGAGGATGCCCGGAGGCAGGCTGACCCACGACGAGCGGCGGAGCATCGCCTCGGGGCTGGCCGGGGGGCTCGGCTACGCCGAGATCGCCCGGCGGCTGGGGCGTCCCACCTCCACCGTCAGCCGGGAGGTGCTGCGCAACGGCGGCCCCGGCGGCTACCGCGCCGACCACGCCCACCAGGCCACCGCCTGGCGGGCCCGCCGCCCGAGGACGCCCTCGTTCCCGGAGCCGCCCCGCGACCCCGGCGGCCGCGACCCGGCGGCGGTGGACGGGTTCGTCGAGCGGTTCGCGACCCTGATGGTGCGGACCGGGCTGCCCCGCACCGCGGCCCGGATCCTGGCCTGCCTGATCAGCGTGGACGCCGGCAGCCTGACCGCCGCCGAACTGGTGGCCCGGCTGCGGGTCAGCCCGGCCTCGGTCTCCAAGGGGATCGCCTACCTGGAGGGCCTGGAGATCGTGCACCGGGAACGCGACGGACGCCGCGAACGCTACACCGTCGACGACGACGTGTGGGCCCGGACGTCGTCGGTCAGCGCCCGCACCCACACCCTGTGGGCCGACACGGCCCGGCAGGGCGTCGCCCTGTTCGGGCCGCGGACCCCCGCCGGGGGACGCCTGACGCGGATGGCGGCGTTCTTCAACCGGCTGGGCGACTACTCGTCCGCCGACCTGGCCGCCCCCGCCGTCGACGACGCGCAGACGGTCACCGCGGCCCTCGCCCTCGCCGCCCGCCCCCTGACGGCCGCCCAGATCGCCGCGGCGCTGGGCTGGCCCCCCGGCCGCGTGAGCGCCGCGCTGGACTTCCTCGCCGGGCAGCCTCCGGCCGTCACCGACCCGATCACCCTCCACCGCCCGACCCCCGACACCTACGCCCTCACCGCCGCCCCCGCCCGCCTGACCCCCCGACAGCGCGAGGCCCTCGGCACCCTCTGACCACCGCCGCGCGTCCCGTCAGGGGCGGGGGCCGTGGAGCTCGGCGCGGAACGCGGTCACCGCGTCGCCGGTGATGGTCACCGGGAGGTCGCCGCCGGGCTGGACGTCGACGCGCGCGCGGACGTCGCCGGGGCGTCCCATCGCGGCCCCCCGGCGGCCGGTGAAGACGAGCCGCCCGTCCCGCGGCGGGACGATCCCATGGCGCACCAGGTAGGCGCCGAGCGGGCCGTGGCCGTTGCCGGTGACCGGGTCCTCGGCGATGCCGATCGCCGGCGCGAACATCCGGGACCAGGTGAGCAGGGCGGGGTCGCCGGTGTCCCGGGTGAAGACGAAGAAGCCGTTGCTGCCGACCTCCCGGCTGAGCGCCGCCAGCGCCGCCGGGTCCGGCCGGAGCGCGTCGACGGCGGCGCGCCCGCGCAGCGGCAGCAGCACCTTGGAGTGGCCCGTCGGGACGATCTGGACGGGACCGTCGTCGGCCAGGTCGCCGGTGCCCGCCCCGAGCGCCCGGAGCAGCCGGTCGACCTGCCCGCCGTCCAGCTCGGGGCCGAACCCGGCGGCTTCCTGGCGCATGCCGATCCGCACCCGGTCCCCGTCCCGGCGGACCTCCACGCGCTGGAGCAGGCCGCCGCCCGTCCGCGCCTGAGCGTGCCCGGCGGCGGCCCGTACTCGACCGTCCTCGCGAAGTGCGCCGCCACGGTGGCGTGCCCGCAGGCCGGCACCTCCGTGGTGGGGGTGAAGAACCGGACGCGCACGTCGTGGTCGCCGGCGTCGGCGGGAAGGACGAAGGCCGTCTCGGAGTTGCTGAGCTCACGCGCGATCGCGAGCATCCCGGCGTCCGACAGGCCCTCCGCCCCCAGCACCACACCCGCCGGATTGCCCGTGAACGGCGTGCGGGTGAAGGAGTCGACCTGGTACAGGATCCTTCTCATCGAACGCGTCCCTCCGCCGCGTCCTCCGCCAGCCGCACCAGGGTGCGCACGGCCGCGCCGGTGCCGCCGGCGGGGGTGTACCCGTGGGGGGCGCCCTCGTGGTAGGCCGGTCCGGCGATGTCGAGATGGGCCCAGGGGACGCCGTCGGGCACGAACTCCCTGAGGAACAGCCCGGCCACCAGCGCGCCTCCCATCCGCTCCCCGGTGTTGGCGATGTCGGCCACCGGGGAGTCCAGGCTCGCGCGCAGGTCGGTCGGGAGCGGCATCGGCCACGCCTGCTCGCCCGAGCGCGTGGCGGCGTCCGCGACCCGGTCGCGGGCGCGGTTGGTCTCCTCGCCGATCACGGCGCCGCGGTGGACGCCGGCCGCGGTGTCCGCCCGGGTCCTCTCGGGCGTGAGGATCGCCAGCTCGGCGACCGGCGCCCTGCCGTCGTCGAGGGTGCGGTAGGCGGTGAAGGCGTACGCGCCGAGCACGGCGCCCGTGGCCACGGCCTGCGCCGTCTCCGCCGTGTCGGCGGGAAGCGCCAGGACGGCGCGTCCGGTTCCCGCCAGGGCCCGGGCGGCCGCCCCGGCCGCCCGGCGCAGCGCCTCGACGGCGGGCACGTCCCCGGCGGCGTCGCCCAGGCCGACCGCCAGGACCACATCGGCCGCCAGGCCCGCCGGGGCGGGCACCTTGACCGTCTCACCGGCGGCACCGGTCATGCCGAGGAGGCGGAGCGTCCCGGCCAGCACGCCGCCGAACGCCTCGTCCACGGCGTCCGCGCCGGGGGCCGGGACCGGACCTTCGGGACCTGGCGCGGCGCCGACCACGATGCAGTCCACGCGCGGCGACGCCGGGATGGAGGTGGTCACGGTCAGGGCGGGCGACCCGGGTCGTCCTGTCCGCTCGCGCTCCGGTTCCCTCACAGGTCCGCTCCCGTGGTCCGGTGGGCTTCGGGACGAGCGGGGGCCGCCACGGCGGGAGCGGCCCGGGGAGCGGCCGGGGGAGGGGCCGGCTTCGCCCGCCGCGTCATGCCGACGCCGGCCAGGACGACCGCCATGCCCACGGCGACCCGGAGGCTGAAGGGCTCGTCGAGCACGAGGGCCCCGAGCCCCACCGACACCACCGGGAGCAGGTAGCCGACCGTCGCGGCGTTGGTCGCGCCCTCGTCGGCGATCACCCGGTAGGTCAGGTGGAAGGTGATCCCCGTGGCGCAGATCCCGAGCACCACGACCGCCGCCAGGCCCACCGGGTGGAAGTGGACCGGCTCCAGGCCGCCGGCCGGCAGGCTCAGGGAGGTCAGCGCGGTGGCGGCCATGAGCTGGGCGGTGGACAGCGACAGGGTCGGGTGCCCCCGCCCGACCAGGTGGCGGCCCATGTGGGCGAAGCCGACCGCGTAGCTCGCCGCCGCGACGACGATGGCGAACGCGCCCCAGCCGACCCGCGTCGTCCCCTGCCACGGAGCGAGGATCAGCACGACGCCGCCGAACCCGAGCAGCAGGCCGCCCAGGCGCACCGGCCGGACGCCGCGCTCGGTGCCGATCGCGATGCCGAGCAGCAGGGACCACAGCGGCGTGGTCGCGTTGAGCACTCCGGCCAGCCCGGAGTCGACGGTCTGCTGGCCGAGGCTGTACATCGCGAAGGGCAGGGCGTTGCACCAGAAGGCGGCGACGAACAGGTGGGCCCAGACGGCGCGGCCGCGCGGCAGGCCCCGCCGCGACACCAGGCACAGGACCAGCAGCGTGCCGGTCCCGAGCAGGCAGCGGGCGAGGGTGACCTGAACGGGGGACAGGGCCTTCAGGGCCAGCTCGATCCAGAGGAAGGTGGATCCCCACAGCAGGGCGAGAACGCCCACCCGGGCCATCGCCCCCGTCCGGCCTGCGGCATCGGTCACGCCCCGGCCCCCCTCCACGTCGTCGCCCTGTCGTCGGCACACGATGCCGCGGGACGACCGGTAAGCACAATCAAAAGGTTCTGCACCCTTGTTAAGCTCCGCTACATGCTTGATCTGAGGCGGATGCTGGTGCTGCGCGCGGTGATCACGAGCGGTTCGGTGACGTCGGCCGCGACCCATCTGGGGTACACGCCGTCGGCGGTGAGCCAGCAGGTGGCGGCGCTGGAGCGGGAGGCGGGGACCGCCCTGCTGGAACGGGTCGGCCGGGGCGTCCGGCCGACGGCGGCGGGCCGGCTGCTGGCCGAGCACACCGCGATCATCAGCCAGGACATGGCCGCGGCGGAGACGGCGCTGGCCGACCTGCGCGCCGGACGCACCGGACGGCTGGCCGTCCGCTACTTCACCTCGGTCGGCCCCACGCTGGTGGCGCCCGCGCTGGCCCGGCTCCGCCGGGAGCATCCGGGGGTGCGGGTCGACCTCGCGCTGATCGACCCCGAGGACCCGCTGCTGGAGGTCGAGCGGGGCGACGCGGACCTGGCGATCGTGGTCCGGTCGCGCGCCGACACGCCCCCGGGCCTGCGCCTGGTGCACCTGCTGGACGACCCCTACCTCGCCGCGCTGCCCGCCGACCATCCGCTCGCCGCGCGCCGCGTCGTCGACCTCGCCGACCTCGCGGGGGAGCCGTGGATCGGCAGCGAGCCGCCGGGGCCGTGCCTGGACGTGATCCTCGGCGCCTGCGCCACGGCGGGTTTCAGCCCGAACTTCGTGGCCGGGAGCGAGGACTACGCCACCGCGCAGGGTTTCGTCGCGGCGGGCCTCGGTGTGGGCCTCCTGCCCCGCATCGCCGTGGCGGGCCGCCGCCACGCGGGCGTCGTCCTGCGCAGGGTGCGGCGCCCGGAGCCGGTCAGGGTGGTCCACGCCGCCGTCCGCGAGAGCGCCACTCCCCAGCCGGCCCTGCGCATCCTGCTCCAGGCCCTGGAGGAGGCGGACGGCGTGCGGCCTCGACGCTGACGACCCGCCGCGGCCCGCTCAGCCGCTCGTGGAGCCGACCGCGTCGGCGGACGGCGACGGCCGCTCCCCGGGGCGTTCCCGTCCGGTGAACGGCGACAGCCGCACCAGCAGGTTGAGCAGGAGCGGGCCGAGCGCCAGGCTGAACAGCACGTCGGTCAGCCAGTGGTCGTCGGCCAGCACGAGCGCCACGGCCGCCAGCGCGCCCGACGCCAGCGCGAGGGCGCGGCGGCGGCGCGGCGGCAGGCGCCGGGCGGCCGCCGCGGGCAGGGCGAGCGCGAGCAGTTCGAGGATCACCCAGACGAGCAGGATCGCGTTGAGGGTGTGCCCGGACGGGTACGCGTTGCCCTGCGCGAAGATCACGTCGGTGTCCCCGAACGGGAACGTCCGGGGGATCTGCGCCTTCAGCGTGACCTGGAGGCAGGACAGCACCACGATGATCAGCGCGGCCGCCAGCGGGGGACGCGGCGACCGCCGCCGGATCGCGGCGACGACCGCCAGCGGCACGATGGCCTGCAACAGCACGCCGCGCTGCCCGAGCTGCGTGACCGCGTTGGCCACCTCCCACCACACGCCGCGCACATGGCGGGCGCACAGCCGGTGGAGGGCGAAGTCCAGCTGCCGGAGCGGGCCGTCGGCCAGCACGTCCACGGTGACGAGCGCCATGGCCGCGACGAGGAGGCCGTACCCGACCACCACGCCTCGCCGCAGCCCCATGCCCGAGGCGTACCCGTGCGATCTATCTCTTATCCCGACGTATCAGTACATGTTCACTGGGCGAGGGTCGTGCCCGCCCGGACGGGTCAGGTCCGCCGCTGCGCGGCGGGCACCGCGCCGCCACCGGCCTGCCGCCGCCACAGCAGCAGCGCGCACAACGCGGCGGTCAGCACCGGGAGCGTGGTCAGCAGCACGATGTCCCGTCCGGGCAGGGACAGCCCGAGCAGCACGCCCGCGACGGCGGGACCGACGATCGACCCGATGCGGCCGAGCGCCGCCGCCCAGCCCACGCCGGTGGTGCGCGTCGCGGCGGGGTACAGGGCGACGGCCATGGCGAGCTGGCCGATCTGGCTCCCGACGAGCCCCAGCCCGGTGCCGCCCAGCACGACCAGCAGGACCGTGCCGCCGAGGTCGGCGCGGGCGATGGCGAACGCGCAGGCCGCGCCCGTCAGCGACAGCGCGCACAGGGCCAGCGCGATCGGGACGCGCGAGGCCAGCCAGACCAGCAGGACGCCGCCGGCGATGCCGCCGATGCTGAAGAACGCCAGCCCGAGCGGGGCCTCGGAGTCGGCGAAGCCGAAGTCGCCCATCAGGGACGGCACCCAGGACTGGAGGGTGTAGGCCGACAGGAACGCCAGGAACGAGAACGCCCAGATCAGCGCGGTGTTCATGCGCATGCCCGGAGGGAACAGCTCGCTGACGCGTTCGGCGCGGCGGGCCGTGTCGGCGGTGTCCGCGCCCGCACCGGCGGCGGCCGGCAGGCGCCAGGCCATCACCGCCGCCAGCGCGAGCGGGAGGCCGCCCGCGATCCAGAACACCCCGGCGGCGCCCAGCTCCTGGAGCATCCGGCCGCCGAACAGCCCGCCCAGCGTCGCGCCCGACGCCAGGCCCAGGGTCACCGCGACCGACACCAGCTGACGCCGCCGCACGGGAGCGTGGTCGGTCGCCAGCGCCACGGCGGCCGGGAGCACCGCGCCCAGCCCGAGGCCCGTGAGCACGCGCGTGACGCTGAGCAGGGGCACCGACTGGACGGGCAGCGTCACCGCCGTCAGCAGCGTGCTGACGGCGAAGAACACCACGCCGCCGATCAGCACGCGGCGCCGTCCCAGCCGGGCGCTCAGCGGCCCGCAGGCCAGGTAGCCCACGACGACGCCGAGGTTGGTCAGCACCAGGGGAGCGGTGAACGCGGCGCGCGACAGCCCCCACTCCCCGGCCAGGACGGGGACCGAGAACGCCAGCGCGGCGGAGTCGAACCCGTCGAGCAGGACGGCCGAGAAGGCCAGGGCGACGGTGGTCCACAGGACGCGGGCGGACGTGGGCGCCGCGTTGACGGCGGTCATGAGGAGCTCCTGTCGTTCGCGCCGAACACGACGGCGCGGGCGGCGGCGAACAGCGGCGAGGCCGGGTCGGCGAACGCGGTCCCGGTCGCCACGTGGTCGGTCCCGGGAAGCACGACGGTGACCGGGCGGTGGCCGCCCTCCTCCAGCGCCCGGACCAGCAGCCGGCCCTGGTCGCCGAAGAAGCCGTCGCTCTGCGCCCGGTGGTTCGGCTCGGGGTCGCCGAAGGAGACCACGACGCTGGCGGGCGCGTGGGTGATGTGGTCGGCGGGGCTGAGGCGCGCGGCCTCCGCCGGGGCCAGGCCGGGTTCCCCGCGAAGGTCGACGGGGGCGCTCATGCAGACGGCGCCGACCACGCCGGGCAGGGGGCTCCCGCCCGCCCAGCCGGTCATGGTGGCCATGGCGGTCAGATGGCCGCCCGCCGAGTGCCCGGCCACGATGATCCGTTCGGGGTCGCCGCCGTAGGCGGGCGCGGTCCGGCGCGCCCAGTCCACCGCCCGGACGGCGTCGTCGACCGCGTCGGCGATCGTGTGCGCGGGGGTCAGCCGGTAGCCGCAGGACACGAACACCGCCCCGGCCTCGACCCAGGGCGCCGCCAGGTGGTCGTAGAAGGCCGGGTGGCCCTCGCGCCACCGCCCGCCGTGGAAGTAGACCACGACGGGAAGGCCGGTGGCCCCGGCGGGATGGTAGACGTCGGCGATCTGGGCCGGGTCGGGGCCGTACTTGAGGTCGAGGGCGTGCGGGAACCGCCGCCGGACGTCCTGTCGGCGGTCCAGCGCGACCTCGTAGAAGCCCTTCCAGTCCGGGTGGTACAGCTCGGGGTGCCGGTAGGTGAAGAACTCGGAGACCTCGACCGGACGGATCTCACTGTCGGCGGTCATGCCGCTCCTTCGGAGGTGAAAACGGGGCACGCGAACGGATCGACAGCGGATGGGGCGCTGCGTCCGCGCTATGGCCGGGATCACATGCTCCCCTGTTTTCGCATGCCGGACCAATCCCAATCACGCCCCTCGGCATGACCATCCGGTTATAGGGGGTGGAGGTCAGGCGTGCGACAGGGCGAACGCGGCGAGGAAGCCGACCATGGTGATCAGGCCCGTCAGCAGGTGCGCGTCCTCGAACGCCTCGGGGATCATCGTGTCGGCGATCATGGTGAGGATCGCGCCGCCGGCCAGCGCGGTGACGGCGGCCGGCACGCTCGCGGGGGCGTCGCCGAGCGCGGCGTAGCCGACCACCGACGCCGCGGCGCTGATCAGCGCGATGCCGCTCCACAGCCCGAACACGTAGCGGGGGCCGCGTCCCGAGCGCCGCATCCCCGCGGCGCTGGACAGGCCCTCGGGCACGTTGCTGATGAACACCGCGGCCACCGTGACGGCGCTCACCGTGCCGCCGCCCAGCAGGCTGACGCCGATCACCATCGACTCCGGCACCCCGTCCAGCAGCGCGCCCAGCGCGATCGCCGTGCCCGACCCCGGCCGCTCCCGCTCGGAGCTCTGCTGCCCGCCCGAGCGCTTGCGGTGCCGCGCGCCGCGCCGGGCGAGCAGCATGTTGGCCCCGGCGTAGACGACCGCGCCGGTCAACGCCCCGATCACGGTCGGCGCCAGGCCGCCGCGCTCGTTCGCCTCGGCGATCAGCTCGAACGACACCGCCGACAGCAGCACGCCGCTGCCGAAGGCCATCACCCCGGCCACCACCCGCGCCGGGATCCGCACCAGGTAGCCGACCAGCGCCCCCAGCACCAGCGCCGAACCGGCCAGCAACCCCCAGCCCGCGGCCTGCGCCACCTCCGGCACGACCCGCCCCCTCCCCGTCGGGCCGGCGTGCCGGCGGCGTCCGGCGCGCCCTGGTCCCTCCGGTGTGCGGCTACCCCGCGGGCCACCTCCGAAACGGCCGTCCCGGAGCCCTCAGTGGGCGCCGGTGATGGCGTTCAGGCGGGCGACCGCGTCGGCGAACTCCTCGATCATGTCGTGGACGACGCGGCGGGCCGGCCGCACGGCGTTCATCTGGCCCACGACCTGGCCCACGAAGTAGTTGGCCAGCTCGCGGGCTCCGGGGTTGCCCGTCTCGGCGACCTTGTTGATCTGGCGCATCGCGCCCTCGGCGATGATCATCTGGAGGGGCATGCCGAGCGCGCCGGGGCTGCCCGGGCCCTCCCACTCGTCGGTCCAGGCGGAGCGGAGTTGGCGGGCGGGCTTGCCCGTGCGGGACCGGGAACGGACCGTGTCCCGGGACGTCGCGGCCAGCATCTTCGCCTTGACCGGGGGCGGGGTCTCGGCCTCCTCGGTGGTCAGCCAGACCGAGCCGCACCACACGCCGGACGCGCCGAGGGCCATCGCGGCGGCCATCTGGCGGCCCGTCGCGATGCCCCCGGCCGCCAGGACCGGGAGCGGGGCGACCTCGTCCACCACCTCGGGGACCAGGACCATCGTGGAGATCTCGCCGGTGTGGCCGCCGGCCTCGCCGCCCTGCGCGACGATCAGGTCCACCCCGGCGGCCGCCTGGCGGCGGGCGTGCTCGGCCGTGCCCACCAGGGCCGCGACCGGGACGCCGCGCTCCTTCGCCCGGTCCACCATGAGCGGCGGCGGGGTGCCCAGCGCGCTGGCGATCAGGCGGATCGGGTGGGAGAGCGACACCTCGATCAGCTCGGCCGCGCCCTCCCGGGTGACCTGCGTGCCGCCGCGCGAGTGGCCCCTCCTCGCCTTCTCGAAGTCGGGGAGCGGGACCCCGTACCTCTCGAAGAGCCCGAACAGGAACTCCCAGTGCTCCCGCGGAACGGCCGCCAGCATCGTCTCCAGCCCGCCCTCGCCGCGCCCGGCCCGTTCGGCGGACTCGTCGATCCTCGCGGGGACCAGCACGTCGACGCCGTAGGGGCGGCCTCCGACGTGCGCGTCGATCCAGCGCAGCTCCTCCTCCAGGCGGTCCGGCGTGTAGGCGACGGCGCCCAGCACGCCCATCCCGCCCGCGTTGGTGACGGCCGCGACCACGTCCCGGCAGTGGCTGAAGGCGAACAGCGGGAACTCGATCCCGAACGTCTCGCAGACCTCGGTGCGCATGCCCCGACGCTAGAGGACCGAATGCCGTTCGGTCCAGGGCCGGAACCGATCGGTCGCCTCCAGCAGCCGCCGGAGCGTCCCCGGCTCGTCGAAGGCGTGCCCGGCGTCCGGGACGATGTGCAGCTCCGAGTCCGGCCAGGCCCGGTGCAGCAGCCACGCGGCGTCCGGCGGGGTCAGCATGTCGTAGCGCCCGTTCACGATCACGCCGGGGATCCCGCGCAGGCGAGGGGCGTCCCGCAGGAGCTGACCGGGCTCCAGGAAGCACCCGTTGCCGAAGTAGCGGTTCTCCAGGCGCGCCACCGCGACCGCCGCCCGCTCCTCCTCGTCCTCCCCGGGCGGGGGCAGCAGCGTCGCGGTCGTGTTCTCCCAGCGCGTCCAGGCCAGCGCGGCCGGAACGCGCACCGCCGGGTCCGGGTCGGCGAGGCGGCGCGCGTAGGCCGCCAGGTAGTCGCCGCGCTCGTCCTCGGGGATGTGGTCCCGGAACCTCTCCCACGCGTCGGGGAACATCCGCGACACCCCGCCCTCGGCGAAGCACCACGGCTCGTCCGAGGGCAGCGCCAGGTACACGCCGCGCACCACGATCTCCGTCACGCGCCCCGGATGCGCCTGCGAGTAGGCGAGCGCGAGCGTGCTGCCCCACGACCCGCCGAACACCATCCACCGGTCCACGCCCAGGTGCTCGCGCAGCTTCTCCACGTCCGCGACCAGGTTCGCCGTGGTGTTCGCCGACAGGTCGATGTCGGGCTCGGCGGCGTGCGGCAGGGAGCGCCCGCAGTTGCGCTGGTCGAACAGCACGATCCGGTAGGCGGCCGGGTCGAACAGCCGCCGGTGGTTAGGCGAGCACCCGCCGCCCGGTCCACCGTGCAGGAACACCGCCGGCTTGCCGCCCGGGTTCCCGCAGACCTCCCAGTAGATCTCGTCGCCGTCCCCGACGTCGAGCATGCCCGACTCGTACGGCTCGACCGGGGGGTACAGCTCCTTCGCTTCCATGGCCCCCAGTCTCACGCACCGGGGGCGCGCGCGGGCCCGCCGGTCAGGACGCGGGGCGGAACAGCACGTACGACTCGCCCTCGGCCGGGTGCTCGAACGCCGCCCTCAGCGGCAGCCCCTCGCGCAGGGACGCGGGGTCCACCCCGTCCAGCCGCGCGTGCAGCCACGGCCCCTCCGGCAGCTCCACCAGCGCCAGGTACGCCGGAGGCGGAACGGTCCCGTCCTCGCGCGGCTTCGCGTGCGTGACCGTCCACGCCACCAGCGTCGCCGTCCCCGACGCCCGCGCCCACTCCAGCCCGGTGGAGCCGCACCCGGGACAGTCGCCCTGGTCGGGCGCGAACCAGCGGTCGCACGGGACGCACCGCCGGACCACCAGCCGGTCGGCGGCGGCGCCGTCGAAGAACGGGTCGGTGCGGCCGTCACGGCGCAGGATGCCGATGTCCACCGTCAGGCCCCCTTCGCGTGCGGGCTGAGGATCAGCGTGGAGTGGTGGTCGAGGATGCCGCCGTTGCCGCTGACCAGGATCAGGTCGTTGCGGTCCGCCTGGCGCTCGCCGCCCTGGCCGCGTCCCTGGATGACGGCCTCCGACAGCGGCGTCATGCCCCACATGTAGTAGCCGGACAGCTGGCCGCCGCCGGTGTTGGTGGGCAGCGACCCGCCGGGGCCGAGCGCGCCGGACGCGGCGAACGCGCCGCCCTCGCCCTTGCCGCAGAAGCCGTAGTCCTCCAGCGACACCAGCACCGTGTAGGTGTAGCAGTCGTAGAGCTGGCAGACGTCGATGTCGTCGGGCGCGACCCCGGCCATCTTCATCGCGACCGGGCCGGACGTCGCCGCGCCGGTCCGCAGCCCGAACTCGCTGCCCCGCTCCTTGCGGTGCCCCGGATGCCCCTGGCCCCAGCCCCACAGGTGCACCGGCGGCTGCGCCAGGTCCCGCGCCCGGTCCGCGCCGGTGACGACGACCGCGATCGCGCCGTTGGACACCAGGCAGCAGTCCAGCAGGTGCAGCGGCTCGGCGACCCAGCGCGAGTTCTGGTGGTCCTCGACCGTGATCGGGTCGCGCATCTGCGCCAGCGGGTTCATCGCGGCCCACCGCCGCGTGCTGACGGCGATCGCGCCGAGCTGCTCGCTGGTGGTGCCGTACCGCTCCATGTGCCGCCGTGCGGCCAGGGCGTAGAACGCGTTCACGCTGCGGAACCCCAGCGCCGCCGTCATCCCGCCGAACCCGTACCACTCGGGGGCGTCCCGGTGGTACGCCGACCCGGCCGACTGCCTCGGCTTCAGCGGCGCGTCGGCGAACACGCACGCCACCGTCGTCGCCGCGCCGCTCAGCACCGACATCGCCGCGTACGCCACCATCGCCCCGGCGGTCGCGCCGAACGCGTTCATCTGCGTCAGCAGCCGCAGGTCGCGCAGGCCGAGGGAGTCGGCCAGCTCGATGCCGGGGGAGCCGCCCATGCCATGGCTGACCAGCAGGCCGTCCAGGTCCGACAGGGACAGGCCCGCGTCGGCGACCGCGCGCCGCACCGCGTCGGCCGCCAGCCGACGCGGGCTGCGCCCGTACACCCGGCCGAGCTCGGTCATGCCGAGCCCGACGATGCTCGCGCCCTCACCCATGGATCACCGCCGAAGCCTCCTCGCGGGACGGATACCCCGGCACGCTACCGAATGTCGTTCGGTCAACTCCAGGGTGACAATGGTCACCGCCCGCGGAACGCCCGCCGGTACGCCTGCGGCGAGGTCCCCACCCGCCGCGCGAAGTGCGCCCGCAGCGTCACCGCCGCGCCGAACCCCGACTCGGCGGCGATCCGCTCGACCGGCAGGTCGGTGCTCTCCAGCAGGTGCTGGGCGCGGTGGATGCGGGCGTTCAGCAGCCACTGCAACGGGCTGGTGCCGGTCTGCTCGCGGAAGCGCCGGGTCAGCGTCCGCACGCTCAGCGCCGCCCGTCGCGCGATGTCCTCCAGCGTCAGCGGCCGGTGCAGGTTCTCCTCCAGCCACGCCAGGACCGGCTGCAACGCCACCCCCTCGTCCCGGGGGTCGGGATGCCGGATGAACTGCGCCTGCCCCCCGTCGCGCTGCAACGGCGTCACCATGAACCGCGCCACCTGCCCCGCGACGGCCGACCCGTGGTCGCGGCGCACCAGGTGCAGGCACAGGTCCACGCCCGCCGCGACCCCGGCCGAGGTCAGCAGCGCGCCGCCGTCCACGAACAGCACCGACGGATCGACCTCGACCCTCGGGTACCGCTCGGCCAGCAGCCGCGCGTACATCCAGTGCGTGGTGGCGCGCCGCCCGTCCAGCAGCCCGGTCGCGGCCAGCGCGAACGCCCCCACGCAGATCGACGCGATCCGCGCGCCCCGGTCCGCGGCGGCGCGCAGCGCCTCCAGCACCTCGGCGGGCGGCCGGACGCGCGGGTCCTCCACGCCGGGCAGCACGACCGTGTCGGCGGCGGCGACGGCGTCCAGGTCCCAGGGCGTCTCCACCCTCATCTTCCCGAACAGCGACGAGGACACCACCGCGCCGCCGGGCGCGCACACCCGCGTCTCGTACAGCGGCGCGCCCGGCCCCTCGTACGCCGCGCCGAACACCTGGCACGGCGTCGCCATGTCGAACGGCACCACCCCGTCGAGGGCGAGAACGGCCACGGTGTGCATGGCCGGAATATAGCGCACATCGGCCTTCGGGCCACTGGTGGCGGAGCGGCGGCGGGCCGACCATCGTGTCCATGACCGATCACTTCGCCGAATTCGCGTTCCCCGACACCGACCTGGCCCGCCGCGCCTACGCCCACGCCTACGAGGAGGTGAGCGAGGCCCTCGCCCACCACAGCGTCCGCAGCTACCTGTTCGGCCGCGCGGCGGGCGAGGGCATGGGCCTGAAGGCGGGCTCCGACTACGACGACGAACTGCTGTTCCTCGCCTGCCTCCTGCACGACATGGGGCTGACCGAGCGGGGCAACGGCGACCAGCGCTTCGAGGTGGACGGCGCCGACGCGGCCGCGTCGTTCCTCGAAGGGCAGGGCGTGCCCGCCGACCGCGTCCGGGTCGTCTGGGACGCCGTCGCGCTGCACACCAGCGTGGGCATCGCCCACCGCATGCGCCCGGAGATCGCCCTCACGCACACCGGCGCCGGGATCGACGTGGTCGCGCTCGGCGCCGAGAACCTCCCCGAGGGGCTGGCCGGCCGGGTGCACGTCGCCTTCCCCCGGCTGGAACTGGCCGACGCCCTGTCCGGCACGATCGTCGCCCAGGCCGCCGCCGACCCGCGCAAGGCCCCGGTGGGCACCTTCCCCAGCGAGCTGCTGCGCCAGTTCCACCCCGAGATCCCGATGCCCCGCTGGGAGGAGATGACCGACGGCGCCTGGCCGGGCGTCGCCTGAGGGCGCGCCCGCCGCGACCGTCCGGGTGGGGCCCCGCCGGGGGAGCCCCACCCGTTCCCGTCAGGAGGCCAGCACCGCCTGGAGGAAGTCGCGGGTGCGCTGCTCGCGCGGCTCGCCGAAGATCTGGTCCGGCGGGCCCTCCTCCACGATCTGGCCCTGGTCGAACATCAGCACCCGGTCGGAGATGTCGCGGGCGAAGTGCATCTCGTGCGTCACGCACAGCAGCGTCAGATCGCTCTGCCGGGCGATGTCGCGCAGCAGGTCCTGCACGCCCACCACCAGCTCGGGGTCGAGCGCGGAGGTGACCTCGTCCAGCAGCAGCACCTTCGGCCGCATCGCCAGCGCGCGGGCGATCGCCACGCGCTGCTGCTGGCCGCCCGACAGCTGCGAGGGATGTGCCTCGATCTTGTCGGCCAGCCCCACCATGTCCAGCAGCCCGCGGGCGCGCTCGACGGCCTCGTCCCGGGACAGCCCCAGCACGTGCACCGGGCCCTCGGTGAGGTTGCGCAGCACGTTCATGTTGGGGAACAGGTTGAACTGCTGGAACACCATGCCGATCTGCTTGCGCATCTCGTGCAGGTGCCTCTCGTTGGCCGGGACGAGCCGCCCGCCGCGCTCCATGTGCGACAGCGGCCGCTCGCCGACCCGGATGATCCCGCCGTCGACCCGTTCCAGGGTCATCAGCAGCCGCAGGATCGTGGTCTTGCCCGACCCGGACGGCCCGATCAGCGTGACGCGCTCGCCGGGCGCGACGGTGAAGTCGAGCTCGCGCAGCACGACGTTGCCGCCGAACCGCTTGACCACCTTCTCGAACCGGATGCCGGGCGTCTCGCCGTGCGGCAGCGGGTCGGCGGCGGCGCCCTTGGCGAGCGGGACGCCGGGGACGCCGTCCTCGGGGGCGGGGACTGCGGGGGTGGTGTCAGTAGGTGGCATAGCGCCTCTCCAGGCGACGGACGAGCAGGGAGGACAGCACGCTGACCGCGATGAACAGCACGCCGACGATCGTGATCGGCTCCAGGAACTGGAGCGTCCTGGAGCCGGTCTGGTAGGCGGCCCCGAGCAGTTCCACGACGTTGACGGCCAGCAGCAGCGGCGAGTCCTTGAACATGGCGATGAGGTAGTTGCCGAGCGTGGGCACCACCTTGCGGACGGCCTGCGGCAGCACCACCCCGAGCCACACGCGGCGGCGCGGCAGGTTGAGGGCGGTGGCCGCCTCCCACTGGCCGCGCGGCACGTCGTCGATGCCCGCCCGGTACACCTCGGAGGTGTAGGTGGAGTAGTGCAGGCCCAGACCGATGATCCCGGCGGTGAGGGGCCCGAGCGTCAGGCCCCACGACGGCAGCACGTAGAAGACGAAGAACAGCTGCACCAGCAGGGGGGTGCTGCGGATGAACTCCGCCACCCAGCGGACCGTCCCGTTGACCAGGCGGCTGGGGGTGCGTTGCAGCAGCGTCCAGGCCAGGCCCAGCACCAGCGCGATGGCGTAGCCGAGCAGGGTGGCGACGACGGTGACGCGCAGCCCGTTGAGCAGGTCGGGGAGGATCTCCCCGGTGTAGTTCCAGTCCCAGGTCATCGGGGCACGCCTCCCGCCGGGGCGGGGACCTCGCGGAGCGCGCCGCGGCGCGGCCGGCGGCCCAGCATCCGTTCGGTGCGGCGCTCCAGCAGCCGGACGAGGCGTTGCAGCACCTGCGCGATCACGAAGTACACCACCAGGACGAGCGCGTAGGTCGCCGCCGTCTCACCGGTGTTGGCCTGGATCTGCTGGGCGCGGAACGTCAGGTCGGCGATCGTCACCAGCGACACCACGGCCGTGGCCTTCATCAGCTCGATGAGCAGGTTCCCGAACGGCGGCAGCATCAGCGCCACCGCCTGCGGCAGGATCACCCGGCGCATCCGCTGGGCGGGCCGCAGGTTCAGCGCGACCGCCGCCTCGTACTGCGCCTTCGGCACGGCGTTGATCGAGCCGCGCACCACCTCGGCGCCGTAGGCCCCGTAGTTGAGGCCGAGCGCCAGCACGGCGGCGGCCATCGGGGTGAACCGCAGGCCGACCAGCGGCAGCGAGTAGAACAGCCAGTACATCAGCACCAGCGCCGCCGCGCCCCGGAAGAACTCCACGTAGAGGCGGTTGACCGCGCGCATCCACACCGGCCGCGCGGCGCCCGCCACACCGAACGCCAGCGCCAGCACCAGCGCGAGCACCGCGCCGAGGACGGTGATCTGCACGGTGATCCACGCGCCCTGGAGCAACTGGGGGTAGCTGTCGAGGACTTCGGACACGGCGGATCAGCCCTGGCAGAACTTGGCGGCGGTGTCGTCCGGGCCGGGCAGGTCGGCCTCGGTGAACCCGAACGGGCGCAGCACCGGCAGCAGCCGCTTGCCGGTCTTCAGCTCGGTGAGCTTGTCGTTGAACGCCTTGAGCAGGTCGGCGTCGGCCTTGCGGAACGCGAACGCGCCCGCCCCGAACCGCTCCTTCCCGTCGATCACCGGCGTGAAGGGGTCGGTCACCTCGAACGGCTCGCCCTGGTGCTTGGACAGCAGGTCGGCCAGGGAGATGCGGGTGAGGGAGATGGCGTCGATGCGACCGGCCTTGAGGCCCTCGAACGCGTTGGGGGCGCTGTCGAAGGTCTTGACGTTGTCCTTCCCCACCCCCAGCTTGGCGGCGTAGTCGCCCTCCACCGCACCGGTCAGGACGCCGATCCGGGCGTTCGCCCGCGCGGCGTCCTCGAACTTGCGGATCTTCTTGGGGTTGCCCTTCGGCACGAGGAACGCGCTCTTGGCGACGTACTCGGGGTCGGAGAACGCGACCGCGCCGCACCGCTCCGGCGTGATGAACATCCCGGCGGAGACGACGTCGAACCGCTTGGCCTGCAGGCCGCCGATCAGGCCGCCGAACGCGACCTGCACGCCCTCGACGGTGGGGATGCCGAGTTCCTTGAAGACGACGCGGGCCAGCTCGGGGGCCTCGCCGGTCAGCTTGCCGTCCTTGTCGGTGAAGCCGTAGGGGGCCTCGTTGGCGAACCCGACACGGATCCTCCCCTCCTGCCGGGCCCGCGCCAGGGTGCCGCCGCCCCGGCGTTCGGCCTGCGGGTCGGTGGTGGAACATCCGGCGGCGGTGAGGGGGACGGCCGCGCCCAGCATCGCGGCGGTGCGCAGGAAGTCGCGTCTGGAAGAGGTCATGGGGAGCTCCCGGGGGGTGGGGGTGGGGTGCGCGGCGCCGGGGGCCCCCGGGGGGGGCCCCCCCGGCCCGGCGCCCGCGACCGGGGGGGGGCGGCCGGGCGCCCGGGGGGGGGGGGGGGGGGGGGCGCGGCGCCGCGTCCGCCGGGGAGGGCCCCGGCGGACGCGGCGCCGGACATGGAGGGGGGACGGCTAGGCGACGGGGGTGAAGTCGCGGGCGCCGATGAACGAGGGGCGGTGCGCGGGGGCGGAGAACGGCTCGACGCAGGTGTTCTCCACGCTGTTGAAGACGATGAACACGTTGGAGCGCGGGAACGGGGTGATGTTGCCGTTGGAGCCGTGCATGCAGTTGCAGTCGAACATCGTCGCCGAGCCCGCCGGGCCGGTGAACAGCTCGATGCCGTGCTTGTCGGCCAGGATCGACAGGCTGCCCGGGTCCGGGGTGCCGATCTCCTGGCCCTTCAGCGACTCCTTGTAGTGGTCGGAGGGCGTCTCACCGACGCACGACACGAACGTCTTGTGCGACCCCGGCATGATCATCAGTCCGCCGTTGTGCGCGAAGTTCTCGGTGAGGGCGATCGAGATGCTGACCGCGCGCATCCGCGGCATGCCGTCCTCGGCGTGCCAGGTCTCGAAGTCGGAGTGCCAGTAGAAGTCCTTGCCCTTGAACCCGGGCTTGTAGTTGACCCGGCTCTGGTGGACGTAGACGTCCGAGCCGAGGATCTGCCGGGCCCGGCCCACCACGCGCGGGTCGCGCACCAGGTTTGCGAACACCTCGCTGATGCGGTGCACCTCGAAGATGGAGCGGACCTCGTCCGAGCCGCGCTCGGTGACGGTGCGCTCGTCGGCCAGGATCTTCGGGTCCGACGACAGGCGGCGCAGCTCGGCGCGGTACAGCTCCACCTCCTCGGGGTCGAGGAGCTGGTCGATCGTGAGGTAGCCGTTGGCGTCGTAGGACTCCAGCGTTCCGGCGTCGATCGGGCCGTCGCCCGCCGAGCCGTACACCACCGGGTCCACGCGGTACAGCAGCGCCGCCTCGGCTGCCTTGCGGGTGGGGTAGGCGTCGTCGACGGAGGGATGGGACTCGATGATGCTCACGCGTTCTCCTGGTCGTTCTCCGGCTCGGTCAGCAGGGGGTAGACACCGTTCTCGTCGTGGACCTCGCGGCCGGTGCACGGCGGGTTGAAGACGCAGACGGTGCGCACGTCGGTGTGGGCGCGCAGGACGTGGTGCTCGTGACCGTCGAGCAGGTACATCACGCCGGGCTCGATGCGGTGCTTCTCGCCGGTCACCTCGTTGACCAGCTCGCCCTCGCCCTCGACGCAGTAGACGGCCTCGATGTGGTTCGCGTACCACATCCGCGTCTCGGTCCCGGCGTACAGGACCGTGTCGTGCAGGGAGAAGCCGACCTTCTCCTTCGCCAGCACCAGGCGGCGGCTGCGCCAGGTCTCCGCCCGGACGTCGCGGTCGGTGCCGACGATCTCGTTCAGCGAACGGACGATCATTGGGGTGCTCCTCTCAGGCGGGGACGCGGTCGCGGGTGACGGCGCTCACCGACTCGGCGATGATCTCCAGCCCCCGGCCCAGGTCGGCCTCGTCGGTGGTCAGCGGCGGCAGCAGCTTGACGACCTCGCCCTCGGGGCCGGAGGTCTCCATCAGCAGGCCGCGTTCGAACGCCTCCGCGCACACCCGCGGGGCCAGCTCGGCGTCCTTCATGACCAGGCCCCAGGCCAGGCCGCGGCCCCGGACGGTCTCCACGACGTCGGCGTTCAGCAGGGCGATCTCGTTCAGGCCGCGCTCGACCAGGTCGCCCTTGGCGAGGGTCCGCCCGGTCAGCCCCTCGTCGGTCCAGTACTCCTCCAGCGCGCCGGTGGCGGTGACGAACGCCGGGTTGAAGCCGCGGAAGGTGCCGTTGTGCTCGCCGGGCTCCCACACGTCCAGGCCGCGCCGGAACAGCGTGACCGCGAACGGCAGGCCGTAGCCGCTCAGCGACTTCGACAGGCACACGATGTCGGGCGTGATCCCGGCCTGCTCGAAGCTGAAGAACGCGCCGGTCCGGCCGCAGCCCATCTGCACGTCGTCGACGATCAGCAGCATGTCGTGCCGCTTGCACAGGTCGGCCAGGCCGCGCAGCCAGTCGGCGCTGGCGGCGTTGATGCCGCCCTCGCCCTGCACCGTCTCCATGATCACGGCGGCGGGCTTGTCCAGGCCCGAGCCGCTGTCGGCCAGCATCGTCTCGAACAGCAGGAAGTCGGGGGTGCGGCCGTCCAGGTAGTTGTCGTAGGGCATCGCCACGCCGTGGCCCAGCGGCACGCCCGCGCCGGTGCGCTTCATCGAGTTGCCGGTGACCGCCAGCGCGCCCAGCGTCATGCCGTGGAAGGCGTTGGTGAAGCTGACGACCGTCTCCCGGCCGGTGTACTTGCGGGCCAGCTTCAGCGCCGCCTCGACCGAGTGGTTGCCCGCCGGGCCGGGGAACTGGACCTTGTAGTCCAGGCCGCGCGGCCGGAGCACGACCTCCTCGAAACGTTCCAGGAAAGTGCGTTTGGCGGCGGTGTACATGTCAAGGCTGTGCACGATGTTGTCGGCCGCCAGATAATCCATGAGCCGCTGTTTCAGCAGCGGGTTGTTGTGCCCGTAGTTGAGGGTCCCGGCACCGGCGAAGAAATCCAGGTAGGTGCGGCCGTTCTCGTCGGTGATGTGGCTTCCCCGGGCGGTGGTGAAGACCGTGGGCCAGCCGCGGCAGTAGCCGCGTACTTCGGATTCCAGGCGTTCGAAAGTGTTCATGCCGTACCTCCGGAGGGTGATGGACGGAAAAGAGGAGAGGGGCTCGGGGTGGCTTCAGCGGACGGGTGGCTTCAGCGGACGGGCAGCGGGCCGATCCGGAACAGCACCTCGGGCTCGTGGTCGCCCGCCAGGTGCTCGCGCCCGAACAGCCGCGTCCGGGTCAGCCCGCAGCCGTGGTCACGGGCGAAGGAGGAGAACATCGCGGCCGAGGGGGCGTTGTCGGGGGTGACGGTGGCCTCCACCCAGCGGATCCCCTGGCCGCGCGTCCGGGCGGCCAGCTCGTCCAGCATGCGGCGGGCCAGGCCGCGTCCGCGATGGCTCGCGTCCACGGCGACCTGCCAGATGAACAGCGTGTCGGGGGCGTCGGGCCGCCGGTAGCCGGTGACGAAGCCGCAGGGGCGCCCGCCGTCGTCGGCGACCACCGAGGTGTCGGCGAAGTCGCGGCACCAGAGCGTGTAGCTGTAGGGGGAGTTGACGTCCAGGACCCTGGAGTCCCGCGCCATCCGCCACAGTTCCGGGCCGTCAGCGAGGGACGGTTCCCGTAGGCGCACGTCGGCGGAACAGCCCGTGGGTATGTCCGTTTCGAGCGGTTGCACTGCCATGTGCAGGCAACTTAGCGAATGCCAACGGTGCGGCGTTAACGATTGTTATCTTGTGGATGTTTGGGTGCGGTCACAGCGGGTATGACGAGTCGCTTGCAAATTTTTGGAACGTTTTATCGGCGGGGAAACGCGCCGACGCTCCGCCGTTCCCGTCGCTGACCGGCGAAGACTCCGGAAACGGCGCGAATGGTTCCCGGCGGCGATCCCGGGGCCGGTTTTCACGCCGCGCCCGTGTTACGGCGGTGTTTCTTGATCTCATTTCTGTGAGGTGAATCACGCGATCTTGGTGTCATCCTCACGCGGCGTGCGGACGTCGTGGCGCCTTCGCCGAGGTCGGGGGCATGGGAGAGGGGCCCCGCGCCGCCCGGCGCGAAGCCCCTGGAAGGGGACGGGTCAGCCGTGCTTGGCGAACCGGTCGGTGGCCTCGATCAGATGGTGCAGAATGCCCGGCTCGTCGTAGGCGTGCCCCGCGTCGTCCACCAGGTGGAACTCCGCCTCCGGCCACGCCCGGTGCAGGTCCCACGCCGTCGCGGGCGGCGTGCACACGTCGTAGCGGCCCTGCACGATCACCGCCGGGACGCGCCGGATCCGCTCGACGTCGCGCAGCAGCTGCTCGTCCTCGAACCAGCCCTCGTGGGTGAAGTAGTGGTTCTCGATCCGCGCGAACGCCACCGCGTAGTCGGGGTCGCCGTAGGAGTCGATCCGCTCCGGCCGGGGCCGCAGCGAGATCGCGCCGCCCTCCCACTGCGCCCACGCCCGCGCCGCCGCGACCCGCGTCTCGCGGTCGGGGGAGTTCAGCCGCTCGGCGAACGCCGCGATCAGGTCCTCCCGCTCGTCCTCGGGGATCGGCGCGACGTACTTCTCCCACAGGTCGGGGAACAGCAGCGAGGCGCCCTCCTGGTAGAACCAGTACAGCTCGAACGGCCGCAGCATGAAGATCCCGCGCAGCACCAGCTCGCTCACCCGGTCCGGGTGCGCCTGCGCGTAGGCCAGCGCCAGCGCGCTGCCCCACGACCCGCCGAACACCTGCCAGCGCTCGACGCCCAGGTGCTCGCGCAGCTTCTCCATGTCGGCGACCAGGTGCCAGGTGGTGTTGTCGTCCAGCGCCACGTCCGGGTCGCTGGCGTGCGGCAGGGAACGCCCGCAGTTGCGCTGGTCGAACAGCACGATCCGGTAGGCGGCCGGGTCGAACAGCCGCCGGTGGTCGGGCGAGCACCCGCCGCCCGGTCCGCCGTGCAGGAACACCGCCGGCTTGCCGCCCGGGTTCCCGCAGACCTCCCAGTAGATCTCGTTGCCGTCCCCGACGTCGAGCATGCCCGACTCGTGCGGCTCGATCGGCGGATACGGGGTGCGAAGCTCAGGTCCCATGGTCATGGCCCCACGGTAGTGGCCGCCGCCCGCCGTTCCCGGCTACCGGCGTCCCTCCTGGAAGTAGTCGCTGGCCGAGCGGAGCCACTTGATGTAGGACCGGGTCGAGCGCGCGTCGGGGACGAGGGCGGTCAGCGGTCCCTGCCTGCTGGGCATCTCGGTGCCGACCATCCGCGCGACCCTGCGCACGGTCTTGGCGCGGGTGCGTTCGTAGGCGCGCAGGTCGTCGAGCGAGCGGGTCAGCGCCCAGGCGTCCTCCAGCGCCTGGCCGGAGCCCATGGCCATCGCCGGGGGCATCGTGTGGGCCGCGTCGCCCAGCAGCGTGGTCGGGCCCCGGCCCCAGACCGAGGGCACGCGGTGGACGTGGTGCGGGTAGAACTGGGCGGTCTCGGCGCGTTCGAGCACCGTCCGGAACGGCTCGGGCCAGTGCCCGAACCGCTCGCGGAGCCGGTCCATGATGTCGGGGGCGTCGCCCCAGAACCGGCCGCCGGGCTTGGCGCGCAGGTCGAACCACCACAGCGCCCTGCCGTGCCCGGCCGGGGCGATGCTGCCGAGCGACCGGCCGTTGGAGACCATCAGCGACCGGTCCGCGTCGACGACGTCGGCGGGCGCCGTGGTGAACGCCTGCCAGGTGACCCAGCCGTTGGGCCTGCTCGGGTTGCCGCCCGACAGCGCCCGCTGGACGACCGACCGGCGGCCGTCGGCGCCGAGGAGCACGTCGCCGCGGGCGGTGCTCCCGTCGGCGAAGGTGAGCTCCGCGCGGTCGGGATCGACCCCGGTGACCGTCTGGCCGTGGCGGACGGGCACGCCCTCGGCGAGGCGTTCGACGAGCTCGCGCCGGGCGATGTGCAGGGATGGCAGGCCGTCGAAGTGGCGCTCGACCTCGGTCAGGTCGATCGTGCCGAGCGTGCGGCCGCGCACCGACAGGTTCGTCAGCGCCTCCAGGCGGCGGCCCGCGCCGTCGAGGTCGACCTTGAACTCGCGCAGGATGCCGACGCCCGCCGGCCAGAGCGAGACCGACCCGCCCTCGGTGCGCGGCTCCGGCGACTCCTCGTACACCTCGACGTCGTGTCCCGCCGCGGTCAGTCCGCGCGCCGCGGCAAGCCCCGCGACACCGCCGCCGACGATGAGTACCCTCATGACCGTAACCTCTTCTGAGACTTAGAGTATCTGATATCTGGAGTATCTCAATGAGTGGCCGTGGGCGCAAGCCCGATCCCGAGGTCGACGCGCGCATCCGGCAGGCGGCCGTGTCGTTGCTGTTCAGCAAGGGGCCGTCGTTCACCGTGGACGAGGTGGCGGCGGCCGCCGGCGTGGGCCGGGCGAGCGTCTTCCGCCGCTACGCCACCAAGCGCGACATCCTGCTGGACGCGCTCGGCATCGCCATGGACGCGCAGGTGACGGCGGTCCCCGACACCGGGTCGCTGGCGGGCGACCTGGTCGTGATCGCCACCGAGACGCTCGCCGCCTGGGACTCTCCCGAGATCGCGGAACGGACCCGGGAGATCTTCGGCGAGGCCGGCCGGGACCCCGCCATCGCCGAGATCATCCGCACCGCCATGCGCTCCCGGATGGAACGCAGCTGGGAGATCTACGACCGCGCGATCGCCAGGGGGGAGCTGTCCGCCGACGCGGACCTGTGGATGCTGTCGGACATGCTCGTCGGCCTGGCCGTCTACCGCGGCCTCATCGGCGTGCCGCAGCCGGAGGCCGAGGCGGTGGTCAAGGCCCTCCTGCGAGGCTTCGCGCGTGAGGTGTACTGATCACGAACGGTGTTGACACCGTTGGGCCTCTGGTGAACGAGGAAGACCTCCGATGTGGTGAAGGTGCCGGATCCACGCCACACCGGAGGTCCCCATGGCCCACCGCAGGCGCCCGGCGCCGACCGCCGCGGGCGCGCCGCCGTGATCAATGAGATGTCCTTTTTCATCGGCCCGGCGAAGGGGGAGCGCCGTACCACTCCGCCGCGTGACCGAAGATCCTCGCCGCGCGTCGCCGCCCGGCGGAACACCGGTTTGCCGGGATGCTGTCGGGAACACTGTGCGTCGTCGCCGCGGCCGAGTGCCCAGGGAGCGCGCGTTGCGGGAGGAAGGGGAGGACCGAGATTCTGGTCACGGCGTGGGAGCGGGACGTGGCGGAAGCGCCGGGTGGGCGAATCCGAGGTCCAACCCCCATAGCCTGTGATTTTTCACCCCGTTCGGGGGTGTCTCCCGGGGGAGGATCAAGAAACTAAACCCCAAACTGGGCAAACGCTCCGCTGGTCGGCACTAGAGTGCCTTTGGTGAGCCATGCGACGAGCCGCCAGGCGAGGAGTGCAGCGAGCAGGCGAGGAGAACAGTGAGCGAGCTGAACGGATCGGGTGGTTCGCGGAGCGTGCGGGACGCCGGTTCGCCCTGGCCCACCCCGGTCGGACGTGACACGGGCCCCCAGCCCGAGGTGGTCCAGGCGGCCCAGCAACCGATCAAGGCCGCGAACCCCGCCGGGGAGCCCGACGCCCCCGAGGCGCAGCCGTGGGACATCGTCGAGCGGCTGCGGCAGATGGCCGACCTGATCGGCGACGCACTGGCGGCGGGCGAGCGCAAGGTCTCCGAGGCGCAGAACGACGCCGCCTCGCAGATCTCGCAGATCACCGCCGACAGGGAGGCCGCCCAGCGCGACGCCGCCGCCGCGTGGGGCGAGGTGCAGCGCGCCCGGGGCCAGGCCGAGCAGGCCGACCGCCGCGCCGTGGACCTGGAGCGGCGGCTGACCGAGGCGCAGAACGAGTCCGCCGCCAAGATCTCCGCCCTCACCGCCGAGAAGGAGGCCGCCCAGCGCGACGCGGCGGCCGCCTGGGGCGAGGTGCAGCGGGCGCGCGGCCAGGCCGAGCAGGCCGAGCGCCGCGCCGTGGAGCTGGAGCGCCAGCTCGCCGAGGCCGAGAAGCGCACCAAGGACGTCCAGGCCGAGGCGGTCCAGCAGATCGCCTCCCTCCAGGACGAGAAGGAGGAGGCCCAGCGCGACGCCGCCGCCGCCTGGAACCAGGCCCAGCAGGGCCGCGCCCAGGCCGACCAGGCCCGCGGCCAGGCCGAGCAGGCCCGGGTGCAGGCCGAGCAGGCGCGCGCGCAGGCCGAGCAGGCCCGTTCCCAGATGGAGCAGGCCCAGTCCCAGGCCGAGCAGGCCCGCGTCCGCATGGAGCAGGCCCAGGCGCAGGCCGAGCAGGCCCGCGCCCAGGTCGAGCAGGCCGAACGGCGCGTCGCCGAGGCCGAGGCCACCGTCCGCCAGGCCATCACCCAGCGGGACGCGATGAGCGAGGCCCGCGACGACGCCCTGCGCGCCGTCGAGGACGCCGTCGGGGCCCGCCGCGCCGTCGAGTCCGAACGCGACCGCGTCACCGAGCAGGCCACCGAGCTGTCGCGCGCCCTGGAGAACGCCCACGCCGAACTCGCCGGGCTGCGCGCCAAGCTCACCGACGCCGAGACCAGCGTGCAGAACCTCCAGCACGCCGTCGCGGGCGCCACCAAGGAGGCCGACGACAACCGGCTGCGCGCCCAGACCGCCGAGGGCCGCGCCGCCGAGGCCGAGCGCCGCGTCCAGGAGGCCGAACGGCGCGTCGCCGAGTCCGAGCGCCGGGCGACCGAGTCCGAGCACTTGGCCAAGGGCGCCGACGTGCGGGCCGCCGAGTCCGAGCGCCGCGCCAAGAGCGCCGAGGCGCGGGCCCAGGAGGCCGAGCGCCGGATGACCGAGTCCGAGCACCTGGCCAAGGGCGCCGACGTGCGCGCCAAGTCCGCCGAGAGCCGCGCCGTCGACGCCGAGCGCCGCGCCTCCGAGGCCGAGTCCGAGCGCCAGCAGGCCCTCGACATGGCCGGGCAGTCCCTGGAGGCCGCCAAGCAGAACGAGCGCGCCCTGGAGACCGCCCAGCAGGCGCTGGCCGCCGCCGAACGCGCCCGCGAGTCCGCCGAGCAGGCGCAGGCCCGCGCCGAGTCGGAGCTGACCATCGCCCGCGGCCGCGCCGACCAGGCCTCCCGGGAACGCGACCAGGCCGTGGCCGGGATGCGCCAGATGGCCACCGAACGCGACGCGATCGCCGAGAAGCTCGCCGAACGCGACCAGTGGGTCGACCAGCTCGCCCAGGCCGTCACCGAGCAGCGCGCGGCCATCGCCGAGCTGTCGCAGGAGCGCGACGCCGCCAAGCAGGCCGCCGACCAGGCCCGCTCGCTGATCGACGAACTCACCCGCCAGCTGCGCACCATCATGCCGACGGCGGCCACGCCGCGCCTGTAGCCGCGGCCCCGCCCCGGCGGCCCACCGGCCGCCGGGGCGGCGAAGCCTCCCCGAACGACCCCTGACCTGGGGGTCCGATCGGGACCCGGCCGGGCGAGTCCCGGACGGGACACGTCGTGCCGCCTGTTATCCTGGTGGCCCGTGGACAGTGCGGTACCGTCCGCCTCGCAACGACCACGGGAGTGTCTTCTTGCCTTCGGCAGCCACTGGTAGAACGCGTCCTACCAAGCATCTCTTCGTCACCGGCGGTGTCGCCTCTAGCCTCGGCAAGGGACTGACCGCTTCCAGCCTGGGCCGGCTGCTCGCCCTGCGCGGCCTGCGGGTCACCATGCAGAAGCTGGACCCCTACCTCAACGTCGACCCCGGCACGATGAACCCGTTCCAGCACGGCGAGGTCTTCGTCACCGACGACGGCGCCGAGACCGACCTGGACATCGGCCACTACGAGCGGTTCCTGGACGTCGAGCTGCACGGCTCGGCCAACGTCACCACCGGCCAGGTCTACTCCAACGTGATCGCCAAGGAGCGGCGCGGCGAGTACCTCGGCGACACCGTCCAGGTCATCCCGCACATCACCAACGAGATCAAGGACCGCATCCGCGGCATGGCCGCCGACGACGTGGACCTGGTCATCACCGAGGTCGGCGGGACCGTCGGCGACATCGAGTCGCTGCCGTTCCTGGAGGCCGTCCGCCAGATCCGGCACGAGATCGGCCGCGACAACTGCTTCTTCCTGCACGTGTCGCTGCTGCCCTACATCGGCCCGTCCGGCGAGCTGAAGACCAAGCCCACCCAGCACTCGGTGGCCGCGCTGCGCTCCATCGGCATCCAGCCCGACGCGATCGTGTGCCGCTCCGACCGGCCGATCACCGACGGGCTCAAGGGCAAGATCAGCCTGATGTGCGACGTGGACCGCGAGGCCGTGGTCTCCGCCGTCGACGCCGCCAGCATCTACGACATCCCCAAGGTGCTGCACTCCGAGGGCCTGGACGCCTACGTGGTGCGCCGCCTCGGCCTGCCGTTCCGCGACGTGGACTGGGGCGCCTGGGACGAGCTGCTGCGCCACGTGCACCAGCCCTCCCGCGAGGTCACCATCGCGCTGGTCGGCAAGTACATCGACCTGCCCGACGCCTACCTGTCGGTCACCGAGGCGCTGCGCCACGGCGGCTTCGGCAACGACGCCAAGGTCCACATCCGCTGGGTCAAGTCCGACGACTGCGAGACCCCCGAGGGCGCCAAGCGCGAACTCGACGGCGTGGACGGCGTGCTGATCCCCGGCGGGTTCGGCGTGCGCGGCATCGAGGGCAAGGTCGGCGCGATCCGGTACGCCCGCGAGAACCGCCTGCCGCTGCTGGGCATCTGCCTGGGCCTGCAGTGCATGGTCATCGAGGGCGCCCGGCACCTGGCCGGGATCGCCGACGCCGGCAGCACCGAGTTCGACCCGGCCACCACCCACCCGGTCATCGCCACCATGGCCGACCAGGTCGACGTGGTCTCCGGCGAGCGCGACATGGGCGGCACCATGCGGCTGGGCCTGTACCCGGCCGACCTGGCCGAGGGCTCCATCGTCCGCGAGCTGTACGGCGAGGCCAAGGCGTCCGAGCGCCACCGCCACCGGTTCGAGGTGAACAACACCTACCGGGAGCGGCTGGAGCAGGCGGGCCTGGCCTTCTCCGGCCTGTCCCCGGACGGCCGCCTGGTCGAGTACGTCGAGCTGCCGCGCGAGGCGCACCCGTTCTTCGTCGGCACCCAGGCGCACCCGGAGTTCCGCTCCCGCCCGACCCGCCCGCACCCGCTGTTCAAGGGCCTGGTCTCCGCGGCGATCGACTACGCCGACGCGCGCGGCGGGACGGCCGCCAGGGCGGACCAGGAGTGAGCGACCCCCGCGACCCGGGCCCCGGCGACGTCCGCGACCGTCCCGAACGCTGGGAGGTCACCGGCGGCGAGCGCCCGTTCGAGGGCCACGTGTTCAACGTGCGCCGCGACCGGGTCCGCATGCCGAACGGCGCGGACACCGAGATCGTCGGCCGCGACGTCATCGAGCACCCGGGCTCGGTCGGGATCCTCGCCCTGGACGACCGCGACCGGGTGCTGCTGATCCGCCAGTACCGCCACCCCGTCGGGCACCTGCTGTGGGAGGTGCCCGCCGGGCTGCGCGACAAGGACGGCGAGCCGCTGCACGAGCTGGCCGCCCGCGAGCTGCTGGAGGAGTCGGGGTACCGCGCCGGCCGCTGGGACACCCTCGTCGACGTGTACCCGTCCTCGGGCATGTCCGACGAACGCTCCCGGATCTTCCTGGCCCGCGACCTCACCCTGGTCCCCGCCGAGGAGATCGACTTCGAGCGGGTCCACGAGGAGGCCGACATGCCGGTCGTCTGGGTGCCGCTGGAGGAGGCCGTCGCCAAGGTCCTGGCCGGTCACGTCCACAACATGCTGGCGTGCCTGGGCATCCTGGCGGTCCACGCCGCCCGCGCCGACGGCTACCGCGCCCTGCGCCCCGCGGACGCCCCGGAGGAGTAAAGAGCTCGAAAGCCGTGGAGCCCCCCGCAAGGACACGCGGGGGGCTCCACGGCGTATCCGCCCCGAAACGCATGGGTGGGGCCCCTGCGGAGGGTGTTGGTGCAGGTGCGCGTCGGTTGCGGGGCGTCGGGTGGGGGACGGGTCGGTAGAGGGCGTTCTTCGCGCGTGGGTGTCGCCGTGCTCCAGTGGTCCGGAACGGGCATGATGGGCACGTCCCACCGGCGATCCACCGGAATGAGGTGCCCACTGTCCCCGAGCGCGACGGGCTCGCACGCCGCCCCGGCCCCCGGCACCGGCCCGGCCCCCGGCACCGGCCCGGCGGCCGGCGCCGCGCTGGAGTCCGCCGTGCGCACCTACCTGGGACATCTGGCCGTCGAACGGGGCCTGGCCGCCAACACCCTGTCGTCCTACCGTCGCGACCTGCGCCGTTACCTGGCCACCCTGGTCGAACGCGGGCGCGCCGCCATCGGCGAGGTCACCGAGGACGACGTGCGGGCGTTCCTGGTCGCGCTGCGCGAGGGCGACGCCGACCATCCGCCGCTGTCCGCCGGGTCCGCCGCCCGCGCCGTGGTCGCCGTGCGCGGCCTGCACCGCTTCGCGCTGCGCGAGGGACTGGCCGCCGACGACCCCGCCCGCGACGTCCGGCCCCCCACGCCGCCGCGCCGCCTGCCCAAGGCGATCTCCATCGACGAGGTGGAGCGCCTGCTGTCGGCCGCCTCCACCTCGGACGAGGGCGCCGCCGGGACCGCCCGCGCCCTCCGCGACCGCGCGCTGCTGGAACTGCTGTACGGCTCCGGGGCCCGCATCTCCGAGGCGGTCGGCCTCGACATCGACGACCTCGACCTGGACGAGGGGTTCGCGCGCGTCGCGGGCAAGGGCGGCAAGGCCCGCGTGGTGCCCGTCGGCGACTACGCGCGCCGCGCCGTCGAGGCGTACCTGGTGCGCGCCCGCCCCGAGCTCGGCCGCGGCGGGCGCGGCGGGCCCGCGCTGTTCCTCAACGCCCGCGGGGGCCGCCTGTCCCGGCAGGGCGCGTGGATGGTGCTGCGCGCCGCCGCCGAACGGGCCGGGCTGAAGGAGGTGTCGCCGCACACGCTGCGCCACTCGTTCGCCACCCACCTGCTGGACGGCGGCGCGGACGTGCGGGTCGTCCAGGAGTTGCTCGGACACGCCTCGGTGACCACCACCCAGGTCTACACTCTGGTCACAGTGCAACTGCTTCGCGAGGTCTACGCGACCTCCCATCCGCGTGCCCGCAGCTAGACGGGTGCGCCGACAAATCGCGACCATTGGCGCGCGTCAGCTTGAGACCCGAGGTGACAGGCCATAGAGTCCCGGTTCTGGATGGCATTCCGGCCGCCGGGGAGGGATCTGGGTGACGAGCACACACGCTGCCGAGGACGTTCTGGCGTCCGCCACCATAGAGACCGATCCGCGGGCCGCGCTGGGACCCACCATGCGGCCCGTCCCGGTCTTCCCCGATCCCGAGCCGCTGGCCGAGCACGGCCCGGCCCGGATCGTGTCGATCTGCAACCAGAAGGGCGGCGTCGGCAAGACCACCACCACCATCAACCTGGGCGCCGCGCTGGCCGAGTACGGCCGCCGGGTGCTGCTGGTGGACTTCGACCCGCAGGGCGCGCTCTCGGTCGGCCTGGGCAAGGGCGACCCCCGCCAGCTCGACATGACCATCCACAACCTGCTGCTCGAACGCGACACCGAGTGGGAGGACGTGGTCATCGAGACCGGCGTCGAGGGGATGGACCTGCTGCCGTCCAACATCGACCTGTCCGGCGCCGAGGTGCAGCTCGTCCACGAGGTGGGCCGCGAGTACATCCTGGCCGGGGCCCTGAAGTCGGCCGTCCCGCACTACGACTACATCCTCATCGACTGCCAGCCGTCGCTGGGCCTGCTGACGGTCAACGCGCTGGCCGCCAGCCACGGCGTGCTCATCCCGCTGGAGTGCGAGTACTTCGCCATGCGCGGCGTCGCCCTGCTGATGGAGACCATCGACAAGGTCCAGGGGCGCATCAACCCCGACCTGGTGATCGACGGCGTGCTGGGCACCATGTACGACTCGCGGACCCTGCACACCCGCGAGGTGCTGGGACGCATCGTCGAGGCGTTCGGCGAGAAGGTGTTCCACACCGTCATCAACCGCACGGTACGCTTCCCGGACGCCACCGTCGCCGGGGAGCCGATCACCTACTTCGACCCCAACTCGATGGGGGCGAACGCGTATCGGGGTCTGGCACGGGAGGTGCTCGAAAGGTGGCGGCTCGTAGGGTGAGTCTTCCCGGGGCGGACGAGATCTTCCGTCCCACCCTCCCCGCCCGCCCCGCGCCCGCGCCCGAGCCCGAGCCGGCCCCCGAGCCCGCCGCGGCCCCGCGCCGCCCCTCCGGCCGGCAGCGCCACGACACCAAGATCACGGTGTACCTGTCCCGCGCCGAGCTGCTGGAGCTGGAACGGCTCCGGCTGGTCCTGCGCGCCGACCACGGCCTGGCCGTGGACCGGGGGCGGCTGGTCCGGGAGGCCGTCGCCGCGATGCTGGCCGACTACGAGGCGCGCGGCGCGTCCAGCACCCTGGTGCGCCGCCTCGAAGAGGCCTGACGGTCGACTACGGTTGGTATCCGTGACGCAACCCGCCGCCCCGGACGCCCCAGGCGAGGGCTCCGCGGCCCCACCCGACTCCCCGCCGGACGCCGCGGGCGAGCACCAGGGCTTCCAGGTCCACCTCGACAACTTCGAGGGCCCGTTCGACCTGCTGCTCCAGCTGATCTCCAAGCACAAGCTCGACATCACCGAGGTGTCGCTGCACAAGGTCACCGACGACTTCATCGCCCACATCCGCTCGCACGGCCGGGACTGGGACCTGGACCAGGCCAGCCACTTCCTGCTGGTCGCCGCGACGCTGCTGGACCTGAAGGCGGCGCGGCTGCTGCCCTCGGGCGAGGTGGACGACGAGGAGGACCTGGCGCTGCTGGAGGCCCGCGACCTGCTGTTCGCGCGGCTGCTGCAGTACCGGGCCTACAAGGAGGTCGCCAAGGACCTGGCGCGGCGGATGGCCGAGGCGAACCGCCGTTACCCGCGCCTGGTGCCGATGGAGCCCCGCTTCGCCAACCTGCTGCCCGAGGTGCTGCTCGGCCTCGGCCCCGAGGAGTTCGCCCGGCTCGCCGCCCGCGCCATGGCGCCCAAGGCCCCGCCGACGGTGTCGGTGGAGCACATGTACCAGCCCCGGGCGAGCGTGAGGGAG
Source organism: Actinomadura kijaniata (assembly GCF_014138665.1). Lineage (NCBI taxonomy): Bacteria > Bacillati > Actinomycetota > Actinomycetes > Streptosporangiales > Thermomonosporaceae > Actinomadura > Actinomadura kijaniata. The sequence continues at coordinate 432,173 of NZ_JACJIA010000007.1, forward strand.
CAGGCGGCGATCGTGGTCGCCAAGCTGCGGGAGCTGCGGCGGACCACGTTCCGGGTGCTGGCCGACGACGCCGAGGGCACGTTCGAGGTGGTGGCCCGGTTCCTGGCGCTGCTGGAGCTGTACCGGGAGCTGGCGGTCACGTTCGAGCAGGACGAGCCGCTCGGCGAGCTGCACGTCACCTGGATCGGCGCCGACGAGGGCGACGTCGAGGTCGGCGACGACTACGAGGGCTCCCGCGAGAGGCCCAAGGACCAGCAGAACGAACAGCCCGGACAGGACGCCGAATGACCGATCCGCTTCCCGACGACACTCCCGAGACCTCCGCCGCGGAGGAGGGGCCGGGCCTGTACGCCTCCATCGAGGCGATCCTGCTGGTGGTGGACGAGCCGGTGAGCGAGATCACCCTCGCCCAGCTGCTGGAGCGCCCCACCCACGAGATCTCCGCCGCCCTGCGCGCGCTGTCGGCGGAATACACTGAACAGGGCCGGGGGTTCGACCTGAGGGAGGTCGCCGGCGGCTGGCGCTTCTACACCCGGGACGTCTGCGCCCCGGTCGTGGAACGCTACGTCACCGACGGCCAGCAGGCCAGGCTGACGCAGGCCGCGCTGGAGACCCTCGCCGTGGTGGCCTACCGCCAGCCGGTGAGCCGCGCGCGGGTCTCGTCGATCCGCGGCGTCAACAGCGACGGGGTGATGCGCACCCTGACGCTGCGCGGACTCATCGAGGAGGCCGGCCAGGACCCCGAGGGCCAGGCCATCCTGTACCGGACCACGAACTACTTCCTGGAGCGGCTGGGGCTGCGCGGCCTCGACGAGCTGCCCGAACTGGCCCCCTACCTGCCCGACGACCTGCCTGAAGAGATAGTTGAGGACAAGTGACCGAAAGAGCCGAAACCCAGGGTGTACGCCTGCAGAAGGTCATGGCGGACGCCGGTGTCGGCAGCCGCCGCCACTGCGAGGAGCTGATCGGCGAGGGCCGGGTCACGGTCAACGGCAAGAAGGTCTTCCGCTTCGGTGAGCGCGTCGACCCGCAGAGCGACGTGATCCACGTCGACGGCCGCCGCGTCGAGACCCGCGCCGAGATGCGCTACTACCTGATCAACAAGCCGCGCGGCGTGGTGTCCACCATGGCCGACGAGCGGGGCCGCAAGTCCCTGGCCGACTACGTCGAGGTGCCCGAGCGGCTGTTCCACGTCGGCCGCCTGGACACCGACACCGAGGGCCTGATCCTGCTCACCAACGACGGCGAGCTCGCGCACCGCCTGATGCACCCCAGCTACGGCGTCGCCAAGACCTATCTGGCCGAGATCCACGGCCCGATCCCGCGCGACCTCGGCCGGACCCTGAAGAGGGGCGTGGAGCTGGAGGACGGGATGGCCAAGGCCGACCGGTTCCGGATCTTCGACCAGGTCGGCCGGCGGGTGCTGGTGGAGATCACCCTGCACGAGGGCCGCAAGCACATCGTGCGCCGCCTGCTGAAGGAGGTCGGCTTCCCCGTGCAGCAGCTGGCCCGCGTAGAGTTCGGGCCGATCAAGCTCGGCCTGCTGCGGCCCGGCAACATGCGGGCGCTGACGGTGAAAGAGATCGGCGAGCTGTACAAGGCCGTGGGCCTGTAGGCCCGGCCGTTCGAGGAGGGGGACGACTGTGGCGGTACGCGCGCTGCGCGGGGCGACCCAGGTGGACGCCGACGACCGGGAGCTGATCCTGGAGGCGACCACCGAGCTGGTCGCCGAGGTGATGACCCGCAACGGCCTGACCACCGACGACGTGATCAGCGTGGTGTTCACGGCGACGCCGGACCTGACCGCCGAGTTCCCGGCGCTGGCGGCGCGCAAGCTCGGCTTCCACGAGGTGCCGCTGCTGTGCGCCGCGGAGATCGACGTCCCGCACGCCCTGCCCCGCGTGATCCGGCTGATGGCGCACATCGAGACCGACCGGCCCCGGTCGGAGATGCAGCACGTCTACCTGCGCGGCGCGCAGGCGCTGCGGCTGGACATCGCCCAGTAGCCGCCCGCGGCGCGGGCCCGGCGGCGTCCTGGACGGGTGCCGCCGGCCGCTACCCTTGACGGGTGGCTGAAGGTCGGGTGGAAGAAGAGAGCGTCCCCGCGCGCATCGTGGTGATCGGGACCGGGCTGATCGGGACCTCGATCGCCCTGGCCCTGCGCGGGCGGGGCGGCGAGGTGCTGCTCGCCGACCGGGACGAGACCGCGCTGGCGATGGCGGTCGAGCTCGGCGCGGGCGACGCCCTGCCGGCCGGCGGCCCCGGCGAGCCCGCCGACCTGGCGGTGCTGTGCGTGCCGCCCGCCGCCGTCGCCGTCACCCTGCTGGACGCCCAGAAGCGCCGGCTGGCCGCCGTCTACACCGACGTCGCCAGCGTCAAGGCGCTGCCGCTGCGGCAGGCCGCCGACCTGGGCTGCGACCTGACCTCGTTCGTCGCGGGCCACCCGCTGGCCGGACGCGAGCGCTCCGGCCCGGCCGCCGCCCGCCCCGACCTGTTCCTGGGCCGCCCCTGGGCGCTGTGCCCGACCGCCGAGACCCGGCCCGAGGCCGTCGCGACCGTCACCGCCCTGGTCCAGGCCTGCGGCGCGCAGGCCGTCACCGTGGACGCCGGTCACCACGACCGGTCGGTGGCGCTGGTCTCGCACGCCCCGCACGTGGTGTCGGCCGCCGTCGCCGCCCGCCTCACCGGCGCCGACGACACCGCCCTCGGCCTGGCCGGGCAGGGCGTGCGGGACGTGACCCGCATCGCCGCCAGCGACCCCAAGCTGTGGATCGGCATCCTGAACGCCAACGCCGACCCGGTCGCCGACGTGCTGGAGGCCGTCGCCACCGACCTGGCCGTGGCCGCCTCGCTGCTGCGCGACGGCAGCGAGGGCGCCGCCGCGCACGTCGCGGACCTGCTGCTGCGCGGCAACGCGGGCCGCTCCCGCATCCCCGGCAAGCACGGCTCGCAGGACAAGACCTACGCCACGGTCCCGGTGGTCATCCCCGACCGCCCCGGCGAACTCGCGATGATCTTCCAGGCGGCCGGGATCGCCGGGGTCAACATCGAGGACGTCACCATCGAGCACTCCCCGGGCCGCCCGCTGGGCGTCCTGGAGATCGTCGTCAAGCCCGAGGCGGCCGAGAAGCTGGCCGCCGAGCTGCGTTCGCGCGGCTGGTCGGTCCCCGGCTGAGCCGCGCGGGAAGAACCCGAGGCCCCCGACGCGTTCTGTGAGCGGGGGTCGAGGGGACCGGTAACCTGGGGCGCCGCCCCGCCATCCCCGCCCGCCGCGCGTCCGCGGGCACGCAGGACCGCTAGAAAGGGAGCGATCGTGCCGCTCGTCATCGCCATGGACGGCCCCTCCGGGACGGGCAAGTCCAGCGCCTCCAAGGGCGTCGCCCGCGCGCTGGGCCTGCGCTACCTCGACACCGGAGCCATGTACCGCGCCATGACGTGGTGGATGCTCCGCAACGGCGTCCCGGTGGAGGACGCCGCGGCCGTCGCGGCCCGGGTGGACGACCCGGTCATCGAGTCGGGCACCGACCCGGTCACCCCGACCATCGCGGTGGACGGGGAGGACGTGTCGGGGCCGATCCGCTCCCGCGAGGTCACCAACGCCGTCAGCGCCGTCTCCGCCGTTCCCGAGGTCCGGGCACGCATGGTGGCGTTGCAGCGTGAGATCATCGGGGACGGGGGGATCGTGGCCGAGGGCCGCGACATCGGCACCGTCGTGGTCCCGGACGCCCGGCTGAAGGTCTACCTGACCGCCAGCGAGGAGGTCCGCGCCGCGCGCCGGGCCCGGGACCTGGCCGCCGACCCGGGCGCGTCGGTGGCGGTCGTGCGGTCCGAGCAGGCCCGCCGGGACCGGCTCGACTCCACCCGCAAGGCGTCCCCGCTGACCAGGGCGGACGACGCACACGAGATCGACTCGACCGAGCTGACGCTCGACGAGGTCATCGAGGCGATCGTCCGCCTCGCCAAAGAACTTCAATGAGCAGGCCGAGCGAATGCCTGCGGAGAACACAGTGAGCGAAAGCGAATACGACATCGAAGTGGCCGGGTTCGGCGACGAGGCGGAGCGCGAGCTGCCGCCCGCGCCGGTCGTGGCCGTGGTGGGGCGGCCGAACGTCGGCAAGTCCACGCTGGTCAACCGGATCATCGGGCGCCGTGAGGCGGTCGTGGAGGACGTGCCGGGGGTGACCCGGGACCGGGTCGCCTACGACGCGACCTGGAACGGCCGCCGGTTCACGGTGGTGGACACCGGCGGCTGGCTGCCCGACGCGCAGGGCCTGGCCGCCGCCATCGCCGAGCAGGCCCGCCTGGCGGTCGACCTGGCCGACGTGGTGATGTTCGTGGTGGACGCCACCGTGGGCGCCACCGACGTGGACGAGGCCGTGGTGGAGATCCTGCGCCGCTCCGGCAAGCCGGTGGTGCTGGTCGCCAACAAGGTCGACGACGTGGGCGCCGAGTCCGACGCGGCCCTGCTGTGGTCGCTGGGCATCGGCGAGCCGCACCCGGTCAGCGCCGTGCACGGCCGCGGCTCGGGCGACCTGCTGGACGCGGTGCTGGAGGCGCTGCCCGCCGAGGCCCCGCCGGAGACGTTCACCGATCTCGGCGGGCCGCGCCGGGTGGCGCTGCTGGGCCGTCCCAACGTCGGCAAGTCCAGCCTGCTGAACAAGCTGGCGGGCGAGACCCGCGCCGTCGTCGACGCGGTGGCGGGCACCACCCGCGACCCGATCGACGAGGAGATCCAGCTCGGCGGCAAGACCTGGCGGTTCATCGACACCGCCGGGATCCGGCGGCGGCACCGGGAGAACCAGGGCGCCGACTTCTACGCGATCCTGCGCACCCAGTCGGCGCTGGAGCGCGCCGAGGTCGCCGTCGTGCTGGTCGACGCCGAGGAGCCGCTGGCCGAGCAGGACCTGCGGATCATCTCCATGGTGGTCGACGCGGGCCGCGCGCTGGTGATCGCCTACAACAAGTGGGACCTGCTGGACGAGGAGCGCCGCCACTACCTGGAGCGCGAGATCGACCGGCAGCTGCACAACGCCCGCTGGGCCCCGCGCGTGAACGTCTCGGCCAAGACCGGCCGCCACATGGAGAAGCTGGTCCCGGCGATCGAGACGGCGCTGGAGGGCTGGAACACCCGCGTGCCGACCGCCAAGCTGAACCAGTTCTTCGCCGACCTGGTCAACGCGCACCCGCACCCGATCCGCGGCGGCAAGCAGCCCAAGATCCTGTTCGCGACGCAGGCGGGCGTGCGCCCGCCCCGGTTCGTGCTGTTCACCTCCGGGTTCCTGGAGGAGGGCTACCGGCGCTTCATCGAGCGGCGGCTGCGCGAGGAGTTCGGCTTCGAGGGCACCCCGATCGACATCACGATGAAGATCCGGGAGAAGCGCGGCCGCCGCAAGTAGGCGGCCGGTGACGTGACAGGGCCCGTCCGGGGCTTCCCCGGACGGGCCTTCGCGTGTCAGGATGCCGGGACCGGAGGGAAGTAAGCCTTCCATTACTCGTTGACCGGGCAACGGGAACGCGTTCTGAGGGGTGCGTACGTGAAGCTCTTGCTGTTGATCTCCATCGCGATCGGATGCGTGGCGCTCAGCTTCGCGTGGCGGGAGCCGTGGATCGGCGGGGTCGGGCTGCTGGTGGCGTTCATCGCGATGTTCACCGACCGGGACGACATCGACGTCGAGGACAAGCGGAGCTACGAGACCACCAAGTCCGTGCGCAACATGCGCAGCCGCAACCGCTGACCGGCGTTCCCTCAGCGGGGACGCTCCTCCCGCTCCCCGGCGACCCGCCGGTCGTCGGGCACCGGGCCCCACGGCGACGGCGGCGCGTCGCGCCCGTACCGTCCGGCGGCCGGTGCGATCGGCTGGGTGGTGCCCGCGTCGGGGTCGGCCTCCCGGTCCCGGTCGGCGGGGCCGTCGTGGACGTCGTGGCCGTCGGCGGCCCGCGCCTCCTTGACGCCCACCACCGCGAACCGGCCCAGCGCCAGCGCGGCCAGGAAGACGACCACCACGCCGAGCGCGGAGAACGCCGCCAGCTGCTCGCCCAGCACCCGGCCCTCCTCGGTGCCCAGCGGCCTGCCGACGCCGTCGACGTCCCACAGCCGGGCGACCTGCGTGCCCACCGCGAACCACGCGCCGCCGAGCGCGGCGAGCCAGGCCCCGGCCATCGCGAGCACCCGGTTGGCGCTCACCAGCACGACCAGCCCGCCGAGCACCGTGGCGGCGCCCGGCGCGACGCTCAGTTGCAGCCGTTCGGCGCTGTACACCCACGGCCGGTCCGGCTCGAATCCGAAGTCCAGGTAGGGGCCGACGAACGGGAGCAGCCCGCCCCACAGCCCCAGCAGTACCAGGAGCGTTCCGCAGAGGGCGCCCCGGCTGCGCGGTACCCGCATGGTGCCCGCCATGATCGATCCTCCAGATCGGGCATTCGTTGTTCTGTTTTGGTTTTTGGGGCGGCTTGTACCCCGTCGGGCGGGGGCCAAGCGCGACGGTGCGGAAGGAGCGGAACATGGGAGAGACGGTCGTGGTCCACGCGAGAGAGGAGCCGCCACCGTCCTGGGACGCGGCGGTCTTCCTGGCCGGGCCCACGCCCCGCTCGCCGGAGGTGGCGTCCTGGCGGCCCGCCGCCGTCGCGGAGCTGACCGCGCGCTGGAGGGGCGGCGGGCGCCTGGTGGTGTTCGTCCCCGAGCACCGGCACGATCGCTACGACGACTACACCGGCCAGGTCGACTGGGAGGAACGCTGCCTCCACCTGGCCGACGAGGTGCTGTTCTACGTGCCGCGCGACCTGGCGACGATGCCCGCGTTCACCACCAACGTGGAGTGGGGCATGTGGCACGACAGCGGCCGCGCCGTGTTCGGCGCGCCGCCCGAGGCGCCGAGGAACGCCTACCTGCTGCACTACGCCCGCAAGGGCGGCGTGCCGACCGCGACCGACGTGCCCGGCGTCGTGGCCGCCGCGCTGGGGCGGATCGGGGAGGGCGCGACCCGCGCCGGCGGCGAACGCGAGGTGCCGCTGCTGGTCTGGCGGACCGCGGAGTTCCAGGACTGGTACGCCGCCCGGCGCGCGGCGGGCGACACGCTGCTGGCCGCGCGGGTGCTGTGGCGGGAGAACGTGCACACCGGGCTGCGCGTCACCCTGCGCGTGGCCGCCGAGGACCGCGTCAAGCGCGACGAGCTGGTGGTGCTGCGCCCCGACGTCGCCGCGGTCGTGCTGTACCGGCCGGGACCGACCCTCGACGAGACCGCCGTCGTGCTGGTGGGGGAGGCGCGCGGTCCCGCCGCCACCCCCGACGGCCGCGTCCACGAGCCGCCGGGCGGGTCGGGCGCGGGCGAGCCCCTGGCCGACGCGCTGGCCGAGCTCGCCGAGGAGACCGGTCTGACCCTCGCCCCCGAGCGGCTGCGGCCCGTCGGCGACCGGCAGGTCGACGCGGGGCTGACGGCGCACCGCGCGCACGTGTTCGCCGCCGAGGTCACCGAGGACGAGCTGGCCCTGCTGCGCGCGGCCGGGCCGCGCGGCGTCGCCGCCGACGGCGAGGTGACGCGCGCGGAGGTCACCACCTTCGGCGAACTGTGCCGCGGCCGGACGGTGGACTGGGCCGCGCTGGGCATGGTCGCGCGGGCGCTGGGGGCGGCGGGGGACGGACGGAAGGCGTCCACTTCCTGCGAATAGTGAGGAATCCCTGACGCGCCGCAACCTTCATGGCATCCTGTGACGTCGAGTGATCAAGTGCTTTCATTCGGTCACAGGGGGGTTCATGTCGCTTTTCGGGCGCAAGACGAGGGCGCGGGCGGTCCGGCCGGTCGCGGCGGACGGGATCCCGGCCGGGGCCTCCGCCGACGTCCCGGCCGAGGGCGCCGTCCGGCGGGCCGCCGAGGAGTTCCTGCGGATGTTCCACGCCGAGGACCGGCGGTCGGGGGACCTGGAGGAGCGGCTGCGGCGGGTCCGGGCGGAGATCGCCGAGACCGGCACCTACCGGCACACCGAGGCCGAGCTGACGTTCGGCGCGCGGGTCGCCTGGCGCAACAGCGACCGGTGCATCGGACGGCTGTACTGGCGCAGCCTGCGGGTGCGGGACCTGCGGCACGCCCGCGCCCCCGAGGAGGTCGCCGCCGGATGCGTGGAGCACCTGGCGGCGGCCACCGGCGGCGGGCGGATCCGGCCGATCATCACGGTGTTCGCGCCGGACGGGCCGGGACGGCCCGGCCCCCGGCTGTGGAACTCCCAGCTCATCCGGTACGCCGGCTACCGGCGTCCGGACGGGGTGGTCGGCGACCCCGCCAACGTCGCGCTCACCGCCGCCGCGCTCGCGCTGGGCTGGCCCGGCGGCGCCGGCACCCGCTTCGACGTGCTGCCGCTGGTCGTGGAGGTGCCCGGCGAACCGGTCCGCGTCTTCGACCTGCCGCCGGAGGTGGTGCTGGAGGTGCCGCTCGCCCACCCCGACTTCCCGTGGTTCGAACGCCTCGGGCTGCGCTGGCACGCCGTTCCGGCGGTGTCGGACATGACCCTGGAGATCGGCGGGGTCACCTATCCGGCCGCGCCGTTCAACGGCTGGTACATGGGCACCGAGATCGGCGCGCGCAACCTCGCCGACACCGACCGCTACGACCTGCTGTCCGAGATCGCCGACCTGCTCGGCCTCGACCGCTCCGAGGAGGCGACGCTGTGGCGCGACCGGGCGCTGGTGGAGCTGAACGTGGCGGTGCTGCACTCGTTCCGCGCCGCGGCCGTCACCGTCACCGACCACCACACCGAGGCGCGCCGCTTCCTGATCCACCTGGCGCGGGAGGAGGCGGCGGGACGGGTGTGCCCCGCCGACTGGTCGTGGATCGTTCCGCCGATCTCCGGGGCGGCGACCCCGGTGTTCCACCGCTACTACGACGAGGCCGACCTGCGCCCGGCGTACGTGCGGCGGCCCGAGCCCGAGGCGCTGCGGCGGGCGGTGTCCGGCCCCGGCGGGGCCCACGGGGCGGTGCCGGTCCCGCCGTCCCCGGCGGTGGGCGGCGGGCGGTGCCCCGTCACCGCCGCGCGGCGTCGCGCGGGCTGACCGACCGGCGTTCCCCCTCGGGGCGCTCGGGGTCGAGGTGCCAGCTGATGACCCGTTCGGGGTGGACGCGGATCAGGTCGTCGCTGAAGAAGCCCTTGCCGATGTGCATCTCGCCCTTGACCAGTTCGACGGTGCCGCGGATCTCCACGCCGCGCCCCCAGCCGGGCCGCACCGCGTCCGGGTCGTCCGGCGGCGTCATGTCGTCCACCAGGAACGACACGCGCGGGTCGGCCTGGACGTTGCGGTACTTGCGGCTGTTGGCGTTGTCCGGGCCGCCGATGTCGATGGTGCCGTCGTCGTTGAGCCGGAACCCGACGGGCCGCACCTGCGGCCCGCCGGGGCCCATCGTCGCCAGCCGGCCGATGCCCTGCTTCTCCAGGTAGGCGCGCTCGGCGGGGGTGAAGACGTCGTTCGTCGTCGTGTCCATGCCCGGAACGTTAGGACCTCAAGCGGGCTTGAGGTCAACCCGCCTCGGTGGCGGCGTCGGCCACGTCGAGGGCGTCGGCGTCGCGCAGCTCCCCGGCGAACGCCCGCCGCGTGAACGCGCCCAGCTCGGCGATCGCGGCCCGCGACTCGGGCAGGAACGAGCCGAACATCTGGAACACGTGCAGCTGCCGGTCCCACACCTGCAGCGTCACCGGCACGCCCGCCTCCGCCAGCCGCCGCGCCATCACCTCCGAGTCGCAGTACAGCAGCTCGGTCGAGCCCGCCGTCAGCAGCGTCGGCGCCAGCCCCGCCAGGTCGGCGCGGACGGGGGAGACCTTCGGGTCGGCCGGGTCAAGCTGCCCGAGGATGCCCTCGACCAGGCGTTCCAGCAGCGGTCCGGGCGCCGACGGGTCCAGGTCCACGTTGGCGTGCGCGAGCTTGGCGGTGAGGTCCATGTCGAGCATGGGGGACAGGGCCGCCAGGGCGGCGGGCTGCGGCAGGCCCTCGTCGCGGGCGCGCAGGGCGGTGGCGAACGTCAGGTAGCCGCCCGCCGAGTCCCCCATGATCACGATGTTCCCCGGCGGGACCCCCTGGTCCTCCAGCAGCCACCGGTAGGCGGTGACGCAGTCGTCGACCTCCTGCTCGAAGCGGACCTTCGGCACCATCCGGTAGTCCACCGACAGCGCCGGGACCCCGGCCGCCGCGCTGAAGTGCGCGACCATCCGGCGGTGCGTGTTGAGGCCGCAGCAGATCCAGCCGCCGCCGTGCAGGTACAGGATCGCCCGGCCCCGGTCGCGGCCGACGCCCGGCCCGTGCACCCACTCGGCCTCGAAGCCGTCGAAGCGGATCCGCCGGCAGTGCGTGCCGCGCGGCGGGCGGCCGCGCGCGGCCATCCGGTCGATGGCGGCGGCCCGGCGCAGCGCCGTCTCGTCGAGGGGCGCCGAGGCGTACCGGGCCAGGCGCGGTTGCAGGAGGCGGCGGACCCCCGCGGAGACGGCCCGCGACCGCAGGCTCGCCGTCCCCCTCCGGTCGATCACCAGGGTCGTCGGCTGTGCACGGGTCAACGTTCCTCCTCGGACCGGTCGGGGCTCCTCCCCGATGGTGGCATTCGGGGCGGACGCCGGGAACCCCGAACCGAAGCGGATTCGGTCACGCTCCGGTGGATGCGCGACTGGAGCATCTGCCAGGGAGGTCGTCGTCTCCCGCTCGCAACTTCTGGGGCTATCTCCAGATGTGCCCGTCATCTGCGAGGGTCTACGCTTTGCGGTGTGACCACGTTCCGCATCAGCGAGGCCGCGGCCCTGCTCGGGGTCAGCGCCGACACCGTGCGCCGCTGGGTGGACGGCGGGAGACTGCCCGCCACCCGCGACGAGCACGGGCACCGCATCATCCCCGGCGCCGAACTGGCCGCGTTCGTGCGCGCCCAGTCCCGCCAGGACGGCGAGCCCGGCTTCTCCTCGGCGCGCAACCGGATGCGGGGCATCGTCACCGACATCGTGCGCGACCGCGTGATGGCCAAGGTCGACATCCAGGCCGGGCCGTTCCGGATCGTGTCGCTGATGAGCCGCGAGGCGGCCGACGAGCTCGGCCTGGAGGTCGGCGTGGTCGCCGAGGCCGTCGTGAAGTCCACCACCGTGGTCGTGGAACGACCCGGCCCCGCCTGACGTCCCCGAGCCCGGGAGTGCACACGGATGAAGCGCGCCAGCATCGCCACCACGGCCCTCGCCCTGCTCGCCGCGGCGGGCTGCGGACAGGTCGAGGGCGGGGGCGGCGGGGCCGCCGGACCGGGCGGCGACCGGACGCTGACGGTGTTCGCCGCCGCGTCGCTCACCGAGACGTTCACCGCCCTCGGGAAGACGTTCGAGGGGACGCGTCCGGGCGTGCGGGTGCGGTTCAACTTCGGCGGCAGCTCCACCCTGGCGCAGCAGATCGCCCAGGGGGCCCCGGCCGACGTGTTCGCCGCCGCCAGCCCCGCCACCATGAAGCCGGTCGCCGACGGGGGCGCGACCGCCGGGCGGCCCCGCGTGTTCGCCAGGAACCGCCTGGTCATCGCGGTCCCCGCGCGGGGGGACGGCAGGATCGCCTCGCTCGCCGACCTGGTGCGGCCCGGCCTGAAGGTCGTGCTGTGCGCCGAGCAGGTCCCGTGCGGCGCGGCGGCCGGGAAGGCGCTGTCGGCCGCCGGGGTCACCGTCCGGCCGGTCTCCCGGGAGCAGGACGTCAAGGCCGTGCTCACCAAGGTCCGCATGGGCGAGGCCGACGCCGGGCTCGTCTACCGCACCGACGTCAGGGCCACGGCCGCCCGGGTGCGCGGCGTGGAGTTCCCCGAGTCCGCCAGGGCCGTCAACGACTACCCGATCGCGCCCCTGGCCAAGGCTCCGCAGTCGGCGCTGGCCGGGGAGTTCGTCGACCTGGTGCTGTCGCGGCAGGGCCGCGCCGCGCTCACCGGGGCCGGGTTCGAGGCGCCGTGACCGCCGCCCCGCCCGCCGAACGCGCCGCCCGCGCCCGGCGCGCGCCCAGCGGGCGGGTACCGCTGGTCCTGCTGCTGCCCGCCCTGCTGGGCCTGGCGTTCCTGGTCCTGCCGCTGGCCGGGCTGCTGTGGCGCGCCCCCTGGTCCACCCTCGGCACCCGCCTCGCCCAGCCGCACGTCCTGGAGGCGCTGCGGCTGTCGCTGGTGACCGCCACCCTCGCCACCGCGCTGTGCCTGCTGCTGGGGGTGCCGCTGGCGTGGATGCTGGCGCGGGTGCCGTTCCGGGGCGTGCGGCTGGTCCGGGCGCTGGTCACCGTCCCGCTGGTGCTGCCCCCGGTGGTCGGCGGCGTCGCGCTGCTGCTGGTGCTGGGCCGCCGGGGCGTGGTGGGGCAGTGGCTGGACGCCTGGTTCGGGATCACGCTGCCGTTCAGCACCGCCGGGGTGGTGCTGGCCGAGACGTTCGTGGCGATGCCGTTCCTGGTGATCAGCGTGGAGGGCGCGATCCGCGCCGCCGACCTGCGCTACGAGGAGGCCGCCGCCACCCTCGGCGCGGGCCGCTGGACGGTGTTCCGGCGCGTCACGCTGCCGCTGGTCGCGCCCGGCGTCGCGGCGGGCGCGGTGCTGTGCTGGGCGCGGGCGCTGGGCGAGTTCGGCGCGACGATCACGTTCGCGGGCAACTTCCCCGGCCGCACCCAGACCATGCCGCTGGCGGTCTACCTGGCGCTGGAGACCGACCCGCAGGCCGCGATCGTGCTGAGCCTCGTGCTGCTGGCGGTGTCGGTGCTGGTGCTGGCCGCGCTCCGGGACCGGTGGACGGGGGCCGCGTGACCGACACGACCGACACGACCGGCGCCGCGGCCGGGACGCGCGCCGGGGCCGCCGGGCTGGACGCCCGGCTGGTGGTGCGGCGCGCCGCGTTCGACCTGGACCTGGCGCTCACCGCCGCGCCCGGCGAGGTCGTCGCGCTGCTCGGCCCCAACGGCGCGGGCAAGAGCACCGCCCTGCGCGCCCTGGCCGGGCTCGTCCCGACCGCCGGCGGGCACGTCCGCGTGGACGGGACCGACCTGCGGCACCTGCCGCCCGACCGGCGCGGCATCGGCATGGTGTTCCAGGACTACCTGCTGTTCCCGCACCTCAGCGCGCTGGACAACGTCGCGTTCGGGCTCCGCTGCCAGGGGCTGGGCAGGAAGGCCGCCCGCGCCCGCGCCGCCGCGTGGCTGGACCGGGTCGGGCTCGCCGAGCACGCCGCCGCCCGGCCGCGCGCCCTGTCCGGCGGGCAGGCCCAGCGCGTCGCCCTCGCCCGCGCGCTGGCCGTCGAACCCCGCCTGCTGCTGCTGGACGAGCCGCTGTCGGCCCTGGACGCCCACACCCGGCTGGAGATCCGCGCCGCCCTGCGCCGCCACCTGGCGGGCTTCGCCGGCGCGGCGGTCCTGGTCACCCACGACCCCCTGGACGCCATGGTCCTCGCCGACCGCCTGGTCGTCGTGGAGGACGGCCGCCTGGTCCAGCGGGGCTCGCCCGCCGAGATCGCCCGGCGGCCCCGCACCGACTACGTGGCGCGCCTGGTCGGCCTCAACCTCTACCGCGGCCACGCCCGGGGGACGGTCGTGACGGTCCGCGACGAACGGGGCGGGGCCATGATCGACCTGAACGTGGTCGACTATCTCGAAGGTGACGTTTTTCTATCCTTCGCGCCAGCATCGGTTGCCCTGTACCGCAGCCGCCCCGACGGCAGCCCCCGCAACCTGTGGCAGGCGCGCGTGGGGGGCGTGGAACGCCAGGGGGACCGCATGCGCGTGCAGTTGGAGGGTCCGCCGCTGTCCGCCGCCGCCGACGTGACCCCGGCGGCCGTCGCGGAACTGGAATTGATCGAGGGCAGCACGATATGGGTCGCGGTCAAGGCGGCCGAAACGCGCGTATACCCAGCCTGACCGTCTTCATGCGGACGGTGGAAACCCGCCCGTAACAGGGTCATCCGAGGTGAGATCAATCACAAACGGGTACCAAGCCCCCTCAAATGGGGGACCGAGTGGTCCAGACCAAATGGCAAAAACGCAGGGCTTTGTTCATGATGCAGAGATCCTGCGAACTGCTGAAGGAGTTGCCCGTGTCCAACCAGATCCCCGGCCTCGACCAGGCCCCCACCAGTCACGCCGAACTGATTGACTGGGTGCGCGGGATCGCCGAGCTGACCCAGCCCGAGCGAATCGAATGGTGCGACGGCTCGGATGCCGAATGGGAGCGTCTGACCGACCTCCTGGTCGAGCAGGGCACGTTCAAACGCCTCGACCCGAACAAGCGGCCCAACAGCTTCTACGCGGCCTCCGACCCCAGCGACGTCGCGCGAGTAGAGGACCGCACCTACATCTGTTCCGAGAAGGAACAGGACGCCGGCCCCACCAACAACTGGATCGCGCCCGCCGAGATGCGCGAGACCTTCGGCGAGCTGTTCAAGGGGAGCATGAAGGGCCGCACCATGTACGTGGTGCCCTTCTGCATGGGCCCGCTCGGCGGCAACATCTCCCAGCTCGGCGTCGAGATCACCGACTCGCCCTACGTCGCCGTCTCGATGCGGATCATGACCCGGATGGGCACGCCCGCGCTGCGCCTGATCGAGGAGCGCGGCCAGTTCGTCAAGTGCGTCCACTCCGTCGGCGCGCCGCTGGAGCCGGGGCAGCAGGACGTCCCCTGGCCGTGCAACTCCACCAAGTACATCTCGCACTTCCCCGAGACCCGCGAGATCTGGTCCTACGGCTCCGGCTACGGCGGCAACGCCCTGCTGGGCAAGAAGTGCTACGCGCTGCGCATCGCCTCGACCATGGCCCGCGACGAGGGCTGGATGGCCGAGCACATGCTCGTCCTCAAGCTGACCCCGCCGAACGGCGAGGCCCGCTACGTCGCCGCCGCGTTCCCGTCGGCCTGCGGCAAGACCAACCTCGCCATGCTGGAGCCGACCATCCCCGGCTGGAAGGTCGAGACCATCGGCGACGACATCGCCTGGATGCGCTTCGGGGAGGACGGCCGCCTGTACGCCATCAACCCCGAGGCCGGGTTCTTCGGCGTCGCCCCGGGCACCGGCGAGACCACCAACGCCAACGCCGTGAAGACCCTGTGGGGCAACAGCATCTTCACCAACGTCGCCCTGACCGACGACGGCGACGTGTGGTGGGAGGGCCTCACCGACGAGCCCCCGGCCGGCCTGACCGACTGGAAGGGCAACCGCTGGACCCCCGGGTCCGGCACCCCGGCGGCCCACCCCAACGCCCGCTTCACCACCCCGGCGTCGCAGTGCCCGATCATCGCGCCGGAGTGGGAGGACCCCAAGGGCGTGCCGATCTCGGCGATCCTGTTCGGCGGCCGCCGCGCCAGCGCCGTGCCGCTGGTCACCGAGGCGTTCGACTGGCAGCAGGGCGTGTTCCTGGGCGCCAACGTCGCCTCCGAGAAGACCGCCGCCGCCGAGGGCAAGGTCGGCGAGCTGCGCCGCGACCCGTTCGCGATGCTGCCGTTCTGCGGCTACAACATGGGCGACTACTTCGCCCACTGGCTGAAGATCGGCAAGTCCACCGACGCCGAGAAGCTGCCGCGCATCTACTACGTCAACTGGTTCCGCAAGAACGCCGACGGCAGGTTCATCTGGCCCGGCTTCGGCGAGAACAGCCGCGTGCTCAAGTGGATCGTGGACCGGCTGAACGGGCAGGCCGACGCCGTCAAGACCCCGATCGGCCACCTGCCGACCAGGGCGGCGCTGGACACCGACGGCCTGGACATCTCCGAGCGGGACCTGGAGACCCTGCTGTCGGTCGACACCGAGGTCTGGAAGGAAGAGGCCGCGCTCGTTCCCGAGCACTTCGAGACCTTCGGCGACCACCTGCCCAAGGAGCTGTGGGACGAGTACAACGCGCTGGTCAACCGCCTGGGCGAGTGACCTGAGCCGGTAAGGGACGGCCCCGGGGGACATCCCCCGGGGCCGTCCCTTCCTCGTTGACCGGGTGCTTTTGCCCAATCCGGGACGTTCCTTGGTCTTGCCGACCACGCCGCCCGGCTAGCCCTGCACTAGGGCCCCGTGACCGCCGCGGGGCGGGCTGCGCCAGGAGGAGGTCGACGACCCGCTGTCGCGGATGCCGCTGAACGGCGGGACCCCCGAGGGCGCGCGCGTCCGGATCGGCGCGGGCGACGGCGTCGCCCTGGCCATCGACGTCCACTCGGTCCCCGTCGCGGGCACGGCCACGGTCGCGGGCACGGTCGCGGGCGCCGACAACACGGGAGGTACCGATGATTGACATGATCACCCGCAACTGGTGGGTGCTGGCGCTGCGCGGCCTGTTCGCGGTGCTGTTCGGGGTGCTGGCGCTGTTCCGCCCGGAGATCACCCTGTGGGCCATGGTGGTCGTGACCGGTGCCTACGCCCTGGTCGACGGGGTGTTCGGTCTGCTGGCGGCGGTCGGGGGCCGGGGCGGGGCGGCCCGCTGGCTGCTGGCGCTGGTCGGGATCGCGGGCATCGCGTTCGGCATGCTGGCGCTGCTGCGGCCCGGCCTGACCGCGCTGGCGCTGCTGTACCTGATCGCCGGCTGGGCGGTCGTCACCGGCGTCATGGAGATCATCGCGGCGTTCGGGCTGCGCCACGAGGTCGACGGCTCCTGGACCTACGCGCTGACCGGCCTCGTGTCGGTGCTGTTCGGCGTGCTGCTGTTCGCCTGGCCGGTGGACGGCGCGCTGGCGATGGTGCGGGTCGTCGGGATCGTCGCGCTGGTGTTCGGGGCGCTGCTGATCGGCGGGGCGTTCCGGGCCCGCGCCCTGGGCAGGCGCGCCGCCGAGCGGTACCGGCACCAGGCCGGGCCCGGCGGGACCTCGGCCGCGCCGCTGTAGGGGCCCGCGGGAGTGGACGGGGGTTCCACGCGCCGCCCGGCCTCGTAGGATGCCGGACATGACGCGTCTGGAGTACAGGGTCAACGAGCTGACCGTGGGGCAGCTCGCCGAACGCAGCGGGGTCGCGGTCTCGGCGCTGCACTTCTACGAGTCCAAGGGCCTCATCACCAGCCGCCGCACGGCCGGGAACCAGCGGCGCTTCTCCCGCGACACGCTGCGCCGGGTCGCGTTCATCAAGGTCTCCCAGCGGGTCGGCATCCCGCTCGCCACGATCAAGGAGGCGCTGGAGACGCTGCCGTGCGAACGGACCCCCACCGCCGAGGACTGGGAGCGGCTGTCGGAGATGTGGCGCGCCGACCTGGACGAGCGCATCGAGCAGCTGCGCAAGCTGCGCGACAGCCTCGACGACTGCATCGGCTGCGGCTGCCTGTCCATCCGCAAGTGCGCCCTGGCCAACCCCTACGACCGGCTCGGCGACCAGGGCCCCGGGCCGCGGCGGCTGCTGGTCCGCCACGACCCCGGCGAGGCCGCGGATCCGGCCCCGGTCGCGGTCGGGACCGGCGGGGACGCCGGGCCGGACTGCTGCGACCCCTGCGCCCCCGCCGACCGCTGACCGGAGCCGCCCGCCCTAGGTCGTGTCCGGTGGATCACGATGTGATCCAGAGCAGGGTGCTGACCAGGGTGACGGCTGCTTGGTAGTGCGCGGCGAGTTTGTCATAGCG
>NZ_JACJIA010000008.1:0-435552 GCF_014138665.1 Actinomadura kijaniata
GTGAGCTCATGACGACGCACCATGGCCACCATCACAACCCGGCCCACTGATCAACCTCAGCCAAACACCAAGATCTGCCGGACACGACCTAGGGCACAAAGGCCCCAACGCCCGGGTCTCCCCCGGTGGCTGGGCTGGCGCTGAGATCAAGCAACTCGTAGTAGCCCAAGTCGTTGGACGGGTTTTCCAGGCAACCGCGTCCGTGTGGCCCGATGACGTCTATCCCTACCGGGTTCGGCTGAACGTCCTGGAAATCCAGAAGGACGTACCTGGCCCAATGCTTGGGGCAGCGGCCATGGAGGCGCTGCGTCTGTCGGCTAACAAGCAGGGTTCGCCGGTCCGGCGCCCGGAGATGGAAGCCGTCGACGGTGTCGTCGCCGCTGTGGCCAAGCAGACCGCGGCCACCGAGTCCGTCGACCACACCGCTGACCGATACCTGAACATCGGCGGTGATCTGGACCAGCGGGCTCGCACGCTGGTGCGGCGAGAGCAGCAGCGGCTGCGCGCCCAGAAGTTCGGCAACGCCGAACGGCTGACGTGCGCGTTGTGCGGTCGCACTTTGCCAGCCCGCGTGGTTCACACCGCGCACATCAAGCGGCGTCGAGACTGCAGCTTCGACGAGCGACGGGACTTGGCCAACATCATGGGCGCCTGCGTTTTGGGCTGCGATGTGCTGTTCGAGCACGGTTATCTGTACGTCGACGACACTGGAAAGATCACGGCATCGGCCTCGGGTCTGGCCGATCCAGGGCTGGCCGGCCCTCTCCAGGAGAGGATGGGGCAGAGCTGCGCCGCCTTCGGGCCTGACAGCCGCGGTTACTTCGCCTGGCACCGCACCCACGTTGCCCAGGAGCCAGCGTGATCGCTACCGACCCCACCGCTCCACAAGCCCTGACGCCGCCGGAGTCTCAGGTGCCGTGTGTGTGGAGCGGCCGCGTGGCCGAGCTGGCCGAGTGCCTGCAGCAGCCGACGTTCCTGCAGAAGTGCATCGAGCGCTACCAGCAGGTCGGGTTCGGAGTCGTCGACGACGGCGAGTACGGCAGTTGGGAGCGGAGTTGGCCTGTGCTGGTGGAGGTGCTGCTGCGTGCCGGGCTGGATCAGATGCAGGTGTATCTGGAGTTCGGCGCGGCGGGTGGCGCCCAACGGATCGACGCCCTGGTGCTGGCCACCGCCTCCGACGGAGCACCCGCGCTAGTGGTGATCGAGCTCAAGCAGTGGCGCGGGGCCCAGGTGCTGTCGCCACACCTGGTGCGTCGCTCCGACGGTGAGGAGGTCATGCACCCGGCTGCCCAGGTAAGCAGTTATCTGGCGTTCCTGCGCCACTGGTTCGAGGCCGGGACCACCGCAGTGCAGATCCGGGGCCTAGCCTTCCTGCACAACGCCCGCACTGCCGACGTGCAGCCACTGCGCGACAGCCGCAACGAGCATTGCCTGGAAGTCCCGATTCTCAGCAAGGACGACCTGGATGTGGACACGCCGCCGACGCGGCTGGCCGAACTGCTCCTGATGGCCGATCTGCAGCCGCCCCATGACGAACGGATCCAAAAGTTCGAGCGGGCCCGATGGGTTCCGTCGCGGCGCCTGCTGGACAGCGTCGGCGCCATGCTCGAAGGCGACCCGTCCTTCGTACTCATCGGAGACCAACAGCATGCCCTGGTGAAAATCTTCAACGTCATCGACACGGCCCTGCAGGAAGGATCATCAGCCGTCGTCGCGGTGACAGGCGGACCCGGTAGCGGCAAAACCGTCATCGCCACCCGCCTGCTGGCACGCAGCATGCGCGATTCGCGGCTGGACGTGCGCTACGCCAGCCCCTCAGGCACGTTGATCGCGCAGCTGCGCCGCAGCACCCGTCAGCAGGGGGCCGACAACCTGTTCACCTATCCCGACCAGGCCGTCGGCAGGAAAACTGCAGGAGCCCGGATGGTGGTCTTGGATGAAGCTCAGCGGCTCACCAGGATCGATCGCGGTCCCAGCGTGCTGCAGAAACTCGTCCAAGCGGTCTCGATCGTCGTGTTGTTCCTGGATGAGCGGCAGATCATCCGCCCCAACGAGGGAATCACCCTCAGCGAGGTCGAGCAGGCCGCCGCCGAACACGGCGCGCGAATGCATGTCCTCTCCCTGGCAGGAACCTTCCGCACCGGAGGCTCACGCGCCTACGCAGCCTGGGTCGACAACCTGCTCTACGGCACCCCCACCCCATGGACAGGGGCCGATTTCGACTTGGCCCTGGCCACCGATCCTCCACAACTACAGGAGTGGATCAACCATTACGCCGCCGCAGGGGCTCGCGCCCGCATCGCCGCCGGCTTCTGCTGGCCATGGAAACGTGACCAACGGAAACTCCTGCCCGAGGTGAATATCCCCTGGCTCGATCAGCACGGCGCCGAGCAGACCTGGACCGCCCCCTGGAACGCCGTCAAAGCCATCACCGGCGATACCACCGCCCCCGCCAGCAAATACTGGGCAACCGACCCTGGAGGCCACCAACAAGTTGGCTGCATCTATACCGCCCAAGGTCTGGAGTACGACTACGGTGGTGTCTTCTTCGGTCCTGACCTAGTACGCCGTGGCGGCACCTGGCAAGCGCACCCTCAACACAGCCACGACCCCTCGATGAGGAACCTCACCTCGCAGCAGTACCTGCCGCTGGCTCTCAACATCTACCGCGTCCTGCTCACCCGCAGCACCCGAGCCATGCGCGTCTACTCCACCGACCCCGAAACCCAACGCTTCCTCAAAGCACACCTTGCACTCGCCAAAAAGCAAGGTTCGTCGATCTAGAGCCATGAAAGACCTGCAGGTCAGCAGCATTCCCTCCACACGAGCGGAGGTGGCCCAGAAATGATCCCTGTCGGTGTTGGTAGCGCCAGCGTTCTCTCCGCGCAGGCGGAGGTGGTCCGGCCCTCGAACTCCTCCAGAGTCAGGGGCTTGTGTTCTCTCTGCGCAGGCGGAGGTGGTCCGTTCATGACCGCGGTATCGGTGATCGCCGCCGCGTTCTCTCCGCGCAGGCGGAGGTGGTCCGGGGAATGATGTTCCTCGTCACCGGACCGGTCTGTTCTCTCCGCGCAGGCGGAGGTGGTCCGCAAACGTGACCGCCGGGACCATCCCGAACACCGTTCTCTCCGCGCAGGCGGAGGTGGTCCGGAGGAGCGGGGGCGTTCGCGTGCCGGGCGTCTGTTCTCTCCGCGCAGGCGGAGGTGGTCCGCTCTACGACCGGGAGCAGGTCAACATCGCCGTGTTCTCTCAGCGCAGGCGGAGGTGGTCCGTTGACCGGCTTCTTGGCGTAGTCCTGCAGGCGGTTCTCTCCGCGCAGGCGGAGGTGGTCCGCCGGGGTCGTCTTCGTCGGCCGGTCGGGCGGCGTTCTCTCCGCGCAGGCGGAGGTGGTCCGCTCCCAGCGGCGCCCGGCGCGGTCGGTGAACCGTTCTCTCCGCGCAGGCGGAGGTGGTCCGCTCCCAGCGGCGCCCGGCGCGGTCGGTGAACCGTTCTCTCCGCGCAGGCGGAGGTGGTCCGTACGTCGCGGCGTGGGCCGACATGATCGACAAGTTCTCTCCGCGCAGGCGGAGGTGGCCCGGGCATAGCCTTCCTTCCCGGACTTGGCGTGTGGTTCTCTCCGCGCAGGCGGAGGTGGTCCGGCCCCGGACCCCGAGGGCATCATGCGCCCGGTGTTCTCTCCGCGCAGGCGGAGGTGGTCCGGGCGGCACCGTGGTCTTCTTCAGTGCCGAGCCGTTCTCTCCGCGCAGGCGGAGGTGGTCCGTTGCGGCTGTCTTGCTTGCCCTCGGGGGAGCGGTTCTCTCCGCGCAGGCGGAGGTGGTCCGTCCAGGAACTCCACGGCGGGGCCGCCGCGCTCGTTCTCTCCGCGCAGGCGGAGGTGGTCCGTCCAGGAACTCCACGGCGGGGCCGCCGCGCTCGTTCTCTCCGCGCAGGCGGAGGTGGTCCGGCGTCGCTGTTAGACATCGGGGGCCTCTCTCAGTTCTCTCCGCGCACACGGGATGGTTTCCGTAGGTGGGCAGGTGATGCGGTCGGCCAGTCCGCTTGCCCCCTTCCCTGCGCACTAGCGATGACCAGCACAAACAGCGCGAGGGCGAGTTCCCCAAACTCATCTGGGTCCCATATGGGTCAGGAAAAGGACTGCAGCCCGCAGGTCAAGTGGTTCTCGGCCGGCCGGTCAGGCCCCCGGTGCCGTCTCGGCCACCACCCGCCCCTCGCTGCCTTCTCCCGGCTCGATCTGCCACCCCGACGGCAGTTCGTGCGGTTGAGACCGGTCCGCCACCCCTAGAGACACCAAATCGAGGACACCACCGACTTCCACGGCACGAAAGATCACAACGTCGCCGACCTTCGCCTCGACAAATACGGCACCGCCGCCGAACGCCACTCCGACGAACACGGCGCGCCCGTCGAACTTCGCCTTGCTGAACCGGGCGTCGCCGTTGAACCTCACCTCGTCGAACCGGGCATCACCGCCGAACTCCGCCTCGACGAACGTGGCGTCGCCGTTGAACCTCACCTCGTCGAACCGGGCATCGCCGCCGAACGCCACCCTGCTGAATCGGGCGTCACAATCGAACTTTGCCTTGCTGAATCGGGCGTCACCGCCGAACACCGCTCTGCCAAACCCGGCGACGTCGCTGAACACCGCCCTGCTGAACTCGGCGCTGCCGTCAAATTTCGCCTCACCGAACTCCGTGTATTTGCTAAATTCCGCCCTGTTGAACATGCTGAGATGGTCGAATTGTGCCCGCTCGAACCCGGCATGGCCGCCAAACCTCGCCTCGACAAACACTGACATTCCACCGAACACCGCCCCGCCGAACTCGGCGTCGCCGCTGAACACCGCCCCGCCCAAGACAGCTTCGCCGCTGAACACCGCCCCGCTGAACACAGTGTCGCCGCTGAACATCGCTTCCCTGAAGTAAGCGTTGTTGAGATGGCAGAAGGCCAGGTTGAAATCGAGAAGACTGGCACCGGTCAAATCCAAGTCGATGTTGGCCCAATGGACGGTGGCGCTAGGTTGCAGATGGGTGTGCAGGATGCGCTGGGCGGTGAGGCGGACCTGACGTTCCTCGTGCGGGTCGCGGCTGGGCGCAGGGGGCTGGTCCAGGTGGGTGCTGTGGCGGGCGGAGTGATAGCGGCGGGCAGCTTGGCGTTGATGGTCAGCAGAGTCGGTGGTAGCGGGCGGGGTGTAGGGCATGCGCAGGTAGGCGCAGATGATGTTGACGATCGTCTGCTGGTGGTCGGGGTTGGCATTGGCCAGCCGTTCCAGGGTGTACAGGGCGGTCAGGCGCACCGGGGCCTGGTCGGACCCCAGTTGGGTGGCGGCGGCGTTGTACAACTCGGTCACCCGCCGCTCGGTCGCGTCGTGCTGATTGTGGACGTGGGCGTCCTCGGTTAGACGGTGGGCCTCTTCAGCCAGACGCTGGCGGCGATAGGCCATCACCAGCGCGAACAGCGCACCGACCCCGGCGACGGTACCCAGCACGAACTTCAGCACATCCAGCAGTTGCCTGGCTGGCAGGGATTTGGCCGGCTCTAGGCGTGGGAAACCCAGTGCCGCCAGCACCGCGATCATCACCAACGCCAGCCCCACCACCGCGGCGACGGTCGCGGCCGTCAGCGCCCGGCCGATCGGCCACAACCCCGCCCGCCGCTCCAACTCCCGCCGCCCCGGTTCCTCAGCCGGGGCAGGAGTGCGTCCGCTGTCGCCGTCGGCCATACCGGTAGCCCCTCACCGCCTGGCCCACAGCACACCGGGCCGCTCACCTCTCAGACGCGAACGCTGACAAGCTGGTTTGCATCGACCGCTTTCACCGAGCAGGGCGGGTCCACATGCGCGGCCTAGACTTGGCCAGATGGTTCGCGACGGGAGGGCTATCTACTTCATGGGCGATGTGGCGGCGGGAGTCGAGACCACGATCCGCGGTTGGATCGCCTCGGGGGAATACGGCCCTGGAGTCCGCTTGACCATCTTCTCGCGCACCTAGCGTGGCCTGGGCGATCTCCAAAGTTGCGGCGGACGCAGATGCTCCTGGGGTGCAAGTAGGTCGCCGCGTCATAAAGGCGTCCCCGAATCACAACCATCCTCTGCCTGGGCGGGGAGCACGCCAGCGCAACCATCACCGAGCCTCTTTGACGAGGTTCACCACCGCGCGTGCGAGGGTGCAGGCGCCCTCGGACACCAACAGCCGGGCGGTCGGCGGACCATCCCCGTGTGCGCGGGGAGCACGAAGTCGTGGCTCTTGAGCGATCGTGCTGACTGGGACCATCCCCGCGCGAGCGGGGAGCACTCTTCTCAGCCTGCCAGGCTGAGAAAGCGGACTGCCGAAACCAAGCACTTCGCTTCTCGCATGGGGCAGGCCGTGGATCTGGCCATAAGCGCGCGATCAAGGGGCCGGTGCACCGGCTGTTCAGGAGGTCCGACGCTGCCGGTAAGGGGTGGGAAGTTGACCAGTGAAGGGTTCGGGACCTTGAAGCCCTTGTTCTGTCAGGCATACCTGCCACTGGTTGCCTTCTGCGTCTGACCATCGGACGCGAGCGGCTCGACCGATCTCCACCAAGCCATCAACAGGGTTGCCTTCGAAGTCCATCCGGTGGGTGTCATTCGCCCTGATGAAGGGCGCATGGGCGCGGAACCGGGCGGGCTCATTGAGGTCTTCGCGGACTGGCCAGAGTTCGGCGTGGACGTTGATGATCGGCTGCGCTCCGTGATTGACGATCAATGCCCTCACTTCACTGCGTGTAGGACCTTCAGAGACCACCCAGAAGGCTGGTCCGTCAACCTCCACTAGGCGAGCCTGGGCCAACGCGCGAACCGCTTCGGCTCGTCTTTGCCTGCGTCCTTCCCGACCAGAAATGATCAAGGCTACGATCGCAGCGCCCGCCGCAGCGATCGCCCCCGCCCACTGGCCGACTGCAGCCCAGATCTCAACGGCGTTGACCTCTTGTGTCTGCGCAAGAATCATCTGAACAGTCTGGCTTCTGAAGACACGCGGCGATCGGCAGTTACGCCTACAACTTGGCAACGAGCCGCATCTGAAAACCATGCGTCGTACTCTGGGGTCATGAGCGAGCTGCCGCTGGAGCACACTCCGGAACTGGCCGAGGTTGCCCACGAGGCCGCCGACGAGGGCAAGGTCGTCCACCTGACCGAGCACGGCCGCCGTCTCGCCGCCGTCATCCCCGCTGAGGCGTATGAGCGCCTCCGGCGTCTCCAAGACGAGGACGACCTCCGCAAGGTCCGCGAGGGCTTGGCCGACGACTCGCCCCGTCGCTCCTTCGACAACCTCGACGAGATGATGCGCGCGGCGGGCTTGGACTGATGCCGCGTAACGTCCAGTGGCGCGGCGCCGCCTGGACACAACTCCAGGAACTTCCCGAAGAACTCCGCAGGGACGCCCTACTCGCGGTCGGCGGCCTCATGGCTGATCCGCTTCCTTCTGGCTCCGAAACCTATGAGCCGGCCCCTGACACCTACCGCCTGACGACGGCCTACGTCACGATCTTCTACCGCCTGATCGGCGAGGAGATCGACGTTGTGTACGTCCGTCCGAACACGTGATCGTGCTGGCGCGTCGCGCCATGAGGCAGCCCCTTCTGGGGCTGCCTTTTCTTGTTTCAGGGCCAGCCCCGGTTGTGAGCCGATGTGTCCCGGTGGGACGTGTGGCGGCGATCAACGGAAGCCTCTTAGGTTGAAGCACAGAGGCCACAACGAGGGGAGCCTAGGTGGCGAACAGCGCGAAGGGCCAGGAAAGGCCCCTCACCCGCCAGCCGAACTTCGAGGACGACGGCGACCGGTCGACGGCCTGGATTGTGCACGGGGAACGTCCCATCTACGAGAACCGCTGGGTCACCGTGGCCATGGCCGACATCCAGACGCCCGACGGAGAGCGGTTCGAGCACCACAAGGTGCGCCTGCCCTCGGCGGCGGTGACGGCCATGGTCGACGACAATGACCGGGTCTTCATGATGTGGCGGCACCGCTTCGTTCCGGACGTGTGGAACTGGGAACTGCCTGGGGGCGTCGTCGACGAAGGCGAGGATCCTGCCGAGGCCGCGGCGAGAGAGGTCCTAGAAGAGACCGGCTACCGGCCGACTGGCTCCCTTGAACATGTCGCCAGCTTCGAGCCGATGATCGGCACTGTGCACAGCCCCCACCACGTCTTTGTGGCGAGAGGCGTCGAGTACGTGGCCGAACCAATCGAGAAGAACGAGGCACAGAAAACAGCCTGGGTCCCTATCGATGAGCTGCGTGGGCTCATCCAGCGTGGCGCGATTGCGAACTCCGGGACGCTGGTAGCGGCCCTACATCTTTTGGCTTCCAGAGCTGGACAGTAGCTGTACGCCTCGCCACTACAAGAGCGCGTTGCCGTCGTGGGAGCGAACGAACGGTCCTCCAGAGCGCAGGGCATCCGCCACCCGGGCGGCACGTGCCTCGGGCATCCGGTTAGCTGCTTCTTCCGGGGACAACCACTCAACCTGTGTGGCTTCTGCTGACGGTCCCGCCTCGCCCGACACGGGGCGGCATAGGAACGCCAGGGTTACGACGCCGAGCTTCACATTCTTGTAGACGCCGGTCAGCCGTTCGGGCTCGATCTTCAGCCCCGTCTCCTCGAACACTTCCCGGACGACCCCCTCCTGGGGAGTCTCATCCAGTTCGAGGACACCACCCGGCGGCACCCAGCGTCCGTCGTCAGCGCGCTTGATCGCTAGGACGTATCCATCATCACGAACGACGACCCCGGTGACGCTGACGGAGTGCAGGGGCAGGGCATCACGCTTCACTCTTCGGCCACCCATTCGCCGCTGTCCGCGTCCTTGATTGCGCTTTCGATCAGTTCGAAGAGACTAGACCGGAGAGTGGGGGTGACTGCAATGGTCGCCTCGGAGTCCGCATGGTGTTCCTCGCCAGCCAAACCGACAACGTCGGCCCCGGCTTCCCGGGAGATGATGACGCCTGCCGCAACGTCCCACGGCTTGTTGGACAACGACACACACGCGTCGATCCTGCCTTCGGCGGCCCAGGCCAAGTCGATGGCGGCGGTTCCGAACATTCGGACACGCTGCACGCGATCTGCCAGCAGAGTGGTCAGAGCGAGCCGCCGCCGGTTTTTGGCAGCGGCGTCAACTCCTACCGCGTAGTCGCCGACGGCCACGATCGCGTCCGGCAAGGACTTCGTTGTGCTCGCGGAGATGGCCGCGCCGTCTCTGAACGCCCCATGCCCTTCGACGGCGTGGTACTGGATCCCTTGGAGGAAGGGCAGTTCGATCACCCCGAGCGCTGGCCTCCCGTGATGTAGAACCGCCAGGGAAACAGCGCACAGCGGGATGCCGCGCACAAAATTGGCGGTGCCATCGATCGGGTCGAGCACCCAGGACAGCTCCGAGCTGCCGTCGCCGCCGTCCTCCTCCCCGAGGAAAGCCATGTGAGGCGTCTCGGTCTGCAAGAAGTCGCGGACTGCGCGTTCGACCTTGACGTCCACGTCCGAGGCCATGTCGCGGTCTCCCTTGGAGACGACACGTTCGACGGGATGCTCCTTGATGAAGCGGCTCGCGAGGTCCACCGCGGCCTGGGCGATCGGCAGCAGGTCCTTCAGGTCGGTCATAGACGAACGCTCCGCTCCCAGAGTGAGGTGAACACCTGGCCGAAGATGGGGAAGAGGCCGGCGGTCGGCCAACGCCGCTGGACGAGGATTGTGGGAGAGTCGACTCCCCTTGTCTCGGGGAGGTACGGCTGGACCACGCAGAGCCGTGCGTCCACTGTGATGACGTTGAACCTGATCGTCTCGTCATACAAGGCGATCTGTAGCCGTGCCTGCGCCTCTGGGGAGATCTGGCCGAGAACACGTTGCTGAAGAGTCTGGATGTTGAGAGCGTTCAACGCTGACAGATGGCCGGGAGGGTATCGCTCCTCTTCCTCGCGCCGCTTGATCCCTTCCCCCTCTGGGTCGAGGAACAGGCACCTGATCATCGTTCCCGACTCCAGGAGCGAGCACAGGCTAGGCAAGGAGTACTGCTGGCAGATCAGATTGAGGGAAAGGCCAACAGCGTCGATGCTTTTCGCCCCGTCGAACAAGCGGTGCGGAGGCATGGACGACATGAACTCGGAACGACTCGCGTACACCGCCGTGACGTCGGAGAAACGATCGCTTATGAGCTGTCCGACAAGGTCGACGGACGGTTGGGTGGCTGGTGTCGTGGGTGTTGAGTGGCGGACCAGGCCCGCCGCCACGAGTGCGTCGCCAGGCGGGACGGTCACCGTTTCCCATGCGTGCACCGCTTCGGCGGTCACCGGCCACCCCAGCATGGGGCTGAGCAGCTCCGCGAACTCTTCTTCGGTCAGCTTCGCTTCGGCTCGCGCCGCGGCGAGCTGGCTGCGCGCGAGGGAAGCGACGTCGGGCCGGTAGGCCGCCCGCCCGCGTAGGTCGATGAGCTCGCCGTAGTTCTCCTGGCTGGTCATGGGGGGCTCCAGGTCAAGGCGTTCAGGTACCGGTACGGCGGTTGGTCGATTCACGGTCAGGCGGGGTCTCATTCTCGAACTCCGCCAGGCTCTCGTGCGGGTAGCTCTGGCCCAGCCGTGCGTACAGGTCCATGAGCTGGGTGTGGATGAGCCCAACCTGCCGTCGCAAGCGTCCTAGCTCTGCGTCAACTCGTTCATCACGAGCTGCCTGAATCTCTTCGACCGTTGCTCGAAGCTCTCCGACCTGCTGGGCAAGGCCATCAAGGTCAACCTTCCGGCTTTCCACCTCTTTCGGGGTGGCCTTCACGTACACGCCTTTGCCTGCTCTGCCGATGAGCAGTCCGGCCGATCGAAGCTCGGAGACCGCCCGCCGCGCCACTGTGGTGGACACCCCATAGTCCTTGCAGATCTGTGCGGTTGAGGGGATCGCGTCTCCGACCCTGAGGGTGCCGCTTTCGATCTGGGCGCGAAGCTTGTCGGCCACCTCTTCGTAGGCGGTGCGAGGGATCTCGTCGGTCACGCCCCACTCCTTCCACACATTGCGTCGCCTGGTACGCCCAGTGGACCACACCGGGCGACGGGTTACATCGATCTAACCCTTCAGCCATATGTACATAGTTGAGCAATGTGCATAAGCTCGGACCTAGTCGAGGTTCACCGGACGTCGCCGGATGAACAACTGCACGTGGCCCATCTGCGGGAGGACGAACTACGAGGTCCCCGCGACCCGGTCCACGAGCACCACCTTCGTGCGGCGCTTGCGCTGCCCAGGAGGCATCGACCGGTTTCGGTCGGTGCGGCCTGGAGTGCGTGAGACCCCAGCATCCTCTTGATCCCTGGAGGTGCCGATGCGACACAACGGCCGCCCCCCGATCTACGCCAGCGATCTCCCCATCACCCACCTGGACCTGCGCCTGAAGCCCGAGCCGAAGACCAAGGGCCGTCCCCCCGAGGGCCCGGAAACGCTGATCGTGTGTCCCGACTGCGGTTGGTGGGTGGCCCTCAAACGCCACATGGTCCACCCGCACCGCGACCGGCGCCGCCGTCCCATCGACGGTCGCGTTCCCCGCTGCCCAGGTAGTGGCCAGCGCGTCATCGTCAACATCTCCTACGACACCTGGCGTGAGCAGCTGGCCCAGGTCGTCGCCGACGCCAGCACCCGCCGTTCGGCCCCGCAGTTCACCAAGCCGCGCCCGCCAGTTCCGCCCGCCGTGCACCAGATCGCCCGCGCCCGGGAAAAGGCCTTGGCCGCTGCCTTGGCGGCCTCCGGAACAGAGAATCCGCGATGACCATCCCCTTGCCTCACGCCACCTCGCGCGGTCCCTCGCGCTACCTGCTGACCGATCTGAACACCCGGCTGTGCCTGCACGGGTTCGAGCTGGAGTCGTTCGACTGCCAGATGCTGCTGTGGTCGCTGCCCCGCGCCGAGGGTCCGGATCTGATGGTGGTGCTGGAGCAGGCCGACCCCGACCCGGCCACCTGGCGGTTGGAGCGGTGGCAGGTGCGGATGCTGTTCAACGGCTACGACCCGCTGTTCACCCTGCCGCTGGAGGACCCCGACCTGCTGGACCACATCGACGCCGCGCTGGCCACGCCGTTCTCGCCCATCGGCCGGTGCGTGGTGACGCTGACCAGCGCCGAGGCGGTCGCCTTCGGCGCGGCGGTCCAGTCCCTGCTGGGCACCGCCGCCGACCCGGCCAGCGAGCCCCCGGCCGCTGCGACGTTGCGCACCCTGGTGGGCGAGCTGCGGCACGCCAGCGTCCCCGACGACCGGCCCGCCCTGTCCGGTACCAGCAACGGCACCCCCAGGGACACCGGCACCTGATCGGCTGCCCCCTCCTTCCTTCTCGCGAAGTGCTCCGCCCGGCTTCCCCACGGGCGGAGCACTTCGCGCTTCCCCGCCCCGCACGCCCTGCCCGACCGCGATCGCAAGGAGTTGACGCACCTGATGAACACCACCACCTCCGCCCCGCCGCCGAAGCTGCTCTGGCAGCGAGAACCTGCCGACTGGAACGCCCGGCCATGCTTGGGCACGCCGATCGAGTTGTGGTTTGGCCCCGAGGACGGCCGCCGCGAGTCCCCCGAGGAGGCCGCGGCCCGTGAGGAGGAGGCCAAGGACCTGTGCGCGTGGTGCCCGGTCGTGGAGTTCTGCTTGGAGACCGAGCTGGCGTTGAGCCCCTTCGATCAGCACGGCATCCGTGCCGGGCTGACCGCTGACGAACGCCGCGCGCTGATCCGCCGCCGCGCCCGCCGTTCCGGCCGGGCCACCCGGACGGAGGCCGTGGCGTGAGCAGCAGCTACCGGCCCGCCCTGAACGGCGTTCCCCGCTACACCTCCTGGGACAAGGTCCCGGCCTACCTGTACACCCGCACCGAGCTGGGCAAGCTGACGCCGCCGCGCAAGCCCGCTCCCGGCGCGGTCCCGGCCGCGCAGGTGCTGTATCACGGCAACTGCTACGCCCCGCTGTTCACGCTGGCGGCCACCGTGCCCAAGCGGCCGGTGTCGGCGGCTCAGCGCGCGGCGCTGAACCGGGCGCGCGAGCTGCAGCACGTGTGCCGCCTGTGTGCGCGCCGCGAGGACGAGCCGCTGGGCAAGGGCCGCACCTGCGACCGCTGCCGGGCGGTGCAGGGGGTGTTTCGCCGTCACCACCAGGACGCGATCGACCAGGCCGTCCACCACGTCGGGCAGCTGCGTGATGGCCAGGCGGTGCTGCTGATGGTCGACGACACCGGCGACCCGCACCGCCTGGCAGTCGCCGGACGCGGGATCGCGTTCACCACGACGCTGACCCCCACGCCCTACACCGTGCCGGGCCAGGCCCCGGCCGAGGACGCGCTGCGGGCGCTGCGGATGGTGGCCGCCCGCCTGGAGTCCTGGGGCAACCCCACCCCGACCCTGCTGTGCTGGGAAACCTCCTGGCAGGTGCGCGAGGGGCTGCTTCGGCTCCTGGTCCCCGAACTGCCCTTCCCCTGCTACGGCGACGGCCCCTATGAGGAGGTCAGCGCCCTGCGGGAGGCGGCGCTGTCGGAGGCTCGCCGCCGCGCCGGGAACCTGCCGTGGCTGACCGGCTACAACAACGTGGTTGACCTGCAGGGCCTGTACGGGGCCTGGTACGGCCAGCCGATGCACGGCGAGAGCGACCCGGCCTACTTCCACCCCGACCGCACCCTGCCGCTGCCGGGCGCGATCGGCCATCCGCTCCATGACGTCGCCGCGCTGGCCGATGCGCTGCTGGCGGTCGCCTGCAACGACCGGCCTACCAGCCCGGTCGCCCCGTGGAACACCCACCCTGACGCCATCGCCGACCTGCACAAGGACGGCGATGGGTGAGCACCCGCCGAAGGGAGCTGCCCGATGACCTTCACGTTGTACGACGAGTTCGCCGGGGCGGGTGGCTCCAGCCAGGGCGCCGCCGTGGTGCCGGGCGTGGAGCTGGTGCAGGCCGCCAACCACAACAAGCTGGCCCTGGACACCCACGGCGCCAACTTCCCGCACGTGGACCACATCCTGGGCGATGTGGTGACCACGCCGATCACCCGGTTCGCCCGCGCCGACATCTTCTGGGCCTCCCCGGCGTGCCCGCCCTGGACCGATGCCCGCGGGGTCAAGCGGGATTTCGATCAGGCCACCCCGCAGCTGCCCGGCATGCCCGGCGAGAGCGGCCCAGATGACAAGACCATGCGGGCGCGCAAGCTGATGGAGGAGATCCCCCGCTACCTGCAGCACTGGGCCACCCGTGGTCGCCCGGTGCTGTGCGGGGTGGTGGAGAACGTCATCCAGTGCCGCTGGTGGGCCGAATGGCACCGCTGGCTGGGCGAGATCCGGGCGCTCGGCTACCAGACCCGCGTGATCGCCTTCAACTCCATGCACGCCCGCCCGCCGCGCTCGGAGCGGGCCCCACAGTCCCGCGACCGGCTGTATGTGGCCTACTGGCTGACGGCCCTGGGCCGTCGCCCGGACTGGGACAAGTGGTTGCGGCCCCGCGCGCACTGCCCCGGCTGCGACGAGGCGATCAGCGCGTTGCAGGTGTTAAGAACCCGCGCAACGACATGGGCCGCTACGGCATCCGGCACGGCCAGTACGTCTACCGCTGCCCACACCACTCCTGCCGAGGCCGCATCGTGGAGCCCCAGGCGTTGCCCGCCCTGGCCGCGATCGACTGGTCCCTGCCGGGAGTGCGGATCGGCGAACGCGCCGAGCTGGGCATGGACCCACTCGCCGAGGCCACCCTGGACCGGATCCGGGCGGGCCTGCGCAAGTACGCGGTCCCGATCCTGTCCCCGGCCGGCGGGACCTGGCGCGACCAGGCCGCCCCCGCCACTGCCCCGATGCCCACCCGCACCACCCGCGAGAACGACGGCATCGCGGTACCACCGCAGGGGCCGCCGCTGCTGGTGCCCGTTGAAGGCCGCCCGGGCAAGACCGCGGCCTCGGCGGCGGGCCCGATGCGCACCCAGACCGCCCGCAACGAGACCGGGGTGGCCTGGCCGCCGTTCCTGGTGCCGTTGCGCGGCGGCGGCGACAAACAGCGCGCCTGTGGGATCGACCAGCCGCTGCGGGCGGTCACCTCCGGCGGCAACCACCACGGCCTGGTGCTCGCCGAACCCGCCCTTCCCGCGTCGGTGACCGGCCAGCGGCACCTGCTGGTGCCCTACAACGGCAACGGCCACGCCCGCCCGGTCACCGACTCGCTGGGCACCCAGCCCACCCGCGACCGCTGGTCCCTGGTCACCGGCCTGCCCACCGAGACCGTGGCTGAGGTCGCGGCCGAAGTCGCCGCCGAGGTCGACCTGGACCAGGTGCGGTTCCGGATGCTGGAGCCCCACGAGATCAAACGCGCGATGGCGTTCGCCGACGACTACGTCCTGTGCGGCACCGCCAAACGCGACCTGGTCCGCCAGCTCGGCAACGCCGTCACGCCACCGGTCGCCGAACTCATCGTCTCGGCGCTGGTGGAGTGCCTGTCCGGCGAAGACCTGGACACCGCCTGAACCGCCCCATCCCCCTTTTCAAGATCTGGAGATTTTGTGATGGCCTCTGCCCGCACCGACCACCGAACCACCGACCTCACCGACCTCACCGACCCGACCGACCCGACCGACCCGACCGACGTGCTGTTCACCGGCCAGGACCTGGCCACCCTGTACCGGGTGTTCCGGCTCAACGAGTACGACGACCGCGAGATGGCCAGCGACCGCGTCAGCCGCTACGGCTCCTATCTGCGTCTCAACAAGGCCAAGTTCGCCGACGACTGGACCGACGACAAGGCGATCACCACCAGCGCCGCCGAGTTCACGGCGGCGGCGTGGGAGGTGGCCACCGGCCCGATCATGTCCTCGCCCTACCTGGAGTGGCTGCCCGACCGCATCCGCGACATCGACACCTACTTCAGCGAGGACGACGGCTCCCTGATCGTCCGCATCGAGGTCGCGGTGCCGCGCCCGCCCGAGCTGCTGGCCCTGCGCGGCTGGCGCGAGTGGGACCGCAGCGCCAGGTACGGCTACAGCGGCTACTTCACCCCCGAGGACCGGATGCTCAAGCACGGCCCGGCGATGCTCACCAGCACCCTGCTGCTGATCCGCGTCCCCGACCAGGCGCTGACCCGCCCCCAGGCCGACCCCGACTCGCCGGAGCTGCCCGACACCACCACCGCCAAGACCGCCGTCTGGCGGCTGGCCGAATGGCTGGAGGAGCAGCTGATCGACGTCCTTCAGGCGCTGAAGGCCGCCGAGGCGGGCAACGGATGAGCCGCCTGGTCAAGATCTGCCTGTCGGGCGCGGCGGGCGACGTGGCAGGTGTGATCGACCAGATCAGCGCCGGGCTGGACGTCGCCGACGTCTCGGCGCCCTACCCCAACCGGCGTGAGGACGGCGTGCGCCGCTACCTGACCGTCGTCGTTCCCGACGCCCCCGCCGACGCCTCTGGCGACGGCCGCTGAGCTATCGCCCAAGGTTCGGGCCCTGGCCGGTGTGTCCGCACCGGTCAGGGCCCTTTTGCTCGATCCCATCCAGCTCGCTCCTGGAGGAACCGTCCATGTCCATCATGACGCGGTCGGTGCCCGCCTGCACCCGACTCCCCGACCGTCCCGAGCCGCCCGGCCCGGCCTGCCTGGCCTGTCACGACACCGGGCAGATGTGGAACCCGCCCGCCGGGCCGATCCCGTGCCCGCTGTGCACGCCCCCGCCCGTCCGCCGCGCCGACATCGCGGCGCGGCCGGGAGGTGAGCACCGATGATCCACCCGGTGTTCGACGCCAACGGCGTGCCCGACCTGACCCGCTTGAACGAGTGGACCGCCACCTGCGACCACTGCACCCTCGCCGCGTCGGCGGCCGACATCGACCCGTGGCTGGCCGGCCCCCGCGTGGAGCAGGCGATCTACTGCCCCGACTGCATCCCCGAGCTGGCCGCCCGCCTCATCGACCCCCTCTTCCGCCCCGCCGGCCTGCCCGGCCTGGTCTACGACCTCACCCAGCAGGCCCGCCGCCTCCCGCACCGGGCCCGCCCGACGGCCCGCCGCCTGGCCCGCACCCTGCCCCTCCCCACGGTCCGCCGCCACGGCGGCCCCGCTCGCTGATCCCCTCCCGCCCGGCCTGCGCTGACAGCCCCGGCGACCCGATCACCGCAGCGCTGCCCGGCGACTCCCGCCTGCTTTCGGCCGGGCCGTTGCCGCCCGCGTGGCAACGGCCCGGCTTCTCCCCCTTTTCCCTGTTCACCTGCGAGGTGCCCCATGTCCTTGAACTCCGCCCTCACCGGCGCGCGACCGATCGACCAGTCTCCCGATCCCGACGGCCTGACCCTGGCCATCGAGGCCTACCGCGTGGAGCGGCACCAGGCGGCCGTCACCGACACCGCCGCCCTGACCCGCAAGCTGGCCGAGCTGGACATCACCCCGATCGCCACCGACGACCTCACCGAGCCCGACGACCCCAGCGACACCGACTGGGAAGACGGGCTGGTGGGCGCCCCGATGCACATCGAGGCCGACGGCACCGTCACCACCCTGATCGCCGCCCCCACCTGGCACACCACCCTCGGTGGCGAGGCAGTCGCACGCGGCCGCTACGTGTGGGCGTGCGCCCGGCAGGGCTGGCTGTGGCTGCGTGCCTCCGACGCCACCGGCCAGGGCCTGGGCGACGCCGGACCGCTGGAGACCCTGGCCGACGTCGGCCGCGCCCTGGTCCAGGGCCCCACCCACCCCTTGTGCGTCTCCCCGCCCACGCCCGATGGTACGGCGGCCCCGTGCCTCCACCTCCTGGTAGAGGAGGCCCTGCCCTTCTGGGGCGCTGAGGTGGCCGAACCGGTCAGCCCCACCGGCTGGTAGCCCCGGCGACCGTCATGACCTCCCCCGCCGACGCCGTGTCCGCCACCGCCGTCCCCTCGCTCGCCTCGTTCGGCCGTGTGCCGGCGGGCGGGCGACCGGGGTGCTCGCCGTGGCCGACCCGGTCCTGCCCTCACTGCAACGGGTCGCTGGACGGCGGCCCCACCCACTTCTACTGCACCCCCTGCGGTCGCGGCCTGCCCGCCGCCGACCTGCCCCACGAGACCCACCGCCCCCTGATCCGCCACCAGGAGAACCAATGATCAACCTGCGCAAGACCACCCCGCCCCGCCGGGCCGACCAGGCCCGCACCGGGGTCACGTTCGTGCCGCCCACCGGCCACTCCCTGACCCCCCTCACCGGCAACGACCCCTGCGACCAGATCAGCGACCTGTGGCGGCTGCACGAGCAGTCCACCGCCGCCCGCCGCCACCGCCTGGCGGCCCACATCGCCCTCGCCGCCCTGGTCACCACGATCGGCATAACCCTGGTCATCACGCTCCCGCCGCAAACGCGGTGGCAGCTGCTGACGACGGCCGCGGCCTTGTACGGGCTCTACCGGGCCACCACCACGCTGTGGGACTGGACCGCCCAGCACTACCGGTGGCCCCACACCTGGGACCCCACCACCGGATTCGGCTACCGGCCGCAGCGCCGCTGGTACGCCCCCGGCCAGACCGTCCTGCTCACCACCAACACCAACGACACCGACACCCTGACCGACCTGCCCGACCACATCGCGCACGTGCTGTGGTGGATCACCGACCCCGCCATGGACCAGCCGTGGGTGGTCATCCACCGCGACACCCAACCCGCCCAGGTCGTCCCGCTGAACCGCCTGGCCCCACTCCCGGTCCAGCCCGACCGCACGGAGGCCCGACGATGACCACCTCCCGCAACCACACCCCCGATCTCGCCCCCGACCCCGCGCCCGACACCGAACAGCGGCGCGGCCTGATCAGCTACCTGCTGGCCCCGGTCGACTTCTCCCCGATCGACATCGTCCTGCTCACCGGCATCGCCGCCGGGAGCGCCTGGCTACTCCTGGACCGCCTCCTCCACGTCCGCCTCAGCGTGACGGTGATGTTGACGCTACTGGTCGCCCTGCTGGCCTTCAGTCAGTTCCGCGCCGTGCGCATGCGGCGCCTCGCCCAGCAGGACCCCGACGAACCCGCCGACGGCAGTTCCGCCAAGGACACCGCCGAGCCCGACCGGCACGCCGACGAGTCCTCGGACCTCAGCGCGCCCGGCCTGGCCAAGCGGCCCCCGGCCTGACCGTCCCCAGCGACCACGAGTGGCCCCGCGCCTTCCCGGCGGGGCCACTCGCTGTTGAAAGGAGCTTTGACTTGCCGACTACCACCACGACCAGCACCCCGGCCACCGCCACGTCGGCCACGTCGGCCACGTCATCGACGCCGTCGGGGCCGTTGCCAATGGAACCGCGCGGCTTCGCTGAGCTGGCCGACCAGGTCGCTCAGGTGCTGGAGCAGCACGGTGTCTCGGTCTACCACTCCTGGGAGCGCCAGCGGCTGGACCAGACGCTGTGGGAGTTCATCCACCCCGACCTGGCCGACAGCCTGGCCAACCCCTACCACGACTGCACCCGGCACTGCGTCCTGGACAACTGCGAGTGCCGCACCGAGCGCGACTGCCCCAACGCGTGCGGGGGAGGCCCGCAATGAAGTTCACCGCCGATG
This sequence comes from Actinomadura kijaniata, assembly GCF_014138665.1. Classification (NCBI taxonomy): domain Bacteria; kingdom Bacillati; phylum Actinomycetota; class Actinomycetes; order Streptosporangiales; family Thermomonosporaceae; genus Actinomadura; species Actinomadura kijaniata. The sequence continues at coordinate 19,473 of NZ_JACJIA010000008.1, forward strand.
CGGCCACCTTCGCCGAGGCGGTCGCCTGGACGGCCCGGTTCTTGTCAACCCGGCCGTTCGCGCCGGTCTTGGCCGGGATCCGGCTGCACGCTGATGCGGCGGCCGACCAGGTCACCCTGGCGGCCTTCGACTACGAGGTGGCCGCCCAGGCCACCGTGAACGCCGAAGCTGGAACCCGCGTGGCCACCTCCGGGACCGTGCTGGTGCCCGGCCGGCTGCTGGCCGACATCGCCCAGCACCTCAGCGGGCACAGCAGCAGCGCCGAGGTGATCGCCGAGGGCGCCAAGGTGATCCTGCGCGCCGGACGCGCCGAGTTCACCTTGTTGACCATGCCGCTGGAGGACTACCCGACGCTGCCGCAGATGCCGCCGGTCATCGGGCAGATCGACGCGGCGTTCTTCGCCCGCGCCATCGCCCAGACCGCCGTGGCCGCCGCGCACACCAACACCGTGCCGATGCACTGCGCGATACGGATCGACGTGCGTCTCGACCAGCCGCTACGGCTGTTCGCCACCGACAGCTACCGCCTGGCCGTGCGGACCCTGCCCACCTGGCAACCCACCCTGCCCACCCCCGGCACCAGCGCCGATGCCGAGGAGGACCAGGTCCAGCAGCCCGACGGGCAGGAGGACAACGGCTCGATGTCGGTGTTCGTGCACCGGCCGACCATGCTGACGATCGCCAAGACCATGGCCTGCCCCAGCGCTCTGTCGGTGGGCCTGCAGCTTGATGACAACGGCTCCCCGCACACGCTCGGAGTGCAGCTGCCCGACCGCACGGTGGTGACCCGCCTGGTGGAAGGCAGAGTCTTTGCCATCGACCGTTTCCTGACCGACGAACGGCCCCTGGCCGTCGAGGTGAACACCGCCGCGCTCACCGCGGCAGTGCGTGGCGTGGCGGTGGTGGCCGAGCGCAACACCCCCGTGCGGCTCACCGTCACCGCCAGCGCCGACAGGACCAACGGGGCCGACGGGACCGGTGGGGAGGTCACCTTGCAGTCGGGCAACGGCGAAGAGGCCGCCGGCCGTGACGTGCTCCCGGTCCGCTGCACCGGCATCGCACCGGGCCAGGAGGCCACCATCGCCTTTAACCCCACCTTCCTGCTGGAGGCACTGACCTCGCTGGGCCCCGGGGTGTGCCGCTTGGCCTTCACCACCGACTACGCCAAGGGACGCCCGGCGCTGCTGACCGACACCAGCACCGACCCCGACGGCCCCATCTACTGGCACTTCCTGATGCCGGTCCGCTTGTCCGGCTGACCGTCTTTCTGTCTTCTCCAGTCACTGGCAGAGCCAGTGACTGGGAGTGGACGCCGGAACAGTAACGATTGCGTGCCCGGCCGCTGCGGTGAGCCGCTGGCTGCCAAGGTGGTCGGGCAGGGAACCTGACTGATGACTCGTCGTTCCGCCCGTGTTGTTCGCCCGAATGTTTGTGACTGCCGCCCTCTGCGAGGCACTGATGTCGAGGATCTTGAATAACGACACTTCCCGGATGCTGATGGAGCACGCGGCGGCTCTGCTGGGCTGGGCCGCTTCCCCTGTCGAGGTCGATGTGCTCGGCTGTCGGCTGTGGGTGGCGGCCCGCCTCACCGAGGCCGGCCAGCATCGCCTGCGAAACGGTCAGGCCGCGGTCACTGACCCGATGACGCTGCGGTTCGTGCTGGCCACCGATACCGATTTCGCCGCCGCGTCCGCGCCGGTACAGATCGACGGAGCGCTGTCGGCACGGCGGACCTGGCACGGAGCCTTGACCCCGCTGGGCGGGTTTGTGGCCTTCGGGCCACGAGTGGCGATCGTGCCACCCGCGCAAGCCCGGTCCAGCCATCTGACGATGCTCGCGCTGGTGGAGGGGTTCGGCGTCATCGCTCACTACCCTGCGGTCGACCCGCTGGCCTCGCCGATCCCTCGGCCATGCGGTGGCCATGGCTGGAGCGAGGATGGTTCAGGCGGCGACCTGCAGTTGGTGCATCCACCCGACCGGCGAGCCACTGGCCGTGGGACCTGGGTGCACCGGCTGGTGGAGGAACATCTTTTCCAGGCCGTGCTGGACGCGCGATCATCCAGTTCCGCTTCGGTGTCCGCGTCAGCGGCTACCCCGCGTCCCAGGCTTTGAGGAACCCCGGAACCGTCCATCGGTGTCGCTCCACCAATTGCAGAGCGTCATAGTTCCACAACGCATCACTGCAACAGGATCGCCACCATCGGCGGCGGCGGTCACCACGAGGGATCAGCTCCATCTCCTCGCGGCGGGCCAGCAGCGCGGTGAAGGTGTGGTGGTTAGCCTGCACCTGCCCGGCGGTGGCCAGCCAGGTCAGGTCACGGCCGTGGCAGTACTCGCAGCAGCACTGCCACACCTGGTCATCAGGACTGGCCGCATAAGCCGTTGCGATCTTGTTGGTCGACACGATCGACAGCACCGGGTCCACCAACGTGCTGGTCACTCCGGTTGGCCGCGGACCATTCTCAGTTTGGGGATACAGGTGCCGCAGGCTGGTGCGCACCCCGACCGCAGCGAACACCGCACCAAACGCCAGCGCTCCCAACGCTGAGACGTCGGTACACAGCAACGCCACCGGCACCGGCGCATCTAGCACCTTTACCAGCCCCTGCACCGCGACTTGGGTGCCCAGCGGGTCAGTGGCGTGCTCCAGCACCAGCGCCACCGGCACTCGGTATTGGCGCAGGTAGCCGGTCAGGGTCGCCCGCTGTCCCCGCAACCAGGACTGATGCAGCGGCAACACCGCCCAGAGCGTCGCCTTACCGTCCCATCGCCGCTGATAGGCGGCTGTCTGGCTGAGCACCGCATCCAGTGCCGGCTCATCACCGCAGCCGACATAGCCCGAGTCGGTCAGTATGGCTGTCGCACCCGCCTCATACTGCGCCTGTAGCCATGAGGCCGTCAGCGGCGCGGTCCCTGGCATCCGCCGCTTCCCGGCATAGCGACGCCGGTCGACCAGCACCGGCGCGTTCATCCCGGCTTGGCGCATCGTCCGCAATCCGCCGATCGCGTCCTTGCCGGTGACCACCAGCCCGCACCCGGCCTGGTCGGCCAACTCGCTGTACTTGTCCAGTTCGTTCGCGCTCGCCTGCACCAGCACCGCATCGGTCAACGCATGAGTGAGGGCAGCGGAGAACTCGGGTTCCTGATGCGCCATGAGCCATCCCTCAAAGCGGCAAACACCCCAGACGGCTTCAAACGGGGCGATCGACAGGCAGATACCGCCGCCGTCAACTCCTCAACCGCCGCTGACCACCACCGGCCGCCCGCCGGCGTCCTGCCGTGGCCAGCCTCCGCTGGCCACGGCAGTCCTTTCCCGATCGTTGCTCGCCGTCCCAGCACCCGGCCGTGACGGCCGGGCGCCCCTTCGAACAGGTGATCTTTGATGCTGCCCGACCTTCCCCGCGCCCCCGGCCTGGCTGTGCTGGCCAGCGGCGGCCTGGCTGCACTGTGCGCTCTGGCTCTCCTGACCTGGGGCCTGCGGGCCCTGGCCCGCACCCTTCGCGTCTGCCGCCCCGACGCCCCGGCTCCGGAACCGCATACCGCGCCCCGCGCCCGTCTGGAGGACGTCACCACCGTGCTGGCCGCGTGCCTGGCCACCGCCGTGGCCGCCACCGGCATGTGGAAGTTCTTCGGCGACGTGCTGGACCTGCCGATCCCGCTGCGGGTGGCGCTGTTCGCCTTCGTCGAGGTCGCCATGGTGACCTCGGCGCTGCGGGCCCGCCGCAACGTCCGCGAGTCCGCCAGCCACTCGGCCGGAGCCGACGGGGTCGCGGTGTGGGTGTTCACCGTGCTGTCGGCGGTGCTGTCGGCCAGCGACGCCGACGGCGTCCGCCAGGCCCTGATCCGCCTGGCGGCCCCGCTGGTGGCCGCCTGGCTGTGGGAACGCGGCCTGGCCGCCGACCGCCGCCGCGCCACCGGCCGCACCGGCCGTATCCACTGGCGGCTCACCCCCGAACGGCTGCTGGTGCGCTTGGGGGTCGCTGAGCCGACTGGGCGTACCGCCTCCGACGTCGATGTCCACCGCCGCCTGGCCCGTCTGGCCAAGGCCGCCAAGAAGGTCCGCATCCTGCGTGCCGCAGGCGCCAAGCCCCGCACGCTGGCGCGGGCGCTGGCCCGGCTGGACAAGGCGATGGACGCCGCCGTCGAACACGCCCACCTGGCCACCGACCCGGCCCGCCAGCAGATCCTGCTGGCCCAAATCAGCCTGCTGTATCACGCCTCGGACCTGGCCGACCTGAACCTGGATGCCCCCTGGCAACCCGCCCCGGCGCCCTTGGCTTCGACCGAGGCGCTTCTGCCGCCCGCCGGCCGTCCCCGCTCGGAGGAGGAGTTGGTGGCGCTGGGGTTCGAGTCGGCCAAGGTCCAGGAGTATCTGGCCGACCGGTTCGGTCTGCAGCTGGCCGAGGGCGACATCACCCGCGCCATGGCCCACGCCCCTGGCGCGGCCCCGGCCGCGGCGCTGCGCGCCCGCCTGGGCATCGCCCCGCCCCGCCAGGCAGACCCCGACGACTCCGCAGCTCAGACGACCCCCGACCCGGTCACCCCGCCGGCCCCGGTCTCAGGCCAGCTCTCCAAGCAGGCCACGGACCCGGTGCCAGAGCCGGTGCCAGAGCCGGTGCCAGACCCGGTGCCGGACCTGGTCATAGGTCTTGCAGCGGACCAGGTCCACGACCGGCCCGGCGACCAGGGACCCGCCCGTGACCGGACCCAGGTCCCAGCGCCCTCTGACGGTCAGGTCCCGGCCCCGGATGCGGACCCGGCATCGGACCGGTCCGCCGACACCAACCATCCCGCCGACACCGACCAGGGAAAGGAGGTCCCCAAGCCGTCCAAACCGCGCCGGACCCGCAAGCGCAAGCGGGTCCGAACCTCGCCACATGAGCGCTTGGAGAAGGCCCGCACCATCGACGCCCAATACCGCGCCGAGCACGGGCGGCCCATCCCCGCCGAGAAACTCGCCCGTGCGATGCGCATCGGCAAACCCGCCGCACTGGACCTGGTCCAAAAGATCCGCAGCAAGCACATCACCGCTGCCTGATTCATCCCCCCGGGGGCGAAGACCGCATGTCTCCGCTCCGGTTCCGCCCCCGGGTCATTCGGCCTGGGGGCTCATCACTTGTTAGGAGATCCCCTCATGGCCCTGTTCGCTGTGCTCACCGGCGGGCTGTTCATCTTGATCTGGTCCCGTCAGATCAACAACTTCCTTGCGTTCGTCTTGATCTCCTGGGGGCTGCTGGCGGCCTCCACCCCGATCGGCGAACCGCTGGTGAAGATCCTGCGGGGTCTCTCCAGCCAGCTCGACGGGTGGCTGTCATGACCCACCCCATCTCGCCCTCGCCCACCCCTTCCACGTCGCCGCCTCCCGGCACACGCATGACGGCACGGGCGGTCGCCGTGCAGATGGGCCGCAACCGCCCCTCGCTGGGCGCGGTGGCGTTCCTGCTGGCGGTGCCCGGCGCCGCGCACGCGGTGCTGGGCTGGCCGATCTGGACCGTGGCCGCCCCGCTGTGGGGGCTGTATGTGGCGCTGATGCTGTTCGTCTCCATCGCCGAGCTGCGTCAGTCCTCGGCTGTCGCCCCGCCCGCCGACTCGCCCGCCGCCAAGCCGCGGAAGGAGGACCACCAGCCGTGATCGAGTTGCTGTTTCTGGGGGGCGCGGCGTTCGCGGGCGCGACGCATGCCGCCCGCCAGGCCCGCGCTGCCCACCCCACCGGCCCGGCCCGACGCACCCAGCCGGGCCGTGCCGGTGGCTGGACCGACCCGCAACCTTCGTCGCTGCTGGTCAAGGCGTGGAAGTCGGCCGGAGGTCCGCCCACTCAAGAGACCCAGCTCGCCGACGCCATCGCCGACCTGGGCGGCCGTGCCATCGGCAAGGTCGTGCGCGGCACCGCCCGCCCGATTGGCCACGGCGGCCGTGCTGCCGGTCGCCAGGGCCGCCGCGCCGGACGGTGGGCCACCCGCGCCGCCGAGCGTCGCTGGGAACGACGCGACCGTTCCGACCGCGCCGTCATCGCCTTCCCCCGCCGTAACCGTGACAACGGCGACCAGGGCAACCGGGCGCGGCCCGCCGGTTCCGCGTCGGCCACTGGGAGTGCGGCGCAACGGCCCGGCCCGCCGCGCCGCCAGGGCACGCCCCCGCCGCTGTTTCCCGACCAGCAGACCGGAGGCGGCCCGCAACCCGCACCGCGCCCCATCGGCGGCCCCTTTGCCGCCCGGCCTGCTTCGCCGTCTGCCGCGCCGCCCCGGACGGGGACCGCGGCGGCCGGGGCGCGGCGGGCGCGCGCTCGGGTGTGGGCGGCCGGGCCGCCGATCAACATGGACCCGCCCACCTCCGACGCTGAGTTCATCGAGACCAGCATCGATCTGCAGCAGTTCTTGCGCGGGTTCGCCGCGGCCGTGGAGGACTTCACCGACGAGGTGATGATCCGCCGCATGCCCGCCGCCGTCACCAACCCCCTGCTGCTGATCGGCGAGCACATGACCGAGGCTTCGGCCGCTGTGCAGCGCGGCGCGACGGTGTTCGAGGTCATCTTCGAAGAGGCCATCGACCTGGCCACCGCCGGGATCAAGTTCACCGGCGACGACCCGGCCTGACCTCTCCCCCTGCTCCGCTGAATCATCCCCGCACCGACCAACGGAGGTCCCCGATGCCCCAACCCCTGCCCCGACGCCGCCACGGCCGCTACCAGGTGGTGTTCGAGCCGCCCGAGTCCGACGCCGAGTTCATCTCCACCACCCTGGGCATCGCCCACCTGCTGGCCGCCTTGGCCGACCTGGTCGAGGACTACCGCAACGACCTGATCAGGCGGCGCATGCCCGCCCCGATCGTCGCCCAGTGGACGACCGCCGCCGAGGAGCTGCACGAGGCCGCCTACAACGCCCGCAACGCCGCGACGACCTTCGCCGACATCTTCGAGGAGTCCCGCGACATCGCCGCGGCCGGGATCCGCATCCTGGGCGGCCGCAACGCCGCCTGACCCACCTGTCCGTCTCATTCCATCTGGCTCGCTACGCCGTTGCGCCGCCGACTTCCTCCGGCGGTGCAGCGGCGCTTTTCGTGTGCCCCCGCAACCTGCAGATCCTGCGAAGGAGTGATCTCCTATGGCGCGTTCCTCCCGCGGCTTTGGCCGCCCCGCCCCTCGCCACCCCGGCCGCCCCGGCAAGGGTCGCGGGCCCTTCAGCCGTGGTCGTGGTCGTGGTCCGGCCGCGTGGTCCGACCACAGCGACCCGGTGATTCCGGTGCCCGCCGAGTACTACGCCGCACAATCCCGCCCCTCCTGGATCGGGCGCATGGCCCGCGCGGCGGTGCACGGCTATGTCGGATGGGTCCGCCAGTCGCCCGACACCCGCGGCCTGGGCACCGGGCTGGCCGCCCTCTACCCAGTCGGGCACCTGGCCCACCAGTACGCCGCCGACGCCCTGCTGCTGGGCGCGTTCGCGCCCCCGGCCGCGCTGGCGGCCTGGGTGGCCACCTACAAGCAGCACGAGTCGCCCCGCTACTCGGCGACGCTGGCGGCCACTGCCGCCGGGGTTCCGGTGTGGCTGGCCACCGCCGCCCACACCGGCATCACCAACCTGCCCACCCTGCTGGCCTACACCGCCACCGCGACCGCAACCTGGTCGGCCTACACCTGGTCCGACGTCCTGAAGCATCGCCGCGCCCTGGCCGCCCAGCAGGCCCAGTGGCAGACCATCGCCGCCTCCACCGAGCTGGCCGGAACCCGGTTGGTCAAGACCGAACCCACCCACGTGGGCGTGCGGTTCAAGGTCGACGTTGGCGCCTCCCCCGACGCACCCTCGGTGTCGCGGCTGCTGTCGGGCAACCTCACCGAACAGATCGCCCGCCTGTATGGCATCGGCACCAACCAGGTCCGGCTGAACGGTCAGCCCTCCAACGCCCGCATCCTGTGGATCACCCTGCAGCTGCGCGACCCCTGGGGACAGCCCATCACCCACCCGGCCCTGGCCCCCGCCGACGCCGCCGACACCTCCGCCGAGGCGGCCCTCACCGCCGCCGGGATCCCGCTCAACCCCGCCCCGGCCGTGGGCGTGCCGACCAAGGGCTGCCGGTCCATCCTGGACGGTCCGTTCGTCTTGGGCACCGACCCCGAGACCGGCGAGGACCTGGAGCTGGTGGTCTTCGACGAAGGTGGCGCCCGGCACGTCCAGATCATCGCCACCAACGGCGCGGGCAAGACGGTCGTGCTGTCCAACATCGTGGAGCAGGCCAACGAGTGCCGCGACGTGCTGGTGGTCGCCATCGACCTGCGCAAGGGCACCATCCCCCACCTGTGGGGTGAGGTCCTGGACGCCGCCGCCGGGATCGGCGAGGAAGACAAGGCCATCCAGATCCTGCAGTGGCTGGAAACCATCGCTGAGGAACGCTCGCGGAAGAACGGTGGCGGCAACCACATCCCCAGCTCCGAGGCCCCGGTCATCATTCTGATCATCGATGAGCAGGCCAAGCTGCTGGGAACCGCCTCCGAGGTCGCCCATGAGGCCAAGCCGATCGTGGACGGCCTGCACCAGGCCGGCCGTTCGGCCGGGATCGTGGTGGTCAGCGCCGGGCAGCGCAACGTCCAGCAGCAGACCGGCAGCAAGGAGGGCTCGGCTAACGCCCCCACCAAGATCGTGCTGCGGGTCATGAACACCTACGAGATGACCAAGGCCCTGGACGACTGGATGACCCTGGGCGTCCCGGACATGTCCACCTACGCCCCCGGCGTCAAGGGCGTCGCCCTGCTGGTCAAGGACGGAGGAGCCTGGCAGGCCGGACGCATCCGCGACCTGAGCGACTTCAAGGCCGTCCGGCACTTGGCCGCCAGCCGCGGCCGCCCTGACGCCCACCTCGAACCCGACATCGCCGCCCAGCTCCCCGGCTATCCCCAGCGGCACATGGTCACCGCCGGAGGCCCTTCGGCGTCCACCGGTGGCGGCACCGACCCGATGTTCACCGACCCGCCCACCCACCACCACGCGGCCCCGCCGGCCAAGCCCGAACCCCCCTCCGACCCCGCCTCGGGTCCGGCGTCGGGTTCGGCGGCCAGGCCGCCGCGCGGCGGCGACGGCAGCTTCGGCATCGATCCCGACGACGACCAGGCCATCACCCAAGCCGCCGAAGGGTTGGTCGCCGGAATCGAACGGCATCTGGCCAAGATGCCCGAACCGGCCGCCACCCCCACTCCGATGGACGACCTGATCGCCAACAAGGAGGCCTTGGACCTCACCTCCGTGCCCCCCGCCGCCCAGCGGGCCATCGTGGAGTTCGTGGCCTCCCGCGGCGACCAGGGTGCCCGCCGCAGCGAGATCATCCAGCACCTGGGCAACTCCACGCCCACCGTGTCCCGATGGCTGAGCAAGCTCTGCCAGAACCAGATCCTCATGCGCATCGGCAAGGGCAAGGCCGCCCGTTACCACCTCGCCGACACCCCGCTCGGCGATCACAAACCGTAGTCATCGGGCGGGGGCGAACCGTATCACCAACTGTCTCACTGAACTGTCTCATTAACCGTCTCGCGCCCGCGTAGCCCACCCCAATCCCCCATCGGTGAGCTGGTTGAGACAGTTCCCGTTAGACAATTCCGCCCCTCACTCCCCGTCACCATCACGCGGAGGCGGCCGCGCCACCACACCGGTGCGGCCGCCTCCGTGCGCTGTCCGTGCTCCCACGCCCAGACGGCCGTGCACACGTCCCTGCCCGCGTCTCGCCAACTGCGTGCGTTCTGTCACGCCTTCAGGAGAAGCCCATGCTCGATCCGCTCTTGCCCTCGGTTCTGGCCTCGCCCGCCCCCACCGTCACCGCGACGCTCACCCCGGCCCCCACCCCAACCAGCACGCCCGGCGTCCCCGAGTCCGGCGAGGCCACCGGTTCCGGCGGCCTGATCTTCCTGCTGCTGCTGTTCGGGCTGCTGTGGGGGATCTTCTACCTCATCGACGCCTCCCGCTACCCGCTGCGGACCTGCCGCCGCTGCAACGGCACCGGCTGGCAGCGCTCGGCGATGTTCAACGACGCCATGCGGATCTGCCCCCGCTGCAATGGCACCCGCCGCCAGCTGCGTCCCGGAGCCCGCCACCCCACCGGCTCCACCCGCAACCTGCCCCGCTAACCATCGCGCCGGCCGCCGTCCCGCGCCGCCGACACCGTCGAGGCTTTGGTCGACGGCGGGCTCACCCATCCGCCCACCAGCCCGAGGACAGATCACACCGCTATCCACACCCGTTCCCAGCGGGTTCACAGCGCTACCACACTCCAGCCCGGACGACCCCACGCAGCGGTCGTCCGGGCTTTTCTTCGCCTCTGCACGTCCCACCTGTCACGCCAGCCCCGCACAAGCCCTTCTCGGCACCCGCTGACCCGCGGCCCGGCCCCTCACAGGTCCCCTGTGCGACCTCTCGCAGCTAGAACCGCTATAACGCTCTGGCCTCCACTTTTTCCGCTCTGTGAATCCCAGTCAGGAACTCAGGACGTTCAGCGAGATCGGACCGCGAGGAGGCTGGGTGCAGGAAATGGCGCTACTTGCCAAATACCAGGAGGTTGTCAGTGAGTCGGTGGTTCTAGGGACTGTTGGGCCCATGGGTCGCCAGGCACACCAGGGGTGGCCAGTTCTATGGCCTTGCGTGGGGGTCGGGGCATGTCGAGGCGGTGGCCGGCCCATTCGCCAGGGATCCAGCCGATGCAGGCGGGGCGCTGCCCGGTGCGGCTGCGGCAGAACTCTTCGACGGCGGCGCGGATCTGGGCGACTGGCAGGGCGCTGTGGGGATGGTGGTAGCTGGGCAGCCAGGGGTCGGCGAACACGCTGGGGTCGATGCGGGGCGGGATGGGGTTGTCCGACAGCCAGAGGTGTTCGGCGATCTCGGGGGCGACCGGCACCGTGGTGTCAGCAGAGACTGTCCACCGCAGCGCGCCGTAGCCGGTTCTGGCGTTGATCGTGATGTCCAGGATGCTGTCCCACTCCTCCCAGCGCGGCCCCCGGTGCGGGGCGTTCAGTGTGAAGGACGCCTGGGTGCCGCCGTAGGGCAAGGTCGACCGAGTGAGGTCCGTGGTCGCGGCCAGGAAGTGTGCGGGCACGCTGCCGTCACCGACGGGCTCCGGCTCGGGAAACTCGATGTCCGGCCGGTTCTCAGCCACCTCGTTGAGCAGCCGTTCCGCCTGCGGCCACGACATGCCGAAGTACCGCGAGTGCCCCATGGACGCGTTGAGGATCAACATGGCCTGCCCACTTTCGCATGATCCGACAGACCTCGAACCAGTCCCGAGCGCCAATTTCTGCACCCAGCCTTCACAGACCGATCGAAGCCGTCTTCGCGCGGGCGCGCGAGGTCCAGTCAGAGCTTGGTAGAGCGACCTGTCTGCTAGTCGGAACTCGCAGAGGCGGCTGAGAACGGCTGAATCCTCGGAAAACGGCTTCACAGGTCTGTCGCATAGCCCTCGATGAAGTAGTTGTACTCTGGCGCGGGCTCTGGACAGGACAAAACGCGGAGCAGCGTGGGCCAGTGGTGGGGTTCGATGGGGTAGGTGCGGGCGAACCACTCATCGTCGCCATAGTCGAACAGATGGCGGAGCTGGAGGAGTTGCTCGCGAGTCACCGGGAAGGTTCCTGCGACCCATTCGTCGGGACCAAACCAGATCAGCTGCCAGGCTGTGCTCTGGCCATCGAAGTATCGAGACCCATCGCTGCTCATAGAGCCGATCGTGCCACTGAGCTGCGCGCGTCACGACTGCTTTAGGGGTGGCGCACACGCGAGCCCTCTTGGGCTGAGCGGAAGCTTCACTGCTGCCAGGCCGCATCAACGGCGATCCCTCTTCGCTGAACCGCTTGCTTTTCGGACCGGGATTCACAGGCCAAAACGCGCGGGCGCGCGAGACCCGGATCGATCCCCAGCTAGGTCACCGGCTACGCCGCGCCCCGTGCCGAGAGGGCTTCCCGCCGATCCTGGCGGTCATCGGCGTCCCGGCCGACCGCCGACCACCGCGCTCAGGCAGTGCGGCAGCAGCTGACCCTGTGTCCAGTCGAAGACGTGGACACCGGCGAGCTGGTCGCTGCGGCGGTTCCCCTGCAGGCGCTGATCCAGCACCTGGTCCCCGACGGGGGTCTAGACGCGCCGGCCCTGTGGCCGCTCAACCCGCACGCCCCCGCCGAGGCGGTCGCGTTGTGGCAGTTGCACGACGCCGTCCGGCCACCCCGCCGCCGCGACCGCTGCAGACCGCCGCTGCCGGTGGTCATCGACACACCCCGCAAAAAAAGCAGCAGGCCCCGATGCCCCGGGGCCTGCTGCTGCACACGCAATCACCAGGAGGGTCGCATATGAGCACACGTGATCACAACGACGACGATCGCCCCCACGACCCCATCACTGACGGCCTCTCCTCCCCTTCCTCCGTCCCCCCGGCACCTGACCTGGACGTCGCTGACCAGCCCGCCGACAAGCGGCCGCCCACCAAGCGCGACCGTGCCCTGGCGCTGCTACGCCAGCACCTGCAGTTGCGTCGCAGCGAGCACGGCGGCTGGCCCTATGCCCGCGACGCCGACACCAGCAGTGACACCGGCAGTGGCAACGGTGGCCGGTTGTTTCGCTTCAACGCCGCGGGCCGCCGTGATCTGTGCGCCGAGGCCCGCTACCTGTGGCGCAAAGCCCACCCCGACCAGGAACCGCCCGACGATCGCACGCTGCGGTCGGTGGTGGCCGACCTGGAGCGCGCCGCCCAGGACGCTCCCCTGGACGATGCGGCCGCCACCGAGTGGCTACGCCAGCACGGCGTCACCTTCACCGCTCCCATCGCCGAGGACCGCGGCCTGGCCAGCGTGCTGGAGCTGCCGGGCTGCCCGCTCCCGGACGGCTACCGGGTGCCCGATCCCTACACGATCTCGCCCGACGGGATCTGGATCGAGCCCCGCAACCGCGACCCCGAACGCATCACCTGGGCGCCGTTGGCGGTCACCCAGGTGTTCACCGACCCCGAAGGAGAACAGATGGTCAAACTGGTCTGGCTCAACCGCGGCCGCTGGCAGTGGCGGATCATTCCGCGCGGCAAGGCCAAGAGCGGCCGGATGCTGGTCAAGGAACTGGGCGACTTCGGGCTGCCGGTCACCGAGGCCGACGCCAAGGCCGCCGAACGGTGGCTGGCCGCCGTGGAGACCGCCAACACCGACGTGATCGACGAGGTCACCATCGCCCGTTCCCTGGGTTGGCAGGCTGACGGCCAGTTCGTGGTCGCCTCTGGCACCCCCTATGAGATCCACGGCGTCGAGCCTCAGCTTCAGCGCGCGCTGGAGGCCCACCACGCCCGCGGCACCCTGTCGGAGTGGCAGGACGCCATCAAGATCCTGGGGCGCTACCCGCTGGCCGCTATGGCCCTGTACGCGGGCCTGGCCGCGCCGCTGCTGGAGATCCTGGGGGTCGGGTCGTTCACCCTGAATCTGGGCGGCCGCTCCACCTCCGGTAAGACCACCGCCGCCCAGGCCGGGCTGTCGTGCTGGGCCAACCCCGACGAAGCTGGCGGGGCCATCACCAGTTGGGCCTCCACCCGCACCGCCTACCAGGCCCGCCTGGCGCTGGCTGGCAACGGCGTGCCGGTGCTGTTCGACGACACCCAGACCGCCGAGCGCCCCGAGCACGTCTCCCAGGCGCTCTACCAGATCACCCAGAATCAGGGAAAAGGCCGCATGGGTGAGTGGAAGTCCTACCGGTGGCGCACCATCGTGCTCTCCACCGGGGAACGCTCGGCGCTGTCGTTCGCCACCCACCAAGGCATCAGCGCCCGCGTGCTGGACCTGCAAGGCGCTCCGTTCGGCAACACCCCCTCCTCCGGGCACGACGCTCAGACCTTCCGCGAGGGCGTCACCGCCAACTACGGCCACGCCGGACCCGCCTTCGTCGGCTACCTGCGCGCCTACGTGGGCGAGCACGGCCCGGCCTGGCTACGCGACCGCCACGCCACCCTCACCGGCATCCACCGCCAAGGCGCCAGCGACCTGGCCCGCCGCCGCGCCCCGCTGGTGGCGGTAGTGCGGCTGGCCGCCGAGCTGGCCCACACCTGGAACCTGGTGCCCTTCCCCTCCCCCGACGACCACGTCTGGACCTCACTGTTCGCCGCCAACGACCCCCGAGACAACCGCGCCGCCCTGGCCCTGGAGGTCATCGCCGAATACATCGCCACCAACGCCGAACGCCTCTACCAGCCCGACCGCCACGCCCCCGCCGCCGGATGGATCGGCGTGCGCACCCAGGAAGAAGGCGACCCCAACGCCGTGGCGCTCATGCCCGAGAAGGTCCGTGAAGCCCTCGACCGGGCCGGATACGAACTGGACGCGGTGCTACCGACCTGGCGCGAGATGGACGCCCTGCACGAACACCCGCCCACCTCCAAGCAGACCCCGCGCTACAAGCTCAAGCGCCGCATCGCTGGCGAGCAGGTCAAGTGCCTGGTGTTCACCGGCCAAGCCCTGGGAGCCAACGACACCGGTTCCTGACCGCCCCCATTTCAGCGCGTGTGAGCGGCATCAGGCAGTACCTCAGTACCAAGCACCGAAACAATCACTATTTACGCAGGTCAGTCAAGTTTCGGGGTGGTACTGCCGCTGGTACTGCCTGGTACTGCCCCAGTACCGGTCCGGGCCCTCGGGCGGGTGGTACTGGGACCGGTACTGCTCAGCAGTACCGGCGTTCTCCCAGGTCAACCCTAATTTTGGGCCGGTACTGGCCGCTGCGCGAAACACACCCCAAAAAAACACGCGGGGGTGGGGGATGCCTCTCTCCTTCACCCCGCTGTCACCTTCCGCACCACACACACCTCTTCCGGGCAGCCACCGTCGACGCTCCCGGAAGAAACGAGGCATCCCCCTGTCACCTTCGCCGCCCTCGGCGCACCTCTGTTTTTCGCACCCGACCGGAAGGAGGACCGCAATGACCCCCCACTTGGATCTCGCCCTGACGCTGGCCGCGCCCGGCTGGCACGTCTTCCCCCTGTCGCCCCGCGACAAGCGGCCTCTGGCCAACTGCCTGCACTGCCGCGACAACCCCACCTGCAGCCGCGACAACTACACCGCCTGCCCCTGCCTGCCCGACGGCCAGTGGTGCCACGGTGTGCGCGCCGCCACCACCGACCCCGACCGCATCCGCACCTGGTGGCGACGCCAGCCCTACGCCGTCCCCGCCGTCGCCGCCGGGCCGTCCGGCCTGGTGCTCATCGACCTGGACGCCCACACCGACCAGCTCCCCGCCGACCCGGCCACCGAGCTGCTGCCCGGCATCCACCTCACCAACGACCAGATCCCCGTCGGCATCCAGGCGATCCGCACCGGCCGCGATGTCCTGCTGCTGCTGGCCCGGCTTCGCGGCGGCTCCCGCCCCTGGCCCACCGATTCCGACCACCAGCCCGTCACCGTCACCACCCCGTCGGGCGGCCGCCACCTGTGGTACCGCACTCCCCGCGTCGAGAACGGCCGCCGCCTCCGCCAGGCGCTGGGTGCGCTCGGCTGGCAGGTCGACGTCAAGGCCGGATGGAGCTACGGCATCGCTCCTGGCGCCACCGCCGCCAACGGCCCCTACAAGGTCATCGCCGGTGCCCCCACTCGCGTGGGCCGTATGCCCGACTGGCTGGCCGACGAAGTCTGGCGTGTCGCCACCGACCGGCCCTTCTCCCCACCGGCCCCGGCGCCGGTCGCGCCACCCGCCAGCGGCGGCCGACCGGCCGCCTACCTGACCACCGTCATCGACAACGGCGCCACCGAGCTGGCCGCCCTCGCCGACGGCCGCCAACGCGCCCTGTCGGCCCTGGCCTACAAGTCCGGCGGCCTCCTGGCCTGGTCCGGGCTGAACCGCGGCGACGTCGAGGACCGTCTCGTCCACGCCGGACTGGCCAGCGGCCTGCCCGAACGGCTCGCCCGCCGCATCGTCCACCGCGCCCTGAACAACGGCCTCGCCCGCCCGCTCGCCGGACCGACCAGGCACGCACCCACAGCGGTCCACTGACCTGGGCACCCGCCGCCACGACCACCGCCGCCATGAAAGGGGCACGCATGATCTCTGTCCGCACCATCGAGGTCAGCCCCGCCTCGGACATCCAGTTGCACACCGTTCCCGACGCGATGCGGATCCTGTCGCTGAGCCGCTCGATTCTCTATGAGGAGATGAAGCAGGGGCGGCTCCGCTGGGTCAAGCGCGGCCGTTCTCGCCTGATCCCCGCCACCGCCATCGGCGAGTACATCGCGCTGCTGGAGGCCGAGGCCGAGGCCGTCCCGGTCTGCTGACCTCCGCCAGGCGCGGAGTCTGCCCCTCCGCGCAACCCCCCAAGTTCGACGGCCCCGACGGCCGTACCGCCAAGCACACCGTCGAGGCCGCCACCCCTT
The DNA here is from genome assembly GCF_014138665.1 of Actinomadura kijaniata. Lineage (NCBI taxonomy): Bacteria > Bacillati > Actinomycetota > Actinomycetes > Streptosporangiales > Thermomonosporaceae > Actinomadura > Actinomadura kijaniata. Next base: position 35,821 of record NZ_JACJIA010000008.1, read on the forward strand.
TCACCAAGGAGCGTTAGAAGGATGCCCCGATCGACCATGGTCAAGAGGCCAGTCGTCGCAAAAGCCGTCCACGACGGGCCCGAGGAGTTCCTCACGCTGGCGGAGTTCTGCAAGGCGCTGAAGATCTCCCGCCAGACCTTCTACGACTGGCGGCAGAAGGGCACGGCCCCGACCTGCCACGTGCTGCCCAACCGGCAGATCCGCATCGCGCTGGCCGACTACAAGACGTGGCTGAACGAGCGAAAGGACGTTGCGTGACCCGCGCACGCAAGACCGGTCCCGGCTCCACGAAGGAGCCGGGGCCCGGCCCCCAGGCCGTCTCCTACGAAGTACGGATCTCCGAGAACATCCAGAGAATCGACCGCGCCAAGGGCAAGCGCTCCTACCGGGTGCGGTGGCGGGTCGCCGGGCACCGCAAGAGCCAGAACTTCACCAACAGCGCCCTGGCCATCAGCTTCCAGTCCAAGCTGCGCACCGCCGCGAACGAGGGCGAGCCGTTCGACGTCGAGTCCGGCCTCCCGGTGTCTCTGATTCCGAAGGAGGAACCGGAAGAGGCCGCCCCGCCTCCCACGTGGTACGAGTTCGCGATGTCCTACGCCGACATGAAATGGAAGGAGGTCTCGCCCAAGTCCCGCCGGGGCATCGCCGAGGCCCTGGGGACCGCGACGTTGGCCCTGGTGCGGTGGGAGGACCGATCACCGGCTCACAGCGAGATCTACCAGGCGCTGACGACATGGGCCTTCACCGGTGAGGCCCGTAGTGCCGAGCCTCCTGCGAAGCTGGTGAAGGTCATCGACTGGGTGAAGGCCCACTCAGTGGATGTCACCGAGCTGGCCGATCCAGATCTGCTGAGGGAAGTGCTCCGACGGCTCTCGCTGACGCTGGACGGCACGAAGGCCGCGCCCGCCACCTACTGGCGAAAGCGGGCGACCTTCTACAACGCCCTGTCATATGCAGTCCAGAAGAAGCACTTCGACGCCAACCCCCTGCCGTCGGTCAGCTGGACGCCTCCCAAGAGCACCGATGTTGTCGAGCGCAACCAGGTGGTCAACGAGGTGCAGGGGCACGCCCTGGTGGACGGGGTCGGCCGTCAGGGCTCGATGGGCCAGCATCTCCAGGCGTTCTTCGGCTGCCTCTTCCTGGCCGGGCTCCGGCCGGGCGAAGCGGTCCTGCTGGACGAGGACAAACTGGACCTTCCCGAAAATGAGGACGAGTGGGGCTGGATCCACCTGGGGGATTCCTCCCCCGAGGTGAGCGGTCGCTGGACCGACAGCGGCAAGCGCGAGAGGCGCTCTCTCAAGCACCGGAGCGAGAAGGAGACCCGGTCGGTTCCGGTCTGCCCGCCGCTGTGCAAGCTGTTGCGCAGGCACATCGCTCTGTTCGGTACCGCGCCCGACGGCCGGCTGTTCCGCGGGGAGAGCGGCGACGTCCTGTCCGAGAGCGTCTACAGCCGGGTCTGGCAGGCGACTCGGGAAGCCGTCTTGGCCCCCCATGAGGTCAGGGGTCCCTTGGCGAGGCGGCCCTACGACCTTCGGCATGCCCGCCTGTCGATCTGGCTCAACGCGGGGATCCACCCTCCGCAGGTCGCCGAGTGGGCGGGCAACAGCGTCAAGGTCCTGCTGGGCGTCTACGCCAAGTGCCTGACCGGCGGCGTCGCCCAGGCGCTGGCCAAGCTGGGCTGGGACCAGGGCATGGACGTGCAAGAGCAGCAGCCTCTGGACTACGACGTCGAGTGGCCGATCCGGCTGGAGGAGGTGACCTGGTGTGAGCTGGCCCTGGACTACGTCGACTGGAAGTGGGAAACGATCAAGCCGACAACGCGCCGGGGCGTCGTCGAGGCCCTCACCAAGGTGACGATGGCCATGCTCCCTCGCAAGGGGCCGTGGCCGACGACACCCCAACTGGGCCGGGCCCTGACCACCTACGCCTTCAACCGCGACCGCTGGGAGAACATCCCCGGAGACCAGGCCGAGGTCATCGCCTGGGTGGAACAGCACTCGCCCCTGGTCGGTTCTCTGGCGGACGTGGAGATCCTTCGGAGCGTTCTGGAGCATCTCGGGACCCGCCTGGACGGCCAGCCCGCCCAGCCGGCCGTCGCGGCCCGGCGGCGGTCCGTGCTGTTCAACGTCCTGGAGTTCGCCGTCGCTCAGAAGGCGCTCGCGAGTAACCCTCTACTGTTCCGGTCGTGGGGCCCCTCTGATTCTGGGTCCCGTATAGGTCCCGATCAGCCGTAGAACCCCGGTCGCGGCCGTACACAACCGGACATCAACGTAAAAGGCCCCTCACCAGGTTCGCCCTGGTGAGGGGCCTCTTTTCGTGCTGTGGCGGGTGCAGGGTTCGAACCTGCGTAGGCTAAGCCGACGGATTTACAGTCCGCTCCCATTGGCCACTCGGGCAACCCGCCGGGGCTCCGCGTTCCGCGGTGGCACTGGAAAGAATAGCGGAACCCGGGCGTGGTTGTGACATCGGGCGGCTAGGCGTGGACGCGCAGCAGGATGGCCCATGTCTTGGGTCCCACCACGCCGTCGGCGGTGACTCCGCCCCACTTCTGGACGGCCTTCACCGCGTCCTCGGTGGTGCGGCCGAAGTCGCCGTCCATCTCGACCTCGGGGTGGGAGCGGGCGCGCAGGAGCGCCTGGACGCTCTCCACGTGCTCGCCCTTGGCGCCGCGTTTGAGGGTGGGGAGTTTCTTCACGAGGTTCTCCGTCCAGTTGGGCGCGGGCGTGCTGCCGCCCGGCGCGGAGTCGTAGGCGGGACGGCCGTAGCCGGCGATCGAACTGGCCGAGCGGACGCGGCGGCGCACCGCGTCGCCGGTGTTGCCCTCGATGGTCTGCACGCGGCCACCGCCGAGCACCTTCTCGATGACCCCGACGTGGTCGATGGCGCCGACGGAGTTGGAGTTGCCCCAGTCGAAGAAGACGATGTCGCCGGGGCGCGCCTTGTCCAGGTTGGCCGCGGTGCCGGTGTGCCAGCGGCCGATGCGCTGGAAGTCCTGGGCGTGCCAGACGGTGTAGGCCCGGTCGCCGGAGGGCAGGACGGCCTTGGCGTTGCCGGAGCGGCGGGCCCAGTAGGTGACGGCCATGTCGCACCAGGCGGCGCTCAGGAAGTCGTCGCCGTGCCGGGAGGCGTAGTCGCGGGTGATGCGGTTCGGGCGACCCGACAGGCCGAGGGAACGGCGGGCCTCGGCGAGCATCGCGGCGGCGGTTCCCATCAGTCGGCCTCCCCGCGGTAGACGCCGTCGGCGTCGGGGGGCCCGTAGAGGTCGCGGAGGATCTGCTCCTCGTCGGGTTCGGTGGCGCGGTGGACGTCGGGGTGCGCGTCCACCATGTGCATGTTGGAGAGTTCTTCGCGGTCGGCCGGTTTCACGGTTCCTCCGGGAACGATCTGTGTTCGGTAGACCGTAGTGGGGGTTTTCCTGGTTTTGGTGGGGTTCAGCAGACTTGGAATGGCCGGTGGGGTGGTGCCCGCTCGGACGCGTTCGATGCGCGTGCGGGGGGCGCACGATGGGGTGTCCGGGTCGATACGCTGGGCCTGCGAACGCGCCCGTGGCGCTGGCAAGTTCGCGTCTGGCCGGGGACCGGCGCAGGCGTTCTCGCAGCTAGAAGGACTGATCAGCAGTGACAGACAGCAGTTTTGACATCGTCAGCAAGCTCGACCGGCAGGAGGTCGACAACGCGCTGAACCAGGCCGCCAAGGAGGTCGCGAACCGGTTCGACTTCCGTAACGTGGACGCGGGGATCCGGTGGTCGGGCGAGACGATCGACATCCAGGCCAACACCGAGGAGCGCGCCAACGCCGTTCTGGACGTGCTGAAGGACAAGCTGGTCAAGCGGCAGATCTCGCTGAAGGCGATCGACGCGGGCGAGCCCAGGTTGTCGGGGAAGCTCTACAAGCTGTCGGTGTCGCTGAAGGAGGGCATCTCCCAGGAGAACGCCAAGAAGATCAGCAAGATCATCCGGGAAGAGGGCCCGAAGGGCGTGAAGGCCCAGATCCAGGGCGAGGAGCTGCGGGTGTCGTCGAAGAAGAAGGACGACCTGCAGGAGGTCATCTCGCTGCTGAAGGGCAAGGACCTGGATGTCGCGCTGCAGTTCGTGAACTACCGCTGACCAGCGGGGTCACGCGGCCGGAGCGCCGGGGGGTTGGTGGTCCGGCCGCGTGACGTCCCTGATGAGCGCGCCGACCTCTTCCCCCGCAGAAGCCGTCGGCGCGCTCTTGTTCTTCTATGACGCAGGAGGCGGCCCGGAGGTTCGGAGATTTTTTCAGCCGGCCATGGAGGCGCCGTCGCGGCGGTCCTCGAAGCCGTCCAGGGTGCGGGCCAGCTCGGCGAGGTCCAGGTCGAGGACGCGGGCGAGCGCGGCGACGGTGAAGAACGCGGGGACCGCGATGGCCCCGCGTTCGATCTTTCTGAGGGTCTCGATGGAGATCCCGGCCTCGGCGGCGACGGAGGAGGCGGGGCGGGGGCCGCGGGCGGCGCGCAGGATCTGACCGAGGGCGCGGCCCCGGTCGCGCTGTTCGGAGGTGAGCGGTGTGCGGACCATGCGAGCATTCTAATACTGGTATTAAAATACGCGTCATGGTGACCTATCGAAGCCCCCGAGAGTGGAAGATCATGCGTGAGGCCGGCCGTGCGGTGGCGCGCACGCTGGCGGCGGTGCGCGACGCGGCCGAGCCGGGCGTGCCGCTGGCCGAGCTGGAGGCGGTGGCGGCGCGGACGTTGAAGCGGATGGAGGCGCGCCCGTCGTTCCTGGGCTACCGGCCGAGCTGGACCTCGGTGCCCTATCCCGGAACGGTCTGCGTCTCGGTCAACGAGGTGGTCGTCCACGGCATCCCGCACGCGCACATCACGTTGGAGGACGGCGACGTGGTGTCGGTGGACTGCGGGGCCGAGGTCGGCGGCTACCACGGCGACGCGGCGATCACGTTCGTGGTCGGGACGGCCGACGCGGGCGCCGAACGCCTGCTCGCCGCGACCGCGCAAGCGCTGGACGACGCCGTCGCGGCGGCGCGGCCCGGCAACCGGATGGGCGACGTCTCGCACGCGGTGGACCGGATCGCGCGGGCGAACGGCTACGGCGTCCTCGACGGGTGGGGCGGCCACGGCATCGGCACCTCCATGCACGAGGATCCGCCCGTTCCCAACCGGGGCTCCGCCGGACGCGGCCTGCGGCTGCGGGAGGGCCTGACGATCGCGATCGAGCCGATGTTCCACGAGGGCGGCGAGGACGCGACGCGGGTGCTGGACGACGGCTGGTCGATCGTGACGGCCGACGGGAGCCGCGCGGCGCACTTCGAGCACACCGTCGCGGTCACCGCGGACGGGCCGCGGGTGCTGACCCTCCCCTGAGCCGGGCTCAGCGGCCGCCGGCCATCCTCTCCAGGCGGGCGATGCGCTCGGCGGTCGGCGGGTGGGTGGAGAACAGCCTGCCGACGCCGCCGCCCCGGAACGGGTTGGCGATCATCAGCGAGCTGGTGGAGGCCAGCCGCGGGTCCTGCGGCAGCGGCAGCGCCTGCGTGCCGCTTTCGATCTTGCGCAGCGCGGAGGCGAGCGCCAGCGGGTCGCCGGTGAGCCGCGCGCCGGAGGCGTCGGCCTGGTACTCGCGGGTGCGGGAGATCGCCATCTGGACGACGGCGGCGGCGAGCGGGCCGAGGACCATCATCAGCAGCGCGCCGAGCAGGCCGGGCCCCTCGTCGTCGTCGGACCGCCCGACCGGCAGGAAGATCGCCAGATTGGCCACATAGGTGATCACGGTGGCGAGGGCGGCGGCGACCGAGGAGATGAGGATGTCGCGGTTGTGGACGTGCGACAGCTCGTGGCCGAGGACGGCGCGCAGCTCGCGCTCGTCGAGGATCTCCAGGATCCCCCGGGTGGCGCAGACGGCGGCGTTGCGCGGGTTGCGGCCGGTGGCGAACGCGTTGGGCTGCCTCGTCTCCGACACGTACAGCCGCGGCATGGGCTGGCGCGCGGCCGTGGCCAGCTCCCGCACGATGCGGTACAGGGCGGGGGCCTCGACCTCGCTGACCGGGTGGGCGTGCATGGACCGCAGCGCGATCCGGTCGCTGTAGAAGTACGCGATCCCGTTGGTGACCAGCGCGATGACCAGGGCGATGGTGAGCCCGGCACGACCACCGAGGGCCCAGCCGACCGCCAGCATCAGCGCCGACAGCGCGGCGATGAGGACCGCCGTCTTGACGCCGTTGAACCGCACTTCCGCCTGCCTCCCCGTTGTCGGAGTGTCACTCAACGCAACGGTTTGACCAGGTGAAATGTTCCCGGATGCGTCCTGTCAGCTCACCGTGGCGACGGTCTGCAGGACGATCTGCGGCGCGACCGACAGCACCACGGCCCCGGCGAACGCGGCGGCGACGGCGGCCCGCACCGGCGTTCCGGGGGCCACGTCGGCGGGCCGCCCGGCCGGGGCGGTGAACAGCCGGACCGCCCACAGCAGGTAGTAGTACAGGCCGATCACCGTGTTGACCGCCATGACGACGGCGAGCCAGGTGACGTCCCCGGCGACGGCCGCGCGGAACACCACGACCTTGGCGAACAGCCCCATCACGCCGGGCGGCAGGCCCGCCAGGCAGATCAGGAAGAACGCCATCGCGGCGGCCAGGCCGGGGCGGGTGCGGGCCAGTCCCCGGTAGTCGTCGAGGGCGTCGCGGGTGAGGCGCTCGCGGACGGCGACGACGACGGCGAACGCGCCGATGTTCATCACCGCGTACAGGGCGACGTAGGCGGTGGTGGCGGCGACGGCCTCGGGCAGGCGGCTGCGGCCGACGGCCAGCGGCGCGAGCATGTAGCCGGACTGGGCGACCGACGACCAGGCCAGCAGGCGGATCGCGGTGGTCTGCCGGAGGGCCAGCAGGTTGCCGAGGGTCATGGTGACGGCGGCGAGCACGGCGACCACCGGCCCCCAGACGTGCCCGAACGCCGGGAAGCCCAGCGCCAGCACGATCGCCAGCCCCGCGAACCCGGCGGCCTTGGACACCACCGACAGGAACGCCGCGACCGGCAGCGGGGCCCCCTGGTACACGTCGGGGGCCCAGAAGTGGAACGGCACGGCGGCGACCTTGAACGCGAACCCGGCCAGCACCAGCACGATCCCCACGACCGCGACCGGTTCCAGCTCCGCGGGCAGCCGGTCCAGGGCGGGCGCGATCCGGTCCAGGTGCATCGCGCCGGTCGCGCCGTACACCAGGCTGATCCCGAACAGCATCACCGCCGCCGAGATCACCGAGACCAGGAACAGCTTCAGCGCCGCCTCGGAGGCGACCCCGTCGTAGCGGCGCAGCGCGACCAGCGCGAACACCGGCAGCGACAGCGTCTCCAGGGACACCGCCAGCAGCACCAGGTCGCGCGCGGCGACCAGCGTCAGCGCCCCGACGACGGCGGCCAGCAGCAGGAAGTGGTACTCCCCGGCCGGGATCCGCGACTCGACGACCTCCCGGACCGACAGCAGCACCACGATCACGGCCGCCGCGAGCACGACGCCCTGGAACAGCAGCGTGAAGTCGTCGGCGACGTAGGAGCAGGAGCGGGGCCCGTTCCCGCGCAGCCCGGTGGGCAGGCAGAACGTCGCGCGCCGCCCGCCGAACGCCAGCGCGGCCACCGCGAGCAGCGCGACGCCCAGGGCCCCGCCGCTGACCAGCGCCAGCGCCCGGCGGGGCGCGCCGAACGCGTCGGCCAGCAGCGCCCCGAGCGCCGCGACGGCCAGGATCAGCGGCGGCGCGATCGCCGCGTAGTCGATCCCCTGGATCATGGGGTCAGCCACCTCCCAGCAGCGCGCGCACCGGTGCGGTGGTCACGTCCAGCAGCGTCTTCGGCCACAGCCCGACCAGCAGGGTCAGCGCGACCAGCGGCAGCCACGCGGCGTACTCGTGGCGGGTGACCGCCACGACCGGCCCGGCGGTGAGGCGCGCGTCGGGCACCGGCCCGTGCGTGATCTTCGAGAGCATCCGCAGGAAGTAGGCGGCGGTCAGCACCGCGCCGATCCCGCCGACGGCCATGAACGTCACGAACGTCGCGCGCGGCAGGTCCGCGTCCGGCCGGTAGGCCCCGAGCAGCGCGAGCATCTCGCCCCAGAACCCGGCCAGCCCCGGCAGCCCCAGGCTCGCCACCGACGCGAACGTCAGCACCGACGCCAGCCGGGGCGCGGAGGTCAGCAGCCCGCCGCCGAGCTCCCGCAGGTCGCCGGTGCCGTACCGGTCCTTGACCGATCCGGCGAGGAAGAACAGCAGGCCGGTGATCAGGCCGTGGGCGATGTTGCCGAACAGGGCGGCGTTCACCCCGACCGGCGTGAGCGTGGCGATGCCCAGCAGCACGAAGCCCATGTGCCCGACCGACGAGAACGCGATCATCCGTTTGAGGTCGGTCTGCGCCAGGCACGCCAGCGCCCCGTAGACGATCCCGACCACGGCGAGCAGCCCGAGCCAGGGGGCCCAGAACTCGGCCCCCTCGGGCGCGGACGGCAGCGCGATCCGGACGATCCCGTAGGTGCCCATCTTCAGCAGGACCCCGGCCAGCAGGACCGATCCGGCGGTGGGCGCGGCGGTGTGGGCGTCGGGCAGCCAGGTGTGCAGCGGCCACATCGGGGCCTTCACCCCGAAGCCCAGGGCCATCAGCAGGAACGCGACGATCTGCACGCCGCGCGTCAGGCCCTCGCCGTGCCGCTGGGCCAGGACGGTCATGTCGAGCGTTCCGGCCTTGACCCCGACCAGCAGCATCCCGGCCAGCAGCAGGCCGGAGCCGAGCAGCGTGTAGAGGATGAACTTCAGGGCCGCCGCGCGCCGGTCGCCGGTCCCCCAGATCGCGATCACCGCGTACATCGGGACCAGCACGACCTCGAAGAACACGAAGAACAGGACCAGGTCGAGCGCCACGAACGTGCCGAGCATGCCAACTTCGAGCACCAGCAGCAGCGCGGTGAACAGGCGGAGCCGTCCCCCGGCGGGCGGGTGCTTGGCGGTGTAGACCAGGCACAGGAACGTCAGCAGCGCCGTCAGCAGCACCAGCGGCAGCGAGATCCCGTCCACGCCGAGGTGGAAGCGGAGCCCGATCGACGGGGCCCACGGCCAGTCCACCCGGAGCTGCATGCGTTCCGGCGCGCCGAAGTCGAACGCGGTCAGCGCCGACAGCCCCACCAGCAGCGTCGCGCCGGACAGCCCGACGGCGAACCGGCCGAGCGCGGCGTCGTCGCCGAGGAACCGCTCGCGCGGCAGCGCCAGCGCCAGGGCCCCCGCCAGCGGGATCGCCATCATCAGCAGGAAGATCAAAGCGAGATCACCACCACGGCCGCGATGACGACGACACCGGCCAGCACGCCGGTGAGATAGGTCTGCGGGTTGCCGTTCTGCGGAATCCTCAGCAGCCCGCCGAGCCGGCGCGCGGCGTGTCCGGTGCCGAGGACGGCGGCGTCGATGCCCCGGTCGTCGGCGCGGACGACCAGCCGGGCCAGGACGCGCACGGGGCGGACGACGACGGCGTTGTAGAGCGTGTCCACGTGGAAGGCGTTAGCGAACACCGGCCGCAGCGGGCCGAGCCTGCTCGCGGGGTCGGCGGCGGGGTCGCGGTTCCACAGCAGGAACGCGCCGCCCGCGCCGAGCGCGGCCAGCAGCAGCACCAGCAGGGCCGTCCCGAGATGCGGCCGCAGCTCCGCGGCCCCTAGGCCGAAGAACCCGAGGACCGCCGAGGGCACCGCCAGCGCCGCGACCGTCCACGCCATGATCTTGGGGGCCTCGCGCGGCTCGAACTCCCCGCGCGTCTCCCCGAAGAACGTCATCAGCCACAGCCGCGCGGCGTAGGCGGCGGTGAGCGCGACGGTCAGCAGCAGGCCGAGGTAGACCAGCCAGGCGGCCCAGTTGGACTGACCTGACGTTTCGACCACTCCGACGTAGAAGTCGGTACCCGGCGGGACGCTCTTCTTGAGCTCCTGGACCAGCGCGTTCGTCCCGGTGCCGTCCAGCGCCGCGTGCTGGGCCGCCTCGATGATCGAGTCCTTGCTGAACCAGCCGCTCACCGGCGGGATCCCCACCAGCGCGGCCAGCCCGACCGTCATCGACCAGAACGTCAGCGGCATCGCGCGCCGCAGCCCGCCGTAGTGCCGCAGCAGGTTGGACCCGGCGACCATGATCACCGATCCGGCGGCCAGGAACAGCAGCGCCTTGAACGCGCCGTGCGTCAGCAGGTGGAAGATCGCCGCCGACTTCGCGCCCACGGCCAGCCCGGCGGCCATCACCGCGAGCTGGCTGATCGTGGAGTAGGCCAGCACCCGTTTGATGTCGTCCTGGGCCAGGGCCGCCAGCGCCGACCCCACCATGGAGATCACCGCGAGGACGCCGAGCACGGTCAGCGCCGCCGAGCCGGTCAGGAACACCCCGTACAGCCGCGCGACCACGTAGATCCCCGCCGCGACCATCGTCGCCGCGTGGATCAGCGCGCTGATCGGCGTCGGACCGGCCATCGCGTCGGGCAGCCAGGTGTGCAGGGGGAACTGGGCGCTCTTGCCGGCCACGCCCGCCAGCAGCAGCAACGCCGCCGCGGTCACGGTCGCGTCGGGCATCAGCGGCACCCGCTGGAGCACGTCGGAGATCCGGAACGACCCCGCCTCGATCCCCAGCAGGAAGATCCCGAACAGGAACCCGACGTCGCCCAGCCGCGTGACCAGGAACGCCTTCACCGCGGCCCGCGAGTTCTCGCGGTTCTCCCAGTGGTGGCCGATCAGGAAGTACGAGCAGACGCCCATGACCTCCCAGCCGACGTACAGCAGCAGCAGGTCGCCCGCGTACACCACCAGCAGCATCGCCGCCGTGAACAGCGAGATGAACGCCGCGTACGACGAGTACCGGGGGTCCTTGGCCATGTAGGCGACCGAGTAGACCTGCACGGCCAGCGCGACGCAGCACACCATCAGCGCGACGACGGCGGCCAGGCCGTCCACCTGAAGGCCGATCCGGATCGGCACCGACCCGGTCCCGACCAGGGTCAGCGTGCCGGCGCGCTCGCCCGGCGACCGCCAGACGGTGAACGCCACGATCGCCGCCAGCACCGTCGCCGCCGCCATAGGCAGGCAGGCGGCCAGCGCGGGGCCGTTGCGCAGCGGGGTGCGTTCGGCGACGACGGCGGCGCGCCGCCAGACGCGCTCGCCGGTACGGGGGCCGCCGCCGGGCACCTTCTCGAAGACGACGGCGCGCGGGTCCTCGGGCGGCTCGGGCTCGGCGGGCGTCGCGCCCCCGGCCCGCAGCGCCTCCGACAGCTTCGGCCCGAGCAGGAAGCCCGCGAACGCCGCCAGGAACGGCAGCAGGATCGTCAGCGAGGCGAGAACGATCACGATGAGGAGACCTCCGCCCCGTGCCGCGCGTCGGCGTCCGGCCGTTCCCCGGCGGCGTTCCCGTCGGCGCCGTCCTCGGCGAGGGCCCGCAGCCGGTCCACGTCGATCATCCGGCGGTTGCGGTAGACCAGCAGCACGATCGCCAGCCCGAGCCCGACCTCGGCCGCCGCGATCACGATGGTGAACAGCGTGAGGACCTGGCCGCCGTGCAGCCGGTCGCGCCAGTGGACGTCGAAGGCGACGAGGTTGAGGTTGACGGCGTTGAGCATGAGCTCGACGGACATCAGCACGAGGATCGCGTTGCGGCGGGCGAGGACCCCGTACACGCCGATCGAGAACAGCAGCGCCGACACCACCGCCGGATACGCCAGGTGCATCAGCGGTTCCCCTTCCCGTTCCCGGACGCCGGGTCCTGCGGGCCGATGTCGGAGCGCGACAGCACGATCGCGCCGACCAGCGCCGCCAGCAGCAGCACCGACAGCACCTCGAACGGCAGCACCCACGTCCGGAAGATGCTCGCGCCGATCCCCTCGGCCGCGCCCTGGTCGCCCTTCAGCGGCGTGTAGGCGTCGCGGAAGCCCATGACCAGCACCGTCACCAGCACCCCGGCGGTCGCCAGCGCGACGCCGAGGGCGACCCAGCGGTTGCCGGAGTCCAGGTCCTCGCTCTCGCCGATCGGCGCGCGGGTCAGCATGATCCCGAACAGCAGCAGCACCACGACCGCGCCCACGTAGATCAGCACCTGGACCCAGGCCACGAACTCGGCGGTCAGCACCAGGTAGCCGCCCGCCAGCGCGCCGAACGACACCACCAGCCACAGCGCCGCGTGCACGAGCTGCCGGGTCGTGACGACCATGATCCCCGAACCGACGGCGACGACGCCCAGCAGCGTGAAGACGACCTCCGGCCCGGTCACGCGCCCCCTCCGGGGCGGCGCGCCGCGCGGGCCGCGGACTTCTCCGCCGTCGCGATCTCCTTGGGCGGCTCGGCGAGCGGGTCGTGGGCCTGCGGCGGCGGGACCGTCCACATCCACTCGCGCAGCCGGTCCTTCTCATGGGTGAGCTCGGCGATGTCGTACTCGGCGTACTCGAACTCCGGCGACCAGAACAGCGCGTCGAACGGGCACACCTCGACGCAGATCCCGCAGTACATGCACAGCGCGAAGTCGATGGCGAACCGGTCGAGCACGTTCCGCGTGCGGGGCCGCCCGCCGCCCTCGGCGGGCAGGGTCTCCTTGTGCGAGTCGATGTAGATGCACCAGTCGGGGCACTCGCGCGCGCACAGCATGCACACGGTGCAGTTCTCCTCGAACAGCGCGATCACGCCCCGGCTGCGCGGCGGCAGCTCCGGCCGCGCGTCGGGGTACTGGCGCGTGATCGAACGCCTGGTCATCGTCCGCAACGTGACGGCCAGCCCCTTGGCCAGCCCGCCTCCTGGTAGCCGTCCCACGGGTCACATGATTCCTTACCTTGCGTCGCTGGGGAACGCGGCGGGGGTCGCGTTCGTCAAACGGGGCATGGGTCAGGCGGCACGCCGGCACCGCCGACACCCCTCGGGAGGGCCCGTGAGCGACAACAGGTACGGCCCCTACAACCCGGACGGGGATTCCCCTCCGGGCGTGCCTCCGCACGCGTCATACCCCCATCCGCCACGGCCGCACCACCCTCATCAGCAGTTCCGGGCCGGGCCGTACCCGTCCGGTTCCCGGCACCCGTATCCGCCGGGGTCGCGTCCGGTCCCGCCCGCCTGGCGCGCCCCGTACCAGATGCCGCCCCCGCCGCCCCCGGCGTACCCGTTGTTCCCTCCGCCCGAGCCGGAGCCGAGCGGGTACCTGTGGGCGTTCACGCCGTTCTTCACGCTCGGGTTCGGGACGCCGTTCACGTTCCTGTACGCGGCGGCCCGGCGGCGTTCGGCCGGGCACGGCCTGACGGCGGCGGGCTACGGCGGCGCGCTGGCGTTGGTGTTCACGCTGGTGAACGTGGGCGTCCCGGCCCTGGACGTGCTCGGCGGCTTCCTGCTGATGCTGCTGTGGATCGGCGGGACGGTGCACACCCTCGCGGTGCGGCCCTCGGTGTTCCCGCCCACCACGCCGCCCAACCGGATGAACCAGCACGCCGTCCAGGTGGCGAAGTACCGCCGCGCGCTCCGCGAGGAGGCCCGCGCCCTGGTGGCGGAGGACCCCGCCCTGGCCCACGAGCTGCGCATCGGCCGTCCCGACCTCCCCCGTGCCTACGACGACGGGGGCCTGATCGACGTCAACAACGCCGCGCCCCAGGCGCTGGCGACGTTGCCGGGCATGACCGACGAACTGGTGGCCCGTGTCGTGAAACGCCGCCGGGCGCAGGGCGGTTTCGTGTCGGCGGAGGAGCTGGCGCTGGACGTCGACTATCCGGCCGACGCCCTGCCGAAGCTGGCCGAGTACGCGATCTTCCTGCCCTGACGCCCCCGGAATGATCGCCCTCCGGCCGCGGTTCGATCCTGGTATGAGCGACGAACCGTTCGACCCGCGCGCGCTGCTCGCCGACAGCCGCCTCGGCGTCCTGGCCACGATCAAGTCCGACGGCCGCCCGCAGCTCTCCCCCGTCATGCCCTACTACGACCCGGAGAACGACGTCATCCACGTGTCGATGACCGAGGGGCGGGCCAAGACGGCGAACCTGCGCCGCGACCCGCGCGCCACGCTGGAGGTCACCGGCCCCGACGGCCGTTCGTGGGCCACCGCCGAGGGCGTCGCGACGCTCACCGGCCCGGGGACCGACCCCCACGGCCCCGAGGTCGAGGCGCTGGTGCGCTACTACCGCCTGGCCGCCGGGGAGCACCCGGACTGGGACGAGTACCGCTCGGTGATGGTGTCCGACCGCCGGGTGCTCATGACGATGACCGTCGACCACGTCTACGGCGAGAGCATCGGCTGACGCCGGCCGGGGTCCTCGGCGACGCGGCCCGCCCGTACCTGGGGCTGGCGGGGCCTCCGCACTTCAACCCGGACCACGACGTCGAGCCGCCGCCCCCGGAGGTCGCCCGGATGCGCGCCCTCATCGCCGGGGCCGACGCGGTCCTGTTCTGCACCCTCGCGGAGGAGCGCGGCGGGCCCAGGTCGCGGACGTCGAAATCCGAACGTCAACAACCGCTCGACCACGGCACGGCGCGGGCCCACTTGTGTCACAGTTGAACCTTGCGTGCTCACTCGTGTGCTGTCAGCAACCGAAAGCCGGTCGGTTCCATGAACGCTCCCGCCCCTCACCAGAGCTCGCCCCACCCCCCGGCCCACCATCCGGATCCGGATCTGGCCGCGGCCGTGGCGGTCGCCGCCGACGCCGCCCAGCAGTGCCAGCAGACCCTGCAGGCCAACACCCGGGTCGTCGCCGACGCTCACCGTGCCGTCCAGCGGGCCCGCGCCCAGCTGCACGCCTCCGAACATGCCACCGCGCGGGCCGCCGCGCATGTCACCGATCTCATCGACCGGCTGCACCAGCTCGCCGCCCAGTACCGTTCCGGGGGTTGAGGAGTGACGTGCGCGGTTCGCGTCGCGTGACCCGCGGGAACGCCTGGCGCAACCGCTGATCTCAAGGTCGCCCGGGTCGCGCCCCTTTGAGGGCCGGGCGGTGGGACGGGACCGGCCCGTCAGCCCAGGTCGGGGCCGTCGGGGCGGGCGCGCCTGATCTCGTAGAAGCCGGGGGCGGCGGCCAGCAGGACCGCGGCGTCCCACAGCCGGCCGGCCTCCTCACCGGTGGGGGCGGGAGTGAGAACGGGGCCGTTGAACACGACCGGCCCGCCGTCAGCGCCGGTGACGGCGAGGACCGGGGTGCCGGTCTCCTGGCCGAACGCCTCCTGGGCGCGCTGGTGGGAGGCGCGCACGGCCTCGTCGTAGGTGGTGGTGTCGGCGACGGCGGCCAGGTCGGCCGGCAGGTCGGCGTCCTTGAGGGACCCGGCGATGAAGTCCGGGGTCACGTCCTCGCCGTTCAGGTGCTGGCGGGTGCCCATGGCGGTGTAGAGGCGGCCCACGGCGGCGTTGCCGTGCCGGTCGGCCACCGCCGACAGCACCCGCACCGGACGCCAGCCCTTGGGGCCCATCATCTCGCGGAACCGCTCGGGCACCTGGTCCAGCCTGCCCTCGTTGAGGATCGGCAGGCTCATCACGTGCCAGTTCACCTGGACATCGCGGATCCGTTCGACCTCGGTCAGCCAGCGGGAGGTCAGCCAGGTCCACGGGCAGATCGGGTCGAACCAGAGGTCCACGGTGGTCGGAGCCATCACATACTCCTTGATCGCGAAAGGGATGTGAGGGTGTCGTTCCCGTTCACAGCCAGGCGCTACCCGGTCAGCGGTGGCAGGACCGTCCGCGCGGTGCCGACCCTCCCGGCGGAAAGCCGCTGGTCAGGCGAGGGCCACGCGGAGGACGCCGGTCAGGGCGAGCTGGGCCAGGGACAGCGGGACCAGCCACGCCCAGGCCAGCTTCTGGAGCTGGTCCTCGCGCAGGCGGGGGTAGCTGACGCGCAGCCAGATCACCACGAACGACAGGGCGAAGACCTTCAGCAGCGTCCACAGCCAGCCCAGCTCCGCGTCCAGGAACGGGCCCTTCCAGCCGCCCAGGAACAGCACCGTCGTCAGGGCGCACAGCACCACGATGCCCGCGTACTCGGCCAGGATGAACAGGGCGAAGCGCAGGCCGCCGTACTCGGTGTACGGGCCGAAGATGATCTCGGAGTCGGCGATCGGCATGTCGAACGGCGGGCGGCGCAGCTCGGCCAGGCCCGCGACGAAGAACACCACCGCGCCGACCGCCTGCCACGGCAGCCACCACCAGCGCCACTCCTCGACGATGCCGCTGAGCGACAGGGTGCCCGCGGCCATCGCGACCGAGGACGCCGCGAACACCATCGGCAGCTCGTAGGACATCAGCTGGGCCGCCACGCGCATGCCGCCGAGCAGGGAGTACTTGTTCGCGCTCGCCCAGCCCGCCATGATCGCGCCGATCACGCCGACGCCCATCACGGCCAGCGCGAAGAACACGCCGATGCCGAGGTCCAGCGCCACCTGGCCGTCCGGGCCGACCGGGATCACCAGCAGGACCAGCAGGTACGGGACCAGCGCGACGGCCGGGGCCAGCTTGAACACGCGGCGGTCGGCCGCGCGCGGGATCACGTCCTCCTTCTGCGCGAACTTCACGCCGTCGGCGATCAGCTGCGCCCAGCCGTGGAAGCCGCCGGCGTACATCGGGCCGAGCCGGCCCTGCATGTGCGCCATCGCCTTGTGCTCGACCTGCCCGACGATCAGCGGCAGGACGGCGAACGCCGCCGCGACCGCGACCAGCTTCAGGATGATCTCAAGCACCGGACCCCCAGTCCTCGGGCACGCCCGGCGGGCGGACGCGGCGGCGGCTGGGCGCGCCGTGGCCCGACTCGCCCGGTTCCTTCGCGCCCGGCCACGGCTTGGCGACGCGCGAGGCCAGCACGAAGTCCTTGCGCAGGGGGTGCCCCTCGAAGCCGTCCGGCAGCAGGAGGGGGACCGGGTTCGGATGCCCGTCGAAGACCACGCCGAACATCTCGGTCGTCTCGCGCTCGTGCCAGTTCGCGCCCCGGTACACGCCGGTCGCGGTCGGCAGGCGCGGGTCCTCGCGCGGCACCCGCGTGCGGACCAGCAGGTGCAACCCCGTCTCCAGCGAGTACACGTGCGCGACGACCGCGAAGCCGTCCTCCAGCTCGTCCACGCCGGTCAGCCAGTCGAAGAACCCGCAGCCCTGCTCGTCGCGCGCGAACGTGAGCGCCGGGATCCACGCCGTCGCCGGCACCGTCACCGCCAGCCCGCCGGACGTCTCCTCGACGGCCGCCACGTCGCCGAACCGCTCCGTCCAGGCCGCCGCGCTCTCCTGCGCGCTCACCGGGGGGCCCGCCCGATCTGGTCGTCGTCCTCGCCGTCGTCGAAGCCCGGGACGATCGAGTTGTCGACCGGCCGCAGCGGCTCGGTCGAGTCGGCCGGCCCGGCCTCGACCGGCGGTTCGGGTTCGGGCGCGGGTTCGGGCGGGGGTTCGGTGACCGGCGTCAGCGGGGCCGTCTCGTCACTCGGGCCCGCGACCTCGGGCGCCGCCTTCGCCTCCGGCGGCAGGGCCTCGTCCGGGACGACCGGCACTTCCAGCGTCTCCGACTCCGGCGTCAGCTCGGGCTTCGGCTCGGGTGGTGGGAGCGGCGTCGTCCGGTCCGCCGGGCCCGGCTCGGGCTCCCGCGCCTCCGGCGGCAGGGCCTCGTCCGGGACGACCGGGACCTCCATCGTCTCCGACTCCGGCGCCGCCTCAGCCGGCAGTGGGGCCGTCTGGCCCGCCCGACCCGACTCGGGACCCCGCGCCTCCGGCGGCAGGGCCTCGTCCGGGACGACCGGGACCTCCAGGGTCGGTGTCTCGTCCTGGGTCGGCGGGGGCAGGAGGGGGCGGCGCAGCACCGTGGCCGAAAGCGGTCGCCGGGGCGGGGCGGGCGCCACGGGCTCGCCGGCCCGCGCGTACCGGTCGCCCAGCGACTCCCCGGCGATCTTCTCCTGGAGCTTCATGATCCCGTGTAGCAGCGCCTCGGGGCGCGGCGGGCAGCCGGGGACGTACACGTCGACCGGGATGATCTGGTCGACGCCCTTGGTGACGCAGTAGGAGTCCCAGTACGGGCCGCCGCAGTTGGAGCAGGCCCCGAACGAGATCACGTACTTGGGCTCGGGCATCTGCTCGTACAGGCGGCGCACGGCCGGGGCCATCTTGTCGCTGACGGTGCCCGACACCACCATCAGGTCGGCCTGCCGGGGGCCGGGGGCCAGCGGGATCACGCCGAGGCGGATGAAGTCGTGCCGCCCCATGGAGGTCGCGATGAACTCGATCGCGCAGCAGGCCAGCCCGAAGTTGAACACCCACAGGGAGTACCGGCGGCCCCAGTTGAGCACGAACTTGACCGGCTTGGGCGCCAGCCGCGACAGCGGGCCGACGCTCGGCGGGGGCAGATCGACAGTGCTCACCCGAGCATTCTTACAGGCCCGTCACACCCAGGACAGCACGCCCTTCTTCCCGGCGTACAGCAGGCCCGTGGCCAGGAAGCCCAGGAAGACGAACATCTCCACCAGCGTCGTCATGCCGTAGCCGGGCGCGGCGAAGACCGTCGCCCACGGGAACAGGAACACCGCGTCCACCGCGAAGATCACATACAGGTAGGCGAACACGTAGTAGCGGACGTAGGACTGCGCCCAGTGCGCGCCGACCGGATCGACGCCGCACTCGTAGGTGGTGAGCTTCTCGCGTGTCGGACGGTGCGGGCGCAGCAGCCGGTTGGCGGCCAGCCCGCCGCCGACGATACCGCCGCCCACCAGGAGCAACGCCAGCACCACCAGGTACTTGTCGAAGTAGTCCTGCACCCGAACCTCCCTGGCGCGCGGAGCCGCCCGCACGCCTCCCGTCAAGTATCCCCCGGAACGCCGCCCTCCCCGGTTACGTCAGATCAGGGATCACACTGTCGTTCCTTTAATGCACACTGGATAGGGCATTTGAGGTCGTTTTGACCTGGAAGGACGTGACCGGATGAGCAACACCCCGCCACCCCCGGGCTGGGAGCCCCCAGCAGGCCCCTCGTGGCCGCCGCCCCCGCCGCCGGGCGGTGGCGGTCCCGGTACGCCTCCCCCTCCCGGGGGTTATGGCCCGCCGCCTCCCGGTACGCCTCCCCCTCCTGGGGGTTATGGCCCGCCGCCTCCCGGTGGGCCCGGTTTCGGCGGCCCCGGCGCGCCCCCGCCGCCGCCCGGAGGCCCCGGTTTCGGCGGTCCCGGCATGGGCCAGCCGCCGTTCCCGCCGCCCCCCGGCGCGCCGCTGGGGATGCCGCCCAAGCGGTCGAACGGCGCGCTGATCGCCGCGCTGGTCGGCGGCGGCCTGGTCGTGATCATCCTGATCGCGATCGTGGTGGTGGCGCTGGCGGGCGGCGGCAAGACCCCCGAGCAGCTGCTGACCGCGGCGGCGGCCAAGATCGACGCGGCCCGGGTCGTGTCGTACAAGGGGTCGGTCAGCGGCGGCGGCGACACCCTGAACGGCGAGCTGTCGGTGACCAAGGGCGCCCGCGCCTCCGGCCAGGTGTCGTGGAACGGCGACGACGTCACGCTGCTGTCGGCCGACGGCAAGCTGTACGTCAAGGCCGACGGCACCTACTGGAAGCGGCAGACGCTCTCGGCGAACGAGCCCTACTTCCTCGGCAGCGGCCCGCAGTGGGGCAAGCTCGGCACCAGCAAGCTCACGCTGGACTTCAAGGACCTCACCCCGGGCACGCTGGCGTCCAAGCTGCGGCAGGCGGCGCGGTACAAGCCCAAGGCGACCGAGACGACCGTGTCGGGCCGCAAGGCCAAGCGGATCTCCGGGGTGCTCGGCGGGACGTTCTACCTCAGCGACTCCGACGACCCCGAGCTGCTGCGCTACGAGAGCACGCTGCCGCGCGTGTCGGCCGACATCACCACCCGGAGCGGCGGCGACGCGTCCTCGGAGATCAGCGAGATGCGGACCCGGGCGGGCGAGCTGAAGGACTCCTTCGACGCGTCGGTGCGGCCGATGGTGGCGGAGTACGCCAAGGGCCTGTGCCAGACCAACAGCTCCAGCTGCCGGGTGCGCGGCAAGGTGCGGATGCTGTCCTCCTCGGCGGAGTCGGTGAAGGTGGAGGTCCGGTTCCGGCTGACCGCCGGGTCGTCGACCGGACGGGACCTGGGCAACTGCACCACCGACGTCACGCTGCGCGGTTCGGAGGGCGTGTGGGCGGAGTGCCGGGTGTCCGGCGGAGCCTGGTCGAGCTGGTCGCGCAGCGGCAGCCGCAGCTACTACCAGAACGCCGACTTCAAGGTCAGCGGCGCGTCCGACTCGGAGATCCAGTCCCTGCAGAACGGCCTGAGCCAGGAGTGATCTCCGGGACGTGATCCCGGCTACGGGTGCCGGACGAGAGCGCGTTGTGGCAACACCATCGCCTCCCGTCCGGCACTCTTTTGTGTCCGGGACCGTTTCCCGAAGCGGTGTCCCGGATCCCGTAGAGCACTGTGAGGGTTCAGTGAGCGTTGAACAGGACGGTCCGCCCGTCGGTCCTCCTCCCGCGCGGGGGGCGGGCGTTCCGCACGGCGACGTTCCGGTGGCCGGGCGGCTCGCGTCCGGCGGACCGCCGGTCGCGCCGGGGCCGGGCGGGCCGCCGAGATCGCCGGGCATGCCGGGACCGGGTGCGCCGGGACCGGGCATGCCGGGTCCGGGAACGGCGGGGCCGGGCATGCCGGGTCCGGGAACGGCGGGGCCGGGCGAGCCGCCCGGGAAGCGGCCACTGCCCAAGATCGCTATCGCCGCCGGGGCCGTGGTCGTGCTGGCCGGCGCGGTCGCCGGGGCCGTGGTGCTGACCGGCGGCGAGGAGAAGCGCAGGCCGAAGACCGTCGCGCCGTCGGGATGGGCGGTGGCGGCGGGCAAGCGGCTGCTGGCCGATCCCGGACTGGCCTATTCCGGCACCGTCACCGCCCACGGCCGGTCCCTGCGGCTGCGACTGCGGGTGTCGCGGGAGGGCGTCGCCAGCGGATCGCTCACGGCCGGGCCGGCGACGGCGCTGCTGGTCACCGCGGGCGGGGCCACGTACGTGAAGGCCGGCCAGGCGTTCTGGCGCGACCAGGGCGGCGAGCCCACCCGGGCCGGGGACTACGCGGGCCGCTGGACCAAGGCCCCGGCCGCGCTGTTCGGCGTGGACGTGCGGGACCTGCTGAGCCCCAAGGCCATCGCGAGGCTGCTGGCCAAGGCCCCGGCCGGGCCCGCCGCCGAGAACGTCGGCGGCACCCCCGCCTACCGCGTGAAGACCCCGCGCGCCGACTACCTGTTCGCCACGGCCGCGCCGCACCGGCTGCTGCGGGTGCAGACCGCCGGACCCGGCGACCCCCGGTTCGACGTGACGGAACTCACCGACGCCGGGCCGCTCCTGGCCGAGGCGCGCCCGAGGGCGCGGGCGCTCGGCGGGGCCGTGGACCCGGCGCTGCGCTTCGCCCCCGGCAAGCCGACCTTCGTGAACTGCAACGAGAACGTCAACGGCTGCACCGTCAGCGTCCCCGCCACCCTCACCGCCCCCACCGGCCGGGTGCCGTCCGGCGCGCGGGCGGGGCTGTGGGTGACGATCACGGCGGACGGGCGGGCGCTGGGCCGCTGCCGGACGTCGGGCGAGGTGCCCGAGGGCCGGTCGGTGACGCTGCGCTGCACGGTCGTCGGCCCGGGCTGGCGCGCCTGGATGCAGCGGGCGATGGACGAGCCCGGCAGGCACGCCTACCAGGCCAGCGCCCGCGTGCTGGGCGAGGCCGTCGCGCCCGGCGAGGTCGCCAGGCTGGTCGCGGCGGTCGACAGGGAACGGACCGCGGCGGGCGGCGGGACCGCGCGTCCCACCCCGAGCGCGTCAGTACCCACTTCCGTTCCCACGTCAGGGCGACCGTGAGTGCCGGGGGGCGGTGCGCCGCGACGGGTTTCGGCCTCGCTATCGTTCGTCGCGTGAACACCGTCCCCCCGGGAGGCTCCGGCTTCTCGCGCGTCCACCCGCGGCTCGTGCGCCGGCTGCACGTCGACCTGTGCCGCCTCGCGAGCTGCCTGTGTCCGCGGTGAGCCCGCGCCCGCGGTGAACTCCGTGCCTGTAGTGAACCCCGTGCCCGCAGTGACCCCGTGCCCGTGACGAGCCGTGCCCGCCACGGCGCGGGACCGGCATGAACGGCAGGGGCCGCACAGGTCGTACCACCCGATAGGACCCGCCCGAATTCCGGCGAGACGCATGAACTCGTTTTTGAGGTGATACCTCTGGAAGTACGGGGTTACGACTCGCTGGAAGCGGGACGTCGACATGACGGGCGGAACGACCGGCCACGGCGGCGCCTTACCGCCGCGCCACGACACCAGCCACGGCGACGCGCACCGGACGCGGTGCCCGCGAGCCGCCGCCCCGCCTCGCCCTCTCACCACCGGGGACCCTCGGAGTTCCCGTTCCCCGATAAGAGCATTCGTTCCCGGACGTAACCTAATGAAGGTAAGCCTAAGTAGCGCCACGATCCTGGGTGCCTCCCCCAGGACGGACGCTGCGCGTCGAGGAGGTCATCCTCTGTGACCAAACAGGTCCAGCAACTCGACCGCGTCATCATCCGCTTCGCCGGTGACTCCGGTGACGGCATGCAGCTGACCGGTGACCGCTTCACCCAGGAGACGGCGGCATTCGGCAACGACCTGTCGACCTTGCCGAACTTCCCCGCCGAGATCCGCGCCCCGGCAGGGACCCTCCCCGGCGTCTCCAGCTTCCAGCTCCACTTCGCCGACCACGACATCCTGACCCCCGGCGACGCGCCCAACGTGCTGGTGGCCATGAACCCGGCGGCGCTGAAGGCCAACCTCGGCGACCTGCCGCGCGGCGCCGACCTGATCGTCAACACCGACGAGTTCACCAAGCGCAACCTGGCCAAGGTCGGGTACGCGTCCAACCCCGTCGAGGACGAGTCGCTCAGCGAGTATCGGGTGCACGCGCTGCCGCTCACCTCGATGACCGTGAAGGCCCTCGAGGACTTCGACATCTCCAAGAAGGACGCCGAGCGCGCGAAGAACATGTTCGCGCTGGGCCTGCTGTCGTGGCTGTACCACCGGCCGACCGAGGGCACGCTCGCGTTCCTGGAGAAGAAGTTCGCGAAGAAGCCCGAGATCATGAAGGCCAACATCGCCGCGTTCCAGGCGGGCTGGTCGTTCGGTGAGACGACCGAGGCGTTCTCGGTCCAGTACGAGATCAAGCCCGCCGACCACGAGCCGGGCCTGTACCGCAACATCACCGGCAACACCGCGCTGGCCTACGGCCTGGTCGCGGCCGGCCAGCTCAGCGGCCTGTCGATCTACCTGGGCTCCTACCCGATCACCCCGGCCTCCGACATCCTGCACGAGCTGTCCAGGCACAAGCGGTTCGGCGTGCGGACGTTCCAGGCCGAGGACGAGATCGCGGCGGTCGGCGCGGCGCTCGGCGCCTCGTTCGGCGGCTCGCTCGGCGTGACCACCACCTCCGGGCCGGGGCTGGCGCTCAAGAGCGAGACCATCGGCCTGGCGGTGGCGACCGAGCTGCCGCTGGTCGTGGTGGACGTGCAGCGCGCCGGTCCCTCGACCGGCATGCCCACCAAGACCGAGCAGGCCGACCTGCTCCAGGCCATGCACGGCCGCAACGGCGAGGCCCCCGTCCCGGTGATCGCGCCGCGGTCCCCGGCGGACTGCTTCGACGCGGCGCTGGAGGCGGGCCGGATCGCGGTCAAGTACCGCACCCCGGTCATCCTGCTGTCGGACGGCTACCTGGCCAACGGCTCGGAGCCGTGGAAGATCCCGGACGTGGCGGCGCTGCCGCGCATCGAGCCGGACTTCGCACCCGCCGACCAGGAGGACTTCCAGCCGTTCCAGCGCGACCCCGAGACCCTGGCGCGGCCGTGGGCGATCCCGGGCACGCCCGGCCTGGAGCACCGGATCGGCGGTCTGGAGAAGGCCGACGGCTCGGGCAACATCTCCTACGACCCGGCCAACCACGACCGGATGGTCCGGCTCCGCCAGGCCAAGGTCGACGGCATCGCCAGGGACATCGAGCCGCTCGCCGTGGACGACCCGTCCGGCGAGGCGAGGGTGCTGGTCCTGGGGTGGGGCGGCACCTACGGCGCGATCTCGGCGGCGGTGCGGCGCGTGCGCCGGTCCGGCCAGCACGTCGCGCAGGCCCACCTGCGCCACCTCAACCCGTTCCCGGCCAACATCGAGCAGGTGCTGCGCTCCTACGACAGGGTCGTGGTGCCGGAGATCAACCTGGGCCAGCTCGCGCTGCTGCTGCGCGGCCGGTTCCTGGTCGATGTGATCGGCTACAACCGGGTCCGCGGCCTGCCGTTCAAGGCGGAGGAGCTGGCGGGCGTCATCCAGGATGTGATCGACAGTGAGTGAGAACGGCGTGAACGGCGTGAACGGCCACGGCCACCGGGCGCTCTCGCTGGTGCCGAAGACCGACGCCAAGCAGACGCTGAAGGACTTCAAGACCGACCAGGAGGTCCGCTGGTGCCCCGGCTGCGGTGACTACGCGATCCTCGCGGCCGTGCAGTCGTTCCTGCCGGAGCTGGGGCTGCGCCGGGAGAACATCACGTTCGTGTCCGGCATCGGCTGCTCGTCGCGGTTCCCGTACTACATGAACACCTACGGGTTCCACTCGATCCACGGCCGCGCCCCCGCGATCGCGACCGGCCTGGCCACGTCCCGGCCGGACCTGTCGGTGTGGGTGGTGACCGGGGACGGCGACGCGCTGTCGATCGGCGGCAACCACCTGATCCACGCGCTGCGCCGCAACGTCAACCTGAAGATCCTGCTGTTCAACAACCGGATCTACGGGCTGACCAAGGGCCAGTACTCGCCCACCTCCGAGGTCGGCAAGATCACCAAGTCGACGCCGATGGGCTCGCTGGACGCGCCGTTCAACCCGATCTCGCTGGCGATCGGCGCGGAGGGCACGTTCGTGGCGCGCACCATCGACTCCGACCGCAAGCACCTGCAGTCGGTGCTGCGCGCGGCCGCCCAGCACGAGGGCACCGCGCTGGTGGAGATCTACCAGAACTGCAACATCTTCAACGACGGGGCGTTCGACCCGCTGAAGGACGCCGCGGTCCGCGACGACGTCACCATCCGCCTGGAGGACGGCCAGCCGATCGTGTTCGGCGCGAACGGCGAGAAGGCGCTGCGCCGGACCAGCACCGGCGCGTTCGAGGTCGTCAACGTCGCCGACGTGGACCCGTCGGAGATCGCGGTGCACGACGCGGGCAACCCGGACCCGTCGCAGGCGTTCGCGCTGTCGCGGCTGGACCAGCCCGCGTTCACGCACACCCCGATCGGCGTCTTCCGTAACGTGGACCGCCCCTCCTACGACGAGGAGATGCGGGCGCAGATGGACGACGCCGTGGCCAAGCAGGGCGCGGGCGATCTGGCGGCGCTGCTGAGCAGCGGCGACACCTGGCGGATCGACTGACCTGTCAGGCCCGACCCTCGGGGGCCCGGTTTCCGATCAACGGAACCGGGCCCTCGCGCGTCTCCCCTCCGGAGCCGGCGGTGTCCGGCTTCGGCCGGTCGCACCGTGCGTGGGACCGCCCGTTGCTGGAACACTTGTAGATCATGCCGCCGGGGAGGTGACGATGCGGGTCGTGCCGCGCCGTAGCAAGGATCGTCAGGAGCGGGAGGCCGCCGCGCCGCGGACCGTTCCCGAGCCCGCGTCGGAACCCGCGCCGGAGGCGAAGGCCGTGCCGGAGACGAGGCCGGCGCCGGAGAAACCGGGCCGCCGGGAACGCCGGAGGGCGCGGAAGGCGACGAGCCCCCCGCCCGCCGACGAGGCCGCCGCGCCCGAGAAGGCCACGAAGGACCCCGAACGCCGGGAAGAACGCGAGACGCCGGAGGCCGCGGGCCCTCGGCCCGCCGCGGGGCCGCAGACACCGCCCGCGTCCGGGGAGACCGCAAGGAGCCCGGAACGCCAGACGCCGGAGACCACGGGCCCTCGGCCCGCCGCCGGGTCGAAGACACCCGCGTCCGGGGGAACCGTGAAAAGCCCGGGACGCGAAGCTCAGCAGGCGGCGACTCCCCAGCCCGCCGCGGGGTCGAGGGCACCCGCCTCCCGGGAAGACGCCAAGAGCCCGGAGCGCGAGACGCCGGAGGCGAAGGCCGCGCCGGAGAAGGTCGGGAAGAAGCCGGGGCGGCGGGAGCGGCGGAAGGCGCGGAAGGCGGCGCGTTCGGCGTCCGCCGGGGCGCCCGCCGCGGAGGCCGCACCGCCGATGGACGAGGCGCAGCGGCGGCGGGCGCGGGCCGCCGAGCGGCAGCGCGCGGCGGCCGAGCTCAAGCGGGCCCGTGCCGCGCACCGGCGGGGCCGGGTGCGGCAGACGCGGCGGGAGGAGTCGGCGCGCGAGCACCGGGCGGCGATGCTCACCATGATCCTCACGCTGGGGCTGCTGATCGCGGCGGTCGCGGTGACCGGCGGGATGATCGCCTCGTCGATGCGGACCCGGCCGGTCACGCTGGCCGCGCCGCTGCACGTCTACCCGGTGGCGCAGACCACGCCCGGGCAGTGCCCGACCGGGACGCAGGGCATCTCCGCGCAGGCCGGGACCGGCCCGACCTGCTACCACCTCAACCAGGGCATCGCGATCCGGCAGGTCTCCGACCTGCGGGTGCAGCGGGCCCGCAGCGGCAACGGCTACGACGTGGCGGTGACGCTGCGCACCGCCGACCGCAAGGCGTTCGCGCAGCTCACCGGGGCGATGGTGGGCCGCGACCTGGCGTTCGTGGTGCGCGAGCGGCTGGTCACCGCGCCGCGCGTGGAGATGCCGATCAACGACGGCAAGGTCGCCATCACCGGCCCGCAGACCCGCGCCGACGCCGACCGGATCATCAGGGAGCTGCGGGGCCGCTGAGCCCGTTCGCCAGATGGTCGGCGGCGGCCGGGAGCCAGCGGTGGCGGACGTTGCCGACCAGATGGTCGCCCTCGGGGACCAGCAGGTAGGAGCCGCGCGGGGCCTCGGCGGCCAGCGGCGCGCCGTTGACGACGCCGGGGATCACGTCGGTGCCGCCCTCGACGACCAGCAGCGGGACGCCGATCCCGGCGGCGGTCCCGGCGAGGTCCACGCGGCCCGCGAACGCGCGGGCGGCGCGTTCGCCCCCGGCCCGCAGCGTCAGCGTCGCGTGCACGAATGCCGGGGTGTCGTCCCAGGTCAGGCGGTAGGGGCCGCTGACGGTGGCGGCGGCCCGCACGCGCGGTTCGCGGGCGGCGGTGACGGCCGCGTAGAACCCGCCGAGGCTGAGGCCGATCACACCGGCGTTGTCGGCGTCGACGTCGTCGCGCCCGGAGACCGCGTCGAGGGCGCGGCCGACGACCTCGTGGTAGTCGGGTTCGAGACGGCCCGCGGTGGCGAGCGCGCCCTGCCCGGGGCCGTCGATCGCCAGCACGGCGAGGCCGCGGCGCAGCAGCGCGTCGCCCACGGGCGTGAACTCCTCCTTGCTGGAGTCCATGCCGGGGACGACCACGGCGAGCGGGGCGCGTCCGGGGGTGGCCGGGCGGCGCAGCCAGCCGGTGAAGTCCGCGCCGGTGACGCGTTCGGCGGTGGGTTCCAGCAGGGCGAACGCCCTCTCCAGCGCCCGGTCGGCCTCGGCCTCGGCGGCGAGGGCGTCCGGGTCGGGCAGGATCGCCGCGAAGTGGAACCACAGGGCCGCCTCCCGGTAGGCGTCCCCGGCGGAGACGGGACCGGCGGCGTTCTCGGCCTCGGCCAGGCACTCGCGGGCGGTCCGCACGAACGCGGGGGTCCACTCGTCGAGCGCGTCCAGGCGGCCGGTGACCCGCTCGTAGCGGAAGGTGTCGATTCCGGCGGCGGTGACGCGGGACCGGTTGGCGTCCCGGAAGTAGGTCAGGTCGGTCACGGGTTCCCTCCCAGGGTCAGGACGGCGTTGCCGACGACGCGGCGTTCGCGCAGGTCGGTCAGGACGCGGGCGGTGTCGGCCCAGTCGGCGACGCGGCCGATCTCCGGGTGCAGGCGGCCGGAGGCGACCAGGCCGACGAGGGTCGCCAGGTCGGGGCCGTGGGGGTCGGCGGGGTCGGCGTAGTGGAAGTGCCGGATCGTCGCGCCCTCGGGCCCGGCGAAGAAGTCGAAGAAGTCCAGCGTGACCGGCTCGCGGCTGGCCTGGCCGAACCAGATCAGCGTGCCGTGCCGGGCGAGCCGGGCCAGCGCGGCGGGCAGCGACCGGCCGCCGACCGACTCCAGGACGACGTCGAAGGTCCCGTTCGCGGCGGCGACGTCGGACACCACGGCCTCGGCGCCCAGTTCCATGAGCCGCCGCCCGCGTTCGGGGGTGGCGGACACGGCGGTGATCTCCGCTCCGGCGGCGGCGGCGAGCTCGACGAGGTAGTGCCCGACGCCGCCGGACGCCCCGGTGAGCAGCACGCGGCGGCCGGTCAGGGACCCGGCCGCGCGCAGCAGCCGCAGGGCGGTGAGCCCGGCCAGCGGCAGCGCGGCCGCCTCGGTGAACCCCACGTGGCCGGGCAGCGGCACGACGTCGGCCGTGGCGGCCGCCGCGTACTCGGCCCAGCCGCCGCCCGGCAGGTGCGCGACGACGCGCTCCCCCTCCCCCGGGCCGGTCCCGTCGGCGGCGGCCCGCACGACGGTCCCGGCGACGTCCTTGCCGGGCAGCCAGCCGTCCGGGTCCTCCAGCTTGAACGTCTCCCCCCGGTTGACCGAGTAGGCCGCGACGCGGATGAGCGCCTGGTCCGGGGCGGGAACGGGCACGTCCCGCTCCGCGAGCGCGACGGGCTCGTGCGCCCGTCCGGTCGGTGTGAACGCCTTCATGATCCCCTCTCCTTGCCAGGACCAGGAAAGCCGCAGGTCAGAGCGGGCGTCCAACAACCGTTCGGCCGTTTTGACACCCGCCGGTTGTCGGGCAAGGTGAACGGCGTGGAACTCGATCTGGGGCAGGCGCGGGCGTTCGTGGTGACGGCCGGGCACCTGCATTTCGGGCGGGCCGCCGGGGAGCTGTTCCTGACCCAGCAGGCGCTGTCGAAGCGGGTCGCGCGGCTGGAGGAGTCGCTGGGCGTGCGGCTGTTCGACCGGACCGGTCACGCGGTGCGGCTGACCCCGGCCGGGGAGCGGTTCCTGGAGCCCGCCCGGCGGGCGCTGGCGGCGGCGGACGCGGCGGTGGCGGCGGCGCGGGACGAGCGGCGGCCGTTGCGGCTGGACGTGTGGGGGCACCTGTTCGACCCGATGCGGATCCTGCGGGAGGCGGTGGACCGCCGTCCCGACCTGCCGATCGAGCTGAACCTGCGGCGCGGCCCGGACGCGGCGGTGGCGGCGCTGCGCGCCGGGGAGACCGACGCGGGCTTCGGGCGCGTGCACGGGCCGCCGCCCGACGGGCTGGCGCGCCGGGTGGTGCGGCGGGAGCCGATGGCGGCGGTGATGGGCGCGGCGCACCCGCTGGCCGGGGCCGGACGGCTGCGCCCGGCCGACCTGCGCGCCACGACGATGTGGTTCCCGGCCGCGATCGAGAAGCTGGACTTCCTGCGGGACTTCTGCGCCGAGCACGGGCTGACCGGCGAGTTCGGCGGGGTGAACCTGGGGCTGCCCTACTTCCTGGAGTGGTTGCGCGACCACCCGGACCGGGTGTCGCTGCTGCCCGCCGCGCTGCCGGTCCCCGGCGACGCGGGCGTGCGGGTCGTCCCGCTGGTGGACCCGGTCCCGCTGTACGAGTGGTCGCTGCTGTGGCGGTCCGGCGACCGGGACCCGGCGCTGGGCGGCCTGCTGGCGGAGCTCCAGCGGACCGCCCGCGCCGGCGACCGGCCGGAGTGATCCGGATCAGTCGCGCAGGGCGGCCGGGCCGACGGGCTCGGCACCGGCGCACCTCGCCTGGCACGCGTTGGAGTAGACCTTGCCGTCGCTGCCGACGACGGGGGCGTACTCCTTGGTGCAGACGCACGTGTCGGGGCAGGCGGCGGCGGTGGCCGTGCCGGTCAGGGCGGGGGTGGCGAGCGCGCCCAGCAGGGCGGCGAGGGCGAGGGTCCGTTTCATGACGACGCTCCCGGTCGAGGACTGTACGTAGTCAATGAGTAGCAGTTGGTGACCGGGCTGGCGGGGCGTTCCGGAAATCCGCCCGGACACGCGAACGCGCCGCGTCCTCGGGCGGGGTGAGGACGCGGCGCGGCGCGGGCGCGGTCAGGCTCCGGGGAGGGTCTCCCCCTGGACCGCCTGGATCTCCAGTTCGACCCGCAGGCTCTCGCCCACCGCCGAGATCCCGGCCTCCAGGATCTGGTTGTACCTGATGGCGAAGTCCCGGCGGTGCAGCTCGGCGGTGGCGCGGAACGCCGCGCGCACCCCGCCCCACGGGTCCGGGCCCGTGCCCAGGTAGGCCAGGTCCAGGTCCACCGGGCGGGTGACGCCGTTGAGGGTCAGGTGGCCGTGGACCGTCCAGCGGCCGGGGCCGCGCGCGGTCAGGCCGTCGCCCGCGTACTCGATCACCGGGTGCTCGGCGACGTTCAGGAAGTCGGGCGAACGCAGGTGGTCGTCGCGCATGGCGTTGCCGGTGTCGATCGACCCGGCGTCGATGCGGGCGACGACGCCGGACCGCTCCACCGGCTCGGCGATCCGGAGCCGTCCCCCGAACGTCCCGAACCGGCCCCGCACGCTGGACAGGCCGAGGTGCTGGGCGACCGCGCCGACGCTGGAGTGCGCCGGGTCGATGGTCCAGGGTCCGGGCGGGGGCAGCTCCGCGCCGCCCGCGCGGGCCAGCACGGTGTCGCCGAGGTCGGCGGCGCCCGAGCCGGTCACCATCAGCGTGCGGGCGGCGGGCTGGTACCCGACCGCCGTGACGATCGCCGTGTAGGTCCCGGCGGGCAGCGGGCCGCCGCGCCAGAGGCCGTTCGCGTCGGCCCGGACGCGGGCGACCTGCCGTCCCATCAGGTCGGTGACGGTCACGATCGCCTGCGGCACCGACCAGCCGTCCCTGGTCCGCGCCCTTCCGCGCAGCCCTTCCATGTCTCCCCCCGTCACTCGTCCGGGTGGCCGAGCACCAGGTCGTTGCCGTCGCTGTCGCCGTCCGTCAGGGACAGGGCGGCGGCGACCGGCGGGTAGCCGGTGGCGGTGACCGTGTACTGGCCGCCGGTCAGGTCGCCGAACGCGTACTCGCCGTCGGGGCCGGTGACCGTGGCGGCGACCACGTTCCCGGCCGCGTCGATCAGCGTGACGCGCGCGTCGGCGACCGCCTGCCCGGCCCGGTTGCGGATGACGCCGCGCACCTTCGCGCCGGGCGGCAGCTCCACGTCCTGACGGAGCTGGCCGTTGCCGGGGATCTCGACCGGCAGCGCGGCCGGGCGGAACGCGGGGGCGCTGACGGCGAGCGTGTAGGCCCCGGCGGTGACGTCCTTGACCAGGTAGGTCCCGTCGGAGCCGGTGCGGACGGTGCCGACGACCTCGCCGCGCACGTCGGTGACCACGACCATCGCGCCCTCGATCGGGGCCCCGCCCGGGGCGTGGACGACGCCGGCGAGGCCGCCGTTGCCGGCCAGCAGCAGATCGAAGTCGACCGGCCGGTCCCCGACGACCAGCGTCGCGGCCTGCGGTTCGTGCTCGCCCGTCGCGGCGATCAGCACGTAGGTGCCGGGGCCGGGCGTGGCCAGCGTGTAGCCGCCGTCCTCGCGGGTGAGGGCGCGGCCGAGCTGGTGCCCGCCGACGTCGATCAGCGTGAGCGCGGCGCCCGCGACCGGGGTGCCGTCGCCGCTGGTGACGCGGCCGCTGATCGGCGCGCCGCCCTGCGGGGTCGCCGGCGGCCCGGCCGGGACGGACGCGACCGCGGCGGGAGCGGTCGCCGTCGCGGTGGCGGGCCGCGGCTCCGCGCCGCGGCTGTGCCTGCCCGCCGGGGCCGGGCCGTCGGCGGCGGCGCGGGCCCCGCGCAGCGGCAGCTCCTTCACGAACAGCATGACCAGGAAGGCCGCGACCGCGACCGGGATGCCGACCATGAACACGGTCTCCAGCGCGCTGGTGAACCCGTTGAGGATGATTCCCTTGAGCGGTTCGGGCAGGTCGTGGATCGCCTCGGGGGTGCCGAGCGACAGCTCGCCGTCGCCCTGGGGCCGGATGTGCGCGGCGGCCATGCCCTCGGCGACCTCGTCCTTGAGCCGGTTGTTGAGGATCGCGCCGAACGCGGCCACGCCGATCGCGCTGCCGAGGTTCCGGAAGAAGGAGACACCGGAGGTGATGGCGGCCAGGTCCGTCAGGTCGGCGGAGTTCTGCGCGGCCAGGATGAGGATCTGCATCACCAGGCCGAGGCCGAAGCCCAGCACGGCGACGTCCACGCCGATGACGGTCCTGCTGGAGTCCACGTGCAGCTGCGACAGCAGGTACATGGCCCCGGCGACGAACAGCAGCCCGACGACCGGGTAGATCTTCCAGCGGCCGGTGCGGGTGACCAGCTGCCCGGAGACGGTGGAGGTGACGAACATCCCCAGCACCATCGGCAGGGTCATCAGGCCCGAGGCGGTCGGGCTCATGCCCTTGACGATCTGCAGGTACTGCGGCAGGTAGATCATCGAGCCGAACAGCACCACGCCGACCAGCAGCGAGGCGATCGAGGTCAGCACGAACGTCGGGTTGCGGAACAGCCGCGGCGGCAGGATCGGGTCCTTGGCGAGCCGCTCGGCGAGCACCGACAGCGCCAGCAGCACGACCGCGCCCGCCGACAGCCCGTAGGTCCAGGGGGAGTTCCACTCGAACTCCTTGTCGCCCAGGGTCAGCACCAGCATCAGCAGCGCCGCCGCGCCGGTGATGGTGAACGCGCCGAACAGGTCGAGGCTGGTGTTCCGCTTGATCTTCGGGAGCTTCAGCACCTTCTGGATGACCGCGAACGCGACCACGGCGAGCGGGATGCAGACGTAGAAGCACCAGCGCCAGCCGAGGCCGTCGGCGTCCACGATGAACCCGCCGAGCAGCGGGCCCGCGACCGTCGCGACGCCGAACACGGCGCCCATGTAGCCGGAGTAGCGGCCGCGCTCGCGGGGCGGCACCACGTCGCCGAGGATGACCTGGGCGAGCGCCGACAGGCCGCCGACGCCGAGGCCCTGCACGGCGCGGGCCGCGATGAGCTCGCCCATGTTCTGCGACAGTCCCGCGCCGACCGAGGCCAGCACGAAGATGAGCAGCGCGCTCTGGAACATGAGCTTGCGGCCGAAGATGTCCGACAGCTTGCCCCACAGCGGGGTCGAGGCCGTCATCGTGAGCATGGTGGCCGCCGCCACCCAGGACAGCTGGTCCTGGCCGCCGAGGTCTCCCACGATCGTCGGCAGCGCGGTGCCGACCACCGACGTGGAGATCATGGCGGTCAGCATCGCCATCATCAGGCCGGAGAGGATCTCCAGGATCTGCCGGTGCGTGTAGTGCACCGCCGGGGCCGCCGGCCCGGGTCCTCCCGTCCCGCCCGGCTTCCCGCCCGTCACCACGCTGGGTTGTGCCACTGAGCCCCCATGTCTCGCCCCATCAATTACCTGTGTTTTGCATATATCCTATGTAGACATCCGTTTACTTGCAACCCACAGGTATTTCGGGCGGCACCCGCGACGGGAAGGGCATGGCACGATCGTGCGCGTGGAGACATCGGTCGGGACGGACGCCAGGGCGGACGCGGGCGCTGACGGGGACACGGATCCGGCCGCTACGGGGACCGGACCGCCGCCGCGGCCGCGCCGCGACCGGGAGGCGACCCGGCGGCGGCTGCTGGAGGCGGCGCGGGACCTGTTCGGCGAGCACGGCTACGACGGCGTGAGCGTCCGGATGATCGCCGCGGCCGCCGGCGCCAACGTCGCGCTGGTCAACCGCTACTTCGGCACCAAGGCCGCGCTGTTCGCGGAGGTCCTGGCCGGCGAGTCGGCCATGCGGGGGGTGATCGAGGACACGGCGGGGCCGCCGCTGCCCCGGCGGCTGGCCGAGCACGTCGTCCGGCAGGTCCACGGCCCGCCCCTGCCGCTGCCGCGCATGCTGGACCGTTCGGTGGGCAACCCCGAGGTGAGCGCCATCCTGGGCGAGCACATGGAGAGGGTGCTGGTCGAGCCGCTCGCCGCCCAGCTGACCGGCGGGGACGCCCGCGCCCGCGCCACCCTCGCCGCGCTGGTCGTCATGGGCGGCGGGCCGGTGCGGCGGCTGCTGGGGCTGGCCGACCTGCGTTCGGCCGACCCCGAGGACCTCACCTCCCGCCTGACCGCGATGCTGGAGGCGGCCCTGCGCCCGTGACCGGCGGGGCGGAGCCTCCCTGAGGGCGTCAGGCGGGCCGGGCCCGGCGCGGGCAGCGCGCGGAGAACCAGCGGGCGTACTCCCGCGCCCACTCCATCCGCCGCCGCGCCTCGGCGGAGTCCCGCCCGCCGTCGGCGGCACGCTCCATGCAGCCGCCCACCCCGCCGTGCCGGCGCGCCGCCGCGCGGATCTCGGCCAGCGCCCCGGGGAACGCGGGCCGCGCCCCGGTCGGCAGGTCGCTGGTGAACAGCACGGCCGACAGCGCCGCCACCACCGGGTCGCGCTCGCCGGCGAGGGAGGCGCCCGGGTTCGCGTCGGTGCGGTCCATGACATCGATGCTCCGCCCGCGACGGCCGCCGGACCTCCCCCGGGGATCGGACTTCTCCGCTCCTTCCCGCGGCAGACGGGGCTCCGCCCCTCCCCCGCGAGGAGGACGCCGCCGGGCGGCGTTCCACGAAGTTGTCCACAGCCATGTGGATAAACCGGCCGCGCCGGGCTCCTCCGAACGGGTGAGGGGCCGCGGCGCGGCGGCCGGGTACTCCGTCCGGCGGATGCGGGGCGGGCGGCGTACCGCGCCGGGCGCAGCCGTGATCCTCGCCGGGACGGAAGAAACCGCGACTTCCCGCCACATAGGCTGATCCGCATGAGGGTGGGGGGAGCGCGAAAGCTCCGAGAGAGGTGGGACGCGGCGGGCCGGGCCACCCGGTGGACGGCCGCGGGCGGGGCGCTCGCCGTGCTGGCCGCCGGGGGCGTCGCCTGGGGCGCCGCGGCCGACGGGAAACCGCCGGTGAGCGCCGTCCAGCAGCGGATCGAGGTCGTGGACGGGCCGAAGGACGACCAGCGGGTCACGCTGGACACCACGTTCTTCCGGCCGGTCGGGCGCGACAGGGCCCCGGCGGTGCTGCTCGGGCACGGGTTCGGCGGGTCCAAGGACGACGTCCGGAGCGAGGCCGAGGAGCTGGCGCGGGCCGGGTACGCGGTGCTGACCTGGTCGGCGCGCGGGTTCGGGCGCAGCGGCGGCGAGATCGCGCTGAACTCGCCGGACTACGAGGTCAAGGACGTCCGGCAGCTCGTCGACTGGGTCGCCAAGCGGCCCGAGGTGCGGCTCGACGCGCCCGGCGACCCCCGCGTCGGGATGGCCGGGGAGTCCTACGGCGGGGCCATCGCGCTGATGACCGCCGCGCACGACCGGCGGATCGACGCCATCGCCCCGCAGATCACCTGGAACAGCCTGCCGGACGCGCTGTTCCCGAACGCGACCGGCGAGGGCCCGGACAAGGGCGTGTTCAAGAAGCTGTGGGCCGGGCTCTTCTTCACCGACGGGGCCGGGAAGACCGCCTGCGGGCGGTTCCTGCCGTCGCTGTGCGACATGTACCAGGAGATCGCCGAGAAGGGGCGGGCCACGCCCGACGCGGTCGAGACCCTGCGCAGGTCGAGCCCGGCGACGTTCGCCGACCGGATCCGCGTGCCCACGCTGATCGTGCAGGGGCAGTCGGACTCGCTGTTCCCGCTGGACCACGGCGACGCCAACGCCCGCGCCATCGCCCGCAACGGCGCCCCCGTCTCGGTCGTCTGGCACCAGGGCGGCCACGACGGCGGCGACAGCGAGACCACCCGCGTCCGGGGCCTGGTGCGGTCGTTCTTCGACCGGCGGCTCGACGGCAAGGGCGGCGGCGACCCGGCGTTCACCGTGACCCGCGCGGGCGGCATCGACTCCTCCACCCAGGCGGTGAACATCGAGGCCGCCACCACCGGACGCTACCCGGGGCTCGGCAACCGGCCCCGCACCCTCCCGCTCACCGGCGCGGAGCAGACGATCCACAACCCGGCCGGCGGATCCCCCGCGTCGATCTCCGCGCTGCCCGGACTGGGCGCGCTGGGCAACCTCGGCGACCTCGGCGGCGGCTCGCTGGGCGAGGGGCTGCCGGTGGACATGCCGGGGCAGGCCGCGGCGTTCGACACCGCGCCGCTGACCGAGCCGCTGCGGATCACCGGCGCGACCACCGTGAAGATCAGGGTGACGGGCCGGGGCGAGATCCCGCTGTTCGCCAAGCTGTACGACGTGGGGCCGGGGCCGCGCGGCCAGGGGTCGCCCGCCCGCCGCATCGCCGCGCCGCTGCGCGTCGACCGGGCCGACGGCGGCCGCGAGGTCACCGTCACGCTGCCCGCCATGGACTACCGCTTCGACGCCGGGCACCGGCTGCGGCTGGTGCTGACCACGACCGACATGGGCTTCGCGACCCCGCCGCAGCCCGCCTCCTACAGGGTCGCGGCGGTGTCGGGGTTGACCGTGCCGACCGTTCCGGAGCTGCGGACGCAGGCCGCGCCGCTGCCCGCGTGGGTGTGGGCGCTGCCGGGCGTCGCGCTGGTCGTCGCCGCCGCCCTGGTGCTGACCGGGCGGGGACGGCGCGGGCGCTCCGCCGACGCGTTCGACCCGGAGCTGGCCGACGTGCCGCTCCAGATCACCGGGCTCACCAAGGCCTACTCCAACGGCTACCGAGCGGTGTCGGACCTGTCGCTGCGCGTCGAGAAGGGCCAGGTCCTGGGCCTGCTCGGACCGAACGGCGCGGGCAAGACCACCACCCTGCGGATGCTGATGGGCCTGATCCTGCCCGACGAGGGCGAGATCCGGATCTTCGGACACCGGGTCACGCCGGGCGCTCCGGTGCTGTCGCGGCTGGGGTCGTTCGTGGAGGGGCCGGGCTTCCTGCCGCACCTGTCGGGGCGCGACAACCTCGACCTGTACTGGCGCGCGATCGGCCGCCGCCCGGACGAGGCGCACCTGGAGGAGGCCCTGGAGATCGCCGCGCTGGGCGCGGCGCTGGACCGCCCGGTGCGCACCTACTCGCAGGGCATGCGGCAGCGCCTGGCGATCGCGCAGGCCATGCTGGGCCTGCCCGACCTGCTGGTCCTCGACGAACCCACCAACGGGCTCGACCCGCCCCAGATCCGCGAGATGCGGGAGGTGCTGGTCCGGTACGCCGCGACGGGCCGCACGGTGATCGTCTCCAGTCACATGCTGGCGGAGGTCGAGCAGTCCTGCACGCACGCGGTCGTCATGTCGCGCGGCCACCAGGTCGCCACCGGCCCGGTCGCCGAGATCACCGGCGCCGGGCGGCGGCTGGAGGACGCCTTCCTGGAGATCATCGGAGAGGGGACGCCATGAGCACGGGGCTCACCACGGGGGCCGCACTCAACGGCGACCGCCCCCGGCCGCCGGGGGATCCGCGCGCCGACGGCGGCGCGGCGGGCTACGACGTCGGCCGCACGCTGCCGCTGCGGGTCGAGGCGATCCGGCAGTTCCGGCGGCGGCGCACGCTGGTGGCGTTCGCGATCCTGCTGCTGCTCCCGTGGGTGCTGGTGGCCGCGTTCAAGATCGGCGGCGATCCGGAGCCGGACGGGTTCCCGAGCCTGGTGGACGTGGCGACGTCGGGCGCGATGAACTTCGCGCTGTTCGCGCTGTTCGTCTCCACGGGGTTCCTGCTGGTGGTGGCGGTGGCGCTGTTCTGCGGCGACACCGTCGCCAGCGAGGCCGGATGGTCGTCGCTGCGGTACCTGCTGGCCGCGCCCGTCCCCCGCGCCCGGCTGCTGCGGCAGAAGCTGGTCGTGGCGCTCGGCTACGCGGTGGTCGCGGTGGTCAGCCTGCCGCTGATGTCGCTGGTGGCGGGCACGGTCGCGTTCGGCTGGGACGATGTGCGGCTGCCGACCGGCGGCGAGGTCGAGGTCGGCACCGCCCTCGGCCGGATGGGCATCGTCATCGGGTACGCGCTGGTCAGCCAGCTGGTCGTGGCGGCGCTGGCGTTCCTGCTGTCGGTCACCACCGACTCGCCGCTGGGCGCGGTCGGCGGCGCGGTCGGCCTGGTGATCGTCTCCAACATCCTCGACGCGGTCACCGCGCTCGGCTCCTGGCGCGACTTCCTGCCGACCCACTGGATGTACTCGTGGATGGACGCGCTCCAGCCGCAGATCCAGTGGACCGGCATGGCCAAGGGCACGGCGATCTCGGTGGCGTACGCGCTGGTGCTGTTCGCGCTGGCGTTCCGCCGCTTCCAGGGGCGGGACGTGGTCTCCTGAGCGGGCCCGTCACCGCTACCCAAAGTGAGATCTCATCCCGAAAAACGGTCGAACGGGCCGAGGATGTCGCATAAGCTCAGCGAACCTCGCGCTCGGCGGACACGTCGAACGTAAAAGAGCCCGACATCGCTCGCTCTCCGGGTTTGAGGACCCGGTCCGACGGGGGAGATGATCACACATGGCACGGCAGCAGCTCATCAAGCGCCCGAGACCACCGCGTCAACCGAGCCCGATCGACCTCCGGACGCCGTCCGGCCGAGTCCTGCCGTACTAGACCGACCGACCTCCGGACGGGGCCTGCCCACGGGCGGGCCCCGCCGCGTTTCAGGCCCGGACGGGCGCGGGCGCCTCGGCGGCCCGCCCGGCCCGCCGCCCGACGGCCACCACCGCCAGCGCCCCGCACGCGCCCACGACCGCGAACGCGTAGA
Organism: Actinomadura kijaniata; assembly: GCF_014138665.1. Taxonomy (NCBI): domain Bacteria; kingdom Bacillati; phylum Actinomycetota; class Actinomycetes; order Streptosporangiales; family Thermomonosporaceae; genus Actinomadura; species Actinomadura kijaniata. The sequence continues at coordinate 74,423 of NZ_JACJIA010000008.1, forward strand.
AGCCCCACGGGTAGGCCAGCCCCGCCGACAGCAGCATCCCGCCCACCATCGGCCCGACGATGGCCCCGATCCGCCCGAGCCCGGCGACGCCGCCCATGGCCGTCGCCCGGCTGACGGCCGGGTAGGCGTGCACCACGTAGGCGTACACCAGCACCTGGGCGCTGAAGACGAAGCACCCGGCGAGGAACACCGCCGCGTACAGCCCCACCGTGGGCAGCCGGACGCTCAGCAGCGCCAGGAAGACCGCGGCCCCGGCGAACCAGCCGATCCCCGAGACCCGGACGCCGAACCGGTCGGCCACCTGGCCCGCGACGACGAGGCCGACGATGGCGCCGACGTTCAGCGTCAGCAGCAGCCCGAGCGCCGCGCCCAGCGGGTACCCGGCCTGCCGCATGATCTCCGGCAGCCAGGTGTTGAGCCCGTAGACCAGCAGCAGACCCATGAACGACGCCACCCAGAACGCCAGCGTCGCCCGCAGCATCCCGCCCTGGAACAGCGTGCGGACCGCCACGCCCTTCTCGGCCCGCCGGCCCTCCAGGAACGAGGTGGACTCGGGCAGGTAGCGGAACATCAGCGGCAGCAGCACCAGCGCGGGCGCGGCCCCGATCACGAACATGGCCTTCCAGCCGAGGTCCGGGATGACGACGATGCCGAGCAGCGCGGTGGCGACGGCCCCCACGTGGTACCCGGTCATGATCATGGTGGTGGCGCGGCCGCTGCGGCCGTCCGCCGCGTGCTCGCCGACCAGGGTGAGCGCGGTCGGCATGCAGCCGCCGAGGCCGAGCCCCGCCAGGAAGCGCAGCGCCCCGAACGTCTCCGCCGACGGCGCGACCGCGCACAGCGCCGTGAACACCGAGAACATCGCCACCGAGATCATCAGCGCCCGGCGCCGCCCGATCAGGTCGGTGACCGACCCGATCACCAGCGCGCCCAGCAGCATCCCGACGAGCCCCACGGTGGTGACCACCGACGCGGTCCCCGGCGTCAGCCCCCACACGTGCTCGCGCAGCAGCACGGGCAGCACGGTGCCCAGCACCACGACGTCGAAGCCGTCCAGCAGCACCGCCGCCCAGCACAGCGGCAGCGCCCACGCTCGGGCGGGAGAGGGTCGCAACGGCATGGGCGGCCTCCAGTGGTCCAGGTCACGTCACCGACGGTGCCCTATGGTGGACCGCCTGGCCGGATCCGGACCGCCGCCGGTTCCGTTCACCGGAAAAGAACGGACAAAGAATGAATAACTCCCCCAAACCGTCCGGCTCGGCGACCCTGACGACCCCCCGCCTGCTGCTCCGCCCGCTCACCGGGGACGACTTCGACGACTACGCCGCGATGCTGGCCGACCCCGAGGTCGCCGACGGCCTGGCCGAACCGGTCGCGGACCCGTGGCGCAGCCTGGCGACGTTCATCGGCCACCGGGAGATCCGCGGCTACTCGCACTGGGCGCTGGAGGAGAGGGGGACGGGCGCGTTCGTGGGCCGCGCGGGCCCCTGGCGGCCGCACGGCTTCCCCGGCCTGGGCGTCGGCTGGTGCCTGGCCCGCGCCCACTGGGGCAAGGGCTACGCCTCCGAGGCCGCCCGCGCCGCCCTGGCGTACTGCTTCGAGGCCCTGGACGCCCCGGGGGTCGTCTCGCTGATCCTGCCGGGCAACGCGCGCTCGGCGGCGGTCGCGGAGCGCATCGGCCACCGCCACCTGCGCGACACCGCCTACCGGGGCCGCCGGGTCCACGTCTACGGCCGGCGGCGCCCCGGCTAGAGGCGTCCGAGGAACCTCTCCCGCTCGACGACGACCCGTTCGATCCGGCCGTCACCGACGTTCACCCCGTGCTCGTCGACGCCGGACACGGAGAACACCACCCGCCGCCCGTCCACCTCGACGATCTCGGCGGTGACGGTGACGCGCGTCCCGACGGCGCTCGCCGCCCGGTGCGCGATCTCGACCCGGGTCCCCACGGAGGTCCGCCCCTCCCCGAGCCGCCCGGCGAGCGCCTCGACGGTCGCGGCCTCCGCGAGCGCGACCAGCCGGGGCGTTCCCAGTACGGGGACGTCCCCGCTCCCCAGCTCCCGGGCGGTGTCCGCCTCCCCGACGACGGTGGAAACCACACCCCGCGACCCGATCTCCATGTCCCCAATCTAGGACACGGTCCCAGTCAGCCGACGGATTCCCGGGGCCCGCGGCGTCCCTAGCGTGAGGGATGTCGAAAGGAGACCGAGATGTCCCAGCGCCCCACCGCCTACACCGCCTCTGCCAGCGACAAGGACACCGTGCTGATCAGGGAGCTGATCGCCACGATCGAGACCGGGTTCAACGCCAAGGACCCGATGGTCCTCGACGGGGGCTTCACCGCCGACGCCGTGGTGACCGTTCCCGACGGAACCGTCATCCGCGGCTGGGACGCCCTGTTCGCCTACCACACCGGGCGCCTGGCCAACGCGGCCGCCGACTGGCGGATCGCCGTCGCGGTGACCGAGATCAGGCCCCTGACCCCCGACCTGGCGGTCGTCCTGTTCGAGCAGCGCATGACGACGCCGGACTCCGCGTTCGCCAACCACGGCACCGCCGTGGTGACCCGGCGGGACGGCGCCTGGTGGATCGCGGCCCTCCACAACACCAACGTCGCGGAGTGACCTCAGCGGGCGGGGCGCAGCTCGGCGAAGGCGCGGTCCACCAGGGCCAGCCGGTCCGCGCCGTCCGAACCCGCCCACGCCCGCGACGCGCACTCCAGCGCCGCCCCCGCCGCCGCCGTCAGCAGGTCGGCGGTGAACGGCTCCACCCCGCGCTCCACCAGCGCGTCCGCGACGAGCAGCCGCGTCTCCTCGCGCTTGGCGTGGAACCGGGCGCGCAGCGCCGGGGTCGCCTCGATCAGCCGCAGGCTCTCCAGCGCCCGCTGCTCGGCGTCGATCCGCTCCGCCCAGCCCCGCAGCACCGCGTGCAGGCAGGACCAGGGGTCCTCCGCCGGGGGCCGGGCGGCCAGCTCCGCCACGATCAGCTCCCCCATCAGGTCCACCCCGCCGAGGACGACGTCCTCCTTGGCCGGGAAGTACCGGAAGAAGCTCCGCTTGGACATCCCGGCCTCGCGGGCGATGTCGTCGACGGTCGTCTCCTCGAAGCCGCGCTCGGCGAACAGCCGCAGCGCCACCTCGGTCAGCTCGGCCCGCACCGCCTGCCTGGCCCGTTCCCGCAACCCTGTCACGCCCGCATCCTACACCCGTTGACAAACGTGTCACCGAGTGACACGTTCGGGGCATGGATCTCAGCAACCGGACGATGCTCGTCACCGGCGGCACGGGGGGCATCGGCAAGGAGACCGCGCGCGGCCTGGCCCGGCTCGGCGCGCGCGTGCTCATCGTCGGCCGCGACCCCGGGCGGGCCCGCTCCGCCGCCGCCGAACTCGCCGACGACACCGGGAACCCGCGGATCGAGGCGTTCACCGCCGACGTGACCTCACTCGCCGGCCTGCACGCCCTCGCCGCCCGCCCGACCGGCCCGATCGACGTCCTGGTCAACAACGTCGGCGCCATGACGGCGCGGCGCGAGACCACCGCCGACGGCGTGGAGCGGATGTTCGCCGCCCACGTCCTGGCCCCGTTCGCCCTCACGCACCTGCTGCTGGACCGCATGCCGCCCGGCGCCCGCGTCGTCAACGTCACCGGCGGCATCCCCGGCGGCCCGATCGACCCGGCCAACCTCCAGGCCGAGCGGCGCTTCCTGGGCTGGACGTTCAGCCAGTACAACCACACCAAGACGGCCCTGATGGCGATGAGCCACCGCCTCGCCGAACGCCTGCGCCCGCACGGCGTCCGCGTGAACGTCGTCTACCCCGGCCACGGCCACACCCCGATGAACCGGGCGGTGACCGTCCGCGCGTTCCCCTACGCCTACCGGCCCGTCGCGCCCCTGGTGAAGCTGCTGGCCCCGGTCCTGTTCGGCGACCTGGCCAGGCCCGCCCGGTCCAGCGTCCATCTGGCCGCCTCCCCCGAGGTGGCCGACACGACCGGGACCTACTTCGGCCAGGACCGCCGCCCGCGCTCCTGGCCGGAGAGCGTCCTGGACGAACGCGCCCGCGACGCCGTCTGGGCGCTGTGCGAGCGGCTCAGCGGTTGCCGTTCGACGGTATGACCGACCTGCGCCAGGCGTCGGTCTCGAACTCGGGCGGGACCTCGTCCTTCCACAGGTCGATGCCGCGGCTCTCCAGGGCGGCGAACCAGGCGGCGCGCTGGGACGGCGGCAGCTTCGCGCCGCACCACGGGCAGAAGCGGATCCGGCTCACCGAGCTCGACCCGTCATGGATGATCAGGCCGTACTCGTCGAACTTGGCGCTGTAGTAGACCAGCGCGTCCGGACAGGTGAACCGGTCGGGGTGATGCTCGCACTCGTGTTCCACCTGCTCGGCCATGAGCTCGCAGCAGAACCGCACCGAGTCCTCCGTCATGCCCACTCCCCTCCTCCGATCGGCTCGGCCGGGCGCCGTGGCCCGCTCACCATCGTTTCGGGAGCGTATCCCGGAGATCATCGGCACACGCCGTAAGGATCGACATTTGTCCGTACCGTCATCCGCGAACCGCCGGATCGGCCAGGATCACCCGTTCCGGTCGCGCACCCGCCCGAACAGGCCGGCGACCTCATCGGTCATCCAGTACATGACGGGCGCCCCCTCATCCCCGTACTCCCAGCACCAGCAGTAATGGCGGCCGACGGCGGCACAGTGCCGCCCCGGCCACCCCAGCACGCCGGCGATGCCGTGCCGCCCCTTCTCGATGTGCAGCATCCGCGCCAGCTCATCCCCGGTGAACCTGCGCTCCGGTTCATCGATCAGGACCGAGAACAGGGTCTTGGCCGTTCCACTGAACTTCTCCCAGACCTCTTCGGCGAGCTCCACGTCCGCGGCGGTCCACTCGGCCAGCTCCCGACCGCCTGAACCTCCGGTCTCCTCCCGGACCTCCGGCCCCGCCAGCCAACGCGCGTACATGGCATAGAACTCCGCCAGCCGTTCCTCGGGCACCTTCACGGTGACGTCCAACATTCCGAACTCCTCCTGAGCTACCCCTGTACCTCTAATGAGATGCCCAAGAGTGCCTAGAGATAGCCATAGGAGCCGTGGAGATATCTCCACGGCTTGACCTCTCGCTGCGATCCGACACAGCCCGGCCAGCCGCGTCTCCGCATGCAATCAAGAGGAAAGCGTCTCCTCACTCCCTGGACGGAGAGGTCGCGGAAGGCTCAGCCGGTGGTGGCCGTTACCGGCCAAGAGATATCTCACCCCCGGCGTCCCCGTTCCCGGTCAGGTCCCGCTGGCGTTCCCCACCCGTGTCGAAGTACCTGGTGACGTAGTCGTCGGCCGCGAGGCCGCTCCTGCGCACCAACGAGAAGACCTCCGCGCCCTCGGCGATCGACTCGTCCTCGCCGATGAAGTACGCCTGGGCGAACTCCAGGTACCGCCCGTCACACGTCGCCGCGTACTCGCGGGCCTCGACCTCCGCCTTCGCGATGGCCCCATCGAACGAGGCGGCCCGCCAGACGGTGACGTTCTCCTCGTAAAGCTGCTCGTCGTCGCGCGGCCAGCGGAAGACGCAGCGGACTCCGTACCAACCCTGTTCGTCTATTCGCGGAGACTACGACGACCGGGCCGCCGGGGCGCCCGGAAAATTGACGGGCCCCTGACACCTCCTCGCCGCCATGGTCCTCGGGTTTCGGGCAGAGCCGTTACGGATCTTGAACCGACCCGGAACCTCCCGACGAACGATGGAAGCAACCGTGATCGCTCAACGCCACACCGCCACGCTGCTCGGTGCGACTGCGGGCCCGCCCAGGCCGCGTCCCGGTGAGCGGCGGCGCGTTCTTCACCACCCCCGGCAACAAGAAGTACACCGGCAGCCGGGACCACCCGGCCGCGAAGGTCGACTCCCAGCGGGCCAAGGGCGGTGGGAAGCGCACGATCAAGACCAACGACAAGGTCACGTTCTACTGGGTGATCGTGAGCAGCCGCGACCCGGCCTGCAAGGTCGGCCGCTGATCGGGAAGGGGCCGACGATGCGGGTGCTGAACGGCCACCACGGGCTGACCGTCGAGGCGACCGACGACCTGGACGGCGGCGGCGCGTACGGCCCCGAACCCGGCGGCGAGGCCACCGAGGGAACGGTCTCCGTCCAGCCGGGCCCACCCGAGGACCGCTCAGCCACCCTCACGTTCCTGAGCGGCCCCGAAGAATCCACGCACGAGCTGCGAGACTCCGGCCGGGACGCTGGATGTCCGATCTCAACCGGCCGCGGCGCCGCGGAATCCGTACTCGCGTTCGACCCGAGCGACACGGATGTCGTACGAGAGGTAGTAACGCTCGCGGCCGGCGCGCATCGCGACCTGGTGCTCGGGGTGCAGCCGCCACCCCTTGAGGGACTCCTCGTCGGCCCAGTAGATGACGACGCGTTCCTCGTTCCCCTTGCCGGGCAGCGATTCGCGCCCCAGGTAGCCGGGCTGCTCCTCGGACAGCTTCACCATCCGGTCGTTCAACTCGTCGTAGCCGTCCAGGTCGTCGGAGAGTGTCGAGGTGATGTAGACGGCGATGTAGGGAGGTTCGAGCAGCGCCATGGGAACTCCTGTAAGGACCGTTAGCGGCCGATACTACTGAAATCCCCATCCGACGCACAGGCCGGTCATGGCCGCCCTGGTCCACGAGCACGTCCAACGAGCGACCTCGCATCGCACTCGTACGCGCGACTCAACTACGCCCAGTTCGCCGAGGCGGTAGGAGTGGACCCCAAGACCGCCGAGCGGTGGGTGAGCACGGGCAGGACGCCACATCGAACGACGGCATACAAGGCGGCCCGTGCCCTACGCGAGGACATGGCTTACCTCTGGCCATCGCTGGAGCAGGGACGGCGTAGACGGGGGCTTCACCCGGAGCTGATCGCGCTGCACGACACTCGTGCGGACGCCCCGTTCGACCTCTGGCGAACGCTCTTCACGAAGGCTCACGAGCGGATCGAGATCCTGGCCTACGCAGCCGTGTTCCTGCACGAGCAGTGGCCCGACTTCAACGACCTCTTGCAGGTGAAGGCCGCCGCCGGATGCCGAGTGCGCGTCCTCCTGGGCGACGCCGACGCTGCTGCGGTCAGCGAGCGAGGAGAAGAGGAGAAGTTACGGCCACGGCATCGAGAGCCGATGCCGGGTGGCCCTGATGCACTATGCCCAGCTGATCGGAACGCCGGGGATCGAGGTGCACCTCCACGCGACGACGCTCTACAACTCGATCTATCGCGGCGATGATCAGATGTTGGTCAACGCCCACGTCTTCGGGATGAACGCTTACGGCGCCCCGCTCTGGCATCTCAGGCAGGAGACCGAGGGCGGTGTGTTCGATGGATACGCCGAGAGCTTCGAGGCAGTGTGGGCGCTCTCCCGTCCGGCGACCAAGGAGTGATCAGATGGCCCGCACCGAGTACTACGACGATCCGGAGGCGCCCACGCCCAACTCGCTCGTCGTCGCGGCCTCCGCAGTGGTCACGAACGAGAACGGCGACGTCCTGATGCAGCGCCGCGCCGACTCGGGGCTCTGGGCACTGCCGGGCGGCGGGATGGAGATGAGCGACTCCCTACCGGGGACGGCCGTTCGCGAGGTCAAGGAGGAGACCGGGTACGACGTCGAGATCACCGGACTGATCGGGACCTACACCGACCCGCGCCATGTCATCGCCTACTCGGACGGTGAGGTTCGGAGGCAGTTCAACGTCTGCTTCCGCGCCCGGTTGGTGGGTGGCGAGCTGCGGGTCAGCGACGAGTCGCTAGAGGTGCGGTGGGTGCCCGAAGACGAGCTTGAGGCGCTGCCCATGCATCACACGCAGCGCCTCAGGATCGCTCACTACCTCGAAGGACGGGACTCCCCGTACCTTGGTTGACTTCTATTCGGCGGGGGCCACGCCGACCGGGCAGGACAGGCCCGTGCCGCCCAGGCCGCAGTAGCCTCCCGGGTTTTTATTGTCTGAGAGGTACTGCTGGTGGTAGTCCTCGGCGAAGTAGAAGTCCGTCGCCGGGGTGATCTGGGTGGTGATCTTGCCGTGGCCGGCGGCGGTCAGGACCTTCTGGTAGGCGTCGCGGGACGCCTCGGCCAGCTTTCGCTGGGCCTCGTCGTGGGTGAAGATCGCCGAACGGTACTGGGTGCCGACGTCGTTGCCCTGGCGCATGCCCTGGGTGGGGTCGTGGGCCTCCCAGAAGACGCGCAGCAGGGTCTCGTAGGAGACCTCGACCGGGTCGTAGACGACGCGGACGGTCTCGGTGTGACCGGTCAGGCCGCCGCAGACCTCCTCGTAGGTGGGGTTCGGGGTGTACCCGCCCTCGTAGCCCACCGCGGTGGAGACGACGCCGGGGGTCTGCCAGAACTTGCGCTCGGCGCCCCAGAAGCAGCCGAGCGCGAACTCCGCGACCTCGACGCCGTCGGGGTAGGGCGGCGCCAGCGGGCCGCCGAGGACCTCGTGCCGGGGCGGGACGGGCATGGGCTCGTCACGGCCGGGCAGCGCCTTGTCGGGTGAGACCATCTCGGTCTTCGCGAATCCGAACACACTTGCAGGCTATGCGCCGCGCGCCCGGTTGGCACATGCGCGGCCCCCGGCGGGCACGCCGGGGGCCGGAACCTCGTTCACCGCGCGGTCCGTCCACCGGCCCGGGCCCGCTCCTGGGCGGGCTGCACCGGGACGTCGACCTTCTCGACCTCGATGCGCTCCTTGGCGAGGGTCTCGCGGACGGTCTGCCGCTTCTCGGCCTTCTTGCGGCGCAGCACGACGCGCTCCACCGGAACGGCCACCTTGGTCACGACGAGCCGTTCGCGGTACAGGATGAGCTCCTGCTCGTCCTCGCCCATCGCGTGCTGCTCGGCCTTGCCGCCCTCGATGGGCTGGCGGACGATGTCGTAGTCGTCGGCCAGCACCGCGACCGTCTGGTCGTGCTCCTGGCGCTCGACGACACGCCGGATCTTGACGCGGGCGGCCTCCTCGACGCGCTTGTCGACGCTGAGCCGCTCCTCGTAGCGGGTCAGTTCGACCTCGTTCCCGTCGCGCTCCCCGGCCGTCGGCTTCTCCGGGGCGGGCTGCCGGACCTGCCCCCGGTTCTCGGCCCGCATGTTCTCGGCCCGCATGTTCTCCGTGCGGGCGTTCTCGGGGCGTGGTGTGCTGTCGTCGCTCGTAGCGGACGGGCGGGTCTCCTCCGTCTTCCACTGGCGCTGGCCGGCGACGGGCCTGTCCGCCTTCGGCGTCGGGGGTGTCGCCGCCGGGCGTTCCGTGGCCATGGGCCGGGCCTGCGGCGGGGGCGTGCCGTCCGCCGTCGCCTTCGCCTCGGTCATCCGGTGCTTCTCGAACGACGCGGGGGGCGGCGATCCCGGCAGCGTGCCGTGCGGGCCCCGGTGGTAGTGGCGGGCCAGGGCCTCCTCGTCGGCGGTGGTCAGGCCCTGCTCCAGATCGACGTCGGGACTGGAACGCACCATCTCCCGGTCCAGCGGCACGGAGATCTCCTCCTCGGTGGTGCGGGCCCCGGCATAGGGAACGAGGCGCTCGCGCATCCCGAACAGGCCGTAGCGGATCACCAGCCACTCGGGGGCCTCGGAGTTCTCGGCGTGCACCACGCGGGTCACGGTGCCGAGCTCCTCTCCGTCGCTGCCGACCAGGCGCCTGCCGACAAGGTGGTGCTCGCGGGTTGTCATGGCGTTTCCTCCCCCTGGAATCGCACGATTTCAGGGGGTCACTACCCGTGGCTGGTTGGACGCAAGCAGTGTCCAAGGTCATTTTTGGGGGATTTTGTCAGCGGTGGGCCAGCAGGTAGGCGCGGGTCGTCTCGGCCTCGCCGGGATAGGGCGGACGTTCGACGTAGGCGTCCAGGGTGAAGCCCGCGTCCTCCAGGGCGGTCTCCAGCTCGGCGCGCGGATAGAACTGGAAGTCCAGGTTGACCGGGCGGTCCCACCAGCGGTCCAGGTGGCGGACCTCGTCGCCCAGGTGGAAGCCCAGCAGCAGCGAGCCCGACGGCCGCAGGACGCGGTGGAACTCGGCGAACGCCGCCGGCACCTCCGCCGGGGACAGATGGATGATCGAGTAGAACGCCGCGATCCCGCCCCACGCCCGGTCGGGAACGTGCAGCGCCCGCATGTCCCCCACATGGAAGCCGATCCCCGGATGGGCGGCGGCGGCGATCTCCACCATGCGCGGCGACAGGTCCACGCCCAGCGTCGCCGTGCCCCGCTCGTGCAGGTGGCGGGCCACCTGGCCGGGGCCGCAGCCGAGGTCGGCGATGGGGCCGAGGGCTCCCACCCGGTCGGCCAGCAGGTCCAGCAGGGCGCGGTCCAGCGGTTTGCCCGCCAGCTCGTCCAGCATCCGTTCGGCGTAGACGTCGGCCACCTCGTCGTAGCTGTCGCGCGCGCTCATCCTCGTCCCCCGGTCAGCAGCATGGCCCACTTTGAGTAATTACGTCCTGGTAGCGTGATGTTCGTGGTGAACCGTCGTGGGATGGTATGCGGCTTTGCCGCCTACGTGCTCTGGGGCCTGTTCCCCCTGTACTGGCCGTTGCTGAAGCCGGCGGGGGCGGTGGAGATCCTCGCGCACCGGATCATGTGGTCGCTGCTCGCCGTGCTGGCGATCCTGGCGTTCCTGCGCAACTGGCGGTGGATCCGGGCGCTGACCCCGCGGCGGCTGGCGCTGCTGACGGTCGCGGCGGTGATCATCACCGTCAACTGGGGCACCTACATCTACGCGGTCAACTCCGGGCACACGATCGAGGGCTCGCTGGGCTACTTCATCAACCCGCTGATCAGCGTGCTGTTCGGCGTGGTGATCTTCCGGGAGCGGCTGCGCCCCTGGCAGTGGGCGGCGGTCGGGCTCGGCACGGTCGCGGTGGGCGTGCTGACCGTCGACTACGGACGGCCGCCGTGGATCGCGCTGGTGCTGGCGTTCTCGTTCGGCGTCTACGGGCTGCTGAAGAAGTTCGCGAACATGCCGTCGGCGGAGAGCCTGGCGGTCGAGACGGCCGTGCTGTTCGTGCCCGCGCTCGGTTTCGCGCTGATGCTGGAGGGCGGCGGCGAGGCGGCGTTCGGGCACTCGGGCGCCGGGCACGCGGTGCTGCTGGCCGGGGCCGGGGTGGTGACGGCGATCCCGCTGATGCTGTTCAACGCGGCGGCGGTGCGCCTCCCGCTCAGCGTGATCGGGATGCTCCAGTACCTGGCGCCGGTGCTGCAGTTCCTGATCGGGCTGCTGGTGCAGCACGAGGCGATGCCGGCCAGCCGGTGGATCGGGTTCGGGCTGGTGTGGGTCGCGCTGGCGATGCTGACGCTGGACGGGCTGCGCGCCTCCCACCGGGCCCGCCGGACGGCCCCGGAGCGCGTCCTGCCGGTCACGGAGGGAAGTTCCGCCTAGTTTCAGGCAACCTTCAGGGTTTTCCCGACATCTCTAGAGTGAAGCACTTCGAACCGTTACAGTGCCGAGCATCACACTCACCCCGCCACTCTTCACCCCGGGAGTCCCCCTTGCGCCTGTTGAGCATCACCGCGTTGGGAGCGGCCCTCGTCGCGACGGGCCTGGCCTCGACGGTGGCGAGCGAGGCGACGGCCGCCGCGGGCGGACGCGTCACGGTCACCCCGAGCGTCGCGGCGGCCGGACAGCGGGTGGAGCTGCGGGTGCCGAACTGCTCGGTCGGCCCGAAGCGGCACTGGGCGCGGTCGAAGGCGTTCACCTCGGACGTGACGCTGGGCGGCAAGGGCGACGCGGGCGCGGGCACCGCCACCCTGAAGCGGAAGCTGACCGTCGGGACCTACAAGGTCACCGCCTACTGCGGCGGCCGGACGGCGACCGGCAAGATCCGAGTGGTGGGGAAGGGAGCGTGGCCGAGCCTGCTGCCGTCCCCGCTCGGCCCGCCGGCCTCGCCCACCCCCTGACCTGCGCCCCCGACTTTCACGATCATGAACGTCCGTCCGTTCACCGGGCGGACGTTTCGCATTAATTGCGCCATCATTTTCTGGCGGTAAGGCATCTCAGGGGCCGAGACATTTGCCGACTGTGACGATTGTCACAGTTGAAGTGTGAAATACACGGTGACCTCGCGCTTGATAGCGCTTTTTCAGCGTGCCACACTGCCGCTCGTCTCCGACAACCCCTAATAGGGACAAATAGAACAGAGAGCCGACGGACTCCGCCGGCCGGATCGACACGCCCAGACCCCGCGAAAGGGCACCAGGAATGACTGTTGACGTCGGCATGGCACCTCCGCGCAAGACCGTCGCCCCCGCCGCGCGCCGCACTCCACGCGGACGGGCCGCATGAGCCTGCCCGGCCCGCGGGCCGTCGAGCGCCGGGGGCCGCTGTGACCGTCCTCACCGAGGACCTGGCGCTCGACGCCGTCGCGAACGCGCTGGTCGACGAGCTGGTCACCCTGCCCTGGGGCCAGGAGACGCCGTCGGTGTACGAGACCGGACGGCTGACGTCGCTGGCCCCGTGGCTGACCGGGCACGCCGAACGGCTGCGGTTCCTGCTGGAGACCCAGGGCCCCGACGGGCTCTGGCCCGCGCCCGCGCCCGGCTACGCGCTGGCCCCGTCGCTGAGCGCGGTCGAGGCGGTCCTGAACGTCCTGCGCGCCGGCGCCACCGGTGGCGTGGCCCGCACCGCCCTGACCGGGTGCGCCGCGCGCGGCCTGCGGGCGCTCGCCGACCTGATGCCCCGCCTGGCGCGCATCCCCGACATGCCCGCGATCGAGCACATCACCCCGATGCTGGTCGCCCGGATCAACGAGCATCTGGCCGCGCTCCCCGAGCCGGCCGCCGCGCCGCTGGCCCCGCCGCCGGGGATGACCGGCGCGATGCTGCCCGTCGTGGCCGACCTGCTGGGACACGGCGCGGAACCGCCCGCCAAGCTGCTGCACGCCCTGGAGATCGGCGGTCCGGCGGCGCGCGGCGCGCTCGCGGTGCGCCCGGTGCCGTGCGGGCCGGGCCCCGGCGCGGCCGCCGCGAGCGTCGGGGCGTCCCCGGCGGCGACCGCCGCCTGGCTCGACCCCGCCGCGCCCGATCCCGCCGCGCTGCGCTATCTGGAGGAGTGCGTCCGCCCGTACGGCGGCCCGGTGCCCGTCGCCGCCCCGATCACCCACTTCGAACGCGGCTGGGTATTGGGCTGGCTGGTCCGCGCCGGGTTCCCGGTGGAGGTGCCCGCCGCGCTGGTCGCCGAGATGCGGGCGGCGCTCGGCCCGGCGGGCGCCCCCGGCGGTCCGGGGCTGCCCCACGACGCCGACTCCTCCTCGGGGCTGCTGTACACGCTGTCGCTGCTCGGCTCCCCGCACCCGCCCGACCTGCTGTGGAACTACGAGACCGACACGCACTTCTTCACCTGGCGCGGCGAGAACGGCCGGTCGGTCACGACCAACGCGCACGTGCTGGAGGCGTTCGGCCACTACCTGCGCAGCACCGGCGGCGGGGAACCGGCCGCCCACTACGCGGCGACGGTCGCGAAGGTCACCTCCTGGCTGTGCTCGGCGCAGGAGGACGACGGCCGCTGGCAGGACCGCTGGCACGTCTCGCCGTACTACGCGACGTTCTGCGTCGCGCTCGCGCTCGACGGGTTCGGCGGCGCGGCGGCGGCCCCGGCGGTCGAACGCGCCGTCCGCTGGATTCTGGACACCCGTAACGCCGACGGGTCCTGGGGCGTCCGGGGCGGGTCGGCCGAGGAGACCGCCTACGCCGTGCAGACGCTGTCGCTCGCGCGCGGCGTCCCCGCCGGGGCCCGGCGGGCGGTGCGGAAGGCGGTCGCGTCCGGCACGGCGTTCCTGCGCGCGGTCCCGCTCACCAGCGACATCGACGCCGACCGGCCGCCGCTGTGGCACGACAAGGACCTCTACCGGCCTCTCGCGATCGTGCGGGCCGCCGTTCTGGGGGCGCTGCGGCTGGGAGGAAGAATCATCTGAACGCGAGGCGGAAGGGAAGCGACGTTTTCACAAACGCGCATTACCGGGACACGTGGCGTAACCATTCGCCTTGAGACGGAATGATCCCGTTGGTAAGGTTCATCGGTGCGCGAATGCGGTGAATCGCCGCCGCGCCCCCACCCCGCCGCCACGTGTCTCGCAACCGGTTCCACCCGCCGCGCGCCGACACCATGACAATTCGTTGGGGCGAAAAGCGATGTGTTTCCGCGACTTCCGACCGCGGGCGAAGGGCACGGTGCCGCCGGTGTCGGCGAGCGTCCCGTGGACGTCCGCGGCCCGGGTGACCCCGCGCGGGGGAGCGGTCCCGTCGCGGCGCGCGCACCGCCCCGGCCCCGTCCGGCCCACCACCCCCGGCGGGCCGTCCCGCCGGGTCGCGCGGCACGGGACCGGGTCGTGCGGAACCGGGCCACACCGGGTCGAGCACCCCGACGCCGAGGAGACGCGGTCACCCGTGCCCCAGGACTCCACCCCCTCCGGGCTGCCCGTCCGGGTGCCGCAGGCCGGCCTGGCGCCGGCGCTGCGCACCGACGAGCCGCTCACCGCCGCGCGGCCCGAGCCCGAGGCCGAACCGCCCCGCTCCCCCGCCGAGGTGCGGCGGATCATGGGCTCCTACCAACGCGGCACCCGTCTCGGCCGGTCCGCCGCCCGCCGCGCGGCGGACTCCGGCCCGTTCCAGGGCACCACCACTCCGGAAGGCGAGGACGATCAGTGATGCAGAAGACGGGCGCGTCGGCGGACCTGAGCTGGCTGCTGGACGACCTGGTCGCCCGGGTCCCGCACGCCGACAACGCCGTCGTCCTGTCGGCCGACGGCCTGCTGATGGCCGCGTCGGCCGGCATGAGCGCCGACGACGGCGAACACCTGGCGGCGGTCGCCGCGGGCATCCAGAGCCTGGCCAAGGGCGCCGGGACGCGGTTCGGCGGCGGCCCGGTCCGGCAGACCATCGTCGAGATGCGGTCGGCGTTCCTGCTGGTCACCGTGGCCGGCAAGGGCGCGTGCCTGGCGGTGCTGGCCGACGCGGAGGCCGATGTGGGCCTGATCGCCTACGAGATGGCGGTGCTGGTCAACAGCATGGGCGAGCACCTGTCCACCCCGACGCGCGCCGAGATCGCGGACACGGAGCGGCCCGTCTCATGATGCCGCCGGAGGATCCGACACCCTACCCCCCGCCGGACCGCGAGCGGTGGCCCGAGACCCCGCCGGAGTGGCGGGAGCGCCCGGCCCCCGACCTCCCCGCGTTCGAGCAGCGCGCGTACGAGCCGAACGCGTTCGAGCCCCCCGAGCCGGAGGGGCCGCCGGACGAGCCGGCCGGCCCGATGCTCCGCCCGTACGTGATGACCGGCGGCCGCATCGAGCCGACCCGCGGCGAGTTCGACCTGATCACGCTGGTGCTCGCGACCGGCCCGGAGCCGGAGAGCTCCGTCGGCCTCGGCCCCGAGCACCTGGCGATCTGGCGGCTGTGCCAGCAGGTCCTGTCGGTCGCCGAGATCACCGGCCATCTCGACCTGCCGGTCGCCACGGTCCGGGTGCTGCTGGGCGACCTGCTCGACCACGGGCTCATCGCCCTCCAGGAACCCGAACCCGAGGCGGACATGCACGACCTCCAGCTCTACAAGGCGGTGATCGATGGGCTTCGGGCGCTCTAGGCCGGCCGACGGGCCGCGCATCCCCACCGCGGTCAAGATCGTGATCGCGGGCGGTTTCGGCGTCGGCAAGACCACCATGGTCGGCACGGTGTCGGAGACGCGGCCGCTGCGCACCGAGGAGATCCTCACCGACGCGAGCGTCGGCGTGGACGACGTCTCCGGGGTCGAGGCCAAGTCGACCACCACGGTCGCGATGGACTTCGGCCGCATCACCATCCGCGACGAGTACATCCTGTACCTGTTCGGCACCCCCGGGCAGGAGCGGTTCTGGTTCATGTGGGACGAGGTCGCGCTCGGCGCGCTGGGCGCGGTCGTGCTGGCCGACACCCGCCGCCTGGCCGACTGCTTCCCGTCGGTCGACTACTTCGAGCGGCGCGGCACGCCGTTCGTCGTGGCGGTCAACTGCTTCGAGGGCGCGCGGCGGTACGACCTGGCGGAGATCCAGGCGGCGCTGAACCTGGGACCGAACGTCCCGGTGATGCTCTGCGACGCCCGCAGCCTGGAGTCCTGCAAGGAGATCCTCATCACCATGGTGCTGCACGCCATGAAGACGCGGGGCCTGGCGCCCGAGCCCCAGGAGGCCTGACCGCCCCGGACACGACGACGGCCCCCGCCCGTACGGGGCGGGGGCCGGTCACGGTCAGGGGATCAGCCGGTGCGCGACACCACGTAGTCGCACAGGCCGACCAGCGCCGCCCGTGCCGGGATGTCCGGCAGGGTCAGCAGCTCGGCGCGGGCGTCCTCCGCCCAGCCCCGCAGGTCCGCGCGGGCGCGGTCCATCGCCGGGTGGGCCCGCAGCAGCCGCAGGGCCTCGGCGTGCAGGGCGTCGTCGGTCAGGTCCGCGACCAGCAGCTCGCGCAGCCGGGCGTCGTCGGGTCCGGAGCCGACGCCCGCCAGCACGTGGTGCATCGGCAGGGTGCGGATGCCCTCGCGCAGGTCGGTGCCCGGGGTCTTGCCGGACTGCTCGGCCTCCGAGGCGATGTCCAGGATGTCGTCCGACAGCTGGAACGCGACGCCGATCTTCTCGCAGGCGGAGGTGACCGTGTCCACGATCCGCTGGTCCGCCCCCGACAGCAGGGCGCCGAACTGGCCCGACACCGCGATCAGCGAGCCGGTCTTGTCGGCCATCACCTGGAGGTAGTGCTTGAGCGGGTCGGCGTCCCCGGCGGGGCCGACCGTCTCCTGGATCTGGCCGCGCACCAGGCGGGCGAACGCGCGGGCCTGGATGCGCACCGCCTCCGGGCCGAGGTCGGCCAGCAGGTCGGAGGCGCGGGCGAACAGGTAGTCGCCGGTGAGGATCGCGACGGTGTTGGTCCACCGCGAGTTGGCGGACGGCTGGCCCCGGCGGACCGGGGCCTCGTCCATCACGTCGTCGTGGTACAGCGTCGCCAGGTGGGTCAGCTCGACGACGACGGCGGCCGGGACCACGCCCGGCGCGGCCGGGTCGCCGAACTGGGCGGCCAGCAGCACCAGCATCGGCCGGAACCGCTTGCCGCCCGCCTCGACCAGGTGCTTGGAGGCCTGGGTGAGCAGCGGGTCCTCGCTCTGGACCGCCTCCAGGAGCACCCGCTCCACCGAGTCCAGTCCCACGCGGACGTCCGCCGCCAGGGACGCGTCGATCGGCAATCCGAACGGCCCCGTCGCCTGCTCCGCGGAAGCGCTACTCACCCAAACCCCCTACCGGGCCTACCGGACGAACATCTGTGACGTGGCGGTCCCCGCCAGGTCCAGGACAGGCTGGGGGAGCACGCCGAGTACCACAGTAGCCGTCAGCCCGAGCGCCACCGCAGCCGCGGTCGCCGGGGCGGCGACCACAGTCGGCCCGTCGGCCTCCGGCTCGCTGAAGAACATGACGACGATCACACGGACGTAGAAGAACGCCGCGATCGCCGACGACAGCACGCCCACCACGACCAGCGGGGTCGCGTCGCCCTCGATCGCCGCCTTGAACACCGCGAACTTGCCGGTGAAGCCGCTCGTCAGCGGGATGCCCGCGAAGGCCAGCAGGAAGAACGCGAAGACGCTCGCCACCACGGGGCTGCGCTTGCCCAGCCCCGCCCACCGCGACAGGTGCGCGGCCTCGCCGCCCGAGTCCCGGACCATGGTCACCACGGCGAACGCGCCGATCGTGGTGAACCCGTAGGCCACCAGGTAGAACAGCGTGCTCGACAGTCCCTCGCGGGAGGTGGCGACCAGACCGGTCAGCAGGAAGCCCGCGTGCGCGATCGACGAGTACGCCAGCAGCCGCTTGATGTCGGTCTGCGTGATCGCGATCACGGCGCCGATCACCATTGTGAGAATGGCCACACCCCACATCGCGGGCCGCCAGTCCCACTCCATCTTCTCCAGGCCGACGTAGTAGACGCGCAGCAGCGCGCCGAACGCCGACACCAGCGTGCAGGACGCCATCAGCGCGGTGACCGGCGTCGGGGCGCCCTGGTACACGTCGGGCTTCCACATGTGGAACGGCACCGCGCCGATCTTGAACAGCAGGCCGACGCTCAGCAGCGCCACGCCCGCCAGCAGCAGCGTCTCGCTGCCGGCGTCCCGGGTGATCTGCGCGGCGATCACCGACAGCCGCACCGAGCCGGCGTAGCCGTACAGCAGCGCCGCGCCGTACAGGAAGAACGCCGAGGAGAACGCGCCCAGCAGGAAGTACTTGACCGCCGCCTCCTGCGACAGCAGGCGGCGCCGCCGCGCCAGCCCGCACAGCAGGTACAGCGGCAGCGACAGCACCTCCAGCGCGACGAACATGGTGAGCAGGTCGTTGGACGCCGGGAACATCAGCATCCCGCCGACCGCGAACATCATCAGCGGGTACACCTCGGTCTGGGTGATGCCCGCCGCCATGGTCTCCTGCTCGGCGTCGCTGCCGGGCAGCGCCGACGCCTGCGCGGTGAAGTGGCTCTGCCGCCGCTCCACGATCAGCAGCAGGCTGACCAGCGCCAGCACCAGGATGGTGCCCTGCAGGAACAGGGTGGGGCCGTCCACGCCGAGCGCGCCCTCGGCGGCGACGTGGAACGGCGTCCCCCGCCAGGCCAGGGCGATCGTCCAGACGAACCCGCCGAGCAGACCGAGCACGGCCAGCGGGATCTGGACCGTGTTGCGCCAGGTGCGGCCGACGAACGCCTCGACCAGCACCCCGGCGACGGCGACGCCGAACACCAGCAGCATCGGGCCGAGCTGCCCGTACTCGATGTGCGGGGCGGGGATCTCCGCCGCCAGCACTCCTTGATTCAGCGGACTCACGGACGGGCTCCGTTCTCAGCGACGTTGCCGATCTTCGGCTGCGGGTCGCGCTGGTCCACGCGTTCCAGCGTCACCTTCACCGACGGGTTGATCACGTTGAGCACCGGCTGCGGGGCGAAGCCCAGCACGACGATCAACGCGATGACGGGGCCGACCGCCCACTTCTCCCGGGCCGACAGGTCGGGCAGGCCCTGGACCTTCTCCGCGGCCGGGCCGCCCATGGTGCGCTGGTACGTCCACAGGATGTAGATCGCGGCCAGCACGACGCCGGAGGTGGCGATCAGCGCCGGGACGGGGTGGCGGGTGAACGTCCCGGTCAGCACCATGAACTCGGACACGAACGGCGCCAGGCCCGGCAGCGACAGTCCGGCCAGGCCGGAGACCAGGAACGTCCCGGCCAGCACCGGCGTGACCTTCTGCATGCCGCCGAAGTCCGGGATCCGCGCCGACCTCCGCCGCGCGATCATGAACCCGACGACCAGGAACAGCGCGCCGGTCGCGAAGCCGTGGTTCACCATGTACAGCGCCGCGCCGGACTGCCCGGCGGTGGTCATCGCGAAGATGCCCAGCACGATGAACCCGAAGTGCGACACCGAGGTGTAGGCGACCAGCCGCTTGAGGTCGACCTGCCCGATCGCCAGGATCGCGCCGTAGACGATGCTCAGCACCGCGAACGCGATGACGACCGGCGCGGCCCACTTCGCGGCCCCCGGGAACAGCTCCAGGCAGAACCGCAGCATGCCGTAGGTGCCGACCTTGTCCAGCACGCCGACGATCAGCACCAGGGCGGGCGCCGGGGACTGCTGGGCCGCGTCGGGCAGCCAGGTGTGCACCGGCACCATCGGCGCCTTGATCGCGAACGCGACGAAGAAGCCGAGGAACAGCCACTTGGCGGTGGTCGGGTCGATGTTCATCCTGGCCAGCTCGGTGAACAGGAACGTGCCCTGCCCGAGCCCGCCCTGCGCGACCGGCTTGGCCGACAGCGGGAACAGCCAGATGACGGCGACCAGCATCAGCAGGCCGCCGAACAGCGAGTACAGCAGGAACTTCACGGCCGCGTAGGACCGCCGCGGCCCGCCGTAGTACCCGATGATGAAGTACACCGGGATCAGCATCGCCTCGAAGAAGACGTAGAAGAGGAAGACGTCGGTCGCCGCGAAGACGCCGATCATCATCGCCTCCAGCGTCAGCAGCAGCGCGAAGTAGGTCTTCACGCCGCTCCTGGCCGGAGCGTCCACGCCTCCCGAGCGGCCCGCCCCGTCCCAGGAGGCGAGGATGACCAGCGGGACGAGGATCACCGACAGCGCGACCATCGTCAGCGCGACGCCGTCCACGCCGACCGCCCAGTGGACCCCGAACTGCTTGATCCACCAGTACTGCTCGGTGAACTGGAACCGCTCGCCGTCGGGGTCGAACGCGGCCGCCATCGTCAGGGCCAGCGCCCCGACCACGAGCGACACGCCCAGCGCCGTCTGCTTGGCGAGCGCCTCGCGCCCGCGCGGCAGCAGCGCCACGCCCACCGCGCCGAGCAACGGCAGCGCGATAAGCAGGCTCAGCCAGGGAAAGTCCTGCATCAGACGTTCACCACCAGCAGCGCCGCCACGATGACCGCGGCATCACGAGAACACGGCATGGACAGGGCTCTCATACGTTCACCACCAGCAAGGCCGCCACGACGAGCGCCGCGCCGAAGAACATGGACAGGGCATAGGACCGGACGAAGCCGGTCTGGACGCGGCGGATCCGGCCCGACGTCCCGCCGACCCCGGCCGCGAGCCCGTTGACCAGGCCGTCGACGCCGCGGCCCTCGAACCACACCGCCAGGCGGGTCAGCCACTGGCCGGGCCGCATCAGCAGGGACTCGTTGAGCGCGTCGCCGTACAGGTCCCTGCGGGCCGCGACGGTGACGAACGAGCCCTTGGGGGCCTCGCGCGGAACGGCCCGCGCGCCGTACTGGCGCCAGGCCAGCCCGACGCCGACCAGCATCAGCACGAACGTGGCGATGCCCGCCGGGGTGACCGGGTTGAAGCCGTGGTGCTCCTTGGGCTCGCCCACGACCGGGGCGAGGAAGTCGGAGAACCCGCCCAGGATGAGGAACCCGCCGCCGAAGACCGAGCCGACCGCCAGGATCATCAGCGGAACGGTCATCACCTTCGGCGACTCGTGCGGGTGGACGCCCTCCTCCCAGCGCTTGGTGCCGTAGAAGGTCATGAACATGACCCGCGACATGTAGAACGCCGTGATCCCCGCGCCGACCAGCGCGCAGGACCCCAGGATGATCCCGGAGGTGCCCTCCTTGCTGAACGCCGCCTCGATGATGCCGTCCTTGGTGAACCAGCCCGACAGCCCCGGGAACCCGATGATCGCCAGGTAGCCCAGCCCGAACGTCGCCCAGGTGATCTTCATCAGGCCGCGCAGCGCGCCGTAGTGCCGCATGTTCACGTCGTCGTTCATGCCGTGCATGACCGACCCGGCGCCGAGGAACAGGCCCGCCTTGAAGAAGCCGTGCGCGATCAGGTGCGCGATGGCGAACGCGTACCCGACCGGGCCGAGCCCCGCCGCCAGCGTCATGTAGCCGATCTGCGACATCGTCGAACCGGCCAGGGCCTTCTTGATGTCGTCCTTGCCGCAACCGATGATCGCACCGGCCAGCAGCGTCGCCGCGCCGACGATCGTCACGACCAGCTGCGCGGTCGGGGACATCTCGAAGATCGGACCGGAGCGGACGATCAGGTAGACGCCCGCGGTCACCATCGTCGCGGCGTGGATCAGCGCCGACACCGGGGTCGGGCCCTCCATCGCGTCCAGCAGCCAGGACTGGAGCGGGAGCTGCGCCGACTTGCCGCACGCGCCGACCAGCAGCAGCAGGCCGATCGCGGTCGCCGTGCCGGAGCTCAGCTGGGACGCCCCGCCGACGTGCTCGGCGCCGGTGCCGAGGATCTGCTCGAACCCGACCGACCCGAACGTCGCGAACATCAGCATGATCGCCGCGAGGAACCCGAAGTCGCCGACCCGGTTGACCACGAACGCCTTCTTGGCCGCCGTCGCCGCCGTCGGCTTGTGCTGCCAGAACCCGATCAGCAGGTAGGAGGCGAGACCCACGCCCTCCCAGCCGATGAACGTGACGACGTAGTTGCCGCCCAGCACCAGCAGCAGCATCGCCGCCACGAACAGGTTCAGGTACGCGAAGAACCGCCGCCGGTCCGGGTCGTGCGCCATGTACCCGACCGAGTAGATGTGGATCAGCGATCCGACACCCGTGATCAGCAGCACGAAGCTGATCGACAGCGGGTCGACCAGCAGGTCCACGTCGACCTTCAGCGAGCCCGCCTGGAACAGCTCCCAGAGCTGGACGGTGCGCCGCCGTTCCTCGCCCGGCGTGTAGCCGAGCATCTGCGCGAACATCGCCACGCCGACCCCGAAGGAGGCCAGCGACATCGCGCACCCGAGCAGATGGCCCCACCTGTCGGTGCGGCGTCCGCCGAGCAGCAGGACCGCCGCCCCCGCCAGGGGCAGGGCGATCAGAAGCCAGGCCAGGGCCTGGATACCTTCAGCCTTCACCCCGCGCCCCTTTAGTACTTCAGCAGGTTCGCGTCATCGACCGACGACGACCTGCGGGTTCGGAAGATGGTCATGATGATCGCGAGGCCGACCACGACCTCGGCGGCGGCCACCACCATCACGAAGAACGCGATGATCTGGCCGTCGAGGTTGCCGTGCATCCGCGCGAACGACACGAACGCCAGGTTGGTGGCGTTCAGCATCAGCTCGACGCACATGAACACGACGATCGCGTTGCGCCGGACCAGCACGCCGATCGCGCCGATGGTGAACAGCAGGGCCGACAGCGCCAGGTAGTGCCCCGGACTCATTCCTTCGCCTCGCCTTCGGTCGCGCCGCCGCCCGCGACGGGGGTGGCGGACTTGACGACGCGGCCCTCGGCCCCGGCGTCCCCGCCCTCCCGCGTCGCGGCCCGCACGGCCGCGATGTCCTCTTCGAGCGCGTGCTCCTCGGTCTCGCCGTACAGGTCGGCGTGGCGCTCGGCCGTGTCGGTGCGGGCCGCGATGACCGGGTTGACCGACAGCTCCGACGGGGTGCCGTCGGGCAGCAGGGCGGGCATGTCCACGGCGTTGTGCCGCGCGTAGGTGCCGGGCCCCGGCAGCGGGCCGGGGTGGCCGCCCTTGGCGAACCGCGCCACCGCCAGGTCCCGCTGGGTCGGCTTGGGCGTGGGGCGCTCGCGGTGCGCCAGCACCATCGCGCCCAGCGCCGCGGTGATCAGCAGGGCGCTGGTCACCTCGAACGCGAATACGTACTTGCCGAACAGCAGCACCGCGATGCCCTTGACGTTGCCGTCGTAGCGGGCGTTGGCGGCCTGGAGCCCGACCGAGTCGCCGAGCGCGGCGTTCCCGAGCCCGGCCACCAGCAGCACCGCGAACCCGAGGCCCGCGACCGCCGCCCAGAACCGCTGGCCCCGGATCGTCTCCACCAGCGAGTCGGTGGAGGCGACGCCCACCAGCATCAGCACGAACAGGAACAGCATCAGCACCGCGCCGGTGTAGACGATGACCTGCACGAACGCCAGGAACGGCGCGTCCTGCACCGCGTACAGCGCCGCCAGCGACAGCATCACCACCGCCAGCAGCAGCGCCGAGTGCACCGCCCGCCGCATGAAGATCATGCCGAGGGCCGCGCAGACCGACACGGCCGCCAGCAGCCAGAAGAGGAACGGCTCCCCCGGCTGCGCGTCGGCGACCTGCGCGAGGACCTGCGATCTCACTTCTTTCCACCCCGCTCACGCCTGGTGGCCTTCGTGACGCTCGCCCGCGCGCCGCCCTCGGACGGGACGGTCGGCGCGTTCTCCTCCGGCTGGAGACCGAGGCGGTAGTACTCCTCCTCGGTCTCGCCCAGCCGCATCTCGTGCGGCGGGGCCTCCATGCCCTCGCGCAGGGGGGCCAGCAGCATGTCCTTGGTGTAGATCAGGGACTCGCGGCTGTCGTCGGCCAGCTCGTACTCGTTGGTCATCGTCAGCGCCCGCGTCGGGCACGCCTCGATGCACAGCCCGCACAGGATGCAGCGCAGGTAGTTGATCTGGTAGACGCGGCCGTAGCGCTCACCGGGCGAGTACCGCTCGTCCTCGGTGTTGTCGGCGCCCTCGACGTAGATCGCGTCGGCCGGGCACGCCCACGCGCACAGCTCGCACCCCACGCACTTCTCCAGTCCGTCGGGCCACCGGTTGAGCTGGTGGCGGCCGTGGAACCGGGGCGCGGTCGGCTTCTTCACCTCGGGGTACTGAACGGTCTCGCTCTTCATGAACATCTGGTGGAACGAGACCCCGAACCCCTTCACCGGGTTCAGGAAGTCAGTGAATCCCATTCTGGACGACCTCCTTCCGGGAAGCTTCGGTCTGGCGTCGCGGCACCGCGGCCACGGGTCCGCCGTGGTAGTGCGGCGCGTCCATCGGCGGAACGGGGAAGCCCCCGGCCGACGATCCGCCCACCGCGTCGGTGG
Organism: Actinomadura kijaniata; assembly: GCF_014138665.1. Taxonomy (NCBI): domain Bacteria; kingdom Bacillati; phylum Actinomycetota; class Actinomycetes; order Streptosporangiales; family Thermomonosporaceae; genus Actinomadura; species Actinomadura kijaniata. The sequence continues at coordinate 98,758 of NZ_JACJIA010000008.1, forward strand.
GCCGGTCCTGCGCCGGATCCGGGACGATCTTCTTGTCCTTGCCGCCGCGCAGCGTCTCCCACAACACGGTGACCAGGAGCACCACGCCGATGGCGATGGCCGAGTAGAGCATGATCCGGTTCATCGCCAGGCCCTCGTTGCGGAGCGCCCGGATGGTCGCGACCAGCAGGATCCAGCCGAGCGAGAACGGCATCAGGACCTTCCAGCCGAGCTTCATCAGCTGGTCGTAGCGGACGCGGGGCAGCGACCCGCGCAGCCAGATGAAGAAGAAGATGAACGCCCAGAGCTTCACCATGAACCACAGCACCGGCCACCAGCCGTGGTTGGCGCCCTCCCAGAACGTGGAGATCGGCGCCGGGGCGCGCCAGCCGCCCAGGAACAGGGTGGTGGCCAGCGCCGACAGGGTGGCCAGGTTGATGTACTCGGCCAGGAAGAACATCGCGAACTTCAGCGACGAGTACTCGGTGTGGAAGCCGCCGACCAGCTCGCCCTCGCCCTCGGGCAGGTCGAACGGGATGCGGTTGGACTCGCCCATCATCGTGATCACGTAGACCAGGAACGAGGGCAGCAGCAGCACCACGAACCACTTGTCGGCCTGGGCGTTGACGATCCCGGTGGTGGACATCGTCCCGGCGAACAGGAACACCGCCACGAACGACAGCCCCATCGCGATCTCGTAGGAGATCACCTGCGCGGAGGAGCGGAGCCCGCCGAGCAGCGAGTAGGGCGACATCGACGACCAGCCCGCCAGCACGATCCCGTAGACGCCCATCGACGACATCGCCAGCACCAGCAGCACCGCGACCGGCAGGTCGGTGCCCTGCAGCGCGGTGTGGTGCCCGAACACCGACACCGTCGGGCCGAACGGGATGATGGCGAACGAGATGAACGCCGGCACCGCCGACATGATCGGCGCCAGGACGAAGACGACCTTGTCCACCTGGCGGGGGACGATGTCCTCCTTCAGCGCCAGCTTGATGCCGTCGGCCAGACCCTGGAGCAGACCGAACGGCCCGCACCGGTTGGGGCCGACGCGCAGCTGCATCCGGCCGATGACGCGGCGTTCCACCCACATCGACATCAGCACGGTCAGCACCAGGAAAACAAAGATCACCAGGACCTTGCCGCCGATGAGCCACCACGGGTCCCGGCCGAAGCTGGACAGCGTGGGGTCGGACGGCGCGGGACCGGCGAGCACCGCGGCCTGCGTCAGCTCCGCGGTCCGCGCGAGCGCGCTCATTCCTTACCTCCAGCGGAAATCGTGACCACGCTCCCGGCCGTCGCGCCCAGGTCCCGGTACAGCGCGGCCCCGGCCGAGTTGGTCGGCAGCCACACCACCCGGTCGGGCAGGTCGGCGGTGATCTCCAGCGGCAGTGTGACGGCGCCGCGCGGCCCGGCCACCGTCACCGCGCCGTCCGGACCGGCGACCGCGCCGATCTCGGCGGCGGTCCCGGCCGACAGCCGGGCCACGGCGGGCCGGGCGGTCCCGGCCAGGAACGGCTCGCCGTCCTGCAGGGTGCCCCGGTCCAGCAGCAGCCGCCAGGTCGCCAGCAGCGCCTGGCCGGGGCCGGGGTGCGGCTGCACGGCCGAGGGGACGTTCGGGGGCTGCGGGCGTTCGCCGCGGAACGCGCCCAGCTCGGTCAGCTCGCGCCGGGCGGCCTCCGGTCCGGGCAGCCCCAGATGGACGTCCATCTCACCGGCGATCGCGTCCAGCACCCGCAGGTCCGCCATCTTCCCGACGGACTTCAGCACCACGTCGAAGGGACGGCCGCGGCCCTCCCAGTCCACGAACGTGCCGGACTTCTCGGCGACCGCCGCGACCGGCAGCACCACGTCGGCGCGGTCGGTGACGGCGCTCGGCCGCTGCTCCAGGCTCACCACGAACGGGGCGGCGTCCAGCGCCGCCAGCACCGCCTCCGGGTCGGGCATGTCGTAGGGGTCGACGCCGCCGACCAGCAGCGCGCCGCGCCCCTCGGACAGGAACACCTCGGCGTCGTGGCCCGGAACGCTCGGCAGCTCCGCCACGCCCCAGGTGCGGGCGACCTCGGCGCGCGCCTCCGGGTCGGTGGCCGGGCGGCCGATCGGCAGCAGGTCGGGCAGCGCCCCGGCCTCGACCGCGCCCCGCTCCCCGGCCCGGCGCGGCACCCACGCCAGCCGGGCGCCGGTGATGTGCGCCAGCCGCACCGCGCTGGACAGCGCGCCGGGGCTGGCCGCCAGCCGCTCACCCACCAGGATGACCGCGCCCGGCGTCTCCAGCAGCGACCGGACCTCGGGGAACAGCTCCCCGCCGCCCAGCGCGCCCAGCACGTCCGCCTCCGCGCCCGGCAGCGACGGCAGCAGCGTGCCGCCCACCTTCGCCAGGCCCCGCGTGGTGAACGGCGCGACCGAGAACACCTTCAGCTTCCCCTTGCGGAACGCCTTGCGCAGCCGCAGGAAGACGATCGGCGACTCCTCCTCCGGCTCGAACCCGGCCAGCAGCACCGCCGGGGCCCGCTCCAGGTCGGAGTAGGTCACCTCGATGGGCCGCCCCGCCACGCCGGAGGCCAGGAACTCGGCCTCCTCCCGCGACGCGGGCCGGGCGCGGAAGTCGATGTCGTTCGTGCCGAGGGCGACCCGCGCGAACTTGGCGTACGCGTAGGCGTCCTCCAGCGTGACGCGCCCGCCGACGAGCACGCCCGCGTTCCCGCGCGCCGCCGCCAGGCCGCGCGCCGCGATCGTCAGCGCCTCCGGCCAGGACGCGACCTCCAGCTCGCCGTCCTCGTTGCGCACCAGCGGGTGGGTGAGCCGTTCGGGCTGGGTGGCGTAGGTGAACGCCCACCGGCCCTTGTCGCAGTTCCACTCCTCGTTGACCTGCGGGTCGTCCCCGGCCAGCCGCCGGGTGACCTTCCCGCGCCGGTGGTCGGTGCGCAGCGCGCACCCCGAGGCGCAGTGCTCGCAGGCGCTCGGCTGCGACACCAGGTCGAACGGCCGCGACCGGAACCGGTACGCCGCGCCGGTCAGCGCGCCCACCGGGCAGATCTGGACCGTGTTGCCGGAGAAGTAGGACTGGAACGGCTTGTCCTCGGCCGCGCCGACCTGCTCCTTGGCGCCCCGCTCGAACAGGTCGATGAACGCGTCCCCGGCGATCTGGTCGGAGAACCGCGTGCAGCGGGCGCACTGGATGCAGCGCTCCCGGTCCAGCAGCACCTGGCTGGACAGCGGGATCGGCTTGGGGAAGGTCCGCTTGGTCTCCACGAACCGCGACTCGCCCCGCCCGTTGGACATCGCCTGGTTCTGCAGCGGGCACTCGCCGCCCTTGTCGCAGATCGGGCAGTCCAGCGGGTGGTTGATGAGCAGCAGCTCCATCACGCCGTGCTGGGCCTTGTCGGCGACCGGCGAGGTGAGCTGGGTCTTGACGACCATGCCCGGCATCACCGTGGTGGTGCAGGACGCCTGCGGCTTGGGCATGCCGCGGCCGTTCCCGGCGTCGGGGATCTCCACCAGGCACTGGCGGCAGGCCCCGACCGGATCCAGCAGCGGGTGGTCGCAGAACCGCGGGATCTGGATGCCCAGCAGCTCGGCGGCCCGGATGATCAGCGTGCCCTTGGGCACCTCGATCTCGAAGCCGTCGATGGTCAGCTGGACCATCTCCACGGGTTCACCCCCAGGGTTCTGGGGAGCACCGGAGGCCGCCGAGCCACCACTAACAGTAACCGTCATCGGGTCTCGCCTCCCGCCCAAATCGTGGATCTGGCCGGATCGAAGGGACATCCACCCCGCTCGAAGTGCTGGACGTACTCGTCGCGGAACAGCTTGATGCTCGACACCACCGGGCTGGTCGCGCCGTCGCCGAGGGCGCAGAACGACCGGCCGAGGATGTTGTCGGACAGGTCGAGCAGCGTCTCCAGGTCCTCCTCGGAGCCCTGGCCCGCCTCCAGCCGCTTGAGCATCTGCTTGTACCAGTAGGTGCCCTCGCGGCACGGCGTGCACTTGCCGCACGACTCGTGCGCGTAGAACTCCGACCAGCGCAGCACGGCCCGCACCACGCAGACCGTCTCGTCGAAGATCTGGAGCGCGCGGGTGCCGAGCATCGATCCGGCCGCGCCGACCGACTCGAAGTCCAGCGGCACGTCCAGGTGCTCGTCGGTGAAGATCGGCGTGGAGGAGCCGCCCGGCGTCCAGAACTTCAGCCGGTGGCCCGCGCGGATCCCGCCGGCCATGTCGAGCAGCTCCCGCAGCGTGATGCCGAGCGGGGCCTCGTACTGGCCGGGCCGGGTCACGTGCCCCGACAGCGAGAAGATGCCGAACCCGGCGGACTTCTCGGTGCCCATCGAGGTGAACCAGTCGGCGCCGTTCTCCACGATCGCGGGAACCGACGCGATGGACTCGACGTTGTTGATGACGGTGGGACCGCCGTAGAGTCCCGCGACCGCCGGGAAGGGAGGCTTCAGCCGGGGCTGGCCCCGATACCCCTCCAGCGAGTCCAGCAGCGCCGTCTCCTCGCCGCAGATGTAGGCGCCGGCGCCGGTGTGCACGACCAGTTCCAGGTCGTAGCCGGAGCCGAGGATGTCCTTGCCGAGGTAGCCGGCCTCGTACGCCTCCGCGACCGCCGCCTGGAGGCGCCGGATGACGTGCAGCACCTCCCCGCGCACGTAGATGAACGCGTGGTTGGAGCGGATCGCGTAGGAGCTGATGATGACGCCCTCGACCAGGACGTGCGGGTTCGCCAGCATCAGCGGGATGTCCTTGCAGGTGCCCGGCTCGGACTCGTCGGCGTTGACGACGAGGTAGCGCGGGTTGGGACTGTCGGGCGGCAGGAAGCCCCACTTCATGCCGGTGGGGAAGCCCGCGCCGCCGCGTCCGCGCAGCCCCGAGTCCTTGACCGTCTGGACGAGGTCGTCCGGCTCCATGTCCAGGGCCCTGCGCAGCGTGCGGTACCCGCCCTCCCGCTCGTACCCGGCGAGGGTGAACGAGTCGGGCTGGTCCCACGTCTTCGTGAGAACGGGTGTCAGCGTCGTCACTGGTTGCGGCCCTCCTGGGATCCGGGCTTCACGTCGCCGCCGATGGGCTTGCCGGGCTCGTTGGGCGGCGGGTCGCTCACCTCGCCCGCCTGGACGGGCTCGTGCGGCCGCCCGCGGTCGCCGTCGGCGGACGGCGCGGTCCAGCCGCGCTCCCGGGCCAGCTCCAGGCCGCGCAGCGACTCCGGTCCGGCCTGGACACCCTCGTGGGCCAGCCCGTCGGGGAAGCCCGCCAGCACGCGGCTGGCCTCCTTCCAGGTGCACAGCCGGCTCGGCCCGCGCGAAGGAAGCACTTGCTTACCAGCGCGCAGGTCGTCCACCAGCTCCTTGGCCTTCTCGGGAGTCATGTTGTCGAAGAACTCCCAGTTGACCGTCATCACCGGGGCGAAGTCGCAGGCGGCGTTGCACTCGATCCGCTCCAGGCTGACCCTGCCGTCCTCGGTGGCCTCGTCGTGGCCGACGCCGACGTGCGCGCTCAGCTCGTCCCAGATCTGGTCGCCGCCCATGACCGCGCACAGCGTGTTGATGCACACGCCGACGTGGTACTCGCCGACCGGGGCCTTCTTGTACTGGGTGTAGAACGTCGCCACGCCCGTCACCTGCGCCGACGTGATGTCCAGCATCTCGGCACAGAAGTCGATCCCGGCCTGGGTGATGTGGCCGTCCACCGACTGCACCAGGTGCAGCATCGGCAGCAGCGCCGACCGCGGCTTCGGGTAGCGCGCGATGATCTCCTTGGCGTCCCGTTCGAGCCGCGCCCGGACCTCCGGGTCGTACTCGGCGGCGGTCCGCCGGGTGATCTGGTAGGTCTGCTGGTCGGTCACCGGTCAACTCCCCCCATGACGGGGTCGATCGAGGCCACGGCCGCGATGACGTCAGCGATCATGCCGCCCTCCGCCATCGCCGGGGTGGCCTGCAGGTTGGTGAAGGACGGGTCGCGGAAGTGGACCCGGTAGGGGCGGGTGCCGCCGTCGGACACCACGTGCACGCCCAGCTCGCCGCGCGGCGACTCCACGGTCGTGTACGCCTGCCCCGCCGGCACGCGGAAGCCCTCGGTCACCAGCTTGAAGTGGTGGATCAGGGCCTCCATCGAGGTGCCCATGATGTGCGCGATGTGGCGGGGCGAGTTGCCCATGCCGTCCGCGCCGATCGCCAGCTGCGCGGGCCAGCCGATCTTCTTGTCCTCGATCATCACCGGCCCCTTGACCGACTGCAGCCGCTCCACGCACTGCTCGACGATCTTGAGGGACTCCTCCATCTCCTTCATCCGGACCAGGTACCGGCCGTACACGTCGGCGCTGGTCTCGGTGGCGACCTCGAAGTCGTAGGTCTCGTAGCCGCAGTAGGGCTGCGACTTGCGCAGGTCCCACGGCAGGCCGGTCGCCCGCAGGACGGGGCCGGTGATCCCCATCGCCATGCAGCCCGTGAGGTCCAGGTACGCGACGTCCTTGGTCCGGGCCAGGTAGACGGGGTTGGCGTCCATCAGCTTGCGCAGCGCCTGGATCCGCTTCGGCATCCGGTCGAGATAGTCGCGGATCTTGCTGAGCGCCCCGCTCGGCAGGTCCTGGGCGACGCCGCCCGGACGCACGTAGGCCATGTTCATCCGCAGGCCCGTGATCTCCTCGAAGAGATCCAGGGTGTACTCGCGCTCGATGAAGCCGTTGAGCATGACCGTGGTCGCGCCCAGCTCCAGGCCGAACGTCGCGATGGCGACCAGGTGCGAGGAGATCCGGTTGAGCTCCATCATCATCACGCGGATGATCTGGGCCCGTTCGGGTATCTGGTCGGTGATGCCCAGCAGCTTCTCGACACCCAGGCAGTACGCCGTCTCGTTGAAGATCGGCGCGAGGTAGTCCATGCGCGTGCAGAACGTGGTGCCCTGCGTCCAGGTGCGGAACTCCATGTTCTTCTCGATGCCGGTGTGCAGGTAGCCGATGCCGACCCGGCACTCCGTCACCGTCTCGCCGTCCAGCGTCAGGATGAGCCGGAGCACGCCGTGCGTGGACGGGTGCTGCGGACCCATGTTGACGACCAGGCGCTCGTCGCCGAGGTCCTCGGCGGCGGCGACCACCTGGTCCCAGTCCTGCCCGCCGGCGTCGAAGACCCTGCCCTCGGCCGCCTCCTCGGCGGCGTACGCGTCGTACTCGGTGTACTTGGTCGAGGGACTCATACGTAACTCCTCCGCTCGTCCGGCGGCGGAATCTCGGCGCCGCGGTACTCGACGGGAATCCCGCCGAGCGGGTAGTCCTTGCGCTGCGGGTGGCCGACCCAGTCGTCGGGCATCTCGATGCGGGTGAGCGCCGGGTGCCCGTCGAACACGATCCCGAAGAAGTCCCAGGTCTCGCGCTCGTGCCAGTCGTTGGTCGGGTAGACCGACACGATCGAGGGGATGTGCGGGTCGGCGTCGGGGCAGCTCACCTCCAGCCGGATGCGCCGGTTGTGGGTGATCGACAGCAGGTGGTAGACGGCGTGCAGCTCCTCGCCGGGCTCGTCCGGGTAGTGGACGCCCGACACGCCGCTGCACAGCTCGAACCGCAGGTGCGGCTCGTCGCGCAGCTTCCGGGCGACCTCGACCAGGTGCTCCCGCCGCACGTGGAACGTGATCTCGTCCCGGTGCACGACGACCCGTTCGATCGCGTCGCCGAACTCCGGCAGGACGCGCTCCAGCTCGTCGGCGACCTCGTCGAAGACCCCGGACTCGGCGGCGCCCTCCGGCCCGCCGTAGGGGCGGGGCGAGGACGCCTTCGGGGACTTGTGCACGACCAGCCCGCCGTACCCGGAGGTGTCGCCGGTCGTCCTGGCCCCGAACATGCCGCGCCGGGCGACCGGCAGCTCGCGCGGGTCCGCGTCACGCGGCGCGGGGACCCGGTCGGCGGCCTGCTCGGCCTGCTGCTCTGGATGCTGAGAGCTCATGTCACACCGTCCCCTGGCCGAGCAGCGGAAGCCGGCGGCGCTTCGCCTCTTCCAGCTCCTGGATCTGCTTGGCCCGCTGCGGGCCGAGCTTGGTGTTCTGGATCTTGTCGTGCAGCTTGAGGATCGCGTCCAGCAGCATCTCCGGCCGCGGCGGGCAGCCGGGCAGGTAGATGTCCACCGGGACGATGTGGTCGACGCCCTGCACGATCGCGTAGTTGTTGAACATGCCGCCCGAGGAGGCGCACACGCCCATCGCGATGACCCACTTGGGCTCGGTCATCTGGTCGTAGATCTGCCGCAGGACCGGGGCCATCTTCTGGCTCACCCGCCCGGCCACGATCATCAGGTCGGCCTGGCGGGGGGTGGCCGAGGCGCGCTCCATCCCCCACCGGGAGAAGTCGTGCCGGGGGTCGCCCGTCGCCATCATCTCGATCGCGCAGCAGGCCAGGCCGAACGTCGCGGGCCACACCGAGCTCTTGCGCGCCCAGCCCGCGACCTGCTCGACCGAGGTCAGCAGAAAGCCGCTGGGAAGTTTCTCCTCTAGACCCATATCAGTCCCACTCCAGACCACCGCGCCGCCAGATGTAGGCGTACGCCACCAGCACGGTGAGGATGAAAAGGACCATCTCCACCAAAGCGAAAACCCCCAGGCTGTCGAAGGCGACGGCCCAGGGATAGAGGAAGATGATCTCAATGTCGAAGACGATGAACAGCATCGCCGTCAGGTAGTACTTCACAGGGAAACGCCCGCCGCCCACCGGCTGCGGGGTCGGTTCGATCCCGCACTCGTAGGCGTCCAGTCGCGCCCGGTTCCACCGCTTGGGTCCCGTCATGGAGGCCATGAGCACCGAGAGTGCGGCGAACGCGAACGCCAGCAGCCCCAGCACGATGATGGGGATATAGAGATCCATCGCCTCTACTGCCTCTCCTCGGTTCGTACGTCGCTGTACGGGGCGCGACCCCGAACGACCGGCGGCCGGGCGTTCGGGGGGCACGCCTCGGCGGCTCCGCATCCGTGACGGGCGTCACGGATGAGGGTCGCCACCTTAGCCAAGGTGATCAATAGCACTCCCCTCGGGGATCGGTTACGCGGCTGGCGCCACCTTTTGCATCGCGTTGATGATGCGGTCCATTGCGTCACCGCCCTTGGGGTCGGTGAGGTTCGCCAGCAGCTTCAGCGTGAACCGCATCAACGTCGGGTGCGGCAGGCCGTGGGCGGTCAGGAACTTCATGACCCGGGGGTCCCCGATGGCCTGCACGAAGACGCGCGCCAGCGTGAAGTAGCCGCCGTGCTCGTCCTTCAGGATGCGCGGGTACTCGTACAGAGTCCGCTCGCGCTGCGCCGGTGTGCGGCGCGCCAGCGCCTGCACGACGATGTCGGCGGCGAGGTGACCGGCCTCCAGGGCGTAGTCGATGCCCTCGCCGTTGAACGGGTTGATCATGCCGCCCGCGTCGCCGACCAGCAGCATGCCGCGGGTGTAGTGGGGCTGGCGGTTGAAGCCCATGGGGAGCGCCGCGCCGCGGGTCGGCCCGGTGGCGTGCTCCTCGTCGAAGCGCCACTCCTCGGGCATGTTCGCGGTCCAGCCCTTGAGCATGGCGCGGTAGTCGACGTTCTGGAACGACTTGGAGGTGTTGAGCAGGCCGAGGCCGACGTTGCAGGTGCCGTCGGCGACGGGGAACACCCAGCCGTAGCCGGGCAGGAGGCGCTGCCCGTCCCACAGCTCCAGCCACGCCTCCATGTACTCGTCGGTGTGGCGGGGGCTCTCGTAGTAGCGGCGGACCGCGACGCCCATCGGCCGGTCCTCGCGCCGCCGCAGGCCGAGGGCCAGTGACAGGCGGGAGGAGTTCCCGTCGGCCGCGACGACCAGCGGCGCGTGGAACTCGACCTGCTCGCCCTCGTGGCGGGCGGTGACGCCGGTGACGCGGTCGGTGCGGTCGTCGATGATCGGGCCGGTGACGGTGCAGCCCTGGATCAGCTCGGCCCCGGCCTTGGCGGCGTGCAGGGCGAGCAGCTGGTCCAGGTCCATGCGGGTGCGCACGAGCCCGAAGTCGGGGAAGCTCGCCAGCTCCGGCCAGGGCAGCTCGATCTTCACGCCGCCGCCGTAGATCCGCAGTCCCTTGTTGCGGCTGAAGCCGGGGTCGTCGATGTCGACGCCCATGGAGATCAGCGCCCGGACCGCGCGGGGGGTGAGCCCGTCGCCGCAGATCTTGTCGCGGGGGAACGTCGCCTTCTCCAGCAGCAGCACCTTGAGACCGGCATGGGCCAGCCAGTAGGCGGTCGACGATCCGGCGGGGCCGGCCCCGACGACGATCACGTCTGCCTGTCGGGTGGAGTCGGTCACAGCGTTCCTCTTAGCTCGTTCGCTTGTGAAGTACTTCACAAGAATCCGTTGGGGAGTCTATTCCTTTGGAGCGGCCTGTGGGTACCTCTCGGCCGCCTCGGATCTGGACCGGTCCGAATGGGGCGTACCGCCCCGACCGAACCAGGTCAGCCGGGATTGACCGCGTGGTGCATCGCGGCAACACCGAATGTCAGGTCGCGCCAGCGGACCTTCGTCCACCCGGCGTCCCGGACGAGTCCCGCCAGGGCCGCCTGGTCAGGCCAGGCGAGCGTGGACTCGGCGAGGTAGTGGTAGGAGTCGGGGTTGGAGCTGACCTTCGCCAGCAGCGGCAGCCCGAACCTCAGGTGGGCCTTGTGCCCGAGTGCCAGCAGCCTGTTCGGAGGGTGACTGACCTCACACACGAGCAGCCGCCCGCCGGGCTTGGCGACACGGCGCATCTCCCGCAGCGCGCCGACGGTGTCGGCGACGTTGCGGAGCCCGAAGGAGATGGTGACGGCGTCGAACGAACCGTCGGCGAACGGCAGCCGCAGCGCGTCGCCAGCCACGAAGCTCAGGCGGTCGACACCCGCTTGCCGCCGCACCCCCACCCGGAGCATGCCGAGCGAGAAGTCGCAGGCCACGGTCTCGGCACCGGCGTCGGCGAACGGGACCGAGGAGGTCCCGGTCCCGGCCGCGAGGTCGAGCACGCGCTCCCCGGGCCTGGCCCCGACGGCCCGGACGACCTCATGCCGCCACCGCCGGTCCTGCCCACCCGTCATCAGCGTGTTGAGCAGGTCGTAGCGCTCGGCGGTGCTGTCGAACATCGCGGCCACGTCCGACGGCTGCTTATCAAGAGAGGCACGGGTCATGCCCCCACCCTAAGAGGGCGAGGTCCCGGTGGGGCCGGTGGCGTGCCCCGTTCCGCCGCCGCAGCGCGCGGCGGGCGGGCGCCACCGCCCCCGGCGTCCGTCGCCTCACCTCCGGTATCGAACGCAACTTACTTCTCGGTAGACCATGGCCACCCTCACCAGAACCAGGTAGAACCTGTTTCAGAACAAAGTGTGAGGAAGATCACATGATCAAAGAGACCGGGCGTGGGGGCGCTTCCAACGGACTGACACGACGCGGATTCATCACTGGAACAGGTTCCATCCTGGGAGCCGCCACCCTGGGGATGCCCCGGGCCTCCGCCCGGACGCGGGCCGCCTCGATCGCGCACGGGGCGCACGTTCCCGTCCTGGTGATCGGCACCGGGTACGGCGGCGCGGTCGCCGCCCTCCGCCTGGCGCAGGCGGGTGTCCCGGTCCACCTGCTGGAGATGGGCATGGCCTGGGACACCCCGGGCCCCGACGGCAGGATCTTCTGCAACACCCGGTCGCCCGACCACCGCGCCTACTGGCTGCGCACCCGCACCAAGGCGCCGCTCAACTACTTCCTCGGCTCCTCCATCGACCGGGACGTCACCCGCCACACGGGCGTCCTCGACGCCGAGGAGTTCGGCGGCATCATCGTCTACCAGGGCCGGGGCGTCGGCGGCGGCTCCCTGGTCAACGGCGGCATGGCCGTCACGCCCCGCCGCGAGAACTTCGCCGGGATCCTGCCCTCGGTGAACGCCGACGAGATGTACGGCGTCTACTACCCGCGCGCCAACGCCGAGCTGGGCGTCAGCGCCGTCGACCCGGCCTGGTTCGACGCCACGCCCTACTACCAGTACGCCCGCGTCGGCCGTAAGCACGCGCAGCGTTCGGGGTTCCGCTTCACCTTCGTGCCCGACGTGTACGACTGGGACTACATGAAGCGCGAGGAGGCGGGCACCGTTCCCAAGTCGGCGCTGGCCGCCGAGATCCTCTACGGCAACAACCACGGCAAGAGGTCGCTCCAGCAGACCTACCTGGCCCGCGCCCGGGCGACCGGCCGGGTCGCGATCTCCCCGCTGCACCGGGTCACGGCCGTCGTCCCCGACGGTGCCCGGTACGCGGTCACCGCCGAGCAGCTCGACACCGCGGGCAACGTCACCGCGACCAAGACCGTGACCGCCGACCGCGTCTTCTTCGCGGCGGGCAGCGTCGGCACCAGCAAGCTGCTGGTGAAACTGAGGGCGACCGGCGCGCTGCCCCGGCTGAACGACGAGGTCGGCCGGGGCTGGGGCGACAACGGCAACGTGATGTGCGGCCGGGCCAACCACATGTGGGACGCCACCGGCGCCAGGCAGTCGGCCATCCCGTGCGCGGGCATCGACAACTGGGCGGCCGGGGGCGCGTTCGCCGAGGTCGCGCCGTTGCCGGTGGGGATCGAGACCTACGCCTCGTTCTACCTGTCGATCACCCGCAACCCGCACCGCGCCCGGTTCTCCTGGAACGCCGCCGCCGGGCGGGTCGAGCTGGACTGGCAGACCGCCTGGAAGCAGCCCTCGATCGACATGGCCAAGACGATCTTCGACAAGATCAACGCCACCGAGGGCACGATCTACCGGACCGACCTGTTCGGCGTCTACAAGATCTGGGGCGACCATCTCACGTACCACCCGCTCGGCGGCGCGGTGCTGAACCGGGCGACCGACGGTCACGGGCGGCTGCACGGCCACCCCGGGCTCTACGTGATCGACGGGGCGCTGATCCCGGGCAACACGACCGTCAACCCGTTCGTCACCATCACGGCGCTGGCCGAGCGCAACATCGAGAAGATCATCGCCACCGACCTGCGCTGACCGGGGGCGGGCCCCTCCGTCAGGAGGGGTCCTCCTTGGCCCGGGACTGGTGGAGCCTCTGCTTGCGCTCCTGGATGCCCGCCGTCACGGTGGAGGACATCGCGTCGCGCTGGCGCGACAGCAGCACGAAGCTGATGACGCCGCTGATCAGGACCGACAACAGGAGCAGCAGGAAGCCGCGGGCGCCGACGAGGAACAGCACCCCGGCGGTCGCGGCGAAGACGCCGAACCGCGCGGCTGTGTAAAGGAGTACGGAGCGCATGACGGTTCGAGCCTATCCGACGGTCTCCACGAACAGCGCCGGGTCCACGTTTCCGCCCGACAGCACCGAGACATAGGTGCCCACCTGCGGCAACGCGTCCCGGCGGAAGAGCGCGGCGGCGGTCGCCACGGCCCCGCCGGGCTCGGCCACCAGCCGCGCCTCGCGGGCCAGGCGGCGCATCGCCTCCCGGATCTGGTCCTCCGAGACGGTGACGATGTCGTCCACGTGCGCGCGGATGTGCGCGAACGTCAGGTCGCCGACGCGCTGGACGCGCAGGGCGTCGGCCAGCGTGCGGCCGGCGTCCTCGGCGGACCAGGCGACCGGGCGGCCCGCGCGCAGCGAGTCGCGGGCGTCGGCCGCCAGCTCGGGTTCCACGCCGATGACCCGGGCGCCGGGGCGCTTCGCCTTGATCGCGGCGGCGACGCCCGCGATCAGGCCGCCGCCGCCGACCGGGACCAGGACCGCCCCGGCGCCGGGGGCGTCCTCGGCGATCTCCAGGCCGACCGTGCCCTGGCCCGCGATGACCCGCGGGTCGTCGAACGGCGGGACCAGCGTGAACCCGTGCGCCTCGGCGAGCTTGGCGGCGGTGGCCGTGCGGGCCTCCATGGTCGGCTCGACGTACACGATCTCGGCGCCCAGCCGGATGCAGGCGTCCACCTTCACGGCGGGGGCGGTGTGCGGCATGACGAGGACGACCGGAATTCCGAACGCGCGGGCCGTGTGGGCGACGGCCCGCGCGTGGTTGCCGCTGGAATGGGCGACCACTCCGCGTTCGCGCACCCGTTCGGGGAGAGCCGCGATCGCGTTGTGGGCGCCGCGCAGTTTGAACGCCCCGACCGGCTGCAACGACTCGGCCTTCACCAGAAGGCGCGCGTTCCCGTCGGAGGCGTCCGCCGGGAACGGCACCAGCGGGGTGCGCAGAACCGTTCCGGAGAGCCGTTCCGCGGCCCGTTCGATCTCTCCGAGGGACACCAGTTCGGTCATGTGAGCGAGATTATTCGCTTGCGCTGCGCGGTGGTTAACGGGCCGTCCGCGAGGGGGTCGCGCGTATCAGCAACGGGTCAGCAGAGATCGGCGTGACCGGTGTGCCCAATGCCACGCTCACTTCGCGTCATAATCCCTGGTCACGCTCTCACCCTCAGTGATGTTTTCCGAAAACAAGGGAGAAATCGGTCTTGACCCGCCACACTAGGAAACAGTCCACCCGCACCGAGAGCGGGACAAAGGGGGAGAGAAAACGTGGAGACGAGCGAGCGCCTGCTGACCCCCGGAGAGGTCGCCGCCCTGTTCCGGGTCGACCCGAAGACGGTCACCCGCTGGGCCGCGGCCGGCCGGATCAGCAGCATCCGCACTCCCGGAGGCCACCGCCGCTTCCGTGAATCCGAGGTGCACGCCCTGCTGCGCGGCGACGAACCGGTAGCCGAGCACGCCCGCTGACCGCGGCGCCGGGCCCCGGTCCCCGCGACCGGCCCTCCACCCGGCGCCGCGGTCAACCACCGGCCTTCCCGATCCACGTCCGACCCTCCTCCGGCATGCCCGGTCCCCCTGGAACGCCGCCGCCGGCGGTCAGCCCTCGCGCTCGGCCTTCCATTCCTCGAACGTGCGCAGCAGTTCCGCGTCGCCCGCGCGCCAGGAACGGCGTTTCTCCTCCAGCTCGGCCTCGGTGATCGACTGTTCCAGCAGCCGTTCGTAGTCCGGATCGTCCGGGCCGACCTCCACATACGCCTGCGCGATGATCCGGTCCCCGCCGTCCGGCGCGGAATCCCCCAGCACGCTGTGCGGCACCCGCAGGGTGCCGTCGGGAAGCCGGATCACATACATTGCCGATCACCCTTCGCCGTGTCTTCCGGGGAGCGCCCCGGGTCCCGCGAGGCGTCAGATTCCATAGCGCCGGTTGAAGAAGAGCATGACCTCCAGGGCCAAACGGATGTTCCCGGCGAGCATATCCACCAGAGCCGGTCGTTGCCGGGCGGAGATCGCGGCGAAAGCGTCGGCGAAGAACTCGCGGCGCCCGAGCGTTCCCGGCTGCCGGTGGAAGTCGCTCGCCAGATAGGGCAGGCACTGCCGGTACAGCTCCTGGAACGCCGGGCTGTCGGAGGTCCACTCCCCCTCGCCCCCGTCGATGTCGTCGAGCGCGTGCCCGACCTCGTGCATCATCACGTCCGGGGTGGGCGAGGGCCGGTCCCCCACCACGATCTTCCCGTCGCCGTAGGCGCCCGCGCAGATGTCCCAGGTCGCCCGGCCCGACGGCAGCGGGCGGTCGCGCAGGTGCCCCATGTGGTCCAGGTCGGGGACGCCGCCGGGCCCGACGTAGATGCCCGCCAGCCCGTCGGCGAGCTTGCGCTTGAGCCGGTCGGGCAGCGCCGCCAGGCTCTCCACCGCCCGGATCGTCTCGGGCGGCGGCGGGCCCTGCCGGACGTCCCACTGCCGGTGGATCACCTTCTCCAGCACGCCGCAGTGGCGGCGGCCGTCGGGGACCTGCGGAACGCCGGGCGGGTGCGGTTCGGCGCGCGCCGGGGCGTCGTCGCCGAGTTCGAAGTCATCCCAGGTCAGGCGGGGCGGGCGGGCGTCGCCGCCGGGGTCGGGGCGCCGCCGGGGGCCGTCCCGTCCGAGGTCGCGCACCGCGGGGCCGTCGGGGTCCAGCGCGAAGTCGTCGTCGCGGCCGGCCTTGCGGAACCGCCCGAACCGGTCCCGCGGCTGGTTGCTGCGCGGCCGGACCCGACGCGGTTCGGGGACCCGTTCGACGGGTGAACCGGTGGGCGAGGTGAACGCCGTGTCCTCACCGGCCGCACCGCCCCGCCGGGGTTTGCGGTGGATGCCCTTGAAGCGCATCAGGCTCCTCTGTCAGCGACCCCCGCTCCTCCGCAGGGCCCTCGGGGCAGAGTAAGCCGAGATCCGACACCGCGTCATCCCCGCCGGTCACACGCACTACCCTCGGGACATGGCGTATGCGCTGCTCGCCCTGATCCTCGTCGGAGTATGGCTGTTCTGCCTGTTCGACGTGCTCACGACCGACGAGGCGGACATCCGCCTCCTGCCGAAGTTCGGCTGGTTCCTGGCGGTGCTGCTGTTCAGCCTGCCGGCGGCGGTGCTGTGGCTGGTGCTCGGCCGTCCCCGCCGCCCGGAGCCCGCGACGCAGGAGGGGCCGCCGCCCGGGGCCCCGAAGGGCCCGGACGACGACCCCGACTTCCTGCGCGACCTGGACCGCCGGATCCACGGCGAGGACTAGCGGTCCGGAGGGTCAGACGTTCGCCACGGTCTCCACGACCGCCGCCGGCGCGGGGGCCGCGTACGAGTGCAGGCCCTGGAACATGTAGTTCACGCCGAAGAAGTTGAACAGCAGGCACCCGAACGCGACCAGCGACAGCACCGCGGCCCGGCGGCCCCGCCACCCGGCCGTGGCGCGGGCGTGCAGGTACGCGGCGTAGGCGATCCAGGTGATGAACGACCAGATCTCCTTGGGGTCCCAGCCCCAGTAGCGGCCCCACGCCTCGTCGGCCCAGATCGCGCCCATGACGATCGCGGCGGTCCAGATCGGGAACGCGAACATCGTCACCCGCAGCGCCATCCGGTCCAGGTTCCCGGCGGACGGCAGGTGCGCCCAGAAGCCGTCGCCCGCCGCGCCGCGCGCCTCGCGGGGGGCCTTGAGCAGGTACAGGATCGTCGCCACGCCCGCCACGGTGAACGCGCCGGTCGCGATGATCGCGGCGGAGACGTGGATGGCGATCCAGTAGGAGTTCAGCGCCGGGCGGACCGGGCCGACCTCCTGGTAGAGCCAGATGTTGGCGCCGCCGAGCGCCATCACCGCCGCGACCATGACGAACGCGCCGAGGAACCGGGCCTGGAAGCGCCACAGGCACACCAGGTAGGCGGTGACGGCGGCGAACGCGATGGCGGTGAGGAACTCGTACATGTTCGACCACGGCCAGTGGCTCGCCGCCAGCCCGCGCGTGATCAGGACGCCGAGGTGGGCGGCCCAGCCGAGGACGTTCAGCAGGACCGCGAAGCGGCCCCAGTCACGGCCCCCGGCCTGCTCGGCGGCGGCCGGGGCGGGGGCGCTCTCGTCCCCGCCGCCCTCGCCCCCGCCGACGGTGGCCAGGACCTTCTTCTCGGCCACCGCGTCGGCGGTCCGGCGCCTGCCGCCGAAGCCGAGGTCGGCCGCGTACGCCACCATCGCGATGATGTACAGCACGACGGTGGTCAACATGAGCTTGTCGCTCAGGTTCGCGAGGTCGGTGCTACTCAACCCTCGTCACTCCTTGGATTCGGTGTCCGGCGCGGTTTCCCCGGCACCGGATCCGTCCGGCCCGCGCTCCTCGCCGCCCCGCAGGGCGGCCACTATCTCGTCGAACTCCGGCGTCGGGTGCCCGAGGGTGAGGCCGCCGACCTCCACCACGGTACGCCCGTCGTCCCCGGCGACCGCCCGCACCCACACCCGGCGGCGGCGCACCATGAACGAGGCGACCACGCCCGCCACCGCCAGGATCGCCGCGATCAGCGCGGGCATCCGGCCGGGGTCGTGGTTGACCGACAGGGTCGTCCACTCCCGGACGCCGTCGAAGGTGATGCTGCCCGCGCCCTCGGGCAGCTTGAAGGTCTGGCCGGGATTGAGCAGCTGGCGGCCGTCCTTGACCATCTTCAGGCTCTTGCCGAGGCCCTCCAGCTTGTAGACCGACTGCGGGGTGCCCGAGTCCAGGCCGACGTCGCCCTTGAACGAGGCGATCGACACCACCGGCCGGAGCGGGGCGGGCCAGCCGGACTCGATCTGGTCGCCGTTCTTGGCGGGCACGGCGGTCGGCCACAGGACCGCGTAGAACGCCAGCTGCTCGGGCTCGGCGTCCGGGGCCTTGATCACGCCCTCGGAGGTGTAGTTGACCTGCTCCATCGGCAGGAACGGCACGGCGTCCTGGAACGCGATGTTCCCCTTGGCGTCGCGGACGGTGAAGACCGGCGCGTAGCCGTGGTTGAGCAGGTAGACCTTCGCGCCGCCGACGGAGAGCGGGTGGTTGACCTTCAGGTGGTAGGTCTTCTCCGGCCCGTCCGGGGTCTCCCGGAACCGCATCCGGGCGTCGTAGTCGGTGGCCTGCCCCTTGTTGGGACCCTCCGTGGTCTCGTAGGTCGCCTTGAAGTCGTCCAGGGCCAGCGAGAACGGCGCGAGCCCGTCGGTGTCGAACCACCGTCCCGGCTTGAACTGGTCGTAGTGGCTGAGCGAGTTCGCGAACGTCTTGCCCTCGGTGACCAGGATGTCGCCCCGGTAGCCGAACAGGTTGCCGACGCCGAGCGCGAACAGCAGCGCCAGCAGCGCCAGGTGGAAGAGCAGGTTGCCGGTCTCGCCGAGGTAGCCCTTCTCGGCGGCGACCGACCCGTCGCCGGCGTCGACGCGGAACCGCCGCTTGCGCAGCAGCGCGCGGGCCTCCGCCAGGGCCTCCTCGGGGGAGGCGTCGGTCTCGTGGCGGGCGTGCTGCGGGAGCCGCCCGAGGTTGCGGGGGGCCGCCGGGGGCCGCGCCCGCATGGCCCGGTAGTGCTTGACCGCGCGCGGCAGCACGCAGCCCGCCAGCGACACGAACAGCAGGATGTAGATCGCCGCGAACCACGGGGCGGCGAACACGTCGAACAGCGAGAGCTTGTCCAGCCAGGGGGCCAGCGTCTTGTGCTTCTCGAAGTACTCGGCGACCTTCTCGGGGGCCTGGCCGCGCTGCGGCAGGATCGACCCCGGCACCGAGCCCAGCGCCACCAGGAACAGCAGGATCAGCGCGGTCCGCATCGTGGTGAGCTGCCGCCAGCCCCACCGCAGCCAGCCGACCAGGCCGATCCCCCTGGGCCGGGGCGTCTCCGCGGCGGCCTGCCGTCCGGCGGGCGCGGCGGTGGCGGCCTCGTCGCCGGTCTCCTCCGCGGCCGTGCGCGCGGCCGTCTCCACGTTCTCGGGCGTCTTCGCCATGCTCAAATCACCGTCTCGAAGCCGCTGATCCACGACCTCATCTGGAGCGAAAGCTCGTTCCACAGTCCGGTCACCAGCAGGAGGCCCAGCAGCACGAGCATCCCGCCGCCGATCCGCGTCACGAGCACGTAGTGGCGCCGGACCACGCCGAACGCGCCCAGCATCCGCCGGTAGGCCACCGCCGCCAGCAGGAACGGCACGCCCAGCCCCAGACAGTACGCCAGCGACAGCAGCATCCCGCGCCCGGCGCTGGCCTCGGTCAGCGACAGCCCCTGCACCGCGGCCAGCGTGGGGCCGATGCACGGGGTCCAGCCGAGCGCGAACAGCATGCCCAGCAGCGGCGCGCCCGCCATCCCGGCGGCGGGCGTCCGGCCCGACTTCACGGTCCGCTGGAGTCCCGGGACCAGCCCCATGAACACCAGCCCGAACACGATGGTCAGCACGCCCATCACGCGCGTGATCGGGTCCTGGTGCTCCACCAGCAGCCGGCCGAGCCCGCCGAAGACCGCCCCGTAGGAGACGAACACCAGCGTGAACCCGGCCACGAACAGCGCGACCCCGGCCAGCAGGCGTCCCCGGCGTTCCTCGGCCAGGTCCGCGCCGCTCATCCCGGTCACGTACGACAGGTAGCCCGGCACCAGCGGGAGCACGCACGGCGAGGCGAACGACACCAGCCCGGCCAGCGCCGCCAGCGGAGCCGCCGCCAGCAACGACCCGCCGGTGACGGTCTCCTGCACCCCCGTCGCGAACACCACTACTTCTCCGCCAGGACCTTCGCGACGAGCGGGTTCAGCTTGGAGTAGGTGGTCGCGCCGAGGATGCGCACGGCGATACGGCCCTGCTTGTCCAGCACGAGGGTGCTGGGGATGGCGTTCGGGGGCACCTCCCGGAAGCCCAGCCCGATCCTGCCGTCGGCGTCGTGGAAGCTGGGGTAGGTGACCTTGAACTTGCGCTCGAAGGCCTTGGCGTTCTCGGCGGAGTCCTTGAAGTTGACCCCGAGGAACTCCACGCCCCTGCCCTTGTTCTCGGTGTAGACCTGCTCCAGCGAGGGGGCCTCGCCGCGGCACGGCGCGCACCAGGACGCCCAGAAGTTGACGACGACGACCTTGCCCCGCAGGTCGGCGAGGCTCACCTGCTTGCCGTCCAGGGTCGCGCCGGACGCCACCGGGGCGGGCTTGCGCTCGGCGGCGGCGATCTGGGTGGTGCTCCCGTCCCCGGCGACGAAGCGGGTGCCGCCGGCGGCGTCGCCGGACGCGCCGTTCCCGGCGCAGCCCGACAGCACGCCGACCAGCGCGGCGACCCCGACGGAAGCCCGTGCGAAGGAGATGCGGGGGTTCAACGGACCCTCCTACTACAAGACGTAGTACTCAATGTAGTGGGCGGGTCAGGCGCCCGCGACACCGGTCCCCTTGCCCATCCCCGAGCAGGGGTCGGCGTAGGCGACCTCGACCAGCCGGTTGTCCTCGAACGTCAGGGTGGTGATGCTGGCCAGCCCGCACTCGCGGCGGCCCGGGTGGTGCCACAGCCGCTTCTTCTCGGCGAAGCACCGCAGCGTCCAGATCGGCAGCTGGTGGCTGACGCACACCGCCTCGTGCCCGCGCGCGGCCTCGCGCGCCCGGATCACGGCCGACTTCATCCGCTCCGCGATCTCCCGGTAGGGCTCGCCCCACGACGGCCGGAACGGGTTGTACAGGTGCCGCCAGTGCTCGGGGCGGCGCAGCGACCCCGCGCCCACCCCGAAGGTGAGGCCCTCGAAGTGGTTGCCGGCCTCGATCAGACGGTCGTCCACCGTCACCGGCAGCTCGAACGCGGCGGCCAGCGGCGCGGCCGTCTCCAGCGCCCGCTGCATCGGCGAGGAGAACAGCGCGGTCACGTCCCGCTCGGCGAACCACTCGGCGGCGGCCTTGGCCATCCGCGCCCCGTCCTCACTGAGGCGGTAGCCGGGCAGCCGTCCGTAGAGAACGCCCTGGGGATTGTGCACCTCACCGTGCCGCAGCAGGTGAACGATCGTCGTGTCACTCATGGCGTCGCCAGGGTACCCGCGCCCACCTGTGCACCGATCCCCGCCTTCGGGCGTCCTGACCTTGTTCGATCACCCGCTTCCGGCGGACCGGACATCCCCCGTCCCCTCCCGAAAACCCCCCACGCACAAGATCGCCTCTCGCGCCGCCCCTCGGCGCCGCCCGACGGCAAGGGTGGCTTCCGGGTCGTGCGCAGCGAGCAGGGCGTCGTGGGCTTCAGCGGCGGCGAGCGGGCCGCTGAAGCGGGGCGGCCATCCGGCCGCCAACGGTGTGATCCTCACGTACTCCCGCTGATCAGGGCGTCCCGTTGGCGCGGGTCCAGTCGTGGCGTTCCAGGAAGTCGCGCTCGTCGGTGGCGTACTCCCGGAACGCCCGCTGGATCTCGGCCAGGTCCGCCACGCGGGTGCGGTAGATCACGCCCTCGCCGCTGTCCTTGTACTCCAGCTCGTAGCCGCCCTCCTCGGGCGACACCTGCACGAAGTGGCGGCCGAACACCACCAGCGCGACGAACGGGTTGCCGGGGCCGAGCCGGGCCAGCGCGTCGTGGACCAGCGGCAGGTCCGGGTCGACGACGATCATCCCGTCGCCGGTGTGCAGCTGCATGCCCTGGTAGGCGCTGCGCGGGCCGAGGTTGTGCACGAGTCCGCGGTCGGGGTCGTAGGTCACCAGCCCGTGCGCGCGGGCCAGCGCGTACACCTCGGTGGAGATCTCGTCGACCTGCTCGGGCGTCATGCGCACCCGCGCGTACCGCGACCCCGCCGACTCGACCCGCACCTCGGGCCGCAACGCCCCGAACTCCCTGACGAACTCGCCCACCGCCGGATGCGGTTCGAGCGCGTCGGGCTCGCGCGCGGCGGCCTCCTCCCGGGTGACCGCACCGGGTTCATGCCAGACCAGCAGCTCGAACGTCATGTCCCCATGATCCCCGATCAGTAGCGGGTGGCGGACACGTGGGCGGTGACGCGCTGCACGATCCGGTCCCGGTCGGCCTTCGCCATCGGCGTCCCGGCCACCGACTGGAGGAACCAGTGGGTGAGCGCGGCGGTGCAGACGGCCTCCCTGGCCTTCGGCATCGCACAGTTGATCACGTTGGGCATGCCGTCGGAGCCCATCAGCGCCATCGTCACCGCCACGTAGGGCGAGCGCAGCTCGGGGGACGCGGCGCCGCCGAACCGGCCCCCGAGCATCGCCCGCAGCCCCGGGACGCCGGTGGGCACCCCCCGCCGCCCGGTCAGGTCCGACGTGCAGCCCGGGACCTTGGCGGCCTCCGGCGACTCGGGGAAGTAGGTGCAGGCCATCGAGGCGATGTTGCCGACGGAGAACTGCAACGGCCGGCTGACGCTCCCGGTGCGCGCGTCCCCGACCTCCACCGCGCCGCCGGTGACGCCCGTCGACTTCGAGCACCCCCGCTCCGCCGGGCCGATCAGGTGCCGGCCGTCCACCCGGTACACGGCCGCGCCCTCCGGCAGCCGCACCTGCTCGGGCAGCCGGACCGGCGCGGGCCGGTCCTTCGGCGTCAGGTCCCGGCCCATCACGTCCGTGACCTTGCAGTTCTGGACGGAGACCAGCGCCGCCACCGGCGTCGTCCGGACCGGCCGGGGCGGCGCGGTCTCGGCGGTGACCTGCCGGACGGCGACGGCCCCGCCCGCGACGAGCACCGCCGCGCCCGCGCCGACCGCGACCTTGCCGGTCACCGTGGCCAGGAGCCCCTTGCCCGCGACCGCCGCCTGCCCGCCCGCCGCGGTACCGGCGACCCCGGCGGTGGCGCCGGTCCCGGCGGGGGCGAGGGTCCAGGCCGCCAGCGGGAACAGCGCCGCCAGCCCGGCGGCCGACACCGCCAGGGCCCGCACGCCCCGCTCCTCCCAGCCGGGGCCGTAGGCGCCGGCGGCGACGCGTTCGAGCTCGGCGACGAAGTCGGCCGCGCTCGCCGGGCGCCCGCCGGGGTCCTTGGCCATGCCGTGCGCGACCAGCGGCCGGAGCGCCTCGGGAACGTCCTCGACCGGCGCCGGCCGGGCCAGGTGGGCGGCGCGGAGCTGGTCGCGCGTTCCGGCGTAGGGGCGGCGCCCCGTGACGCACTCCACGAACACGCAGGTCGCGGCGTACACGTCGGTCGCCGGGGTCGCCGTGTGCCGGGCCCACTGCTCCGGGGCCATGTAGTACGGCGTCCCGGCCCCGCCCGCCTCCCGGCCCGCCGGGGCCGCGATGCCGAAGTCGACCAGCTTGCTGCGCCCGTCGGCCGGGACGACCACGTTGGCGGGCTTGTAGTCCCGGTGGACGACCCCGAGCGCGTGCGCGGCGGCCAGACCCAGCAGCGATCCCTTGAGGACGCTCAGCGCCGCCTCCGGGGCGAGGCTCCCCCGCCGCTCCAGCACGGTCCTCAGCGAGACGCCGTCCACCGCCTCCATGATGATCGCCGCGCCCTGCCCGCTCTCGACGAGCCGGTACAGCCGCGCCACGTGCGGGCTGTCGGCGCGGGCGAGCATCCGCGCCTCGTGCTTCAGGCGCTCCCGCGCCTCCGCGTCCGCGCCCGCCGCCACGTACTTGATCGCCACCGGGGCGCCCGACTCGTCATGCCGGGCCAGCACCACCCGTCCCTGCGCCCCCTCGCCGAGGGTCCGCACCTCGGTGTATCCGGCGACCCGCCACCGCGTCACGACCGTCCTCCTCCACCACGACGGGACGAATCTAACGAACAACGAACACCGCCCGGATCGGGGTGATCGCGGACCGAGCCCCGGCGGGGCCGGGTGCGTACCACCGTGGGGAGGTCCCAGTGGAAGCAGGATTTCGGTTTGATGACCGGTACCGGCTGGAGCGGCGGATCGGGTCCGCGCGGGTGTGGTGCGGATGGGACGAGCTGCTGGACCGGCGGGTCGTGGTCCGGTTCGTCGGCGACGCGCGGCCGTCGCCGGCGCTGCGGCGGCACGTCCAGGTGCGGGCGCGGTCCGTCGCCCGCCTCTCGCACCCGGGAGTGGCGCGGATCTACGACTACGGCGAGGTGATGCCGCCCGGCGGCGGTGTCCGGCCCTACGTCGTCTCCGAGATGGTCGCCGGGGAGTCGCTGGAGGAGCGGCTCGGCCGCGCGGGGCTCGGCGCGGCCGAGGCCGTCGCGGTGTGCGAGAGGGTCGCCGAGGCGCTGGCCGCCGCGCACGCCGAGGGCATCGCGCACGGCGGGCTGACGGCGGACGACGTCCGGCTGGTCGACGGGGGCGTGAAGCTGCTCGGGTTCGAACGCGAGGTGGCGGGGGCCTCGGTGGCCGAGGACCTGGCGGCCCTGCGGACGATCATGGGCCGCTGCTCGGCCGGGGGCGCGGAGGTCCTGGACGGGCTGCGCGAGCGGTGCCGGTCGAACGCGGTGTCCAGCGCGGAGGTCGCCGACGCGCTGGCGGAGGCGCGCGAGCGCGCCGAGCGGGCCGAGCGCGCCGAACGCGCGGCGTGGGCGGAACGGGACGTCCCGGCGCCCGCGCCGGTGCCGCCGCGGCGGCGGTCCAGCCGGCGGTCGCGGCTGGTCACGCTCGTGGCGGCCGCGGCGCTGGTCGCGGTCGCGGCGGTGCCGCTGGCGACGGTCACCGAGACGCTGCGCGTGTCGGCCCCGATGGACGGCGCGGCGGTGCCGCCCGAGGTCTACCGGCGGTCCTCCCCGACACCGTCCGAGGCCCCCACGGCGGAGACCCCGGCTGAGACGCCGGCGGAGACGCCCTCGGAGGACCCCACGCCGGAGGAGCCGGAGGACAGCGCGGACGCCCCGCGCGACGACATCACCGCCGAGGCCCTGGAACGGACGCTGCGCTCCATCAACATCGGCCTGGAGCGCGGCGAGATCCGGCCCCATGTCGGCAACCTGCTGGCCACCCGCGCCGGCCTGCTGCTCAACCAGGTCTCCGCCGGCCAGGACCAGGACGTCGGGCGGCAGGTCGCGGTCCTGCGGGCGATCATCGCGCAGCGGACGCCGCACGACATCACGCCCGAACGCGCGCTCCGGCTGTCCGGGCCCTTGCGGGAGATCTCCACGGTCCGGCTCACCACCGCGCGGACCCCCGGCTGACCTGCGACGGCAACGAGGCGAAGAATTTTCCGAAGAAAGTCCGGCCGCGATGTCGATCGGGGCGCGGGGCGTTCGACGCAGGGGTGACGGCGGCCCGAGGGCGGGCCGCCCGGACCGAAGGAGAGCCCCATGGCCGAGTTCGCCACCGTCGCCGAGTACGTCGCCTCCCTGCCCGCCGGGCAGCAGGAGATCGCCGGACGGCTGCTGCCGGTCGTCGAGGAGGCGTTCGGCGCGGGCGCGATGTTCCACGGGCACCCGGTGTGGAAGGTCGGCGGGAACCCGGTCGTGCTGGTGAAGGCGTACGGCCGGTACGTGACGTTCGGGTTCTGGAAGGGGCAGCGGATCGGGGACGCGTCCGGGCGGCTGGAGGCGGGCGCGCGCGAGATGGCGTCGGTGAAACTGCACTCGCCCGCCGACGTGGACGCCGAGCTGTTCCGGGGCTGGCTGGAGCGGGCCGCGGCCCTCGAAGGCTGAACGCGACCGCCCTCCGATCCACGGGTGGGTCTACAGGGTGGCGGCCACCGCGCGCAGCGCCGCCAGCGCCGCCCGGATCGCCGGGCGGCGGGCCGCCTCGGCGCGCCAGATCGCGTAGACGCGGCGGGTCAGCGCCGGTTCGAGGGGGACGATCGCCACGTTCGGCGGAACGTCGCACCGCCCCAGCCGGGGCAGGATCGCGTTGCCGAGACCGGCGGAGACCAGCGCGAGCTGGGTCGGGATCTCGTAGGCCATGTGGTCGATGCGCGGCTCGGCGTCGATCCCGCGCAGGGTGTGGCGCAGCCAGTTGCAGCAGATCGTGTCGGCCGCGGAGCTGATCCACGGGTCGCCCGCCAGCTCCTTGAGCTCGATCCTCTCGCGGTCGGCCAGGCAGTGGCCGGGCGGCAGCGCGACGTCGGCGACGTCGTCGAGGATGGGGCCCTTCTGCAACCCCTCTGCGAGGGGGAGGAGCTCGTTGTCCCAGTCCTGCACGACGGCCATGTCCAGGTCGCCGCGCGCGACCAGGGGCATGCTCTGCAGCGGGTCCACCTCGTGGGTCAGCACCCGCAGGCCGGGGTGGTCGGTGGCGAGCGAGGTCAGCGCGGCGGGCAGCAGCCCCCGGGCGGCGGTGGGGAACGCGGCGAGGGTGAGCTGCCCGACGACCGCGCCCCGGTGGGCCTCCAGGTCGGCCTGGGCCTGCTCGACCAGGGAGAGGATGCGGTCGGCGTGCTCGACGAGGAGCTGGGCGGCGTCGGTGAGGCGCACCCCGCGGCCGTTGCGCTCCAGGAGCTTCTGACCGGTCTCCCGCTCCAGCTTGGCGAGCTGCTGGGAGACCGCGGAGGTGGTGACGTGCAGGACGTCGGCGGCGGCGGAGACCGAGCCGTAGGTGGCCACCGAGTGCAGGGCGCGCAGCCGTTCCAGGTCGAGCATGAAGCGATACTAAAGCGAATTGTCAAGGAGATCTAGCTTGTCCTAAACCGTAGGGCTCGCGACGATCGGGGTCATGCATCCCCGACACGTCCTGCTGGCGGCCTGCGTCGCCGCGCTGTGGGGCTTCAACTTCGTCCCGATCAAGGTGGGCCTGGCGGACTTCCCGCCGCTGCTGTTCGCCGCCCTGCGCTTCACCGCCGCGGCGCTGCCCGCCGTGTTCTTCGTGCGGCGGCCCCCGGTGGCGGCGCGCTGGCTGTGGCTGGTCGGGCTCCCCCTCGGCGTCGGCCAGTTCGGACTGCTGTTCCTGGGGATGCGCCTCGGGATGCCCGCCGGGCTGTCGTCGGTGGTGGTCCAGACGTCGGCGCTGTTCACCGCCCTGTTCGCGGCCGTGCTGCTGCGCGAGCGGCTCACCGGCCCGCTGCTCGCCGGGATGGCCGTGGCGTTCACCGGCGTCGGCATGCTGGGCGCCGCGCAGGCGGGCGGAGGGGGCGGCACCGTCCTGGCGTTCGCCCTGTGCGTCGTCTCCGCCGTCATGTGGGGCCTGGCCAACATCGCCATGCGGCGCATGAGCCAGACCGCCACCGGACCCGTCGACAGCTTCGGGTTCATGGTCTGGATGTCGCTGGTCCCGCCGGTCCCGCTGTTCGCCCTGTCGCTGGTCTTCGAGGGGCCCGGGGCGATCGCGGACACGCGCGTCACCTGGGGCGGGCTCGCGTCGCTGGCCTACATCGCCTACGTGTCCACGCTGGTCGGGTTCGGGGTGTGGGGCTGGCTGATGAAGCGCTACGCGGCCGGGACCGTCGCCATGTACTCGCTGCTGGTGCCGCCGTTCGGGCTGCTGTCGGCGGTGCTGGTGCTGGGCGAGCGCGTCGACGCGTTCCGGATGCTGGCCGCCGCGCTGATCGTCAGCGGCGTCGCGATCGCCAGCGTCCGCCTCCGCCGGGTCCCCGCGCCCGCCCCCGTTCCCGAGCCCGCCCCCACGAGGTGATCCCCATGCACGGCATCCACGTCGCCCTGGTGACGCCCTTCACGTCCGGTGGCGGGATCGACGCCAAGTCCCTCGACCGCCTCGCCCGGCACTGCCTGGACCACGGCGCGTCCGGCCTGGTCGCGCTCGGCACCACCGGCGAGGGCCCGCTGCTCACCGCCGCCGAGCGCCGCACGGTGCTGGACGTCTGCCGCGCCGTCGCGATCGAGTACGGCGTCCCGCTCACGGTCGGCGCGGGCACGATGGGCACCGCCGACACGATCGCCCAGGCCCGCGAACGCGCCCTGTACGCCGACGCGCTGCTCACCGTGGTCCCCTACTACCTGCGGCCCACCGACGACGCGGTGGTGGACCACTTCGCGGCGGTCGGCGCGGCGGTGGACGTCCCGCTGCTGGTCTACGACGTCCCGTACCGGACCGGGAAGCACCTGCCGGCCGAGACGCTGCTGCGGCTGCTGGACCTGGACGCGGTCACCGGCGTCAAGCACTGCCCCGGCGGGATCGGCCGCGACACGCTGGCGCTGCTGGCCTCCGGAACGTCCAAGGCCGTCCTGTGCGGCGACGACCCGTACGTGTACCCGATGCTGCGGCTGGGAGCGGCGGGCGCGATCGCCGCGTCGGCGTGCCTGGCCCCGGCGGCGTTCGCCGCGCTCGGCACCACCTGCGGCCCGTCGCTCCACCACGCGCTGGTGCCGCTGACGGAGGCGCTGTTCGCCGAGCCCTCCCCGGCCGTGCTGAAGGCGTGCCTGGCGGCCCGGGGCCTGATCGACGACCCCGGCGTGCGCGCGCCGATGGCCCCGCCCCGCCAGGAGAACGTCCGGCGGGCGCTGGGCGCGCTGCGGGCGCTGGACGAGCGCTGAGACGGCTTGCCGCCCCACGGGGCGGCGCGGGCCGCCCCAGCGGCCGTCTCAGCGCCTTCCCGGCGCCGTCTCAGCGCTGGGCCTCGGCGGCGGCGCGGGCCGCGTGCGGGAGGACGTCGAGGATGCGGTTGATCGCCGTGTCGTCGTGCGCCGCCGACAGGAACCACACCTCGTAGGCCGACGGCGGCAGGTACACGCCCCGCTCCAGCGCCGCGTGGAAGAACGCCGCGTACGCCTTGACGTCCTGCTTCTGCGCCGCGGCGAAGTCGCGGACCTCCTCGCCCGCGAAGAACACCGAGAACAGGTTCCCGGCGACCTGGAGGCGGTGCGCGACGCCCTCCTTCAGCAGCGCCTCCGACGCCGCGCGCGACACGACCTCGGCGGCGTCGTCGATGGCGGCGTACACGTCGTCGGTGGCGTTGCGCAGGGTCGCCAGGCCCGCCGCCGTCGCCAGGGGGTTCCCCGACAGGGTGCCCGCCTGGTACACCGGCCCGGCCGGGGCGAGGTGCCCCATGACGTCGGCGCGCCCGCCGAACGCCGCCGCCGGCAGCCCGCCGCCCATGACCTTCCCGAAGGTCATCAGGTCGCCCGCCACGCCCTCGGCCCCGTACCAGCCCGACCGCGTGGCGCGGAACCCCGTCAGCACCTCGTCGATGACCAGCAGCGCGCCGTTCTGCCCGCACAGGCGCTTGAGCAGGGCGTTGAAGTCCGGCAGCGGCGGGACCACGCCCATGTTGCACGGCACCGCCTCGGTGATCACACAGGCGATCTCGTGGCCGTGCTCGGCGAACGCCTGCTCGACGGCCGCCACGTCGTTGTAGGGCAGCACGATCGTGTCGGCGGTGGTCGCGCCGGTCACGCCCGGGGTGTCGGGCAGCGCCAGCGTCGCCACGCCGGACCCGGCGGCGGCCAGCAGCGCGTCCACGTGCCCGTGGTAGCAGCCCGCGAACTTCACGACCCGGCTGCGGCCGGTGAAGCCGCGCGCCAGCCGGATCGCCGACATGGTCGCCTCGGTGCCCGAGTTGACCAGCCGCACCTGCTCGACCGGCGTGCGGTCGACGATCTCCTCGGCCAGCTCCACCTCGCCGGGGGTGGGCGCGCCGTAGGAGGTGCCGCGCGCCGCGGCCCGCTGGACCGCCTCCACCACGGCCGGGTGCGCGTGCCCGAGGATCATCGGGCCCCACGAGCAGACCAGGTCGACGTACTCGTTCCCGTCGGCGTCGGTGAGGTACGGGCCACGGGCCGAGGTGAGGAAACGCGGGGTCCCGCCCACCGCCAGGAAGGCCCGGACCGGCGAGTTCACCCCACCCGGAACCACCCGATTCGCCCGATCGAACAACTGCTGGGAGACTTCGTAGTCGGTCACCGCACCAGTCTGTCAGTTGCAGTTCGGTGACTGCCCTTGACCTCGCCTGCTACGAGCCGATATTCCACCAAAGTGGTGTGTGCGACCCATCGGTGACCGGGCTCTCGGATGGGCGTGGATCGCTGGCAGCGCAACGAGCGGGACAATAGACGGCACAGCGGACATCACAACAGCAGAACTCAGCGGGCAGCGGGCGTCACGGCAGTGGCAGGAGCACACGACCGGGTGTGCGACGCCCCCGGCACCGGCCGTATCGGGAGGGATGGCACGCAGGTGGTCAACGGCTGGACGGTCCCGGGCTTCACGCACTCCCAGGAGCTCGGCGGCGGCACCGCGGGCCGGGTGGTGCTGGCCGTGGACGACGTCACCCAGACCCAGGTCGCGATCAAGTACCTGGACGCGCGGCTGGACGGGGACGAGGCGTTCATGTCGCGCTTCCGGCTCGTCGCGCGGCGGCTGTCGCAACTGGAGGACCCCAACGTCGTCGACTTCTTCGACTTCGTGGAGTCCCCCAACGGCACCGCGATCGTGATGGAACGCGCCGAGGGCGTCACGCTGCGCCGCGTGCTGGCCGCCAAGGGCCCCACCGGGCCGCTGGCGGCGCTGTCGGCGCTCGGCGGGGTGCTGCTGGGCCTGGCCGCCGCCCACGAGCGCGACATCGTGCACGGCGCGGTCCGGCCCGCCAACATCATGATCGACCCGACCGGCGACGAGCACGGCGGCGGACTGCCCGCCGGCAACACCCGGCTCACCGACTTCGCGCTGGCCCCCGCCGGCGCCGAGGCCGCCAACGGGCCCGCCTACGCCGCGCCGGAGCTGTGGGACGGCGGGGCCGCGACGGTCGCCTCCGACCTGTACGCCGCCACGGCCGTGTTCTTCGAGTGCCTGACGGGACGGCCGCCGTTCACCGGCCGGTCCCAGTCGGCGCTGGCCAAGGCGCACCGCGAGGCCCCGATCCCGGTCGACGGGGTCCCCGGCCCGCTGCACGACCTGATCAACCAGGGTCTGGCCAAGGACCCCGAGAAGCGCCCGGCCTCGGCCGCCGACTTCCTCGGCATGGTCGAGGACGCCGCCGTCGAGGCCTACGGGCCCGCCTGGGAGGCGCAGGGCCGGGGCCGCCTGGTCGAGCTGGCCCGCGAGGCCGCCAAGGCGCCCGAGCCCAAGCCGTCCCGCTCCTCGGGCCGCACCGCCGTCCGCCCCGCCTCCGCGCCCGCCCGGGGCGGGCGCCGGGGCCGCGTCCTGGTCGCGGCCGCCGCCGTGCTGCTGGTCGGCGGCGGCGTCGCCGGGGCCGCGACGCTGCTGAACGGGGACAGGAAGGGCGACGGCGTCGCCACCCGCCCCGCCACCAGCGGCGTCCCGGAGCCGGTGCGCACGCCGGCCGTCCCGCCGGAGGCGACGGCGCTGGCCCAGCAGATCGAGCAGGCGACCGCCGGGACCCCGAGCGTGTCGTTCGCGCTGAACGGCTCGGGCCTCGGCGGCCCGCTCAGGGCCAACGGCATGCTGGCGTCGGCCGCCGGGGCGCCCGGCTCGTACTCGATGTCGCTGGCGGGCGCGCGCGAGACCAGGAAGTCCGCGCGGACCGTCCTGGTGCAGGACACCCTGTACCTGAAGATGGGCAAGCGGTGGCGGCAGGTGCCGGTCGCGGGCCAGCAGCGCGGTTACGCCGCGCTGGCGTCGCAGGTCCGGGCGGCCACGGCCCCGGCGCACGTGCTCACCCTGCTGAAGTCGGCCACCACGTTCGGCAAGGGCAAGATCGTCTACCACGGGACGGCCCCGGTCGGCGCGGTGCCCGCGCTGGGCGACCTCGCCCGCCAGACGGGGGCCCAGCAGGTGGAGTTCGTGATCAGATTGGACCGTGCGAACCGCCCCTCGGCCGTGAAGCTCACCATGGGGGCCAAGCCCCGCACCCGGACGCTGTTCACGAACTACTCGGGCTGGAGCAGGAAGACGGTCGCGGCGCCGCGCGGCTGAGAGGGCCGCGCGGCCTCGGGGGGCCGCCAGGGGCCTAGAGGGTCTCGCAGCTGTCCGCGAGGACCTCCAGGAGGCGCAGGGGGTCGGGCAGGGGGCTTCCGTCCGGCGGGAGCACCCAGACGACCTCGCGTCCGTACGGGAGCACCGAGGGCGGCGCCACCACGTAGCTGTCGCGGCAGTGCCACCGCATGCCGGGGGTCTCCGTGACGGTCTCCGGGGAGCAGTCCAGATGGCAGGACCACCACTCGTCCTCGTCCACCGGCGCTCCCCGGGTGGCGACGAAGAACAGGTGGCGTTCGTCGCCGATCGCGGCGACCGGGCCCACCGGGAGGCCCTCGGCGCGGATGCGGTCCAGGGCGGCGGCCCCGGCCGCGGCGGGGACGTCGAAGACGTCGAACACGCGGCCCGTCGGCAGGATGATGTTGGCCTGGGGGCGTTTGGCCCACATGCCGTCCAGCACGTCGGTGTCGACGCTGGCCTGGATCGCCCAGGCCGCCGAGACCGGATGGGCGGCCGGGTCGGGACAGCCGATCCGGTCGCACGAACACGCCCGGTCGGTGCCGGCCCTCGCGCCGGGAGTGGTGGGCCAGCCGAGCGCCGCGTACGCGTGGACGGCCGTGACCATGCGATCGCGTACCGCGCGTTCGCGGCCCTGCCGCTTCCTGTTCCCCGAGACCGTCAGCATCAGCGCCCCCCTTGGCCCAAGGTGGAAACCGGTCCCGTCACGTGCGCGCCTGCCCCGGGCGAGGAGACCGTGGACGGGCCGGTGGAAAACAGTTCCTTGATAGACGATGATGCCGCCGCGAACCCGCGATGGACACGGCACCCCCCGGAAACGGTCCCAAATGACTAGGGGGAACCGTCCTCCGGAAATAGATCACCGTCACCCGCCGGACAGCCTCACCGGGAGGACAGGCGGCGGGCGACCTCCGTCGCCCAGTAGGTGAGGATCAGGTTCGCGCCCGCGCGGCGGATCGCGACCAGGGACTCGTCGATGGTGCGCTCGCGGTCGATCCAGCCCTTCTCGGCCGCCGCCTCGATCATCGCGTACTCGCCGCTGACCTGGTAGGCCGCGACCGGGACGTCCACCGCGTCGCGGACGCGCCGCACGATGTCCAGGTAGGCCCCGGCGGGCTTGACCATGACCATGTCGGCGCCCTCGTCGAGGTCGGCGAGGACCTCGCGCAGCGACTCGTCGGCGTTGGCCGGGTCCTGCTGGTGGGTGGCGCGGTCGCCGAACGTGGGGGCGCACTCGGCGGCGTCGCGGAACGGCCCGTAGTACGCCGAGGCGTACTTGGCGGAGTAGGCCAGGATCGGCAGGTCGGTGAAGCCCGCGCCGTCCAGCGCCGCGCGGATCGCCGCGACCTGGCCGTCCATCATGCCGCTGGGCGCGACGACGTGCGTTCCGGCCTCGGCCTGGGCGACCGCCAGCGAGGCGT
Organism: Actinomadura kijaniata; assembly: GCF_014138665.1. NCBI lineage: Bacteria > Bacillati > Actinomycetota > Actinomycetes > Streptosporangiales > Thermomonosporaceae > Actinomadura > Actinomadura kijaniata. The sequence goes on from NZ_JACJIA010000008.1 coordinate 131,990, forward strand.
AGCGCTCCAGCGTCGCGTCGTTGTCGATCTCGCCGTCCGCGGTCACGATGCCGCAGTGGCCGTGGTCGGTGAACTCGTCCAGGCACAGGTCGGTCATGATCACGGTCGAGTCGCCGAGCTCGGCGGTCAGCTCGCGCAGGGCCCGCTGGACGATGCCGTCGGGGTCGTCGCCGGCGGAGCCGACGGCGTCCTTGACGGCCGGGACGCCGAACAGGATCAGGCCGCCCACGCCCGCCTCGACGGCCTCGTGCGCGGTCTTGCGCAGGCTGTCGAGGGTGTGCTGGTGGACGCCGGGCATGGAGGCGACCGGCTGCGGCTCGGCGAGCCCCTCCTTGACGAACAGCGGCAGGATCAGGTCGGCCGGGGCCAGCCGGGTCTCGGCGACCAGCCGCCGCAGGGCGGGGGTACGGCGCAGCCGCCGCGGACGTGCCACGGGGAACTGGGCGGACATGGGAGTCTCCTCGGTGCTGCCGGTACGGGTGCTACTTGCGGCGGCGGGCGCCCCGGCGCATCTGGCTGGGCTTGCGCAGCGGATCTCCGGCCTCGATCTGCGCGGCCCGCCGCTTCGCACCGTACTCGGCCAGCGCCTCCGCCAGTGCCGAAACCGACGGCTTCTCGGCCATCACGTCGACACGCAGTCCATACTCCTCGGCCGTCTTGGCGGTCTGCGGCCCGATGACCGCGATGACCGTCACGTTGTGCGGCTTGCCCGCGATGCCGATGAGGTTCTTCACGGTCGACGACGAGGTGAACAGCACCGCGTCGAACCCGCCGCCCTTGATCGCCTCGCGGATCGGGGCGGGCGGCGGCGCGGCCCGCACGGTCCGGTAGGCGGTGACGTCCTCGCACTCCCAGCCCAGGTCGGTGAGGCGGGCGATGAGGGTGTCGGTGGCGATGTCGGCGCGCGGCAGCAGCACCCGGTTGATCGGGTCCAAATCCTCGTCGTAGGGCGGCCACACCTCGGCCAGGCCCTCGCTGGACTGCTGCCCGGCCGGGACCAGGTCGGGCTGCACGCCGAACTCGACCAGCGCGCGGGCGGTCTGCTCGCCGACGGCGGCGACCTTCAGCCCGGCGAACGCGCGGGCGTCCAGCCCGTAGTCGGTGAACTTCTCGCGGATGGCGCGCACGGCGTTGGTGGAGGTGAACACGACCCACTCGTAGCGGCCGGTCACCAGGCCCTTGACGGCGCGTTCCATCTGCTGCGGGGTGCGCGGCGGCTCCACCGAGATGGTGGGGACCTCGTCGGGGACGGCCCCGTAGGCGCGCAGCTGCTCCGACAGGTCGGCGGCCTGCTCCTTGGTGCGCGGCACCAGGACCCGCCAGCCGAACAGCGGCTTGGTCTCGAACCAGGCGAGCCGGTCGCGCCAGTCCACCACGCCGCCCACGATGATCAGGGCGGGGGCCTCCATGCCCTTGGTGTCGGCGGCCAGCCGCTTGAGGTCGGAGACGACGGTCTCCTGCTCGGTGGTGGTGCCGAGGCTCGTCATGGCGGCCGGGGTGGAGTCGGGGCGGCCGACGGCGATCAGGCTCTTGGCGACCTCGGCGACGGCGTGCTCGGCGCCGGTGATGACCAGGGTCGCGTCGGGGCCGGCGAACCGCTCCCACTCCACGCCGCCCGCGGCGGCGTCGATGACCCGCACCTCGCGGTGCCGGTCGTCGGTCAGCGGGATGCCCGCGTAGCCGGGCACCGCGGTGATCGACGACAGGCCCGGCACGACCTCGAACGGCAGCCCGGACCCCGCGATCTCCGCGCCCTCGGTGGGCAGCGCGCCCAGCGTCCCGGGGTCGCCGGGGACGAGCCGGACCACGCGGCGGCCCGCCCGGGCCTCCCGGACCGCGAGCGCGGCGGGGTCGCCGGTCTCGGCGACGTCGACGATCTCGGCGCCGTCGCGGACATGGGCGAGGATCTCGGCGGCCACGGCGGCGCGGTCCACGATGACCAGGTCGGCGCGGTCCAGCACGGCGGCGGCGCGCAGCGTCAGCAGGCCGGGGTCGCCGGGGCCGGTCCCGACCAGCGAGACCACTCCGGTCTCCGCCTCGGTCGGCACGGGCGACACCGTGGGGGCGGCACCGGCGGACTTCCCGGACGTCCTGCCGGACCTGCCGGTAGACCGGGCCGCCCTGGCGGCGGGCCGCCCGGCGGCCCGGTCGGTGCCCTGGGCCGCGTTCTGGCTAGCGGGGCTCAATGTCGCGCTCCCCCATCAACTGGTCGGCCCCCTCGGCGAGCATCCGCCGCGCGAGGTCGCGCCCGATCTGCTCGGCCTGGTCCGGGTGGCCGCTTGCGGACAGCCGGATCTCGCGGCTCCCGTCGTGCGCCACGACGGAGGCGGTGAGATGCAGCTTCTGTTCTACTTCGGCAGCGTATGCTCCCACGGGCGCGGAGCAACCCGCCTCCAGCACCGCCAGGACGGTCCGTTCGGCGGTGACCGCCGCGCGGGTCGCCCGGTCGTCCACCGCGCCGAGCAGCGCGATCAGGTCCGTCCGGTCGGAGCGGCACTCCAGCGCCAGCGAGCCCTGGCCCGGGGCGGGCAGCATCCGGTCGGGCCCGAAGACCTCGGCGACCGCGTCCAGCCGGCCGATACGTTTCAACCCCGCGTACGCCAGCACCACCGCGTCGAGTTCGCCGTCGGCGACCTTGCGCAGCCGGGTGTCGGCGTTGCCGCGGATCGGCACGATCTCCAGGTCCGGGCGCATCGCCCGCAGCTGCGCGACCCGGCGCGGCGAACCGGTCCCGACGCGGGCGCCGGTCGGCAGGTCGGCCAGCTTGGCCGGGCCGCACAGGGCGTCGCTGGGATCGTCGCGCGGCGGCGTGGCGGCCAGCGTGATCCCCTCGCCGGGGCTGGTGGGCAGGTCCTTCAGCGAGTGCACGGCGAAGTCCACCTCACCGGACAGCAGCCGGTCCCGCAGGGCGTTGACGAAGACCCCCGTGCCCCCGATCTGCGCGAGCAGTGCCTTGGAGACATCACCTTCGGTGGTTACCCCGGCCAGCTCCACCGCATACCCCGTACGCTGCGACAATGCGTCGGCGACCAGTTGCGACTGGGTCGTCGCCATCAGGCTCTTGCGGGTGCCGAGCCGCAGCGGGCGGGCGGGGTCGGGTACGCGGCTGGGTGTGGTCATGGGTTGCTGTGTCCTTCGGCGGATGGTGAGCTGGCGCCGGGCAGGTCCGCGCGGGTGACGGCCTCGGGCGCCTTCGGGTCGAGGTCGAACAGTTCGCGCAGCGCGTCGGCGTAGGCGTCGCCGCCGGGCGCGGCGGCCAGTTCCTTGACCCGGACGGTCGGGGCGTGCAGGAGCTTGTCCACCACCCGCCGGACGGTCTGGGTGATCTCCCTGCGGGCGCGGTCGTCGAGTTCGGGCAGGCGGCCGGTGAGCCGGGCCAGTTCGGCCTCCACCACCTCGGCGGCCTTGGAGCGCAGCGCCACCACGGTCGGCGCGACGGCCGCGGCGCGGGCCGCGCCCAGGAACGCGGTGACCTCCTCGGCGACGATCGCCTGCACGGCGCGTTCGGCCTCGGGGCCGATCGCGTGCGCGGCCTCCTGCGCGGTGCGCAGGTCGTCCAGGTTCGCCAGCCGCACGCCGGGCAGCTCGCGGACGCCGGGGTCGATGTCGTGCGGCAGCGCCAGGTCCAGCAGGAACCGGCGCCGGTCCCCGGCGGCGCCGGCCGCCGCGACCTGCTCGGCGGTCAGCACCAGGCCGGTCGCGCCGGTGCACGAGATCACAAGGTCGGCCTCGGCGAGCGCGGCGTCCAGCTCGTCGAGCCGGATCGCGCGGGCCGGGACCGCCAGGGAGGCGGCCAGGCGTTCGGCGCGGTCGAAGGTGCGGTTGGCGACGACGACCTCGCGGGCCCCGGCGCGGCTCAGCGTCGCGGCGGCCAGGCCGCTCATCGACCCCGCGCCGACGACGAGGGCGCGCACGTCCGCCACCGGCCCGAGGTACCCGGCGGCGATGTCCAGGCCGACGCTGACCAGCGACAGCCCGGCCTTGTCGATGCCGGTCTCGGCGTGCGCGCGCTTGCCGACGCGCAGCGCCTGCTGGAGCACCTCGTGCAGCTCGCGGCCGAGGGTGTGCTCGTCCTGGCCGAGCCGGAACGCGGTGCGGATCTGCCCGAGGATCTGCCCCTCGCCGACGACCATCGACTCCAGCCCGCACGCCACCGCGAACGCGTGCTGGACCGCGCGCTCCTCGTAGTGGACGTACAGGTGCCGGGACAGGTCGTCCAGCGGGACGCCCGAGTGCAGCGCCAGCAGCTCGGTGATCGCGGTGACGCCGCCGTGGAACTTGTCGACGACCGCGTAGACCTCGACGCGGTTGCAGGTCGACAGGATCGTGGCCTCGGCGACGTTCGGGGCGTCGTGCACCGCGTGCAGGAGCTTGCGCAGGTCGTCGCCGGACGCCGAGACCCGCTCCAGCAGGGGCACCGGGGCGCTGCGGTGGCTGAGGCCCACCACCAGGATGCTCATCGCGCGCCTCCCGACCGCCGCGGGGACGCCGGGCGGGCGGCGCGGGGCCCGAGCCCGTCGCCGCTCCCGCCCGCCACCGCGTCCCTCGCCCGCCCGTCCATCCGCTCGCCGTTCCCGTTCACGCTTCCACCGCCTCGACATAGCCCGAGGCTCTGCCGTTCCCCGAGACGCCGCCGGCCATCGGGTCGTAACCGTCGGGCCCGCCGGCCTTGCGCTGCTCGTGGAACGCGAGGATCTGTAGTTCGATCGACAGGTCGACCTTACGCACGTCGACCCCCTCCGGCACCGTCAGCACGACCGGTGCGAAGTTCAGCACGCTGGTCACCCCGGCCGCCACCACCCGGTCGCACACGGTCTGGGCGGCGGCCGCGGGGGTGGCGATCACGACGATGGACACGCCGCGCTCGGCGATGATCTCCTCCAGCCGGTCGATGTGCTCGACCGTCATGCCGGAGATCTCCTGACCGATGACGGACTCGTCGGCGTCCAGCAGGCCCGCCACGCGGAATCCGCGGGAGGCGAACCCGCCGTAACCGGCCAGCGCCCGGCCCAGGTTACCGACCCCGATGATTGCCACGACCCAATCCTGGGTCAGGCCGAGTTCACGGGAGATCTGGTAGACGAGGTACTCCACCTCGTAGCCGACGCCCCGGGTGCCGTAGGAACCGAGGTGCGACAGGTCCTTGCGGAGCTTGGCGGAGTTGACGCCGGCGGCGGCGGCCAGCTCCTCGGAGGAGACCGTCGCCACACCCCGGTCCTGGAGCGCGTGCAGGGCCCGCAGGTACACCGGCAGGCGGGCGACGGTTGCTTCGGGGATGCCGCGCTCGGCGCGGTCGCGAGTGCGGTTCTGTCGAGATGTCACGGCCTGCTCTTCGGGGGCTCGACGCTGGGGACGGGGCCCGAAAACAACCCCTGACCGAGGCCGACTGGTCTCCCGGTCTCCCCCGGATTCGGTACGAGCCGGGGCCTCGTCGCCCAGGGCTGTCCACCAGATTAAGCCTTTGTGAATAGGCGCACAAAGTCACCCCCCGGTTGCGCATGTCGCCCGGCGATCGGGAACGACAAGGAAACCGCAGGTCAGAGGGGTTCAAGGGGGGCCCGGCACGCTCCGGGCGGACCGCCCGCGACGGCGGGGATGTGACTGACGAGACATTCCCGCTTCTCCGTCTCGGCCGCTACCGGCCGTTCACCGCGACCTGCGCAGTTCCTCGACGGCGGCGCGCAGCCGGGCCTCGTCCACCCGCCAGAAGTCGTGCTGGACACCGTTGATCAGCGTGACCGGGATCTGCTCCCAGTACTCGCGGTGCAGCTCCTCCGACCGGGTGATGTCGCGTTCCTCCCAGGCCACGCCCAGGTCGGCGGCGACCCGCTCGATGACCGCCCGCGCGTCGTCGCACAGGTGGCAGCCGGGCTTGCCGAGCAGCGTGATGGTGATGGATCCGCTCACGGGCGCCCTCCCGCCGGCGGGGCGAGGGGGGTGCCGCCGGTGGACGTGGCCGGGGCCGGCGGGCCCGGGATCCCGGGGAGCTTGGCCGCGCCGAGCCGGAGCTCGATGACGTTGGTGGCCAGCACGTGCGTGCGGGACTCGGCCATGAACCGCTGGAGGTGCTGCTGGCGGCGGTGCGCGGCGAACGCGGCCTCGTCGCGGAACAGCCAGTAGAAGATCCGCTGCGTGGGCGCGCCGACCACCTCGTGGCAGGCGAAGATCAGCGTGTCGGGCTCGGCGGCGCGGGCCGCCCGCACCAGGTCGGCCGCCAGCCGGTCGAACGCCTCCTCGCGGCCGTCCAGCAGCGTGTAGACCGTGATCTGGCCGCAGGCCGCCGACAGGTCGGCCCCGGCCGGGACGGGCAGCGGGGTCTCGCCGGTCGGGGGGCGCAGCCCGTCCACGGTGGTCGGCGGGGAGGGCTCGGCGGGGAAGCGCAGCTCCTCGGCCTGGGGCTCGGGGAAGCGCAGCTCGCCGCGCTTGGCGCGCTTGCCGACCGGAGCGGGGGCCGGAGCAGGGGCGGGGGCGGGCCGGGGCGGCTCGGGCTGCCGCTGCGGGCCGGTGTAGCCCTGCTCCTCGTAGCCGGTGGCGGGCTCGTCCTCGTAGCCGTCGTCGGCGTAGCCCTCCTCGTCGTAGACGGGGATGGTCCGCATCGCGCCGTACCAGACCAGCCCGGCCGCGCCGCCGAGCGCCACGACCGCGACGAACCCGGGCAGCAGGCCGCGGGTGCCGCCGACCACCAGCGCCCCGGCCAGGGCGACCAGCGCGATCGGGATCAGCAGGTCGGCCGCCTCGCGGTCCTGCTTGCTCGCCAGCACCGCGGTGACCGCCGCGCACGCCACCAGGGCGAGCACCGCGACCACGTGGATGCCGTCGATCAGCAGCAGCGGGATCGCGTCGTAGGTGTCGCCCGGCTTGGGAAGGCCCTTCGTGAAGGCGCTCCGCTTGAACGGGTCCAGCGCCAGGATCACCATGGCGACCACGGTGTAGGACACCGAGAACAGCCAGGCGGCGAACCGCACCTGGACCGGACGGGCGATCAGCTCCACCATGCCCAGCGCCAGCCACAGCGGCGCGACCAGCGCGGCCCCGACCTCCGCCACGCGGAACAGCAGGCCGTTGAACCCCAGGAAGAAGCCCGCGGTCAGCGCGAGCAGCGCCAGGGACAGCCCGACCAGGGTCACCGACCACGCGATCAGGTAGAGGAGCCGTTCCTTGGAGGCGCGCTGAACCAGCAACCCGGTGGCCATTAAGGCACCCAGGGTCGCCACGAGCGCGATTAGAGCTTCCATCGCGCCCCATGGTGCCCGATGCGGGCCGTTGAGGGGTAACCGCTCCCCGGCGACCGGCCGGAACGGGCCCGGCGGGGCAGGCCGGAGCGGGCGGGCCGCCACCGACGGATCGTTCGTGTAGGCGGTTCCCGGACATACGAGGCGTCACACCATTGCCTGCCGTGGCCGCCGGTACCTAGAGTGGCAATTCACGTCGGAGGTCGCTTACGCCCCGAGGAGAACTGCATGAGCAGCTTGACCCTCGATGTCCCGGTAGCGGCGGTCCCGCGGCCCGCCCGACCGGGTGACGCCCCGCTCTCCCGACCCGGCGACGCGATGAAGTCCCTGGTCCTGCGCGCCCGCGAGGGCGACGCCGAGGCGTTCGGCGCCCTCTACGACAACTACGTGGACCTCGTCTACCGGTACGTCTACTACCGGGTCGGCTCGCACGCGCTGGCCGAGGACCTGACCAGCGAGACGTTCCTGCGGGCGCTGCGCCGGATCGGCGACTTCCACTGGCAGGGCAAGGACTTCGGGGCCTGGCTCGTCACCATCGCCCGCAACCTGGTCACCGACCACTTCAAGTCCGGCCGCCACCGCCTGGAGATCTGCACGGCCGAGCTGCTGGAGCCCGACCTCCCCCAGGAGGGTCCCGAGCGCGCCGTGCTGGACGCGATGACCCGGCGCACGCTGCTGACGGCCGTCCGCCGCCTGGGCTCCGAGCAGCAGGAGTGCGTGGTGCTGCGCTTCCTGCACGGGCTGTCGGTGGCGGAGACGGCGCTGATCATGGGCAAGAAGACCGGCGCGATCAAGGCGTTGCAGTACCGCGCGGTGCGGTCGCTGGCCCGGATGCTGCCGGACGATCCGCGCGTTCCCTAGGGACGGCCGTAACCCGGGGTCCGGGTCGCTCGTTGTCGGGGCACCACCGCTTCACCGGGGGGACCGATATGAGGAGGGCCCGTCTCAGCGGGCGGCGCGGGATACGGCGGACCCGTCATTCCCTGACCGGTATGCGGTCCGGCCTGCCCGCCCCCGACCCGCGTTTCCGCGACCGGCTGCGCGAACGCCTGGTCGCCGAGATGACCGTTCACCGGAACGCCGAAAGTGAGGACCGTCCCATTCAAGGACGAACACCGGGGCCCGACACCCGTGCTGGCTAAGCTCGGCACCATGCGGCTTTTCTGGCAGCGCGGCAAAGAAGAGGACCCGGTCAGCGCGGGCGAGGCGGCGGCCGCGGCGGCGGCGGAGCCCGAGCCGCTGCCCGAGCCGGACCCGACGGCGGCGGCGTTCTTCGACGTGGACAACACGATGATGCGCGGCGCGTCGATCTACTACTTCGCGCGCGGCCTGGCCTCGCGCAAGCTGTTCACGATGCGGGACCTGGCGATGTTCGCCTGGGGGCAGGCCGCGTTCCGGCTGCGCGGCACCGAGAACGCCGAGCACATCGGCAGCGCCAAGGAGATGGCGCTGGCGTTCGTCGCCGGCCAGAAGGTCGACGACCTGGTCCGCCTCTCCGAGGAGATCTACGACGAGGTGATGGCCGACCGCATCTGGCACGGCACCCGCCGCCTCGCGTTGCAGCACCTGGACTCCGGCCAGCAGGTGTGGCTGGTCACCGCCACCCCCGTCGAGGTGGCCCGCACGATCGCCCACCGGCTGGGGCTGACCGGCGCGCTCGGCACGGTCGCCGAGACCTCCGGCGGCGTCTACACCGGCCGCCTGGTCGGCAACCTGCTGCACGGCCAGGCCAAGGCCGAGGCGATCCGCGCGCTGGCCCAGCGCGAGGGCCTGGACCTGGCCCGCTGCTCGGCCTACAGCGACTCGGTCAACGACCTGCCGATGCTGACCGCGGTCGGCTACCCCCACGCGGTCAACCCCGACCCGGCCCTCCGCGAGCACGCCAAGCAGAACGGGTGGCCGGTGCACGACTTCCGCACCGGCCGCAAGGTGACGATGGTGGCCCTCCCGGCGGCGGCCGGGATGGGGGCGCTGGCCGGCGGCGTCGCCGCCGGGATCGCCCTGCGGCGGCACTACCGCTCCTAGCGGCCCCGGGGGCCTAGAAGAACGCGGGGCCCCGGCGCAGCAGCGTGTCGTAGAGCATCTGCTGGACCGTCTCGCGGACGTGGTCGGTGAGGTTGAAGACCGTCATCGGGTCGTCGGCGGCCTCGGGCCCGTAGTCGTCCAGCGGCATCGGCTCCCCGAACGCGATCATCCACTTGGACGGCAGCGGGAGCAGCCCCGCCGGTCCCAGCCACGGGAACGTCGGGGTCACCGGGAAGTACGGCACGCCGAGCAGCCGGGCCAGCGGCCTCAGATCGGCGATCTTGGGATAGATCTCCTCGGCGCCGACGATGGCGCACGGGATGATCGGCACGTTCGCGCGCAGCGCCGTCTCCACGAACCCGCCGCGCCCGAACCGCTGCAACTGGTAGCGCTCGCTGAACGGCTTGCCGACGCCCTTGAAGCCCTCGGGGAACACCCCGACCAGCTCGTCCTTGGCCAGCAGCCGCGCCGCGTCGGCGGGCGAGGCCAGCGTGTGCCCGGCCTTGCGCGACAGGTGCCCCAGCACCGGCACCTGGTAGATCAGGTCGGCGCCGAGCAGCCGCAGGTCGCGTTCCAGGTGGTCGTGCACCGCGACCGACAGCATGATCCCGTCGAGGGGGACGGTCCCGGAGTGGTTGGCGACGATGAGCGCGCCGCCCTTCTGCGGGACGTGCTCGGTCCCGGCCAGCTCCACCCGGAACCACCGCTCGTAGAGCACCCGGGCGGCGGGCAGCAGGACGTTGCGGTTGAGCTCGGGGTCGAAGCCGAACTCGTCGACCTCGTACTCGCCGGCCAGCCGCCGGCGCAGGAACGCGAGCCCGGCGGCGGCCCTGCGCTCCAGCGGGTGGCGCTCGGCCGGCTCCTCGTCCTGGCGGGCGGCGTTCAACGGGATGACCCGCGCCCCCCGCTCGGCGGGCTGTTCGTCATGAAGCTGCGCGTTCACTGCGCCTCCCGCTACTCGCGGCCCAACACCGTGGTCAGTCGGTCCAGCAGGGCCATGGGAACGGTGCGTCCCAGCCCCTGCGCGGACACGAAGTCGGCGAACGCCGCCTCCGAGCCGTACTTGGGCCGCCAGGCCAGCTCGTTCACCAGCGTGGTGGTGTCGACGACACGGCCGTAGGCGAGCAGGCGCTGGAGCTCGGGCGAGAACCCCGACATCCCCGCGAACCGGCGGCCGGCGTCGCCCAGCATGGCGAACGACGGCGCCGGGACCGGCACGAACGAGCGTCCGGCCCGGCGCAACGCCTGCGAGAGCAGCAGGACGCCGTCGCCCGCCACGTTGAAGCACCCCGGATGGTCCTCCACGGTCATCCGGCGCAGCACCTCGATGCCGTCGTCCTCGTGCACGAACTGCAGCCGGGGGTCGAACCCCAGCACCGTCGGCACGACGGGCATGCGCAGGTACCGGGTCAGCGGGGAGTCCACGCCCGGACCCAGGAAGTTGACGAAGCGCAGCACCGAGACCGTCAGGTCCGACCGGCGGCGTTGCAGGCCCCGCACGTAGCCCTCGACCTCGACCGCGTCCTTGGCGTAGCCGGAGGTGGGCGGCTCGACGGGCTCGTCGCGTTCGGCGAACACCGCCGGGTCCATGGGCGAGGACCCGTAGACGGCGGCCGAGGACCGCACGACGAGTTTGCGCATGTCCGGCGACCGCTGGCACGCGGCCAGCAGCTGCATCGTGCCGATGACGTTGAGTTCCTTCACCCGCGACCGGGGGCCGGACGGGGCCGTCACCAGGTTGAGGTGGACGACGGTGTCGACCTCGGCGGAGGAGATGACCTTCGCGATGCTCGGCGTGCGGATGTCGACGCGGACGAACTCGGTGCGGCCGAGCGACGTCGTGGGTGGGACCGTGTCCACGCCGATGACCCGCTCGATACGCGGGTCGGCTTGGAGGGTGTTGGCGACCCGCGCCCCCAGGAAACGGGAGACTCCCGTGACGAGGACGACACGGGCCGCAGTGGAGGGCATAGAGGACACTGTGCGCCCCACCCCTTACGGCTCGGTGGCCTGCGTGTTTACTTCTTGTTGCGGCGCTGGATGCGCGTCTTCTTCAGCAGCTTGCGGTGCTTCTTCTTGGCCATCCGCTTACGACGCTTCTTGATGACGGAGCCCACGAGACCTCGCTCGGCAAATCGGGTGTCTTACAGGAGAAGGACATGCCGCAGCCGAGCATCGACTCGGTTGACGTGCACAGTCCGCTGCCCAAGGGTACCGCTGAGCCGACGCCGTTCGGTCCGCGGAGTGATCCGCACCGTTCCCATGTCGCCCGCCGTACCCTCAACGCCTCTTGACACTCCCCCGAATTTCCGGGAAACGAACCCCCAAAAGATGACTGACAGGTCACACCTGGTCGCCGGCGCAGGCCGCCGCCCGCGGCCGCCTGTCCGGATGCGGCACGGCCGGAACGGGCCCGGCGACGGGGTTCGGTGGTGCGAGCGGACGCGCTCCCGGCCCGGTCCGCGGATCAGGGCGCGGGGATCGAAGCCGTACGCCCCCTCGGTGACCCCTCCGGGTCGGCGGCGAACGGCATGGCCGCGTCCCTCGTGGGTGTCCCCTCCGACGGGCGGCCCCTTGATCACACAGGAGTGTGGACCGTCCCGCGCCGACCCGCGACGCCACGGGGCGCCGCCCCGGGGGAGTCAGGCCGCCGGGCCGTCCTCGGGCCAGGCGGGTCGGGTCCGGCGGATCGCCGCCGCGAACCGCCGCCGCGCCGTCATGGCGCGCAGAGCCATGTGCCCGGTGTCGGGGCACCGGGGAGACGCCTGTCGCCCCCGATCCCCCGGACACCGGGTCCGGCGGGTCGTCTGCCGTCTTTCTCGCCCGCAACGTCCCCGTGGGGACGCCGTTAGTTCCCCTGTAGCCGTTTCCCGGCCGCCGGCGTGGACCTTGCGGTCCCTGCCGGCGCCCCCTGCGCGGCCGGGTTCGGAGGGGGGCGGGTCATGGCCCGTTCCCCGCTCCGGGAACGTCCCCGCGTTCGCGGGGAGCGCTCACCCGGCCTCGATGAACGCGTCGCGCAGGTAGTCGTGTACGGCCTGTTCGGGGACCCGGAACGAACGTCCCACGCGGATCGCGGGCAGTTCTCCCGAGTGGACGAGGCGGTAGACGGTCATCTTGGACACCCGCATCACCGCCGCCACTTCGGCCACGGTCAGGAATCTGACCTCGCTCAGAGGTCGCTCGCCTGAGCTCATCGGACGCCCTCTTCCACACGTGCCGCGCACCGGCCCTTTGGGTGACTTTGATCACGCACGTGTACTTCCCCCAGCGTAAATCGTGTACCGACAGTCGCAAGAGGGGAGTTCCTGCCATTTCCGTATCCAGCCTGTCCCGGAGGCCACACTGTTATCACGTACGGAGCGTTGACCTGACGGGACGGACCGTGGCGTGACGATGAGTTGTAAGGCCGGAACACGCGATGACCTGCGACTCACGCGGGAGCGGCGGACGTGTGCCAACCCATCAGCCCCGTTACGGCCGTCACGTCACACGCTGTGACGCCTGTGGGGTCGCTCCAGTGAGATTCTCAGGGGGCCCGGGGGTCACCCCAGACCGGCACGTGCCAGGAGGTAGGCCGTCAAAGGGGCGTAATGGTGCGGTGATACGCCGTCGTCGAGGGGCACCACGACCGTGATCTTGCCCTCGGCGGCCCCCACGAACAGCGCCGGGTCGTTACAGTCAGCGAAACCGACCGCGTCGATGCCCGCCTGTCCGGCCGCACCGGCCCAGCCATGGTCGGCGATGGCCAGATCCGGCCATTCTCTGGAATTCGCCTCGCCGGTGTACTCCGGAGGGGTCCCAGGAGCGTCGGTCCCGTTCAGGGCGTCGAGCATGGTGTTCATCGGGGCCGCGTCGTGGGTGTGATGGGTACGGCCGTCGTCGCCCTCCAGCATCGCCACGCCGCCGTCGGCGTAGACCAGCCGCCGCGCCTCGCGGCCGTGGGAGGTCTCGACCTGGTACTCCCAGCCCGCCGCCGGGGTCAGCACGCGGCAGCCCGCCTCGGTCAGCGCCCGGGACAGCGCCTGGTAGACCGGGGTGAGCGTGGCCGGGTGACCGGTGGCGATCACGACGTTCTCGCGGCGGCGCGCGGCCAGGCCGACGCGGGCGGCCATCGCCTCCAGCGCGTCGATCGTCAGCTCCGGGTCGATGGTGTCGTCGCCGTACAGGTGCATCGGGTCGGCGCTCACGCCGCACCGCTCGACCATGATCTCCAGGATGTCGCGTTCGGTGTAGGAACGCTTGAACTCCAGGCCGAACTGGTAGTACGGGTCGCCGTTGGCCATGCGGCGGTAGTGCAGCAGGTTGTTCTGCCGGGGCGTGGCGACGTCCCCGGCGATCATCGTGCGGAGCAGGTGGGCGCGCAGCTCCTCGCGGGTCGGCGCCATCACACGTCCGTCATCGGGTCCAGGCCGTGTTCCGGGAACACCGCCCGCCGGGTCGCCAGCACCGCCTGGTCCACCGGGTTGGCCGGGTCGAAGCCCGTCTCCCATGTGCGCACCTCCACCTCGGTCGTTCCATCGGTCATGCGGCGCGGCGCGACCTCGTCGGTGCGCTGCCGGACGAACTCGCGCCACGCGTCGGGGGTGGGCGTCTCGGGGGCGATCGGCAGGCCCGCGGCCTCGGCGATCAGGTGCGTCCAGGCGCGCGGGACGACCTGCACCAGCTCGTAGCCGCCGCCCCCGGTGGCCAGCCAGCGCCCCCCGGCGACCTCGTGGGCGAGCGCGTGCAGCCGCCGGTAGGCGGTGCGCTGGCCGTCGAGGGTGAGGATCAGGTGGGCCAGCGGGTCGAGCGCGTGCACGTCGGCGCCGTGCTGGGTGACCAGGACCCGCGGCGCGAACGCGCGCAGCAGCGGCGGCACGACCGCCTCGAACGCGCGCAGCCAGGCCGCGTCGCCGGTGCCGGGCGGGAGGGCGACGTTCACGGCCGTGCCCTCGGCTCCGCTCCCGCCGGTCTCGTTGGGGAAACCCGTGCCGGGGAACAGCGTGCGCGGCGTCTCGTGCAGGCTGATCGTCATGACGCGGGGGTCGTCGTAGAACAGGGCCTGCACGCCGTCGCCGTGGTGGACGTCCACGTCCACGTACGCGACGCGTTCGGCGCCGTTGTCCAGCAGCCAGGCGATGGCGAGGGCGGCGTCGTTGTAGACGCAGAAGCCGCTGGCGGCCCCGGCCATCGCGTGGTGCAGGCCGCCCGAGACGTTGACGGCGTGCTCGGCGCCGCCCTCCCAGACGGCCCGCGCCCCGGCGACCGACGCGCCCGCGATCAGCGCGGAGGCGTCGTGCATGCCGAGGAACACGGGGTTGTCGGCGGTGCCGATGCCGCGGCCCGGCTCGGGCAGGCCGGTCGCGCCCGCGTGCCGGACGGCGGCGATGTAGGACTCCTCGTGCACGCGGGCGAGGAGCTTGTCGTCGGCGGGCTCGAACGCCGTCACGCGCACGTTCGGCCGGTCGAACAGGCCGTACTCGCGCGCCAGCGCGACGGTCAGCTCGACCCGCACGGGGTTCATGGGGTGGCCGGGACCGAAGTCGTAGCCGGTGAGCCGGTCGTCCCAGAGGACCTGGAGACCGCAGTTCGCCGGGGGCGCGGGCTGCGCGGCACTGCTCATGGCCTCACGGTATCGCCCCCGCCGATCCCCCTGTCCAAGTGGCATAGATCACCGCGTTCCGCTACCCAGCGTGCGCGCCCCCGCACGTTAGCCGCTTTGCTCCCGTTCCAATCGGACGGCTTCGACACAAAGTTGTGACGTGAACCACCCTCGCCGAGTGGGCATCTCATTAACACAAAGGAAACAGAGCAAATGGGGCTGAGATGGACACACGCCCACCCGCTCCGCAGCCGGCGGAGGTGACCCCTCTGCCGCTGTCCGCGCCTCCCACCCCCGAGGCCGACCCCCGGAAACCCCACGAACGTCGCCCGAGCGCCCGCAGCCTCCTGGTCACCGGCGCGTTGCGGCTGGGCGCACGCCCGTTCATCCATCTGGTCCCCGGCCACGCGCGCACCCTGCGCACCGCCCGCACCACCGTGGACGCGGCCTCGCTGCTGATGCGCCCGACCTCCCGGGTCCACATCCGGCCACTGGTCGACCCCCGCGTCGAGACGGACCGCGCGGAACGCCCGGTCGCCGGCGAATGGGTCGTGACCCGCGAGGGCGAGCGGACGGCGAGCGGCGCGATCCTCTACCTGCACGGCGGCGCGTACGTGGTGTGCTCGCCGCGCACCCACCGTCCGATCACGTCCCGCCTGGCCCTGGACACGGGCCTGCCGGTGCTGGTCCCGCGGTACCGGCTGGCGCCCGAGAACCCGTTCCCGGCCCCGCTGGAGGACGCGGTGGCGGCCTACCGCTGGCTGCTGGACCGCGGCGTCCCGGCGTCCGGGATCGTGATCGCGGGCGACTCCGCCGGGGGCCACCTGGCCGCCGCGCTGACCGGCGAGATCCTGCGCACCGGCCTGCCGCGCCCCGCCGGGACGGTGCTGTTCTCCCCCTGGGTGGACCTCACCTGCGAGATGTCCACGCGCGCCCAGCGCCGCGCCCGCGACCCCTACATCTCCGCCTACGCGGCCCGCCGGGTCGCCCGCCTCGTAGTGGGGCCAGCCGGATTCGACGACCCGCGGCTGGCCCTGCTCGCCTCCCCCTGGACCGACGCGCCCCCGATCCTCATCCAGGTCGGCGGCGCGGAGGTCCTGCGCCCGGAGGCCGAGGCCCTGGCGGAGGCGCTGACCAGGGCGGGCAACGACTGCGAACTCCAGGTCTGGAAGGGCCAGATGCACGTCTTCCAGATCCTCAACCGCGTTCTCCCGGAGGCGAGCGCGGCCATGCGCGAGACCGCCCGGTTCGTGCGCCGGGTGGTCGCGGCCGGGACCACGGCCACCGAGGCCGTCGCCTGACCGGAGGCCCCTCGCGTCCCCGCCCGGCCCGGAGCCGCGGGGCCGCGAGGGGCCTCGCCACGTGCCCCGGCGGGCCTCAGCGGCCCGTGCGGGCGGAGGGCCGGGAGACCTGGTCCGGCTTCGCCTCCCGGATGGCCTCGATCTTCGCGTCGAGGTCGCGGTCGCCCTCGAAGACGTGGTCGCGCGGGGCGGTGAGCAGGCGTACGCGGCCGTCGGTCAGCAGCAGCGCGACCCGGCGCATGCCCCATCTGCGGGACGCCCGGACGTCCGCCACCCGGCCCCAGGGGATGCTCTCGGCCAGCAGGTAGCCGCGCAGTTCGAGACCGGACGTGGAGACGACCGTGGCGCGCCGCCGCTCCAGGAAGTACATCGTGACCAGGTACGCCACGAGCAGCGCCTCGAACGCGAGCACGCCCGGGGAGCCGCCGCTCGTCAGGTCGTGGGCCCCGGCCCCCGCGACGATCGCGGCCAGGAACAGCCAGCCTCCCGCCTGCCAGAAGCCGGAGACGAAGGTCAGGAGCCGCCGGTCCGGAGAAACAGCTTGATCGATCACGATACGTAAAACGTCGGTACGGAACGCGATAATTCCTGGTAGAGGTCACTCGGCGCGGAGCGCCACCACCGGGTCCAGGCGCCCCGCGCGCCGGGCGGGCGCCACCCCGAAGAAGACGCCGACCGCCGCCGAGACCGCGAACGCCAGCGCCGGGGACCACCACGCGATCGTCGCGGGGACCGGCGAGATGGCCGAGATCGCCAGGGCCGCCCCCACGCCCAGGGCGATGCCCGCCGCGCCCCCCAGCGACGTCAGCAGGACCGCCTCCAGCAGGAACTGGGACAGGATGTCGCGCTGGCGGGCGCCCAGCGCCTTGCGCAGGCCGATCTCGCGGGTGCGTTCCCGGACGCTGACCAGCATGATGTTCGACACGCCCACCCCGCCCACCAGCAGGGAGATCGCCGCGATGGCGGCCAGGACGCCGGTGAGGGCGCCGAGGACCGTGCCGATCGTGCCCAGCAGCTGCGTCTGGGTGATCGCCGAGAACTCCTCGCCCCGGTAGCGGCGCTGCAGGGCGTCCACCACCGTCTTCCGCAACGCCGGAACCGCCTCCTTCGTGGGAGCGCGGACGGCCAGGAAGTCCACCCGTTCCACGCCGAAGAGGCGCTGGGCGGCGGTCACCGGGATGTGGACCTCGGCGTCGCGGCTCTGCCCGAACGTCTGCCCGACCTCCTCGAACACCCCGATCACCCGGAAGCGCGCGCCACCCGCCACGGTGATCTGGCGGCCGACCGGGTCGGCGTCCCCGAACAGGCGGTGCGCGACCTCCGAGCCGAGCACCACCACGCGGCGGCGCGTCTCCACGTCGGTGCGGCTGAGGTAGCGGCCGCGGCGGAGGGGCCGGTCGAAGACGTTGCGGAGGTTCTCGTTGGCCCCGACGATGCTGGAGTAGAGCTGCCGGTGGCCCGCCCGGATCGTCTCGCCGGAGTTCAGGGCCACGGCGATGGCGCTCTCGTCGCCGGTGATCCGGCCCAGATAGGCCACGTCGTCCAGGCGCAGCCGGCTGATCGACGGGGCCGCGCCCAGCGACAGCTGGCCCGGCGCCACGAAGATGATATTGGAGCCCAGCCCCTCGATCTCGCGTTGCACCAGGTCACGGGCACCGGACCCGATCGCCACCAGCACCACCACGGCGGCGACCCCGATCACCACGCCGAGCATCGTCAGCGCGCTGCGCAGGCGGTTGACGCGCAGCGCGTCCACCGCGACCCTAAACGACTCCCCCGCCCTCACACCTCCTCACAGGAACCACCATCGCCCCCCGGGACATCGCCCCCCACCGAAGCACCCCTTCCCGGAAGCACATCCCCTCCCGACGGGCCATCACCTCCCAACGAGGCGCCGCCTCCCGGCGGAGCGTCGCCTCCCGGCGGAGCGTCACCTTCCGGCGGAGCGTCACCTTCCGGCGGAGCGTCACCTCCCGACGGGTCGTCACCTTCCGGCGGAGCGTCGCCTCCCGATGGGGGGTCGTTTCTCGGTTGGGTGTCGCTTCTTGGTGGGGTGGGGCCTTGGAGTGGGGTGGTGTCGCGTTCGTCGCTTTCGATCATGCCGTCGCGTAGGTGGACGCGGCGGCGGGCGCGGGCGGCGACGTCGGGTTCGTGGGTGACCAGGACGATCGCCACGCCGCGGTCGCGGTTGAGGCGTTCCAGCAGCGCCATCACGTCGTCGCCGGTGCGGGTGTCGAGGTTGCCGGTGGGTTCGTCGGCCAGCACCACGCCGGGGTCGCCGACCAGGGCGCGGGCGATGGCGACGCGCTGCTGCTCGCCGCCCGAAAGCTGGCCGGGCCGGTGGTCCAGGCGGTGGGACAGGCCGACGGTCGCCAGGGCCTCGGCGGCGCGGCGGCGGCGTTCGGCGCGCGGAACGCCCCGGTAGACCAGCGGCAGCGCCACGTTGTCGCGGGCGCTGGTGCGGCCGAGCAGGTGGAACGACTGGAACACGAAGCCGACGCGGGCGTTGCGGAGTTCGGCCAGCTCGGTGTCGGAGAGGCGGGCCACGTCGCGGCCCCCGACCCGGAGGACGCCGGTGGTGGGGCGGTCCAGGCAGCCGAGCAGGTGCATCAGGGTGGACTTGCCGGAGCCGGAGGGGCCGACGACCGCCACGTACTCGCCCTCGTCGATCCGCAGGCTCACCCCGCGCAACGCGGTGACCTCGGTGTCACCCGCGCGGTAGGTGCGGGTGACGTCCACGGCCTCCAGCGCCGGCGTCACGTCGCGAGTTCCTGGCCCTGCCGCACGGCGTCGGCGCCGCGGACGACGATCCGCTCGCCCTCGCGCAGCCCCCGGGTGACCTCCACCGTCGTGTCGCCCTGCGCGCCGAGGCGGACGGTCCGGCGCTGCGCCCGGCTTCCGGCGACCACCCAGACGACCGAGTCGCGTCCGCTGTTGACGACGGCGGCGGACGGGACCGTCAGCACGTCCCGCACCTCGCGCACCCGCAGGTCGACGACGGCGCTCATGCCGGGTTTGGGCCAGGGCGCGCGGCCGCCGCCGGGGAGGGCGCCGCGTTCGAGGGAGAGGGTGACCTTGTAGGTGACGCCGCCGCCGCTGGCCTGCTGCGGCGTCGCGCCGACCCCCGTGACGGCGGCGGTGTAGGCGCCGCCGGGGACGGCGTCGAGCTCGACGTCCGCCCGCACGCCGTCGTCGACCTGGAGCACGTCGGTCTCGTCCACGTCGGCCGTCAGCGTCAGCTTCGAGGTGTCGGTGACGGTGACGACCGCGTCGCCCGCGGAGACGGGCGCGCCGGTGGCGACGGCGGGGGCGTCCTTGGCCGCGCCGCCGCCGAGGCCGCCGAGCGCGGCCAGGCCGTTGGTCCCGCCCGGCCGGCCGAGCTGCTGGGGCAGGCGGTCCAGCAGGCCGCCCAGGTCGGGTGCGCCGCCCGCCGGGCCGCCGAGGCTCACCACCCCGTCGAACGGCGCCCGGATCGTCAGGGCGCGGACGGTGCGTTCGGCGGCGCGGACGGCGGCGCGGGTCTGCACGCGCTGCGCCGCGGTGATGGAGGAGATCGCCGTGCCGACGCTGCCGAGCCCGGCGTTCAGCCTGGCCACGGCGGCGCGGGCGGCGGCGGAGGCGGTCCGGTACTCGCCCTCGGCCTTGGCGATCCCGGCCAGCGCGTGCGCGCGGTGCCTCGGGTCGGGGATCTTCGCGGCGACGTCGCGGGCGGAGTCGAACCCGTTCCTGGCCGTCCGGTCGATCCCGCGCTGGAACGCGGTCAGGTCGATCCCGGACGGCGGCGCCCCGCCGGAGGAGGCGCCGTCGGCGGCACGGGCCTGGGCGAGCTGCTCCCGCGCCGCAGGTGAGTCGATCCTGGCGAGGACGTCGCCCTCCTCGACGCGGTCGCCGTCGGCGACGTACAGCCGCCCGACCGTCCCCTCGGCGGGCGAGCGGACGGTGGCGGTGGCCCGCGCCGCGACCGTCGCGGGGGCCTCGACCACCTCGGTCACGTCCCCCCGCGTCACCGTCCCGATCCGGAACCGGTCGGGCTCACGGCCGCCGCTGCACGAACCGACCGCCCCGGCGGCCAGCGCCGCGGCCATCACCAGGGGGAGCAGGCGCCCGGTAGCCACGAGGGCATAGTAAGAACCCGGTTACCGGGCGGACAGCCCTCACGAGCGGCCTCATCAGGCCACCCACGGGAACGCCCTCGTCACACCCGTGACCGTTCCCCCTCGCGTTCCCGCTCCGGGTCCCGCGTGGTGAGGAACCCGACCAGCGCGGCGAGCGCGGCCACGCCCTCCCCCACCGCGCTGATCGTCTTCTCGGCGTACCAGACCGGCTCGTGCATGTTCGGCAGGGGACCGAGCGCCCCGACGTCGACGAAGTAGTAGAGCACCACCGCTCCCAGCGCGCTCCCCGCCACCAGGAACGCCACCGCGTACGTCCAGCGGCGCGGCATCCCCAGCACCAGCACGGCCACCGCCGCCGCCAGCGCCGCCTGCACGTAGAACAGCCAGTCACCACGGATCGAGCCGCCTTGGACGAAACGCATCTCCGGCGCGAACACCCAGTGGACGACGGCGTCAGCGACGAGCCCGAGGGCCACGAGCACACGAAGCAGAATCCCCATACCCGTTACACGTACCAAACCCGCCCGCGGCTCAAAGCCCCCTCCCCGAACCCAGGAGCCCCCATTTCACCAGCCCTAACGCACCCCGGCATACGCCGCAGAGCCGCCTGCTCACCGCCCGGCACGCTCCACCGAGCCTGGCTGCCCTTCGTTTCGTCCTCGCCGAGGGCGTTTCTGGTGGATCTTCGGGGTGGCATCCTGCCGTCCTCCCAGCTCTGTGCCGTTGGTGCCTCGTCCTTGCGAAGGCCGTTCAGGCGTCGTTCGTAGGTACGGCGCAACCAGTCCTCTGGATCCAGCGGTGGGCGGGGGCGGCCGGAGGACGTCCCGCTGCTTCAACGGTGATGTCGATGGCCTGATTCTTTCGCAGGTTGGCGATTCGGCCGCTGGTGCGGGGCCGAGCGGGCGGATGACGATCAAGGTGCGTTGTCGTCCAGTGAGCTCGCGTGCGGAGAGGGCACCAGTGATGCGTGCGGTGCGGATCGACCGGTTCGGCGGTCCTGAGGTGTTGAACGTGGTGGAGGTCCCCGACGTCGAGGCGGGGCCGGAGGAGGTGCTGGTCCGCGTCGTCGCCTCCAGCGTCAATCCCGTCGATGGCAAGACCCGCGAGGGCGCCATCGGTGAGGGGACGCCGCCGCTGCCGATGACCCTCGGCTGGGACGTGGCGGGCGTCGTGGTCGATCCCGGGTCCAGTGGCCTCGGTGTCGGCGAGCGGGTGATCGCCATGTCGCACCAGTTGGAGTCCGGCCGGGGGACCTGGGCCGACCTGGTGGCGCTGCCCGCGAGCGCGGTCGCGGCCGCGCCGACCGCGCTCGGGCTGGTCGATGCGGCCACCGTGCCGCTGGCGGGGCTGACGGCTTCGCAGACGCTGGACTGGCTCGGGATCACCGGTGGCGAGCGGCTGCTCGTCACCGGGGCCGCGGGCGCGGTCGGCGTGCTGGCGTTGCAGATCGCCCGGGCCCGGGGCGCGCGCGTGGACGCGCTGGTGTCCCGGCCGGAGCAGGCGCAGGTCGTGCGCGGTCACGGCGCCGAACAGGTCGTCCTGGAGCCGACCGCGCTGGAGGAGCGCCGCTACGACGCGGTCTTCGACACCTTCGGGGCGTTCGTGACCGACGCCGTGGCCGACGGCGGGCGGTACGCCTCGATCGCCACCCAGCGGGGCCCGGTCCCCGACCTGTCCGGGCGAGGCGTGCGGACCACGGTGAACCAGGTCCGCGAGGACGGGGCCGGGCTCGCCGACCTGGCCGGACTCATCGACCGGGGAGCGCTGCGGCCGCGGGTGGAGGCCGTCTTCGGGCTGCACCAGGTGCGGGCGGCCGCCGAGCGGTTCGCCCGCGGCGGCCTGAACGGCAGGATCGTGCTGAGCCTGTGACCGCGATCCGGCCGGGCTCCCGGCAGGGGCGGGCACCCGCGCCGAGCCTCGCGCTCGGCCGCCAGGACGACCGCCCGCCTGCTCACGGCCTCGGTGAATCCGTCGCTCGTAGGCGCCGGCATGATCGAGTCGGGCCGCCGCAAGGGCGGGTCGTCGCGGGCGATCGTGGTGGTGGGTGGTTCCGGGTCAGCCGCCCGCCAGTTCGCGGCCTCGGTTGCGGGCGGCTTCGATGGCCTCCAGGACGGCGGCGCGGACGCCGTGCTTCTCCAGTTCGCGGATGGCGGCGATCGTGGTGCCGCCCGGGGAGGTCACCGCCTCGCGGAGCAGGACCGGGTGCTCGCCGGAGTCGCGGAGCATCACGGCGGCGCCCACGGCCGACTGGATGACCATCTCCAGGGCCGCGGCGCGGGGCATGCCGAGCAGGATGCCCGCGTCCACCATGGCCTCGACCAGGTAGTAGAAGTACGCGGGGCCGCTGCCGGACAGGGCCGTCGCGCCGTCCTGGAGGGACTCGGGGATGCGGAGGACCTTGCCGACCGGGGTGAGGAGCTCCTCGGCGAGCTTCAGGTGCTCCTCACCGGCGTGCGAACCGGCGGAGATGACGCTCATGGCCTCGTCGACCAGCACCGGCGTGTTCGACATGACCCGGACCACCGGGACGTCCTCGGGCAGGCGCTCCTCGATGAACGCGCTGGTGATGCCGGCGGCCATCGAGATCACGAGGGTCCCGGCGGGGATCCGGGGCCCGATCTCCTCCAGCAGCACGCCCATGTCCTGGGGCTTGACCGCCAGCACCAGGGTGGAGGCCCTGCGGGCGGCCTCGACGTTGGTGACGATCTCGATCCCGTAGCGCTCGCGCAGCAGCGCGGCGCGTTCCTCGCGGCGCGCGGTGGCCATCAGCTCCGAGGGTCGCCGTCCGGCGCGCAGCACGCCCGACAGCAGGGCCTCGCCCATCTTTCCGGCACCCAGAATCGCGATCATTTGCACACCTCAGCCAGGGTCAGGAACGCGGACCACCCTAGCGCCCGGACCCGGGACGGCTCCGGAGCGTCTCAGTTCTTGGACGCCACGGAGCGGAGGAAGAACGCCAGGTTGGCGGGGCGTTCGGCCAGGCGCCGCATGAAATAGCCGTACCACTCCGAGCCGTAGGCGACGTAGACGCGGACCTGGTCGCCCTGCTCGGCCAGGCGGCGCTGCTCCTGCGGGCGGATGCCGTAGAGCATCTGGTACTCGAACGTGTCCGGGTCGCGGTCGTGCAGGACCGCCAGGGCCCCGGCGATCTCGATCAGCCGGGGGTCGTGGGTGGCGAGCATCGGGTAGCCCCGGCCCGCCATCAGGACCTTCATGCAGCGGACGTAGGACTTGTCGACCTCGTCCTCGTCGCCGAACGCGACCGACTCGGGCGCGGCGTAGGCGCCCTTGCACAGGCGGACGCGGGACCCCTCGTAGGCCAGGTCGGCGCAGTACTCCTCGGCGCGCCGCAGGTAGGACTGGATGACCGCGCCGACGTCGGGGAAGTCGCCGCGCAGCTCGTGCAGGATGCGCAGCGTGGACTCGACGGTGGTGTGGTCCTCCATGTCGAGGGTGACGGTCGTGCCCGCGGAACGGGCGGCGGTGCAGACGCGGCGCGCGTTGTCCAGCGCCAGGCGCTCGTCGAGGGCCTGGCCGACGGCGGTGAGCTTCAGCGACACCTCGGCGCGGGAGCCGAGGCCGTGGTCGGCCAGGCGCTTGAGGAGCTCGGTGTAGTGCTCGACGATCTGCTCGGCCATCCGTTCGCTGCTGGTGTCCTCCCCGAGCACGTCCAGGGTGACCAGCAGGTTCTCGGCGGTGAGCCGCTGGGTGACGGCGAGGGCGTCGTCGATGGTCTCGCCGGCGATGAAGCGCCGTACCACCTGGCGGATCCCGGGCGCGGTCTCAACGATCTTCCGGACGCCGCCGCTGCGCGAGGCGACCAGGAGGGCCTGACGTAGCACTGCAACCACTCCTCACCCGGCGGACCACCCTGTCCGACCGTTTCCAGGTTAATGCCCGGAACAGCGAGTTCGATCTCTCGGAAAGGCGATCGTCAGGAGACCTGGCCGACGCGGTTCACGCCGCCGTGCCGGCGGACGTACTCGGCGACCTCGGCGGAGCGGATCGCCTCGAACAGCAGCTTGTCCTTGGCCGGGTCCGGCAGGACGACGCTCTGCCGGCCGCGCGCGGCCGGGCCCTTGTTCGGCACGGTCATGAACTGCACGTCGCCGGGGCGGACGCCGCGCAGGCTGAGCGCCAGCGAGCGGAGCCTCCCGGCGTCGACCGAGTCGTCCACGCTGATCGACTTGGTGAACGCCGACAGGAACCGGTCCAGCTTGAGCGGGTTGGAGACGGTCCCGCCGTCGGCGGCCTTCTTGGCCAGCGCGGCCAGGAACGCCTGCTGGCGCTTGATCCGGTCGAAGTCGCCGTTGGGCAGGTTGTAGCGCTGGCGGACGAAGCGCAGCGCGTCCTCGCCGTTGAGCCTCTGCCGGCCGGCCGGCCAGTTCTGCTTGCGGGCCGGGTCGTAGACGCTCTCCTTGATGTCGACCTCGACGCCGCCGAGCGCGTCGGTCATCGTCTTGAAGCCGGTGAAGTCGATCGCGCCGAAGTGGTCGATGCGGACGTCGGTGAGGTTCTCGATCGTCTCGATCAGCAGCCGGGGGCCGCCGTAGGAGAACGCGGCGTTGATCTTCTGGGTGCCGTGGCCGGGGATCTCGACCCACAGGTCGCGCGGGAACGAGATCACGTACGCCTTGCTGCGGTCGGCGGGCAGGTGCAGCAGCATCAACGTGTCGGACCGCTGCTGGCCCGGCTTCCACAGGTCCTCGCCGTTCTTGCCGGTGGTGGCGGCCCTGACCCGGGTGTCGGAGCCGACCAGCAGCCAGTTCTCGGTGCCGACGGCGCTCGGGCCGGGCCGCTTGCCGGTCGGCATGGTCGAGGGCAGCCGGTCGATGTTGCCGTTGTAGGAGGACTGCCGCTGCCAGACCAGCCCCGCCAGACCCCCGACGAGCAGCAGCAGGAACACGCCGATGGCCAGCAGCACGCGCGGCCAGCGCCGCTTCCTCGGCTTCGGCGCGCGGTCGGTCGGCCGGTCCCCGTCCCCGGGGGCGTCGGGGCCGAACAGATCCATGCCGGCGGCGGGCCGCGCCTGGTCTGCCTCAGCGGAGTCTCGGGGGGTCATGGCGCGGAGATTATCAGCCTGATTCACCCCAGAAGCCGCGATAACATTCCGCGGCCCGTTTCCTCGTTCCGCTGCCACGCCCTTCGGGGAGGCCCTCCGGCGCCGGACGGACGCGGCTCCGCGTTCGCCTGTCAGGTCACCGGTCGTTGCGCGCCCTGCTCGGCGGGCGGCTCTCTGTTCAGGTGTCAAGGAGCGGGCCGCGCGCTCAGGGAGTGCGGCGGCGGAGGGTGGCGGCGCCGAGGACCAGGGCCAGCAGGACGCAGCCGGTGATGACCAGGACGTCGCGGGCCAGCCCGCCGCTGAACGCCGTCTCCCGGCTCACCCGCTGCATGGCGTCCACCGCGTAGGACAGCGGCATCACGTTGGAGATCGCCTCCAGCCAGCCCGCCATCCGGTCGCGCGGTGTGATCAGCCCGCACAGCAGCACCTGCGGCAGCACGAACGCGGGCATGAACTGCACCGCCTGGAACTCGGTGCGGGCGAACGCGCTGGCCAGCAGCCCGAGCGCCATGCCCAGCAGCGCGCCCAGCACCGAGACCAGCACCAGCGAGCCGATCGACCCGGCCAGGTCCAGGCCGAGCCAGGTCAGCGAGATCGTCAGCACCACCGCGATCTGGGCGCAGGCGACCAGCCCGAACGCCAGCGCGTAGCCGAGCAGCAGGTCGAGCTTGCCGAGCGGCGTGGTCATGAGGCGTTCCAGGGTGCCGCCGGTGCGTTCGCGCAGCGTGCCGACGCTGGCCACCACGAACATGATCACGAACGGGAACAGGCTGAGCAGCAGCGGGCCGATCCGGTCGAACATCCCCGGCGCGTCGAAGACGTAGCGCAGCAGGATCATCAGCAGGCTCGGCACGCCGACCAGGAGGCCCAGGGTGCGGTGGTCGTGCCGGAGCTGCGCCAGGATGCGCCGCGCCGTGGCAAGCGTGATCGTCAGGCTCATGGCCGTCTCCTCCCCCTCGGTGCGCCGTGGACGGCGCGGTGTGCCGCCTGCCCGGTCATGAGGGGCTCGCCGTGGTCTCGGTGATGACGCGGAGGAAGGCGTCCTCCAGGTCGGTCGCGCCGGTGCGGGCGCGCAGGGACTCGGGTGAGCCGTCGGCCAGGATGCTCCCCTCGCGCATCAGCAGCAGCCGGTCGGTGCGCCCGGCCTCGTCCATGACGTGGCTGGACACGACGAGGGTGACGCCGCGGGCGGCCAGTTCGTGGAACAGCTCCCACAGCTCCTGCCGGAGCACCGGGTCGAGGCCGACCGTCGGCTCGTCCAGGACGAGGAGCTCGGGGGAGCCGAGCAGGGCGACCGCGAGGTTGAGGCGGTTGAGCTGGCCGCCCGACAGGGTCGCGGCGACCTGGTCGCGGTGGCGGCCGAGGCCGACCTCGTCGGTGACGCGGGCGACGTCGCTCCTGGGCGCGCCGAGGACGGCGGCGAAGTAGCGCAGGTTCTCGCTGACGGACAGGTCGGTGTAGACCGCGGGCTTCTGGGTGGAGTACCCGACGCGGCGGCGCAGCGCCGGGGCCCCGGCGGGCTCGCCGAGGACGGTCACCGTTCCGCTCGCGACGATCTGCACGCCGACCAGCGCGCGCATCAACGTGGTCTTGCCGCACCCGCTCGGGCCGAGCAGGCCGATGACGGAGCTGCGCGGCACCTCGAACGTGACGCCGTGCAGCACCTCCCGGCCCCCGCGCACGACACGCAGGTCCCGCACATCGAGCGCGGCCTCGTTTTTCATCATGTGTTGAATTTAAGTCGTCGACGCTCCCCGGTCAACCCCCTCGAAGCCCCGAAGACCACCGCGGCCGGCGGTCCAGTCGCGCTGACCGCCGGGACCGCGAACAGCAGCGCACCCGGTCCACCTGGGGGTTCAGCTCCCCCTTCACGCTCCTGGTCGCGCCCTCCCAGAGCATTGGCGATCGCTCGTCAAGCGTCCGCCGAGGACCTCCTCCTCTTTAAAAAACAACATCGTCTGCTTGAATGGACGCGTCTTGATCCCCCAAGGAGTGAGGGAACATGCCCAGCTTCATGCGCAAGGCCGGTGTCCTGACCGCGGCGATGGCGGCGATGGCGGCCGCGCTGCTCGCCCCCGTGGTCCCCGCGGCCCAGGCCGACACCCGCTACCCGATCGGCGGTGGCACCGGGATCTTCCAGCAGTTCGTGCAGACGCCGTCGGGAGCGAAGATCAAGAGCTGTACGTTGACGGCGGTCGGCTACGACAACGTCGGCAACCTGGTGGGCCTGACCAACGCGCACTGCTTCGTCGACGACGCGGGAAACAAGGTGCACGGCGACAAGGTCTACCTCGACAGGTCTCCGCACGGCACCTTCTTCGCCCCCGCCCCGCCGCCCAGCAGCCTTGAGTTCCTCGAGGTCGGCGTGATCGGCGAGGTGACCTACATCAGCGAGGGCAACGGTTACTACACCGGCGGCGTGGCGGGCCCCGACTACGCCGTGATCAAGTTCGACCCGGCCAAGGTGACTCCGACGAACACGGTCAACAGCCCGTCGGGCTCGGTGACCATCACCTCGCTCGGCCCCCGCCCCGCCGTCGGCACCCGCCTGTGCAAGATGGGCCACCGGACCGGAAAGACCTGCGGCAACGTCACCGGCCACGGCCCGGCCGGCATCGGCCGCTTCATCAGCGCCGTCGCCACCAACGCCGGCGACTCCGGCGGCCCCGTCGTCGACGGGACCACCCTCGTCGGCAACCTGTGGGGCTTCCCCGGCCACACCTCGATCGAGTTCATCATCGGCGACATGAACGCCCGAGGCGGTGTGGGCGCGGGCTTCCACCTCGCCTGACCTCCTGCCCCGGCCCGGCGGCGTCCACCCCCGCGGTGGGCGCCGCCCGCCGTCGGCGGCCAAGGGGCACCCGGAACGAGGGCGTCAGCCCAGGTAGCGCTGGAGGGTCGGGCCCAGCAGCTCCACCAGCTCGTCCTCGCTCAGGGAGGCGATCGGCTCGACCCTCAGGACGTAGCGCAGCATCGCCACGCCGATCATCTGGCCGACGGCGGCGTCCACGCGTTCCAGCGGGATGCCGCGCAGCTCGCTGGCGCGGGCGAACAGCGCCGACGAGACGAACTCGCGCATCATCGCGGCGGCCTTCTCGTTGGTCATGGCCGACCGCAGCATCGCCAGGATCGGCGCGCGCCCCTCGGGGTCGTCCCAGATCCGGAGGAAGACGCGGACCATCGTCTCGCCGAGCTCCTCGCGCGGAGCGCTCATGACCACCGGCATCAGCTCGGCGGGGTCGATCGGGAAGCGCATGGCGGCGATGAACACGCCCTCCTTGCTCCCGTAGAAGTGGTGCACGAGGGCGGGGTCCACCCCGGCGGCGCGGGCGATGGCGCGCAGCGACGCCCCGTCGTAGCCCTTCTCCGCGAACAGCCCGCGGGCGGCGGCCAGGATCTCCTCGCGGGTCTCGGTGGGCCCGGGGCGGCGGCCCCGGCCCGGCGGGCGGCCGCGCCGCCGCCCGCCCTCGACCCTGGCGTCGGCCTTGGCGCCGACGTCCAGCGTCGCGGACGGGGCCTCGCCGACCTCGACGTCCACCTTCGCGCCGACGTCCACCGCCGCGCCGGAGCCCGCCTTCGTGCCGGGATCCGTCTCCTCGTCCGCCCCGGCCGCCGCGTCCTGGTCGCCGGTCCCGGCGGGCGGTTCGGGATGCGTCGTCTCCGTCACGGCGCGGCCTTGCGGGAGACCTCGCCGCCGGCCGTGACCTCCCAGGTGCGGTCGGCGGCGGCCAGGTGCAGGCGGGCGAACGCCAGGGACTCGGCGAGCGCCTCGACGCGGTCCTCGCGGGAGTCGGAGCGGCGGGTGTTGACCTCCAGGACGATGTGGCCGCGGAAGGCGCGTTCGGCCAGGCGCTCCAGGAGGGGGCCGCAGGGCTGGTTGCCGCGGCCGGGGACCAGGTGCTCGTCCTTGTTGGTGATGCCGACGCCGTCGGCCAGGTGGATGTGGCGGAGCCGGTCGCCGAGCCGGTCGGCCATCTCCAGGGCGTCGGACTTGGACACGGCGGTGTGCGACAGGTCCAGGGTCACGAACGGGAAGTCCTGGTCGACGGGGTTCCAGTCGGGCAGGTACATGCCGGCCTCGGCGCCGCGCGCCTTGAGGGGGAACATGTTCTCCACGCAGAACCTGACGTCGGTCTCGTCCTGCATGCGGGCCAGGCCCTCGACGAACTCGCGGGCGTACTCGCGCTGCCAGCGGAACGGCGGGTGCACCACGACGACCTCGGCCCCGAGCTCCTCGGCGACCTCCTTGGAGCGGACCAGCTTGCCCCACGGGTCGCGGCCCCAGACGCGCTGGGTGAGCAGCAGGCAGGGCGCGTGGATCGACTTGATCGGTACCTGGTGGTAGTCCGACAGGCGGCGCAGCACGCTGAGGTCCTGCGAGGAGGCGTCGGTGGACACCATGACCTCGACGCCGTCGTAGCCGAGAAGGGCCGCGATCTCGAACGCGGCGGGCACCTTCTCCGGGTAGACCGAGGCGGTGGACAGCGTGATGGGAGCGTCCGGAACGCGGATCGCTGGTGGAACGGCGCCGTTGTGCTGCGGGGTCAAGGCTCCCTCGCGGTGGTCGCTCGGCAGTGTCGGGGCGCTCGCCGCCCGGCGGGCCCGCGATGGTCGATCCCGCTACGGCGGCGCTACGCAACGGAAAGCCTATGCGCCCGCGACGGCGAAGAAACCCTCGCCCCCGAGTGATCCTCATTTCTTGACGTGGGCGATGACTACTCTCTGTTCCGTGGTCGAGATCGCGCCCGGAGCCGTGCCCAGCCCCAACATCTGGAACTCCCCCCAGGTCTACGAGATCGAGAATCGCGCCGTGGACCCCGACGGCGTCCTCGAACCGGCGATGTGGGCGCTGCGCCCGTGGGACGGCGCGACGGTGCTGGATCTGGGGTGCGGCACCGGCTTCCACCTGCCGGCGTTCGCGCGGAAGGCCGCGCGTGTGGTGGGTGTGGAGCCGCACGCGGGGCTGGCGGCCGCCGCCCGGCGGCGGACCGCGGGCCTGCCGAACGTCACCGTTCGTGTCGGCGCGGCGCAGGCGCTTCCGCTTCCGGACAGTTCGGTGGACGTCGTGCACGTGCGGTGGGCGTACTTCTTCGGGCCGGGCTGCGAGCCCGGGCTGGCCGAGCTGGACCGGGTGCTGCGGCGCGGCGGGGCGGCGTTCGTGATCGACAACGACGCCACGCGGTCGACGTTCGGGCGGTGGTTCCGGCGCGGGCTGCCGTCGTACGACCCGGCGGCGGTGGAGCGGTTCTGGGCGCGGCAGGGGTTCCGGCGCGAGCCGTTGACGATCAGGTGGGCGTTCGGGAGCCGGGCGGACTTCGCGGCCGTGCTGAGGATCGAGTTCCCCGAGGCGCTGGCCGAGGAGTTCCTGGCCGAGGAGCCGGGGCTGGAGATCGACTACGCGGTCAACCTGTGGTGGCGGTACTACTGACGGAAATGACTGGTGGGTCACATCCGTGGGGGCCCACTGGCCACTACTGGACTCCCTATACAACAATTGTCCGACTCATGGCTTTTGCGCCGTGCCGGGCGGGGTCCGGCACGGCACCCGCGACAGGGGAGGTCGGACATGGGACGTGCCGCCAGGACGAGCCGCAACATCCTCACCGCGACCGCGCTCGGCGCGGGCGCCGGAGCCGCGCTGGGCGGGGCCGGGCTGCTCGCCCAGCGGCGCGCCGTGCGGCGGCTCCGGCTGCGGCCCGACCCCTACGCGGGCGAGCCGTTCGGCGCGCTGCGCGGGCGCCCGGTGGCGGTGCGCGCCGACGACGGCACCCGCCTGTACGCCGAGATCGACGACGCGGACCGCACCGACCTGGCGGTGGTGTTCTCGCACGGCTGGACCCTGACCCAGGACTCCTGGCACTTCCAGCGCCGGGCGCTGCGGGGGCTGGGCCGGCTGGTGTTCTGGGACCAGCGCGGGCACGGGCGCTCCGACGGCGGGGCGCGCGACGAGTACGGGCTGCCGCGCCTGGCGCACGACCTGAAGGCCGTGATCGACCAGACCGTGCCCGAGGACACGCCGGTGGTGCTGGTCGGGCACTCGATGGGCGGCATGACGACCATGCGGTTCGCCGACGAGTACCCCGAGCTGATCGGCCGCAAGGTGGTCGCGGCCGGGCTGCTGTGCACCTCCTCCGGCGGGCTCGGGCAGGCCACGCTGGGGCTCCCGGCGGCGCTGGCGCGGGTCACCCAGCGGGTGGTGCCGCGCGCGCTGCGGGCCGCCGGGGCGGGCGCGACGGCGATCGAACGGGTGCGTCACCTGGGCCGGACCGGGACGATGCTGTTCGAGGACCTGGTGGCGTTCGGGCCGGACGCCAGCCCGGCGGCGGTCGCGTTCGCCGAGCAGATGGCGGCCGAGACCCGGATGGACGCGCTGATCGACTTCTTCCACTCGATGATCACTCATGAGGTGATCAGCGACTGCGCCACGCTCGGCGAGGTGGACACGCTGGTCATCGGCGCGGAGAACGACATCCTCACCCCCGTCGGGCACAGCGCGAAGATCGCCGACTGTGTGCCGTCGGCCCGGCTGGAGGTCATCCCGGTGTCGGGGCACATGGCGATGCTGGAGCGCCCGAGCGTCGTCTCGGACCATCTCGGCGACCTGATCGAACGCGCCCGCAAGTCGCTGCAGACCCCGGCCTAGACGTCGCGGGAGGCGTTCAGCGCCTTCACGACCCGGTCGGCGACCTCGCGCATCCCGGCGGCGTTCGGGTGGATGGGCGCGGCCGGCGAGGTGAGGACGATGCCCTCGACCCACTTGCGGTCGGAGGCGGCGCACATGTCGTGGCCGAGCCCGCCCTCGTAGGCGTCGACGAACGTGGCGCCGCTCGCCTTCGCCTGCTCGGCGAGCATGGCGTTCAGGCGGCGCTCGACGCCGTCCAGGAACGCCAGGTCGCCCTGCGCGATCGGCACCACCGGCCAGCAGCCGGGGCGCTCGGGCACCAGCCGCAGGTAGCCCACGACCAGCACCTTCGCCTGCGGGGCCCGGGTGCGGATCCCGTTCAGGACGGCGGCGACCTTCGGCGTGGTCTCCTTGATCCGCTGGTCGATCGTGGTGCCGTAGCGGGCGGTGCACGGCGCGCCGAGGGGGTTGGTCGCGCTCGCCAGGCCGCAGCCGATCGAGATCTCGCCGAAGCCGATGTCGTTGCCGCCGATCCCCACGGTGACCAGCGAGGTGTCGGCGGTGACGGCGTTGAGCTGGGGCGGGTTGACGCCGAGCGGGGTGCGCTGCGAGGCGGTCATGTCGGTCGTCTTCGCGCCGCTGCAGCTGACGTCGGTCAGCCTGGCCTTGACGCGTGCGGCCACCAGGGACGGGTAGTTGCGGTCGGAGCGCATGCAGCCCGCCGGGGTGCCGTGCTGCTTCGGGATGAGCGGACCGGCGGTGAACGAGTCGCCGAGCGCCACATAGCGCTCCCCCTCCCAGCGCGCCGCCGCACCGCCCGCCGACACCGCGCCGCCCGCGGCCGCCGCGCCGCCCGCGACCGCCGAGACCGCCAACGTCAACGACGCCGCCCCGAGCCCCAGAACCTTCTTCACTCGCATGACCATCGGTCCTCTCCGCCGGAGCCGCGCCGCCCACAGGGCCTTCCCTGAGCGGACAACCGGTACTGACGCTTGGTCAACATAGGTGTCCAAAGCTGGCCGTCACCACTCGAACACCAGAAGTAACGCAGGTTTTGCCTGGTCGCCGCAGTCCCTCGGCTCCGGGCGGCGCGAACTGTCGGTGGCGCGGCCTACCCTTCCGGTCATGGCGAAGGCGAAGACGGCCCGGGCGGCCTACCGGTGCACCGAGTGCGGGTGGCAGACCTCCAAGTGGGTCGGCCGCTGCGGTGAGTGCCAGACCTGGGGCACGATCATCGAGGGGTCCAGCGCCACCCCCGCCCGGGTGGTGTCGGCCGGGCCGGTCAGCGCGCCCGCGCGCCCGATCGGCAAGGTCGACGTGCGGTCCGCCAAGACCCGCCCCACCGGCCTGGACGAGCTGGACCGGGTGCTGGGCGGCGGGATCGTGCCCGGGGCCGTGCTGCTGCTGGCGGGCGAGCCCGGCATCGGCAAGTCGACGCTGCTGCTGGAGGTCGCCGCCCTCGCCTCGACGCCCGAGGGCGCCCAGCCCGGGGAGACCGCCGGCGCCGACGGCACCGGCGGCACCGGGGAGCGGCGGCCCGTGCTGTACGTGACCGGTGAGGAGTCGGCCGAGCAGGTGCGGCTGCGGGCCGACCGGATCGGGGCGATCACGGACGACCTGTACCTGGCCGCCGAGACCGAGCTGTCGGCCGTCCTCGGCCATGTCGACGCCGTCGAGCCGAAGCTGATGGTCGTCGACTCCATCCAGACGATCGGGACCTCCGAGGTGGACGGCGCGCCCGGCGGCGTCACCCAGATCCGCGAGGTCGCCGCCAACCTCATCCGCGTCGCCAAGGAACGCGGCATCACCGTCGTGCTGGTCGGCCATGTCACCAAGGAGGGCGCGATCGCCGGTCCGCGCCTGCTGGAGCACCTGGTGGACGTCGTCCTGTACTTCGAGGGCGACCGGCACAGCCGGCTCCGCATGATCCGCGCGGTGAAGAACCGGTACGGCCCCACCGACGAGCTGGGGTGCTTCGACCTGTCGGAGGTCGGGATCGTCGGCGTGTCCGACCCCAGCGGGCTGTTCCTGACGCGGCGGGACGAGCCCGTTCCGGGGACCTGCATCACGGTGACGCTGGAGGGGCGCCGCCCGCTGGTCGCCGAGATCCAGGCGCTGGTCGCCAAGTCGTTCCTGCCGTCGCCGCGGCGGGCCTCGTCCGGGCTGGACAACTCGCGGGTGGCGATGGTGCTGGCCGTGCTCGCCCAGCGCTGCAAGATCTCGATGCACGAGCAGGACGTGTACGTCTCCACCGTCGGCGGGGTGCGGCTGTCGGAGACGTCGGTGGACCTGGCGCTCGCGCTGGCCGTGGCGGGCTCGACGGTCGAGCAGTCGCTGTCGTCCAGCCTGATCGCGGTCGGTGAGGTCGGGCTGGCCGGGGAGGTGCGGGTCGTGCCGGGCGTCCAGCGCCGCCTGGCCGAGGCGACCCGGCTGGGCTTCAAGTACGCGGTCGTCCCGCGCGGCTCGCTCGAACTCGGCAGCGGGTCGCCGCTCAAGCGCGCCGACCCCCAGCTGATGAGCTACGAGGGCATGAAGGTGATGGAGGTGGACAGCCTGACCCAGGCGTTGCAGGTGGCCTTTACGGCCCCCTGACACGCCGTCCGCCACAGTGGTGCCGCCCGTTCGCGGCCGGTGCCCGGACCCGCGGGCGGGGCTCGTCGGTAAACTGACGCCGTCCAGCGACCTCCGGGGGCCAGGTGCCAGTACACAACAAGGGTCATGACGAACGACGCCGAGCCACGCTCGCCGCGGTGGCCCCCGGCACCCAGATCCGTGACGGTCTGGAACGCATTCTGCGGGGGCACACCGGGGCGCTGATCGTGCTGGGCTACGACCAGCAGGTCGAGGAGATCTGCTCGGGCGGGTTCGAGCTCGACGTGGAGTTCTCGGCCACCCGACTGCGCGAGTTGGCGAAGATGGACGGCGCGATCGTCCTCGACACCTCGCTCACCCGCATCGTGCGGGCCGCCGTCCACCTGGTGCCCGACTCCACCATCCCCACCGAGGAGTCCGGCACCCGCCACCGCACCGCCGAACGGGTGGCCCGCCAGACGCCCTACCCGGTGATCTCGGTGAGCCAGTCCATGCGGATCATCGCCCTCTACCTGGACGGCATCCGCTACGTCCTGGAGGACTCGGCGGCGATCCTGTCCAAGGCCAACCAGGCCCTCGCGACGCTCGAACGCTACAAGCTGCGCCTCGACGAGGTGTCGGGCACGCTGTCGGCGCTGGAGATCGAGGACCTGGTCACCGTCCGCGACGTGGCGGCCGTGGTGCAGCGCCTGGAGATGGTGCGGCGCATCGCCGACGAGATCGAGGGCTATGTCGTCGAGCTCGGCACCGACGGGCGTCTGCTGTCGCTCCAGCTCGACGAGCTGGTCTCGGGCGTGGACGTGGACCGCGAGCTGATCGTCCGCGACTACCCGTCCGCCGATCCGCGCACCGGCATCGTGGGGAACGTCCTGACCGCGCTCGACGCCCTGTCGGCCAACGA
Source organism: Actinomadura kijaniata (assembly GCF_014138665.1). NCBI lineage: Bacteria > Bacillati > Actinomycetota > Actinomycetes > Streptosporangiales > Thermomonosporaceae > Actinomadura > Actinomadura kijaniata. The sequence continues at coordinate 167,421 of NZ_JACJIA010000008.1, forward strand.
GCTGCTGGACCTGTCCACGGTCGCCGAGGTGATGGGGTTCGCGGGGCCGGACGCCCTGGACCTGCCGGTCAGCCCGAAGGGGTTCCGCCTGCTGGCGAAGGTCCCGCGCCTGCCGGGCCTGGTCGTGGAGCGCCTGGTCGAGCACTTCGGCGGCCTGCAGAAGCTGCTGGCGGCCAGCATCGACGACCTCCAGGCGGTCGGCGGCGTCGGGGAGTCGCGGGCGCGCAGCGTGCGCGAGGGGCTGTCCCGCCTGGCCGAGTCCTCGATCCTGGAGCGCTACGTCTGACGCGGGCATCCCGGCACCGGCATCCCGGCACGGGCGCCCGCACGGGTCACCGCAGGGCGAAGACCTGCTTCTTCACCTTCAGGTCGCCGACCTTGACCTTCGCGATGTAGGTGCCGGGGCGGGCCTTGGGGCGCTCGCCGCGGCACCCGCCGGTGCCGCGCAGCCGGTCCCAGGTGATCGTTCCCACATGGGGGATGCCGCGGCGCAGCATCCGGATCACGCTCCCGTCGCCGCCCTCGCAGGCCGACCGCGTCCAGATCCGGTCGCTGCCCGAGGTGATCCGCATGTCCAGGGCGCGGGGGCCCACGTCGAACGTGCAGGCCCGGTCGCCGGTGTTGACGACCGTGTACCGGAACTGCGGCTTCTCGCCGCGGCCGTAGACCTCCCTGGTCATGGCCATGTCGATCACGACGTCGGCCGGTTCGCAGGCGTCGCCGTCCCGCTTCTCCGGCTCGGCGGTGACCTTGGCGGTCGCGGTCACCGTCACGGTCGGCATCGCCGTCGGCATCACGGGGGCGGGCGTCGCGGCGGCGGCCGCGTTCTGCACGGGCTGCCGCGTCTCGTCGCCGCCGCCCGCGCTGCACGCCCAGACCACCAGCCCGATGGTGCCGAACAGCCCGCCGAACACCATGATGCGCCGTCGCCAGTACTGATCGAGCCCCGGCCTCTCGTGGTCACGTCCGGTGTCACCAGCCATACGGGCAGTATGCAGATCGCGCGGAGCCTTCCCGGAACGACCCGCCGCGCCTTGACCGTGGCATGCCACAATGACGATCCGTATGCCGAACCCGCAGCCCGAGACGATCACCGGCCCGATCCTGGACTGGTACGCCGAACACGCCCGCGACCTGCCCTGGCGCGCCCCCGACGCGACGCCCTGGGGCATCCTGGTCAGCGAGATCATGCTCCAGCAGACGCCCGTGGTGCGCGTCCTGCCGGTCTGGCACGAGTGGATGAAGCGCTGGCCGACGCCCGCCGCGCTGGCCGCCGAGCCGTCCGGGGAGGCGGTCCGTGCCTGGGGACGGCTCGGCTACCCGCGCCGGGCCCTGCGGCTGCACGGCGCCGCCCAGGCGATCGTCGAACGCCATGGCGGCGAGGTCCCCGACTCCCATGAGGACCTTCTGGCGCTGCCCGGCATCGGGGCCTACACGGCGGCGGCGGTGGCGAGCTTCGCGTTCCGGCAGCGGCACGCGGTGCTGGACACGAACGTCCGGCGCGTCCTGGCCCGGCTGGTGTCGGCGCGGGAGTACCCGCCGAAGGCGCCGACCAGGGCCGAGGTGAAGGTGGCCGAGTCCCTCCTCCCCCCGGACCCGCCGACCGCGGCGCGGTGGTCGGTGGCGGTGATGGAGCTGGGGGCGCTGGTCTGCACGGCGCGTTCGCCGCGCTGCGTGGACTGCCCGGTGCTGGACCGCTGCGAATGGCAGCTGGCGGGCCGCCCGGCCTACGACGGCCCGCCGCGCAGGGGCCAGACCTACACCGGGACGGACCGCCAGTGCCGGGGCCGCCTGCTGGCCGTGCTCCGCGAGGCCCACGAGCCGGTGGAGAAGGCGGCGCTCGACGTCGTGTGGTCCGACGCCGTGCAGCGGGAACGCGCCCTGGACGGCCTGATCGCCGACGGGCTGGTGGACCCGCTGGACGACGGGCGCTACGCGCTGCCGTCGTAGCCGTCCGCCTCACCCCGTCCGCCGGGCGGGCGCCTCGGACGGGCTCGACGGCTCCGGCAGCGGAGACCGGGTGAGCGTGCCGGACGGGGCCGTGCGGGGGCGGAGGGCCCCGGCCCGGACGGTCATCAGGCCGGCCACCGCGGTGATCACGACGAAGGCGGCGGGGTAGGAGACCGTGCCCGCCAGCCAGCCGGTGACGGCCGGGGCCGCCAGGCCGGACAGGTAGGTGATCGTGGTCATGCTCGCGACGCCCTCGCCCGGGGACGCGCTCGCGTTGCCCGCCGCCGTGATGACCAGGGGGACGACCACCGCGACGCCCACGCCGATCAGCGCGAAGGCGGGGATGCTCAGCAGGGTCGTGCGGGACGTCACGACCACGACGCCGCCCGCGACGGCCAGGACGCCGCCGTACCGGACCGTGGCGACCGGGCCGAACCGGCGGACCAGGCGGTCGCCCGCCAGCCGCGCGGTCGCCATGCACAGCATGAAGAACGTGTAGCTGGCGGCGGCGGGGCCGGCGCCCGCGCCGGTGACCTCGATGAGGTAGACGGCGGTCCAGTTCGCCGACGCCCCCTCGGCGAACGTCGCGCAGAACCCGACCAGGCCGAGCGCCGCCACCGCCCGCGTCGGCAACGCGAAGCGCCGCGGCGCCGGGGCGTCCGGGGCGGTCGTGTCGGGGAGCAGGAACGGGCCGGCCGCCGCTCCCACGAGCAGCAGCGCCACCGCCATCGCCCCCAGGTGCAGGCGGGCGTCGGTGCCGGTCTGGGCGGCGAGCGCGCCGATGCCGCCGCCCGCCAGGCTGCCCACGCACCACAGGCCGTGCAAGCCGGACATGACGGGGCGCTCCAGGGCGCGTTCGACCACGACGGCGTGGGCGTTCATCACCACGTCCAGCATCCCGATCAGCACGCCGTACAGCAGGAACAGCGGGACCAGCGGGAGGGGCGACGGGGCGAGGGCGGGCAGCGCGAAGACGGCGGCCCACAGGGCCAGCATCAGGCGGGTGGCCGTGCGGGTGCCGAGCCGGTGGGCCACGCGCCCGGCCAGGGGCATGCCGACGAACGCCCCGATCGTCGGGCACAGCAGGACGAGGCCGAGCAGCGTGGGGCCCAGGTCGAAGCGGTCCTGGAACCAGGGGATGCGGGTGGCCACGCTCCCCGCCCCGGCTCCGTGGAGAACGAACACGGCGGAGATGGCGACGCGATGCTTGTTCATAGGAGCGCCAAATTAACAGGAAGGCTCCCTGATGAAAAGATTCATCAGGGACCCTGCCTGATTAATATGGTCCCGTGAAGCCCGCCACCCCGACCCTGGCCCGCGCGATCAACGACCGTCGCGCCCTCGACCTGCTGCTGGAGCACGGCCCGCTGACCGCGCCGCAGCTGCGCACCCTCACCGGCCTGTCCCGGCCGACGGTCTCCGACCTGATCGAACGGCTGAGCGCGGGCGGCCTGATCGAGGTGGCCGGGGAGACGGGCGCCGAACGCCGCGGCCCCAACGCCCGCGTCTACGGCCTCGTCCCCGGCCGGGCCCACGTGGCGGGCGTGGACATCCGCCGCCACGCCGTGCACGCCACCGTGGCGGACATCACGGGCCGGACGGTCGCCACCGCCACCCGTCCCCTGCCCGTCTCCGGCGCCCCCTCCGTCGATCTGGTCGGGGTGATCGCCGACGCGGTGGCCGAGGCCGGGGGCGGGCGCGAACCGCACACCGTCGTGGTCGCGGTGCCCGGCGTCGTCGATCCGCGCACCCAGGAGGCCCTCGCCGTCGGCGTTCCCGGGTGGCGGGCGGACCTGGTGCGGGCCCTCGAAGCGCGGCTCGGCACCCGGGTCGTCGGGGACAACGAGGTCAACCTCGCCGCCATCGCCGAGCACCGGAACGGATCCGCGGTGGGGCGCGACGACTTCGCCCTGCTGTGGCTGGACGACGGCATCGGCGCGGCGCTCGTGCTGGGCGGGCGGCTGCGGCGGGGCGCCTCGGGGGGCGCCGGTGAGGTCGGGCTGCTCGAACTCGGCGGCGGCGCGACGTTCTGCGACATGCTGGAGGCCGACCGGATCGCCGGGCTGGACGCCGGGGTCGTGGCCGACCTCATCACCGAGGCCGCGTTCGCGCTGGTCGCCGTGGTCGATCCCGGACTCGTCGTGCTCGGCGGCGCGACCGGCCGCGACGGCGGGGACGGGCTCGCCGGGCTGGTGGCCGCGCGCCTCAACGCCCGCTCCCCCGCCCCCGCGCAGGTCCGCGCGAGCACCGTCGAGGGCAACACCGTCCTGCGGGGCGCGGTCCTGACCGGGCTGGACCTCGCCCGCGACGCCATCTACGGCTGAGCCGGGGCGAACTCCAGGCGCGGGTCCGCGGCGCTGAGCACCGCCGTCACCGGGGTCCCCGGCCACACCTCCGCCAGCTCGGCGGCCACCGTCTCCAGCAGGGCCGGGACGTCCCCGGCCGCCGTCCCGTGCAGCGCCTCCGCCACGATCAGCACCTCGCCGGTGGTGCCGCGCACGGCGGACCGGCCGCTCTGCCGGTTGGTCCAGCGGCGGGCGTGGGCCCGGCCCGCCTCGTCGGCGAAGACCACCTCGCCGGGGACCGGGTGCTCGATCTCGCCGCCGAACGTCAGGTACTCCTCGTCCCCGCGCGCCGGGCGCACCTCCAGGCCCCCGGCCACCTCGGCGACGTCGATCGCCGCGACGGGGATCGCGTACGCCAGGGAGATCGCGTTGCACAGGTCGATCAACGGGTGGATGCGCGGCAGCTCCCGTTCCCGCTTGAAGCGGCGCAGCAGCGCCTCGGACGCGCACCGGTACTGGGTCGGCTTGAGCCCCATCTTCGCGAACGCGCGCCGCCACGCCCGGATCTCCGGGAACTCGCTCTCCGGCCCCGCCGCCAGCCGCTCCTCCGCGACGGCGTAGAACTTCGCGACACGGGCCTCCACATCGGCGCCCGCGCCGATCCCCGTGATGAACGCCGCACCGGCCACCAGCTCCGGATACTCCGCCCAGATCTCCGGCGCGTGCTGAAAGTACATACCACTCCCCGTCAACGGAACGAACCTCCCGCCCCACTCTGCCGCCGCATTGGCCCGGAGCACAGGTCCAATCACGACCAGCCCGAGAGAGCCATTGCCCACCGGGATCAGGCACTTCTGGCGGGTCGAGGAGGAGGCCACCGGTTCCTATGTGGCGACGGGCATCCATCGCGACCGTGTCGTGGTGGAGGTGCCGTTCGGTATGGACATCGATCTGAAGCGGCTGGTCCGTCTGTAGCGGGACAAAATGGGTGGTTCACGTGGGGCGGGGTTGCCTACGGTTGGGCGGTGCGTGATCTGAGTGAGCTGCCCAAGGTCCATCTTCATGTCCACTTGGAGAGCACCGTCCGCTGGGAGACGCTGCGGGAGATCGGAGCGGCCAACGGGGGCGCCGTTCCCGAGCCGTCGGAGTCCCTTGGCGGGTTCGCCGGGTTCTTCCAGCAGAACGAGCTGGTGCGTTCCGTTCTGACGACGCCCGAGGACTTCCGGCGCATCGCCTACGAGTTCTGCGAGGACGAGGCCGCGCAGGGCACCCGGTACGCGGAGGTGTCGTTCACCGCCGCCGCCCATGGGGAGCGGCTCGGCGACCTCGACATGCCCCTCGCGGCGGTCATCGAGGGGTTGCGGCGGGGCGGGGAGGACTTCGGCGTCGAGTGCCGGCTGCTGCTGGACCACTCGCGGCGGCGGTCGGTGGAGCGGGCCTGGCGCACGCTCGACCTGGCGCGCGAGCACGGGGACGAGGTCGTCGCGGTCGGGCTGGCCGGGGACGAGGCGTTCCCCGGGGACCCGTTCGTGGAGGTGTTCGCGGCGGCCCGGGACGCGGGGCTGCACATCGTCCACCACGCCGGGGAGGCGGAGGGGCCCGCCAGCATCCGGCAGGCGCTCGACGGCGGGCGCACCGAGCGCCTCGGGCACGGCATCCGCGTCCTCGACGACCCCGACCTGGTCGCCGAGGTCCGCGAACGCCGCATCCCGCTGGAGGTGTGCCCGTCGTCCAACGTCGCGCTCGGGTTCGCCCCGAGCCTGGCCGACCATCCGCTGCCCCGGCTGCGCGAGGCGGGCCTGCTGGTGACGGTCAACACCGACATCCCGCAGATGACCGGCGCGCCGCTGGCCGCCGAGTACGCGCGGGTGCGCGACGCGTTCGGCTACGACGACGCGGTGCTGGCGGAGCTGGCGCGCAACGGCGTGGAGGCGTCGTTCGCGCCGCCGGGCACCAAGGAGCGCCTGCGCGCCGAGATCGACGCCTGGCTGGGCTAGCGCGCCCGCACCAGGGAGCACGCCCGGATCTGCCGCAGGAACGGGTCGGTGTCGTCCCGCCACTCGCCCACTGTCCGGACCACCGGGTGGACGGGCAGGCCGAGCCGCGCGGCGGACTCCTGGGCGGCGTCGAACGCGGCCCCGGGGTCCACCGCGCCGACCACCAGCACCTCCACGTCGCCGGGCGGCTCCCCGGCGACGCCGGAGTAGCGTTCCGCCCAGGCGCCGAACAGGTGGATCTCGGCCGCTCCGGGCAGGGCGCCGAACTCCTCGGCCACCACGGCCTTCGGTCCGAACGTGTGCATCACCAGCTGCGCGAGCGGCTCGTGCAGCGGGGTGGCGGTGTCGCGGGAGGCGAGGCGCCCGGCGGCGGTGCGGCGCAGGGTGAGCAGGCCGGCGCGGGCGAGGCGGTCCACCTCGCGGACGACCGAGCCGAGGTCGGTGCGGAGCATGACGGCCAGGTCGAGCATGGTGTGCTCGCGGTCGGGGCCGAGCAGCAGCCGGGCCAGCAGCTCGCCCTGGAGCCGGGACCGGAAGATCGGCAGTTGCGGGGGCGCGTCCGCCCGCAGGTCGCGCATGAAGAGCTGCGCCAGATGGGAGTCCAGGGGGCGACGGGAGGAGTGTCCGCCGCGCCGGAAATCCGCGGCCGAGCCCAGCACGTTCGATCTCATGTTCGAAACAGTAGGCGGCGGGTCCGACAGAATTCGCTGGCCGGACGCGCCGCGGTGCTCCTACCGTCGGGGGCATGAAGCGCCTGACCCCGCAGGAGAAGAAACGCCTCAGTTACCAGAGGGACCGCCGCAACTGGTACGGCGAGAACGACAAGTCCTCCCGCAAGAACATCCCGCGCAACCGCGCCCTCAAGCACCGCGCCGCACGGCACCGCGTCGCCCAGGAGCTCACCGTCGTGCGCGGCGGCCTCGACGAGGACCGCCTCGAACGCCGCCTGAACCGGCGCCCCGCCGTCCTCTGGAGGAAGTACCGTGACGCCCCGCTCGGCGAGGTCGTCGAATGGCAGCTCAACCGGCGGGTCGAGCGTTCCAACGCCGCCCCGGAGCAGGCCGAGGCGCGCGCCCGCCGCATCCGTCAGCGGCGCAGGTAGGTGTTCAGCCCGGCGGCGAGCGCGTCGGCGGCGCGCTGGCGCCAGGCGGCGCTGCGCATCTTCGCCGCGTCCGTCCTGTTGCGCATGTTGCCGCACTCGACGAAGACCTTCGGGACCTTCGACATGTTCAACCCGCCGAGGTCCTCGCGCACGTCGATGCCGTTACGGCCGATGTAGTCGGCGTAGGGCTGGCCCGTTCCCCTGCGGAACGCGTGGCGGACGTCGTGGGCGAGGCGCTGCGACGGCTTCACGATCGGGCCGGTGTAGCCCTTCACGTAGCCCGGCGTGATGACGTGGAAGCCGCGGCGGCCGCTGGGCGCGCCGTCGGCGTGGACGGAGAGGGCGACGTCGGCGCGCAGCCGGTTGGCGATGGCGGCGCGTTCGTCGACGCACGGGCCGACGCCCTTGTTGTTCGGGCGGGTCAGCACGACCTTCGCGCCCCTGGCGCGCAGCGCCCTCGCCAGCCGGGTCGCCACGTCGAACGTGTACGCGGCCTCGGTGTAGCCGGAGTTCGTGGACGTGCCGGTGGTGTCGCACGCCTTGCGGAACGGCCCGGCCTTCACCTTCCGGTTGATGATCTTCGGGTGCCGGTGGTTGAGCCCGTTGTGCCCCGGATCGATGACGACCACCTTTCCGGCCAGCGATCCGGCCAGGGCGGCGACGGGGGTGGCGGCGGGCGCGCCCCGCGCCGCGGAACGGGCCGCCGGGGCGTCCTCCCCGGCCAGCACGGCCCCCGCCGTCACCGCGGCCGTCGCCGACGACACCACCACCGCTGCGGCGCACAGGCCGCGTCGAGCCACCATGGCACCGCACGCTACCGGTGAACCGGCGCGCCGTTGAACGCCCCGCCCGCTTCCGGCCAGTCACCGCAGCAGCGGGAAGCGGCCGGTGAGCCGGTCCACGGCGGCGCGGGGTCCGGCGATGCCGAGGGCCAGGTAGTTCAGGTCGGCTCCGTCGGTGCGGGCGAGTTCGGCCAGGTAGTCGGCGTAGACGCGGACGCGCTGGGCGACGTCGGCCATGTCGGTCACCACCAGTTCGGGTTCGGCGCGGGCCTCCTCGCGGAGCGCGCCCAGCACGGGCCCGGTGGCCGCCAGGACCGTGCAGCCGAGCCAGGGCAGCCCGGGGTGGTCGTCGCCGGAGGCGTCGGCGCCGCCCGCGCCGACCAGGCCGGGGACGCCGCGTCCCATCGCGGCCCCCAGGCAGGCGGCGGCGTTGACCTGGAGCCCGGCGGGCAGGTTCCGGTCGACCAGGATCACCCACTTGACCGGGGACCGCCTGGTGGGCAGCTCCGGTGTCGGGTCCAGGGACCGCGCCCAGTCGGGCAGGGTGGCGACGCTCATGGCACACCTCTCGGGAAGGCTCCGAATCTTCTCCAAGAGACTGGCGATGTCGCCGTTCTAGAATCAATTGGAAAAGCCGGATTCCGAAGATAATTCGGCGACATGGCCGGGGAGGGCTCCGTGGACGAACTTGATTCGGCGATCGTGCGGGCGTTGCAGGAGGACGGCAGGCAGACCAACCGGGACCTGGCCGAACGCCTCGGCATCGCCCCCTCCACCTGCCTGGAACGCGTCCGCGCGCTGCGCGACCGGGGCGTCATCACCGGCTTCCACGCCGAGGTGGACCTGGCCGCGCTGGGACGCCCGGTCCAGGCGCTGATCAACGTGCGGCTGCACCCCAAGACCCGGGAGGCGGTGAACGCGTTCCGCGACCACGTCACCGCGCTGCCGGAGACGATCGCGGTGTTCGTGGTGTCGGGCGGGGACGACTTCATCGTGCAGGTCGCCGTGCGCGACCCCGGCGACCTGCGCGACTTCGTGCTGGACCACGTGGCGCGGCACCGGCACATCGCCGACGTGCGGACCTCCCTGGTCTACGACCACATCCGCAAGACCGCCGTGGAGGTGCCGCCCGACCGGGCCGGGGGCGGGCGGGTCACGCCGCGTCCAGCCCGGCGAGGGAGAGCAGCAGGGACTTGACGTCGGTGGCGGCGTAGGCGTCGCGGTCCAGGAGGCGCGAGCACAGCAGCACGGGCCCGTCCGCCGGGTCGGCGGGGAGCCGCCCGTGGCTGCCGCGCACCGGGGACGGGTCCAGCGGGACGACGTCCATCGTGTACCGCAGGCCCAGCTCCTTGCGGGCCAGCGCCCTGGCCGCCCGCAGCCTCACGAACCGGTCGCCGGGGTCGAGGAACAGTTCCGCCGGGTCGTATCCGGGCTTGCGGTGGATGTCCACCAGCCGCGCGAAGTCCGGGGCCCGCGCGTCGTCGAGCCAGTAGTAGTACGTGAACCACGCGTCCGGCTCCGCCACCGCGACCAGCTCGCCCGAGCGTTCGTGGTCGAGCCCGTGCGCGGCCTTGCCGTCGGCGTCCAGCACCTCGGCGACGCCCGGCAGCCCCGCCAGCAGGTCCCGCGCCTTCGCCAGGTCGGCGGGGTCGCGCACGTACACGTGGGCGATCTGGTGGTCGGCCACGGCGAACGCCCGCGACGTCCACGGGTCCAGGTACTCCATCCCCGCCTGCCGGTACACCTCCAGCAGCCCGGCCCGCCGCAGCGCCCGGTTGACGTCCACGGGCCGCGACACCGGCGTGATCCCGTACTCCGACAGCGCCACGGCGGTCGCGCCGAGCCCCAGCGCGTCGTCCAGCAGCGGCCGCAACGTGTCGTCCACCGCCCGCGCCGCCGCGACCGCCTCCGGCCCGTCCGGACCGAAACGTTGCAGGTCGTAGTCCAGGTGCGGGATATAGACGAGGGTCAGGTCGGGCCGTTCGCGGAACAGCAGCCGCCGGGACGCCTCCACGATCCACCTGCTGGACGCGATGCCCGCCTTCGGCCCCCGGTAGGAGAACAGCGGGAAGCGCCCCAGCTCCCGGGTCAGCTCCACGCGCAGCTCGGGCGGGTGGGTGTAGCAGTCGGGGGACTTGCGGCCGTCGGCGTGGTAGATCGGGCGCGGGGTGACGTTCCAGTCCACGTCGGCGCCCATGGCGTACCACCAGCAGACGTTGGCGACGGTGTAGCCGGGGTGGGCGCGGCGCGCGTCGTCCCACAGCTTGGTGCCGCCGGCCAGGCGGTTGTGCTGCCGCCACAGCAGCACCTCGCCGAGGTCGCGGAAGTACCAGCCGTTGCCGACGACGCCGTGGTCGCGCGGCGGCGCGCCGGTCAGGAACGTGGACTGCGCCGAGCACGTGACGGCGGGCAGGACGGTGCCGAGCGTCGCGCGGGACCGCAGGGCCCCGGCCAGGTTCGGCATGTGGTCCAGCAGGCGCGGGGTCAGGCCGACGACGTCGATGACGACCAGGCGGTTCACGCGTGCTCCCGCTTCAGCCCGAGGGCGGTGAGGCGGTCGGCGGTCCAGGCCAGCTCGGCGGCGATGCCGTCGGCGAGGGCGTCCGGGCCGTCCGGCGGGTCGGGCAGGACCTCCCAGGTGTAGGTCTCGACCTCGACGTGCGGGGTGAGGGCGCGCTCCCCGCCGAACAGCGCCGCGAGGGCGTCCTCCAGGACGTGCCGGGTGGACCGCAGCGGGGGCTCGGGGGCGGCGTGCAGCGGGACGTGGAAGTGGACCCGCCAGGGCTCGTCGGCGGGCAGGCGGTCCAGCGCGGCGTCCAGGTCGTCGGCCGCCGCGCCTCCGCCCGCGCGCGTCTGGTGCAGGAAGCGCGGCTCGGCGAACGCGCGCAGGGCCTCGCGGTCCGCGCCCCCGTCCAGCTCCAGCGCGCACGACGCCTGGAGCTTCACGATCGGCGAACCGGCCGCCACCAGCCGGTCCACCGCCTCGGCGGGGTCCTCGAACGCGACCGCCAGATGGCAGGCGTCCAGGCAGACGCCCTGGCCCGCCAGGTGCCGCACGGCCTGCCCGGTCGTCTCCACCACGCAGCCCGGCTCCGGCTCGAACCCCACCCGGATCGTCCTTCCGGTGGCCGCGGCCAGGCCCGCCAGCTCCCGGTTGAGGCGGTCCCGGCGCCGGTCGGCCATCGCGACCTGCTGCGGCGTCCAGGGCGCCCGCCAGGCCAGCGGGAGGGTGGAGACGCTGCCGCCGTCCACGTCCTCGGGCAGCAGCAACGTCAGGACGCGTGCCAGGTCGAGCGTGTAGCGGACCCGCTCGGACGTCGTCCAGTCCGGGTGGTAGACGTTGTGCTTCACCACCGCGTCCTGGAAGCCCTCGTAGGGGAAGCCGTTCAGGGTGACGACCTCCAGGCCGTTGTGGTCCAGCGCCTTGCGCAGACGCACCAGCTCGGCCCGGTCGGTGATGAGCGTGTCGGCGACGCGTCGCGCCAGCCAGAGGCCCACCCCCAGGCGGGGGGCGCCCAGGCGTTCGCGCACCGGCCGCGCGTAACGCGAAAGCTGCGCGATGACGCCGTCCAGGTCCTCGGCCGGGTGGACGTTGGTGCAGTAGGCGAGGTGGACGAGAGATCCGTCGGGGTGCCGGAACCGCATCTCACCCGCCCCGCTTCACGGTGTTACCGGCGTACTCGTCACCGGCGTACCCGGCGCCCGGTTCCCCCTCCGACAGCTCCAGCCGCCCGCTCTGCGCGTAGAACCCGACGGGGTTGCGCCACAGCACCCTGTCCACGTCGTCCTCGCCGAACCCGGCCTCCAGCATGGCCACCCCCACCTTCGCGGTCTTGAGCGGGTCACTGCGTCCCCAGTCGGCGGCGGAATTCACCACCATCCGGTCGGTACCGTACTTCTGGAGCAACGCCACCATCCGGCGCTCGTCCATCTTCGTGTCGGGATAGACCGAGAAACCGAGCCAGCAGCCCGATTCCAGGACCATTTCCACCGTCAGCTCGTTCAGGTGGCCGATGAGGACGCGTTCCGGGGGCAGGCCGGATTCCTTCACCACATCCAGGCTGCGGCGCGTTCCGGCGGCCTTGTCGCGGTGCGGGGTGTGGACGAGCGCGGGCAGGCCGAATTCCTTGGCGGCCTCCAGTTGCGCCCGGAAGACCTCGTCCTCGTCAGGGGTCATGGACTCGTAGCCCACCTCCCCTACGGCGACGACGCCGTCCTTGGCGAGATAACGGGGAAGCAGGTCCAGCACACCGCGGCAGCGCGGATCGTTGGCCTCCTTGGGATTCAGCGCGATCGTGCAGTGGTGCCGTATACCGAACTGCGACGCCCGGTACGGCTCCCATCCCAGCAGCGAGTCGAAATAGTCGGCGAACGTGTCCGGTGAGGTGCGCGGCTGCCCCAGCCAGAAAGCGGGCTCCACCACGGCCCGGACGCCCGCGTCGCGCATGCGCTCGTAATCGTCGGTGGTGCGTGAGGTCATGTGGATGTGCGGGTCGAAGATGCGCATCTAGAACTCCCGTTCTCCGGCCAGGCGGAGGATCCGTTCGACGTCGGGCGGGACGTCGCGCCCGGCGGCGCGGCGTTCGCGGGCGTGGTCGGCGGCCATGCGGGCGAGCTCGCCGTCGGCGCGGTCGGCCAGGCCCGCGACCGACGCCACGGGAACGCCGACGAACACGCACTTCAGAACGGCCTGCCGGTAGGCGTCGTCGTCGAGCCGGGCCGCCGCGTAGGGTCCGGCGGCGGCCTCGATGAGGCGGGTGTCGTTGGTGCGCAGCGCGTCCCGCACGATCGGCAGTCCGGCCTCCCCGAGGGCGCGGTGGCGGTCGAGCGGGTCAAGGCCGCGCAGCACGGCGAGGCGTTCGGCGGTGTCGCCGTGGCGGTACAGGTCGAACACCGCCCGCCCCAGCTCGGCGCCGCGCAGCGGCAGCGCGAGCAGCAGCCGGATCCGCGCCGCCTCCGCCATGGGACGGCCGGTGGGCAGCGTTCCCCGCCCGCAGGCCCGCCGCGCCGCCGGGAACAGCCGCGCGACGGCGTCCGGGTCGGCGGCGCAGCGCGCCTCCGCCTCGGCCAGCCAGACCCGGCCCGCCGCGTCGAGGGCTTCGTCCAAAAGCCGGTCAGACGGCATGGGCGCTCTCCTTCCGGGCGCGGCGCAGGAACGCCAGGGAACGCTCGGCGACGGCGGGCGCGGCGTGGCCGTGCCGGGGCAGCTCGACCCCGACCAGCCCGCGGTAGCCGACCTCCGCCAGCGCGGCCAGCACCGGCGGGAAGTCGATCTCGCCCTCGCCGAACTCCAGATGCTCGTGCACGCCCCGGCGCATGTCCTCGATCTGGACGTTCACCAGGTACGGCCCGGCGCGCCGCACGCAGTCGGGCACCGGCTCGGGCTTCAGGCAGCGGCAGTGCCCGACGTCCAGGGTCATCCCGAGGCCGGCCGGCTCGCCCAGCAGCGCCCGCAGGCGTTCGAACCCGGCGATGTCCCGCACGAACATCCCCGGCTCCGGCTCGAACCCCAGCGGCGTGCCGTACCGCTCGGCCTCCGCCAGCACCGGCTCGACCCCCTTGGCGAGGCGGTCCCAGGCGGCCCGCTCCGGCAGCCCCTCCGGCGCGGTCCCGCTCCAGAACGACACCGCCTCGGCGCCCAGGTCGGAGGCGACGCGCACCGCCCGGACCAGCAGGTCGACCCGCCGCGCGGCCTCCTCGGGCGGGTCGAGCAGCGTCGGCCGGTGCTTGCGGCGCGGGTCCAGCACGTACCGTCCGCCGGTCTCGACCACGGCCCGCAGCCCCAGCGCGTCCAGCCGCGCCGCCACCCGCCGCGTCCGCCGGGCCAGATCGGGCGCGTACGGGTCGAGATGCCCCGCGTCCAGGGTCAGTGCCACCCCGTCGTATCCGAGGTCCGCCAGCACGGCCAGGGCGTCGTCCAGACGGTGGTTGGCGAACCCGTTGGTCCCGTAGGCGAACCTCAGCCCGCCGCTCACGTCGGCGACACCTTCCGTGCCAGCGCCCGCGCCAGCGGATGGACGGCCGCCAGCACCGCCGCCGGCCCGGGCCGCCGCCGCGCGACCAGCGCGGCCTGGAGCGGCACCAGCCCGAGGATCCCCGCCCCGACGGCGGCCCGCACCCGCCCGGCCCCGGGATCCCGGACCACGTGGACCTGGGCCCCACCGACAAGCACCGCATACCTCACCGCGAGCCCCACGGCCAACACCACACGCGCGTCCCGCCACCCACCCCCGCCCAAAACCGCACCGCTCCGCAGAGCCGTACCCCCACGCCACACCGCACCAACGCGTGGAACTGCACCAACGCGTGGAGCTGCGCCGTCGCGTGGAGTCTTGTGGTTTGTCAGGGTCGGGCCGAAGTGGGAAGCGGCGGCCGTCAGCAGATCCAGCCCGTGTGTGAGGGCAGTGGTGACGCGCCGTCCGGCCTCGTCCGGAGGCGTGTCGAAGTGAGGAGCGCCGGGCGTCGGCAAGGCCGCCCCGCCTCTGGGACCGGTCGGGTTTGTGTCGTTGGGTGGGGCGGTGGTCGTCGGTGGGGCTGTTGTGCGGTGGAGGGCGCTGAGCGTCGTGAGGGCCGTCGCGGCGGCCGTGGCCGCCAGGGCCGCCGCCGCGTCGGGGCGGCGGCCGCCGTGGACCTCGCCCCGGCTGAGGAGGGTGATCCCCAGCGTGTGGACGGCGACGGCCGCCACCGCCTCGGGGCGGGCGCCGACCATGAGGACGTCCAGGCCGCGCGCCGTCGCCATCGCCACCGGGCCCAGCGGGGTGTTCTTCAGCTTCAGGTCGTAGGCCCAGACGACGGCGGCCAGCGGGACGGCGACCCGCGCGCGGCCGTGGAGCGTGGCCAGCGCCACCCCGGCGCCGGTGAGGGCGGTGGCGACGCCCAGGGCCTGCCAGGGGCGCACCCGGCCCGACGGGATCGGGCGCTCGGGGCGCTCCCCGGCGTCCAGGTCCCGGTCGGCGTAGTCGTTGAGCGCCATCCCCGCCCCGAGGAACCCCTCGAACCGCACGTGGTCCCAGGCGGTCTTCCACTCGCCCATCGCCAGGACGTGGTCGATGTGGGTCTCCCCCTCGACCTGCCGCCCGAGGATCTCCCGCAGGGCCCGGTCCTTGGCGGCGGTCTTGCTCGCCCGCGCCGCCGGCTCGGCGAGGGTGGCCCCGTCGCCGCCGCCCAGCAGGTTCGTCCCCGACCAGGCCAGCACGTCCAGGGCCCGCGCCGCGAACATCGGGGCCAGCGCCGTCTTCACCAGCGTCTCGCCGGTCTTGGCGTCGCTTCCGGCGTAGGGCACCCCGCGCTCGCGGGCGAACCGTTCCAACGCGGGCAGCCGGATGCCGGGCGAGGGCGTGAAGTCGACGTATCCGCAGCCCGCGGCGATGGCCGCGTACGCGTAGAGCGAGCTGGGCGGCAGCGGCGTCCCCGTTCGCATCGCGTCCGCAACGCCGCGAGGTCGTCGTGCTCGGCGCGCGGCGCGCGGGGGGACTCGGTGGAGGCGACGTTGACGACCACGACGCGGTCCAGCCCGTGCCGTTCGCGGAACGCCGTGACGTCCGCGGCGAGCCGCGCCGCCTCGGCCGCCTGCCCGCCCCTCGCCTCCGTGCCGGGGCGGATCTCGGCGTCCGCGGCGGCCAGCCCGTCCCGGACGGCCTCCACCAGCCGCGCGGGGATCACCCCGGCCTGCGCCAGCGCCTCCGCGCGCTTCGGCAGCGGCGTCTCCACCACGTCATGGCCGCCGAAGACCAGCGCCGACCACGGCGCCAGCCCCGCCCCCGCGAAGTCCCGCGTCTCCGTCACGCCCCCCCACCGGCGGGACCAGGCCTGCCCGGAGCGCCGCGGCCCCCGCCACGGCCGTCGTCGCCACCGAACCGCGCGCGCCGACCAGCCAGATCCCGACCCCCACCGGCCACCCCCGTGGACTCAGGCCACGGCCGTCCGGCCGCGGTCCATGGTTCGCCGGGCGCGCGACGGCCCCACCGGGAACGGCCGGGCCGTCGCACACCGCCTGTTTCCAGTGCAACTCGGAACGGTCGAACGCGGACCCGGCAAGACCGTTAGCGGCCATCCACGGGCGGTTCCGGGGGGAGGACGGCGAGAAGGCCCGCACCGGACGGTGCGGGCCTTCTCGGTGGCCTCGGGCGGTCAGTCCTTGTTGAAGTTGACCGCGCCCTCGATCGGCGGCGGGGTGTCGGGGACGGTGGACGGCTTCGGCACACCCTTGAAGGTGAACTTGGCCGTCTCGCCGGAGCCCTCGACGCCGACGATGACGATCTGGCCGGCCTTGAGCTCGTTGTACAGGATCTTCTCGGACAGGGCGTCCTCGATCTCCCGCTGGATCGTGCGACGCAGCGGGCGGGCGCCGAGGACCGGGTCGTAGCCGCGCTCGGCCAGCAGGTCCTTGGCCTCCTGCTTGAGTTCGAGGCCCATGTCGCGGTCCTTCAGCCGCTCGTCCACCTTGGCGATCATCAGATCCACGATCTGGATGATCTCCTTCGGGGTGAGCTGGTGGAAGACGACCGTGTCGTCGACGCGGTTGAGGAACTCGGGACGGAAGTGCTGCTTGAGCTCCTCCGACACCTTGGCCTTCATCCGCTCGTAGGAGCCCTGGTCGTCGTTCGAGCGGGCGAAGCCCATCGAGACGCCCTTGGAGATGTCCCGGGTGCCGAGGTTGGTCGTCATGATGATGACGGTGTTCTTGAAGTCCACGACCCGGCCCTGGGCGTCGGTCAGGCGACCGTCCTCCAGGATCTGGAGCAGCGAGTTGAAGATGTCCGGGTGGGCCTTCTCGATCTCGTCGAACAGGACGACCGAGAACGGCTTGCGGCGCACCTTCTCGGTGAGCTGGCCGCCCTCCTCGTACCCGACGTAGCCGGGCGGGGAGCCGAACAGCCGCGAGACGGTGTGCTTCTCCATGAACTCGGACATGTCGAGCTGGATCAGCGCGTCCTCGTCGCCGAACAGGAACTCCGCGAGCGTCTTGGACAGCTCGGTCTTACCGACGCCGGACGGGCCGGCGAAGATGAACGAGCCGCCGGGACGCTTGGGGTCCTTCAGGCCGGCGCGGGTGCGGCGGATCGACTGGGACAGCGCCTTGATGGCGTCCTCCTGGCCGATGACCCGCTTGTGCAGCTCGTCCTCCATGCGGAGCAGCCGGGCCGACTCCTCCTCGGTGAGCTTGAAGACCGGGATGCCGGTGGCGGTGGCCAGGACCTCGGCGATGAGCTCCTCGGTCACCTCGGCGACGACGTCCATGTCGCCGGCCTTCCACTCCTTCTCCCGCTGCGCCTTCTGCGCCAGCAGCTGCTTCTCGGAGTCGCGCAGCGCGGCGGCCTTCTCGAAGTCCTGCGCGTCGATCGCGGACTCCTTCTCGCGCCGCACGTTGGCGATCTTCTCGTCGTACTCGCGCAGGTCCGGCGGCGCGGTCATCCGGCGGATGCGCATCCGCGAACCGGCCTCGTCGATCAGGTCGATGGCCTTGTCGGGCAGGAACCGGTCGCTGATGTAGCGGTCGGCCAGCTGCGCGGCGGCGACCAGCGCGCCGTCGGTGATCGACACGCGGTGGTGCGCCTCGTAGCGGTCGCGCAGGCCCTTGAGGATCTCGATGGTGTGCGACAGCGACGGCTCGGCGACCTGGATCGGCTGGAAGCGGCGCTCCAGGGCGGCGTCCTTCTCCAGGTACTTGCGGTACTCGTCGAGCGTGGTCGCGCCGATGGTCTGCAGCTCGCCGCGGGCCAGCATCGGCTTGAGGATCGACGCGGCGTCGATCGCGCCCTCGGCGGCGCCCGCGCCGACCAGGGTGTGCAGCTCGTCGATGAACAGGATGATGTCGCCGCGGGTGCGGATCTCCTTGAGGACCTTCTTCAGCCGCTCCTCGAAGTCACCGCGGTAGCGGGACCCGGCGACCAGCGCGCCGAGGTCGAGGGTGTACAGCTGCTTGTCCTTCAGGGTCTCGGGCACCTCGCCCTTGACGATCTTCTGGGAGAGCCCCTCGACGACGGCGGTCTTGCCGACGCCGGGCTCGCCGATCAGGACCGGGTTGTTCTTGGTGCGCCGCGACAGCACCTGCATGACCCGCTCGATCTCCTTGTCCCGGCCGATCACCGGGTCGAGCTTGCCCTCGCGGGCGGCCTGGGTCAGGTTGCGGCCGAACTGGTCCAGCACCAGGGAGGTGGACGGCGCCGACTCCGACGGGCCGCCGGACGCGGCCGGCTCCTTGCCCTGGTAGCCGTGCAGCAACTGGATGACCTGCTGGCGCACCCGGTTCAGGTCGGCGCCCAGCTTCACCAGGACCTGGGCGGCCACGCCCTCGCCCTCGCGGATCAGGCCGAGCAGGATGTGCTCGGTGCCGATGTAGTTGTGTCCTAGCTGCAGCGCCTCGCGCAGGGACAGCTCAAGGACCTTCTTGGCGCGCGGAGTGAACGGGATGTGGCCCGACGGCGCCTGCTGGCCCTGGCCGATGATCTCCTCGACCTGCTGGCGCACCGCCTCAAGGCTGATCCCCAGGCTCTCCAGGGCCTTCGCAGCGACACCCTCACCCTCGTGGATCAGACCCAGGAGGATGTGCTCGGTGCCGATGTAGTTGTGGTTGAGCATCCTGGCCTCTTCCTGAGCCAGGACGACAACCCGCCGCGCGCGGTCGGTGAACCTCTCGAACATCTCGTCGCTCCTCACAGAGCGGTTGGGCAGAGTCCGGAACGTCCGGACCTGTCCTTCCGCATGCTAGCCCGCCCCGAGGAGGCCGCCCGGTGCACTCCCACCAGGAGACGTTCCCCAGCTAAGCGCTGTTCAGTCTCATCCAACTACCGCATCGGTGCGTCATGTTCCCGCTACGCCGCAAGCGAACGGGGCTTTTTCGCAGGTGGCCCACGTGACACCGCGCGGATTGCCGAATGGCCCCTGTACTGCCCGTCCGCACAGATCCCATGCCCGGCGCGACCGACAAATCGCTACGCCACAAGCGAACGGCCCGTCCCACATCGGAGACGGGCCGCATGACCGGACCGGCGCGTCAGTTGGCGGCCTCGTACTGCTCGATCACGTTCTGCGGGATTCGGCCACGCTCATTGACCTTGATGCCCCGGGCCTTGGCCCAGGCGCGGATCTCGGCACTGCGCTCGCGGTTGGAACCGGTACGGGCCGCACCGCGACGACCACGGCGGGCGGTACCCGCCTTGCGCGACTTCTCCACGAACGGCTGCAGAGAATCCCGCAGCTTCTTCGCGTTGGCGCCACTGAGGTCGATCTCGTAGGAGGCGCCGTCGATCGAGAACGATACGGTCTCGTCCGCCTCGCCACCGTCGAGGTCGTCGACGAGAAGCACCTGAACCTTCTGTGCCATGGGGACAGACCTTTCAGCCGGAGCAAACTGCATTCGGTTGACAAAGATATACCGCGCTACCGAGCGATGACAATTCAACACTCACGATGAACTTCCCTTCCCCCGTGGTAACTCATCGTAATCGCCGGTGCGGACGAATCTTCGAAGGGGTGCCCGGGGCGCGGAGGCGGCGGGCCGTATGAATTGTCCGCCCATGCGGGCAGGGCGTTTTCGAGGGGTGACGCAGGTCACCGGGGTGCCGCCGACCAGGGGCGGGATCATGTATGGGGCCCGGGAAATGGGCCCGCCGGCCCCCTTAACGGGTGGGGCAACACCCACCACGACGCCAACGATTAACCCTGACGTAACGACACTAACCACCCTGTCGGGGCCGGTCGCGGCCGGGTGCGCCCCGGGCGCGGCCGGCGCCGGAACGGCAACGGGTAACGGCGTGAGGCAGGTCACCGAAAATCCCTTGCCGCCCGTATCGAAGGCTGGCCGAAACCACGCCGCGCGCCACGGCCGGACGCTTGCGGCGTTGCCCACTCCTTTACAGGAGATAAGTCCAGATTGTCACATCTGGTGGACGGGGCGGGGAACATCTACAGGGCCGTATCCGCAGGGCCACATCCGGGCGCGGTGTTCCGCGCGCCGCCACCGAACGCCGCTTGCCCGCCTTCTCGCCCGACGGCCGCCGCTCATCGCTTCCGGCCGTCGCCCCAACGGTTTCCAAAGGCATCCTGTTCCCCGTTCGGAACTCGTTCGGAGTGCCTTCGGAGCCCGTTCGGAGCCCCTTCGGAGCCCCTTCGCGGCGGGGCGGGACGGCGCATTCCGCACGCCGATCGGCCTTCGTCGTGACTATTGCGGCGACCGCGCTTTGACAACGAGCGTTCCCGCCAGACGGTCATGAACGGCCTGCCGAAGCCGGCCGTCGCCGGGCAGGCCGAAACCGCCGCGCCCCCACGGGCCCTCGAAGACGGCGGCGGCGTTCACCACCCAGAAGATTCCGGCCGCCACTCCCAGGAACGGCACCGGCCGCACCGTGATCGGCAGCGCGTAGACCGCGGCCCGCAGCACCGACCGCCCGACGCCGAGCCGGGACGGCGGCGTTGCGCTGTCCGCGCCGGTGCCCGCGTCGTCGCCCGAACCAGTGGGCGGCGGCACACGGACGACCTCGATGCCCGCCACGCGCTTGCCGACCGTCCGGCCCCACAACGCCAGTTGCACGGCCTCGTAGACCAGCAGGAGGCCCGCGACGGCCACCGGGGCGGCGACCTCCATCACGCGCCCCGGCAGCGTCTCGCGCATGACCATGACGACGGGCAGGCCGACGACCATCGTGTCGACGATCCGCGCGAGCAGGCGCTGCCCCGGCTCGGCGAGGACCCGTTCGGCGCCGTCCGCCGCGTCCTCCACGACGGCGTCCGCCGCCCCTGGACCGGGGGACGGGCCCTCGTCCGGTTCCGGCTCGTCTCGGAGAGGGGTCCCGTGTGCGGCGGTCATCGCGTCCCTCCCAGGCGCGCTGGGTCGGTGTCACCTTCCGGGGAACGGCCCCCGGACCCGATCCGGGCATCCTCCCGCGCCGGAGGTCCGGATCAGAAGACCTGGGTCTGGTCCGAGTCACCCTCGTGGTACTCGTCGGCCTCGACGCGCTCGTCGATCACCACGGTGCCCGCGAACCGGTCGTGCAGGGCCTGGCGCAGCGGCTGGTCCCAGATCGCCCACAGATAGGCCATCAGCGCGCCGACGCCCGCCACCAGGCACCCGTAGGCCGCATACTCCCAGACCTTCACGGCCAGCACCAGGAAGAAGAACAGGCCGACCTGGTAGCCGATGTTGTTGATCGCGGCGCGGGTGACGGCCTGCGCGGTGGTCAGCGCCTCCCCGGCCGGGTCGCGCCGCACCACGCCGACGTGCATCAGCCGCTTGCCCAGCGTCCGGCCCCACATCGACAGCTGCACGGCCTCGTAGACGAACGGCAGCACCGCCAGCACCGCGAACAACGTGAAGATGATCGGCCAGTTCCAGATGCCGCCCTCGGAGGCGGCCTTCTTGCCGGAGTCGCCCAGCCCGATCGCGCTCACGGTGATCGGCAGGATCAGCGCGAACCCGAACACCGTGACCAGCAGGTTGTCCAGCAGCCGGGCGGCGGCGCGGCGGCCGACCGACGCCAGCGGCAGGTCGGCGGCATCCCCGGAGGAGTAGTCGCCGTACTGGTCGGACGAGCCCTGCCCGGTCTGGTCGTGCCACTGCTGGGGCTGCTGCTGCCACTGCCGGGTGGCGGGCTGCTGCTGCCGGGGCGGCTGCCACTGGGATCCCTGGTAGTTGGGCGGCGGGCCGTATCCGCCCCCCGGGGCGGGGCCGCCCGGCGGCGGATACTGTCCGCCGCGGTGAGGGGAATCGCTCATCGGTCAGTCCTCCAGGCGAAGCAACATGCGGGTATTGCCCAACGTATTCGGCTTGACCCGGTCCAGGTCCAGGAACTCCGCCACACCCTCGTCGTAGGAGCGCAGCAGTTCCTCGTAGACCTCCGGGGAGACGGGCGTCCCCAGGATCGGCTCGAAGCCGTGCCGGGCGAAGAAGTCCACCTCGAACGTGAGGCAGAACACCCGTTTGACACCGAGTTCCCGGGCCGTCTCCAGAAGTCTCGTCACTATGTGATGACCGATCCCGCGGCCGTGTTCGCCCGGCGCGACGGCGACCGAGCGCACCTCCGCCAGGTCCTCCCACATCACGTGCAGCGCCCCGCAGCCGACGACCGCGTTCCCGCGCGTGTCCTCGGCGACCCAGAACTCCTGGACGTCCTCGTACAGCGTCACGGTGGTCTTGCGCAACAGGCGGCGGCCCGTCCCGGCGTACAGCCCGATGAGCTCGGCGATCCGCCGCACGTCGGCGGTCCGCGCCCGCCTGATCACCAGCTCCATGACCAGGCGACCCTACCGAACACCGACTCTTTACCGGTCACCGGCACGCCCTTACCCCTGGCACCGGGCAGGTGGCGCGAAGCGCGCGCCGACGGCCGCGCGGCGCTCCCCCGTACCGCGCGTCACCTGCGTTTTCTCCCGTTCTGGTTGGCAGCGGGTCCGCGCTCCGTTAATGTCCTGCGCTGGTGTCCGCCCCGTCACCGATGACCCCCGGCGGACCAGGCGTTCCGTCACCGTGCGACCATCCCGCACGCCGGCGGGCGGAGCCGCGGGCCCCACCCGTGCCGGCCGTCCCGGTGAACGGACCAGGAGAGGAGAACTCGTGGAGCCTTCGCGCCCTGACTCGTCTTCTTCGCGATCCGCCACGCGCCGCCGCGTCCTCGCCGCCGCCGTGGCGCTCTCCGCCGCACTGGCCGTCCCCGTCACCCCCCTCGCTCCCGCCGCCCCCGCCCACGCCGACCCCGACGACACCAAGCAGCTCAGCGAGCAGGCCCACCAGCTGGCCGACCAGCTCGAACAGCTCACCGAGCAGTACAACGGGCTGAAGGTCCGCCTCCAGCAGACGCAGCGGGCCGCCAAGGTCGCCACCGACAACGCCAAGCAGCAGGAGAAGACCCTCGCCGGGCTGCGGGAGAAGATCGGGCGGCTGGCCGCCGTCTCCTACATGCAGAGCGGACCGGACCCGACGCTGTCGTTCGTCGCCTCCCAGGACCCGCAGGCGATCCTCGACCAGTCCGCCACCCTCACCTACTTCGCCAAGCAGGACGGCACCCAGGTCGCCGGGCTGATGCAGGCGGTGCAGTCGGCCGAACGCGCCCGCCGCACCGCCGACGAGCGCGCCAGGCAGGTCAAGCAGCTGCGCGGCCAGCTCGACCAGCAGCGCACCAAGGTCACCCGGCTGTACGAGCAGGTCCGCGGCAAGCTCGTGAAGAGGGACCCCAGCCAGCTCGCCAAGCTCCCGGTCGTCGGCACCGGCAAGGGCGCGCAGGCGCTGCGCCTGGCGATGACGAAGATCGGCCGCCCGTACGTGTGGGGCGCGGCCGGGCCGGAGAGCTTCGACTGCTCGGGCCTGGTGATGTGGGCCTACGACAAGGTCGGGATCAACCTGCCGCACTACACCGGCAGCCAGTGGAACGCGGGCACGCACATCCCGCGCGACCAGTTGCAGCCGGGCGACCTGGTGTTCTTCTACTCCGACCTGCACCACGTCGGCATGTACGTGGGCGACGGCAAGATGCTGCACGCCCCGCAGACCGGCGACGTCGTCAAGATCGCCCCCATCGGGGGCCGCCCGTTCGCCGGAGCCGTGCGGGTGGCCTGAACGAACGCCGGCCCGCCACGCGAAGCGCGCGGTTCCCTTCCGGGAGGAGGGCGCTCCCTCTCCCTCTCCCGGACGCGCGCAGCGCGGGCGTGTCGGCGCGGGGGCGCGAGACCCCCGGGTGACGCCGTCCGCGGCGGCACCGCCTGCAGGGACCTACCTGTCAGCGTTTCGGTGCCGCCGCCGCGGGGACGGACGGAGTTCGTCGATCTCGTTCGTTCGTGGGGTCAGATGCTTCGTCGGATCGGGCCGGATCAGATCAACTGGCGACGGGCCGCCCACACCACGGCCTCGATGGGGGTGTTGACCTCCAGCCGGTCACAGATCGTGCGCAGCCGGCGCCGCAGGGTACGGGCGCTCAGCTCCAGCTTGCGCGCCGCCACGTCGGCGGTCACACCGCTGGCGATCTGGGCCAGCAGCCGGATCTCCTCCTCGCTCAGCCGCAGGTCCTCCGTGCCACGCCGCACAAGTGTGGCCTGTTCCACTCCGTCCTCCCTCGTCCGTGGTGATGACCGCGGGGATGCAGCCGTTCGCTGCACAGGTACGGGTGAGCGTCGCTGTGTACGCGTCGGGTTGCCGGGTCCGGAGCCTTCCGGACTTAGATCATCGCTTTCCTTCTCCGTCTCGCGCGCTTGGCCGGAGGTGGCCGATGAGCCGATTGCGGGGCGCCGTAGGGGAACTCCGGGTAACGATTCACTCGTTGGCCGACCGGACACCGCGCCCGCCGGCGCGGCCCCGTCCACTCCGGCGTGGACGGGCGTGCCGAGGAGGGGGGCGACTTGCCTGAACCGGGCCCAGATCTCCAGCCATCTCAGCCCGTCCCTCCCCGCCGGTCTCACCGGTTCGCGGTCGGGCTCCGCCGTTCCGACCGTGAACGAAGATCGTGAATCGTTTCAAGCTACGCTTCGGCTCGGAACGCTAGGCGGCCGGATCCGGCCCGTCAAGCGTCGATTGAGTGCTTTGTGTGGTCGCATGGACACACACTGTGACCGCCCTGCGGGGGTTCGCGGCGGGTGACTCTATAACCTGCGAAAACACACCCGGGCCCGATGAGGAGTGACTTGCCACAAAGCAGTATTCGCGAAGTCGCGAGGCGTGCCGGGGTCTCAGTTGGGACCGTTTCGAATGTCCTAAACCGGCCAGACCTCGTGGCCGAAGCGACCCGTGAACGCGTTCGGGCGGCGATCGAGGAACTGGGGTTCGTGCGCAACGAGTCCGCTCGGCGGTTGCGCAAGGGCGCCGACTCCACCGCGCCCGCCACCGATCCGCCGCGCGCGCGTGCGTTCGGCATCGTGGTGGAGGATCTGTCCAACCCGTACGCCAGCGATGTGGCGCGCGGCGTCGAGGAGACCCTGAACGCCGCGGGCTACGAGGCGTTCTGGCTCACCACCGACCACTCCCCGGAGAAGGAGCGGCGCGTCCTGGAGCTGCTGGAGGCGCAGCGCGCCACCGGGGTCGTGGCGATCCCGGTGTGCCTGGGGTCGGCCGGGATCGACCGGCTGCGGACGGCGGGCATGTCGGTGGTGCTGCTGGACCGCACCGGGCGGGACGTGTGCTCGGCGCAGGTGGACCATGTGGCGGGCGGCGACATCGCGGCCGCGCACCTGCTGAACGCCGGCCGCGAGAACCTGGCGTTCGTGACGGGCAGGCCCGTGCCGCGACCGTGCGAGGAGCGCCGGGACGGCGCGGCCCGGACGCTGGCGAAGGCCGGGGGCGGCGATCTGGTGACGCTGGTCCAGGAGGCCCTGTCCCCGACGGAGGGGCGGGCCGCCGCGCGGCGGCTGCTGGAGATGGACCCGGTGCCCGACGGCGTGTTCTGCGCCAACGACCTGCTCGCGATCGGGCTGGTCAACGAGCTGGTGCGGCTGGGCGTGCGGGTTCCGGGCGACATCGCCGTGGTCGGTTACGACGACATCGAGCTGGCGACCAGCGCGGCCGTCCCGCTGACGACGATCCGCCAGCCCCGCCGGCAGCTGGGGATGGAGGCCGCCGAGCTGGCCCTGGCGGAGACCGCCGAGGGCGAGCGCCACCGGCACCGCCAGATCGTCCTGGTCCCGGAGCTGGTCGTCCGCGAGTCGGCCTGAGCGGACGCCCCGCCCGTTAGAACCGAAGTGATCGGGGGCGGGGCGGTCCGATGGTGCGTCTATTCGGGCTTCACCAGCGGGAACAGGATGGTCTCGCGGATGTTCCGGCCGGTGAACGCCATGATCATCCGGTCGATGCCCGCGCCCATGCCACCGGTGGGCGGCATCGCGTACTCCAGGGCCCGCAGGAAGTCCTCGTCGAGCTGCATCGCCTCGGGGTCGCCGCCGGCGGCCAGCAGGGACTGCTCGGTGAGGCGGCGGCGCTGCTCGATCGGGTCGATCAGCTCCGAGTAGGCGGTGCCCAGCTCGGTGCCGAAGCCGATCAGGTCCCACTTCTCGGTCAGCAGCGGCTCCTCGCGGTGCTGGCGGGTCAGCGGGGAGGTCTCCAGCGGGTAGTCCATCACGAACGTCGGCTGGACCAGCGTGTGCTCGACCAGCTCCTCGAAGATCTCCTGGACCAGCTTGCCCTGGCCCCACTTGGGGTCCCACTGGACGCCGCGGGCGTCGGCCAGCTTGCGGACCTGCTCGATCGGGGTGTGCGGGGTGATCTCCTCGCCCAGCGCCTCCGACACCGAGCCGTACAGCGTGATCCGCGGCCACGCGGCCAGCCCGAGGTCGATCTCCTTGCCGTCGTGGACCACGACGGTCGTGTCCAGGGCCGCCACGACGGCCTTCTGGTACATCCGCTGGGTCAGGTCGGCCATGTCGTTGTAGTCGAGGTAGGTGCCGTACGCCTCGAGCATCGTGAACTCGGGGTTGTGCGTGGAGTCGGCGCCCTCGTTCCGGAAGTTCCGGCTGATCTCGAAGACCTTGTCGATGCCGCCCACGACGAGCCGCTTGAGGTACAGCTCGATCGCGATCCTCAGGTAGAGGTCCATGTCGTAGGCGTTGATGTGGGTCTGGAACGGCCGGGCCGCCGCGCCGCCGTGGATCGGCTGGAGCATCGGCGTCTCGACCTCGAGGTAGCCCTCCTCGTGCCAGAAGTCGCGGACCGCGCGCACGGTGGCGCTGCGGACGCGCGCCATCCTGCGGGCCTCGTCGTTGACGATCAGGTCCACGTAGCGGAGGCGGACGCGGGCCTCAGGGTCGGTGAGCCCGGCGTGCTTCTCCGGCAGCGGACGCAGGCACTTGGCGGTGATCGCGAACCGGTCCGCCATGATCGACAGTTCGCCGCGGCGGGAGGTGATCACCTCGCCCTCGACGCCGATGTGGTCGCCGAGGTCGATCTCGCGCTTCCAGAACTCCAGCTGCTCCTCGCCGACCTTGGCCAGCGAGAGCATGACCTGGATGTCGCCGGAGCCGTCGCGGATCGTGGCGAAGCACAGCTTGCCGGTGTTGCGGACGAGCATGACGCGACCGGCGACGCCGACCCGGTCGCCCGTCTCGGTGCCCGGCTCCAGGTCGGGGTGTTTCTCCCGGACCTCGGCGATGGTCGCGGTGCGGGGGAAGTTCACCGGGTAGGGGTCGATGCCGCTCTCGCGGAGCCGGTCGAGCTTCTCCCGGCGCACGCGCATCTGCTCC
This sequence comes from Actinomadura kijaniata, assembly GCF_014138665.1. NCBI lineage: Bacteria > Bacillati > Actinomycetota > Actinomycetes > Streptosporangiales > Thermomonosporaceae > Actinomadura > Actinomadura kijaniata. The sequence goes on from NZ_JACJIA010000008.1 coordinate 194,689, forward strand.
GGGAGATCGTCGTAGGTCTCGTCACTCACGTCCCCAGGCTATCGATCCCCGAGGATGCCCCGCGAACGACTTCACGGGTCCGGCAGCGGCGGGTCGGGCACCAGCGTCGGGCCGAGGTCGCGCGCCGGCGCCGCGGCGAGGGCCCGGAACACCGCCACCTCGGGCCGGGTGTCGGCGGCGCGGGTCGCCAGGACGCTGCGGTCGCGCGGCGCGTCGACGACCGGGATGCCGCGCGCCCCGGGCCAGGGGTAGAACCGGCGGAACGGGTACAGCGCCGATCCCACGCCGCGGCCGGACATGACGCTGGCCAGGACCTCCTGGGGGTTGCGGGCCTGGTCGGGGGCCAGGCGCGGCCACTCGCCGTTGCGGGCCCGCATGAAGTACAGGTAGTCGGTGAACGGGCGGGGCGTGCCCCGGGGGACGTTCGGGTAGGGAAGGTCGAGCACGTCGGCGAGGCGCAGCGCCGCGGCGCCGGCGAACGCCCCGCGCGCCGGGACCACGACGATGCGGGGCTCCTCGGTCAGCACGTCCACGGCGGTCCTCTCGTCGTCGGGCGCCGGGCGGCGGCGCGCGCGAACTGCCCCTCCTCGACCACCGCGAGGAACGACGCTGCGCTGGATTGCTTCGTGGCCCAGCCCTCCTCGCCTGGCGGCTCGTCGGGCCGACCACCGCGCGGGCGAGCGCTGCATCGCTTCGCGATCTTCCCGCAGGGACCTCGCCTCCGGCATCGGCCCCTGCCTCAGCCCCCGGACGCGCTCGCGTGCGGGGCCGACTCGGCAACGCGCGCTCGGGCGGGCGACCAGCCGACAGTTCTCGGCCCAAGAATGTCCACCGGGTCCGGCCGGGTTTGTTGGCGAGCGAGACACAGGCACCATTCGCGATGCGCGCGGCCGAATCGGGCTCGGACAAGTCCGCGTCGAACCGGCATGGGAGGCGGCGGCTGGCGCTGCCGTCCGCGGCGTTCTCGGCCGTGGTGACGCTGGTGCTGACGGCGGGCTCGCGGTGGCCCGCCTGCTGTATCCGGGACGTCTGCTGGCGGGGGTCGTGATGGGCGCGGTGCTGGCCGCCGGGACGGCGTGGGTCAAGGAGATGGCGCCCGCGGCGGGTCCCCCGGTCGACGGCGCTGGTCGCCCAGTGGGCCCCGCATCCCATGGTCACGGCCTATCTCCCGCATCTGCTGATCATGGCGGTGGCGGTGCCGCCGGCCTGGCGCGTCCCCGAGACCCGCCGTCCGGGCCCGGCGACGCGGCTGCGGCCGGCGGGACTGGGGCATCCGCTGTTCGGGCGGGTGCTGGTGCCCACGGCGGTGTGGATCTTCACGTCGGCGACGGCGGCGTTCGCGCTGCTGCCCGCCGTGCTCCGCGTCCACCACCTGCCGCTGGCCTACGCCGGGGCGCTGTGCGCGGTGACGCTGGGGGCCGGGATCGCGGTCCAGCGGGCCGCGCGGGCCCTGCGGCCCGGACGACGGCCCGCGCGGGCCTGGCGCTGGTGGCCGCCGGGTTCGTGACGGCCGCCGAGGCGGTCGCGGCGGTCGCGCCCGCGCTGGCGTTCGTCGCGGCGGTGCCGCTGGGCGCGGGCTACGGGCTGTGCCTGCTGTTCGGCATCAGCGAGGTGACGCGCATCGCCGCGCCCGACGAGCTGGCGGGGCTGACGGCGGCCTTCTACGGCGTCACCTATCTGGGGATGTTCGGGCCGCCAGCGTTCACGCTGCTGGGAACGCTGCTGCCGATGCCGCTACTGCTGACGGGCGCGGCGGCGCTGGCCCTGCTGTCCCTCACCGCCGTCACCCGCGGGACCTGATGTCAGGCGGTGTTTCGCTGGTAGATGAGGCGGAGGCCGACGAGGGTGAGCCAGGGCTCGTACTCGTCGATGCTGCGGGCCTCGTCCAGCACCAGCGGGGCCAGGCCGCCGGTGGCGATCACCTTGACCTCGTCGGGGTCCTCCGCCAGCTCCTCGGACATGCGTTCGACGATGCCGTCCACCTGGCCCGCGAACCCGAAGATGATGCCGGACTGCAGCGCCTCGACGGTGTTCTTGGCGATCACGCTGCGGGGGCGCTGCAACTCGATCTTGTGGAGCTGGGCGCCGCGCACCGACAGGGCGTCGATGGAGATCTCGATGCCGGGGGCGATGGCGCCGCCGACGTACTCGCCCTTGGCCGAGACCGCGTCGAACGTGGTGGCGGTGCCGAAGTCCACCACGATCGCCGGGCCGCCGTACAGGTGGATGGCGGCCAGCGCGTTGACGATGCGGTCGGCGCCGACCTCCTTGGGGTTGTCCATGCGCACCGGCACGCCGGTCTTGACGCCCGGCTCCACGATCACGGCGGGGACGTCGCCGTAGTAGCGGCGGCACATCTCGCGCATCTCGTGCAGCACCGACGGGACGGTGGAGCACAGGCCGATGCCGCTGATGTCGGTGTCGGCCAGCAGCGGACTCTGCTGGACGAGTCCCTGGAGGACCACCGCGATCTCGTCGGCGGTCCGCCGCGGATCGGTGTTGATCCTCCAGTGCTCGATCACCTCCTCGCCCTCGAACAGGCCGAGGACGGTGTGGGTGTTACCGACGTCGATGGTGAGCAGCATCAGGTCCCCGCTGGTCAGGAGAAGTCAAGGCCGATGTCGAACACGCGCGCCGAGTGGGTCAGCGCACCTACTGCAAGGTAGTCCACACCGGTCACGGCCACATCTCGGGCCCGCTCCAAAGTCAGCCCGCCGCTGGCCTCCAGCTCGGCCCGGCCCGCCGTGATCCTGACCGCCTCGGTCATGTCCGCCACGCTCATGTTGTCCAGCAGGATCGAGGTGACGCCGACGCTCAACGCCTCCTCCACCTGCGCCAACGTGTCGCACTCCACCTGGACGTGCAGGTCCGGGTAGGCGGCGCGGATCGCCTCGTAGGCCTTGGTGAGCGACCCGGCCGCCGCGATGTGGTTGTCCTTGACCAGCGCGGCGTCGGACAGGCTCATCCGGTGGTTGACGCCGCCGCCGCACCGCACCGCGTACTTCTGCAGCGCGCGCAGGCCCGGCAGCGTCTTGCGGCTGTCGCGGACGCGCGCCTTCGTGCCCTCCATCGCGTCCTGCCAGCGGCGGGTGGCGGTGGCGATGCCGGACAGGTGGGTGAGGAGGTTCAGCGCGGCGCGCTCGGCGCGCAGGATCGCGCGGGTGGGCCCGGACACGCTGATGATCACGTCGCCGGCGGCGACGCGGTCCCCGTCGCCGACCCTGGCCTCGTAGGCGACGCCCAGCTCCTCGAACACGACGGCGGCGACGGGCACCCCCGCCACGACGCCGTCCTCGCGGGCGGCGAAATCCCCGCGCGCGGTCTCCCCGGGCCCGAAGATGGGCTCGCTGGTCACGTCGGTGTCGCCGTCCTCGGCGAGCGCGGTCCGCACGAGGTTTTCCACAGCCTGTGGATCGAGTCCGGCGGCGCGGAGCCGGTCGGCCAGTTCGGGGGTCATCGGTCCTCCAGGGGTGCGTAGGCGGTGGTCAGTCCGGCGTCCGTCAGGCGGGTGGTCAGATGGCCGCGCCAGGCGGCGTCGTCGCGTTCGGGGTGGTCCTCGCGCCAGTGGCTGCCGCGGGTCTCGGTCCGCCGCCGGGCCGCCGCGACGATGGCGGCGGCGACGGTGAGCAGGTTGGCGGACTCCCAGGCCGGGACGCCCGGCTCGCCGCCACCGGGGAGCGCGGCGAGGGCGCGTTCGGCGGCGGCCAGGCCGTCCGCGTCGCGCAGCACGCCCGCGTGCGCCGACATGACGCGCTGGATGTCCGCGCGGGCCTCCGGGGACGGCAGCGGCCCGGGAACGTCGCCGAGCACGGGATCGCCGGGGCGGTCCGGGGTCCCGGCCGCGACGGCGGCGGCGATGCGCTCGGCGAAGACCAGGCCCTCCAGCAGGGAGTTGGAGGCGAGCCGGTTCGCGCCGTGCACGCCCGTGCAGGCCACCTCCCCGCACGCGTACAGGCCGGGCACCGTGGTGCGGCCGTGCAGGTCGGTCCACACGCCCCCGCTGGCGTAGTGGGCGGCCGGGACCACCGGGACCAGGTCGGTCACCGGGTCGATCCCGTGGTGGCGGCAGGCGGCCAGGATGGTCGGGAAGCGGCGCTCCCACATCGCCGCGCCGAAGTGCCGCCCGTCCAGGTACACGCAGTCGGCGCCGGTCTCCCGCATCCGCGCCATGATCCCCTTGGCGACGACGTCGCGCGGCGCCAGCTCGGCCAGCTCGTGGCGGCCGACCATGAAGCGGGTCCCGTCGCCGTCCACCAGGAACGCGCCCTCGCCCCGCACCGCCTCGGAGACCAGCGGCTGCCGCCCCCGCGCGTCCGGCCCGAGCCACAGCACCGTGGGGTGGAACTGCACGAACTCCAGGTCGCGCACCTCCGCCCCGGCGCGCAGCGCCAGCGCCACGCCGTCGCCGGTGGACACCTCGGGGTTGGTGGTGGCCGAGAAGACCTGGCCGAGCCCGCCGGTGGCGAGCACGACCGCGCGGGCCCGGACGGCGCCCACGCCGTTCGGCTGCCCCTCGCCCATGACGTGCAGGGTGACCCCGGCGGCCCGGCCGTCCGGGTCGGTGAGCAGGTCCAGCACCAGCGCGTGCTCGATGACCTGGACGTCGGTCTGCTTGAGCGCCGCCACCAGCGCCCGGCTGATCTCCGCCCCGGTGGCGTCGCCGCCCGCGTGCGCGATGCGCCGCCGGTGGTGGCCGCCCTCGCGGGTCAGCGCGATCTCGCCGTCCTCCTCGTCGAACCGCGTCCCGAGCGCGATCAGCCGCCGCACCGCGTCCGGCCCCTCGGTGACCAGGGTCCGCACGGCGGCGGTGTCGCACAGGCCCACGCCCGCGACCAGGGTGTCGTCGAGATGCTCGGCGGGCGAGTCCGCGGGGTCGAGCGCGGCGGCGATCCCGCCCTGCGCCCACCGCGTGGACCCGGCGTCCAGCAGCGCCTTGGTGACGAGCAGCACCCGCCCGCGCTCCCGGCAGCGCAACGCCGCCACGAGCCCGGCGATGCCGGACCCCACCACCACGATGTCGGTCTCGACGTCCCAGCCTGGCGCGGGGGCCGCCAACCGTCGAGGGATCATGGACCCTCCTCAGGGGGTTGTTTTCGTCATTCTGACATTAACCCCGGGATGCTCCGGTCACCGCCCCACCGGATATGACAGGGGCCGCACATCGGACGGGATGCGCGGCCCGGTGGACGAGCGGGGAGGTCAGGTGTAGGCCGCGTCCCCGCGCGGGTTCTTCGTGCCGGGGACCGGCTCGGCGGGGTCCTCCCCCAGCTTGATGATCCTGTTGTCGCGGTCGACGTGGACGACCGCGGGGACGAACGCGCGGGCCTCGGCGTCCGACAGCTGGGCGTAGCTGATGATGATCACCAGGTCGCCCGGGGAGACCAGCCGGGCCGCCGCGCCGTTGATGCCGATCACGCCGGTGCCGCGCGGGCCCTCGATGACGTAGGTCTCCAGGCGGGCGCCGTTGTCGATGTCCACCACGTGGACCTGCTCGCCGGGCAGCAGGTCGGCGGCCTCCATCAGGTCCGCGTCGATCGTCAGGGACCCCACGTAGTGCAGGTCGGCCTGGGTGACCGTGGCGCGGTGGATCTTGCTCTTGAACATCGTCCGCATCATGAGGACTCCTTGCCGAACAGCAGGGGGGTGTTGTCGATCAGATGGGTGGCGCCCACGCGGGCCGCCACCGCCAGCACCGCCGGGCCGGTGTGCTCGCCGGTGACGTCCAGGAACGTCGCCGGGTCCACCAGGACCAGGTAGTCCAGCTCCAGCGGCGGCGTCGCCCCGGCGGCCTCGTCCAGCACCGCGCGGGCCGCCGCCAGCGCCGCCGCGGGTCCCTTCCCGGCGGCCTCCGCCCCGGCCTGCAACGACCGCGACAGCGCCAGGGCCGTCCGCCGTTCGGCGTCCGACAGGTAGCGGTTGCGGCTGGACAGGGCCAGACCGTCGATCTCCCGGACCGTGGGAGCCCCGACGATCTCGACGGGCACGTTCAGGTCGGCGACCATCCGGCGGATCATGGCCAGCTGCTGGGCGTCCTTCTCGCCGAAGACGGCCAGGTCGGGACCGACCAGATGGAACAACTTCAGGACGACGGTGAGCATTCCGTCGAAGTGGCCGGGACGGGTGACGCCCTCGACACGTTCGCCCATCGGACCCGACTTCACCGTGACCTGCGGCTCGTCGGGGTACATCACCTCGCGGGTCGGGGCGAACACCACATCGACGCCCTCGGCCGCGCACGCCTCGACGTCGGCGGCGAACGTGCGGGGGTAGCGGTCGAAGTCCTCGTGCGGCCCGAACTGCAGGGGGTTCACGAAGATGCTGACCGCGACGGTGTCGGCGAGCTGCCGCGCGCGGCGGATCAGGGAGCGGTGCCCCTCGTGCAGCGCGCCCATGGTCGGGACCAGCGCCAGGGTGCCGGCGGCGCCGGAGCGGACGGCGGCCAGCTCCTCGCGGGTCTTGGCGATGACGGGCGTCATGGAGACCTCCTCGTTCGACGCTGCTTCAGTCCGCCAGCACCTCGAGGAGCCGTTCGGCGTCCTCGGGCCTGAGCAGTCCGGCTCCCAGCGCGCGGTCGGCGGTGAGCCGCGCCATCGCCACGTAGGCGCGGCGGCCCTCGGGGGACACGCGGGCCAGTTCGGAGACGTGCCCGGCGACGGTTCCGGCGTCGCCGCGCGCGACCGGCCCGGTCAGGCCGTCCAGGCCGAGGCGCAGCGCGTTGTCGAGCGCGGCCCCCAGCAGCGGGCCGAGCATCCGGCCCGGCTCGGCCACACCGGCGGCGCGCAGCAGGTCCATCGCCTCGACGACCAGCGTGACCAGGTGGTTCGCGCCCCCGGCCAGCGCCGCGTGGTACAGCGTGCGGCGGTCCTCGGCGATCCAGGCGGGCTCGCCGCCCATCTCCATGACCAGGGCCTCGGCGACGGGCCGCAGCGGCTCCGGCGAGGTCACCCCGTAGGAGATCCCGTGCAGCCGGCCCACGTCGTCGGGCCGCCCGGTGAACGTCATCACGGGGTGGACCGCCAGCGGCAGCGCCCCCGCGCGGGTCATCGGGTCCAGCACCCCGGCCCCGTACCGGCCGCTGGTGTGCAGGACCAGCCGGCCGGTGACCGGGACGCCGGTGGCGACCAGGCCCGACGCCAGCTCGGGCAGGACGTCGTCGGGGACGGTCAGCAGCACCAGGTCGGCGGCGGCCACGACCTCCTGCGGGGTGACCACCGCCGCGCCCGGCAGCCGTTCCTCGGCGCGGGCGCGCGAGCGCTCCGACACGGCGGAGACCGCGACGACGCGGTGCCCGGCGCGCGACAGCGCCTCGCCGAGCGCGGTGCCGACCCGCCCGGCGCCGACGACGCCGACCGCGAGGCGCGCGGGACGATCCTGCGGGCGCGCGGGGTCGGACGCGGGCATGGCGCGTTGCTCCATGGTTCTCGTTCCAGTCCTCAAGTCGGGTACCGGACGTGCGCGACCAAGCGTACCGTCGCTCCGGATGACGTCCGACACCCAGGCACCATCACATCTGAGTGACCATACGACTACCTGACGTCACCGAACATTCGGGTAACGGGACACACTTGCTCCGTCACCGAGAGTGAATCCTTGTCTTCGATCTTCACCCGGGAGTAACTCTGTGGTGTGGCGGCCGTCACGCAAGGTGAAGACAGGGCGCTCCGCCCCCCGACGAGATGGAGCAGACCATGATCAAGACCGCTCTCACGACCGCAGCAGTCACCGCGACCCTGGCCGGCGGCGTGTTCATGGCCGGACCCGCGGCGGCGGACACCCGCAACCACGGCCAGGCCGTCGGCAACAACGTCAGCGTCACGATCGTCGGAGGCTACGGGGTCACCTGCGGCTCGGCGTCGGTCGCCGGGCAGGCCGGCACCGCCTGCAACGGCAACGGCGTCTACAACGACGACAACGCCAGCCTCACCGGCGGCAACGGCTGACCCGTCCCGCCCGGCGGCCGGCCGCGCCCCACCGCTCCTCCCGTACGAGCGGCGGGGCGCGGCCCCTCCCGGTCCGGCCCGGGCGATCCGGTCGCCGTCAGTCGTGCGCCAGCGACTCCACGATGGACGTCCTCGCGGCGCGGCGCGCGGGCAGCACCGCCGCCAGCATCCCGGCGAGGGCGGCCAGCACGATGAAGCCCGCGATCTGCCCGAACGGCAGGGCGAACACCGAGTTCTCCGACATCGCCTGCACGGCGGCCCAGCCGAACGCCACCCCCAGCACCACCCCGGTGACCGCGCCGATCACGGCCATGACCAGGGCCTCCACCGACAGCATGCGGCGCAGCTGGCGCCTGGTGAGGCCGAGGGCGCGCAGCAGCGCCGACTCGCGGGTGCGTTCCACCACCGACAGGGTGAGGGTGTTGGCGATGCCGAACAGGGCGATCACGATGGCCAGCCCGAGCAGCCCACCGAAGATCATCAGCAGCATGTCCACGGACTTGGTGATCTGCTCGCGGATCTCGGCGGCCGACGCCGCCCTGGCGGTCGGGAACGGCCGGATGGCCTCGTCCATGGCCTTGCGCGCCGACACGGCGGGCACCCCGTCGCGGGCCTTGACGTAGACGGTGGAGGCGCCGCGGACGGTGTAGCCCCGGTCGAAGTCGGCCTCGGTCAGCAGGAACCCGGTGATCGGGGCGTCGTCGGCCTTGAACACCCCCGCCACGGTCACCGGCAGGGCGCCCCGCGCGGTCTGGAGCCGGACGGTGGAGCCGGCGCGCAGGCCCATCGCCTTGGCGGTCACGCCGTCGACGACGGCCGCGCCCGGCTTCAGCCCGGCGGCCGAGCCGCTCGTGAAGTCCGGCTTGACCAGCGTGCCGAACGCCGTGCCGGTCAGCGTGGCGACCGTCGTCTCCCGCCCGCCGGCCCGGGTCTCCTTCTCCCGCTGCTCGATGACGGCGGCGAACTCCGGGCGCTGCCGCAGCGCCCGCGTGAGGGCGGGCGGCAGGTGCCGGTCCTTCTCCTGGGCGTTGAACTGCGGCTGGATCTGGAAGTCCACCGGGAACTGCTTGGCCAGCTGCTGCGTCGAGCTCTCCTTGCCGCTGGCGGCCACGACCGCGAACAGGCTCATCAGGCCGACGCCGATGGTCAGCGCGATGGTGGTGGTGGCGGTGCGGCGCGGCGCGCGCTGGGCGTTGGCGACGGCGAGCCGCGCCGGAACGCCGCCGATCCGCGCCGGGAGCGCGCCGGCCGTCCGGCCGAGGGGCCGCACCAGCGCGGGCATCACGACGATCACGCTGAGGAAGAACACCGCGCCGGACGCCGCGACCAGGTACATCGCGACCTCGCCCTTCTCCATGCCGATCGCGCCGTACGCGCCGGCCGCGAGCCCCGCGCCGCCCAGCACGACGGTGAGGAGGGTCCGCACCCAGCCGAGCCGGAAGCGGCCGTCGCCGGGCTCCAGGTCGGTGCGCAGCGCCGCGATCGGCGCGACGCGGGTGGCGGCGCGGGCGGGCAGCAGCGCCGACACCACGGTCACCACGACGCCGACCACCAGGCCGACGACGATCGTGCGGGGCGCGAGCGCGACCCCGTCGAGCGGGAGGTCCATGCCGGCGGCGTTGATCCCGGCGAGCGCGCCCCAGCCGAGGCCCATGCCGACGAGCAGGCCGAGCAGCGAGCCGACCAGCCCGACCACGGCGGCCTCCACCAGCACGCCGCCGAACACCTGGCGGCGGGTCGCGCCGACGCAGCGCAGCAGCGCCATCTCGCGCATCCGCTGGGCGATGAGGATCGAGAAGGTGTTGTAGATGACCAGGGCGGACACCAGCATCGCGACGAAGCCGAAGATCAGCAGACCGGTCTTGATGATCTTGGTGTCGGCGCCGTTCGCCTTGGCGAGCCGGGCGCCCAGCTCCTCGCCGGTCATGACCTCGCGGTCCCCCGGGCCGAGCGCGTCGCGGACCGCCGCGACGGTGCCGCCCGCCACGTCGATCCCGGCGAAGGTTTTGGCGCCGGTCATCGTCAGCGCGGTCGCCGGGTCGTAGCCGACGGCCCCGCGGTACCCGGCCTCCTGGTCGATGCCGAAGTCGACGATGCCGACGACGGTGAACCGGTGCGGCCGGTCCTTCGCGTTCAGCACCGTCACCGTGTCGCCGGTCCTGAACCCCTCCCGCTCGGCGAGGTCCTTCTCCAGGACGACCTCGCCGGGGCCGGACGGGGTGCGGCCGTTCTCCATCTCGTAGCGGAACAGCCTGCCGCTCGGCACGGACATGCCGACGGTCGGCATGTCGCCGACGGCCTTGCCGTCCTTGTCCAGCAGCGCGGTGTCGCCGACCACCCTACCCTGCGCCTCGGTGACGCCGGGCACGGAGCGGACCTTGGCGAGAAGGCCGACCGGCAGCCCCTTGTCGGGGTCGTTCCCGGCCTTGGGCACCACCGCGACGTCCACCCGGTCGGCGGACTTGGCGAACGTCTTGGCGACGCCCCGGTCCATGGTGTCGGTGAGCACGAACGTGCCCGCGATGAACCCCACGCCCAGCGTGATCGCCAGGCCGGTCAGCAGCAACCGCAGCTTGTGGGCCCGCAGGCCCGCCAGCGTGGTCTTCAGCATGGCGGCTAGGCCCCCAGGCTCTTCAGCCGGTCCAGCACGGTGTCGGGGGTCGGCCGGTGCAGCTCGGTGACGATCTCCCCGTCGCGCAGGAACACCACGCGGTCGGCGTAGGACGCGGCGACCGGGTCGTGGGTGACCATGACGATCGTCTGGCCCATCTCGCGGACCGAGGAGCGCAGGAAGCCCAGCACCTCCGCGCCGGAGCGGGAGTCGAGGTTGCCGGTCGGCTCGTCCGCGAAGATCACCTCGGGCTGGGCGACCAGGGCGCGGGCGCAGGCGACGCGCTGCTGCTGGCCGCCCGACAGCTCGCTGGGCCGGTGGCCCAGCCGGTCGCGCAGGCCGACGACGTCGATGACCTGGTCGAACCACTGCTGGTGCGGGCGGCGCCCGGCCAGCTCCAGCGGCAGCAGGATGTTCTGCTCGGCGGTCAGGGTGGGCAGCAGGTTGAACGCCTGGAAGATGAACCCGACCCGGTCGCGGCGCAGCAGCGTGAGCTGCTTGTCGTTCATCGCCGTGACCTCGGCGTCGCCGATCATGACACGGCCGCCGGAGACGGTGTCCAGGCCCGCCAGGCAGTGCATGAGGGTGGACTTGCCGGAGCCGGACGGCCCCATGATCGCGGTGAACGCGCCCGTGGCGAAGGCGACGTCCACCCCGCGCAGCGCGTGTACGGCAGCGTCGCCCGCCCCGTACACCTTGGACACCTCCAACGCCTCGACGGCCGGGGGCGCCGCGGTGCGAGGGCCCGCGGGGTGACTGCCCGCGGCGGGGTTCCCGCCGTGCGGGCTGGCGAACGTGCTGGTCACGACGACTCCTTCGTGGAACTACGACAACGCAGACCACGTTAGGAATCACGAGGGCCGCCGCCATCGACCGTGCGGCCACGATCGGCGTCAGCACAACAGGCGGCTCGACCCGCCCGTGTACGACCTGAGTCGTACGCGCCCGTCCCACCCGCTGGTGATCCCCGGAACGCGGAAAGCGCCGGGGCCCGGGTGGCGGGGCCGCCGACGCTCTCGCGTTCGTTCGCGGTGGGCGTGCGGGGGGCACGCCCGGTGACCTGTCAGACGGGCCTGGTCAGGGCCATGGCGTGGCGGACCCGCGGGGTCCGCCGGGGACGCCTTCGCTCGGCGTCGGTGCCGGTCGGCGTGTCAGTCGTGCCAGTGGTTCTCGACCGACGCGCCGCCCTTGCAGCCCGCACCGGCGATGCCGAGCACGGCGATGGCGTTACCGCAGACGTTCACCGGAACGGAGATGGGGGCGACGATCTGGTTGCCCGAGAGCACCCCGTGGGAGCCGTCGGTCTCGATGTCGGCGCTGGCGGGCGCGGCGGCCAGCACCGAACCAGCGACGGCGAAGGCGAGTACACCGGTGGCGGCGAGCTTCTTGAGCACGTGGATCCTCCCGTACTGGGGCCCCGGCGGGGCCCTGCTGACATGCCGACGCCGTCCCCGAGGGACGACGCTTACGTACGGTAGTTACCCAGATACTCACCGGTAAGGGAATGCCGAGATCAAGGGCGAGCCCAAGAAGAAGCCGGAGAGTAATCTCTTCGTGACTATCCGCGTCCGTTCTGCCCGCTCTTGACCAGACCCGTCTCGTACGCGAAGACGACGGCCTGGACGCGGTCGCGGAGGTTCAGCTTCATGAGGATGCGGCCCATGTGGGTCTTGACGGTGGCCTCGGAGACGTAGAGGCGCTCGGCGATCTCGGCGTTGGACAGGCCGCGGGCCACCTGGAGCAGCACCTCGCGCTCGCGTTCGGTCAGCGTCTCCAGCGCCCCCGACGCGGCGCGCTCCTCGTCCGGCAGGTGCAGCGCGAACCGGTCCAGCAGCCGCTTGGTGGTGCTCGGCGCCACCACCGCGTCGCCGGAGTGCACCGCGCGGATCGCCTCGATCAGCTGGGCCGGGCCCGCGTCCTTGAGCAGGAACCCGCCCGCGCCCGCCTTGATCGCCGCGAACGCGTACTCGTCCAGGTCGAACGTGGTCAGGATGATCACCTTCGGCCCGCCGGCCGCCACGATGCGCCGGGTCGCCTCGATCCCGTCCATGCGCGGCATCCGCACGTCCATCAGCACGACGTCGGCGGTGGTGGAGCGCAGCAGCTCCACCGCCGCCGCGCCGTCCCCCGCCTCGCCGACGACCTCGATGTCGGGCTGGGCGTCCAGGACCATGGTGAACCCGGCCCGGACCAGCTCCTGGTCGTCGACCAGTACCACTCGAATCACGTTCGTGCCTCCTCGCGCACCGGAATCCGGGCGATCACCTCGAAGCCGCCGCCCGGCAGGGGCGCGGCGCGCACCCGCCCCCCGTAGACGGCGACGCGCTCGCGCATACCCATCAGACCGTGGCCCCGGCCGTCGTCGAAGGCCGCCGCGCCCCGGCCGTCGTCGCTCACCCGCACCTCGATCGCGTCCGGCGCGTAGCGGACCGTCACCCTGGCGGCGGCGCGCGGGCCGCCGTGCTTGAGGGTATTGGTCAGCGCCTCCTGCACGACCCGGAAGATCGTCAACTGGCGGCCCTCGGAGAGCTCGATCGGCGTGCCGTCCACCGTCAGCGTCACCGGCAGCCCCGAGCCGTGCATCTGGTCGACCAGCTCGGTGAGCTGCTCCACGCCCGGCTGCGGGGCGTAGCCGTCGCCGGTCTCGTGGGCGTTCTCGCGCAGCACGCCGACCAGCCGCCGCATCTCCGCCAGCGCGGTCCGCCCGGTCTCCGCGATCGTCTCCAGGGCCTTGCGGGCCCGGTCGGGGTCGGTCTCCAGGGCGAACGCCGCCCCGTCCGCCTGCACGACGATCACGCTGACGTTGTGGGCGACGACGTCGTGGAGCTCGCGGGCGATGCGGGCGCGCTCGGCCGCGCGGGCGACCTGGAGCTCGTTGCCGCGCTCGCGTTCCAGGCGCTCGGCGCGCTCCTCCAGCGAACGCAGGTAGGCGCGGCGGGTCCGCATGTGCAGGCCGAGCAGCCACACGCCCACGCCGACCACGCTCAGCAGCGTCAGGCTCCAGCGGAAGTCCCGGGACGAGACCGCCAGTTGCGTGGCCTCCATCACCCCGCCGAGCAGCGTCACCAGCAGGGCACCCAGACCCCAGCGGAACGAGCAGTAGGCGGTGACCGCGTACAGCCCGTAGAGCACCGCCACGTCGCCCGTCACCAGGGGGATCCGCGCAAGCCACTGCAGGAAGCACACCAGCGCGATGACGGCGAACATCGCGCGGGGCCATCTGCGCCTCCCCACCAGCGGGAGCAGCAGCCCCGCGTGCAGGACCCAGTAGACGAGGAAGTCGCTGCCGGGGAGCGTGGAGACGTCCCCGTCCCCTCCCTGGGAGAGCGCCGCCAGCAGGACCAGCGGCGCGGCGAAGAAGGCGTCCACCAGGAACCGCCGGTGCCGCCACCACTCCCACAACCCGCCGAGCATGGAACTCAGCCTACGTTCGGGCAGGTCAACCGTTATCGGTCCCAAGGCTGATGTCGCTGCGACCCAAGGCGGAGCCCGCCGGGGGGTAACGTCGGGATCGTGGCTGCGTCGATCCCCACCGAGTGGAACACCTGGCGGAACGCGATGGAGCGGGCGTTGTACGGGGACGGGGGTTTCTACCGGCGCGGGGAGCGTCCCGCCGAGCACTTCCGTACCTCGGTGCACGCCTCGCCCCGGTTCGCGGCGGCGCTGGCCCGGCTGCTGGCCGAGGTGGACGCGCTGCTCGGCCGTCCGGACCGGCTGGACCTGGTGGACGTGGGCGCGGGCTGCGGGGGCGTGCTGACGCACGTCCTGGAGACGGCCGCGCCGGACCTGGCGGCCCGGCTGAACCCGGTCGCCGTGGAGGTCGCGCCGCGTCCGGGCGGCATGCCCCCGGCGGTGGCCTGGCGGACGGACCCACCGGAGTCGATCACGGGGCTGGTGGTCGCCAACGAGTGGCTGGACAACGTCCCGCTGGACGTCGTGGAGCAGGCCCCCGACGGGCCGCGCGTCGTGCTGGTGGACCCGGCGACCGGCGTCGAACGCCCCGGCCCCGCGCCCTCCCCCGAGGACCTGGAGTGGCTGGAGCGGTGGTGGCCGCTGCGCGAGCCGGGCGACCGCGCCGAGATCGGCCGCCCGCGCTGCGCCGCCTGGGCGTCGGTGGTCGGGCGCCTGGACCGCGGCCTGGCCGTGGCGATCGACTACTCCCACACGCGCGCCGCCCGGCCCGTGTACGGAACGCTGACCGGGTACCGGGACGGCGCGACCGTTCCGGCCGTTCCGGACGGGTCGTGCGACGTCACCGCGCACGTGGCGCTGGACGCCTGCGCGACCGCCGGGGAACGCGCCGGGGCGACGGCGTCCCTGCTGACCACGCAGCGGGAGGCGCTGCACGCGCTCGGCGTGTCCGGCGCGCGGCCCCCGATCGACCTCGCCCACCGCGACCCGCGCGCCTACCTGACGGCGCTGTGCACGGCGGGCGAGGCGGCCGAGCTGACGGACCCGCACGGCCTGGGCGGCTTCGGCTGGCTGGCGCAGGCCGTCGGGATGCCGCTGCCCCCGGCCCTGGAGGGCCTGCGCTAGACCCGCACGTGCAGGGCCTCCAGGCCGCGCAGCACGTAGCCGGGCTTCCACCTTGGCTCCTCGACGAGCGCGAGCGCCGGGGCGGCCCGCAGGATCGCGCCGTAGGACTCGGTCAGCTCGACGCGGGCCAGCGGCGCGCCCAGGCAGTAGTGGATGCCCAGGCCGAACGTGATGTGCGGGTTCGGGTCGCGGGACAGGTCGAGCCGGTCGGGATCGGCGAAGACCGACGGGTCGCGGTTGGCGGCGGCGAAGTGCAGCGCGACCTCCGCGCCGCGCGGGATGGTGACGCCCTCGACCTCGACGTCCTCCAGCACCCAGCGCTCGAACATCGGCGCGGGGGTGTCGTAGCGCATCAGCTCCTCGGCGGCGGTGGGCACCAGGGAGTGGTCGGCGCGCAGCCGCTCCAGCTCGCCGGGGTTGCGGAACAGGGACCACCAGCCGTTGCCGGTGGCGTTGACGGTCGCCTCGTGCCCGGCGTTGAGCAGCAGCACGCAGGTGCCGACCAGCTCGTCCTCGGTCAGCCGGTCGCCCTCGTCCACGACCTGCGCCAGCGCGCTGATCAGGTCGTCGGTCGGGCGCGCCCGCCGCTCCCGCGCCAGCACCCGCAGGTAGTCGGAGAACTCGACGGCCGCGCGCGCCGCCGCGCGCTGGGCCTCCTCCGACGGGTTGAGCTCGAACATGCCGCAGATGCCGGCCGACCAGGGCCGCAGCAGATGCCGGTCCTCGCGCGGCACGCCGAGCATCTCGGCGATCACGTTGACCGGCAGCGGCTCGGCGACCTCGGCCAGCAGGTCCCCGCCGCCCTTGGCGACCAGCGCGCCGACCAGCTCCTCGGCCAGCGACCGCACCATCGGCCGCAGCCCCTCGACCCGCCGCGCGGTGAACGCCTTCGACACCAGCCGCCGCAGCCGGGTGTGCGTGGGCGGCTCGACGTCCAGCATCCCCGACCGGATCAGGTCCCAGAACGGACGCAGGAACTCCGGCTCGGCGACCCGCCCGAACTCCTCGTGCGTGGCGACGTGCAGGTAGGACCGGCCCAGCCGCCGGTCGCGCAGCAGCGCGTCCACGTCGGCGTGGCGGGTGACGACCCACTGGCCCGTCGGCTCGTCGAAGAACACCGGCCGCTCGTCCCGCAGCCGCGCCAGCGCCGGATACGGGTCGGCGACGAACTCCGGAGACCAGGGGTCATAGGACAGAAAGCTCATACCCGGGACAATACGCGCCACCCCGGCACGCACCCCCGGCGAGCGCCACCCGATACGCGCAGGTCAGCCCACCCCGAAGCTCCTCGCTCCGCTGCGGTCTCCGACCGCACCACCCCTGGGAGGACGACCTCCCAGACCCCCCGGCAAGAACCGCTGACCAAAGATCCCCGCTGCGCCGCGGTCTTCGACCGAGCCACCCCTGGAGGGACGACCCTCCAGACCTCCCGGCAAGAACCGCTGACCGAAGATCCTCGCTGCGCTGCGGTCTTCGGTCAGCGCGCCCAGCGGGCCTTCTCCCCGCTGGTCGCGCGGGCCGTGCGGGCGCGGGACGCCGTGGACTCCACGATCGCCCGTGCCTCGCCCAGGTCCCGGTCGGCGGCGGCCACCCGCACCGCGCCGGGCGGGGCGTCGATGTGGACCGTGGCCAGGCCGAGCGCGCGTTGCAGCGGGCCCGAGGTCAGCCGGACGCTCTGCGCGCGGACGTGCGCGATCACGTCGGTGCGGCGGCACAGCCAGCCGTGCCGCGCCACGAAGACCCGGTCGTCGGTGCCCGCGCCGTCGGCCCGGTCCAGCGCCACGCCCTTGGCGGAGGCGGGCAGCAGCGGCACCGCGTCCACGTTCGCGCCGGGGAAGACCTCGGCGATCAGCCGCATGCACACCTCGCGGGGCGCGACCGGCAGCAGCACCGACGACAGGGCCTCGCGTTCGCCCGCGTACCCGGCGACGGTCACGTCCACGCGGGCCCAGCCGAGCCCCCGCCACAGCGCGGGCTCGACGATCCGCACGGCCTGGACGCGGCCCGGCGGAACGGTCTGCATCCGCGTCTCCAGCAGCCCCGCCCGCAGCCGCACCCCGTCCGGCGACAGCGCCACGGTGAACCCGCCGTACATCACCACCGGCGCGATCACCGCCCGGATCAGGCCGAGCAGGATCGGCACCGCGACCGCGAGCATCGCGCCCTCGGCGAACAGCAGCAGGAAGACCAGCGAGAACAGCAGCCCGACGAACGCTCCCAGCACCGGCAGCTTCAGCACCAGCGACCCGAACAGCGCGCCGCCGGACACCCGCCAGAACGGCCGCTCCGGAGCCTCGGGCGTGTGCCCGGGAAGCCCGGCGGCCAGCGCCAGCAGCTCGGCGCGCAGCTGGTGGGCGGCGTTCCTGCCCAGCCACCGCAGCGCGATCTCGCTCTGCCCGCCGCCCGCCAGCTCCACGCGCACCTCGGCCAGCCCGAACAGCCGCGTGACCAGCGGACGCACCACGTCGATCGCCTGCACGCGCGACAGCGGGATGCGGCGGGTCCGCTTGCGGAGCAGCGCGTTGTCGACCACCAGGTCGTCGTCGTCCACCCGGAACCGCACCGCCAGCCAGCTCCACAGCACGGCGGCGAGCACGACCATCCCGACCAGCGCCGTCACGACCAGGAACCGCGCCACCACCTGCGGGGTGAGCAGCAGGGTCACGCCGTCGTCGGTGCGGGTCAGCAGCAGCGAGAAGCCGCCCAGCACGAAGTAGACGGCCATCGCGAACATCACGCGCAGCGGGATGGTCGCCCAGTGCAGCCGGTGCCTCCCCTCCGAGAACCGGACCGGGGGCGGCGGCTGGTAGCCGTAGGGGGCGGGAGGGCCGTACGGCGGGGGCGGCCCGTAGGGGCCGGGGTACGGCGGCCGGGGACCGCCGTACGGGGAGGGAGGTTGCCCGTAGGGGTCGGGCGGGCCGTAGGGGCCGCTCATAGACCCATGCTCCGTTCCTCGCCCTTCTGGGCGAGCCGGTCGCGCAGCTGCGACGCCTGCTCGGCGGGGAGCCCGGGGATCCGCGCGTCCGTGGCGGCGGCGGCCGTGTGCATGCGGACGGTCGCGATGCCCATCCAGCGTTCCAGCAGGCCCGCCGTGACGTCCACGAACTGCATCCGCCCGTAGGGCACGACGATCAGCCGCTTGACGAACACGCCCGAGGTGACGATGAGGTCGTCGCCGCGTTCGGCGTACCCGTAGGACCGGTAGCCGAGCTCGGCCACGATCCACGCCAGCAGGGTGGACACGGCCACCACGGCGATCCAGATCCCCGGCACCACCCAGCCGTCGCCCCGCATCAGGAACGCGCCGAGCGCCGCCACCGGGACCGCCCACAGCAGCGCCGAGATCCGCTGCTGCCAGGTGTACCGCTTGGAGATGTGCGACCACGCCAGCCCGCCGCCGGGCGCGAACGCCCGGTCGGCCGGGTACTGGACGGGCCCCGCTCCCGGCGGTCCGGGCAGCGCCGGACCCGGCGGAGGGGGACCCGGCTGGGCGGGTCCCGGTCCGGACGGAGGCAGACCGGGCCCGGGTCGCGGCACCGGCGGGCCGTGCGGCACCGAATGCTGGGGGTGGGGCGGTTCGCCATGGGATGCGTTCATTAGTCCCTAGTCAACCGGAAACCGCGCGTGCTTCGCCATGCCACCATGAGAAGGTGAGCACTCAGCGGACGGTCGGCATCGGGGCGGGCGCGAAGGAACTGGCCACCGAGGACATGGTCCTCAACATCGGCCCCCAGCACCCCTCCACCCACGGAGTCCTACGGCTGCGCCTGACCCTGGACGGCGAGCGGATCACCGCCGCCGAGCCGATCGTCGGGTACATGCACCGGGGCGCGGAGAAGCTGTTCGAGGTGCGCGACTTCCGGCAGATCATCGTGCTGGCCAACCGGCACGACTGGCTGTCGGCGTTCTCCAGCGAGCTCGGCGTGGTCCTGGCCGTCGAGCGGATGCTCGGCATGGAGGTCCCGGCCCGCGCGACCTGGACGCGCACCCTGCTGGCCGAGCTGAACCGCGTCCTCAACCACCTGATGTTCCTCGGCTCCTACCCCCTCGAGGTGGGGGCGATCACGCCGATCTTCTACGCGTTCCGGGAGCGCGAGACCCTCCAGCGCGTCATGGAGGAGGTCGCCGGCGGGCGCATGCACTACATGTTCAACCGCGTCGGCGGCCTCAAGGAGGAGCTCCCGGCGGGCTGGACCGACCGCGTCCGCCAGGCGGTCAAGGACGTCCGGTCCCGGATGTCGGAGATCTCCGACCTGATCATGGGCAACGAGATCTTCCGCGCCCGCACCCGGGGCGTCGGCGTGCTGACCCGCGAGCAGGTCCTCCAGTACGGCGTCTCCGGCCCGCTCGCCCGCGCCGCCGGGGTGGACTTCGACCTGCGCCGCGACGAGCCGTACCTGGCCTACGGCGAGCTGGACGTCCGGGTGGTCACCCGCGCCGAGGGCGACTGCCTGGCCCGGTTCGAGTGCCTGCTGGACCAGGTGCACGCCTCGCTGGACCTGGCCGACGCGTGCCTGGACCGCATGGCCGACCTCCCGCCGGGCCCGATCAACCAGCGCCTGCCGAAGGTCCTGAAGGTCCCCGAGGGCCACACCTACGCCTGGACGGAGAACCCGCTCGGCATCAACGGCTACTACCTGGTCTCGCGCGGCGAGAAGACCCCGTGGCGCCTGAAGCTGCGCTCGGCGTCCTACAACAACGTCCAGGTCCTCACCGAACTGCTGCCCGGCACCCTGGTCGCCGACATGATCGCGATCCTGGGCTCGATGTTCTTCGTGGTCGGCGACATCGACAAGTAGCCCGGGCGGGGCTCAGGTCCGGGGGGACGCCCCGAGGTCCCGGGCCCGCTCGTCGGGATCCTTGGGGACGCGGCAGGAGTACTCCAGGAACATCGCCGCCGCGATCAGCACCACCGCCGCCAGGAACGTCGCGCCGCTGACGAAGAAGTCCGCGCGCGGCGTCTGCTTGTCCAGGGCGTTGGACAGGTTCAGCGCGAACCCGCCGAACACCCCGGCCAGCACCGCGGCGGCGTGCGCGCTGGCCTTGGCGAACGCCGCCATCCGCGCCACGACCAGCGGCTCCACCGGCTTGGTGCCGGGCTTGCGGCGGATGCGGCGCAGGAGGTTGACGCCGGTGAACGCCTCACCGAGCGCCAGCAGCAGCAGCGTCGGGACGGCCGTCCACGGCAGCGGCGGCAGGGACACGTAGGCCGTGCGCAGCACCGCCCAGGTGATCGTTCCGACGACGACCACCAGGGCGAGCAGGAACAGGGGACGGCTGGGCTTCACGCGGGCTCTTGCAGGGTCAGGTCGTCACGGCGGCGCACGACGTCCGCGCCGTCCTGGGCCAGCCTGGCCTCGGCGAGGTCGCCGACCCGGCCGTGGCCGGGCAGCAGCACGTCGGGCTCGATGTCGGCCCACGGCACCAGGACGAACGCGCGCTGGTGGGCGCGGGGGTGCGGCAGGGTCAGGTCGGGGTCGTCGGAGGTGACGTTCCCGAACACCACGATGTCGATGTCCAGGGTGCGGGGGCCCCAGCGGACCTCGCGGACGCGGCGCATCGAGTTCTCGATGTTGAGGACGCGTTCCAGCAGGTTCTCCGGGGGGAGGCGGGTGTCGGCGACCAGCACGATGTTGAGGTAGTCGCCCTGCTCGGGGAGGTCCTCGCCGGGGGGCGCGTAGGGCGCGGTCTCGTAGACCGGCGACAGCGCCACGAAGTCCAGCCCCGGCGCGTCGAACAGCGCGTCCACGGCGTCCTGGAGGTTCTCCAGGCGGTCGCCGAGGTTGCTGCCGAGGGAGAACACGACCCGGTGGGCGACCAGCATGTGGCCACCGGTCGCGGTGCGGTCGGACATACGGTCGTGCGCTGTCATGAACGACTCCTCACGATCTTCACGGCCACGTCCGTGAAGGGGTGCGGCACCGGGGCGGCGGGCTTGTGGACGGTGACGGCCGCCTCCTGGACGGCCGGGTCTTCCAGACAGATCTTCGCGAGCCGCTCGGCCAGCGTTTCGATGAGGTTGACCGGTTCGCCCTCGACGGCGGCGACCAGCTGGCCCGCGAGTGATCCGTAGTCGACGGTACGCGACAGATCATCCCCGGCGGCGGCCGGGCGGACGTCCAGCCCCAGCGTGACGTCCACCACGAACTCCTGCCCGAGCTCGCGCTCGGCGGGCAGGCATCCGTGCCGGCCGCGGGCGCGCAGCCCGCGCAGTTCGATCCGATCGAGCGTCATTCTTCCTCTGTGGTGTTGAGAATCGGTGAACCGTGGTGGAGCAGCAGACGCCATCCATCTCCGTCCCGGACGAACAGGTTGGTCGCGACGATGCTGCCGCCGGCCAGGAAGCCGGTCTCGGTGTCCTCGTCGGCGGTCAGCACGTTCTCCTTGCACGTGACCACCGCGTGGTCCTCGTAAACGTCCGTTTCGACGTCCGTCAGGACGAACTGGATGTACGTCGTGTTCGCCATGATCAGCGCCCAGGAGCGCAGCACCTCCTCCCGGCCGCGCAGCATCGGCCACCCCGGGTGCACGCACGACACGCCGGGCGCGAACGCCCCGGCGGCCCACACGGCGGACATCCGGTCGAGGTCGGCGGCCTCGAACGCGGCGTAGAACTCGGCGTTGGCCTTCTCGACGGCGGTCCGGTCGGCGTCACCCATGGGCGCCCCGCCGCGGGACGGCCGCGCGGACGGCGGCGGCGACGCGGACGGCGTCGGCGTTGGGCCGGACGCGGTGCACGCGCACGCACCACGCGCCCGCCGCCGCCACCAGGGAGGTGATCGCGACGGTGGCGTCGTCGGCGCCGGTGAACGACCGCGGCGTCCCGTCCGGCGCGGCCAGCAGCCTGCCCAGGAAGCGTTTGCGGGAGGCCCCGACCAGGACCGGGTAGCCGGTGTCCAGCAGGGCGTCCAGCCGGGCGATGAGCTGCCAGTTGTGCCCGGCCTCGGGACTCTTGGCGAACCCCAGGCCCGGATCCAGGACGATCATCGTGGGGTCGACTCCCTCGGCCAGCACGGCGTCCACGCGCCGCAGGAGCTCGTCGCGGACCTCGGTCACGACGTCGTCGTAGATCGCGCGGGTCTGCATGTCGTGGCTGTGGCCGCGCCAGTGCATGACGACGTAGGGCACGCGGGCGGCGGCGACGACCCGCGCCATGCCGGGGTCGGCGAGGCCGCCGCTGACGTCGTTGACCAGCCGGGCCCCGGCGGCGACGGCGGCCTCGGCGACCTCGGCCCGCATGGTGTCGACGCTGACCGCGACGCCCTCGGCCGCCAGGGTCCCGATCACCGGGACGACGCGGCGCAGCTCCTCGTCGAGCGGGACGCGCTGGGCGCCGGGGCGGGTGGACTCCCCGCCCACGTCGACGATGTCGGCGCCCTCGGCGACGAGGTCGAGGCCGTGCCGGACGGCCTTGTCGGGGTCGAACCAGGCCCCGCCGTCGGAGAACGAGTCCGGGGTGACGTTGACCACGCCCATGACGAGGCAGCGCCCCGGATCGGGCAGCCCCGCGACGATGGCACTGGTCATGCCCCAACCCTAAGGCTTGATCCGACCGCCGCGCGCCCTCGCCCCCGGCTTGCCCGCCGCCCCCGCGGGCCGGCGCGCCGTCAGTCGGTCGGGGGGTCGATGGCGCTGTTCTGGCCCGCCACGATCTTCCAGCCGTCCTCCCGCCGGGCGATCACGTAGAGCGCCCGCCCGTGCGGGGCCCGCACGGGCTCGCCGGAGGCGTCCACGGGCGTCTGCGCCACGTTCACCGCGATCACCTCGGGGGCGACCGCCAGCATCCGGACGATCTCGTAGCGGGCGCGGGAGTCCTTCAGGAAGCCCTTCATCGCCGGGCGGCTGAACTCGGTGATCTCCTCCCGCCCGCCCAGCGTGCGGCCCATCGCGTTGGTCCACGAGGAGTCCCGGGCGTACTGCCCGCCCAGCGCGTCGGGGTCCTTGGCGTTGAACGCCCTCTCCAGGGCCCGCACCACGCCGGTGACCGCCTCGCGGGTCTCCGCCGGGATGTCCCCCACCACCTGGACGTCGTTCGTCATGGCCCTGCCCCTCTCATACCGGAACGGCGGTGTCCCGCCGACGATCTCCATCCAAGATCCTCAACCTTCCTTGAGGTCAAGCCCGGACGGGCCCGCGACGCCGAAGGGGCGGGAACGGCGTCGTGCCGTTCCCGCCCCTTCGGGCGTCGGAGAGGGGTCATCTCCCCATGATCAGACCCATCGCCTCCGCGCGCGTCTCCGCGTGGTCCCGGAAGTCCCCGCGCACCGCCGAGGTGACCGTCTTGGCGCCGGGCTTGCGCACCCCCCGCATCGTCATGCACAGGTGCTCGGCCTCGATCACCACGATCACGCCGCGCGGCTCCAGGATCCGCATGACGGCGTCGGCGACCTGGCTGGTCAGCCGCTCCTGGACCTGCGGGCGGCGGGCGTAGACGTCCACCAGCCGCGCCAGCTTCGACAGGCCGGTGATCTGCCCCTTGCTGTTCGGCGTGTAGCCGACGTGCGCCAGGCCGTGGAACGGGACCAGGTGGTGCTCGCAGGTCGAGTAGACCTCGATGTCCTTGACGAGCACCATCTCGTCGTGGTCGGCCTCGAACACCTTGTTCAGCACGTCCTCGGGCTCCTGGCGGAGCCCGGCGAACTGCTCGGCGTAGGCGCGCGCGACCCGGGCGGGGGTGTCGAGCAGCCCGTCGCGGTCGGGGTCCTCCCCGATCGCGAGCAGGATCTCGCGCACCGCCCGCTCGATCCGGGCGTGGTCGAAGCCCGGCGGGTCGTCGCGCTCCGGCGCGCCCTCGGCGAACGGGTCGTACGGGAGAGCCAAAGCGATCAGCTCTCACCCGGGGCGTCGGAGGCGGGCTCGGCCTGGCCGGCGCCCTGGCCGTTGCCCTTGGTGACCTCGTCACCGAGCTGCAGCTCGTTCACGTCCTGCGGACCCATCAGCGCCAGCTCCTTGGGGGTCAGCACCGGGGGACGGTCGGACGGGAGACGCTTGCCGTAGCCGGTGTAGGACTTCTGGAGCGGCCGCTTCTGGATCGGCGCGAAGATCTCCAGAACCTGCTCCTTGGAGAGGGTCTCCTTCTCCATCAGGTTGACGACCAGGTTGTCCAGGACGTCCCGGTACTCGACCAGGATCTCCCAGGCGGTGTCGTGCGCGGCCTCGATGTAGCGGCGGACCTCGTCGTCGATCGCCGAGGCGATGTCCTCGGAGTAGTCGCGCTCGTGGCCCACGTCGCGGCCCAGGAACACCTCGCCGGCGCCGGTGCCGAACTTGCGGGCGCCGAGGCGCTCGCTCATGCCGTACTCGGTGACCATGTTCCGCGCGATGGCGGTGGCCTTCTCGATGTCGTTGGCCGCGCCGGTGGTCGGCTCGTGGAACACCAGCTCCTCGGCGGTCCGGCCGCCCAGCAGCATCGCCAGCTGGTCGGTCATCTCGCTGCGGGTGGTGAGGAACTTGTCCTCCATCGGCAGGGTCATGGTGTAACCCAGGGCCCGGCCGCGCGGCAGGATCGTCACCTTGTGCACGGGGTCGGCGTTCGGCAGCGCGTGCGCCACCAGCGCGTGACCGCCCTCGTGGTAGGCGATGATCTTCTTTTCCTTCTCCGACATCACGCGGGTCTTGCGCTCGGGCCCGGCCATGACGCGGTCGATGGCCTCCTCCAGGGTGGCCATGTCGATCAGCTTGCGGTCGAACCGCGCGGTGAGCAGCGCCGCCTCGTTGATCACGTTGGCGAGGTCCGCGCCGGTGAAGCCGGGCGTGCGGCGCGCGATGACGTCGAGGTCGACGTCGGGCGCGAACGGCTTGCCGCGGCCGTGGACCCGCAGGATGCCCTTGCGGCCCTCCAGGTCGGGACGGTCGACGGTGACCTGGCGGTCGAAGCGGCCCGGACGCAGCAGCGCCGGGTCGAGGATGTCGGGACGGTTGGTCGCGGCGATCAGGATGACGCCGCCCTTGACGTCGAACCCGTCCATCTCGACGAGCAGCTGGTTCAGGGTCTGCTCGCGCTCGTCGTGGCCGCCGCCGAGGCCCGCGCCGCGGTGCCGGCCGACGGCGTCGATCTCGTCGATGAAGATGATCGAGGGGGCGTTGGCCTTGGCCTGCTCGAACAGGTCGCGGACGCGGGAGGCGCCCACACCCACGAACATCTCCACGAAGTCCGAACCGGAGATCGAGTAGAACGGCACCCCGGCCTCGCCCGCGACGGCGCGCGCCAGCAGGGTCTTGCCGGTGCCGGGTGGGCCGAACAGCAGCACACCCTTGGGGATCTTGGCGCCGATCTGCTGGAACTTCGCCGGGTTCTGGAGGAAGTCCTTGATCTCCTCCAGCTCCTCCAGGGCCTCGTCGGCCCCGGCCACGTCGGCGAACGTGGTCTTCGGCGTGTCCTTGGTGATCAGTTTGGCCTTCGACTTGCCGAAGTTCATCACCCGCGAGCCGCCGCCCTGCATCTGGTTCATGATGAACAGGAAGATCAGCACGATGACCACGATGGGCAGCAGGCTGAAGAGCAGGCTCATCAGCGGACTCTGCTTGGGAACCTCGACGTTGTAGCCGCCCGGCAGTTTGCCGGCGGCGGCCTGCTGCTGAAGTTGTTCCTGCAGCCTGATGCCCTGGCCCTCGACCCAGGAGGCCTGCAGTTGCTTGCCGTCGTTGAGGGTGACCTCGATCCGCTGATCCTTGTCAATGATCTTGGCGGACTTCACCTGGCCGGCGGCAATGGCCTGGACCACCTTGGAGGTGTCGGACTTCTCATAGGAACGGCCGGGGTTGATCCCCCACATCACCAGGGCGATCAACAGGCCGAACAGCAGGATCCACAGCAGCGGCCCGCGAAAATAGCGCTTCACGTCCATTTATCCGGTAACCCCTCCGGGGCCCGTCCCTCCTGACCTTGCGATACTCGCCCGTCCGGTGGGACGGACGCCACTGTGAGCCGGCTTGGTGTGCGGCCGTTCCGGTTCCGGGGCGGCGCACCGCGAGCGCGGCCCCGGCCCGTGGCCCGGAACATCGACGGTACACCGCAGGGCACAGGGGACGCAGCCAGCGCGTTCCCCTGATCCGTTCGATATACGCGTCAACGACCCTTGCAACGATCCGTCACGGTGTCTTGTTCCCTGCGCGGGTGTCCCCCACCCTTCGCGGGTCACACCTACTCGCGTCCCGTCAAGTGCGTCAGGCGCCCCGCGGCGCCGTCAGCCTCCGTACACGTGCGGGGCGAGGGTACCCACGAACGGGAGGTTGCGGTACTTCTCGGCATAGTCGAGTCCGTACCCGACGACGAACTCGTTGGGGATGTCGAAGCCCAGGTAGCGGCAGTCGATCTCGGTCTTGACCGCCTCGGGCTTGCGCAGCAGCGCGCAGATCTCCAGCGACGCCGGGCCGCGCGACCGCAGGTTGCTGATCAGCCAGGACAGCGTCAGGCCGGAGTCGATGATGTCCTCGACGATCAGCACGTGCTTGTCGAGGATGTCGGTGTCCAGGTCCTTCAGGATGCGCACCACGCCCGAGGACTTGGTGCCCGACCCGTAGGAGGAGACCGCCATCCAGTCCATGGAGGCCGGCGTGTGCAGCGCGCGGGCCAGGTCCGCCATCACCATGACGGCGCCCTTGAGCACCCCCACCAGCAGCAGATCCTTGCCCTGGTAGTCGGCGTCGATCTGCGCGGCCAACTCCCTGATCTTGGCCTGTAGCTGGTCCTCGGGGATCAGCACCTTGGCCAGGTCGTTGCCCAGGTCCTTCTCGTCCACAACCCCACCCTTTGTGACGGCACGCTTACGACCCGGCGTCGGCCGGGCCGAACAGCAGCTTCTCATGCCGTCGGAACGCGCGGACGCCCCCCGGCAGATCGACGCGTCGCTGCCCGCGCCAGGCCGTGACCAGGCGATCCACTTCCTCTACGTGGACGGCCGCGAGCGTACCCGGTGGACTGCCCGCCCTGATCGCGGCGGTGCGCAGCACGCGGGTCCGCACGGCGCGCGGCAGCTCGGCCAGGTCCGCGACGCGCAGCGCGATCGGGGCCGTCGCGGCGTCCGCCGCGGGGTCGCCCGGGGCCGCCGCGATTTCGCAGTCGGCGTAGGCGCGGGCCGCGTACGCGTCCAGCGCCTCGGCGTCGTCGCGGAGCAGCCGGGCGGTGCGGGCGAGCGCTTCGGCGACGCCGGGGCCGAGGGCGTCCTCCAGCGCGGGCAGCACCTGGTGGCGGACCCGCACGCGCGTGTAGGCGGGGTCGTCGTTGTGGGGGTCGTCCCAGGGGTCCAGGCCCATCGCCAGGCAGGCGCGGCGGGTGGTGGCGCGGTCGAGGTCCAGCAGGGGGCGCGCGTAGCGGACGGCGACGGGTTCGGAGACCTCGACGGCGCCGGGGGCGTCGAGCCGTTCGCGCAGGGAGGAGGGCAGGCGGCGGGCGGACTCCGGCGGCATCCCGGCCAGCGAGCGCGTCCCCGACCCGCGCGCCAGGCCGAGCAGGACGGTCTCGGCCTGGTCGTCGCGGGTGTGGCCGAGCAGCACCACGGAGGCGTTCAGGCGGACGGCGGCCTCGTCGAGCGCGGCGTACCGGGCCTCGCGGGCGGCGTTCTCGGGGCCGCCGCGCTCCCCGACGGTCACCGCGACCGACCCGGCGGGGTCGAGGCCGAGACCGGCCATCACCCGCACGACGGCCTCGGCGCGTCCGGCCGAGCCCTCCTGGAGGCCGTGGTCGACGGTGACGCCGCCCGCGTGGTGGCCCGAGCGGGCGGCCTCGAACGCCAGCGCCCCGGCCAGGGCCAGGGAGTCCGCGCCGCCGCTGCACGCGGCCAGCACCATCGCGCCGGGCGGCCGGCCGGCGAGCACCCGCCGGACCGCCAGCCGCACCGCCGCCACCGCCGGATCAGGCCCCATGCCCCTCTTCTACCCCATCGGGGGCGGGGGCGGCGATCACGCCCCCTCGGCCTCGTCCGTCCGGGGCGCGTCCAGTTCGGGGGCCGGGTCGAGCACGCGGGGGCCGAGCACGCGGTCCATCCACAGCGCCGGCTCCTTGATCTCGGCGTGCGTGGGCAGCGTGGCGGGCGACTCCCAGATCCGGTTGAACTGCTCCATCCCGACCTCGCCGACCACGCGCCGCACGAACCGCGAGCCCTCGGCGTACTGCTTCATCTTCAGGTCGAGGCCGAGGACGCGGCGGATCGTCTTGTCCAGCCGGGTGCCGCCGTCGCGGCGCCCCTGGAACTTGGACCGGATCTGCTGCACCGACGGCACCACGCCCGGCCCGACCGCGTCCATGACGAAGTCGCCGTGCCCCTCGGCCAGCGTCATCACGGCGGTGAGGCGGTCGAGGATGGCGCGCTGCTCGGGGGTCTGGATGGCGTCGATCAGGTTGCCCTCGCCGCCGCGCACCGCGTCCACCAGCACGTCGGTGGCCTCCCGGATCCGGTCCAGCAGCGCCCCCGGGTCCAGGTCGGAGGCCAGCAGGAACTCGGTCATCTGCTCCTGCACGTACTCGCGCAGCCACGGGACGCCGGTGAACTGGGCGCGGTGCGTCTCCTCGTGCAGGCACACCCACAGCCGGAAGTCGTGCGGATCGACCTCCAGCTCCTGCTCGACGTGCACGATGTTGGGCGCGACGAGGGTGAGCCGGCCGGTCGGGGCGCGGCCGGACGGGTCCGGCGGCAGGAACAGCTCGTACTGGCCGAGCACGCGGCTGGCCATGTAGGCGAGGATCGCGCCGACCTGCATGCCGGTCACGCGGGACCCGACGGCCTGCACCATCACGCCGCCGGGGCCGCCGCCGAGCAGGCCGGGGCCGCGCTTGGCCTCCAGGCGTTCCATCAGCGGTTCGAGCACGACGCGGAAGCCGTCGACGTTGGCGCGGATCCAGCCGGGCCGGTCCACGATCGTGGCGGGCTCGGGGTTCGGGTCGATGTCCATGCCGGTGAAGTCCCGGACATGCCCGTGGGCGATCGTCGACAGCTCGCGCAGCTCCGCCACCACCTCGCGGGCCTCGGACTGGCTGACCTGGGGTCCGGGCCGGACCAGCCGGATTCCGGTCTGGACCGCGACGTTCCAGTCGATCATTGAGGCGCTCATGTACTCCACCGTTGCTCTCGGCCGCTGCGTGCCGCCGGTCTCCGCCGGTGGCAGCCCTGCACGATCGTTCAACGAACAACCGTTCTGGTTATCTCCCGTACGTCCCCCGCCACACGCCAGAGGAACGCCCCGGCATGGGTGATTTGTGACGTGACCGGGGGGTGCGGCGGGAAGAGACGGGCACGGTTCAGCAGCCGCAGGTCGCCATCGCGGTGGCCAGCCGGTCCAGCACCGCCGGGTCGGCGTGCCCCTTCCCGTCGCCCATCATGAACGCGAACGCCAGCAGCCTCCCCTCGGCGTCGCGGGCGATCCCGGCGAGGGTGCTGACGCCGTTGAGCGTCCCGGTCTTGGCGTGCACCATGCCCGCGGCCGCCTGGCTGTCGGAGGTGAGGTAGCGGGTCGCGAGCGTCCCGGAGAACCCGGCGACCGGCATCCCGGTCACGGCCGCGCGCAGGCCGGGACGCTCCGGCGCGGCCGCCAGCGCCGCGATCCGGGCCAGCGCCAGCGGGGTGATGCGGTTGCGGGTGGACAGGCCGCTGCCGTCGCTGACCGAGACCCCCTCGCCGACGCCGAGCCCGTCCAGGGCCGCCCGAACGGCGGCGGCCGCCCCGGTGAACGACGCGGGCGCCCCCTTCCCGATCGCGACCTGGCGGGCGACGGCCTCGGCGATGTCGTTGTCGCTGGCGCTCATCAGCCGTTCCACCAGGGCCGACAGCGGGGGCGACTGGACCTGGGCGAGCCGCGCGGCGTCCTCCCGGTGCGGTGCGCGGCGGCCCGGCCTCGCCCGGACGCCCTCCCGGGTGAGCAGCCTGGCGAACGTCGCGACGGCCGCCGCCGGGGGGTCGGCGACCCGCGTCTTGACCGTCGGGTCGTCCGGGGCGGTCCTCCCCTCGTCCACGGTCAGCGCGCTGACCGGGGCGACCTCGCCGTCGGGCAGGTAGTTGGGCTTCCAGCCCGGCGCGGTGCGCGGACCCGTGTAGGCGGAGTCGTCGTAGTCGACGCGGACCCGGGTCGTCCCCGCGGCCTTCAGCGCGGCGGCGGTCCGGCGGGCCAGCTCGGTCAGCGAGGCGGCGCCGGGCAGCCCCCGATGCTCCCCTTCCGGACGCGGCGGCAGCGCGGTCAGGGTAGGATCCCCGCCGCCGACCAGTACCACGCCGTTCCCGGCGCCCCGCACGACCCGCGTGGTGATGCGGTGCCCGGGCCCCAGCGCCGCCAGCGCCGCCACCGACGTGGCCAGCTTGGTGGTCGAGGCCGGGGTGGCGGGCCGGTCGGCGCGCTGCTGGAACAGCGGCCTGCGCGTCACCGCGTCGATCACCACCGCGTTGATCTTCGCGGCCGGGTCGCCGGCCAGCGCCGACAACCGCCCCGCCAGGGCGGACGCGTCGGGCACCCGCGCCGCCGCGGGGTCGGCCGCGGCCACCGCCGCGACCGGCCGCAGCGGCTCGCGTTCGGCCACGGTGGGGGGCTGCGGCACCAGCCGCCGCTCCGGTGTGAGTTTCGCCACTGCCGTCCCGGCACCGGCGGCGAAAACGCTGAGGAGGGACAGCACGGTCATGGCGAGTACACGGGCCCGTCGCGGCGCGTGACCGCCCCTCACCTGCTCAGCACTCACCAACGTGCGACATCCTTATATGAGAACCATGACTCTGTGCGGGTCGGCCTCGCCCGCGGCGGACTCACGAAAGACTATTCACTGCCAGCGCGCAGGGAGCGGAGGACATCTTGGAATTCGACGTCACCATCGAGATTCCGCGCGGTAGCCGGAACAAGTACGAGGTGGACCACGAGAGCGGCCGCATCCGGCTCGACCGCATGCTGTTCACCTCGACCCAGTACCCGGCCGACTACGGCTTCGTCGAGGACACCCTGGGCGAGGACGGCGACCCCCTGGACGCGCTGGTCATCCTCCAGGAGCCGACGTTCCCCGGCTGCCTGATCCGCTGCCGCGCCGTCGGCATGTTCCGGATGACCGACGAGGCCGGTGGCGACGACAAGCTCCTGTGCGTCCCCTCCACCGACCCGCGCATGGAGCACCTGCGCGACATCCACCACGTTCCGGAGTTCGACCGCCTGGAGATCCAGCACTTCTTCGAGGTCTACAAGGACCTGGAGCCCGGCAAGTCCGTCGAGGGCGCCAACTGGGTCGGCCGTGTCGAGGCCGAGCAGGAGGTCGAGCGCTCCCGCAAGCGCTTCATCGAGGCCGGCGGTCACTGAGGCGTCCCCGCCGGCGCGGTGGTGTCCGTCCTCACTCCGGTCTCCGGGGGGCCTCCGCTCCGGACCGGCACCGCCGCGCACCTCTGACGCGCGCTGACATTCCGATGTGGGGGCGGCCGGGCACGGCCGCCCCCACGATCGTCGAGGCCCACGGACCCGTGCTCCCGCGGGACGGTCACCCCGCGGGGCGGGTCGCTCCGATCAGGCCGCTGCGGTGGATGCCGGCGATCCGCACCCTCGCGCCCGTGTACGGCGCCTCCACCATCCGGCCCTTGCCGATGTAGATGCCCACGTGGTGGATCGTGTCCGGATCCGAGGTGTCGTTCGCGAAGAACACCAGGTCGCCGGGGGCCAGGCGGTCGAGCGGCACATGGGGGCCCGACGTCCACTGGGTCCCCGTCCAGTGGTCCAGGCGGACGCCCACCTTGCTCCAGGCGTACAACGCCAGCCCCGAGCAGTCGAAGCCGTGGATGCCCGAGCCGTGCGCGATGCCGTAGCTCGGCCCCGCCGGGGTGCCGCCGCCCCAGGAGTAGGGCGTGCCCAGCCACTTCAGGGCCCAGCGCACCACCTGCGCGCCGCGTCCGGCACCCTTGACCTGGGCCGTCCCCCCGTAGAGCTGTCGCGTCCGGGCCGCCTCGGCGCGTTCCAACGCCGCCCGGCGCTCCCGCTCCAGGCGCGCGGCGCGGGCCCGGGCGCTGCCGAGGCTCCGTTCCAGGCGCTCCTTCTCCGCCTCGATGCGCCGCACCTGCGTCCGCTGCCTGGCGACGGCCTCCTGCACCGCCCGTTTGGCGGCGGCCGCGCGGAGCGTCGCGGCGCGCTGCTCCTCGAACGCCGCCTGCGCCTGGCGGCGGAACAGCTCGGCGACGTCGCGGGCCGCCTCCACCCTCTGGACGATCCCGGCGCGGCGGTGCGCCAGGACCTCCAGCAGCCCCGCGCGGTCCATGAAGCCCTGCGGGCCGCCCTCCCCGGCCACGATCGCCGACCAGGGGTTGTAACCGGTCCCGGCCTGGTAGGCGTCGGCGGCGAACCGGGCCAGCTCGCGCTGCGCCTCGTCCAGGTGCCCGCGGGCGTCGGCGG
Source organism: Actinomadura kijaniata (assembly GCF_014138665.1). Classification (NCBI taxonomy): domain Bacteria; kingdom Bacillati; phylum Actinomycetota; class Actinomycetes; order Streptosporangiales; family Thermomonosporaceae; genus Actinomadura; species Actinomadura kijaniata. The sequence continues at coordinate 227,116 of NZ_JACJIA010000008.1, forward strand.
CGCGGCGCCGCGTCTCGGCATGGGTACGGCGCGCCTGATCGAGTTTGACCAGCTCGCCGTTGTAGCGTTCCACGGCGGTGGCGGAGGCGACGCCGAGGCGTTCCAGCTCACCGTCGGCGCGCGCGAGCCTGGCCTTGATCCGGCCGACCTCGGCGGCCCGCTGCTCCACCTGGCGCCTGCTCTCCCGCACGTCGCGGGCGCTGGGCGGGGGTTCGGCCGCCGCCGGGCGTTCGGCGAGCGGGGAGCCCAGCATGGTCAGGCCGACGACCGTTCCGGAGGACAGGGCGACGAGACGCCGCGCGGTGCCCGGTGATGGAAACACAGACCTCCCCCTGCCGCACATGACGCACGCGATCGACTACCGAGAGTAGTTCAACGGGGCGGCGATCGGAACTTCCGTCACGGCTGCCACGCAGGTCAACCCGTGTCGCACCCGTCCACCGGCCCCAGCAACCGCGTGATCCAGGGCCGTACGGGGACACCGGGAGGCGGCGCGACCCGGGGATAACTGAAGATCGGCACCGGCGCGCCGTAGGCGGAGCGCAGCTCGGCGGCCTTGCACCAGTCGGCGGTCGTGCGGATCGCCGCCCACGCCGCCGCCAGCGGGGGACGCGTCTCGGGCCGCCGTTCCCACAGCCGCAGCAGCGCGACCGTCGCGTGCGCGGCCGAGTAGCCGTCCTCGGGGTAGGCCCCGCCCGCCAGGAACGCCGCCGTGGTCTGCCCGCCGTGCGGGGAGCCGAGCGCCCACGTCCAGTTGGCGACGGCGAGCGCGCGGACGGGCGCGGGCAGCAGGTCGGCGGCGGCGTACATGCGTTCCTGGCGGGCGCCGGTCAGGCGGCTGGTGGTCAGCAGCCACCGCACGTCCTCGGGGACGTCCGCGTCCGGGCCGAGCGCCATCCAGGACAGCACCGTCAGCCCGCGCGCGGTCTGCAGCCGGCACAGGCCGGCGACCTCGCGGCGGGCGCGGACGGCCGGTTCGATCCACAGCGGCCAGCTCACCCGCTGGATCTCGGCGACCAGCCGGACCAGCGTGGCGGCGACCGGTTGCGGGCTCACCCGGGCGTCCGGCCGGAGCACGAACGCGGGGTCGCTCATGGTCAGCCGTCCGAGCCCCGGGGTTCCGGGGAGGAGCCGGAGGTGGCCGGCGGGTCGCTGGGGGGCGGCGGATCGCTGGGCGGGGGTGGATCACTCGGCGGCGGGGGCGCGGGCGTCGGGCCGGGGGTGGTCGGGTCCGGTTTCGTGGGCGGGGTGCCGGGAGGCGACGAGGGCGGCGGGCTCGACGGGCTGGTGGGGGACGTCGGCGGGCCGGTCGGGGAGCTCGTCGGCGGATTCGTGGGAGGGGTCGTCGGGGGGCTGGTCGGCGGGTCGGTCGGGGGCGGGCCGGGACGCCAGGTGACATGGACCTGGAGGCCGCCGGGCCGGAACGTGACGCCGCCCTCGCCCCCGGAACGCGCGTCGCGGAACACCTGGACGCCCACGGTCACGGACTGCCCGGCCTCCAGGCTTCCGGAGTTCCGGCTGAGCCGGACCGGCCCCCGGGTGACGGCCCGCCAGTGCACCGGTCCGCCCTCGGCGCGCAGCTCGACGGCGCCGTGGGAGCCGCCCGCCAGGTCCAGGTGGAGCGGCGAGACGGCCAGCGCCCCGGATCCGCCGGGCGGCAGCGGCGCGGACGGCTCGGTGCCGGGGGCCGACTGGTAGTCGCGGCGGGGCGGCGGGGACGACAACGCGCCGGGCGGCACGGCCGGAACGCGCGCCCCCAGCGGGAAGGTCGCCGAGACCGGGGCCGACTCCACCCGCCCGTCGATGTCCCCGCCCCCGCTCGGCGGCGCGGGGACCGGTGGCCGCCCGGAGGGTCCGAGCGCCGCGCGGCCCGCGTCGTGGGGGGCGGGGTGCAGGAACGTGGACGCCGTCGCGCCACCGGCCACCAGCGCGGCGATGACCGCGGCCACGGCGGCGACGCGCCGGGGTTCGCGGACGGCCCCGAACCGGGGGCGCCGCCGCCGGGACGTCCGCGCCTGGACCGGGAAGCCGTCGGCGTGGAAGCCGGTGACCCGGGTGGCGGCGAACAGCCGGTAGCCGACCAGCTCGGGATCGTGGAAGCAGGCCATGACCTCGTCCCGCAGCGCATCGGACGGTTCCGGGCGGGGCAGCAGGCCGAACACCTTGGAGGAGGCGACCCGCGCGGGCCGCGCCACCGCGCACGCCCCGCACTCCCGGGCGTGCCGCAGGAGCAGGCCGTTCAGGGCGGGGCCGGGATCGTCGCGCCAGTCGCGCAGCAGCATGCCGCGTTCGGCGCACCCGTAGGGGCCCCGGGCGGCGAGCAGCTCGGCGGTCAGCGCGGCCTCCAGGTCCACGTGCGCCCGCGCCAGGGCGATCTCCGACTCCTTGTCCGGGATGCCCATGACGGCGGCCGCCTCGTCCAGCGGGAGCCCGTGGTGGAACCGCAGTTCGAGGAGCTCGCGGCTGGACGGGGGCATGTTCGACGTCGCGTGCCAGGCGGTGATGCGTTCGTCCACGTCCTCCTGGTCGTGGCTGGCGACCGGCACGTCCGGCGGCCGGTCCTCGGCCGAGGGGCGGCGCGCGCACTCCAGCCGCGCGAGGGCGAGCAGCCACGCGCGCAGGCGTCCGGGGTCGCGCAGCCGGTCGACGTGCGCCTCCGCCACGACGAACGTGTCGCGCAGCGCCGCCTGGGCGGCGTCCCGATCGTGCAGCCGGAACCAGCAGTAGGCGTAGAGCCGTTCGGCGTGGGAGTCGTACGCCGCGGACGTCGCGCCGGGCTCCCGCTCACGCATCGCCTCGACCAGGAGGTGGTCATTCATGACCAGAAAAGTAAAGGCTCGCCGCGCTTCATACCGGCGATTCTCCAAGAACGGTCGACCCTTTATCCGACCACCCTAGAATGAGACGATTAATCGATTAGAGAATAATGTCCGCTTTGCGATACCTCTTCAAGTGAGCGCTCCGAACAGCATCATCTGTCACCACGCATCCGGGCACACACTCTTCGTAAACAAGCTCGAAATGGTGGCTCACCTGGCGGGATAAGGTCCCGCCATCGGCGGGAAAAGCCGTTCCGCGGCCGCCGCGACGGTCGCGACCTGAGCGCTGGTGAAGATCACCGGCTCTCCGGCGATGACGGCCGCGACCTCCCGCACCGCGTACAGCGCCACCCCGGCGTGCTCCAGCCCGCCCCGGGGCACCCGGGCGCCGTGCACCGCCACCAGCGGCATGACCGCGACCTGGTGGTCCAGCTCCTTCGACAGCCCCTCGGAGACCGTCCGCGCCGCCCGCGCGGCGACGGCGACGTTCCCGGCGGGCCGCCGCCCGACCCACAGCCGCCGCCCCTCGACCCGCACCCGCACGCCCCACCGCCAGCGGCGGCTGACGATGGCGTACACGCCGGTCAGACCCACCACCAGATGATCGAGGTTGGCGGTGGCGCCGGGCAGCGCCCGGTCGTGCAGCACGTGGTGGCCCACCGGATCGAGCCGCCGCAACCGCCGCCCGGTGCGGCGTTCGGCCAGCGCGCCCCGCCGCCACTCCGCGAGCGGCTCGTGCCGCGACCGCTCGTACAGGGTGTGCCCGACGAACACCACGATGGCCACAACCGGCCCCGCCCGCCACGGCAGCACCCCGGCGGCGACCACCCCCGCCGACACGGCGACCAGGCCGCGGACGGCCACGCGTTCCCGGCGGTACTCGGCGGCCAGCACCCGGTACCGAGCCCAGGCGGAGGCCCCGGCGTCGCCCGCGCCCCTCACCCTGTCCCGCACCGAACGCCCCTTCCGCTCGGGACCGAAGGCACAAGCGTGCGGCAGCCGCCACCGTCCTTCAAGGACTTTGACCTCGTCGTTCCCACATCGCGAAAAAGCGCGTCGTTGACAGTGTCACGATGACAGTGTCATCATCGGGGCATGGACGCCGCCTGGACCATCGCCGAACTCGCCGAACGCGCCGCCGCGGCCCTCGCCGCGGGCGCTCCCGTGCGGGTCAACGGCCGGGTTCGCGACCTGCCCAACGCCCGCCTGATCCGCTGGTACACCACGATCGGCCTCCTCGACCCGCCGCTGGGCCGCCGGGGCCGCACGGCCCTGTACGGCCGCCGCCACCTGCTCCAGCTGGTGGCGGTCAAGCGCCGCCAGTCCCAGGGCCGTTCCATAGCGGAGATCCAGCGGGAGCTGACCGGCGCGACCGACGCGATGCTGCGCGAGATCGCCACCCTGCCCGAGGGGGACCTCCGGGACCTTCCCGGGGAGGACCTCGAAGACCTCGGGGGTCTCCCCGCGGAGGCACCGGCGGGCAGCCGTCCCCGCTTCTGGGCGGCCCGTCCCGACGTGTCGTTCTCCCCCGACCACGAGATCTCCGAGGAGGACCTCCACTCCCCCGCCCCGCTCCCCCCCGAGCTGCGCGAGCCCGCTCCACGACTCACCCCGCAGCCGACCACACCATCCACCGCGCGACCGGCCCAGCGGCCGACCGCACAGCCCGCCGCGCAACCGGCCGCGCTGGTACAGGGAATCCGCCTCGCCCCCGGCGTCGTCGTCATGCTCGACGCCCCGATCCCGGGCGGACCCGGTCCCATCCCGCCGACTCCGGAGGATCTGGCCGCCCTCCAGTCCGCCGCCCGCCCCCTCCTGGCCGAGCTCCACCGCCGCGGCCTCCTCCCCACCGGGCACACCTCGCCCGACGCGCAGCGTCCCCACGACCCACCACGTTCGCAAGAGACGCCACACCCGCAAGAGATCCCGCGTTCCCACGCGGCCGGGCAGCCGCCCACCACGGCCGATCCCTCCGCCGCGGAACCCACCGATCCCTCCACCACGTCAGCCGATCCAGCCGGGAGGTCCCAGTGACCATGCGCATCACCCCCCTTCCCGAGACTCCGACGCTCCCGGAACCCGACGGCGGCCTGGGCGCGCTCACCACCGACAGGGGCAACCTGCCGCTCGACACCGTGGACGTCCGCGCCTCGGTGACCGGACTGGTCGCGGGCGTCGAGGTGGTCCAGGGCTTCCGCAACCCGTTCGACGTCCCGCTCGAAGCCACCTACGTGTTCCCGCTGCCCGACCGCGCGGCGGTGACCGGGCTGCGCATGGAGGCCGACGACCGGACGATCGAGGGCGTCCTCAAGGAGCGCGGCCAGGCCCGCCAGGACTACGACCGCGCCGTCGCCGCCGGCCAGCGGGCCGCCATCGCCGAGGAGGACCGCCCCGACGTCTTCACCATGCGGGTCGGCAACATCCTCCCCGGCGAACGGGTGACGATCCGCCTCACCCTCGACCAGCCGCTCCCGTACGAGACGGACCAGCACGGCGACGGCGAGGCGACGTTCCGCTTCCCGCTCGTCGTCGCGCCCCGCTACATCCCCGGCACCCCGCTCGGGGACGAGGCTGCGGGCCAGGGCACCGCCCCCGACACCGACGCGGTCCCCGACGCCTCCCGGATCTCCCCGCCCGTGCTGCTCCCCGGCTTCCCGAACCCGGTCCGGCTGGCCATCACCGTGGACATCGACCCGGCGGGGCTCCCCCTCACCGAGCTGCGCTCGGCCCTCCACGTCACCACCGCCGACGAGGACCGCGCGGAAGGCACGGGCCCCGCCGGCGGCACCGTCCGCCTGGTCCCCGGCGAACGGCTCGACCGCGACTTCATCCTGCGCCTGGTCTACGCCGCGCGGGACGGCGAGGACACCGCCGCGCCGGCCTCCCTCACGCTGGTCCCCGACGAGTCCGGCGCCGAGGGCACCTTCACGCTGACGGTGCTGCCGTCCGGCCGCGGCCGCCCCCGGCCGCGCGACGTCGTGCTGGTCCTCGACCGCTCCGGCAGCATGCACGGCTGGAAGATGGTCGCGGCCCGCCGGGCCGCCGCCCGCATCGTGGACACCCTCACCGCCGGCGACCGGTTCGCGGTGCTGTCGTTCGACACCGTCGTGGAACGGCCCCGCGACCTCGGCGCGGGCCTGGTCCCCGGCACCGACCGCAACCGGTTCCGCGCCGTCGAGCACCTGGCCTCCGTCGACGCGCGCGGCGGCACCGAGCTGCTCACCCCGCTCCAGGAGGCGTGCGCGCTGCTCGCCGACCCGCACCGGGACCGCGTCCTGGTCCTCATCACCGACGGCCAGGTGGGCAACGAGGACCAGATCCTCGCCCAGCTCGGCCCCAGCCTCCAGGGCGTGCGCATCCACACCGTGGGCATCGACCAGGCCGTCAACGCGGGCTTCCTGAACCGCCTGGCGGAGATCGGACAGGGCCGCTGCGAGCTGGTCGAGTCCGAGGACCGGCTCGACACGGCGATGGAGCACATCCACCACCGCATCGGCGCCCCGCTCGCCACCGACCTGTCACTGCACGCCGAGGGCCTGACGCTGGTCCCCGACACGGTCGCGCCCAGCCGCCTCGGCGCGCTGTTCCCCGGTGTCCCCCTGGTGGTCTCCGGCCGTTTCCGGGGAGCCCCCTCCGGCACGCTGACCGTCCGCGGCACCGGCTCCGACGGCACCGGATGGGAACGCGACGCCAAGGCCACCGTCACCGGCAACCGCTCGATCACCTCGATCTGGGCCCGCGCCCACCTTCGCGATCTGGAGGACCGCTACGCCGTCTCCGGCTCCGACGAGCTGGAACGGCGCATCGTGGACGCCTCGCTGCGCTTCGGCGTGCTGTGCCGCTTCACCGCGTTCGTGGCGATCGACAGCCGGGTGGTCACCGAAGGCCAGGCCCCGCACCAGGTCGTCCAGCCGGTCGAGTCGCCCCGCGGCTGGGAAAGCCCCCAGGCCACGCTGATGGCGGCCTCCTACGGAGCCCCCGCCATGCCCGCCGCCATGCCCCGGGCCACGGCCGCACCGCCCAGCGCGCCCCGAGGCGGCGCGGCACGCGGCACCGAGCGCTTCGCAGCGGAAAGCCTGGACGTCCCCGACTTCCGCACGTCCCCGGCACCCCCGAGCCCCGCACCCCCGAGCCCCGCCGCGCCGGGCATGCCCGCTCCCCAAGCGCGCCGCCGCGCGAAGGGCGACGCGGCCACCCAGCGCCTGGACAACGCCCGCCGCGATCTCGCCGAGGAGCTGCGCCGCCTCACCGACCTGCGGTCCGCCTCCCAGGCCGACCGTCACCAGTACCTCCTGGCGCACCTGCTGCCGGTCCTGGAGACGACCGTCCAGGACCTCGACCACTGGGGCGATACCCCGCGCTCCCTGTCGGCCCTGCTCACCGACCTCCGAGCCGTATCCCCCGCCGACCCCACCCGCCTGGACGAGCTCTGGACCCGCACCATCGAGACCCTCAAGGAGTTCACGACGCCACCCCCCAAGCGAGCGTTCTGGAAGCGCCGCTCCTGACCCCCTGGCCGGGGCTCCCCGAACGAGCCCCGGCCACCCCGGACCGGCTCCATCAACCGCAAACCCAACCCGAGCCTGAACCGAAAGCCCCGGACAGCCATCGGCTCCGCGCTCATAACCCCAGGTGGCTACGGACATCGAGCATGGAGCCGAGCCCGCCTCTCCACGCGGGCCAACCCTGAAGGGGCGAGCCCTACCCACGTCCAACCCGACAAGGCATCCACAGAAACCTCTGCGACCGTTCCCAAAACCCCAAACCCTTGGTGAGCAGGACTCTCAAATCCGTGGCGCCGCGCCGCGCCGTCCGCCCCGAGGCTCTGGCGAGCCGGGCCGCCACCTTCCCCGGCCATCGCCGTCCGGATCGCCGACCGGGAGTCGGCCGTCGTGCCGCGCCGCCGCATGGGGAACGACCCTTCAGCCGCCTAACGCCTGATTCCCAGGCCAGGGCCAAGCCGAGCGGAGCGGGTTCCGCCGGGAATGTCCGAGAGCCGCAAGCGGGCCATCGGGCCGTCGATCAGCCGGGCCGCGTTGAACGGCAGGCGGAGGAAGCGTCGGACGCGGAGGAGGGTCCGCCGCTCATCCCCGTGAGCAACATGTCGACCTCGCGCAACCCGGCCACGGCCCTCCCGACGATCTGCCCCGGCGCTCCACCAGGCGCCCGGCCGGGCCGAGGCTTCGCGTTGGACGCTGATCGTCAGCTTGCGGCCAGGTCCATACGGAGGAACTCGGTGATGCGGAGCAGCCTCGGCGGGCGCGCCACCTCGGCGGGAAGGGCCTGGAACGCCTCGTCCTTCCCGACGAGGCGCGGGTCGGTGAGCTCTCTCCCTCCCGTCGACCCGGAGCCGCGCGCCACCGGCCGCCAGAACGTTCTGCACCCAGTCCGAGCCCGACCCGTACACCAGGACGAACAGGGGCGACTGGCGCGACGCGATCCGTGCGCGCGCCTCCTCCACGCGTGCGGTCCTGTCGCGGCACGGTTGGGCCCTCGGCCTCATGGACTCCCGCCGCGCCCCGGGACCGGCGACGCTCCGCCACCACGACGCCGTCCTCGGCGTCCTCCGGGAGGCGGGGTTCACGCTGCCGATGGCCGTGCACGCCGTCTCGCTCATCGACAGCTACGTCGGAGGATTCGTCCTCCAGGAGGCGAACCTGCCGGTGGCGAAGCCGGACGACGTCGAGGAGGTGGCCGGCGGCATCCTCAAGGACCTGCCCGCGGGCGAGCTGCCGTACCTCACGGAGGTGATCGTCCACCACGCCCTGCGGCCGGGCTACGACCACACGAGCGAGTTCGGTTACGGCCTGGACCTGATCCTGGACGCGCTCGAAGCCCGCCGGAGCAAGGGCCCCGATACCGCCGCGTAGGGCTCAAGGCCCGTTCTCGAACCTCGGCGATCGTTCCGTCCCGGACGGCACGCTCACGGCCCGGTCGCGGAGTGCGGTCCGGGCCAGCCGGTGGCGGACAGGACCTCGCGCGCGATGTCCACGACGCTCCTCCCGTCCGTCGCCACCCGCGCGGTCCCCGCGGGGGCGCGCCGGTCCAGAAGCCGCGCCTTGCGGACGCTGCCCGCCAGTTCCCGTTCCAGCTCCGAGCCGAGTTCCCGGCCCGCCAGCCGCTCATGGGCGGTGGCGTCCGAGGCGGTGAGAAGGATCCGCACGCTCTCCCCATGGCCTGCCGGAACATGCCGGTCGTCTCGGGCAGCACGCTGAGGGTGTTCGTGTAGACCAGCCGGCGGTAGCCGCGCCGGGCGAAGCTGGCCCACACGGCGGTGAGGTTGCTCTCGGTGATCTGCGAACGGTCCGGATCCCCCTCCGGGGCCGGGTGCACCTGGCCCATGAAGTCGCCGTCGATGACCGCGTGCGAGACCGCGGCGGCCCGCAGCAACGCCGAGACCTCCCACGCCACCGTCGTCTTGCCGACTCCGGCCCGCCCGCCGATGAGCAGCGCTTCCGCATGGTCCACAGGGCCAGCGTGCCAGCCGGCATCCGTCTCACGCGATCCGATATCGAACGCTCTCCAGCCCGAACGCCAGGACGTGTTCCGCAAAGGGGAGGGCGGACGGGTAGGCGGAAGGTCCGAGGAGGCGGATAGTGGAATCAGCGGCGCGCCAAAGGCGGAGTGCCGCGAGAACGCGCAACGTACTGCAGGACACGCTGACGCACCACAGGCGTGCTGCTGGGCGGCGTGCTCCGCCACGGGACGTGGCAGCGTTTCGCAGGTTCGGCGGCACACCATGAAGTTGCGGAGCTTCGGCACGCACGGAAACGCGACGGCGCGGCGGCACATCGTGGAGGGGGGTGGCGGAGCGGGGCGCACGGTGTTCGGCTCGGGCGGACGTTTCTTGGAGGCCTCGTGAACGACCAGGTCATCCGCGTTCTGGTCGCCGAGGCCCGGCGGGCGTACCGGCGGGCGGTCCGCGCGCTGTTGGAGCGAGCCGGGGACATCGCGGTGGTGGGCGAGGCGGAACACGCGGACGCGGCGTTGGCCCAGGTCCTCACGGGGCGCCCCGATGTGGCGCTGGTGGATCTGCGGCTGCCGGGCGACGGGATCGCCGTGGTCCGGCGCATCGTCGAGGCGGTCCCGCACGCGCGGGTGCTGACGTTGAGCGGACGGGCGGAGAAACGCCCGCTGCTGGCCGCGATCAACGCCGGGGCCTGCGGTTACGTCCTCAAAGGCGCGCGGAGCGACGAGTTGCGCCGCGCCATCCGCCAGGCGCACCGGGGTGAGGCCGTCATCGGTCCCGTCCTGGCGTCCCACCTGGCCGAACGCGCCTCCCCCGCCGAGGCGCCGGTCGAGCCGTTCCCCGACCTGACGGGCCGCGAACGCCAGGTCCTCGACGGCATGATCCGCGGCTTGGACAACGCCGCCATCGCCACCCGCCTGTCGCTCTCCCCGAAGACCGTCCGCAACATCAGCTCGTCCGTGATGCGCAAGCTCGACGTCCACACCCGCGACGAGGCCGTCGCCATAGCCCGCGCCACGGGCCTCGACCGTCCCGGGAGTTCCTGACCGCCCCCACGACGGAAAACGAATCGCGCCACGCGACCCGGCAACGCGACCCTCACGTTCAACAGCCCAGCGGAAGCAGACCACAGAGAGGTCCGTCACGACGTCCGCCGGGCGTTCCCCTCATCGGCCTTCCACCTCAAAGACAGCGCACCGGCCCCGCCCAGCAGACCGCCCCGTGCTCGGACCGGGCGCCCGCCACGACGTCCACCGAGCGTTCCTCACACCGGCCTTCCACCTCAAGACAACGCACCAGCCCCCGCCCAGCAGATCACCGCGTACTCGGACCGGGCGCCCGTCACGACGTCCGCCGAGCGCGCCCCGCACCGGACTTCCGCCTCAAAGGCAGCGCACCGGCCCCCGGCCGGCGGACCGTCGCGTGCTCGGGCTGGTCGTGTGGAACGGTGTCGCCTACCGTGTGGGCGAGAGCGCAAGTCCCGGGTCCGTCCCGGCGGCACGCCGGGCAGCGGGAGATCGTCCCCGGGAGCCGATCGCGAGCCGCCCGATCCGGGAGTGACCGTGTTCGACACCCTGCTGCTTTTCGCCCTGGCGTCGCTGCTGGTCTCCATGGCGCCGGGGCCGACCACCGTGGTGATCATCCGGCAGTCCATCGACGCCGGGCGGCCCGCCGGGATCGCCACCGTGCTGGGCAACGAGACCGGCTGGCTGGCGTGGTGCCTGGCGGCGGCCTTCGGCCTGTCGGCCCTGCTGCTGGCCTCCCGCCTGGCCTACGACGTCCTGCGGGTCGCCGGCGCGGCCGTGCTGATCTGGTTCGGCGTCCAGGCGCTGCTGCGGGCCCGCCGCTCGATCCGCCGCGACGCCTCCGACGGCACCGGCGGCACCGGCGGCACGTCCGCCACGCCCCGTCGGCGGTCCCGGTGGCGCTGTTACCGGATGGGGCTGCTCACCAATCTGGCCAATCCCAAGGCCGGTGTGTTCGCCCTCTCCTTCCTCCCCCAGTTCGTCCCCGACGGCGCCCCGGTGCTGCCGACGCTGCTCCTGCTGGCCGCCGCCTCCACTCTGATCGACCTGGCCTGGTACCTCGGCGTCGTCGTGGCGGTCTGCCAGGTCCGGCGGCTGTTCCAGCGCCCCGCCGTCCGCCGCCGCGTGGAGTACCTCTCCGGCGTGGTCCTCGTCGCCCTGGGCGTGCGGCTGGCGGTGGGCGACTAACTCCGGAGGCGGTGCTCCCTCGGGGACTTGGCGGCGCGGTCCGGCGGGGCCCGGGGAACGGACCGCGTGCAGAACGAAACCGCCGCCGGTGCGCTTGGCTACACCGGCGGCGGTTCGACAGCCCGCCCTCACTTCTTCGTCCGGGCGCGCTCGAGCAGCCACAGCGCCACCGTGCCCGCCGACAGCACCGTCCCCAGCAGCACGACCCCCGACCAGCCGCCGTTGACCCACGCCACCGAGACCAGCGCCGAGCCCGCCGCGCCGCCGACGAAGTTGGAGGTCATGAACGCCGCGTTCAGCCGGTTGCGGGCCTCGGGCCGCAGCGCGTACACCACGTTCTGGTTGGCCACCAGCAGCCCCTGCTGCGCGAGCGACAGCAGGATCAGCCCGCCCAGCAGCCACGGCAGGGACGATCCGCCGAGCGCCAGCAGGCCCCAGGACGCCAGCATCCCGAGCGTGCCCACCCCGGTCACCCGCTGGGCGCCGCCCCGGTCGGCCTGCCGTCCGGCCATCGACGCCGCGATCGGGCCGCCCACGCCGACCAGCCCGAACAGGCCGATCGCCGCCTCGGTCCAGCCGTAGGGCGGGCGGGCCAGCAGGAACGCCAGGGCGACCCACACGCCGTTGAACGCGGCGAACGACAGCGCGCCGATCCCGGCCCGCCAGCGCAGCACCGGCTCCTCCCGGAACAGCAGCAGCGTCGACTTGATCAGCGCCGGGTACGACAGGCCCGCGTCGGAGCGCATCGCCGGCAGGGCCCGCCACAGCAGCGCCGCCATCGCGGCCATGAGCAGGGCGTTCACCCAGTAGACGGTGCGCCAGCCGCCCAGTTCCGACAGGCCGCCGGAGACGGTGCGCGACAGCAGCGCGCCCAGCAGCAGGCCCGTCATGACGGTGCCGACGACGCGGCCGCGCTGCTCGGGGGCGGCCAGCGCGGCGGCGAACGGCACCAGCACCTGCGCGGCGACCGACGCGAACGCCGTCAGGACCGTCCCGGCCAGCAGCACCGCGCCGTTGGGGGCGGTGGCCGACACCAGCAGCGACGCGGCGGTGACCATGAACAGGCCGACGGCGAGCTTGCGGCGCTCCAGCAGGTCGCCGAGCGGGACCAGGAGGAGCAGGCCCGCGCCGTAGCCGATCTGCGCGGCGGTGACGATCATCGCGGCCATCGAGGTGCCGAGGTTCAGTTCGCGGCTGAACAGGTCGAGCAGGGGGTGGGCGAAGTAGTTGGAGGCCACCGACAGGCCGGTGGCGGCCGACATCAGGAACAGCAGCCCGCGGCCGAGCCCGGCGGCCTGCCGGGTCTCCGCGGGGCGGGTGCGCAACGCGATCGTGGTCATGCCCCTACCCTGGCCTGACAGCGATCAATGAGTCCAACACATGTTTGTCATCGGAACGATCGTGATTCACGATAGATGGCGTGGACCTGCAGCAGATGCGTTACGTCGTGGCCGTCGCCGACACCGGGAGCTTCACCCGCGCCGCCGAGAGGTGCCTGGTCGTGCAGTCGGCGTTGAGCCACCAGATCGCCAAGCTGGAACGCGAGCTGGGCGCGCGGCTGTTCGACCGGACGAGCCGGATGGTGCGGCTGACCCCGGCGGGCGCGGCGTTCCTGCCCGCCGCCCGGCAGGCCCTGGACGCCGCCGAACGCGCCCGCGCCGAGGTCGCGGCGGTCACCGGGGAGATCCGCGGGAACCTGGCGATCGGCGCGATCCCCACGGTCGCGGCGGTCGACCTGCCGAACGTGCTGAAGGAGTACCACCGCCGCCACCCGCGCGTGCGGATCAGCCTGCGGACCATGGCCAGCGAGGTCCTGGTCGAGCAGGTGCGCGACGGGACGCTGGACGCGGCGCTGCTGGGGCTGCTGCCGGGCATGGAGCCGCGCGGCGTCCGCCACCGCCGGCTCGCCCACGACAACCTCGTCGCGGTCGTCCACCCCGAGCATCCGCTGGCGGGCGAACCGGAGGTCGAGCTGCGGCGGCTGGCGGACGAGACGTTCATCGACTTCCCCTCCGGAACGGTGGGCCGCGCCCAGTCCGACGCGGCGTTCGCGGCGTCGGACGTGCGGCGCGAGGTGCCGTTCGAGGTGTCGGCCGGGGAGCTGATGGTACGGATGGTGCGCAGCGGCCTCGGGATCGCGATGCTGCCCGCCGCGTTCACGCCGCAGCTCGACGGCGTCCGCACGATCTGCGTGAAGGACGCCCCGGCCCGGATCGAGGTCCTGGTGTGGAGCCGTTTCACACCGAGTCCGGCCGCCACCGCGTTCCTGGAGGCCCTCGGCTGCGCCCCCTGATCCGCGCCTGCGGCCCCCGGTGTGGACCGGGCCGGGGGCCGCAGGACGATCATCGGGGCGGGTCAGGAGGACGCGAGGGCGGGCTCGCGGCGGCGCCGCAGCAGCGGCACCACGTTCAGCGCCAGGCCGACGACCGCGACCGCCGTCACCAGGTTCACCCCGGCGTGGAACTGGCCGAAGTCGCCACCGCCGTGCGTGCCGCCCGCGACCAGCGCGGTCACCGCGGCCAGCACCAGCGCCGCGCCGACCTGCCCGGACGTCTGCACCAGGCCGGAGGCGAGCCCCTGCTCGGAGTCGTCGATCCCCTCGGTGGCCTGCGCCATGATCGAGCTGAAGCCGAACGCGAACCCGCCGCCCAGCAGCAGCATCGTCGGCAGCACCGTGAACGCGTAGTGCGGCGTGTTCCCGGCCGTGGCGATGAACCACACGTAGCCGAGGCTGAGGGACGCCATCGAGGCCAGGATCAGCCGCGACGTGCCGTACCGGTCGATGAGCCGGCCCACGAACGGCGAGCCGAACGCCACGATCAGCCCGGCGGGCAGCAGCGCGAGCGCCATCTTCAGCGGCGACCAGCGCAGCACGTCCTGGAGGTACAGCGTCATCATGAACTGGAAGCTCAGGTAGGAGCCGAACAGCGCGACCACGCTGAGGTTGGCCCGCACGATCGAGCCGATCCGCAGGATGCCGAGCCGGATCAGCGGGTGCCGCACCCGGTTCTCGGTGATCAGGAACGCGGCGAGCAGCGCGACGGCCAGCAGGATCGAGCCGATCGTCAGCGGGTCGAGCCAGCCGCGTTCGGGCGCGGACACGACGGTGTAGACGGCCAGCAGCATGCCGGCGGTCAGCGTGACCGCGCCGACCAGGTCGTGGCCGCCGCCGTCGGCGGGCTTGTCCTTCGGGATCAGCGCCAGTCCCGCGACCAGCGCCAGGATCGCCAGCGGGACCGGCGTCAGGAACGTCCACCGCCAGCCGAAGCTGGTCAGCAGGCCGCCCAGGATCAGGCCCGAGGAGTACCCGCTGGCGCCGAAGACCGAGAACACCGACAGTGCCCGGTTGCGCGCGGGTCCCTCGTGGAAGGTGGTGGTGAGGATGGACAGGGCGGTCGGCGCGGTGAACGCGGCGGCCAGGCCCTTGACGAAGCGGGTGACGATCAGCAGCGGGCCGTTGTCGACCAGCCCGCCGATCAGCGACGCCACGGCGAACACGGCGAGCGCGATCAGGAAGACGCGGCGGCGGCCGAGGAGGTCGGCGGTGCGCCCGCCGAGGAGCAGCAGGCCGCCGTAGCCGAGGACGTAGCCGTTGACGATCCACTGCAGGGAGGTGGTGGACAGGCCGAGCTCGGTCCCGATGGACGGCAGGGCGACGCCGACCATCGACACGTCCAGGCCGTCCAGGAACAGCACGGCGCACAGCACGCCGAGGACGCCCCACAACCTGGGGGTCCATCGCTGCTCGACCGGCGCGGAGCCGGCCGCGGTCGGGCTTCCGGATGCACGGGGGGTTTCGGTGATGGTCACGCCACGGGACAGTACATGCGCATGCATCAAATGTCCAAGCACTTATTGCGTTCACATTTAATTCACGTGCATCTGATGCGTGCGCATGGTACGCTGCGCGGCATGAAGTCGGAGGCGGAGCTGATCGGCCAGTGGCGCTCGTTGCTGACCAGCTACAACACGGTCGCCTGCCGCCTGGACCGCGCGCTGCAGGACGAGCACGGCCTGACGATGAGCGAGTTCGAGACCCTCGACCGCCTCGTCGCCAACGAACGTGACAAATGCCGCATGCAGGAGATCGCGGCGGACATGTACCTGAGCCAGAGCGCCCTGTCCCGCACCGTCGCCCGCCTGGAGAAGGACGGGCTGGTCGAGCGAGCCCTGTGCGAGGTCGACCGGCGCGGCGTCATCGTCGTGGTCACCGAGGCGGGGCGGCGGCGACACGCCGAGGCCCGCCGGACCCATCTGGCGGTCCTCGCCGAGCATCTCGCCCCCGCCGAGGCCCCGGCCACCACCCGCTGACGGCCTTCACCGAGGGCCGTTACGTCACCCGGCGCGGACAGCAACCTGCCCCGCCGGCAGCCATCCGTCACCCCGCGTCCCGCGCGTCCGCCATCCCACTGCCGTCACACTGTGTACAGGAATCACTACACAGTGGAGGCAACCTTGCGTGTCCCCGCCCTCTCCGGCGTAACCGCGCTGCTCACCGCCGCCCTGATCCCCGCCGTCCTGATCCCCGCCGTCCTGATCCCCGCCACGGCCCTTCCGACCGACGCCGTCCTCGGCCCGCCCACCGCGGAGTTCGACCTGACCGTGGCGGACGCGGCCGGAACGCCCCTGCGCGGCGCGCTCCTGACCTGCCCCGACGGCCTCGGCAACCATCCCCACGGCGAGGAGACCTGCGCCGTCCTCGAATCGGTCGGCGGGGACCTCGACCGCCTGCCCGGCGCCCTCCACTCCTGCGCCCGGGGGCACGCCCCGGTCACCGCGACCGCGACGGGCGTCCGGCAGGGCGTCCCGGTGTGGTGGAGCCGGACGTTCGCCAACGCCTGCGAGATGGACGCGAGGACCGGCCCGGTGTTCCGGTTCTGGGACTAGGGCCTGCTTCGACGTGGGCCTCGGCCAAGCGCGCGAGCGCGTTCCCTGACCTGCGGGCCCGAGGTCACGCGCCGCGGGCCGGGGCTTGGGAACACGATCTAGTGGACGTGGGCGGCGTGCGGCTCGGGCTCGGCGGGCCGCCCCGCCGCCGCGTCGCCGCGCGACCGCGCCAGCGCCGCCAGCACCGTCGTGACCGGAACCGCCGCGATCAGCCCGATCGTCCCGGCGACGCTCCGCACGATCTCCTGCGCGACGATCTGCCCGGTCACCACCTCGCCGAGCGGCTGCCGCCCCACCGTGAACAGCAGCAGCAGCGGCAGCGACGCGCCCGCGTAGGCCAGCACGATCGTGTTGATCACCGAGGCGATGTGCGCCCGGCCGACCCGCGCGCCCGCCCGGTACAGGTCCCGGAACCGGGAGGCGGGGTTGGCGTGGGCGAGTTCGGCGACGGTGACGGCCTGGGTGACGGTGACGTCGTCGAGCACGCCCAGCGACCCGATGATGATGCTCGCCAGCAGCAGCCCCTCGGTGCTGATCTGGTAGCCGAGGTTCAGGTTCAGCGCGCTGTCGTCCACGAACCCGCTCAGGTGCGCCATCTCCATCGCCGCCCAGGCGAACGCGCCGGTGAGGACGAGGCTGACCAGCGTTCCGACCACCGCGACCGAGGTGGTGACCGTGAACCCGTGCGTCAGGTACAGCACCGTCAGCATGATCGCCGACGCGCAGACGATCGCGGCGAGCAGCGGTGGCGCGCCGTCCAGGATCGCGGGCAGCAGGAACTGGAGCAGCAGCACGAACGTGATCGCCAGCCCGACCAGCGCGGTCAGCCCGCGCCACCGCCCGAACGCCACCACCGCCAGCACGAACGCCAGCCCGACCAGCCACAGCGCGTTCGACCGGTCGTGGTCGGACAGCTGGTAGGGGTTGCCGTCCGGGGACTCGCCCGCGTTGATCAGCACGACGTCGTCGCCGGTCGAGAACACCTGCGAGCCGGGGCCGTTCGGCAGCTCGACCGGGACGACCTGCCCCTTGCTGAGGCCCGAGGTCAGCTGGACGTGCGCCTGGCCGCAGGTCCGCGGGTCGGACTTCGCCGCGCCGACCGGCGGCGGGCACGGCCTGAGGTCGATCCCCACGACCTCCCCGTTGAACCTCGGCATGCTCTGCCCGCCCCCGGACTTCACCTCCGACGGCCACATCCACACCAACGCGACCAGCGTGACCAGTGCCAGCGGCACCACGACCGCCAGGCTCGCCCGTACCGCGCCCGGCGCCGCCGGAACCCGTCCGTGATGCGCACCCATCGTTTCCGCCCTATCCCGTGAACGCCTCGACCAGTGACCAGACTGCCAGCGCCAGCATGACCACGCCGCCCACCCGTTGCACCGTCTTCAACGGAACCCGGTCGGCGATGAACCTGCCGGCGACCAGCGCGAGCGCCGACACCGTCGTCAGCGCCAGCAGGGCCCCGGCCGCGACCGGCAGGGCCTCGCGCGTGGCGGCCATGTTCGCGGTGGTGATCTGCGTCAGATCGCCCCACTCGCCGACGAACACGACCGTGAACGCCGTCGCCCAGGTCGCCGCGAAGCCCGTCACCCGCCGCCCCCGCGCGACGTCGTCGTCCTCCCCGTCGTCCCCGCCGCGCAGCAGCGTCCAGGCCCCGAACGCGAACAGCGCCGCCGCCACGATCTGTACCAGCATCTCGGGCAGCAGCGAGAACACGCTGCCGGCCGCCACGGCGATGGCGACGTGCACCACGAACGCGCTCGCCGTTCCCAGCCACACCCACGACGGGCGCATCCGGGTGCCCATCGCCAGCGAGGCGAACATGGTCTTGTCCGGCAACTCGGCCAGGAATATCAGCACGAACGTGGTCGCGAACGTGGCGACGTCGAACGACATGGAACCGGCGGCCTCTCCCGACGGGCCGGGCCGCGCGACGCCACCCGGGACGGGAGGACCACTCGGCCCGGCATGACGAATGCGCCCGGTCTCCCGGGCACGTCCTACCAGGCCGAAGGTCTCGTCCACCGCTCCACGCGGCCCGAGGGCCGGGCCACCCCTGGGGGCGGCCAGTATGTCGACCTCTCGGCGGTTCGGGACTACTCCCCTTCGCCGCCGCTCACCCTACCCGACGCGGTCGACCCCGCCGCGCCACCGGGCCTCAGGCGTCGTCGCTGACCTCGTCCAGCCCCACCAGCAGCTCGGCGACGCCGAGCCCGGTGGTCAGGTAGTCGACGAAAAGCTGGTTGTTGAGCGCCCACCGGGACCGCCGGTACCGCACCAGGAAGATCGCGTCCTCCACGGGATACCCCAGCTCCACCAGCGCCTGGACGATGACGAGACCCGACCGGTTGTACCCCGACCGGCACCGCACGAGCACCCGCCGGCCCTCGCGCACGTCGTCGGCGACGATCTCCGCCAGCTCGCGGACGGCGGTGATCTGGCCGGCGCTCAACGGCCCGTCGGGGACCTCCCGGCAGTGGTGCGCGACCCCGTCCCCGGGCCCGCACCCGTCCCGCCGGTGGAGGCTGACGACGACGTCGAACTCGCGCCCGACGACGACGGGAACCGGTTCGCCGCCGCTCCCGCGGCAGTGGTGCCCGCCCATGAACAGGCCGGGCACGATCTCGTTCCACGGCGACTCGGCATCGGGAACTGGCCCCTTGAGACGCATACGACCCCCTGTCCGGAACCCCCATGATCCACTGCGGCCGTCCCGCCCCGCCCCCGCTGGCCCGAACCGGCCACCACGGCATACGAAGCGCCCGCGGAGTCACACCGGTGGAGGGGCCTGGACGTTGCTGGCGGTGGTTCCGCCGCTTCTGGCCTGCTGGTGGCTACGCAGGCCACCCCGCCCCGCGACTCCGGCGCGTGGGAGCGCGAGAGGGCGTGGGGAGACGCAGGTCACTCCCGGTGGGTGTCACAGCTTCGCCGGGTCGTGTGTCTGGAGGGCGTAACAGCCGACAGCGGCGGCCCGGGGCGACCCCGGAACGCCGCCACCGCGAAGGGACGGAACGTCATCATGAGCAAGGTCTGGTTCGTCACCGGTTCGTCGCGCGGCCTGGGCCGCGAGTTCGTCGAGGCCGCCCTGTCGCGCGGCGACAAGGTGGCCGCCACCGCCCGCAGCACCGCGAGCCTTGAGGACCTGGTCGCCACCTACGGCGAGGCGGTGCTCCCCCTCGAACTGGACGTGACCGACAGGGCCGCCGTGTTCGAGAGCGTGAAGCGGGCCAAGGAGCGCTTCGGCCGCCTCGACGTCATCGTCAACAACGCCGGTTACGCCCAGATCGGCGCGGTCGAGGAGTTGACCGAGCGGGAACTGCGCGACCAGATGGAGACCAACCTGTTCGGCGCGGTGTGGGTGGTCCAGGCCACGCTGCCCCACCTGCGCGCGCAGGGTTCCGGGCACATCATCCAGCTGTCCTCGGCCGCCGGGCTGATCGCGATGCCGCTCGGCGGCGCCTACCACGCCTCCAAGTGGGCCCTGGAGGGGTTGAACGAGGCCCTGGCCGGTGAGGTCGCCGGGTTCGGCGTCAAGGTGACCATCATCGAGCCGGGCGGGTTCGCCACCCGCTCCGGCAAGAACCCCGACCCGCTGAACAACGGTCACATGGCCCAGCCCGACCCGGCCTACGCCGGTCTCCGCCAGCGCCTGGCCGCGGTCACCGGAAAGCAGCCCGCCGGAGACCCGGCCGCCGCGGCCCGGACCCTCCTGAAGATCGTCGACTCCGACGAGCCGCCCCTGCGGGTGCTGTTCGGCCAGGGCTTCTACCCGATGATCCGGCAGGCCTACACCGACCGGGTCAGGACCTGGGACGACGGGCAGGACCTGGCGGCGGCGGCCCACGGCGACCTCGACCAGGCGGGCCGGTGACCCCGGCGAGACGCTGACGAAGGTGATCGACGCGCATCGCCACGATGCCGCCGGAACGCCCGGCCCCCTCCCCCTTCAGCGCCGCCCCGGCGCTGGAGGGGCGCGGACCGCGTCGCGCGGAACCGCCACCGCGCCCGTCCGGTGCGGGATAGCGTGCGCCCCATGATCGATGACGGCGGGGACGCCCGGTTGGTGCGGGCGGGGCGGTTGCTCGCCGAGTGCTGGTGGCGCTTCCGGTTCGGCAACGGCACGGAGGAGATCGCCGACCACCTCGCCGAGGCGGAACGCCTGTACGACTCGTTCACCGACCAGACGCCGGGCGACGTGGAGAGCGCGGCCACGGTCGCCATCGGGCGTTCCACCGTCGCCGCGTTCGCGCTGCGGCTGTGCGTGGACGTCGAGCATGGGCTCAACGGCGGATGGGACTGGGACCACGAGGGCCCTCCGCTCGGCGAGATGGAGGAGTGGGACGAGGACGGCGTCTCCGCCGCGGCCGCCGAACGGGCCGTCCGGGTGGCGCGGGCGGCCCTCGACGCCGACCCCGACGATCCCCTGGTGCCCCTCCAGTTGGGGCAGGCGCTCGCCTGGATCGGTGACCGGGACGGCGCCGTCGCCGCCTACGCGGAGGCGTTGCGGCGCGACCCGTGGGACGGCGCCGCCGGCGAATGCCTGGGGATGCTCGACGTGGATCCCCCCAAGCCGCCACCCGCCGATCCGGTCAGCCGACGCCGCTACGGCTTCGCCGCGCTGCGCGTGGAGGACCGCGTCACCAATTCCGAATGGTTCGAGCAACGGCGGCTCTACGGTTCCCTCGCCGCCGCCCGCGCGGACGCCGACGCGGCCGTGCGCGATGACGAGGGTCTGGAACGGGAGCTCCTGGAGCACACGCTGAGGCTGGAACTGGAAGTGCGCCTGCCGGGCCGGCCCGTCACCACCTACGACCTGATCAGCCGGGTGCCGGACCACCCGGACGTCGGGCCGTTCGCCATCGACTGGTCGGGCGTCCCGGTTGACGAACCGCTGGAGCCGCCGCTGCCGCCGGGACGCGTTCTGCGCATGGACGGCATGCCGTGCTTCTACGCGGCCACGGCACCGGCTCCGTGATCCGGACGGGTCACAGCGGAGCGCCGCCGAAGCCGATCTCGTTCCCCTCGGGGTCGCGGAACGTGGCCTTGCGCACGCCGTTGGAGTACGTCTCCCGCTCCGCCGGGTGCAGTCCCCGTTCGGCGATCCGCGCGAGGCGCTCGTCGAAGTCGTCGACGAAGACCGTGTGCATGGCGTGGCCGGCGCGCTCGGGCCGGTGCTCGACGAACACGGACCGGTGCTCGGCGAGCTCCCACACGGCCTCCGTGTCGCTCACGACGAACGTCGGCGGGGAGCCCAGCAGCCGTTCGTACCACTCCAGGGCCGCCGCGTAGTCGGCGACGGGGATCCCCGCGAACAGGTCCAGAGCCATGCCACGATCCTAGGAACCCCCTCGGACAGAGTTGGGCCGGTGCCCCTCGCCCCCAGCCGACACCCACTTTTTTGTGGGTACTTGGCGGGGACGCGGCGGCGGGGCGAACCTGGTGTCGGGCGGTCGGCGGGCCGCACGGCCGAGGAGGAACGGAGGGGGCGCGTGGTCAGGAAGCCGACCGTGCCTCGACGACTTTCTCCAGACGCCGGTGGCCCCAGTCGGAGAGAGGGGCCAGCGCCTCGGACAGGTCGCGGCCGAACCCCGTCAGGGAGTAGACCGTCTTCAGCGGCAGCCCCTCGTGCACCTCGCGGTGCACCAGGCCGTCGTCCTCCATCTCCCGGAGGGCCTGGGTCAGCACCTTCTCGCTGAGGCCCGGCAGCCGCCGGCGCAGCTCGCCGGGCCGGTGCGGGCGGTCCTCCAGCAGCCAGAGCAGGCCCGTCTTCCACTTGCCGTCGATCACGGCGATCGCGGCCGTCACCCCGCAGACGTTCGTGTTCTGGGCGAGCTTGCGCGTCATCACTGTCCCGTCCGTTGTTCTTCGCTTTGTCGTGGAGGTTGAACCATGTCTGACAAGTCTGCCGTCACCGTGATCGGTCTGGGACCGATGGGGCGGGCCCTGGCCGGCGCGTTCGTGGACGCCGGTGTGCGGACCACCGTGTGGAACCGGACCCCGGGCCGGGACCGCGAACTGGTCGAACGCGGCGCGGTCCGGGCCCGTTCCGTGGAGGAGGCGGTCACCGCGAGCGGGCTGACCGTGGTCTGCGTGGTCGACTACGACGCGGCCGACGCGATCCTGCGGCGCGACGCGGTCGCCGCCGCGCTCAAGGACCGCACGGTGGTGAACCTGACCGCCGACACGCCCGGACGGGCCCGCGCCACCGCGTCCTGGGCGGCCGACCACGGCATCCGGTACCTGGACGGCGCGATCATGACGCCGACCGTCACCATCGGGACCCCCGACGCGGTGTTCATCCACAGCGGCCCGCACGACCTCTACCGGGAGCACCTGCCGGTGCTGGAGGCGCTGGGCGGCACCCACACCCACCTGGGCGAGGACATCGGCCGCGCCGCCGCGTACGACATCGCGCTGCTGGACATCTTCTGGACCGCGATGACGGGCTACGCGCACGCCCTGGCCGTGGCGAAGGCGGAGGGGATCACCGCGCGCGAGCTGGCGCCGTTCGCCAAGGGCATCAGCGCGATCCTGTCGCCGGGCTTCGAAGAGCTCGCGGCGAGGGTGGACGAGGGGGACTTCTCCGGCGAGGGCAACCCGATCACCTCGGCGGCGTCGTCCATGGCCCACATCATCCACACCTCCGAGGGCCACGGCATCGACGCCGGCGTCATGCGGGCCGCCGAGGGCCTGGCCCGCCGCGTCATCGGGCTGGGTCACGGCACCGACGGCTTCCTCCGGGTCACCGAGCTGCTGGGACGCCGCTGACGCCCCCCGCGGCGGGCGCGGGGGGCGCCGGGTCAGGCGCCGACGTAGTCCGCCAGGTGCCGGCCGGTGAGGGTCGAGCGGGCGGCGACCAGGTCGGCGGGGGTGCCCTCGAAGACGATCCGGCCGCCGTCGTGCCCGGCGCCGGGACCGAGGTCGATGATCCAGTCGGCGTGCGCCATGACCGCCTGGTGGTGCTCGACGACGATGACCGACTTGCCGGAGTCGACGAGCCGGTCGAGCAGCCCGAGCAGCTGCTCGACGTCGGCGAGGTGCAGCCCGGCGGTCGGCTCGTCGAGGACGTAGACGCCGCCCTTCTCGGCCATGTGGGTGGCCAGCTTCAGCCGCTGCCGCTCGCCGCCGGACAGCGTGGTGAGCGGCTGGCCGACGGTGAGGTAGCCGAGCCCGACGTCGGCGAGCCGGACGAGGACGCGGTGCGCGGCGGGCGTGCGCGCCTCGCCGTCGCCGAAGAACTCCCCGGCCTCGGCCACCGACATCGCGAGCACCTCGCTGATGTCGCGGCCGCCGAGCCGGTACTCCAGCACCGACGCCTGGAACCGCTTGCCCTCGCAGTCCTCGCAGGTGGTGGCGACCCCGGCCATCATCGCCAGGTCGGTGTAGACGACGCCGGCGCCGTTGCAGGCGGGGCAGGCGCCCTCGGAGTTGGCGCTGAACAGCGCGGGCTTGACGCCGTTGGCCTTCGCGAACGCCTTGCGGACCGGGTCCAGCAGGCCGGTGTAGGTCGCCGGGTTGCTCCGCCGCGAGCCCTTGATCGGCGTCTGGTCGATCGACACCACGCCCGCGCCGGCGGGCACCGACCCGTGCACGAGCGAGCTCTTGCCGGAACCCGCCACGCCGGTGACGACGCACAGCACGCCGAGCGGGACGTCCACATCGACGTTCCGGAGGTTGTTGGCCGTCGCGCCGCGGATCTCCAGCGCGCCGGCCGGCTTCCGCACCGTCTCCTTCAGCGTGGCCCGGTCGTCCAGGTGGCGGCCGGTGACG
Organism: Actinomadura kijaniata; assembly: GCF_014138665.1. NCBI lineage: Bacteria > Bacillati > Actinomycetota > Actinomycetes > Streptosporangiales > Thermomonosporaceae > Actinomadura > Actinomadura kijaniata. Next base: position 251,277 of record NZ_JACJIA010000008.1, read on the forward strand.
GTGCCGCTGTCCCGCAGCCCCTCGACGGTGCCCTCGAAGCAGACGTCACCGCCCGCCGCGCCCGCGCCGGGACCGAGGTCGACGACATGGTCGGCGATGGCGATCACTTCCGGCTTGTGCTCCACGACCAGCACCGTGTTGCCCTTGTCGCGCAGCCGCAGCAGCAGCTCGTTCATCCGCTGGATGTCGTGCGGGTGCAGGCCCGTGGTGGGCTCGTCGAAGACGTAGGTGACGTCGGTGAGCGAGGAGCCGAGATGGCGGATCATCTTGGTGCGCTGCGCCTCGCCGCCCGACAGGGTGCCCGCCGGCCGGTCGAGCGCCAGGTAGCCGAGCCCGATCTCCACGAACGAGTCCAGGGTGTCCCCCAGCGCCGCCAGCAGCGGCGCGACCGACGGCTCGTCCAGCTCGCGCACCCACGCCGCCAGGTCCCTGATCTCCATCGCGCAGGCGTCGGCGATGCTGATCCCCCTGATCTTCGACGACCGGGCCGCCGCGCTCAGCCGGGTGCCGCCGCACTCGGGGCAGGCGGTGAAGGTGACGGCCCGCTCCACGAACGCCCGGATGTGCGGCTGCATCGCCTCCTTGTCCTTGGACAGGAACGACTTCTGGATCTTCGGGATCAGGCCCTCGTAGGTGAGGTTCACGCCCTCGACCTTGACCCTGGTCGGCTCCCCGTACAGGAACGCGTGCATCTCCTCGTCGGTGAACTCGCGGATCGGCTTGTCCGGGTCGAGCAGGCCCGACTCGGCGTAGACCCGCGTGGTCCAGAAGCTGTCGGACTTCCAGCCGGGGATGGTGAACGCGCCCTCGGCGATCGACCTGGAGTCGTCGTAGAGCTGGGCGAGGTCGATGTCGGAGACCTTGCCGCGCCCCTCGCACTCGGGGCACATGCCGCCGGTGCGGGTGAAGGTCGCCTTCACCGCCTTCTTCGCGCCGCGCTCGACCGTGATCGCGCCGCTCGCCCGGACCGAGGGGACGTTGAAGGCGTACGCGCTGGGCGGGCCGATGTGCGGCTCCCCGAGCCGGCTGAACAGGATGCGCAGCATCGCGTTGGCGTCGGTGGCGGTCCCGACCGTGGAGCGGGGGTCGGAGCCCATCCGCTGCTGGTCGACGACGATCGCGGTCGTCAGCCCGTCCAGCACGTCGACCTCGGGACGCGCGAGCGCCGGCATGAAGCCCTGCACGAAGGCGCTGTAGGTCTCGTTGATCAGCCGCTGCGACTCCGCCGCGATCGTGCTGAACACCAGCGAGCTCTTGCCCGAGCCGGAGACGCCGGTGAACACCGTCAGCCGGCGCTTGGGGATCTCGACCTTGACGTCCTTGAGGTTGTTCTCGCGCGCGCCGTGCACGCGGATCAGGTCGTGCCTGTCGGCGGCGTGCGGCCGCGCGTCCCCCGTGGGCATGCTCATCGTGTCTCCGTTGGTCGGGCGGGCCGCGGTCCTGACCGGACGGCTCAGCGCAGTTCCTGGATGCGGACCATGTTGCCCGCGGGATCACGCAGGGCGCAGTCGCGAACGCCGTAGGGCTGGTCGATCGGCTCCTGGGCGACCTCGGCGCCGCCCGCCACCGCCCGCTCGAAGGTGCCGTCGAGATCGTCGGTGGCCAGGACGATGCCGGCGAGGGTGCCCTTGGCCATCATCTCGGCGATGGTGCGGCGCTCCTCGTCGGTGACACCGGGATCGGCGGCCGGCGGCTGCAGGACGATGGACGTTTCGGGCTGGCCCTTGGGACCGACCGTGATCCAGCGCATCCCGTCGTACCCGACGTCGTTGCGGACCTCGAACCCGAGGACGTCGCGGTAGAAGACCAGTGAGGCGTCCGGGTCGTCATGCGGCAGGAAGCTCGCGTGAATGTTGATACCCATGCCGGTCACGCTAGCTGCGGCTCCGTGACCGGCGCTTCTCGATTCCTGATCGGTCTGGTCACCTGTTTCGCCACGCACGACGGCATCCCCGCCGTCGCGCCCGCCGCGCGGCGCCGGTAGACGCTGGGCGGCACGCCGACCAGCTCGGTGAAGCGGGTGCTGAAGGTGCCCAGCGACGAGCAGCCGACCGCGAAGCAGACCTCGGTGACGCTGAGGTCGCCCCGCCGCAGCAGCGCCATCGCGCGCTCGATGCGCCGCGTCATCAGGTAGGCGTACGGCGACTCGCCATAGGCGCGCCGGAACTCGCGGCTGAGATGCCCCGCCGACACGTTCACCCCGCGGGCCAGCGCCTCGACGTCCAGCGGCCGCGCGTACTCCCGATCGATCCGGTCCCGGACCTGACGCAACCGCGCGAGATCACGCAGCCGCTGCCGGCTCGCGTCCTCAGGCTCCGATCGATGGTGCCCCACACCCCCATTTTCCCACGAACCGTCCGCCCGTGGGCAGACCTCGGAGCGCGCGAAGGTGCTCACCGTTCCTCTCCGCACGGATGAAAGGCACCGAGTACGACGTCTCGCCGGCTTCGAAGGGGCCGTGAAACACCTTTTGGAATTCATCCGGCCCGCAAGTCGCCTCTTATCGCCTGTAGGGCATTAACCACAGGTGCGAGCATCGGAGCCATGACCAGACGTGAGCGCACTGACCACCGTTACTACATCGAGGCTGTTGGCAACGCGCTGAAAGCCCAGGGCATCGCGACCGGCGGGGTCACCGGCGGCATGTCGCGTGAATACAAGCGCCGCACCGCGGCCATCGGCTTCGGCGGAGAGGTGATCTGGGACTACGACGACTCCCACACCACTTTGTCCCTCTACCTCGAATGGGATGAGGAACGCGGCTGGATGATGCACGACATCCACGAGCCCGGCGCCGCTCGGGGCATGGCGCACGGGCAGTACAACCTCGACCTCGGCCTGGTCCCCGAACCGGAAAAGGTCGTGCTGCACGTTCAGCACATGCTCAGGACCGGCAGCCCCGGCCGCTTCGACCCCGTGGGGCGTTGCCACCGTTCGGCCGCCGAGCACGACCCGGCGTTCGAAGCGGCACTGGCCGCCTACCTCCTGGCCTGACGCACGTTCAACCCGTCTGGCCGCGTCATCGCCGACGCGCCCGGCTCGCGACCTGTGCGGTGGCCGGGCTGTCACGGTCACCTGCGGCGGGATCCTCCCGCCGCCGAGGATCGGGTGTATCGCGGGCGTATCGAAATTCGCATACGCCACCGCAACACTCATCCGTCTTCGGTGGGGCGTGGACCGCAGCGGTCCGTGCCGGGGGCGCGGCGCCCCCGGCTCCGGAAGGTGAGCACGGAAGAGGGGAAGACCGTGGCTGTTGACGGGAGATGGGACCGGCGTTCGCTGTTGCGGGGGGCGGCCGTGGTGGCCGGCGCCGCCGCGACCACACCGCTGCTGGGCAAGGCGGCGACGGCGCACGCCGAGGGCGGTGACGCGGACGCGTTGTTCAAGGCCGGGAAGTTCGAGCAGGCCGGCCGCGCGTATGAGGAGATCCTGAAAAAGGACCCCACGGATCTGCACGCGGCGCGGCAGCGCGGCTATGTCGGGCTACTGGCCAACAGGTTCCCCGAGGCTGAGAAGTACCTCACGATGGCCCTCGGACTGGCGCCCGGCGACAAGGAGACCAACTGGCTGCTGGGCGACTGCTACATCCGGCAGGACAAGTTCTCCCTCTCCGTACCGCGCTGGCGGGCGGCCGACGAGGAGCCCTATGCCAAATGGTTCGCGGCGGTCCGCGGCGAGCCGTACCAGATCCATGGCGACGTCGGCCGGGTGCCGTTCCAGCAGGTGGACCCGATGCCGCTGGTGGAGGCCTCGGTCAACGGCGGACCGGCGAAGCGCTTCACGTTCTACACCGGCGCCCCGAACCTGAGCCTGACCTCGACGGTCGCCAGGGAAGCCGGGCTGAGCCCCGTCGCCAGCCAGAAGATCGACGTCGAGGGCGGCTCCGTATGGGCGCACTACGGGGTGTTGGAGTCGTTCGAGCTGGGCGGGATCGAGCTGCGCAACGTCCCCGTGGGCTGGTCGGCGACGGAGTCGGGCGAGGACGTCGACACCGACAGCGACGGCATGATCGGCACGTGGGTCTTCTACCACTTGCTGACCACCTTCGACTACGCCGGCCGGTCGCTGATCCTGCGCCGCCCGACCCCCGAAGCGGCCGGCAGGGCGCGCGCCGCCGCCGCGCGGGCCGGGGCCGAGCCCCTGCCGCTGTGGCTGGCCCGTGACCACTACCTGCACAGCAGGGGCAGCATCGCCGGCTCCGGCCCACGGGTGGTGGGCGTGAACTTCGGCGGAACCGGCGAGCAGGCCGCGGTCGTGTTCGGGGAAACGGCCGAGCGGTTGCGGATCCGCACCGACCACGACCGGCCGCTCGGGACGTTCGCCCAAAGCCACCCGGCCGTCGTCTACCCCTGCTACCCGAAGGAGATCCGCCTCGGCGGCGCCGCCGCCAGGGAGATCTACTGCACCACGCACCCCAACAAGCCGATCAACGTGCCCTGGCCCTACGGACCGGGGTTCGATGTCCCGGCCGCCTTCTTCCAGAGCTTCTTCAAGCCCTACAACATCACCCTCGACTTCACCCGCATGAACCTCTACATCGCCTCCGGCAAGGCCACCTGACCGTTCCGAGGCGACGGGAACCCTCCCGGCTCCATGGCACCGCATCGCCCGCCGCCCCCGGGAGGGGAATCCGGCAAACCACGCGTCCTCGTAGGTCATGAACGGCGACGTTCATGACCCGGGGCCGGTCTCCAGGGGTGGTCGGGAGGCCGACACCTCCGGAGACCGGCCATGGGTCAGCGGTAGGACAGCACCCCGCCGGTCGCGGTGGTGCGGGTCTCCCAGCCGGCCGATCCGAGCAGGCCGCCGCCCGGGGCGGGCGCGAGGTCGGCCAGCTCGACGTACTGGAGGCCCGTCCCCTTCACAGGAGAACTACTCCAGGAGCCCGAAGCCGTGCGACGGAACAGGAACGACCGATAGTCGCCCGTGGAGGCGAACATCCAGAGCCCGCCCTTGCCGTCGGGCACGAACGAGCCGTTCTCGTGCCACGCCACGCGCTTGGGCAGCCGCTCGGAGCGCCAGCGCTTGCCGTCGAAGCGCAGCAGGTAGGCGTCGGTGCGCTGCGCGGACCAGATGCTCGCGTTCACGGCCAGCCACAGCGTTCCCCGCGCGGCGAAGAGCCTGCCGTAGACGAGTTGCGCCTTGGCGGGGTCGCGCAGCGCGGCGGGCAGTGAGCCGCGCGGGTCGGGGACCGACCGCCAGCGCTTGCCGTCGAAGCGTCCGGCGACCGGCCCGCCGCCACTCCGCCAGCCCACGGCCCACAGGTCCCTGCCCGAGCGCAGGTCGGCGCTCCAGACGACGAACGGCATGGTCGTCTTCTTCCAGCCGCGCGGGGTGCCGTGCCAGGCGACGGGACGGCGGTCCGTCGGCCCGTCGGTCCCGAAGACCCACACGTTCCGGGGGCCGACGACCGTCACGGCGGTCACGATCGTGTTCCCGAGCGTCTGAACGGTCTTCCATCTCCTGCCGTCGAAGCGCATCGCGACGGGCTGCCCGTTCTTGGTGCCGAGCGTCGCGGCCCACACGTCGCTGGCCGAACCGGCGTCGGCGGCGACGACCTCGCCGCGCGCCTGCGAGGGCAACGCGACCTGCCGCCAGGTGGGTCCCTCACGCCGGAACGCGGTGGCGCGGCCGTCCCGGTAGCCGCGGCCGCCGAAGGCCCAGGTGGTCTTGCCCACCGTCAGCAGCCGGGACCCGTGACGCAGCGACTCGTGCTGCATGGAGGCCCGCCAGGCGGGGCTCGTCGCGGCCCGCGCGGCCGGGGCGGTCAGCAACGCGGCGGTGACGGCTCCCGCCGTCGCGAGGGTCAGGACGGTCGTTCTCAAGGGGGTTCTCCGATCTCGGTGCTCGCCCCTCATCCTGACCAAAACGATCTTCGCGCACCTGAGTACGAATACTCATATTCAGCGAAAACGCCCTAGGCACCGCCGCTCAAGCCCCGGGAAACCGAGAAGCGAACGGCCCGGACTCCGATCCAGCTCACGTTCCCCACCTGGCGGCCTCCGCCGTGGGGAACCGCCACATCGTCGGACGTCCACCCCGACGGTCTCAAGATCACCCTCAAGGGCTCGACCGGCGTGATCAACGGGGAGCGGGTCCAGGGGCCGACCAAGAGCGGGTGCACCCGCGCGGTGACCATCGACCAGGAGACGGCGAACGTCCTCCGGCACGTCCACGCGACGACGCTGCTCCCCAACGGCGTTCCCGTCCGCTTGGTCGCCGTCCGGCTCGGGCACGCGGACACGGCGCTCACGCTGCGGGTCCACACCAAGGCCATGGACGGAGGCGCTGTCAGCAAGAAGGCCCCTCCCGATGATCGGAAGGGGCCTTCTACCTGGGAGCCGCCTATCGGAATCGAACCGATGACCTATTCATTACGAGTGAATCGCTCTGCCGACTGAGCTAAGGCGGCGTGCCACCTGGGGTGGCGGGCAGAAGTCTACCCAATCTTTCGGGGTGTGTGTGCATCAGCCGCAGCGGGTCCCGTTCGTCGGGGGTTCGGCCGTGGTCAGGTAGCGGTCGGTGGCCTGGGTCACGCAGCGGTCCCCCTGGAGGTAGGCGGTGTGGCCGTCGCCGTTGAACGTCAGCAGGACGCCCGAGTCCAGTTGCTTGGCGAGGGCCTCGGACCAGGCGTACGGGGTCGCCGGGTCGCGCAGGGTGCCGATCACCAGGATGGGGGCCGCGCCGGTCGCGGTGGGAGGCTTCGGTTCGGCCTCGGGCTTGGCCGGCCAGTAGACGCACGGGAGGCCGCCCCAGACCACGAACGGGCCGAAGCGCGGCGCCGACCTGCGGGCCTCGGCGACGGACTCGCCGTAGGTCCTGGCGTCGGGCGGGTTGGGCTTGTCCACGCAGTTCACGGACATGTTCGCGGCGACCTGGTTGCTGTAGGTGCCGTCGGGCTTCCGCTCCACCATCAGGTCGGCGATGGTGATCAGCTGGGTGCCGTCGCCCTGGCCGACCGCCTGGCCCAGGGCCTGGCGGAGGAACGGCCAGCTCTCCTTGTTGTAGAGCGCCGTCGCGATGCCCATCGCCACCCAGGACTCGGTGACCTTGCGGCTGTCGCGGCGGTTGGTGAGGGGGCGCTCGTCCGCCTGGCGGAGGAGGGCGGAGACCCGGTCGACCGCCGCGTCGGCGGTGGCGCCGAGGGGGCAGGCCGAGGTCTTCACGCAGTCCTCGGCGAAGGACCGCAGGGCCGTCTCGAAGCCCTTGGCCTGCTCCACGAGGAGGCCGGTGGAGGTCTGCTTGGGGTCCACCGCGCCGTCCAGGACCAGGGCCCTGACGTTCTTGGGGAACTGGTCGGCGTAGTACGCGCCCAGGTAGGTGCCGTAGGAGGCGCCGTAGTAGGTCATCTTCCGGTCGCCGGCCGCGGCGCGCAGGATGTCCATGTCCCGGGCCGCGTTCAGGGTGCCGACATGGGGCAGGCGGGCGGCGGAGCCGGTCTGGCAGGACTGGGCGAACGTCCTGCTCTCGTCGGCCAGCGCGTCGGTCTCGCGCTGGCCGTCGGGGGACGAGTCGGTGCTGAAGAAGCGGTCGAGGCCGGGGCCGTCCAGGCAGCGGACGGGGGCGCTGGCGCCGACGCCGCGGGGGTCGAAGCCGACGATGTCGAAGCGGCGCAGGAGCTCGGGGCTGAACGCGCGGGCCGTCTTGCGGACGAACTCCACGCCGGACGCCCCCGGGCCGCCGGGGTTGGTGAACAGGGAGCCGATGCGGCCGGACCGCCCGCTCGCGGGCAGGCGGACCATGGAGATCCGGATGGTCTCGCCGCCGGGCCTGGCGTAGTCGAGGGGGACCTCGACCGTCGCGCACTGGAAGTCGCCGTCGCAGTCCTTCCAGGAGGCCTTCTGGCCGTAGAAGCGGTCCAGGCCGGGTGGTGTGCCGGTGGGCGTGGCCTGAGGGACCGCGCTGTCCGTGCATGCCGCCAGGGCGCACGCCATCAGGACGGCACCGGTGATCTTCACTGCCCGCATCTGGATCCCTTCCACTGTTCTGCGACCACGCTACGTGCCCGGAAGGGGGAGGACCATCGGGTCGGTCGTTGGTGTGGATAATTCGGTTTCGCGTGCGTCGGGCGTCCCGCTGCCCCCAGACTGGGCCCGACCGTAATGATCATGTTCGGAGGGAGACCCGTGCTCGCGAGGAAGCTTCTCGTCCTGCTCCCGGTGGTGGCGCTGGCCGGCTGCGCGCAGCAGGACGTCCAGGTGAGCGCCGCCAGCCAGGCGGTCGCCAGCCCGTTCTACGTGGACCCCGGCTCCAACCCCGCCAACTGGGTGCGCGCCCATCCGAACGACCCGCGCGCAGCGAAGATCAAGCAGGCCGTCGCGCAGCGTCCGATGGGCCGCTGGTTCGGCGGGTGGAGCGGTGACGTCCGCAAGGCCGCCGACGGTTACGTGGCGGCGGCGCAGCGGGCGGGCAAGACGCCGATCCTGGTGCCCTACAACATCACCGACCGCGACTGCAGCGGCCATTCGAGCGGCGGGGCGGGCAGCCCGGCCAAGTACCGGGCGTGGATCGAGGCGTTCGCGGCCGGGATCGGAACGCGGCCCGCCGTCGTCGTGCTGGAGCCGGACGCCGTGGCCCAGATCGGCTGCCTGCCCACCGAGGCCGCCCGCAAGTCCCGCAGGGACCTGCTCAAGCACGCGGTCAACCAGCTCAAGGCCAAGGCGCCCAAGGCCAAGGTCTACCTGGACGGCGGGAACGCCAGGTGGCACAAGCCCGCCGACATCGCAGCGTTGATGCACTCGGCGGGGCTCAAGAACGTTCGCGGGTTCGCCCTGAACGTCTCCAACTACTTCACCACCGCCGACACCGTGAAGTACGCCAAGGAGGTCAACGCCGCGCTGTCGGCCAAGTACGGCTACACCCGCACGTTCGTGGTGGACACCAGCCGTAACGGCAAGGGCGGCCGGCCCGGTGACTGGTGCAACCCCGCCGGGGCCAAGCTCGGCACCGTCTCCCAGATGGGCGGCGGCGCGGAGATGCTGCTGTGGGTGAAGGTGCCGGGCGACTCCGACGGCAAGTGCGGCGTCGCCCCGAACACGCCCGCCGGGCAGTTCAGCCCCGACCTGGCGATGCGGCTGATCGACGGGCGCTGACCGGATACGGTCCCCGGCGGCGAAATACCGGCCCGCCGGGGGCCGTTGCCCGGATATGAGCACCCCACAGGACACGACGCGGCGGACGCGGGTCCGGATCGAGCCGAGCGCCAAGCGCGTCCGCGCCTATCTGGGCGGGCATCTGGTGGCCGACACCGTCCGCCCCTCCCTGGTCTGGGAATCGCCCTACTACCCGACCTACTACGTTCCGGTCGACGACGTCCGGGCCGAACTCGTCAAGGAGGGCGCCGGGCGGCGGTCGCCCAGCAAGGGCGGCTCGACCCTCTACACCGTGCGGGTGGACGGCGTGGAGGCGTCCGGGGCGGCGTTGCGTTACGAGGAGTCCCCGGTCGAGGAGCTGCGCGGGCTGGTGCGGCTGGAGTGGGACGCGATGGACGCCTGGTTCGAGGAGGACGAGGAGGTCTTCGTGCATCCCCGCAGCCCGTACACGCGGGTGGACGTGCTGCCGAGCTCGCGGCACGTGCGGGTGGAGGTGGACGGGGTCGTCGTCGCCGAGTCGAACGCGCCCCGGCTGCTGTTCGAGACCGGCCTGCCGACCCGGTACTACCTGCCGAAGGCCCATGTCCGGATGGATCTGCTGGAGCCGAGCGGGACGGTGACCCACTGCCCCTACAAGGGCACGGCGCGGTACTGGTCGGTGCGCGCCGGGGACCGGCTCCACGAGGATCTGGCCTGGTCATACCCCACGCCGTTGCCGGAGAGCCGGGGCGTCGACGGTCTGGTGGCGTTCTACGACGAGAAGGTGGACGTGTACGTCGACGGGGTCCTCCAGGAGAGGCCCAGGACCGCGTTCTGACGGGTTTGCGCCTTCGCTCACAACTTCACACGACGCTTTTGGCAGCAGGCATTACACCGTTTGATGGCACATAGTGCGATGGTGTGATGCCTGTCGCTTTTGCGGGCGGGCTCTTGCCCTCATGGCTACGGCTACGTAAGCGTAGGTTACGCCACCGTAAGTTGGAAGCGCCCGGGGAGGCCCGCCTTGACCGCTCCGCACGCCCGCCCGCTCGGCGAACGGCTCGTCGCCGCCGCCCGCAGGCTCACCACTCCCCTGCTGCCCGAGGACTACCTCTCGCTGCTCAACCCGCTGTGGTCGGACACCGAGCGGCGCGGACGGATCGAGGCCGTCCGGCGCGAGGCCCCCGGCGCGGCGACCCTGACGATCCGGCCCGGCCACGCCTGGCCCGGTCACCGGCCCGGGCAGTGGGTACGGATCGGCGTGGACGTCGATGGCGTGCGGTACTGGCGCACGTTCTCGCTGTCGTCGCCGCCGCGCCCCGACGGCCGGCTGACGATCACCGTGAAGGTCAACGAGTCCGGCCGCGTCTCCCGCCACCTGGTGCGCCGGGTCCGGCCGGGGACGATCATCCGGCTGGCCGACCCCGAGGGGGACTTCACGCTCCCCGACCCCGTTCCGGAGCGGCTGCTGTTCCTGACGGCGGGCAGCGGGATCACCCCGGTCATGGCGATGCTGCGCGACCTGGCGGACCGGGGCGCGGTGCCCGACACCGTGCTGGTCCACTCGGCCCGCACCCCCGACGAGGTGATCTTCGGGACGGAGCTGCGCGCCCTGGCCGCCCGCCTGCCGGCGCTGACGCTGGTGGAGCGGCACACCGCCGCGCACGGCCGGATCAAGCCCGCCGACCTGGCCGACCTGTGCCCCGACTGGTCCGAACGCGACGCCTGGGCGTGCGGCCCGGCCGACATGCTCGACGACGCCGAGGCGCACTGGGCGGCCGCCGGGATCGCCGGCCGCCTCCGCGTGGAGCGGTTCCGGACCGTCCTGAAGGGCGCCGGCGGCGAGGGCGGCCGGGTGTGCTTCACCCGGAGCGAGATCGCCGTCGAGGCCGGTGGCTCGACCCCGTTGTTGCAGGCCGGAGAGGAGGCGGGCGCGCTGCTGCCCAGCGGGTGCCGGATGGGCATCTGCTACTCGTGCGTCGGCCGCCTGCGTTCCGGCCGGGTCCGCGACCTGCGCACCGGCGAGGTGCACGGCGAGGAGGGCCAGCTGGTCCAGACCTGCGTCTCCGCCGCCGCCGGACCCGTCGAGATCGACCTGTGAGAGGAGCCGTCATGACCACCGAACCGCACCCGACCGTCGCCCACCTGACCCCCGCCGACTACGAGGCCATCGCCCGCGAGCTCGACGCCATCCGCGACGAGATCACCGCCGATCTGGGCGAGCGCGACGCCGCCTACATCCACAAGGTGATCCGGTGGCAGCGCGCGCTGGAGGTCACCGGCCGCGCCCTGCTGATGGCGTCGTCGCTGCCGCCCGCCTGGATCGCCGGGACGGCCACCCTGTCGGTGGCCAAGATCCTGGAGAACATGGAGATCGGGCACAACGTCATGCACGGCCAGTGGGACTGGATGCGCGACCCGAAGATCCACTCCACGACCTGGGAGTGGGACAACGTCTCCCCCGCCGAGCAGTGGAAGCACTCGCACAACTTCGTGCACCACACGTTCACCAACGTGATCGGCAAGGACAACGACGTCGGCTACGGCATCCTGCGCGTCACGCCCGAGCAGCCCTGGCACCCCGTCTACCTGGCGCAGCCGCTCTACAACGCGCTGCTGGCGATGTTCTTCGAGTACGGCGTCGCGGTCCACGACCTGGAGCTGGACAAGGTCCGCACCGGGAAGGCCGACCCGGAGGTCACCAAGGAGAAGCTGCGCGCGATCGGCAAGAAGATCCGCCGCCAGTGGGGCAAGGACTACCTGGCGTTCCCGCTGCTCAGCGGCCCGCAGTTCCTGACGACGCTGGGCGCCGACTTCACCGCCAACATCATCCGCAACGTCTGGGCGCACTCGGTCATCTTCTGCGGACACTTCCCCGGCGACGTGGAGGTGTTCGAGGTCGGCGAGGAGCAGCTCGACGGCGAGACCAGGGGCGAGTGGTACGTCCGCCAGCTCCTCGGCTCGGCGAACATCAGCGGCGGCTCGCTGTTCCACCTGATGACGGGGAACCTCAGCCACCAGATCGAGCACCACCTATTCCCGGACCTGCCCAGCAACCGCTACGCGGAGATCGCCCCGCGCATCCGGGAGTTGTGCGAGAAGTACCGGCTGCCGTACCACACGGGCCCGTTCGGCAGGCAGATCGGCTCCACCTGGAAGAAGATCGCCCGCTACGCGTTCCCCGGGCCGAAGCGCGTCCCGGTCCCGCCGCGCGCGCCGCTGGCCGGACGGCGGCCGGTCGCGGCCTGAGGAGGCCGGGGACGTCGCGGGCGGCCGAGCGCCCCGGGTCCGCTCGCCCTCCCCGGGGCGGGACGGCCCGGGGCCGGGGACCGGCGAGGCGCCGCCTACCGGCGGAAACCCGCGCCACCCCCGCGTGGGATGGCGCCGCGGCGCGTGCGAAACTATGGCGATCTTGAAGCCGACCCCCCGGAGGCACGACCGTGCGCACGCGCTCCCTGGCGCTCGCCGTTCCCGCCCTGCTCCTCGCCGTGGGAGCCTGCGACGAGAAGACCGCGCCGCCTCCCCCGTCGCCACCCGCCGCCGCGAGCACGCCCGCCACGACCGAACCCGCCACGGCCACGCCCACCACGGGGTCCCCGACTGCGGGCAAGCCGTCGGCCACCCCGACCAAGCCCCGCACCCGCCCGGCGAAGCCCTCCCGTAAACCGGTGCTCTCCGGGCCGCGCACCGGCTGCGGGGAGGTCCAGCCGCCGAACGGCGACATCCTCGCGGTGGCGGTCTACAAGGGGCGGGCCGAGTGCGCGACCGCCCTCCGGGTCTTCCGGACGTACTACCGCAGGGACACGCCCAAGCAGGGCTCGGGCGGCCTCGCCACCGTCGAGGGCTGGACCTGCGTCAGCAACACCGCCGCCGCCGCGACCAGCTCCGGCCGCGTGTCCTCCTGCCGGAAGGCCGGCGTCACGATCGTCGCCGACGTCATCCCCTGACCCGCGCCGAGCACGGGCGCCGGTGGGCGGCCGGCGGCGTCAGGGGCGTTCGTCGCCGTACATCGCGTCGTGCTGCTTGCGCGGCGAGCACACCGACGCCGACGGGCAGGAGCAGCGGCCACCGCCGTTGAGCCGGACGGTGACGGTGTCGGAGGGGACGTTGCGGGCGACGACCTGGCCGGGCCCCTCGGGGGTCTCGACGCGTTCGCCGAGCCTCGGCATCTCCTGGTGGGCCTGCACGTACAGGGGGTGCTCGTACTTCAGGCAGCACATCAGGCGGCCGCAGGCCCCGGCGATGCGCAGCGGGTTCACCGGCAGGTCCTGGTCCTTGGCCATGCGGACCGAGACCGGCTCGAAGTCCTTCAGGAACGTCGCGCAGCACAGGTCCCGGCCGCACGGCCCGATGCCGCCCTGGAGGCGGGCCTCGTCGCGGGGCCCGACCTGGCGCAGCTCGACGCGGGCCTTGATGGAGCGGGCCAGGTCGCGGACCAGCGCGCGGAAGTCGACGCGGTGCGGGGCCGAGAAGTAGACCTTGAAGACGTTGTCGGCGTCCAGGAAGTCCACGCCGATCACCTTCATCGGCAATCCGTGCTTGCGGATCAGGCGCTTGGCGATGGACCGGCCCTCGGCGCGGCGGCGGCGGTTGGCCTCGTCGCGCGCCAGGTGCTCCTCGGTCGCCGGACCCGCGCACACCGGCAGGCCGCCGATGTCCTCGCTCACCCACTGCGGCGCCCACACGCACTCGGCGACCTCGGGCCCCGCGTCGGTCGGCACCAGGACCCTGTCGCCCACCCGGAACGTGTGCGAGCCGGGATCCAGGTAGTACAGCCGTCCGTAGCGGGTGAAGCTGACGGCCATCACCATGCCCATGGTCTCGCTCCGTTCCGCCCCGGTTCCGCGCCTCCCACCCTACGCGGCGGGAGCGTCCACCGGTGTGGTCAAGATCACCGAATTGTGATCACCAGCCCGTGGTCACCAAGCGGCGTCGGAGAAGTCCTGGGCCGGGACGGCCCCGCCGCGCGCGTACAGGCGGCCGTCGTCGCCCACGGCCAGCAGGTGATGGCCGGTGGCGTCCGGGGAGATCCGGGCGGGGGTGGCGTCCTGCTGCCGCTTCCACAGCACCTGGGCGGGCTGCCCGGTGGCGGACGAGTAGGTCTGGAGCGTCAGCTCCGAGCCCTGGCCGACGCCGACCACGACGGTGCGGCCGTCGTGGCTGAGGATCGCCGAGACGCTGCCCTTGGGCAGCTTCATGACGGCCTTGCTGACCCGCAGGTCGCCGGCCGGGCCGGCGGTGTCGAGACGGCGGAGCTGGTGGCTGACGACGGTGGGGCGGCCGTTGACCGTGCGGACCGGGTTCCACACGAACGACAGGGTGCTGCCCGCCCACGACAGGTTCGTGATGCGGCCGGGGAGCCTGGTGGTCCAGGACCGGCGTTCGCCGGTGGCCAGCGACACCACGTCGACGCGGCCGGTCTGCCCTCGGTAGGTGACGGAGGCGAGCCGGTCGCCGTTCCGGTCGACGGCCAGGTCCGACCAGGCGGTGGCGGTGCCGTCGACGGTGACGTTCGGGATCGCGGCCAGGTCCTTGGGGGTGCCGTCGGAGTCCAGCCGCAGCCGGTTGAACACGACCTTCCGCCGGTCGGTCACGGCCGACACCACGTAGGTGCCCTCGCCCCCGGCCGCGATGTGCCGGAACCGCTGCCCCTGCGGCGCGGCGACCGGCGGCCCGACGTCCCTGCCGGTCTTCACCTCCCGCACGACCAGGGCCGTGCCGGTGCGGCGCACGCCGACGACGTACCGGGGGCCGGAGGTGTCCTGCTGGTCGGACGCCTGCTTCGCCGACGCCTTCGCGGGCTTGTCGTCGTCCTCCTGGAAGCGGTGCACCAGGTCCACCCCGCCGCCGATGCCCGCCGCGACCGCCGCCGCCACCCCGAGGGGAACGGCGCGGCGCCAGTACCGAACGACACGCGAAGGAGAGGCCGAATCCGTGTGCTTTCCATCCATGGGGGTTCCGTCTGCCCGCTTTCGCCCTTGTCGCTGCCGGTCGTCACCAACACTTCTATCTCATGACAAACAGCCATGATTACCGAATCCGACGATGTCAGCGAACCCTGAATGTTCCCTGAACGCGTCCGGTCGGGCGGTATCCGTTACCCAAAGTAGTTTTTCCTCTGCCCGAATGGTGCGGTCCAATGCGCGACCCTTACCGCGGATCTCCATAGCGTCGCCGGTCAGGGGGGCAACGCCAGGGCGGCGCGGGACGCGGCCACCGCTTGCTCTCGGTAACCACTGCCGAACAGGGCGACATGGACCAGCAACGGATGAAACTGGTGCAGCGGGATCCGCTCGCGCCAGCCGTCGGCGAGCGGGGCGGCCTCGTCGTAGGCGGCGACGATCCGCTGGAGGTGGGGCGCGCCGAACAGCGCCAGCATCGCCAGATCCGTCTCGCGGTGGCCGCCGTGCGCGGCGGGGTCGATCAGCATCGCGCGGCCGCCGGTCCACAGGACGTTGCCCGACCACAGGTCACCGTGGATCCGGGCGGGCGGCTCCGGCGGCCCGGCGAGGGCGTCGATCCCCTCGATGACCTTCTCGACGAGGCGGACGCCGTCCCCGCCGAGGTCGCGGGCGGCGCGGCGCAGGAACGGGGCCAGGCGGCGTTCGGCGTACCAGCGCGGCCACGGCCCCGGGTCGGGGGTGTTGTCGAGGGGCAGGTCGGCGATGAAGCCGTCCCAGGGCGCGCCGAACGCGTCCGGCGCGGCGGCGTGCAGGGCGGCCAGGTCGCGGCCGAACCGTTCGGCGGCCCGCGCGGTGGGGGCCTCGGCGGGCAGCCAGGGCAGGACGAGCCGGTGCCCGTCGGCGGCCAGCACCTCGGGAACGGGCGCGTCCGGTCCGGCCCCGGCCAGCCAGCGCAGCCCGGCGGCCTCGGCCGCGAACACCCCGCCCCGCCCGTGGGCGGCCTTCACGAACACCTCGCGGCCGTCGGCGAGGGCCGCCCGGTGCAGGGTCCAGGAATGGCTGGAGCCCAGGTCGGTGACGCGCTCGACCCGGACCCCCAGCAGCTCCCGCACGGTCACTTCTCCTTCAGGCCCGCCCGGATGTGCTCCAGCAGGCCCGGAACGGCCGCCTCCACCAGCTCCAGGACGTGCTCGAAGTCGGCGCGTTCGCCGTAGTAGGGGTCCGGCACGTCCAGGTCGTCCCCGGCGTCCGGGTCGAACTCCCGCACCAGGCGGACCTTGTCGCGCGCCTCCGCGTCCGGGGCCAGCGAACGCAGCGCCCGCAGGTGGCCCCGGTCCAGCGCGAGGATCAGGTCGTACTGCCCGAACCAGTCCCCCCGGAACTGCCGGGCCGTGTGCGACGACTCGTAGCCCGCCCGCCGCAGCGCCGCGACCGTGCGCGGGTCGGCCTCGTCCCCCGCGTGCCAGCCGTCCGTTCCGGAGCTGTCGACCTCGACGTCCAGCCCCTCCTGCTCGACGTGGTGACGCAGCACCCACTCGGCCATGGGAGAGCGGCAGATGTTGCCCGTGCAAACGAACGTGACGCGATAGGACATGCCCTCCATCCTGCCCGAGCACCCCCACCGCCCCGACTACAGACTCTTGACGAACACCGCCAGCGCCTGCGCTTCCTCACGGCCGATGAGGACCATGGGACCGCCAGGATCCTTGCTGTCGCGAATACCGACACCCTCACCGAGACCGGCGACCTCGATGCAATGCCCACCGTTCTCCGTACTCCGCGACGCCTTCCGCCAAGCAGTGATCCTCAACCCCATCGCTCCACCTCTGCTCCTTGATCAGCACACAGAGCGCTATCACCTGGGTAGACAGCCGAACGTCCAGGAAGTACCTCGAACGAGGGGCACTCTCCCCTCTACAGGCTCTTCACGGCCCGCGAGAGCACAGAAGCCGCCTCGCAGCCGATGAGCACCACTCCGCCCTCAGGGTTTTTACTGTCGCGCACGGCTACAGCACCAGGAACGGCTGCCAGCTCAACACAGGCATCCCCCTCAGCATGGCTCCGCTTGCTTTTGCGCCAGGTGACGTTACTCAGGTCCATCTCTGCTCAATCACCTTCCGAATAAAGTCCCTCGTATCTGCCGCGTTGAGGGATTCGGCTTGCAGTGTAGCCATCGTCTTGGATACGCGCGCAAGGTGTACAGGCTCGTAGCTCATGTTCCCACCTACGGCGTCGGTGGTATACAGGACCTCTCGGCGGTCGGGAAGAGTGGCGACGATGAACGAACCCCGTACGCCCTTGTATTCCGCGAAGGGAGCCACCTGAACGTTGATGCCATCCTGGCGCGACACCGCGACAAGATGTTCAAGTTGTTCGCGCATTACTTCGCGAGTACCGATCTCTCGATAAAGCACGCTCTCCTCCAGAACGACATGGAGAAGTGGGGCTGGTTCCCGCTTCAGCCATCCTTGACGTTTCATGCGAAGAGCGACGGCCTCTTCGTCGCGCAGTAGGGCCGACGCGTACGCCTCCGTCTGGAGTAGGCCGTTGACGAAGTACGCTTCGTACGCCCTGATCTCGCATGCTCGCTGTTCAGCCTTTTCGAAGCTCGCGAAGTACTGCGGAAAGACGGGATCCTCCTGCAGCGGTTCGATGAACTCTCGCCAGGCCGTCAAGATCTCGCCCTCTGCCCCGAGAGCCTCGTCCATTCGCACCGCGAAGTCCTGGCGGCACTGCGTAGCCCCTGTCTCCACCTGGGAGATGTAAGAGCGCACGACGTTCAGCCGTTCCGCGAGGTCGTCCTGGGTGATCTTTGCGCGCTTACGCCACTTCCTGACCTCGCGGCCGAAGTTCATCGACTCAGGCGTTCGAGGGGGGTTCGCCATGATCAGCCTCTTCGCTAGCGGCCTGTCAGCGGAATGTCAGAAGCGTTAGCCGCTCGTGGGTGGTGCGCGGGTGCCGGGCGGCTCACGTGGAAACGCTACGTCCGCGAGTGCCTTCATGTAAGCGCGTCACACGACATTGACCGGGAGTCACGAAACGAAGGCAGCCGCCATGATCAGTGCGCCTCCGCCCGCCGCGTTCACCGACCCGTCGACGCTGATGATCATTTCCGCTCCGGAATCGATCAAGACGGCGCGGGATTTCGCGCGGGGCTGGCTTGACGCGAAGGGCTACGAGTGCGAGGCGGTGGGGGTCGCGCTGCTGGTGATCAACGAGCTCGTCACCAACGCCTACCGGCACGGGAGTGCGCCGGGTGGGGTGATCTCGGTCCGTCTCTACCTGTCGGCGGACGGGCCCGTGGTCGAGGTTCGGGACGGGAGTGACGCCGAGCCTCGGGCGCTGCCGCTCACGCTGGAACGGTTCTCCGGGCGCGGGCTGGCGATCGTCTCGGAGCTCACGAAGGCGTGGGGGGTCCGGCACCTCGCGTCGGGCGGCAAGACCGTGTACGCCGTCCTGAACGGAGGCGCGGCGTGACGCCCCGGGACGTCCTCCTCGTCGTCCTGCGCGACCTGTTCCCGCAGTGGGAGATCTGGGTGTGCGACCGGGGCGTGTGGCGGGCCGCCGGGTTCATGCTGGTCAGTTCCTCGACGGTCGAGGGGCTGGTCGAGCATCTGGCGGGCGCGGACCCCGACTCGTTCGCGAAGGCCGCGCGCAGGTTCGTGGAGCGTTCCGCATGATCGCGCGCCGCCCTCGTCGTACCACGACCCGCTCGTCGTGGCCCGGCACGAACACCCGGGTCCTCCAGGCAGCGGCCCCGAAGGTCTCCGGACGCCGGTGCGGGGGTCGAAGACGTGCGGCGCGGCGGCCACCGGGGCCGGGGTGGCCGCCCGCCACGCGTTCTCGGCCTCGTCCGGCACGCCGCGCCTTCCACGAGATCGTTCCCTGGAGCGGTGAGCGTGACGGCCGCCGGTCGGCGGAGGCCGGTCCGGCTAGATGGTTGATTCCAGGGGGTGTGGTGTTCAGTGGTCGTAGGCGAGTAGCGATCGGTTGGCCGGTTGGCCGGTGTGGTCGTTGTGCCAGATGGCCGCGGTCAGCGCCAGGATCCGGGCCGCTACTCGCGCCAGCACTCCGGTCACGGTCCGGCCGCCGTGGCATTCCAGGTCCAGCTGGCCCTTGAGGGTCTGGTCGATCGATTCGATCACCTGCCGCAGCGGCTTGAACAACGCCGCGCCGGGCCGGGGCCCCGTTCGGGCTGGGCTGAAGATCACAAAATCGTTCGGGCGATCCTGTGGGGAGTCGCCGGTTTCGTCGTGGCCCGGGATACTTCATGATCATCGGATGCAGAAGATGTTGAGTCGCCTGGCTGTCACCGCCGGCGCCGTCACGACCGTCGTCGCCCTCACTCCGGGCGTCTCCCTCGCGGCGCAGGACGTCATGACCACTTGCGGAAAGACCAAGGACTCCATGAGCGACTCCCGCGTGCCGGCCTGCCGGGGGAAGTTCTTCTCCGAGAGGAAGAAGGGCACCGAGGCCCTCTACCTCTCGGACACGTCCTCCGACGGGCGTTCCGTCGCCGTCGTCTACTACCGCTATGACCTGAAGAACATCGGGCCGTACTACAAGACGGTCACCGCCGGCTACTACCGCAACAAGCAGTGGACGCTGAAGATGCGGGAAGGCACCAAGATCAGGTTCAAGGTGTGCACGGCCAAGGGCGGCTCGATCATTTCGAGCAGCTGCAGCCGGTACGTCACGGGGATCGCCTAGATGGTTGATTCCAGGGGATCGGCTGCGAAAAAGAGGCGAGGGTGTCCATGATCGGTTGTGACTCCGGACCTGAACACCCTCACCACGGCACCCTACGTCAAGATCGACGACGAGCCGAAGGCCCGCCCCCAAGCTCAGCGACGCTGAGCTGATCACCCTGGCGGTGCTGGCGGCCCTGTTGGGATGTGCGTCCGAGCGGCGCTGGCTGCGCCGCGCCCACCGCGACTTCGCCGACATGTTCCCCTACCTGCCGGGCCGGTCCGGCTACAACGAACGCCTGCGCAAGACCACCGCACTGATCATGCACATGGGTCGCGTCCTGGCGGCCGACACCACCTTGTGGAGCGATGACGTGTGGCTGGTCGACTCCACCCCGATCGAATGCGGCCACTCCCGCCAGACCGCCACCCGTTCGGCGCTGGCGGGCTGGGCCGCCTACGGCTACTGCGCTTCGCATTCGCGGTTCTTTTGGGGGGCTGCGGCTGCACCTGGTGTGCACGCTGGGCGGGCTGCCGGTCATGGCCGCCCTGGCCGGGGCCAAGGCCGATGAGCGCACCACGCTGCTGGAGATGCTGGAGGCCGACGCCGCCCTGGTGGCCGCCCGCCCCGGACAGACCCTCATCGCCGACAAGCACTACTACGGCCGCGCCTTCGAAACCGAACTCACCCAGCGACAGGTACGCCTGCTGCGCCCGGCCCGCAAGGGCGAGCGGCCCCGGCCCGGCGCGGCGTTGTTCAAGCCGCTGCGGCAGGTGATCGAATCGATCGACCAGACCCTCAAGGGCCAGCTGGACCTGGAATGCCACGGCGGCCGGACCGTGACCGGAGTGCTGGCGCGAGTAGCGGCCCGGATCCTGGCGCTGACCGCGGCCATCTGGCACAACGACCACACCGGCCAACCGGCCAACCGATCGCTACTCGCCTACGACCACTGAACACCACACCCCCTGGAATCAACCATCTAGCCGGCGGACACCTGGTCCACACCGGGGTGGACGGTGACCGCCCGGAACGCGCTGACGGCGTCGCCCGAGTGCAGGGTCACGTGGAGCACGACGGGCGCGTTCGACCGCAGGACCCTGGCGATGGTGTCCGCGTCGGCCCGGTTCGGGCCGCTGGCCGGCTCCCTGCGTCCCCTGATCTCGTATGCGAGATCAACCTTCCCGGGGAGCGCCTCCAGCCACTGCTCCAGGCGGCGCAACTGCGCCAGGGTGGCGCTCTGCCCGTCGCAGCGGGGGCCCGGGGTGCCCTTCGCGCAGAGCTTGATGCGGAAGCGCGGACTCTCCAGGATGATCTGGTCGACTCCGGGGCGGCCGAGCAGGATTCTCCGGAGCTCGGGGTAGTCACCGGCGCTTTCGAGCCGGACCCGGAACGACGCCGGGATGTCGCCGGGCTTGATGGCGCCGGCGAAGGAGGGGCTGTCGCGGAAGCGTTCCTTGAACCGTTCGTAGGCCGCGTCCCGGTCCTCGTACTCGACCCGCCGCACGGCCGGGAGGGCCCTCAGGGCCGTTATCAGCTCCTCGCGCTGCGCGGGGGTGGCGTCCTCCTTGGAGCAGAGCCGGTTCGGCGAGGTCTTCGTGCACAGGAAGATCGCGGCCCAGACACCCTTGTCCGCCGGGGTCGTGAGGGTGACCTTCCGGTCGGCGCGGTCGTCGTCGCCGGTCACCGCGACTCCCGTGCCCACGGCGGCGACGACGGCCAGCGCGGCGCCCGCGACGGCCAGGACGGGCCGCCACGCGAAGCGGCGGCGTCGCGCGAAGTCGGGCGCGGGGACGTCGCCCGGTTCCAGGGCCTCTCCCGCGCCGCGCAGCGCGTCGGTGAGCCGTTCCTCGGTGCGGTTCATCCGGCGTCCTCCCCCAGCATCCGGCCCAGCGCGGCGATCCCGCGCGAGGCGGTCGACTTGACGGTGCCGCGGCTGATGCCCATGGCCGCGGCGATCTCCTCTTCGGTCAGGTTCGCGAAGTAGCGCAGCACCAGCGCCTCGCGCTGCCGGGCGGGCAGGCGGTGCAACGCCGCCATGACCTCGCGCCGGTCCTCGCCGACCATGGCGGCGGTCTCCGCCGACCAGACCGGCGGCTGGTGCTGGACGCGGAACGGCAGTCGGCGGCGGCGCAGCACCTTGCGGGACCCGTTCAGCACGGCCGACCGCAGGTACGTCAACGCCTTGTCGCGGTCGCGCAGGCCGCCCCACCGCCGGTAGAGCCCGGCGAACGCCTCCTGCACGACGTCCTCGGCCGTGGGCCGGTCCCCGACCATCACCAGGGCCAGGCGCATCAGTCCCAGCGCGTGACCCCGGTACAGATCGGTGACGGCCGAGTCCGCGTCGGCGGCTGCGTCGCTCGCCGCCCCGCGTTCGATCCTCACCATCTCGGCTGCTTCCATGTCCCAGAGACCCCTGAGGGGCCCCCGGGTTGCTCACGTCCCGGAGAACGGGCCCCGCCGGGCCCCCGCGGCCGGGCGCGGCTGGATCGTCACCTGGTCGACTCCGGGTCGGCCGCGCATGCTCCCCTGGAGGGCGGCGGCCTCCCGGTCCCCGGCGACCCGCACGCGGTAGGAGTCCGGGATGTCGCCCAGCCTGGCGCTCCTGAGCATGTCGGGCCTGTCCGCGAAGACCTTCTTGAAGCGCTCGTAGGCTTCCTCGAAGCTCTCGTACTCGACCTTCCGGACGCCCGGCATCCGCTTCAGCTCTGTCTCCACCTCCGCCTTCTGCTGGGCGGTCGCGTTGGTCCTGCCGCACTTCGGGTTCGCCGCCGTCCGGGTGCACAGGAAGACCGAGACCGTCACCTCCGACGACGACTTCGTGGTGGTGGGGGCGTCCCGCCGCTTCCAGACGAACACGGCGGTCGTGGCGACCAGGACGGCCAGGACCAGCGCGGCCACGGCGACGACCAGTACGGGACGGCGCGCCGGTGGACGGCTCGCCGGGTCCGGGGCGGGGGGCGGCGCGTTCATGATCTCGGGTTCCTCTCGGGGGACGACGTGATCGGTGACAGGATGCGGGAGCCGCCGGAAAAGAGCACGGCCCCCGGGGGAGAACCGGGGGCCGTGATCATGGGGTGGTGCGGGTCAGCGCTTCACCGCGCCGAGGGCGTCCACGATGCCGTGGCCGTAGAACCCGTTGCGGGCCTTGCCGCCCTCACAGGTCTGCTTGGAGGTGTTCCTCACCCACTCGCCCTGGGCGTTCTTGCGGTACCAGACGTACTCGACGGTCCGGGGGCTCGGGCAGGCGCGCTCGTTGGCGGTGCCCAGCAGGATGCCCTCGGTGACGCGCGGGGTCAGGACCAGGCCGCCGCGGGCGCGGTCCTTCTTGCCGTACCGGCTGACGATCAGGGCGGCGACGCCGGCGGCGTGCGGGGACGCCATCGAGGTGCCCTGGATCGACTGGTAGTAGCCGCAGACGCCGTTCTTGCAGTCGCGGATGACGCGGGTGGTGTTGGGGGTGCCGTCGGGGTTCAGCTCACCGGCCTCGCGGGCCAGCGCCTCGGGGTAGGCGGCCCAGATGCCGAGCTTGTCGTCCGGCTTGCCCTCCGGGTTGTCGTACTTGTCGCCGCCGGGCGCGGCGACGTCGATGTAGCCGTTGCCGAAGCTGGAGTACACGGCCTTGCGCTTGGTGATGCCGGTGGAGGAGACGGCGACGACGCCGCGGCCCTCGGACGGCATGGACTCGCAGGCGGGGGTGACGGTGCGCTCGTAGGGCTTCTCACCGGGACGCGAGGCGAAGTCGGGGCTGGTCGCGTCGGTGTTGTTCTTGGTGTAGTCGACGTACTCGTTGCCCGCCGCCGCGACCAGGGTCACGCCGCGGTTGCGCGCGTAGTCCAGGGCGCGCTGGGTGGCGGCGATGATGGTGCGCTGCTCGACCTTGTCGGTCCAGGAGTCGGCCGGGTTGTTGGCGCAGTTCCAGAGCCACGGGTCGATGTAGTAGCTCATGTTGACCACGTCGACGCCGGTCCTGGCGGCGTAGGTCAGCGCGTCCACGGTCGGCTGGAGGAAGAACAGGCCGGAGTCCTGGCCGACGCGCAGGTTGACGATCGAGGTGTTGGGGGCGACGCCCGCCATGCCCAGACCGTTGCGCGGCGAGGCGATGGTGGAGGCGACGTGCGTGCCGTGGCCGTTCTCGTCGACGTTGTTGGGGTCGTTGCAGGACTTGTCGGGCTCGTTGGCGCAGGGGCCGTCCATCTCGTTGCCGTCGGCGTCGGTCGGGACGTCGACGGTGAAGTTGCGGCTGAGCCTGCCGTTGAAGTTCGGCTTGATGTCCGGGTGGTTTCCGTCCACACCGGTGTCCATGACGCCGACCAGCACGCGGCGGTCACCGGGCTCGGTGCGGTAGGAGCCCTTGGCGGTCGCGTTGATCTGCTTCATGTCCCACTGCAGGTCGGCGAGGGGTTCCTCGCCCTTGCGGGGGGTGGTGGCGGCCTTGGCGGCGGGTCCGCGCGAGCCGGACTCCTTCTCGACGTGGCGGCCGCGGGCCTTGGCGGAGGTCTTCGGGGCCTGGCCGATGACGCGGTTGTGGGCGACGCCCTCCAGCACCTTCTGGCGCATGGCGGCGACGGTGAACTTCGGGTTCGCCGAACGGACGGTGGCGACCCCGACCGCGCGGTTCTCACGGATGATCGTTCCCCCGGCCGCCTTCACGGCGGCGTGGGCCTTCCCGAGCTGGGCGCCCTTCCGGTAGAGCACGACGTATTCGGAGACCTCGGCCTGGGCCTGCACGGGACTGGCGACCGCGGCTCCGGGGAGCGCGAGCGCCGTGGTCGCGGTGGCGACGGCGCAGGCGGCGGTGATGATGGTACGCCGCACGGATACCTCCTGACTCAGGGAGCAGTCCGGCTTAACGGACATAACCCGGCGACGCTACCGATGGTCTCATTGAGGTTGGCGCACAGAAAAGTAACGAATTGGGACAGATGGGAATTTTACTGTCCCTTACGCTCCACTTCGCCTAGGCCGATAAACCGGTTGCCTAGCTCCACTAGGTAAATCTAGGGTCGCCGCCCATGCGACCCATCACCGAACGCGAGCTTCGCGCGTCCTTCGTCAACTGCTCCAAGGGCGACGCCAGGCGCCTGACCCTCCCCGCCGACTTCGCCGGCCTGCCCTGGGACGACCTGGACTTCCTCGGCTGGCGAGATCCGAAGGCGCCCGACCGCGCCTACCTGGTCGTCGAACGCGACGGCCGGCCCACCGGGATCGCGCTGCGCCGGGCGTCCGCGCCCGGAACGGCGCGCGGCTTCTCCTCGACCAGCCTGTGCTCGCTGTGCCTGACCTCCCACATCGGCGGCGGCGTCGCGCTGATGACCGCGCGCCGCGCCGGCGAGGCGGGCCGCCAGGGCGACTCGGTCGGGCAGTACCTGTGCGCCGACCTGGCCTGCTCCCTCTACGTGCGCGGCAAGAAGCAGACCCTGCTGGGCGCGGCGCCCGACGAGAGCGTCCCGCTGGGAGAACGGACCGCCCGCGTCCTGGCCAACGCGCACGCCTTCGTCGACCGCGTGACCTCCTGACCGGAGGCCTCCCGCTCAGCGGGTCCGCAGGGCCAGGGTCATCGCCTCGACGGCCAGCAGCGGGTTCACGTTCGCGTTGAGCTGCCGGCGGCACGCCATGATCGCGTCGAGGCGGCGCAGCGTGGACTCCGGCGTGGTGTCCTCGGCGGCCGAGCGCAGCTCGGGGGCCAGCTCGGTGTTGACCAGCTCGCCCCGGACCCCGAGCTGCAACGTCAGGACGTCGCGGTAGTAGGAGGCCAGGTCCAGCAGGGCCCGGTCCAGCGCGTCGCGCTTGAGGCGGGTCGCGCGGGACTTCTGGCGGTCCTCCAGCTCCTTCAGCGCGCCCGCCGTGCCGCGCGGCATCCGCCCCTTCTCGCTCTCGCCGAGGGCCTGGCGGAGGGCGGCGGTCTCGGACTCGTTCAGCGTCTCGACGGTCGCCTTGGCCTCGGCGTCGGCGGCCTTCACCAGCGCCTCGGCGGCGGTCACCGCCGGGCCCACCGAGGTCAGGCGGCGCGGGACCGCCAGGACCTCCCCCCGGCGCCTGCGGGCCTCGGGGTCGGTCGCCAGCAGCCGGGCGCGGCTGATGTGCCCCTGCGCGGCGCGGGCGGCGATCTCCGCCGTCTCGGGGTCCACGCCGTCGCGCAGCCGCAGCACCTCGGCGATCGCCGCGGCCGGCGGCGTGCGCAACGTCACCAGGCGGCACCGGGACCGGATGGTGACCAGCAGGTCCTCCGGCGACGGCGTGCACAGCAGCCAGACCGTCCGCGGCGGGGGCTCCTCGATCGCCTTCAGCAGCGCGTTGGCGGCGGCCTCGGTGGCGCGGTCGGCGTCCTCGAACAGCACGATCTGCCAGCGTCCGCCCGACGGCGACGAGGAGGCCCGCAGCACCAGCTCGCGGGTCTCCTTCACGCCGTAGGACAGCCCGGCGGGGCGGATGACCTCGACGTCGGCGTGCGTCCCCTGGAGGACCTGGTGGCAGGACGCGCAGTGGCCGCAGCCCCGCGGCGTCTCGCCGCACTGCAGCGCCGCCGCGAACGCCCGCGCGGCGGTGGTCCGCCCCGACCCGGGCGGGCCGGTGAACAGCCACGCGTGCGCGGGCCCGCCCTCGCCCCCGGCGGCGGAGGACAGCTGCTCCACCACCGGCGCCTGCCCGACCAGGTCATCCCACACGCTCATGGCGACAAGGCTACGGGCTGCGCCGGACTCAGACGTCGGTGATCGCGGGGAACGTGGAGGTGATGTCCTCGGCCGCGGCGGGCACCGGGTCGGGCAGGATCTCGCGGATGCGGTCCTGGATCTCGCGCCTGATCTCCTGCTGCGGACGCGACGCGTCCACGATCAGGTAGCGCTCCGGGTGCGCCTCGGCCAGCTCGCGGAAGCCCCGCAGGACCCGGTCGTGGAACGCGCGCGGCTCCGACTCCAGCCGGTCGGCGGGCTCCGACAGCCGGTTCAGGCCCGTCTCGGCCGGGACCTCCAGCAGGACCGTCAGGTCGGGCACCAGGCCCTGGGTCGCCCAGGCGTTCACCGCGGCGATCTCCTCGACGTCCTGCTCGCGGCCGTAGCCCTGGTAGGCCAGGGAGGAGTCGACGTACCGGTCGCTGACCACGATCGCGCCGCGCTCCAGCGCGGGCCGGATGACGTTGGCGACGTGGTCGGCGCGGTCGGCGGCGTACAGCAGCGTCTCGGCGCGCGACGACAGGCCCGTGGTCTCCTTGTCCAGCAGCAGGGCGCGCAGCCGCATGCCGGTCTTGGTCGCGCCGGGCTCGCGGGTGGTGACCACCTCGTAGCCGTGGTCGCGCAGCCAGATCGCCGCCAGCCGCGACTGGGTGGTCTTGCCCGCGCCCTCGCCGCCCTCGAACGCGATGAACACGCCCCGCTCGGTCCGGGCCCTCTGCTCCTCCGCCGGCTCCTCCCGCGGCGGGACGTACCGCTCGCCGCGCAGCGCCGCCGCCAGGTCCGGCCGCAGCGGAACGCCGCGCCGGTCGTCCAGCCGGCGGTGCGCGACCGCGCCCGCCACCAGCGCCAGCACGGCCGCGGCCAGCAGGGCCGCGCCGCTGCCGGTGAAGGTGTAGGCCGCGTCGCCGAGGCCCAGGCGGCGGTCGCCGAGGATCCCGGCCAGCGGCGGTGCGGCGACCACCGCGACCAGGGCGGCGACCAGCGCCAGCGCGCGGGGGCGCGGGGTGTCGTCCACGGCGGCGGCGGTGGCCCAGGCGACCCCGGCGCACACGCCGGTCAGCGCCGCCGCGACCACCACGACGACCAGGTTCGTGACCAGGGCCGCCACCAGCAGGGCGACCGCCCCGGCGACCACGGCCAGGCCGAGCAGCCGGCGGCGGCTCAGCGGGGCCAGCAGGCGCGGGCCGGCGAACACGCCGTACGCCAGCCCGGCCGTCAGTCCCAGCAGCAGCGCGCCGTAGCCGGGGTCGCCGCCGCCCAGCACGCGGACGTGCACCCGGGCGACCGCCAGCAGCGCCGCGACCGGCAGGACCGTTCCGACGACCGCCGCCGGCAGGCCGGGGACGCCGCCCTCGCGGCGCAGCAGGGCCGCGACCGGCGCGGGGAACTCCGCCTCGCCGCCGGGCAGGCCGCCGCCCAGCATCGCCGTCGCGGCCCCGGCCGCCCCGAAGACCACCGCCGTGGCGTACAGCACCAGGTGGACGCGGTCGGCGCCGCCCAGCAGCGCGTCCGCCAGCAGCGCCAGCAGCACGAACGCCAGCGCCGCCAGCGGGGCCGTCCCGAAGACCAGGCGCAGGGCGCGGCGGCGCACCGCCCGCCCCACCGTGCCGTCCTCGTCGTCGGCGACGCCCGCGGCGACGCCCTCGACGGCGGAGGCCGCCGCCGCGCTCCACACCATGCCCGCGCACGAGACCAGGACCGCCACGATCGCCGTCCACAGCACCGGGTTGACCGCCGTGACCAGCAGGTCCACCACCGGCACCGAGAGCATCAGGAACGCCCGCAGCGCGTCGGCGGCCACCAGCGCGATCCGGCGGTCCAGGCGCGCGGCGGCCGTGCCGAACACCGGCGCCAGCAGCACCGGCAGCAGCCACGCCACCAGCACCAGGCCCACCGACTGCGCGCGGGTGGCCAGGGCGTCGTCGCGGGTCAGCGTCGCCGCCATCGCGGTCAACGCCGGGACCGTCAGCCAGTGGCCGAGGCTGGACAGCGACAGCGGGGGACGCAGCCGCCGCAGCGGCTCGTCACCGGGTTGCGGCTCGGCGGAACGCGGCCGAGTGACGCCCGTTCTGGTCATGCCCGTCAGGGTATCGGCGGGAATGTCATTAGGAGCCCGACTTCGCCGAGGACGGCGCCGACTTCGCCGACTTGCCCGTGCTCTTCTTGGCCGCCGGCTTGCGCGTCGTCGTCCGCTTCTTCGGACCGCCGCCCGCGGCCACCTTCTCACGGCGTTCGGCGAGCAGCTCGGCGGCGCGCTGGATGGTGATCGACTGGACCTCGTCGCCCTTGCGCAGCGACGCGTTGGTCTCGCCGTCGGTCACGTACGGGCCGAAGCGGCCCTCCTTCACCACCACCGGCTTGCCGCTGACCGGGTCGTCGCCCAGCTCGCGCAGCGGCGCGGCGGCCGCGGCCCGGCCCCGCCCCCGCTGCTTGGGCTGGGCCAGCAACTCCCTGGCCTGCTCCAGCGTGACGGTGAACAGCTCGTCCTCCGAGCCCAGCGAACGCGAGTCGGTGCCCCGCTTGATGAACGGCCCGTAGCGGCCGTTCTGCGCGGTGACCGGCTCGCCGTCGATCTCGCCGAGCACGCGCGGCAGCGACAGCAGCTTCAGCGCGTCGTCCAGCGTGACCGTGTCCAGGCTCATCGACTTGAACAGGCTGCTGGTGCGCGGCTTCGGCGCGTCCGCCTTCTTCGTGCGCTTCTTCTTCTCGCCCTCGGCGGGCTCGGCCGGCTCGGGCAGGATCTCGGTCACGTACGGGCCGAACCGCCCCGACTTGGCGACGATCCGGTGCCCGGTCCCCGGGTCCACGCCCAGCTCGCGGTCGCCGGACGGCTGCGCGAACAGCTCCTCGGCCTTCTCCGCCGTCAGCTCGTCGGGCGCCAGGTCCTCGGGGATGTTGACGCGCTCGCCGTCGCGGTCCAGGTAGGGCCCGTACCGGCCGACCCGCACCATGATGTCGGTGCCCCTGATCGGGAACGAGGAGATGCCCTTGGCGTCGATGTCCCCGATGTCCTCGGTGAGCTGCTTGAGACCCTCCACGCCGCCGTCGCCGAAGTAGAACCGGGTCAGCCAGCGCACCCGCTGCGCCTCACCGCGCGCGATCTCGTCGAGACCGTCCTCCATGTGCGCGGTGAAGTCGTAGTCGACCAGGTTGCCGAAGTGCTTCTCCAGCAGGTTCGTCACGGCGAACGCCAGGAACGACGGGATCAGCGCCGTGCCCTTCTTGAACACGTAGCCGCGGTCCAGGATCGTCGAGATGATCGACGAGTAGGTGGACGGGCGGCCGATCTCCCGCTCCTCCAGCTCCTTGATCAGGCTGGCCTCGGTGTAGCGCGCCGGGGCCTTGGTCGTGTGACCCAGCGCCTCCAGCGCGCGCGCCGCCAGCGGGTCGCCCTCGGCCAGGTTCGGCAGGCGGCGCTCGGCGTCGTCGCGGTCGGTCGCGGGGTCGTCGGCGCTCTCCACGTACGCCTTCAGGAACCCGTGGAACGTGATCGTCTTACCGGTCGCGCCGAACTCCACGGCCTCGCCCCGCGTCGACACCCCGGCCACCCGCACCGACACCGACTGGCCGACCGCGTCCTTCATCTGCGACGCGATCGTGCGCTTCCACACCAGCTCGTACAGCCGGAACTGGTCGCCGCTCAGGCCCGTCTCGGCCGGGGTGCGGAACACCTCGCCGGCCGGGCGGATCGCCTCGTGCGCCTCCTGGGCGTTCTTGACCTTGGAGGCGTACACGCGCGGCCGGTCCGGCACGTACTCCGCGCCGAACAGCGTCGACGCCTGCCGCCGCGCCGCCGTGATCGCCGTCTCCGACAGGGTGATCGAGTCGGTCCGCATGTAGGTGATGAAGCCGTTCTCGTACAGCTTCTGCGCCACCGACATCGTGTACTTGGCGGAGAACCCCAGCTTGCGGCTGGCCTCCTGCTGCAGCGTCGTGGTCCGGAACGGCGGGTACGGCTTGCGCGTGTACGGCCTGCTCTCGACCGACCTGACCTCGTAGGGGCGGCCGGTGAGCCGCTCGGCCAGCCCGCGCGCGGCGGCCTCGTCCAGGTGCAGGACGTTCTGCGTCTTCAGCACGCCCTGGGGCGAGAAGTCACGGCCCTGCGCGACACGCTTACCGTCGAGGGAGACGAGGGTGGCCTTGAAGACACGCGGCTCCTCCCCCTTGCCGGTGTCGAACTCGGCGGCGATGTCCCAGTAGTTCGCCGGGACGAACGCGATGCGCTCGCGTTCCCGCTCCACCACCAGGCGGGTCGCCACCGACTGCACGCGGCCCGCCGACAGCCTCGGCATGACCTTCTTCCACAGCACGGGGCTGACCTCGTAGCCGTAGAGGCGGTCGAGGATGCGGCGGGTCTCCTGGGCGTCGACCAGGCGCAGGTTGAGCTGGCGAGGGTTGGCGGCGGCGTGCCGGATCGCGTCCTCGGTGATCTCGTTGAAGGTCATCCGGTGCACCGGGACCTTCGGCTTGAGGACCTCCTGGAGGTGCCAGGCGATCGCCTCGCCCTCCCGGTCCTCGTCGGTGGCGAGATAGAGCTCGTCGGCCTCGGCCAGCAGCTTCTTGAGCTTGGCCACCTGGGCCTTCTTGTCGGCGTTGACCACGTACAGCGGCTCGAAGTCGTGCTCGACGTTCACGCCGAGCTTGGCCCAGGCCTCCCCCTTGTACCTGGCCGGGACCTCGGCGGCACTCCCGGGAAGGTCCCGGATGTGGCCGATGCTGGACTCCACGACATAGCCACGGCCCAGGTATCCGGCGATCTTCTTCGCCTTCGTCGGCGACTCCACGATCACCAGGCGGGTCCCGCCGCTCTTCGCAGTGCCGTTGTTGGCTGGCACAGTCGCTCCAACCTCGCTGTCTGGTCTCTTCTACCCCGAACCGACGTCAACGCCGCCCGGCGGCGCTTTGCTTCCCGCGCTCTCCCGTCGGCGTTCCCACGGGCGGCGGTCCGCCCACCCGCCGCCGCTCCGTGGCCGTCGCCCGTCCACTCGGGACGGGCGGCGCCAGAGGTGCCGCGACTCCGACAGGATGACACGTCCGCGCCGCTGCACGGACCGCGCCCGCTACCGGAGGCTCCTCCGCCGTACATCGGCGGGCCATAATTGGCCGCAATGGTGGAGTACACCTACCTCGTCCTGCGACTGCCCCGCGGCACCACCCGTGAAACCGCCCGGCAGGTCCTCACCGAGCACGCCGAGCACGGGGGCTGGGAACTGGACCGGCTGCGCGTTCACCCCGACGGTAGCCGGTGGATCCAACTGCGCCGGAAGATCATTCGCCAGGTCCGGACGTTCTGACCGGTCCCGCCCGGAGCGTAGCACTACGTACCAATGCTATGACGTGCGGTAATCATTCGGTGCCGCAATGATAGGTGCCCGGACAGGGCTTTGCCCGCCCCGGACCGCGCCTCCGGGACGGGCAAAGCGTCTGGTGGCCCCCTCCCGCGGCGGTGTGCGGTTGTCCCGACACCGCCACGATCAGGGGTTTCGCCGGGCCGACCGGCCGTGCGGGGCGCCGTGCCCCGCCGCGCCCAGCGGCCACGTTCGGTCAACCGTGCGGACCTCGTGGCCGTTGCCACCCGGGCGGGCCGGCGGCTCGTCCTCTCCGGCGACCGGACCCGGGGCCCGGCCGCCGGATCGGCGTTCCGCGGTTCACGGACATACCGCGAACGGTTTTACGGTCAGCCCGTCCGGGTCACCGGCGGCCGGGGCGCAGCCGGCGGCCCAGCGCCAGCGTCCCCGACAGGGCGGTCATCACGACGGCGGCGACCAGCACCCACACCGAGCCGGACTCCTTCTCCATGGGCTCGGTCGCCGCGACCGGCTTCACCGCGCCGAGGGTGTCGGTCACGTTCCCCACCTCGGGGAGGCCGCCGGTCTCGGGGGCCTTCACGTCGCCGGCCACCGGCAGGCTCGACAGCTGGGGCAGCTGCACGCCGTCCACGCCGGGCAGGTCGCCGCTCCCGGCCGCCTGGGTCCGCTCGGCGGGCGCCGGGGCCATCGGGACGACCGGGACCTTCGGCAGGACGCCGGTGCCGGGCAGGTGCGGGACCTTGGGCAGCGCCACCGGCGGCCGCTTGGTGTCCACCGGCAGGGTCGCCGCGTCGGCGGGCAGCGCGGCCGGGTCCAGCGGCAGCGCCGAGGGCTTCACCGGCAGCGCGCCGACCATCGGCAGGTCCATCGCCGGGGCGGGCGTGGCCGTACGGGCGGCGGGGTTCTGGACCGGCAGCCCCTTGACGGTCCTGCCCGTGTCCAGCGGGAGCTGGGGCAGGCCGTTGCCGAGCGACGGGACGGCGGGCAGCGGCTCGGGCTTCGCTGCGCGGGCGGCGTCGGAGGCGGCGGGCAGCTTCGGCATGGCGGGCAGCGCCGCGGCCGGGCTCATCGGCAGGGCGCGGGGCAGCTCCCGCACGGCGGGCAGCCCGGGGGTCCGCGAGGCCTTCCCGTTCTTCTCGTAGGAGTGGTAGCCGCCCCAGCTCGGGCCGTTGCCGCCGCACTGCGGGTCGGTCTTCCCGGCGACCTGGACGATGTTGCCGCACACGTCCACCGGGGCCTTGGTCGGCGCGTGCGTCTGGTTGCCGCCCTTGGTGTGGTTGCCGGAGCTCTGCGGGCCCTCGACGACGGCGGTGCCGTGGCAGCCCGCGGCGGCGTCGCCGAGGATGGCCACGGCGTTGCCGCACACGTTCACGGGGATGGTGACGGGCGCGTTGACCTGGTTGCCCGCCAGCACGCCGCCGGTGCCGCTCGTGGTCTGGTCGCCGCCGGAGCTGCTGCGCACGTGCGCGCCGCCCTGGCAGAACGCGCCCGCCTCGCCCAGCACGGCCACGGCGTTGCCGCAGACGCTGACGGGCACCGACACCGGGGCGTTCACCTGGTTGCCGCCCAGGACCGAGTGGTCGCCGTTGGTGGTCTGGCTGCCGGTGCCGTGCCCGCCGTTGCGGACGCTGGCGCCGCCGTCGCAGTCGGCGGTGGCGTTCCCGACGGCGTTGCCGCAGACGTCGACCGGCGCGGAGATCGGGGCGTTCACCTGGTTGCCGCCGCCGACGCTGGACTTGCCGGAGGTCTGCTGCCCGGCGCCGGTGCGGCCGCCGTTCTTGACCTTGGCGCCGCCGTCGCAGCCCGCGACCGCGTCGCCGAACAGGGCGGCGGAGTTGCCGCAGATGTTGATCGGCGCCGAGACCGGCGCGTTGACCTGGTTGCCCGCGATCACGCCGCTCGTGCCGTCGGTGACCTGGCCGCCGTGGCCGCCGTTGTCGACCTTGGCGCCGCCCCTGCAGCCCGCCTCGGCCGAACCGAACACCGCCAGGGCGTTGCCGCAGACGTTGACCGGGGCCGAGACCGGCGCGTTGATCTGGTTGCCGGACGCGACGCCGCTCTTGCCGGAGGTCTGCTGGCCGCTCGCGCCGCCGTTGTTGCGGACGGTCGCGCCGCCCTTGCAGCCCGCCTTGGCCGAGCCGAGCACCCCCAGGGCGTTGCCGCAGGCGTTGACGGGCGCGGAGATCGGGGCGTTGACCTGGTTGCCGGAGGCGACGCCGTGCTTGCCGGAGGTCTGCTGGCCTCCGCCGCCGCCGCTGTTGTTGTGGACGGTCGCGCCGCCCTTGGACTTGCCGTGGCCGTTGCCGCTGATGTCGACCGGGGCGGAGATGGGCAGGTTGACCTGGTTGCCGCCCAGGACGCCGGACTGGCCGGAGGTGGTGTCGGCGAAGGCCGCGGCGGGGATGGCGGACGCACCGAGAGCGACGAAGCTCGCGGTGAGCGCGGCGGTACGGGCGGTACCGATGGCCCACGTACGCATGATGCTCCTCTTTGTTCGGGGGAGAACTGATGACTTGCAGGGAAGAGCCGAGATGCGGGCGCGCGAGGGCATGGCGAGGCCACGGGTTGGAGTCGCGCGGGATCATCTCGGGGGTGACGCGCCGCCAGGGGGCGTCGCGTCGCGGTCCGATTCGCCCGAGCCGCACGGGCGGGGGACCTGAGAGAGGGAACTAGTCAGGTGCGAAGCTCGGCTCGTCCGCGGCGGTGCGGACGGCCGGCGGGACCGCGCCGGGGGCGCGCAGCAGCACGCCCTGCGGACGGCCCGGAATCCAGGCCCGGCGGGCCAGGGGAGCGCCGATCCCACCGATGAGGATCAGGCCGGCGGCCGGGCTGACGCCCCCGGCCTGTGCCAGCGCCGGGATCGGCGCGACCGGGGCCGCCTGGTCGGCGGCGCCGGAGTGGGAGGCGTTCTTCTCGAACGTCCCGGCGAAGACGTGCGGGTCGCCCGCGGTCCGGTGGACGCGCCTGGGGGCGTTCCGCCTCACGGAACGCTCGGCGACCGGCCCGCCCTTGTCGGCCTTGGCCACCGGGACCTCGCCGGCGTCCGGCACGACCGGCCGGACGGGCGGCTCCACGGGGGGCCGCTCGACCTTCACGGGAGGCGCGACCTCGCGGTCCTTGACGGCGCGCACGATCTCCCGGACGGGTCGTTCCGGGAACACGCGCCGCTCGGCGACGCGCACGGCGTCACCCACGACCGGGGTGTCCACGACGACGCGCCGGGCGTCGGGGGTCTCGGCCTCGGCCTGCGCGGCCCCACCGAGCAGCCAGCCCGCGGCCGCGAGCCCCACGACGACCAGGAGCCTGCGGACCGCGCCACGGCACGGCACGGCGGAGACCGCCCGCCGAAGTGCCGCGCCGAAGGTCACAGGTGCTCCTCACCGTTCACACCAAGAGCGGGTCATCCCGCCCTCCACGTTTGGTGACCGTAGCACCACGCTTCGCACCCGTGACGGCGTTTCGGCGAGAAAATCAGGCGTGATCAAGGAATTGGTCGAGCACGCGCACGCCGAAGCGCAGACCATCGACCGGGACGCGTTCGTCGATCCCGTGGAACATTCCGGAGAAATCCAGTTCCGGGGGGAGCCTGAGCGGCGCGAAGCCGTAGCAGCGCATGCCGAGCTTGGCGAAGTGCTTGGCGTCCGTCCCCCCGCTCAGGCAGTACGGAACGGGCAGGGCGCCGGGGTCCTCCGAGATCAGGGACCGTTCCATGGCGGCGACCAGGGCCCCCTCGTACTCGACCTCCAGCGCCTGGTCGTGATAGACGAATTCGCGTTTGATGTCCGGACCGATAAGTTCGTCCACGACCGTGAAGAACTCTTCCTCATATCCCGGCAGGAAACGCCCGTCGACCTGAGCGGTGGCGGTC
The DNA here is from genome assembly GCF_014138665.1 of Actinomadura kijaniata. NCBI lineage: Bacteria > Bacillati > Actinomycetota > Actinomycetes > Streptosporangiales > Thermomonosporaceae > Actinomadura > Actinomadura kijaniata. Next base: position 286,791 of record NZ_JACJIA010000008.1, read on the forward strand.
TGGGGAATGACGTTCGTCTTGTATCCGGCGTCCAGGCGCGTGGGGTTCAGCGTGTGCCGGAGCGTGGCCCCGATCATCCGGGCGAGCGGCCCGATCTCCGCCAGGCACTTCTCGGGCTCCGCGGGGTCGAACTCGACGCCGTAGGCCATGCAGGCCCGCTCCAGGAACGCCCGCACGGTCTTGGTCATCTGCACGGGGAACCGGTGCTCCCCCAGCCTCGCCACGGCCCCCGCCAGCGCGGTGACGGCGTTGTCGGGATGGACCATGGACCCGTGCCCGGCGGTCCCGCCGGCGGTGAGCTGCATCCAGGCGATGCCCTTCTCGGCGGTCTCGATGAGGTACATCCGCTTGTCACCGGGCACCGTGAGGCTGAAGCCCCCGACCTCCCCCACCGCCTCGGTGCACCCCTCGAACAGCCCGGCGTGCTCCTGGACCAGCCACTGGGCCCCCCACTTGCCCCCGGCCTCCTCGTCCGCCAGGAACGCGAGCACGACGTCCCGCGAGGGCCGCCGCCCCTCCCGCAGCCGCCGCCGCACGACGGCGAGCATCATGGCGTCCATGTCCTTCATGTCGACGGCCCCGCGCCCCCAGACGCACCCGTCGGCGATCTCACCCCCGAAGGGGTCCCGCGTCCAGTCCTCGGCCCGCGCGGGCACGACGTCGAGATGCCCGTGCAGCAACAGCGCGTCCCGCCCCGGATCGGTCCCCTCGATCCTGGCGATGACGCTGGCCCGCCCGGGGTGCGACTCGTAGATCCGCGCCTCGAGGCCGACCTCGTCGAGCAGCCCCGCCACGTACTCGGCGGCCGCGCGCTCCCCCGGCCCCGAGTTGTCCCCGGGGTTGCTGGTGTCGATCCTGATCAGCTCCTGGCAGATCCGGACGACCTCGTCCTCAGCGACGTTCCCGTCGGCCACAGCGACCCCCTCACCCTGGACAGCAGCTACCCGCCCATGGTGCCCCCTCGATCGACTTCGCCGCGAGTCCGGACCTTTGGTATGGTGAACCCCGTCGCGCAGAGCCGCGACATGCACACCTGTCCGGGTGGCGGAATAGGCAGACGCGCTAGCTTGAGGTGCTAGTGCCCTTTACGGGGCATGGGGGTTCAAGTCCCCCCTCGGACACAGCACAGAAGAAGCCGCAGGTCTCTGACCTGCGGCTTCTTCTTTTGCGGTAGGTGCTCGCGATGGGTGCTCCCACGCGTTCGAAGCGTGCGATCAAGCCGTCCGCCAAGGCCGCATCACCGGATACGGCGTCGCGCCCTGGAGTGGTTTCTCCGGCGGCGCGTTCACCGTCCCCGAACTGCTCGCCGTCGCCCGGCAAGCCGTCGGCGAACCCGAGCCCGCTTCACCGCCATCCAGCTTCCGGTCAGCCTGGTTCACCCCGCACCACTCGCCCAAGCCCTCAACGAGGACGGGCCGATCGCCCAGGCAACCCGAGAAGGTCACGAGGTATGGGCGTCCGCCCCACTCAACGGCGGCGAACCGTCACCCTGGTCAGCGAGGAACTCGCCGAGTTGATCGTCCCTGGACTGTCGGCCAGCGCCGCCGCGCTGGCATCGGCCGCCTCCACGCCGGAGATCACCGGTGCCCTGTCGTCCGCCTCGACTGCGGCACACTTGCACGACGCACTGACCGTCTTCCAACACGCGCCGCTACCGCCCGAGCATCTCTGGAAGATCTGCCGTGTTCTCCGAGCCTGACGATCCGGGCTCACCGTGGCCGCGATGATCCTCCAAATGGCACGCGCCAACTTCCACCGCGTAGTTTCCGCAATCAAGGAAACCCCGTAGCACAGAAGACCCCCTCGACCTGCCCGCAGCACGGCGAGGGACGTCCGCCGGTGCGCCCACTGGCCGCAGGCGCGTGCTGGACGTGGATGTCAAGAGCCCGCACGGCACTCGCCCCTGCCCATACAGCTCGAACACCATCGCCACCGCCGTTCCCGCGGCTCGATGGGGTACTTCCGTGGTGCCTGACTCCGCGGAAGGTGGGCCACATCAGAGCCTCCCACCGAACCCGGGCGCCCCAACCGTGGTTAGGCGATCAAGGCTGTGGGGTAGGGGTAGCGCCGCAAAAGTCACATTGCGCCCACGGGGGGACATGATGGCGCATATTCAAGTCAAGAACTTCGACAAGCCCGACGAGACACGCTCGTTCGAGGGCAAGGGCCACGCCGACATCGTCATGATGGCCGACCGGGCAGTGGGGCGCGGCGTCTTCGAACCCGGCTGGCGCTGGTCCAACAACGTCAAGCCGATCGCGGGCACCGACCTGTGCCAGGTGTCGCACCTGGGCTACTGCGTCTCCGGGCACATGCGCGTGTACATGGCCGACGGCACGGAGCAGGAGGTCAACCCCGGCGACGCCGTCGCCATACCGCCGGGCCACGACGCCGAGGTGGTGGGTGACGAGACGTGCGTCCTGCTCGACTTCGGGGAGATCTCCGAGTACGCCAAGCGCTCCTGACAGGAGCATTCCGGTCCCATCCTCACACCCGTGGGGACGGGACCGGACAACCGTTCAACGCCGCCAACGCCCCAGCGCCCGTCTGACGGAGCCCGGGCCCCTGGGACGCACCCACCGCGGCAGGTTCCGCCGTGCGCCAAATCGTGGCCGATGAGATGACCGCATCCCTCGGCGCCGCTCCGAGACGCAGGGGCCCTGATCCACCCCGCCGCCCCCGGGCGTGCTTTTCGGCCACTGCGAAGATGAACCCGCAGGTCAAGGCCGCGATCGCAGCCATCGTCCCACGGGCCAGGCGGTCGTCGCCCGCCTGATCGTCCGCCGGGCGAGGCGGCTGAACCCCCAAGCCGCCGGGCGGACCCCGAAGGACCTCTCCGCCTCGTGGATCACCAAGAGCGGCACCATCGTTTCCAACACCGAGGTCGACCGCCGGAAACAACCCCCGGAGAACATCCGCACCACCCTTGACGGGCTCGCCGGGAGCATCCGATCTCCGCCACCCCATCGACATCAGCGGGGCGGCACGGAGGCAGACGTTAATGAATTACACGTTCTCCAGCGGGATGTGGGCCGCGAGGGTTGCTTGGTGTGCCGGGTGTCTGGGGAGGTGGGCCCGACAGCTATTCGTGTCGTACTGCGGGGCCGTTGTTCTTTGAGGTCCAGTTCCAAGTGGTGATCGTGGTTTGCATTAGGCGGGTGGCTGTTGAGGGGTGGGCGCCGGTCCATCGGGACAGGGTCACCGTGCGGCGGCAGTCGGGGTGGTCTACGGGGATCCAGGTGCCGGGGAGGCGGGTGGCGGTGTTCCGGGCCATGCCGGGGACGAGGCCGATGCCGAGGCCCGCGCCGATCAGTTCGGCGATGGCGCTGAGTTCGTCGACCTCGCAGATGATCTTCGGGGTGAGGTTCCGGGTGGCGAAGAGGCGGTCGAGCAGCCGCCGTTGCCAGTGTCCCCTGCTCGCGGAGATGAAGGACTCGTCGGCGAGGTCGTCGACGCTCACCGATGGGCGGCCCGCCAGGGGGTGGTCGTGCGAGGTGCCCACTCCCACCGGATCGTCGAAGAGTCGGATCGATTCCAGGTCGTCGGCGGGGATCGGCTGGGAGGCGACGCAGAGGTCGATCTCCTGGGCCCGCAGGGCGCGGGCCATCTCCGCGGCCGGCATCTGGTGGAGTTCGACCTCGATGCCGGGGTGGGCGCGCTTGTACGCCGCGAGCGGCCCGGTGAACGTCAGGAAGGTCTCCGACGCCAGTCTCACGGTGCCGAACCCCTCGCCGGTGGATTCGGCCACGGCCCGCCGTCCCGCGTCGAGTTCGCCGAGGGAACGTTCGACGTAGCCGCGGAAGAGCCTGCCCGCCTCGTTCAGGCGGAGCCTGCCCGCCCGGTCGAACAGGGGGGTGCCGAGTTCGTTCTCCAGCCGGGCGATCGTGCGGCTCAGGGACGGCTGGGCGACGCGGAGCTCCTCGGCCGCGCGGCTGAGGTGCTCCAGGCGCGCCACCACCAGGAACTGCCTGAGCGTGTGCAGGTCCATGATCGTCGGTTTTCCTTCGGTGGATCCGTCATGTCCGCAGGATCATAACTTCATAGCCATATTGATCTTAGACAAGATAGCGGGTGAGGCATAGCTTGGAGGCGTCGATGGATCAGTAGTGGGGAGGACGCCATGGTCATCGCAGCCGACAGGTCCGTGCCGGTGCGCGCCGGGCGCCGGACGAGAGCCAGTGGGTGGGTGCTGCGGGCCGTCGTGAGCGCGCACGCGATAGCGGGGGTCGGGCAGCCGGTGTTCGCCGGTGTGTTCCTGAGCGGTGACTACGACGGCCTGCGCTGGCATCTGACCGGCGCGAACGTTGTCACCTCCATCGGTTATCTGCAGGTGGTCGTGGCGGTCGTGGTCTGGGTGCGGTTGCGCCGGGCCTGGCCGTTCTTCGCCACGCTGGTCCTGGTGGCGGCCGAGACGGTGCAGTACTTCGCCGGGATGGAGGGCGCGCTGTGGCTGCACTTCCCGCTGGGGGTGCTGACCATCGTCGGGCTCACCGTGATGTTCATCGACGTGTGGCGGCAGCCCCTCGGACGGTCCGCGAAGGAGCCCCGGCGATGAGCGGACGCGAGGCCGCCCCGGTCCGGGGAGTGACGCGGCGGCGGGTGCTGGGCATCGGCGGGGCCCTCGGGACGGTGGCGTTCGCCGGGGTCTCGACCTCGGCCGCGCTGGCCCGCCGCCCGTCGCACACCGGCGCCGAACTGCGCAGCGCCGTGCCGCTGCCGCCCCCGTTCCAGGTGCCGCTGCCGGTTCCCGCCGTGCTGAAGCCGGTCGGCACCGCGGGCGGGGCCGACCGTTACGAGATCACCCAGCGCGAGGCGGCGGCGGAGATCCTGCCCGGTGTCCGGACGCCGCTGTGGACGTACGAGGGCACCTTCCCCGGGCCGACGATCGAGTCGCGGCGGGGACGGCCGGTCATCGTGACGCACCGCAACGAGCTGCCCGTGCCGACCGTCGTGCACCTGCACGGTGGCCGGACCCGGGCCGATTCCGACGGTTATCCGACCGATCTGGTCCTGCCCGACGGGTGGGTGGACGGCCACGCCCACGGCGGCCATGGGATGCACGACCCCCGGGCGGTGGTGACCAGGCGGACGCGGGACTACACGTTCCCGCTGGACCAGCGGCCGACGATGCTGTGGTACCACGACCACCGGATGGACTTCACCGCTCCCGCGATCTGGCGCGGCCTGGCCGGGCTGCAGATCGTGCGCGACGACGCCGAGGAGGCGCTCGGCCTGCCCGCCGGGCGGCGCGAGCTGCCCCTCATGATCGCCGATCGGGCGTTCGCCGACGACGGGAGCCTCGTCTACCCCGCCCTCGATCCGGCGCTGCGGCGCCGGCCGGGCGTCCGCGAGCCCTATCTCGCGGGGGTCCTCGGTGACGTGATCCTGGTCAACGGCGCCCCGTGGCCGGTGCACGAGGTCGACGCGGCCCGGTACCGGCTGCGCATCCTGAACGGCTCGAACGCCCGGCACTACGAGCTGGAGGCGGTCACCGACGACGGACGTCCGCTCGCCCTCGTCCAGGTCGGCGCCGACCAGGGGCTGCTCGCCGCGCCGGTCACCCACCGGCGGCTGCCGATGGCCCCGGCCGAACGCTACGACGTGGTCGTCGACTTCTCGTCCGTTCCGGTCGGCGGCCGGGTCCGGCTCGTCAACCGGCTGGGCTCCGGGCGCACCCGCGACGTGATGGCCTTCCGGGTCGCCCGCAGGGTCGCCGACGACAGCCGCGTCCCGCGCGTCCTGTCGGACGACCTGCCGGTCTGGCGGCGGTCGGACGCCGTCCGGGTGCGCGAGTTCTCCTTCCGCGCCGGACGGATGCACGGCGGCCACGGGTGGCTGATCGGCGGGCTGCCGTTCGACCCGGCCCGCTCCGACGTCACCGTCCGCCTCGACGACGTCGAGGTGTGGCGGCTGGTCGCCGACGTCCACCATCCCGTGCACCTGCACCTGGTCGGCTTCCGGGTGCTGTCGCGCGGCGGGCGGCCTCCGCTGCCCCACGACGCGGGCCTCAAGGACACGATCTCCCTGCGGCCGGGCGAGTCGGCGGAGATCATCACCCGGTTCGACGGCTACCGCGGCCGCTACCTGTTCCACTGCCACAACGCCGAGCACGAGGACATGGGGATGATGGCCAACCTGGAGGTCATCTGACCCCGACGGAAAAACTTCGGGGCGGTCCGGTCACATTCGCCGGGCGGGGTCCGTCAGGGCAGTGAACGAGTTCCACCAGCCGCCGGGAGGCCCCGATGTCCGCCACGCTCGCCGTCGTCACCGTTCTGACCGCCGCCTGGGTCGGGTTCTCCGGCTTCTCGCTGCTGCGCCGCGCCGACTTCGTGGTCCAGCCCCTGATCGCCTACGGGGTGCCCCAGACCTGGTGGACGTGGCTGGGCGCGGCCAAGGCCGCCGGTGCGGTCGGCCTGCTGGCCGGGCTGGCGGTGCCCGCGATCGGCGTGGCGGCCGGGGTCGGCCTGGTGGCCTACTTCCTGGGCGCCGTCGTCACCGTGCTGCGGGCGCGGTCGTACAAGACCGTGGCCTTCCCGGTGCTGTACCTGGTTCCGGTCGTGGCCACCCTGGTGGTCGGAGCCACCGTCTGACCCGCTGTACGGCGAGGTCCCGGGCCGGTAGGGCGGTCCGGGACCTCGCCGCGTCAGGGCGTGCCGCCTCCCTCGTCCTGCTTGACCCCGCCGGTTTCGCCGACCCCGGGTCGGCGCCGCGGCCCCTGCTGGCGCGAGCGGTCTCCGGGAGCGCCCTGCACGACTCCCGCCAGGTCGCCGAACGCGTCCTCACGGCTGGTCGGTGATCGGGCCGGTTCGGCCGGTCACCGCGTCGATCGCCGCCGCGACGCTTGCGCGCAGCCGCCGGGCGTCGGCTCCGGCGCGGGAACGCAGGTTCACCCCGTGCGCCAGCAGGGCCAGGACCTCGGCGGCGGACTCCGGATCGGCCCCGGCGGCGAGCTGGCCCCGGTCGCGGGCGGTGAGGAGCGCCGCGCGCAGGGCGTCGCGCAACCCCTGGTGCTGCCGGTCGAGGACGGCCTGGACCTCGGGGTCGCCGTTCTCGGCGCCCGCGTGGGCGTTGGAGACCATGCAGCCCCACCGGGCGTGCTCGCCCGTGCAGCGCGCCTCGATCAGCGCGGTGAAGAAGTCGGTGACGGCGGGCAGCCCGCGGTCGTCCCCGGCGAGCCGTTCCAGGGCCGGACGGGAGCGGCTCTGCACGTAGCGCTCCAGCGCGGCGCGGTAGAGCTGCTGCTTGCCGCCGAAGGTGGCGTACAGGCTGGAGCGGTTGAGCCCGGTCGCGTTCACGATGTCCTGGACGCCGGTCGTGGCGGCGCCCTGCCGCCAGAACAGCCGCACCACCGTCTCCAGGGCCGCGTCCGGATCGAAATGCTTGACGTCCGGCATGGTCCACCCCGTCATCTTGAAATGAAGATTCCAAGATACTCCGCTCCGGGGGTGGCCACGGGGACGCGACCGCGTCTATCTTGAAACGGTCGTTCCAAGAATTGTGGCGAGAGGACCCCCGTGAGCGTCAACGCCGAGCTGCGCGCCTTCTACGAGAGCCGCCAGAAGCAGATCCCCGCCGACATCCGCGCCGTGATGCGGCGGGCGGCCCGCGAGCAGGAGGAGTCCGGCCAGGCCGGCCGCGCCCTGAACGCGGGCGCCACGGCCCCGTCCTTCGCCCTCCCCTCGGCCACCGGACGGACCGTCGCCCTGGACGAGTTGCTCGCGCAGGGGCCGGTGGTGCTGACCTTCTACCGCGGCGCCTGGTGCCCCTACTGCAACATCGCCCTGCGCTCCCTGCAACGGCACCACGACGACATCACCGCCCGTGGGGCCCGCCTGGTCGCCGTCTCCCCGCAGGTCCCCGACGAGTCCCTGTCCCTGACCGAGAAGCACGGGCTGGGCTTCGACGTGCTGAGCGACCTGGGCTGCGACGTCGCCAAGCGGTACGGTCTCGCCTTCGACCTGCCGGACGACCTGGCCGCCGTCTACGACGGCCTCGGCATCGACCTGCGCCGCTCCAACGCCGGGCACGCCCGCACGCTGCCCCTGCCCGCGACCTACGTCATCGACCGCGACGGCGTGATCCGCTGGGCCTTCGTCACCACCGACTACACCACCCGCGCCGAGCCCGCCGACGTCCTCGCCGCCCTCGACGCGCTCGGCTGAACGCGCCCTTCCCCGCCGTCCGGACCCGCCGAAGGTGTAGGCCCGCTTATTTGGGCATAGAGGCGGCGTAACCTTCGTGAGGAGGACGGAGATGACTGTTACCGGGATCATCACCGCGATCGTCATCGGTGCGATCATCGGCGCGCTCGGACGGCTGGCGCTGCCGGGGCGGCAGCCCATCGGCATCCTGCTGACCATCGGTATCGGCATCGTGGCCGCGCTGCTCGGCACCGCGATCGCCCAGTCGGTCGGCGTCGCCACCACCGACGGCATCGACTGGATCGAGCTGGTCTTCCAGATCGGCCTGGCCGTCGTCGGTGTCGCCGCCGTCGCCGCGTTCCGGCGACGGGGCCACGGCACCCATCGGTAACCGGGCCTGAGCGGCGGCGCGGGGCCCGGCCCCGTGCCGCCGCCGCTCGGCTCGGGAACAACGACGCGGGCCGCGCGGTCACCCCTGATGGCTGGTGTGCCTGGTGTCCCCGGGCCTCACCTGACGCCTTCGCGGAACACCGTCCGGCTGGAGCCGCGTCGTGCCACTCGCCGAGAGGCGACCCGCACACCGGTCCACACGCTTCCGCCGCCCGCCCCGACGAAGGTCGGGGTGGGCGGCTTTCTTACGGCCATGGCGCGGAGGCGCCGGGCCGTCGAGGGTGGTCCGCATGCGATCACCTGTGCTTCTCCCCGCGCTCGCCGCCGCGGGCGTCCTGGCCCTGGCCGCGTGCGGCACGTCCGTTCCGGTGGTGAGGACGGCCGCCGCCCCGGCGGGGTTCGCCCTGCCGCGCCCGACCGGCCCGCACCAGGCCATCGGGACGACCGAACTGCACCTGGTGGACCGGGGCCGCCCCGACCCCTGGGTGCCGGGCCGGACCCGCGAGCTGATGGCCAGCGTCTGGTACCCGGCGGCGGCGCCGTCCGGCCGGACCGCGCCGTACCTGCGTCCCGGCGTCGCCCGGACGCTCGCCCAGGCCGACGCGCTCGGCGTGTTCAAGGCGGGAACGGTCGACTGGGCGGGCGCGCGCGCCCACGCCGCCGAGACCGCCCCGGCCGACGTCCGGCGCGGCGCGCGGCCGGTCGTCCTGTACTCCCCCGGCTTCGGCGTTCCCCGCGCCCTCGGCACGACGGTCGCCGAGGAGCTGGTCAGCCGCGGGTACGTGGTCGTCACCATGGACCACACCTACGAGACGGCGCCGGTGGAGTTCCCCGGCGGGCGGGTCGAGGTCCAGCGCCTGCCCGAGCAGGGCCCGGCGCGGCTGAGGACCGCGCTCGACACCCGCGTCAGGGACACCCGCTTCGTCCTGGACCGGCTGGCCGACCTGCGGCGCGGCCGCAACCCCGACGCCGGGGACCGCCGCCTGCCCCGCGGGCTGGGACGGCTGCTCGACCTGTCCCGGGTGGGCATGGTCGGGCATTCGGCCGGCGGGATCCAGGCGGCCGAGACCATGCGCGTCGACCGGCGCCTGGACGCGGGGGTCGACATGGACGGCACCCTGCAGTACGCGGACGGCGACCTCGTCCAGGTGGCCCGCACCGGCCTCGACCGGCCGTTCCTGCTGATGGGCGCGGCGACCGGCGGGACGCCGCAGACGCACCTGACCTCGCCGTCCTGGGGGTCGTTCTGGAAGCGTTCGACCGGCTGGAAGCGCGACCTCAACGCGCCCGCCGCGGGCCACTACTCCTACACCGACGTCCAGGCCGTCCTCCCGGCGCTGGACGAGAGGCTCGACATCCCCGAACGGGACCGCGCCGCCCTGATCGGGACGGTCGATCCCCAGCGGATGACCGCCTCGACGCGGGCCTACGTCACGGCGTTCTTCGACCGGACGCTGCGCGGCCGGCACCGTCCGGTCCTCGACCGCCCCTCCCCCCGGCACCCCGACTTCCGCTTCATCGGCTGAACGGACGACCCTGACGCGGCCCTGAGCCGACCCTGAACCTCCCCTGGGAGGGGCCTCGGAAGGGCGGGCGCGGACCTAACGTGATCGATATTCCGGCGGCTCCGGTCGCCTCACCGGCACGTTGGTCCTGAAGGGACAGCCCATGCCTTTTCGAAGAAATCTGGTGGTGCGCGGCGCGGCCGTGGCGGCGGGGGTCGCCATGGTCGCCGGCGCCGTCAGCGGCTTCACCGCCCCCTCCCCCCGGCAGGCGGCGCCGGCCGCCGCCCAGGAGCTGCGGTGGGCTCCGTGCGATCCGAGGTATCCGGGGGCCGAGTGCGCCGATCTCTGGCTGCCGGTCGACTGGGCCCGCCCGGACGGGCCGAGGTTCGCCCTGGCGCTGGCCCGCCGCAGGGCCGCCGATCCGGGCGCGCGCGTCGGTTCACTGGTCTTCGGGCCCGGCGGGCCCGGCGACTCGGGCGTCAGCAGGGTGGTGACCGGGATCCAGCGGTTCAGCCCCGAGGTCCTCCGCCGGTTCGACGTCGTCAGCTTCGACCCGCGCGGCGTGGGCGGCAGCGACGCGGTGGTGTGCTCCGGCGAGCTGCTGGCCCAGCGGCCGTCGCCCAGGATGAACGGCCAGGCGGACTTCGACCGCACCGTGGAGTACAACCGGCGGCTCCGCGCGGACTGCCGCGCGCGCAGCGGCCCGGTGTTCGACCACCTGGACACCGGGAACACCGTCCGGGACCTGGACGCCGTCCGGGCCGCGCTCGGCGAGGAGAAGCTGACCTTCCACGGCAGCTCGTACGGCACGATGCTCGGGGCGCAGTACGCCGAGACCTACCCGCGCCGGATCCGCGCGATGGTGCTGGAGAGCGTGATCGACCACAGCGTCCCCACGGCCCGCGGGTTCCTGAGGGCGCAGGGGGCCGCGGCGCAGGACTCGTTCGAGGAGTTCGTGAAGTGGTGCGGCCGCACGGCGGACTGCGCGCTGCACGGCCGTGACGTGCGGGCGGTCTGGCGGGGCCTGCTGGCCCGCGCCGAACGCGGCGAGCTGGAGAACCCGGGCCGGCGCGGCACCTCCCTGTCGCCGATGGACCTGGTGAACCTGATCGCCTTCCGGTCGTTCTACAAGGCCGACTACGCGGGCCTGGCCAGGACCGTCGCCGGGATGGAGGCGAGCGCGCCGCTGCCGCCGTCGGCCACCGCGCCCGCGCCGATCCCGATGACCGTCCCGGTCTTCTGCTCGGACTGGCGCCTGCCGGTGCGCGACCACCGCGAGTACGCCTCGATCGTGCGGGAGATGGACAGGGTCGCGCCGGACATGCCGTACCTGATGCCGCTCCACGTGGTGGCGGCGTGCCTGGGCCAGCCCGCGGACGACCCGCAGCACCGCCTCAAGGTGCGCGGCGCCCCGCCGATCCTGGTGTCGAACGCGGTGCACGACCCCGCCACCGGCTACCCGTGGGCGGTCTCGGTGGCGCGGCAGCTCGGCCGCCAGGGCGTGCTGCTGACCTACGAGGGCGCGGGCCACGGCAGCGTCACCAGCGGCCCGTGCATGGAGAACGCGGTCGACCGCTACCTCGTCGAGCTGGCGGTCCCGCCGCGCGGCACCCGCTGCCCCGCGGTGGGGACCTGACCGGTCCCCCTCAGGCCGTCCGGTCGTCGGGCGGGGCGTCGAGACCGAAGCGGTCGCGGACGTCCGGGCGGCTCAGCAGCCCGTCGGGGTAGCCGGGACCGGGGCGCGGGGCGACGTCCTCCACGCGCAGGGGCGCGCGGCAGTGGGAGCAGACCACCTCGGCGGCGGCGTCGTGGCCGCAGGGGCGGTGGTGGAAGAGCACCGGGGGGCCGTCCTCGCCGGACAGCCACCGGTCGCCCCACCGGCTCATCGCGGCGACGACGCCGTAGAAGTCGCGGCCCGACTCGGTCAGCACGTACTCGTGGCGGACCGGCTGGGTCTCGTACCGCCGCCGCTCCAGCATCCCCGCCTCGGTCAGGCGCCGCAGGCGGTCGGACAGGGTGTTGCGGGCGATGCCGAGGCCCTTCTGGAACTCGTCGAACCGCCGCACGCCGTAGTAGGCCTCCCGCAGCACCAGCGGGGTCCACCAGTCGCCGAGCAGGTCCATCGTCCGGGCGATCGAGCACGGCCAGTGGGAGAACGACGTGCGTTTCATGGCCCGAGCATAGTCAATCCATCGAAGAGACCCAGCAGTTCATCGCGGTCGCCGCGGAGGAACTCCCGCCAGAACTTGACAGTGACTAGTTTTGCGTGGCTCAATCTTTCCATCGACAAGATGCGGAGGCGGCAGACCCGGCCTCTCGCGAGGGAGAGGGTGACCATGTTCGACACTCTGATGTTGCTGCTGGGTCCCCTGCTGGGGTTCCGCCTGCTGGGGGCGCTGGGCGTCCGCCGCTTCGCCGACTGGCGCGTGGCGGCCGGGCACGGGCTGGCGCTCATGCTGGTGTTCACCGGGGCCGCACACTTCGTCCCCGACAGCGTCACCGTGATGCCCGGTCACGACGACATGGTCACGATGGTCCCCCCGTTCGTGCCGTTCCCCCACCTGGCGGTCTACGCCACCGGCGTGCTCGAACTCCTCGGCGCGCTGGGGCTCGTGGTGGCGCGGACGCGCCTCGCCGCCGGGGTCGGCCTCGCCGTCCTCTTCGTGCTGATGCTCCCGGCCAACATCCACGCCGCCCTGGCGGACGTGCCCCTGAACGGGGATCCCGCCACCCCGCTGTGGTTCCGGATCCCCGAGCAGATCGTCTTCATCGCGGTCGCCCTCGGGGCGGCCGGGGTCGGGGCGAGGCGCGCCGAGCCCGCCCCGGTCCGGCCCGACGCCGCCGAGCGCGCGGCCGCCGGAAGGTGAGACCCCGCTGAGCCGGACTTCGGGCCCCGGCGTGTCCGACGCCTTCCCGCCCGGCCCGCCGTGCCTGCATGATGCCCTGGCGGTGGCGGTGCACGGCGGAGGAGGTTCGGATGATCCAGGTTTCGGTGTGCGGCCCTCGCGAGGCCGCGCCGCAGGACGTCGCCAACGCCCGAGAAATCGGGCGGTTGCTGGGCGAACGGGGCGCGGCCGTCATCTGCGGGGGCTACGGCGGGGTCATGGAGGCCGCGGCCGAGGGCGCGTCCTCGGTGGGCGGGCTGGTGGTCGGGGTCCTGTCCGGCCCCACCCGGGGAGGCGCCACCCCCTACCTCACCGTGGCCATCCCCACGGGGATGGGGGAGGCGCGCAACGCCGTCATCGCCCTGGCCGGGGACGCCGTCATCGTCGTCGGCGGCTCCTGGGGCACCCTGTCGGAACTCGCCCTGGCCCGGCGCAACGGCACGGTCGTCGTCCAGCTCGGCGGCTGGCGCGTCGTCGACGAGAAGGGACGGCCCGTCGAGGGGGTCCGCTACGCCGACAGCCCGGTGGAGGCCCTCTGGCTCACCGGGCTGTTCGGCTAGCCGGGCGAGCCGGGGCGTGAAGCTCCGCCGCCGCCTGGAAGGATCGTTCCCCGTGCGCCCGCGCGGCCCGGAGCCGCTCCGCGCCCCGACACCCCTGTTGAACCCGGTGGGGGGCGGTGGACGTAGGGCTTCGTGTGCTGCTGTGGGGAGGGGTCCGGGTGTCTGCGGGGCGTTGGCGGAGGGTCGTGTCGTGGGTCGTCACCGGGGCGGCCCTCGCGTTCGTGTTGTTCGCCCTGCTGCTTCCCAACCGGGTGGGGCGGGTCGCTCCCGAGGCGTTCGTCCGGGTGCCCATCGAGGGGGTGTGCGGGCTCGGGGCGCTGCTCCTGCTGCGGGGGCGTTGGCGGAAGGCCGCCGCCGTCCTGGGTGGAACGCTCCTCGGGATCGTGCTGGTGGTGAAGGTCCTCGACATGGGGTTCCACGAGGTCCTCGTGCGGCCCTGGGACCCCGTGCTCGACTGGGCCTTCGTGGGGGCGGGGTGGGAGTTCTTCACCGCTTCGTACGGCGGGGTGTTCGCCGGGGTGGCGGTGGTGGCGGCGGGGATCGTCGCCGTCGTCCTGATGGCCCTGGCCTCGTTGCGGGTGGCCGGGGTCGCCGGGCGGAACGGCGACGTCGCGGGCCGCGTCGTGATCGGGCTGTGGGCCGTGTGGACGGCGGGGACCGTGTTCGGCGCGCAGTTCGTGCCGGGGGTCCCGGTGGCGTCGCGGGACACGGCCCGGCTCGCCGTCGGGCGCGCGCTCAAGGTGCGGGACGGGCTGCGGGACAAGCGGGCGTTCGCCAGGGAGGCCGAGGCCGACGCCTTCCGCGGCGTTCCGGGGAGCCGGATGCTGGAGGCGCTGCGGGGCAAGGACGTCGTGATCGCCTTCGTGGAGAGCTACGGGCGCAGCGCCGTCCAGGATCCGCGGTACGCGCGGCGGGTCGGGGCCGTGCTCGACGCCGGGACCGAACGGCTGCGCAGGGCCGGGGTCGGGGCCCGCAGCGCCTTCCTGACCTCGTCCACGGCCGGGGGCGGGAGCTGGCTCGCGCACGCCACGCTGCTGTCGGGGGTGTGGGTCGACAGCCAGCAGCGGTACCGCGCGCTCGTCTCCGGCGACCGGCTGACGCTCAACGGGGCCTTCCGGCGGGCGGGCTGGCGGACCAGCGCGTTCATGCCCGCCATCACGCGGGCCTGGCCGGAGGGCGGGTTCTTCGAGTACGGCAAGGTCTACGACTCCCGGAACCTCGGATACCGCGGGCCCCGCTTCGCCTACGCCACCATGCCCGACCAGTACACGCTGTCGGCCGTCCAGCGGTTCGAGCGGGACGCCCACGCCGGTCCCGTGATGGTGGAGACCGCGCTGGTGTCCAGCCACGCGCCCTGGGCGGCCGTCCCGAACGGGGTCGTCGACTGGCGGCGGGTCGGGGACGGGTCGGTGTTCAACGGGCAGGGCGCGGGGCTGGACGCGCGGATGCCCGCCGACGTGCGCGGCGCGTACCGGCGCTCCATCGAGTACTCGCTGAGCACCCTCGTCTCCTACGCCGAGACCCACGGCGACGACGACCTGGTGCTGGTCTTCCTCGGCGACCACCAGCCCGCCCCGCTCATCACCGGCGAGAACGCCGGCCGCGACGTGCCGGTCACCGTCGTCGCGCGGGACCGGAAGGTGCTGGACCGGATCGCGGGCTGGGGCTGGCGGGACGGGCTGAGGCCGGGGCCGGACGCCCCGGTGTGGTCGATGCGGGACTTCCGCGACCGGTTCCTGACGGCGTTCGGGTCGCGCCCCGACCCGGACGCCCACCGCTGACACCGCCGTTTTCTGGGCCTGTGGCCGAACGCCCCGCCGGTTTACCGTGGAGATCGTCCGGTTGGGGAGGCGCCCATGCCGTGTGGTCGTGTGAGTGGTCCCGCGTACGTGCGCGTGGGGTTCGCCGACAGCCTCTATCCGCGGGTCGCCTGGCTGATGCTGACGGCGGCGCTGGACGCGGCGCTGCCGGGGCTGGGGGGCGCGGCGCGGCGGACGCGGGTGATCGTCGACTCCGCCGAGGGGACGGTGGGCGCCCCGGTCGCGTTCGACCCGGAGCGGTGGCTGTCGCTCACCCTGGCGGACGGGGAGGACGGGCGGCCGCGGTTCGGGTCGCCGGTCCCGGGGCTCGCGCCGGGGCAGCGCCCGCCGCACGACGCGATGATCCTGGAACGGCCGCGCTCCGGCGGCGACGACGAGTTCCACGAGGTGCTGGCCGTGCGGCGGCCCGTCCGGTCGCCGCGGGAGGGCGAACGGCCCGTCGCCGAGCCCCCCGCGGAGGAGGAGCGGCCCGAGGACGAGCGGATCCTCACGGTGGCGCGGGCGGTGTCGGCGCTGGCCGCGCTGTCGGAGGAGCCGAAGTCGGGGGAGCGGGCGCGGCAGGTCGCGCTGCTGCTGCCCCCGGCCCTCGGCATGGACCCCGGCGACGTGGAGCGCGTCCTGAACGGGCTCAGCGGCCGCGACGAGCAGGAGCGCTTCCAGCGCGCCCTGGACGACCTGGTGGCCGAGTGCCAGGCGTTCGGGGAGGAGGCGGTCGCCGCCGCGCGGCGGCGGCGGGCGCGGCGCGACCATCCGGCGCGGGTCCCGGGCAGGGGCGCGGAGTTCCGGGTCGTGCTGCGGTGCGCGCTGGGCGACCTCGGGGCGCGGATCGTGGACGGGCCTGCGGTGCTGCGGTACGCGCGCAGCGTCGTCCACCTGATGACCTACCAGGAGGGGCTGCCGTGGACCGCCGCCCGGTCGGTGCGGACCGGACGGGCGGTCCGGCAGGTCGTGCTGGTCGACGAGGACGCCGGGATCGCGCTGAACGTCGAGGTCGTCGACGGCGTGCCGCGGTGCAGCCAGATCCTGGCGGCGGGCGGGGAGCGGCTGACGCTGTGGGAGGTGCCTAGCCGCGCTGGCGTCGTGCCCATTCGGTGAGGTCGATCGGGCGCGCCGCCCGGCCGCCGATCGGGTGCACGCCGACCAGCAGCTGGCCCCCGCGCTGCTCGATCCGCAGCGGGCCGAGCTGGACGCGGGCGTCGGCGGCGTGGAACGCGGCGACCAGCAGCGCCGCCAGCTCCGGGGACGGTTCCTGCGCGCGGAGCTGGGCGTCGAGGCGCTCGTCCAGGTCGGGGGCCGTGCCGAACAGGTAGCGGGTGTCCCCCGACGGCGGCGTGTGGCCGACGCGCAGCCCGACGGAGGCGGCCAGGACCTCGTACAGGTCGGTGAGGACGGGGCGCGCGGCCTCGTCGGTGGTGGTGATCCGGCCGGGCAGGACGGTGGTGGCGCGCTGGTCGAAGTCGGCGGTCACGGCCGCGCGCAGGGCCGCGAGCTCCGCCTCGGTCGTCTCCAGGGCGCGGACCAGCGACAGGTGGGCGGTCTCGCGCTCGTCGAGGCGGGCGGCGGCGGTCGTGGCGCGTTCGGCGAGGTCGTCCAGGGTCTCGCGGTGGGCGGCGGCGGTCTCGCGCAGCTCGTTGAGGGAGCGGCGGGCGGCCTCCAGGCGGCCGAGGGACTGGCGGAGGTCGGCGACCTCCTTGCGCAGGGTGTTCAGGGTGCGCGAGGCCGTCTCGGCGTCGGCGCGCAGGGCGTCCAGGTCGCCGGTGGTGCGGCGGGCGGTCTCGTCCAGCGTGGCGCGCAGCGCGCGGGCCTCCTCGTCGGTCCTGGTCTCGACGGCCGCCAGGTCGGTGGCGGCGGCGAGCGAGCGCGCGTTCCCGGTGAGCTCGGCCAGGTCGTCGCGGAGCTTCGCCAGTTCGGCGCGGCGCTGCTTGTCGGTGCGCAGCATCATGATCTCCAGCACGACGACCACCCCGGCGAGCAGGATCACCAGGACCGTTACAAAACCCATGAGGCTGGACTATAGGGGCGTTGCCCCCTTCCGTGGGGCGAGCCGGACCCGCAGGTGACCACCGGGATCACGACCATCCGGACGTTCCTGTCTTTTCAAGGAGGATCCGTGTCCGGCGCGCCGTCCCGGCGGACCGCGCGGGCGAGTTCGGCGCGGACGGTGGCGAGGGCCGGGCGGGACAGGCTGGCGCGGCGGGTGACGGTGAGAACGCGGCGGATCACGGGCGGGTCGGTGATCCGGCGGACGACGACGCCGGGGGCGCGCTCGGGGTGGGCCAGCTCGGGCAGCAGCGTCACGGCCTGGCCCGCGGCGACGAGGGTGAGCAGGGCCGCCTCGTCGGCGGTGTGGTGGCGCAGGTCGGGGGTGAAGCCGCCGTACCTGCGGCACGTGTCCTGGATCGTGCGGCCGTGGCCGAAGCCGGGCGGGCCGCCCGCCCAGACCGCCGACTCCAGGGCCGGGATGTCGGCGTGCGGGAGCGCGGCGGCGGGATGCCCGGCGGGCAGCACCAGCAGCATGTGCTCCTCGTGGAGCACCTCGAACGCCAGCCCCGCCGGGCGCGGCCGGGGCGCGTGCTCGTCCTCCCAGACCACGGCGAGGTCGCAGTCGCGGCGTTCCAGGGCGCCCAGCGCCTGGTCGATCTCGATCCGGGTCTCGACGCGCAGCCCGGGGTGGCGGGCCGACAGGTCGGCGAGGACCGGGGCGAGCAGACGGGT
This sequence comes from Actinomadura kijaniata, assembly GCF_014138665.1. Lineage (NCBI taxonomy): Bacteria > Bacillati > Actinomycetota > Actinomycetes > Streptosporangiales > Thermomonosporaceae > Actinomadura > Actinomadura kijaniata. The sequence continues at coordinate 304,810 of NZ_JACJIA010000008.1, forward strand.
GGCGGTCTGGAACACCGAGATCCGCACCACGCCGGTCACCGCGCCCGCGGCCGCCGCCATCTCCGCCTCGGCGCGCTCGACGCGGTCCAGCAGGACGTCGGCGTGCCGGACCAGGACGTGGGCGGCCTCGGTGAGGCGCAGGACGCGGCCGTCGCGTTCGAACAGCGGGACGCCCGCCTCGCGCTGCAGCGCGGCGAGCTGGTGGGAGACGGTCGAGGGCGAGTAGGACAGCGCCTCGCCGACGGCGGTGACGGTGCCCCGCCGGTGCAGCTCGGTGAGCAGGCGGAGGCGCTGGAGGTCGAGCATCGTTCGGGAACCTCCGATGTTTTCGGCCGGAATCTTGCGATGGATGGGCCGGATCCCGCCGTCCGACGATCCTCCGTGAGGCCGCTCACGAAGGGAAGACCGCATGGACGCACGTGTGGAACTGATGGTCCGGTACGCGGGCGGATTCTGGCCGGAGGTGATCGAGAGCGCGGACGGCGCGTGGCTGACGACCACGGAGGGGCGGCGCGTCCTCGACTTCACCTCGGGCCAGATCTGCGCGACGATCGGGCACGGCCACACCCGCATCCGGGCGGCGGTCGAACGCTCCCTGCGCGACGTCGTCCACCTCAACTCGCGGATGCTGTCCACGCCCGTGCTGGACCTGGCCGAACGCCTCGTCGGGGTGCTGCCGGAGGGCCTGGACCGGGCGATGTTCGTCAGCACCGGCGGGGAGGCGAACGAGGTCGCGCTGCGGATGGCCAAGCTCGCCACCGGCGGGTTCGAGGTGCTGGCGCTGACGCGGAGCTGGCACGGGATGACGGCGGGGAGCCAGGCCCTGACGTTCTCGGGAGGGCGGCGCGGGCACGGGCCGACACCGCCGGGGATCTTCGCGCTGCCCGCCCCGTACGCCTACCGGTGCCCGGTGCGGCACTGCGCGGGCACCTGCGACACGACCTGCCTGGAGGTCGGGTTCGAGCTGTACGACCAGCAGTCGGTGGGGGCCCCGGCGGCGGTGATCGCCGAGCCGGTGCTGTCGGCGGGCGGGGTGCTGGTGCCGCCGCCGGGGTACTTCGCGCGGCTGGTGGAGCTGGCGCACGAGCGTTCCCTGCTGGTCGTGCTGGACGAGGCGCAGACCGGGTTCGGGCGGCTCGGCGCGATGTTCGCGATGGACCTGTTCGGGGTGACGCCGGACCTGGTGACGCTGTCCAAGACGCTCGGCGGCGGGCTGCCGATCGGGGCGGTGGCGACCACGGCGGCGATCGAGCGGGCCGCCTACGACGCCGGGCTGTTCTACTACACCTCCCACCAGTCCGACCCGCTCCCGGCGGCGGCCGCGCTGGCGGTGCTGGAGGTCGTCGAGGAGGAGGACCTGGCGGCGCGGGCGCGGGAGCGCGGCGAGCGCCTCGGCGGGCACCTGCGGAAGCTGGCCGAACGGCACGAGGAGATCGGCGAGGTCCGGGGGATGGGGCTGCTGTGGGGCGTGGAGCTGGTCCGCGACCGGGACACGCGGGAGCCCGCGGTGGAGTTCGGCGACGAGGTGACGCGGCGGTGCGAGACGGCGGGCCTGTGCATGAACATCGTGCGCGGCGACCGGAGCGGGCTCAGCTCGTGCCTGCGGATCGCGCCGCCGCTGACGGTGACCGACGACGAGATCGACACCGCCGCCGAGATCCTTGACGAGGCGCTGACCGGCGCGAAGAAGGGCTGACACCACCCCCTCGACCGTTGCGAACGATGTGCGCTCTTGCGTACACACCTCCTTCTGCGTACAGTGTTCGCAACGAGAGAACGTCGTTCCCGAAAGGGGCGGCGCCGAGAGGGGCTGTGATGGAAGCGCTGCGAGGGCGGCACCCGCGCCGCTGGTGGATCCTGGTCGTGCTCTGCCTGAGCACGCTGGTCCTGGTGATCGACAACATGGTCCTGACGGTGGCGATCCCGCCGCTGGCCGAGGACATCGGCGCGACCCCGCAGGACGCGCAGTGGATCCTGGAGTCCTACATCCTGGTGTTCGCCGGGCTGCTGCTGACGGCGGGCAGCCTGTCGGACCGGTTCGGCCGCCGCCGGGTCATGCTGGTCGGGCTGGCGCTGTTCGGGCTGTCGTCCCTGGCGGCCACCCTCGCCACCGAGCCGTGGCACCTGATCGTCGCCCGCGTGGTGATGGGGATCGGCGGCGCGCTCATCATGCCGAGCACGCTGTCGATCCTGATCACCGTGTTCGACGACGCGGAGCGGCGCACGGCGATGGCCGTCTGGTCGGCGGTCGCGATGGTCGGCCTGGTCGGCGGTCCGGTGCTGGGCGGCGCGCTGATCGCGTGGTTCTGGTGGGGCGCGATCTTCCTGATCAACGTTCCGATCGCGGTGCTGGCGATCGTCGCCGCGCTGGTGCTGATGCCCGAGTCGAGGGGCCCGTGGACCAGGCCGGACCCGCTGGGCGCCGTGCTGTCGGTCGTCGGCATGACCGCCCTGGTGTGGGCGATCATCGAGTGGCCCCGGCACGGCCTGACGCACCCGGTCACGCTGCCGGCGTTCGGCCTGGCCGTCGCCGGTCTCGCCGGGTTCGTCGCCTGGGAGCTGCGCACCGCCTCCCCGATGGTCCCGCTCGGCCTGTTCCGGGCCCGCAACTTCTCCGGCGGCAGCCTGTCGCTGACCCTCGTCCAGATCGGCAACGGCGGCCTGCTGCTGGTGCTGACCCAATACCTGCAGCTCGTGCTCGGCTACTCCCCCACCGAGGCGGGACTGGCGTTCCTGCCGATGGCCGTCGCGTCGCTGCTGTTCAACGGCCTGGGCGCGGCCCTCGGCCGGCGGATCGGCAACCGGGTCGCCGCCGCGGGCGGGCTGGCCGTGATCGCGGCCGCGTTCGCGATGCTGGCCTCGCTGTCGGCCGAGGACGGGTTCTGGCCGCTCGGCGTGGCGCTGTTCGTGCTCGGCGCGGGCGGCGGCCTGGCGGCGCCCGCGGCGATCTCGGCCCTGATGAGCACGGTCCCGCCGGAGCAGGCCGGGGTCGGGTCGGCGCTGAACGACACCATCCAGCAGGCCGGCGCCGCCCTGGGCGTGGCGATCCTCGGCAGCGTCGTGACCGCGGGCTTCACCGGTGCCATGCCGGAGGACGCGCCCGAGCGGGCGCGGCGCTCCCTCGGCGAGGCCCTGGCGCTGGGCGACGCGGGCCTCGCGGGGACCGCGCGGGAGGCGTTCACCTCCGCGATGGGCACCGGCTTCACCATCGCCGCCGCGGGGGTGCTGGCCGCCGCGGTGCTCGCCCTGGTGGTGATGCGCGACCCCAAGGACACCCCGGCCACGGCCGAAGAGGCGGCCGGCACGACCGCCCCCGCCCTCCACTGACACCCCCTTCCCTTGACGGAGACCACCATGGCGAACGACGTGACCTGGGACGACAACGGCGACTGGCAGGCCGGCGGCGAGTGGGGCGCCCGCGACTCCCGGGGCCGGGACCTCGACCTGGCGCGCTGGCAGGCGCGGCTGGACGGGCTGCGCGCCGCCCACCGCGTTCCCGGCGCGGCCCTGGCGGTGCTGGTGAACGGCCGCGTCCACGAGCTGGCCAGCGGCGTCCTGCACCGGGGCACCGGGGTCGCCGCGACGCCCGACTCGGTGTTCCTGTGCGGATCGATCGCCAAGGTCTACACCGCGACGCTGGTCATGCGGCTGGTCGACGAGGGCCTGCTGGACCTGGACGCGCGGGTCGCCGACGTGCTGCCGGAGTTCGCGACGCCGGACCCGGCGGCCACGCGGGAGATCACCGTCCGGCGGCTGCTGTCGCACACCGGCGGCGTGACCAACGACTTCAACCACGACGGCGGGCGCGGCGACGACTGCCTGGCCGGCTACGTGGCGGCGGCCCGCGACGTGCCGCTGGACTGCCCGCCCGGCACGGCGATCTCCTACGGCGGCCTCGGCTACGTCGTGCTCGGCCGGATCGTCGAGGTGCTGACCGGGATGACCTGGGACCGGGCGCTGCGCGAGAAGGTCCTCGCGCCGCTGGGGCTGGAGCACACGATGACGCTGCCGGAGGAGGCGCTGCGGTTCCGGGCGGCGATGAGCCATCTGGGCGAGGCGGGCGCCGACCCGGAGCCGGCCCCGGCGTGGGACCTGATGCCGCGTTCGGTCGGGCCCGCCGGGCGGATCATCTCGTCGGCCGGTGACATGGCCCGCTTCGCCCGGATGCACCTGGACGGGGGCCTCGCCCCCGACGGGACGCGCGTGCTGGAGCCCGGGACCGTCGCGGCGATGCGGCGCCGGGAGGCCGACGTCCCCGACAGGTGGACCGTCAGCGCCGACGGCTGGGGCCTCGGCTGGACCCTGTACGACTGGGACGGCGTCGCGGGCTACGGCCACGACGGCGCGGCCATCGGCCAGTACGCCTACCTGCGCGTCGTCCCGTCGGCCGGGGTGGCGGTGGTGCTGCTGACCAACGGCGGCGGCGCGCGGCGGCTGTACCACGAACTCTTCCGCGAGCTGCTGGCCGAGCTGGCGGGGGTGCGGATGCCGGAGCCGTTCGGCGCCCCGGCGACGCCGCCCGCGATCGACGTGGCGCCGTTCACCGGCACCTACCGGCGGGCGGGCGTGGTGGTCACCGTGGGCGAGAGGGACGGCGCGCCGCACATGCGGTACGAGTTCGTGGACGACATGAAGGACGTGTCGCCGCCCCTGGACATGGACCTGACACCGGTGACGGAGACCGGGCACGGGACGGTGTTCGCGGCGTCGGGCGCGGGACCCTCGTTCAGCGAGGACCACATGCCGGTGGTGTTCTCGACGCTGTCGGACGGCACCGAGTGCGTGTACGTGGGGATGCGCGCGACACCGAAGGTCCCGACCGCCGCGGGCCAGGTCGTGTCGTCAAGGTTCACAGCCGCCTCAACAGGGCGGCCGGGGTGATGGCGGCGAAAACCCGCGCTTCCACGCCCCCTCGCCGACCTGCCCGTTGCCCCGTCGGCCTGCGGTTCGTCGTCATGAGTTGGCCGAGACTCGCTGGCGGCAACGTCAACGACTGCACCATGTTCGCAGCGGTGCTGGAGCGGATCCGGGTGCCGCACCCGGGGCCGGGGCGGCCCCGGCTCCGCCGGCGGACGCCCGCCGGCCTCCGACGCCCGGATCCACAAACGCCGCGACGTGGTGGAGCGCTGCTTCAACCGGCTCAAACACCGGCGCGGCATCGCCACCCGCCAGGACAGGACCGCCGAGCCTGTTGATGGGGCCATGAACCTTGACGGCACAACCTAGGGCCGGTCCGGTGCGGAGCGCCGTGTCGCGTATACGGCCAGGGTGCCGAGGGTCAGCAGGACCCAGCCGCCCGAGACCGGTTCGAGCAGGGCCACCGGGACGCCGGACAGCAGCAGGAGCCAGCCGATCTCGACGGGCAGCGCGCCGGTGGCGAGCACGCTCCTCCTGGCCAGCAGGCCGAGGCCGACCAGCGCGACGCCGCTGAACATGAACCACAGCGCCATCATGCGGGGGGCGTCGTCGTTGGCGACGGTGTTCCACAGGCCCTCCGACAGCATGTCGCGCCAGTGCGGGGCCGACTCGACCGCGCCCACCGCCAGGTGCGCGGCGGCGGCGGCCAGGATCAGGCGGGGAAGCCAGCGGTGGAGTCCCGTGGGGCTCATGACGGTCCCTTCTTCCCGGGCACGGCGCCCGTGGCGGCGACGATCAGGTGGTGGAGCGGATGGACGGCGGGCTCGGGGTGGCGGTGGCGGGCCTCACGGCGTCGGGCCCCTCCGCGGCGCGGCGGCCGCCGCGTCCGCCCGTCCCAGGACCAGGGCGCACAGGGCGCGCTTGTCCTCGTGCGGGAGCGGGGGCGCGAGGTGCGCGCCCCCGATCAGCACCAGGTACACCAGCGTGGCCGTCCGGTCCGGGTCGGCGTGGCCGGCCCGCTCGCACAGGTCCCGCACGTAGGCGATGCGGGTGGCGTCCACGCGTTCCTGCACCGCGGCCGCCTCGGGGTCCTGCTTGGCCCAGGCCCGGACCGCGATCTCCAGGTCCGGGGTGGTGTCCCGGAGCGCCTCGGCGACCAGCAGGTCGAGCCGTTCCCGCGCGGGCAGGCCGGCCGCGCCCTCGACCGCGTCGATGACCGCGGTGGTGTACTCGGCCTCGAAGTGGGCCAGCAGCCGGGTCCGGAACTTCGGCACCGACCCGAAGTGGTGGTAGAACGCCCCCTTCGACATGCCCATGCGCTCGCAGACCCGCTCCAGCGTCACCGCCGGGGCGCCCTGCTCGGCCAGCAGCCGCAGGCCCTCCGCCAGCCACTCCCGCGCTCCCGCGCTCCCCATGCGTCCGCCTCCATACCAAAATGTTTGGTATGGACATTACACGGCCGGACGGGCCCGCGCTCCGCGGGTGGGTGGCCGGCCGTCAGCCGACGATCTCGCAGTCCGTGGCGCGGGGCTGGCCCCAGTCGTTGCTCTGGAACTTGCGGCGGATCTCCACGTCGCACTCCACGACGCTGCCCTGGCGGATCTCCTTGGGCAGGTCGCCGCGGCGCAGCCAGGGGACGTCGGTGCGCGGGACGGTGCCGCTGTCGTCCTTGCGGACCTGCTTCACCGTGGACGACAGGACGGTGACGCTCACGTTGGAGTCCTCGGACGCGAACATGGGGCTCTCGGCGACGCGGGCCTTGACGCGGCCCTCGGCCATCACGGGGGTGAACGCGCCGCAGCCCGTGGTGAGGCCCGTCGTGAGGAGCGCCAGCGCCGCGCCCAGAGTGATCGCCTTGACCCGCATCCGTGCTCCGTCCGGTGGTGTGTCCGTGGGGTTCGCGATTCTGACGTGACGGTGGTGGCGGCGGTTCCCGCGCAGGTCAGATGTGTGCCTCGATCTGGCGGACGGCATGCCCCAGGGCCTCGCCGAGGGCGGTCAGGTCGGCGCCGGACAGGGGCTGGCGTTCGGGGTTCCAGGCGGCGATCTCGAAGCGGGCGAAGCCGCACGGCCAGTCGTGGCGGAGGCCGGTCAGGGGGATCCGCGCGCCGCAGCAGGGGACCGTGGCCTCCAGCTCGGTCAGCCCCTGCCGCTCCTCCGCCTCCTCGGCCAGCCCGTCGAACCAGTCGGAGATCTCGCGGCCGCAGCGGGGGCAGGTGACGTGCTGGAGGTTCTCGTGGGGGTGCACGATCGCGACGCGGTCGTACCAGCCGATCTCGACCTCGGGGTCGGGCTCCTCCGGGTAGAGCAGGGCGCGCAGCAGGTCGGCGCAGGCGTCGGCCGCCTCGGGGGCCGGCTGCCAGCGGGGGTCGGTGGGGATCACCGACACGACGAAGTCGCTCACCGGAGGATCATGGCAGGGGCCGCCGGTGGCCCGCCCGCGGGGGGCGGGCCGGGCGCGTCACATCGGGTTGTCGCGGAGCCAGAGCTCGATCAACTGGTCGGTCTCGGCCGTCGTCGGCTGGATGCTCTTCTCCTGGTGGTCCACCTTCAGGCCGACCGGGACCAGGGCCGGGACCTGGCCGCTGTGCAGGGCCTGCCGTTCGGGGAGCTGCTCGTAGGGGCCGGGACGCCACCAGTAGAGGCGGGGGGTGATCGCCTTCTCGCCCGCCTGGAAGTGGCGCTCGACCAGCTCGTGCATCGTCTCGAACGCCGCGAACAGGTGCACCGGGCCGATCACGTGGACCACCACGTACTCGGGGATCGGGAACGCCACCAGCGCGCCGTACCGGGCCGCCGCCGGGTCCACGTACCGGCTCAGGACGTGGACGTGGGAGCCGACGTAGCGGTGGGTGCCGCCGACGTGCATGATCGGGACGCCCTGGATGTCGTCGGTGCGGGAGTAGTGCTCCTCCCGGTCCAGGGACGCCTCCAGGGCCGCGCCGAAGGCGGCCTCCTCGGTGACCCCGTCCAGCTCGCCGCGGTTCAGCGGCATCAGCGAGTCGGGGTAGTCCACGACCACCGTCTCCAGCAGGCCGGGGGCCAGGGGGCGGGTGACCAGGGCCGACCGCATCTCGGGGGTCAGCGCCTCGTCGGGGTAGAGGCGCAGCCGGAGCCGCTCGCCGTCCAGGAGGTTCCGGGTGTCGGAGTGGGTGGCGCTGCGGGCGAACATCGTGGCGGTCTGCTCGGCGTACTGCGCCGCGATCCCGGGCAGGTCGGCGCGGGAGTTGCGGCCCGCGTACCGTCGCCACTCGGCGATGTCCCGGGTGGTGGCGGTGCCGTCGGGCAACGTGAGCCGCAACGTGTCGGGCTGGGGCAGCGTCGCCGCCATGCCGCGTTCGGCGAAGGCGCGCAGCAGGGCGTCACCGATGATGTCGGGTGCGGGGGCCGACATGGTCCTCCTGTCGTGATCGTGGAGCGGTCGCTCCTTAGACTCCCCGGACGGTCCGGCGGTTCGGCCTGGTCGGGGACCGATTCGCCGGAGGCCGCCCCGCCGTCCGGCCCGCTGTGCCTACAGTGGTGCCCTCAGGCGGCGGCGCGCACGGCACCGCCGAGACGCGTTCCTGGGCCCGGCGTTCTCGGACGGCCGGCCGGGTCCCCGGGACGGTGGAACCCGAACGGCCGTCCGCGTCCCGCGGCCTCCGGCGGACGCGGGACGGGCGCGGCTGGATGTGGCCGGAGGGGAATGCAGGGCCGGGCGGCGTGCCGCGGGACGGCGGGCCCGGGCCTGCCTCGATAGGGGCCCATCCAGCCCGCGCCGGAAATCAATCCAGGTCATGGCGTGTTGTCCGGAGGATTGTCCCGTTTCCGGAGAGGTGTTCCCGTGCGCGTCGAGATCTGGTCGGACGTGATCTGTCCGTGGTGCTACATCGGTAAGCGGCGGTTCGAGAAGGCGCTGGCGGCGTTCCCGCAGCGGGACCGGGTGGAGGTCGTCCACCGGTCGTTCCAGCTCGACCCGGACGCGCCGCGGGACGAGACCCGGCTGACGGTGGACATGCTGTCCGCCAAGTACGGGATGACCCCCGAACGCGCCGCCGCGATGGAACGCGAGATGGAGCGCCGCGCCGCCGAGGACGGCCTGGAGTACCACCTGGACGGGGGCCGGGTCGGGAACACCGCCGACGCGCACCGGCTGCTGCGCCTGGCGCGGGAGAACGGCGTGCAGGACGCGGTGGTCGAGGCGTTCTACCGGGCGCACTTCACCGACCGGCGGTCCCTGTTCGACCGGGACGAGCTGGTGGCGGTCGCCGTGGAGGCGGGGCTCGACGGGGACGCGGCGCGCGCGGCGCTGGAGTCCGGGGCGTACGCCGCGGAGATCGCGGCCGAGCAGCGCGAGGCGCGGGAGCTCGGCGCGACCGGGGTGCCGTTCTTCGTGGTGGACCGCCGGTACGGGGTCGCGGGGGCGCAGCCGGCGGAGGCGTTCGCGGAGGTGCTCCGGCGGGCGTGGGCGGACGCGCGGCCGTCGATCTCCCTGGTCGGGGAGGACGGCGACGCCTGCGCCGACGGGGCCTGCGCGGTCCCCGAGCGGTCCTGACGGTCAGGAGGCCGGGCCCGCCTCCCGGGTGGGCTCGGTCTTCGGGTCGTCGTCGAGCGCCTCGCGCTCCCTGGCGTGGTACTCCTTCAGCCCCTCGGGAAGATCGGTGAAGTCGTCGATCGGGACGTCCCGGGGAACGATGTGCGGGGCCTCCCCCGGCGGGGCGGGTTCGCCGACCTCGGTTCCGGCGCGCAGCGCCACGATGTCGGACTCGCCGCCTATTCCTCCGGCCCTGGTCATCGTCGTCTCCTTCGGTGTACGCCTGGGTTGGGATTCGTTCCCCGTGGGGGCGTTTCACACCTCAGGGGCGGAGGAGGCCGGGCGGGGGCTCAGGGCGCCGTGCGCAGCGCCTCGCAGGCGGCCAGCAGGCGGTCCCGCAGCGGGCGGGCGCGTTCGGCGAACTCCTGCTGGCGGCGGGCGTAGTCGGCGCGGCCCTCGGGCGTCTCGATCCGGACCGGCTCGTGGCCGAGGGCGCGCAGGTCGTAGGGGCTGGCGCGCATGTCGAGGGCGCGCACGTCGCGGGCCAGCTCGAAGCAGTCGGCCACCAGATCGCTGCTGACCAGCGGCGACAGCTTGTAGGCCCACTTGTACAGGTCCATGTTGGCGTGCAGGCAGCCGGGCTGCTCCAGGTCCTTCTGGCCGTCGCGGGTGGGCTGGAGCGCGTTGAGCGGGCGGGCCAGCGGGGTGAAGAAGCGGAACGCGTCGAAGTGGCTGCACCGCACGCCGCGCTCCTCCACGACGGCCGCGACGCCGTCCGGGCCGAGGCGCAGCGGCCAGGACGCGTGCCGGACCTCGGGGGTGCGGTAGACCATCGCCCACTCGTGCAGGCCGAAGCAGCCGAAGAACGCGGGCCGGGAGGCGGTGGCGGCCAGGAGCCCGGCGATCCAGTCGACGGACTGCTTGCGGCGCTCCATGAGCGCGGCGGTGTCGAGGGTCGCGCCGTCGGGGGTGTCGCGGTAGTCGCGGCCGTAGCCGGCGGCGTTCCGCAGGACGACGCCCGCGCCGGGGTGCCACTGGCGGAGCTTGGCGGGGCGGTGGCTGTAGTAGGTGAACAGGAAGTCCTCGACGGGATGGCTCCGGCCCTGCTCGCGGCGCTCCAGGTGCGGGTTCACCCACGCGTCGACCCGGGCCCGGTGCGCCTGCGCGCGGGCCCGCCACTCCCGTTCCTCCAGAACCTCCACGGGCGCATGGTATGCGAGCCCGCGGAGGTTCCCCCGCCCCGTCTCCGGCGTCAGGAGGAGGGCTCGACGAACTGCATGTCGAGCTGGATCTTGACGGTGTCGCCGAGCATGCCCGCGCCGAAGGCCAGGCCGAACTCCTTGCGGCTCAGCTCGCCGGTCGCCTCGAAGCCCGCGTGGCGGCTGCCGGTGCCGGGGAACTCCCGGACGCCGTCGAACTCCACGGCGAACGTGATCGGCCGCGTGACGTCGCCGATCGTGAGGTCCCCGGCCATGGTCCAGTCCTCGCCGGAGCCGGTGATCGCGGTGGAGCGGAACGTCATGCGGGGGCGGCGGGCGACGTCGAGCATGTCCTCCCGCTTGACGTGGGCGTCGCGGTCGGCGTTGCCGGTGTCGATGGAGGCGATCTCCACGGTGGCGGTGACCTCGACGTCGGCCAGGGTCTCGCCGACCCGCAGGGCCGCGGTGAAGTCGTTGAAGCGGCCGCGGACCTTGGAGATGCCGAGGTGGCGGATGACGAACCCGACCGACGAGTGGAACGGGTCGAGCGCCCAGTCGCCGGGCGACAGGGGCAGGGCGGTGGTTCCGGTGTTCACGGTTTCGGTGCTCATGGCCCCAACGCTGCCGGGGCGCGCGGCGGGGAGGGAGACCGCGCCGAGACTGGCCCTGACACGGCCACGATAAGACGGCCGGGCGGCGGTTACCGTGGCCGTTGTGAGCGACAACGAGCTGGGCACGTTCCTGCGGCTGCGCCGCGAGTCCGTCACCCCCGCCGAGGTGGGCCTGCCCACCGGGCCGCGGCGGCGGACGCCCGGGTTGCGGCGGGCCGAGCTGGCGACGCTCGCCGGGATCAGCGTGGAGTACCTGACCAGGCTGGAGCAGGGCCGGGACCGCAACCCGTCGCTCCAGGTGCTGGCGGCGATCGCCGACGCGCTGCGGCTGTCGCACGAGGAGCGCATGCACCTGCTGTTCGCGACCAAGCACGCGGGCGGCAAGACCAGCCTGCTGACCTGCCCGGCGGCCGTACCGCCGACGCTGCGGCCCCGCGCCACGGTGCTGGCGCTGCTGGAGCGCCTGGAGCCGACGCCCGCCGTGGTCGTCAACCGCCTCAACGACCTGATCGCCTACACCTCCGGCTACGAGCGCCTGGTGCGGCCGCTGGGGATCCTGGACGGCGAGCGACCGAACCTGGTGCGCTACGTGTTCGCGAACCCGCGTTCCCGCGAGGTGTTCCCCGACTGGGAGTGGGTCGCGACGCAGCAGGCGGCGGTGCTGAAGGACGACGCGGTGCGGATCGACGAGCACGCGGCGGCCCTCGCGCAGGAGCTGACGCTGGTGGCGGGGAAGGTGTTCACCGAGCGGGTCGCGGCGGCGGCGGCGTTCGCGGCGCGGAGCGGGACGCAGCGGATCGCGCATCCGGAGGGGGAGCTGCGGCTGGCGTTCGAGTCGCTGGCGCTGCCCGACACCGACGGCCAGGAGCTGGTCGTGTACCTGCCGGACGACGAGGCGACGGCGCGGGCCCTGGACCGGATCACGGGGCGGCGGCCGGGGACGCTGCGGATGGTCACCGCCTGATCCCGCGCGCCGTCTGGTTCGTACCATTCCAGGGTGATCCCCCTGGACGGACCCCGGACGGCCCGGACCATCGCCGTCGCGGCGCTGTCGGCGTTCGTGGGCGTGTACGTGGTCGGGGCGCTCGGACGGCCGGGCGCGGTCGCGCTGGTGCCGCTGGAGCTGGTGGTGCTGGCGGCGCTGCTGCCGCACGTGGTGCCGGGGCTGGCCCGGTTCCGGCGGTGGTGGCTGCCGGTGGCGCAGACCGGGGCCGCGGCGGTGGCCGTGGCGGGGTTCGGGGGGCCGGTCGGGCTGCTCGGGGTGGCGGCCGGGGCGCTGCTGCTGGGGTCGCGGTGGTGGGCGTCGGCGCTGGTCGTCGCCGCCGGGGTGGGGGTCGCGGCGGAGCGGGCGGCGTCGGTGGCGGGCGCGCTCGACGCGGCGGGGACGGTCGTGCTGGCCGCGCTGGCGACCTACGGGCTGTGCGCGCTGACCGAGCGCGTGGAGGCGGCGGGCGCGGCGCGGCTGACGCGGGCGCTGACGGCCGTGCGGGAGGAGCGGCTGCGGGTCGCCGCCCTGCTGGAGGCGAGCATCGGGCGGGCGCTGGAGGCGCTGGCGCGGCCGGGGGACGCGGCGGCGGCGCTGCCGGTGGCGCGGTCGGCGCTGAGCGCCGCGCGGGAGGCCGCCGCCGACCTGCGGAGCCTGTCGCTGGCGCCGGAGATCGCGACGGCGCGGTCGCTGCTGGCGGCGGCCGGGGTCGAGGTGGCGGTGGACGTCCGGCACGCCGAGCCGCTGGGGCAGGCGGGGGCGCTGCTGGCGACCGTGCTGCGGGAGGCGGTGACCGACGTGGTGCGGCTGGGGACCGCGCGGCGGTGCGTGATCGAGACCGACGAGCAGGGCGGGCTGCTGACGTTGCGGGTGGTCAGCGACGGCGTGCCGACCGCGGCGCGGGGCGCGGAGGCGCTGGAGGACGTGCGGCGGCGGCTGGCGGCGGCCGGGGGGCGGCTGGACACCGGGCTGGACGCCGGCGGGCGGTTCCGGGTCGCGGCGTCGGTGCAGGTGACCGCGGTGCCGCGGCCCCGGCCGAGCGCGGAACGCCGGATGTCGCTGGCGCTGCTCGGGGTGGTGCTGGCGGGGCTGTCGCTGCGCGGGCTGTTGCAGGTCCCCCCGTCGCGGCTGTGGATCGCGGTCCCGGCGCTGGTGGTGGTCTGCGGGGCGCAGTTCCTGTGGACGCGGCCGCGCGTGCGCCACTGGCGGTGGTTCCTGGGCGCGCAGGCGGTGCTGAGCTACCTGCCGATGCCGTGGCTCGGCGGGACGTGGGCCCCGGTGCCGGGGTTCCTGCTGGGGTCGCTGCTGGTGCTGTTCGGGGCGGCGGCGTGGCCGGTCGCCGTGCTGGTCGTCGCGAGCGTGGGCGTGCTCGCGCCCGTCCTCGGCGCGGACACCGCGACGACCGCGAACGCGGTGGTCAGCGCCCTGGTCACCGGCCTGATCGTCTACGGGATGGCGTCGCTGGCGCGGCTGTCGGACGAGCTGCGCGCCGCCGGGGCGGACCTGGCGCGTTCGGCGGTGGTCTCCGAGCGGCTGCGCGCCGCCCGCGACCTGCACGACCTGCTGGGCCAGAGCCTCACGGCGATCCTGCTGAAGGCGGAGCTGGCCCGCCGCCTGCCGCCCGACCGGGCCGGCGCCGAGCTGGCCGACATCGCGGCGATGGCCGAACGCGCCCGCGCCGACATGGCGACCGTCGCCGGTGAGGCCCCGCGCCTGGAGCTGGCGAAGGAGGTGGAGACGGCGCGGTCGATCCTGGCGGCGGCCGGCATCGAGGTGACCGTGACCGTCGCGGGCGCTCCCCCGGCCGAGGCCGAGCCGGTCCTGGCGGTGGTGCTGCGCGAGGCGGTCACGAACGTGCTGCGGCACAGCGCCGCGACGCGCTGCGCCGTCGAGGTCTCGGCGGCCGGCCTGACGGTCCGCAACGACGGGGTGTCCGGCGCGGTGACTCCCCCGGGTTCCGGGCTGGGCAACCTGGCCACCCGCCTGTCCGCGGTGGACGCCGCCCTGACCGCGGGACCGGCCGGGGACGGCGCCTTCGTCCTCACCGCGGCGCTCCGTCCCGCCCCCTGACCGGCGCGCCGTGAACCCCCTCGGGCCGTTCGGGCAACAACCGGTGCCCACCCCCGAGACGAAGGGACGCCATGACGCACCGAACCCAGGGGACGCCGTGACCGCCGCGGCGGCGGACGTGCACCGGGCGGCGGAACTCGCCGACGTGGAGCTGATCCGCCGGTCGCTGACCGAGCCGGAGTGGTTCGCGGCGCTGTTCGACCGCCACGGACGCCGGATCTACGACTACGCGGCGCGGCGGCTGGGCGCGCAGGCGGCGGAGGACATCGTCGCCGAGACGTTCTTCGTCGCTTTCCGCCGCCGCGCCGCCTACGACACCGCCCAGACGCTGGCGCGGCCGTGGCTGTACGGCATCGCCACCAACCTCATCGCCAAGCACCGGCGCGTGGAGGAGAGGCACTACCGGACGCTGCGCCGCACCGGCCTGGACCCGGTGCCCGAGCCGCTGGCCGAGACCGTGGTGCGCCGGGTGGCCGCCGAGGCGGAGGACCGCCGTCTCGCGGAGGCGATGGCGTCCCTGCACCGGCGGGACCGCGACGTGCTGCTGCTCGTCGCCTGGGCCGATCTGACCTACGAGGAGGTCGCGGCCGCGCTCGGCGTGCCCGTGGGCACCGTGCGCTCGCGCCTCAACCGGGCCCGGCGCAGGATCCGCGCCGCGTTCGGCGACACCGACCCGACCGCAGAGGAGTCGTGACGACATGGACGAGATGAAGATGGTCAAGGAGCTGCGGAACACGATGCCGGAGATGCCCTCCTCCGTCGAGGACACCGTGCGGCGGGGACTGCGCGGGCTCGCCGCCGGTGACCGGCCCGCCGACCGCGGACGCGCCGCCCGCCGCCCCTCCCGGCGGTTCGCGTTGCGCGCGGGCCTGGCCGGGGCCCTGGTGGCCGCGGCGGGCGTCGGCGGCGTCGTCGCGCTCCCGGACGGCGGCGGCCCCGTTCCGGGAACGTCGCCCGCCCTCCGGCTCGTCAGCGCGACCGAGCTCGGCGACCGCGCCGCCGAGGCGGCCGAACGCCTGCCGTACAAGCCGCCGAGCCCGAAGCAGTGGATCTACACCCGGTTCGTCACGGCGTCGGGCTTCGACATGAACCGGCCGTGGGAGGGCGTCGACCCCAAGGGCCGCGAGACCGTCGAGCAGTGGGAACGGGCCGACGGCAAGGCCGGCGCCGAAATCCACGCCGGGAAGCTGCAGGTGACCGACTACACGGCGAACGGCGACCAGTCCGACGAGAAGCGCCCGGCGTTCCACCCGGGCAACTACCACACGCTTCCCACCGACCCCGACGCCCTCCTCCGCAGGATCACCGCCGAGGTCGGCCCCAACGACCCGCAGGGCGTCTTCGACACCATGAGCCGCATCCTGGAACACCCCCTGCCGCCCAAGCTCCGCGCCGCCGTCTACCGGGCCCTGCCCAAGGTCTCCGGCGTGGGGGCGGAGCGGGACGTCCCCGACGCGGCGGGCCGCAGGGGCGTGGCGTTCGCCCGGACCGACCACCTGGGCGACCGTCGGAGCATCGTCCTCGACCCCGCCACCTACCGCTACCTCGGGACCCGGCACGCGGTCGCCCGCACGCGCACCGACAAGGTCGGCGACAGGACGGTCACCTACCGGGCGGGCACCGTCCTGGGCTGGTACGCCCATCTCGACCAGGGGATCGTCGACCGGCCGGGACGGCGTTCCTGACCCGCAGGCCGGGGCGCGGGCTCAGGAGGGCGAGGCGTCGTAGGTGCTCTGCGCCTCGATGATCTCCGCCGCGTGGCTTTTGATCCAGCCGGTCAGGGCCTGGAGGGGCTCGGTGATCCCGGCGCCGAGCGGGGTCAGCCCGTAGGACACCCGGGGCGGGACGGTCGGCTCGACGGTGCGCCTGACCAGCCCGTCCCGGACCAGGGTGCGCAGCGTCTGGGACAGCATCTTCTCGCTGACCCCCTCCACCTTCGCGCGCAGCTCGGAGAACCTCAGGTCGCCCTCGCGCAGCGCGGTCAGGACCAGGACGCCCCACCGGCCGGTGACGTGGTCGAGGACCATCCGCGCCGGGCAGTCCCGCCGGAAGACGTCGTCCCTCTCCATACCGTCCCCCACCTGCGAGCCCTCGTGTGGCTCAGTACCTTACCCGAAGGTACGTACTTCCGAAAAGTAAGCTGCTTTCCTATCGTCGGGGCATGGACAACGCACAGCGCGTCGCGCTCGTCACCGGAGGCGGGCGCGGCATCGGGGCCGCCACGGCCGTGGAACTGGGCCGTCGCGGCTTCCATGTGATCGTCAACTACCGCGGCGACGCGGCGGCGGCCCGGGGGACGGTCCGGGCCGTCGAGGCGGCGGGGGGTACCGCGCGCCCGTTCCAGGCCGATGTCCGTGACGCCGGCGGCGTCGCGGACATGGCCGCGGCCTGCGGTCCCGTGGACGCCCTGGTCTGCAACGCCAACATCGCCCCGCCGTTCGCGCCGTTCGAGGACATCCCGTGGGACGCCTTCATGGACAAGGTGGGCGGGGAGCTGGCCGCCGCCTTCCACGTCACGCGCGCCCTGCTGCCCGGCATGCGCGAGCGGCGCGGCGGGGCGATCGTCTACGTCTCCAGCCTGAGCGCCGAGCTGACCCGCCCCGGCGCCATCGCCCACGCCACCGCCAAGGCCGCGCTGGACGCCTTCGCCCGGCACGTGGCCGCCGAGGCGGGGCCGCACGGCGTCGCCGTCAACGTCGTCTCCCCCGGCGCCGTCCGCACCGACGCCCCGGCCGCGCGCGCCCAGGCCGAGGCCGAGCTGAGCGCGCGGTCCGTCCTCGGCCGCATGGTCGAGCCCGCCGACGTGGCGCCGGTGATCGCCGCGCTGCTCGACGGCGGCTTCCCCGCGGTCACCGGCGTCCGCGTCCCGGTGGACGCCGGGTTCCGCGTCCTCACCGCGCCCTGAGGGTCAGCCCGAGGGTCAGCGGGGCGCGACGTACCGGTCGGCCCAGGAGCGGACGGCCTCGAACAGGACGGGGGCGGTGCGCTGCAGGTTGATCGAGTGGCCGGAGCCGGGGACCACCACCGCCCGCAGGCGCGCGGACGGCCCGTACCAGGGGGCCTCCTGCGCCCGCAGGGCGGCGGGGCCGGAGCAGTCGGAACCGGCGCCGCCGCAGATCAGCCGGTCGTGCCGGCCGACCGCGAGCAGGACCGGGACCTGGATGCGCCGGTACTCCTCCGGCGTGGGGAACGCCTCGAACGAGGGGAAGACGTCCGGCTGCGCGGCGGCCTCGTCCCGGGCGAGGGTGGCGGGCGCCATCGTCGGGCGGTGGTAGAAGAAGTCCGCGCGCGTTCCGGGCCTGGTGGTCACGTAGCCGTCGTCGAGCCCCCGACCGGCGAAACGCGGATCGCGGTTGGCCGGATGGAGGGCCTGCTCCAGTTCGGCGAACGCCGCGTCGTTCTGCCGGCTGGCCACCCCGGTGAGCACGAGGCCGTCGACGGCCCGGGGCTGGTCGACGGCGATCCGCATGGCGATCGCGGAGCCGAGCGAGTGCCCCGCCAGGACGACGCGCGCGAAGGGGCGGCCGCCGATCCGCCCGGCGCGGAGCTCGCGCAGGACCTGCCGGACGGTCCCGGTGTGGGTCTGGGGCCGGTAGCGGTCGCTGGACGGCCGGGAGCTGCGCCCGGCCCCCAGCCGGTCGATCGCCAGCGTCGCGTACCCGGCGCGGTTCATGGACTCGACGTACGACGGCACGCCGGGCGCGGGCCGCGTCGACCAGTACCCCTGCCCGTACGTGCCGCCGGGGACGAGGACCTGCACCGTGGTCGCCCGCCGGCCGGGGGGCGTGCACAGGGTGCCCGCGACGCGCTGGTCGGCGGGTTCGCCGGGCGCCATCGACACCGCGACCGTGACGTCCTGGCAGCGGGCCGGGGCGGCGGCGTGCGCCGCCGGGACCGGCGCGAGCGCCGAGAGCGTCAGCGCGGCCGCGGCGATGGGGAAGGTGCGCATGGATCTCCTCGTCCAAGGAAACTCTGTACGCCACACAACATAGAGAATCTTTGTACGTTGTACAGAGTTTTTTGGACGGGGGGTCGACGTCCCGCGACACGGCGCTCACCTCACCCGGGGCGGGAGGTCCAGGCGTCCACCGTCGCCGCGGCCCAGTCCCGGACGCGCTCGGCGAACCCCTCGGCGGGGAAGTCCCCGCCCCCGGCGACCTCCGCGATCGTCACGGCGAAGCGCGCCGGCGGCCGGTCCAGGGCCGGGGCCGCGACCCCGGGGGCGGCCGCGGGGGCCCCGCCGGGACCGCGGTGGGAGTCGCCGCGCCGGACGTGGCGGACCCGCCGGTCCGCGCCGTCCAGACCGTCCCGCAGGTACGCGTGCAGGAGGCTCCAGGGAGGCGCGGCGTCGGGGCCCGGGATCCGGCTGGGGTGCTGGAGCAGGAAGCAGGAGACCGAGACCCCGTGCAGCGGACCCCAGGGCGGCCGCCGGGAGTGGTCCAGCGCGAGCAGCGCGTGGAAGAGCTCCTCGCAGGAGCGCGGTTCCGCCGGGGCCCCGCATTCCGGGCAGTGGGTCACCGTCGCGCCCCCTTCCCTGACATGCCGCGCGCCGCCGTCCCCGAGTCTGGGATCTCCACCTGCTGGAGGGTCAAGGAGCGGGGTCGTCGCCGTTCATCGCGCGGGCGAGCCAGTCGAGCGAGCCCGTCTCCAGGGCCTGCCGCGCCAGGCGCCTGGCGGACTCGGTACGGAGCTGCTCCAGGGAGCTGTCGATCCAGGGCCGGGTGTTCCGGTTGCCCTGCTCGCGGTACTCGACGGCCTGGATCAGGCATTCGAGCTTGTCGGCGTCGCGCGCGCAGACGGCCTCGGGGCTGGCCTTCCCCTCGTACTCGGACACGGCGCCTGTGATCATGGCGGCGACGGCCTCGGGCAGCCCGCGCGTCTGGTGCGCGGTGACCCGCTCGTTCGACGCCTTCGTGACGTAGGGCCGGGCCAGGTGGGGGAGGTCGGTGAGGCGGGTCTCCTGGCTGTCGTGGAAGAGGCTGAGCAGCGCGGCCCGCGCGGGGTCGGCCCCCTCCAGCGCGGCCAGCACGCTCGCGATGACCGCCGCGCGGAGCGAGTGGTCCGCGATGCTCTCGGGGTCCCCGACACCCGCGACGAGCCAGCCCGTCCGCCGGTAGCGCTTGAGCAGCCCGATCTCGTACAGGAACCCCGCCAGCCGCTCCGTCTCGTCCGCCACGCCCATCCCTTCCCACGAACGCCGACCACACGACGACCGTAGAGCACGACCCGGCTTCCGATCTTGACGGGCGGACCGGCGCGCCCCAGGATGAGGCGCAGATGGAATCCTCCGACGCACCGGACGCGCGCCTGACGGCGTTCGGCTCCCAGCTGGTCGAAGTCCATGACTGGCTCCGCGGGGAGCTGGCCCGCCTCAGCGACGACGTAGACGCCCACCTCGACGGCGGCACGCCGCCCCGGGAACTGCGCGCGCACTGCCTGACCTTCTGCGCCGCGCTGGAACGCCACCACACCGGCGAGGACGCCGGGGCGTTCCCCGCGCTGGCCGAGCGGTACCCCGAACTGGCCCCCACGCTGGACAAGCTGCGCGAGGACCACTGGCTGGTCTCCGGCATCCTGCGCAGGCTCCAGGAACTGGTCGGCGGGC
Organism: Actinomadura kijaniata; assembly: GCF_014138665.1. Taxonomy (NCBI): domain Bacteria; kingdom Bacillati; phylum Actinomycetota; class Actinomycetes; order Streptosporangiales; family Thermomonosporaceae; genus Actinomadura; species Actinomadura kijaniata. The sequence goes on from NZ_JACJIA010000008.1 coordinate 324,650, forward strand.
TGGGCCCCGGGACCGGCGACCCCCGGGAGGCGCAGCGGGTGCGCGGGGAACTGGACGGCCTGATGGCGATCGTGGAGTCGCACTTCCGGTACGAGGAGCGCAGCCTCGTCGAGGCGCTCGACGCCCTGAACGTCCCGGAATGGGCGGGCGCGCCGCCCGCCTTCCTGCGGGCGGGCACGCCGACGCCCCCGTAGCCCGCGTCCGTTCACCGGGCGGCTCAGCCGGCCGCCCGCCGCACCAGCTCGCCGATCCGCTCCTCCACCTCGGCCGTCACCTCGGTCAGGGCGAACGCGGTCGGCCACATCGGGCCGTCGTCCAGCTTCGCCAGGTCGTTGAACCCGAGCGTCGCGTAGCGCGCCTTGAACTTCTCCGCGCTCTGGAAGAAGCAGACGACCTTGCCGTCCAGCGCGTAGGAGGGCATCCCGTACCAGAGCTTCGGTTCGAGGGCCGGGGCGTTGGCGGTGACGACGGCGTGGACGCGCTCGGCCATGACCCGGTCCGAATCCGGCATCTCGGCGATCTTCGCGAGCACGTCCCGCAGCGCCTCGGCCGCCTTGTCCGCCCGCGAGGCGCGGCGGGCCGCCTTCTTCTGCTCCTGGGCGTGCTCCTTCATCGCGGCCCGCTCCTCGGCGGTGAACCCCTCGTAGTTGCTGTTCGCGGTGCCGGCCATGGTCACTCCCTGATGTTCGTGGGTCCTGGTCCGCCCGGTGGTGCCGGGTCGACCTCCGTGGTCATACTGTCCCCCGGCCGGGGCACGGGCCGCTTCCGTGCTGACCACGGAACCCACCACGGAGAACGGATCGGTGCCGGCCCCCGGTGCACCCCGACGACGCCCGAGGAGCCGCCATGAACGACGCGACCCGGCCCGGAGGCCACGAGGAGACCGCCGACGCCGCGGCGCCGCGGGCCCGGCTGCGGCACGTCCGCTGGCTCGGCGGCGGATCCGGCGCGGGCAAGTCGACCATCGCCCGGCGCCTGGCGGCCCGGCACGGTCTGCGGCTCTACGCGACCGACGACGTGATGCCCGACCACGCCCGCCGGACCGCGCCCGGGGACGGCCCGTCGCTGAGCGCGTTCAAGGCCATGGACATGGACGAGCGGTGGGTGGACAGGTCCCCGGAGACCATGCTGGAGACGTTCCACTGGTTCCGGGGCGAGGGCTTCCCCCTGATCGTCGAGGACCTCCTGCGCCTCCCGCCGGAACCCGGTGTGATCGTCGAGGGCTTCCGGCTGCTGCCGCACCTCGTGCGGCCCCTCCTCACCGCGCCCGGCCAGGCCGTCTGGCTGCTCCCCACGCCCGGCTTCCGCCGGGCCGCGATCGACGCCAGGGGCTCCACCTGGGACATCGCCCGCAGGACCCGTGATCCGGAGCGGGCCCTGCGCAACCTGCTCGAACGCGACCGGCTGTTCACCGAACGCCTCCGCGAGCGGACCAGGGACCTCCGGCTGCCCGCCATCGAGGTCGACACCACGATGACCGAGGACGATCTGGCCGGGCGGGTGGCGGCGGCGTTCGGGCTGTGAACCCCCGGCCGGGGTCGGGCGGGCCGGTCCCCGGTCCCCGGGGCGGCGTGGCGGGCCGTCTTCACCACCGAGACCAGCAGGATCAGGACCAGGTGGGGAAGCGGCGCGGTCAGGGTCCAAGGCTGCCGTGCCGCCGCCCGGGGACCGGCTGAGCGGTCACCACGCGACGGTGCCGAGGCGGTCGATGAAGATCCCGGTCGGGCCGTCGGCGTCGAGCGTCGCGAGCCGGATGATCGGGTCGGTGCCCTCGGTGACCGTCAGCTGGCCGGTGTGATGGTTCATGTCGGTGGCGGTGAACTTGCGGTTGGCGACCTCCCCGGGGGTGACGGCGTTGAACCTGACGTCCGGGAGCGCCTGGGCGTACCGGACGGTGATCATGTTCAGCGCCGCCTTCGAGGAGCTGTAGGCCAGCTCGTGCATCCGGGAGACGGGCTGGTCCGGGTCGGTCACGACCGCGAACGAGCCGCCGCCGCTGGACACCATGACCACCCGCGGCCCGTCCGCCGCCCGCAGCAGGGGCAGGAACGCGTGCGTGACCCTGACCGGCCCGTACACGTTGGTGTCGTAGACCGCGTGGATCTCCTCGGCCGTGGCGTCCACGGGCGCGACGACGTTCCCCGGCGTACCGGCGTTGTTGATCAGTACGTCCAGCCGGTCGGTGTGCTCCCGGACGAGCCGCACCGCGCCGGCCACCGACGCGTCCGAGGTCACGTCCAGCGGGACCATGACCACGTTCACGCCGCCGTCGGCCAGCCGGGCGGCGGCCTCCCTTCCCCGGCCCTCGTCGCGCGAGCCGAGGAAGACCGTCCACCCCCGCTCGCCGAGCCGCCGGGCCGTCTCGAAACCGAGCCCCTTGTTGCCCCCGGTCACCAGCACCGTGGTCCGCTCCTCCGGGGTCCGCGCCTTCGTGGTCGCCATGGCCTCGTCCTCACTCGTGGGGGTCGTGTGCCGCGCGGATCGTCGGCGCGGCATGCTGACGACCATGGAGACGCCGGTGTCCCACCCGCCGTGACAGCGCCGTTCACGTGACGTACGTCACCGGCCGCGGATGTCACGCGGCGGCGGGTTCCGGAGTCTTCTGCCTGGAGCACAGTCGAGAACGGACGGGCGGGAGCCGGGTATGAGCGAGGGCGATTCCATGGGCGCCGCCACCGAGGCGTTCGTGGCCCACCGCAACCTGCTGTTCACCGTGGCCTACGAGATGCTCGGCTCGGCCGCCGACGCCGAGGACGTCCTCCAGGAGGTCTGGCTGCGGTGGGCGGACGTGGACCTGGACGAGGTGCGGGACCGGCGGGCCTACCTGGTGCGGATCACCACCCGGAAGGCGCTGGACCGGCTGCGGACGCTCGGCCGCCGCAAGGAGTCCTACGTGGGGCCGTGGCTGCCCGAGCCGCTGCTGACCACGCCCGACGTGGCCGAGGACGTGGAGCTGGCCGACAGCGTCTCGATGGCGATGCTGCTGGTGATGGAGACCCTCGCCCCGACGGAGCGGGCCGTGTTCGTGCTGCGCGAGGTGTTCGGCCTGGACTACGACGAGATCGCCCAGGCCGTCGACAGGACTCCGACCACCGTCCGCCAGATCGCCCACCGGGCACGGGCGCACGTCGCCGCCCGCCGGCCCCGCGACGTCGTCTCCCCGGCCGAGAGCCGGGCCGCGCTCCAGGCGTTCCGGCGCGCGCTCGAAACCGGCGACCTGCAAGGTCTGCTGGACGTCCTCGCACCGGACGTCGTCCTGCTGAGCGACGGCGGCGGGGTCGTGCACGCCGTGCAGCGGCCCGTCGCGGGGGCCGACAAGGTGGCCCGCCTGCTGGCCGTCGGCTGGCACAAGGTCGGCGCCTGGACGTCGGTCGAGCCGGTCCAGGTCAACGGCCACCCGGCGCTGGTCCTGCGGCGCGACGGGGGGATCCACGGCGTCGCGGCGATGCGGATCGAGGACGGTCTCGTCACCGGGCTCTACTTCGTGGTCAACCCCGAGAAGCTGTCGCGGGTGGGGCGGGAGACCGAGCTGAGCCGCTGAGCCCGCACCGCCCCGAGCGGATCACGTCGCGGTCGTGCCCCGGCCGCGGCGGCCCGCCACGGCGGCCCCGGCCGAAGCCGCCGAGCACAACAGCACGCCAAGGCCGAGGTACCAGGGCACGCGGTCCACCGTGGAGCCGTCCTCCCAGCGGCAGGTCGCCTGGGGCGGGAACGCCCTCCGCTCCATGCCGTCGAAGGCGGGCCCCCGCGCGGCGGGCGGGTCGGGAACGCCGTAACGCCACAGGTTGCAGGAGTGGTAGTCGTTCTCCCAGGGGACGAGCAGGAACAGGCCGGCCAGGTACAGGGCTCCGGCGGCCACGGCGAGCGCGATCGCGGCCCGGCGCCGCCTCACCCGGGAAGTGTCGTCGCGAGCCGATCTGATGGCGGTTTCCTCCCCCGTCGCACGGACCACTCCATCATCGGCCCTGATCGGGTCCGCCCGGACCCGGAACGGTCCCGGTTCGGCGCGGTGGGTCACCTTTCGGGGGCGCCGCGCGTCTGGTGGGTGACTCGAAGGGAGCGTTCGGTGGATCGGAACGGGGTTTTTCAGCGGGAGCGGCCGCGTCTGCTCGCGGTGGCGTTCCGGGTGCTCGGCTCGGAGGCCGACGCCCAGGACGTCGTGCAGGAGGCCTGGGAGCGGTACGCCGCCGCCGACCTCGCGGAGATCCGCAACACCCAGGCGTGGCTGACCACCGTGGTGACGCGGCTGTGCCTGGACTTCCTGCGGCGGGACCGGGAGGTTCCCCGGCGGCCCGAGGAACTTCCCGCCGTGGACGGGGGCGAGGACCCGCAGGAGGTCGTGGCGCTGGCCGGGGAGCTGACCTCGGCGATGGTGGTCGTCGTCGAGGAGCTGACGCCGCCGCAGCGGGTCGCGCTGATCCTCCACGACGTGTTCGGCGTCCCCTTCGAGGAGGTCGCCCGCGTCCTGGACACCTCCCCCGCGTCGGCGAAGAAGCTGGCCAGCCGGGCGCGGGGGCGGCTGCGCCGGGCCGACGCGCCCGAGGACGACGAGCCCCGCCGGGCCCGGCCCGTGGTGGAGGCGTTCCTCCGGGCCGCCCGGCAGGGCGACCTCGACGGGCTCGTCGCCGTCCTCCACCCGGACGTCGTGCGGACCGCCGACCCCCAGGCGGTTCCGGCCGGGGCGGCCCAGCGGATCCGGGGCGCGCGGGAGGTCGTCGCCGAGACCCGGGCGCTTCGGGACAACGCCCGGCGCGCCCGGCTGGTCACCGTCGACGGGCGGCCCGGGATCGCCGTCGGGTCGCGCCTCGCGCTGGTCTTCCGGGTCGTCGGCGGGCTCATCGTCCACTACGACGTCGTCGCCGACCCGCGGCGTCTGGACCTGCTGCGGATCGAGGGCTGACCGATGTTCGTCGCCTATGTCGCCGTCACCGTCGCCACGATCGTGGCCAACGCCGCCATCGCCGTCGCCGACCTGGCCGGGGCCCGGTTCGTGCTGGCCAACTCGGCCGAGGTCGGGGTGCCCCGGTCGGCCCTTCCCGCGCTGGCGCTGCTGAAGGCCGCCGGCGCGGGCGGGCTGCTGCTCGGGCTGCTCGGGGTGGAGCTCCTCGGGATCGCCGCCGCCGTCGGGCTGGTGCTGTTCTTCCTCGGGGCCGTCGTCGCGCACGTGCGGGCGCGGGTCTTCCACAACATCGCGTTCCCCGGCGCCTTCCTCGCCCTGGCGGTGGGCTCGCTGGCGCTCGCCGTCCTGCGCTGAGGGGCGGCCGTCAGATCCAGCCGGACTCGGCCGCGATGCGGACCGCGTCGGTGCGGCCGCGGGCGTTCAGCTTCGTGATGATCGCCGTCAGGTTGTTGCGGACCGTGCCGGGCGACAGGTGCAGCCGGGTCGCGATCTCGTCGGGCTCGGCGCCCCCGGCGGCCAGCGCGAGGACGTCCCGCTCGCGCGGGGTCAGGGGGTTGTCCGACAGGTCCCACGCGGTGACCGCCAGGGACGGGTCCAGCACGCGTTCGCCGGACGCCACGCGGCGGATCGCGGCGGCCAGCTCCTCGGGCGGGGCCGTCTTGAGCAGGAAGCCCTGGACCTTCGCGTCCAGGGCGCGGCGCAGGTGGCCGGGCTTGCCGTGGGCGGTGAGCATCAGGGCCTTGCAGGCGGGCAGCCTCGCGCGGAGCTCGGCCGCCGCCGCCAGGCCGTCCTTGCGGGGCATGTCGATGTCCATCACCGCGACGTCGGGGCGCAGGGCCAGGGCCCTGTCGACGGCCTCGGCGCCGTCGGACGCCTCGGCGACGACCTCCAGGTCCGCCTCCAGGTTCAGCAGCGCGGCGAGCGCGCCGCGGATGACGTGCTGGTCTTCGGCGAGCAGTACCCGGATCACGATCATGAGCCTAGAGCCTGTTCCCGGGGGTCCCGGCCGCGCACGCGGGCGTCCTCCACCCGTGAGGAATTCACGGGTGCCGCGTGATCGGCGCTCTACTGCGGGACGTCGCAGGTCAGCAGGCTTGGAGACATGAGCGATGCGGTGGAGCTGGACGCGGTCAGCAGGGTGTACGGGAAGGGGCGCGGGGCGGTCGCCGCCCTGCGCGAGGTGTCGGTGGGGCTGCCCCGCGGCCGGTTCACGGCCGTGATGGGGCCGTCGGGGTCGGGCAAGAGCACGCTCCTGCACTGCGCGGCGGGGCTGGACCGGCCGACGGCCGGGCAGGTGCGCCTCGGCGGCACTGAGCTGTCGGGGATGGGCGAGGCGCGGCTGACGGAGCTGCGGCGGCAGCGGATCGGGTTCGTGTTCCAGGCGTTCAACCTGGTCCCGTCGCTGACCGTCGAGCAGAACGTCACCCTCCCGCTGCGCCTGGCCCGCCGCAGGGCCGACCGGGCGTGGCTCGGCGAGGTGCTGGAACGCGTGGGACTCGGCGCGCGGGCGTCGCACCGGCCCGCGCAGCTGTCGGGCGGGCAGCAGCAGCGGGTCGCGATCGCGCGGGCGCTGGTCACGCGGCCGGAGGTGGTGTTCGGGGACGAGCCGACCGGGGCGCTGGACACCATGACCGCGCGGGAGGTGCTGCGGCTGCTGCGGGAGACCGTCGACCAGCTCGGGCAGACGGTGGTGATGGTGACGCACGACCCCGTGGCCGCCTCGTACGCCGACACCGTCCTCTACCTGGCGGACGGGCGGATCGTGGACACGATGCACACGCCGTCCGCCGAGGCCGTCGCCGAGCGCATGACCCGTCTGGGGGCGTACGCCTGATGCTGTCACTCGCCTGGAGCACGTTGCGGCACCGCAAGGCCGCGTTCGCCGGGGCGTTCGTCGCGCTGTTCTGCGCGGCGGCGATGGTGTGCGCGTGCGGGATGCTGCTGGACACCGGCCTGCGCGGGACCGTGAAGCCCGAACGGTACGCGGGCGCGCCGATCGTCGTCGCCGGGGACCCCGAGACCCGCTTCCAGAAGCGGAAGGTGAAGGACGACGAGGTCAAGACCAAGGTGAAGAGCAAGCCCAACACCGCGCGGGCGTGGATCCCGGCGGAGCTGGCGGAGCGGCTGCGGGGCGTGCCGGGCGTGCGCTCGGTGGTGACCGAGGTCAGCTTCCCGGTGCCGGGGACGGGGGCCGAGGGGCACGGCTGGGAGTCGGCGGCGCTGACGCCGTTCACGCTGCGGGCCGGGCGGGCTCCGGTGGCCGACGGCGAGATCGTGGTCGACGCCGGCGGGCCCGGGGTCGGGGCGCGCGTCGGGTCCTACCGGGTCGTGGGCGTCACCAGGGAGCGGCTGGAGCACCAGCGTGTCGTGTTCCTCTCGACCGGGGAGGCACGGCGGCTGGCGGTCCGGGCCGGGAAGGTGAACGCCGTCGGCGTGTGGCCCGCCGGGGCCGAGGGCGCGGTGCGGGAGGCCGTGCGCGGGTCGGGCGCGGTCGTGCAGGTCGGGGATGGCCGGGGGCGCGTGGAGTTCCTGGGCGCCGACGGGGCGCGGGCCCGGCTGGTGAGCATGGGCGCGGCCCTCGGCGGGACGTCGCTGATCGTGGCGCTGCTGTCGGTGGTGGGCACGTTCGGCCTGGCCATGCAGCAGCGCGAACGCGAGCTGGCGCTGCTGCGGGCCGTGGCGATGACGCCGCGGCAGCTCCGCAAGATGATCGGGAGTGAGGCGCTGGTGCTGGGGCTCGCGGCGGCGGTGCCGGGGGCGCTGGCGGGGATGCTGCTGGGCGGGTGGCTGCACGGGGCGTTCACCGGGCTGGGCGCGATCCCGGCGAACCTGCCGCTCAGCGTGGGCGTGTTCCCGCCGGTCGCGGCGGTGGCGGCGACGGTCCCGGCGGCGTGGCTGGCGGCGCGGGTCGCGGCGCGGCGGGTCGCGCGGCTGCGGCCGGTGGAGGCCCTGGGCGAGGCGTCGGGCGCGGTGACGCGCGTGCCGTGGGCGCGGGTCGCCGGCGGCGTGGTCGCGCTGGCGGTGGGCGCGGTGCTGACGGGCGTGCTGGCGTCGGTGCGCACCGACGCGGCGGCCGGGCCGCTGACGCCGCTGACCGCGCTGGCGTGGACGACGGCGGTGACGCTGCTGGGCCCGGTGCTCGCCCGGGTCGTGCTGGGGCCGCCCGCGCTGGCGCTGGCCCCGCTGCCGGGAACGGGCGGGCTCGCGTCGCTGAACCTGCGGGCGGGCGCGCGCCGCCTCGCCCCGGTGGTCGCGCCGCTCACGCTGATGATCGCGCTGTCCTCGACGCTGCTGTTCGCCGGGACGACGCTGACGGGCGCGGGCGAACGGCAGGCGAGGGAGGGCACCCTCGCCACCCACGTGATCGGCCCCGGTGTGCCGGCGCGGGCGGCCGAGGCCGTGCGGCGGGTGCCGGGCGTGCGGGCCGCGACCGAGGTGCTGCACACGCGGGTGCGGGCGATCAACAGCCCCTACAGCGTGCAGGGCGTGACGGCCGAGGGGCTGGAGGCGACCATGGACCTCGGCGTGACGTCCGGGTCGCTGGCGGAGCTGGGGAACGGGACCATGGCCGCCCGGGAGGGCGTCGGCATGAAGGTCGGCGACCGGGTGTCGTTCTCCATGGCCGACGGGACGCCGGTCACGCTGCGGGTCGTGGCCGTCTACCGGCGGGGGCTCGGGTTCGGGGACCTGACGCTGCCGCACGCGCTGGTCGCCGCGCACGTGGACGCCCCGCTGAGCACGGTGCTGGTCGCCGCGCCGGGCGTGCCGCGGGACGCGCTGGCCGCCGCCGCGGGGGCGCCGGTGCGGGACCGGGCCGCGGCCGTGGAACGCGGGGACGGCGGCGCGGTCAACCGGCTGGCGCTCGGGCTGATCGTCGCGTTCGCCGCGATCACGATGGTGAACACCCTGGCCATGGCCGTCGCGGGCCGCTCCCGGGAGCTGGCGCTGCTGCGCCTGGTCGGCGCGACGCGGCGGCAGGTGCTGCGGATGGTGCGGCTGGAGACCCTGGCGGTCGTGCTGGTCGCGGCGGTGCTCGGAACGCTGGTCGCGCTGGTGACGCTGGTCGCCTACAGCTCCGGCATGACCGGGACCGCCACCCCGCACGTCCCGGTCCTCGGCTACCTGGGGATCGTCGGCGGGGCCGGGCTGCTGGCGCTGCTGGCCGCCGCCCTCCCGGCACGGGCCGCACTGCGGCCCGCGCCGGTGGAGGGCCTCGGCGTCCGCGAGTAGGTCGTGTCCGAAAAGCCCTGGCCCACGGCGCTCGCCCCGGGGGCTCGCACCTCACCGGGTCCTGGCGGGCGCGACACCGCTTCGCGATCCGACCCGCGGAACGAGGCCCGCCACGCCCCCGACGCGTGGCGGGGCCCCGCCGCGTTCAGTCGGCGATAAAGCGGACGCCCCCGGTGCGCACGCCGGAGAACGGCGTGGGCGCCACCCCGCGCTCGCGCTGGCGGCGGATCACGTACGTGCCGGGTGCGACGCCCGACCCGCCGTGCTCGGGATGCAGCAGGTAGGCCGGGGCCGTGGTGCGGAACGCGCCGACGGCCAGGCGCGTCGTGTCGGCCAGGTTGGTCGTCCACTCGCAGGCGCCGGGCTCGGCGACGAGGGTGTGCGGGTTGCCCCCGGCGGCGCCGCGCAGCACCTCGACGCCGCCGGCGGACACCTCCAGCCAGGACGCCCACGAGTCGATCGAGACGGCCTTCCCGAGCATGGCCAGGGGGATGACGAGCAGGTCGCCCTGGGCCTGGAGGCCGTCGAGGACGGGGATGGCGACGTCCCGCTCCAGGTGGTCCAGGACGTCGAGGCCGGTGCGGGCGGTCAGGTCGGAGAGGGTAAGGGTGGTCATGCGCATCACCTGTTCAGGTACGTCGGACGAGGGTGGCGTACTGGGCGGCGTCCAGCCCGTAGGACCAGGCCGCGGCGGCCACCGGATCGTCGAGGAAGGAGGGGACGTTCAGGCCGTAGCGGCGGCGGCGCCCGTCGCGCTCGACGGAGCCGTTGACGGCGAGCAGGATGTTCGCGAACGAGGCCGGGCCGGTGCCGGGCTGCTCGTAGAGCCGCAGTTCGCAGCCGGGGTTGCCGGGGTCGGGAGCGGCCGCGAGCAGGCGCAGGCCGCCGCGTTCGATGTACGCCTCCCAGCCGATCTTCTCGATGGCGCAGCGGCGCACCTCGATGTTCGGCTCGGCGGCGACGCGCGCCGGGTCCGGGTCGGTGACGACCCAGGCCGGGACGCGGGTGCCGTTCCAGAAGTAGAGGGCCCAGTCGTCGCGGTAACGCAGGGCCGGTCCGTCGGGGTTGTGGAGCCGGACCTCGCCGTCGGGGCGGCCCGGCTCGGGTTCGGCGTGGATCTCGGCGGGGCGTTCGGAGACGACGCAGACCTCTTCGTACGGCCACCACCAGCCGCAGGAACGCGCCAGCGTCGCCCACAGGTCGAGCTGGGCCTCGTCCGGCCCGCGGTAGCGCGCCATGCCGAGCCGCCGGTGGACGTCGAACTCGGCGACCCAGTGCGCGTCGTGCTGGCCGCTCCAGGGCAGGTCACCGCGTTCGTTGCCGAGGACCGCGCGGATGTGGTTCCGCAGCGAGTCGAGGACGGAGGCCCGGAGGGGGTCACGGAACGCCCACTGGAGGACGTCGGGCAGTTCCTCCCCGTCGGCCAGCAGGTCTTCCGGCGCGCTGTCGTCCGCGGGCCGCTGCCACCAGCCCCGCCGGGGCTGCCGGCGGCGGGCGTCCAGGCCCGCGCGCAGGTCGGAGACCAGGTTGGCCAGCAGCAGCGCCACCGGCCAGCCGCCGGGGTCCGTGCGCAGGAAGTCCCCGTTCGGGCGGGGCGGCGGGTCGGGAGGGAGGGCGTTCAGCGCGGCGGCGGGCGAGTCCACCCAGACGAAGTCCGGGGGCTCCCTGCCGACCAGGGAGTACAGGCCGCCGATCGCGGTCTCCGCCGCGGAACGGTCCGCCGGTCGCGTGGAGAGGGCTTCGGTCAGCCACTCGTCCCGGATCGCCGCGGCCTCACGCCAGCGGTCGATCGGGGAGGGGACGGGAACTCGTGCGCCGCGCTCGCGCGGCTTCGCCGGGCGGGTCACCGGGTGACTTCGCCGGCCGCCTTTCCATCGATCATGCCCTGGATGATGACAGGACCGGCCGCGCGGGCACAAGGGTCTTCTCGCGCGGCCGGTCCCGACGGGGTTCCGCCCGGCGCACGCCGTTGTGCGCAGGGCGAAGTCTCTTCACCTGGAAGGCAGGAACGAGCGGAGGAAGAACGTCAGGTTCGCGGGGCGCTCGGCCAGGCGGCGCATGAAGTACCCGTACCAGTCGGCGCCGTAAGGGATGTAGGCGCGGACGCGGTGGCCCTGCCCGGTCAGGCGGCGCTGCTCGTCGGCGCGGATGCCGTAGAGCATCTGGAACTCGTAGTCGCCGGGCTTGCGGCCGTGGCGGGCGGCCAGTTCCTGGGCGATCCGGATCAGGCGCGGGTCGTGCGAGCCGATCATCGGGTAGCCCCGGCCCGCCATGAGGATCTTCAGGCAGCGGACGTAGGCGCGGTCGACCTCGGCCCTGTCCTGGTGGGCGACCGTGGCGGGCTCGCGGTAGGCGCCCTTGACCAGGCGGACGCGGGAGCCCTCGGTGGCCAGCGCGCGGGCGTCGTCCTCGGTGCGGAACAGGTAGGACTGGAGCACCGCGCCGGTCTCGGGGTACTCCTCGCGCAGCCTGGCGAGGATGCCGAGGGTGGAGTCGACGGTGGTGTGGTCCTCCATGTCCAGGGTGACGGTGGTCCCGGCGGCGCGGGCGGCCTCGGCGACGCGGCGCGCGCCCTCGTAGGCCAGGTCGTCGCCGCCGGTCGGGAGGGCCTGGCCGAACGCCGACAGCTTCACCGACACCTCGGCCCGGGTGCCGAGGCCCTCCCGGGCCAGGGCCTCCAGCAGGCGGAGGTAGGCGTCGCGGGTGGCGCGGGCCTCGGCGGCGGAGGTGATGTCCTCGCCGAGGTGGTCGAGGGTGACCTCGATGCCGTCGCCGGTCAGCGAGCGGACCGCCGTCAGGGCGTCGGCCAGCGTCTCGCCCGCGACGAACCGGTCCACCACGGGCCGGGTGACGGGCGCGCCGGCGACCAGCTTGCGCATCGCGTCGCTGCGGGACGCGACCAACAGAACGGGACCGAGCATCGGGCACCTCCTTCTTCCGTCCCCGACGGTAGGGAGGCGTGGCGGTGCCGGGACAGCGACAACGGGCGGAACATACTTGTACATGTGTATGAAGGCGACTTCCAGGCGCTCGTCGACGAGGTGTCGGCGCTGCTGGCGGCCCCGGCGACGCTGGAGGACCGCGACTTCCGGCTGATCGCCTTCGCGGCGCAGGAGGGCGATCTGGACGCGGTGCGGACCGGGTCGATCCTGCGCCGCAGCTCTCCCGCCGGGGTGCGGGCCTGGTTCGAGAGCTTCGGGATCGCGCGGGCCGCCGGGCCGGTGCGGACCCCGCACGATCCGAGGACCGGGGTGCTGGCCCGGCTGTGCCTGCCCGCGCGGGACGCGGGCGTGACCTACGGGTACCTGTGGCTGCTGGACGAGGGCGCGATCGGGCTCGACGACCCCCGGCTGGCGGAGGCCATGCGGCTGGCCGGCGCGGCGGGGGCGCTGCTGGCCGAGCAGGGGCGGCCGTCGCGGGCGCTGGGACTGCTGCTGGCGGAGGCGGAGGCCGAGCGCGCCGAGGGGCGTTCCCTGCTGGCCGACCACGCCGTGGCGGCCTCCCCGTTCGTGGTCATGGTGGTGGGCGGCGAGCTGCGGCCCGCGCCGTACGGAATGATCGCGACGCGGGACGTGCTGCTGGCGCCCGTGCGGGACCTGGCGGAGGGGAGGGCCCAGGCGGCGCGGATCGCGGCGCGGGCCGGGGCGGTCGGGATCAGCGGGCTGGGCCGGGACCTGGGGCGGGTGCGGGAGGCGGTCCGGCAGGCGCGGGCGGCGCTGCGGGTGGCGCGGGACGTTCCGGGCGCGGGGCCGGTGGCGGCGTGGGACGCGCTGGGGCCGTACCGGATGCTGACGGAGCTGTCGGACGGCGATCCGGCGGTCGCACCGCTGCTGGACCCGAAGAACGCGCCGCTGCGGCTGACCGCCGAGACCTACCTGGACCAGGCGGGGAACGCCCAGCGCACGGCCGCCGCGCTGAACGTCCACCGCCAGACCCTCTACTACCGGCTGTCGCGGATCGAGGAGCTGACGGGTCTGGACCTCGACTCCGGGGCGGACCGGCTGCTGCTGCACATGGCGCTCAAGGCCGCCCACCTGCGCTGACCGGTCAGCGCAGGGGGATCGGCGCGCCGTGCTCCTCCGGCGGGCGGGGACCCCGGACGCGGCGCTCGGAGTCGGTGATCGCCACGTCGTTGATGCTGGCCTCGCGGCGGCGCATCAGGCCGTCGCCGTCGAACTCCCACAGCTCGTTGCCGTAGCTGCGCCACCACTGGCCCGCGTCGTCGTGCCACTCGTACTGGAAGCGGACGGCGATGCGGTCGTCGGTGAACGCCCACAGCTCCTTGCGCAGGGCGTAGTCCCGCTCGCGCTCCCACTTGGCGGTCAGGAACCTCACGATCTCGTCGCGGCCCCGGAGGAACCGGTCGCGGTTCCGCCAGACCGAGTCGGGGGTGTAGGCGAGGGCGACGCGTTCGGGGTCGCGGGTGTTCCAGGCGTCCTCGGCGGCCTGGACCTTCGCGCGGGCGGTCTCCTCGGTGAACGGCGGGAACGGCGGTCGTCGGGTCGTGTCCATGGCGTCGAGCATGCCGGGGGCGGCCACCGCCGCGCCGTGTCCGTCCGGCCAGGAATCCCGCACATCCGGACATGCGGGGCGGTTAGCGTGGCGGGATGAGGATCGCGGTCCTGGCGTACGCGGGTGTGCGGCTGATGGACGTCACGGCCCCGCTGGAGGTGTTCGGCACGGCGGGGCGGCTGGGCGCCGCGTACGAGACGGTGCTGTGCTCCCCGGACGGGGGCGAGGTCGGCACGGCCGCCGGGACGCGGCTGGTGACGGCGCGCGGCGTGCCCGAGGCGGACACGCTGGTGGTGCCGGGCGGGCCGGACCTGCCCCGGCACGCGCTGCCGGAGGGGCTGCTGGCGGCGGTGCGGGAGGCGGCCCCCCGCGTGCGGCGGGTCGCGTCGGTGTGCACGGGGGCGTTCGTGCTGGCGGCGGCCGGGGCGCTGGAGGGGCGGCGGGCCACGACCCACTGGCGGTACGCCGGGCTGCTGGCGCGGCTGCATCCCGGGGTCGCCGTCGAACCGGACGCGATCTACGTGCGGGACCGGGGGGTGCTCACCTCGGCCGGGGTCGCGGCCGGGATCGACCTGGCGCTGGCGATGGTGGAGGAGGACCACGGCGCGGACCTGGCGCGGGAGGTGGCGCGGGACCTCGTCGTGTTCCTGCAACGGCCGGGCGGGCAGTCGCAGTTCTCGGTGGCGGCGCGCACCCCCCGGCCCCGGAGCGGGCCGCTGCGGGCGGCGGTGGACGCCGTGGTCGCCGACCCGGCCGCCGACCACTCGGCGGTGGCGATGGCGGCGCGGGCCGGCGTCAGCGTCCGGCACCTGACCCGGTTGTTCCGCGAGCACGTCGGCGGCACGCCCGCCGCCTACGTCGAGGCGGTGCGGGTGGAGGCCGCCCAGGCGTCGCTGGACGCCGGGGAGTCGGTCGCGGAGGCGGCGGCGCGGGCGGGGTTCGGAAGCGACGAGTCCCTGCGGAGGGCGTTCCTCCGGCGGCTGGGAGTGCTGCCGTCGGAGTACCGGGCGCGCTTCCGGACCTCGCGTCAGGAGGCGCGGCGCCTCTCGTAGGCGTCGATCAGGTTGCCGAGCTTCGCGAACTTCTCGGTGTAGGAGTACGGGTAGGTCCCCGGCTCCACGGCGGGCCGGTTCGCGTCGACGTACTGGGTGCCGAGGTTGGAGAAGACCGCGACGACGTAACGGCGGCCGTTCTTGCTGATGGAGCGGACGATGCCCGCGTCGGCGGCCGAGTTGTTCACCCAGCCGGTCTTGTGCGCGAACGTCACCTCGGCCTTGGCGTTGCAGGGCCGCACGTCGCGGCCGAACTTCTGGCCGTTAACGGTGACGGTGCCGTCGGGGCCGATCCAGCGGTCGGCGACCTTGTGCGGGATGCCGGGGGCCGGGTAGGCCGCGCCGCAGCGGTTGACCGAGGAGAGCATGTCGTTGAAGCCCTGCTGGGAGAGCTTCTCCAGGAAGAAGCGCCGGGAGGCGGCCGACAGGACGTTCCGGGTGACCGGCGTGCCGTCCGGGGCCCTCCAGACCGTGCCGGGCGCGCCGTTGATCAGGGTGAGCAGCTTGGCGGTGTCCAGCGAGCTCATCGTGACGGAGTTGGACCAGCGGCCGCCGTTGGCGGGGTTGGTGTTCTTGAGCTGGAGCGTCCGGAGGCCGAGGTCCTGGAACGCCTGGTTCAGCGGGTCGATCGCGCCGCGGTCGTGCAGGAGCTTGATGAGGGCGCAGGAGGCGCCGTTGGACGACCAGGTCAGCGACTCGTCCATGTACTGGCGGACCGGCTTGGAGGTCGCGCCGCCGCACAGCGGGCTGACCGGGTCGGGCCGGTAGTCGTACACGGTGTCGAGCGTGATCTCGCCCTTGTCGACCAGGCGCAGGACCCCGAAGTTGACCATCAGCTTCAGGACCGAGGCGGGGTAGGCGAGCATGTGGTCCAGCGGGGCGTTCTCGCGTCCCGGGACCACGTCGATCGTGCCCTGGCCCTTGTTGGCGTACCAGCCCTTGTCGTCCCACTGCCGCCAGCGGACCGACGTGGTGGAGAGGTTCCGGTCGACCGGGACCGTGACGCCCTTCGGGTACAGCGGGCTCATCAGGACGGTGCCGGACCGGATCGGCCGCCCCTTGCCGTCCAGCTCGATGACGGTGGCGTCGAGCTGCGGCTGCTGGGAGATCGGCTGCGGCGCGGCGGTGGCGGCCAGGCGGCGCACGTCGGCGGTGGTCTGGCGCTCCCGGTCCACGGTCGGCAGCCGCTTGGCCTGCGGCGAGGCGGGCGGCGCGGTGTCCAGGACCTCCTGGAAGCGCAGGCCGTCGATCGTCCGCCGCAGCTTCTCGGCGAGCGGCTCGGAGGCCGCCTGCGCCTGTCCCGGCAGGGACACGGCGGCGGCGGTGACGGCGAGCGCGACGGACACGCGGAACCATGGACGACCCACAGGTTTCCCCTTCCCTGGAGGAACCCGACCATATCGTGATCTTGGTAGCGGACTTCGGAAAAGGGGAAGATCACGGCACTCCCGGAGGGCCACCGGGCCGCCCGTGCCGTCGGGGGCGACGTCTACGATGGCGGCGTGGACGCCAACGCCTGGGACAGTCGATACGCCGCGCGGGAGATGCTGTGGTCCGCCGAGCCGAACCGGTTCGTCGCCGAGGAGTTCACCGGGAGGACGCCCGGCCGGGCGCTGGACCTGGCGGCCGGGGAGGGCCGCAACGCCCTGTGGCTCGCCGAGCACGGCTGGAGCGTCACCGCCGTGGACTTCTCCCCCGTCGCCGTCGAACGCGCCCGTGAGCTGGCGAAGGCGCGGTCGCTGGAGGTCGAGGTCGTCGCCGCGGACATCACGGCGTGGCGGCCGGAGGAGGACTCCTTCGACGCCGTGGTGATCGCCTACCTGCACCTGCCCGCCGCGGACATGGCGGACGTGCTGCGCAAGGCCGCCGCCGCGCTGCGCCCCGGCGGCGTGCTGCTGTTCGTGGGCCACGACCGCGCCAACCTGACCGACGGTGTCGGCGGCCCGCAGGACCCGGCGATCCTGCACACCCCCGACAGCGTGACCGGCGCGCTGCCCGGCCTGACGATCCAGCGCGCCGAACGCGTCCTGCGCCCCGTCGAGGTCGACGGCGAGACCCGGCACGCGGTCGACACCCTCGTCCGCGCCGTCCGCGCGCCCCGCCACTGACGTCCGCTCCCCGGTTCCGGCACCGGAATAGGGCATCCGGCCGATCCGCCGCGGGCCGTCTTCACCGAAGCTGGGCTGAGGTGGGCGTCGGGACTGGGAGGCGTTGTGGTGGGTGGGGTTCGGCGGCCTCGGTTGGTGGGCCGTCCGCTCGCGTTGATGTTCGTCTCCACGGCGGGGGCCGTGTCGAGCGTCTTCCTGCTGATGTCGTCGGTGCCGTTGTTCGTGTCCGCCAACGGGGCCGGGGACGCGGGCGCGGGCCTGTCCACGGGCGTGCTGATGCTGGGAACGGTGCTGGCGGAGCCGTTGACGCCCCGGTGGACGCGGCGGTTCGGCCCCCGGGCGGTGACGGCGGCGGGGCTGCTCCTGCTGGGGGTGCCGTCGCTGGGGCTGTGGGCGCTGGCGGCGGCGGACTCGCGGGCGTTCCTGCCGGTGCTGGCGCTGGGCTTCGTGCGCGGGGCGGGGCTGGGGATCGTGGTCGTCGTCTCGACCTCGGTGGTGGCCGACCTGGCGCCCGAGGGGCGCCGCAGCGAGGTCCTGGGCGTCTACGGGGTCGTGGTCAGCGCGCCCGGGATCGCGGGGCTGCCGCTCGGGGTGTGGCTGGGGCTGCACGTCGGGTACGGGCCGGTGTTCGCCGCCGGGGCGCTGGTGGCGCTGCTGCCGCTGGCGGCGACGCCGGGGCTGCCGTCGCGGCACCTCGACGGCGTCGCGCACGGCGCCGGTCTGCTGGCGGGGATCCGGAACGCCGGGCTGCTGCGCCCCTCGCTGATCTTCGGGGCGACGACGGTGGCCTCGGGGGTGATGTCGACGTTCCTGCCGCTGGCCATGCCCCCGGGGCAGCGGCGCTGGGCGGCGGTGGCGCTGTTCGTCCAGTCGTGCGTCACGCCGGTCGCGCGGTGGGCGGCGGGACGTCACGGGCGGTCGGCGGCGCTGCTGGTGCCGAGCGTGGTGCTGGCGGCGTCGGGGCTGGCGCTGCTGGTGCGGGTCGACGCGCCGGTGGTGGCGCTGACGGCGGCGGCGCTGTTCGGGGCGGGGTTCGGGATCGCGCAGAACGCGACCCTGGCGGTGATGTTCGAACGCGTGGAGCGCGAGGAGTTCGACACCGTCAGCACGCTGTGGAACCTCGCCTACGACGCGGGCATCGGGATCGGGGCCGTGGGGTTCGGGTTCGTGGCGGGCGGGTTCGACTACCGGGTGGGGTTCGCGGTGACGGCGGCCGTCATGGCGGCGGCGCTGGTGCCCGCGCTGCTGGACCGGCGCGCGGCGCGGAGGGCGTAGCCGCCTCCCGGCCGCGCGCCGGTCCGCGGGGCGTCACAGCCGGTGGTCGGGCAGGTCGACGCCCTCGGCGGCGTTGCGGGCGGCGCGGGCCATCAGGCCCTTCCACGGCAGGTAGGGCAGCACCCGGTAGTTGGCCCGCACGAACCAGTTCATGAGGCGGTTGGGCGGGACCATGAAGTTCGCCGCACCCTGGCCCAGCCTCAGGCAGCCCTGCGCGTAGGGGCGCATGACCCGCTCGTAGCGCGGCAGCGCGACGCGGTGGTCCCCTCCGGCGGCGACGAGCTCCCCGGCCAGCACGTACGCGCCGACCATGGCCAGGCCCGTGCCCATGCCCGACAGCGGTGACGGGCAGTGGGCGGCGTCCCCGGCCAGCGCGACGCGGCCCCGCGTCCAGGTGTCCGCGCGGACCTGGGCGACGGCGTCGAAGTAGAAGTCGGGGGCGTCGTCGAGGGCGGCCAGCAGCCGGGGGGTGACCCAGCCGACGTCGGCGTAGCGTTCCGCGAGGATCCTCTTCTGGGCGGCGGTGTCGTACCGGTCGTACTCCAGCGGTGGGGATCCCCAGAAGAAGACGGCGCGGCCCTCGGTGTCGTGGCGGGCGCTGTAGAACCCGACGACGCGGCCCGGGGCGTTGTGGCCCAGGCCCGCGTGGTCGAGGCCGAGGAGGTTGCCCGTGCTGAACACGGCCGTGTAGAGGCCGAGGTGGCGGACGAAGCGCTCCTCGGGGCCGAACGCCAGGCGGCGCACGTTGGAGTGCAGCCCGTCGGCGCCGACCACCAGGTCGAAGCGGCGCGTCGGGCCGCTGTCGAACGTGACCGTCACCCCGCCGCCGTCCTCCTCCAGCGCGGCGATCGAGTCCCCGAAGCGGTACTCGGCGCGGTCCTTCGTGAGGTCGTACAGGATGCGGCCGAGGTCGCCGCGCAGGATCTCGATGTCGCCGGAGAACAGGTCGCCGGGCAGCTCCACCAGCGGTTCGCCGTCGGCGTTGACCAGGGTGAAGGGCCCCAGCCCGGTCCGCGCGGCGCGCACCTGGTCGAGGATGCCCATGCGGCGCAGCACGGTGAGGTGGGCGCGGCCCCGGAAGTCGACGGCGTAGCCGCCGTCACGGAGTCCGGGGGCCTTCTCGACGATCGTGACGGAGTAGCCGTGCCGGGTGAGCCAGTGGGCGAGCGCGGGACCGGCGACCGAGGCGCCGGAGACGAGGACGTCGTTCATGGGGGCGAGCCTGTCCGGCGGCGCTCACCGCGCCCTCACCGCTCGCTCACCGGCGGGCCGGCCAGGACGGGGGCGGCGGCGATGACGTCCTCGCCGACCCCGAGCAGCCGCAGCGCGCCGTCGCGCCGCAGCCGCGCGCCGTCCGCGAACGCGGCGTCGTAGGCGTCGTCGCCGAGCGCGGAGCGGACCGTGTCCGCGGCGGCCCGCCACTCGCCGTCGTCGAGGGCGCCGCGCAGCGCCGACGCCGCGCCGAGCAGGCGCGCCGCCGCCGCCGGGTCGGGCTCGATCCCGGCCATCGCGACGGCCGCCCGCGCCGACTCGTAGTAGACCCCGAGCGACGCCGCCGACGCGGCGGCCTGCCGGAACCGCTCCCGCGCCCCGGCGGTGTCGCCCGCCCGGACCGCGACCCGGCCCGCGCCGACGAACGCGCGGGCCCGGCTGCCGAGGGTCCGCAGCCAGCGCGGGTCGAACCGGTCCAGCGCCTCCTCGTACAGCCGCCGCGCCCCGGCGACGTCGCCCCGCCACAGCGCGACGTCGCCGAGGCCCCGCAGCGCCGACGCCAGGTAGGTGGCGCTGCCCGCGCGGCGGGCCAGCCCGGCGGCGCGGGCGTAGTCCTCGCGCGCCCCGTCCGGGTCGGCGGCGAACCGCTGGTCGCCCCGGTTGCACAGCAGGTCGCACTGGTCGTCCACCGCGCCGAGCTCCTCCATCAGCCGCAGCGCCTCGTCGGTCAGCGCGACGGCCCGGTCCCACTCGCCGCGCAGCGCCAGCAGCCCGGCCAGCGAGTCGGTCGCGAACGCCGTCCCCCACCGGTCCCCCGCCTCCCGGAACAGCGTGCGGGCGCGGCCGAACTCCGCCTCCGCGCGGGCGGCGTCGCCCCGGGCCGTCTCCGGGTAGCCGCACATCAGGTGCGCGGCGGCCCGCGCCCACGGGTGCGGGCTGCGCAGGTCGGCGTGGATCAGCGCGTAGGCCAGCTCGATCGAGCTGTCGGCGGCGCGGGCCATCAGCCACAGGAAGCCCAGCGCCGGGTGCCGCCGCGGCCCGTCGCCCGCGAGGACGGCCGCCGCGGCGGTGTCCCGGTGCCGCCGCCAGGCCGCCAGGCCCGCCCGGTCGGAGGCCGCGACCGTCGCGCACAGCGCGTACTCCTCCTCCAGCCCGGCGGGGACGGCGTCCCCGGCGAGGTCGAGGAGCGCCCCGGCGGTCCCGGCGGCGTCCCGGCACCGCCCGGATATCCACAGGTATGTGGACAGCGCGGCGAGCAGCCGCAGCCCGGCGTCCGCGTCCCCGGCGCGCACGGTCCGGCGCAGCGCGGCCATGAGGTCGTCGTGGTCGGCGGCCAGGGCGCGCAGCGCGGCGAGCTGGCCGCGGCCCAGCAGGTCGGGGGCGAGCGCGCGGGCCGTCTCCAGGTGGTGGGCGAGGTGGGCGCGTTCGGCGTCGGCGGTCTCACCGAGCGCGGCCAGGCGTTCGGCGGCGTAGGCGCGGATGGTCTCCAGCATGCGGAACCGGCCGTTGTCGAACTCCAGCAGCGACTTGTCGACCAGGGACTCCGCCTTCCCGGGACCGCAGACGGCCCGCGCCGCCGCGGCGGTCGCGCCCCCGGCGAACACCGAGAACCGGGCGGCGGCGCGGCGTTCCTCGCCGGTCAGCAGGTCCCAGCTCCACCCGACGACGGCGCGCAGCGTGCGGTGCCGCGCCTCGCCCGCGCGGCTGCCGGGCAGGCCGAGCCGGTCACCGAGACGGTCGTCGAGGCGGTCGGTCAGCTCCTCCAGCGTCAGCGTGCGCAGCCGCGCCGCCGCCAGCTCGATCGCCAGCGGCAGGTCGTCCAGCGCCCGGCACACCCGGCCCACCCGCGCGTCCGGGACGAACCCGCGCCGCACCGCCCGCGCGCGTTCGGTGAACAGCCGTTCCGCCGCGTCCCCCGGCAGCGGCCGCACCTGCCACAGGTGCTCCCCGGTCACGCCGAGGGGCTCGCGGCCGGTCGCCAGCACGCGCAGCCCCGGGCACGACGACAGCAGCCCCCACGCCAGGTCCGCGACGGGTTCGACCAGGTGCTCGCAGTTGTCGAGGACGAGCAGCAGCTCGCGGTCGCCGAGCGCGGTGACCAGGCGTTCCACCGGCTCGCCGCCGGGCCCGGACAGCAGCCCGCCGTCGCGCAGCCCGAGCGCGCCCAGCAGCGCGAGCGGCAGCCCGGCCGCCTCGCCGACGGCCGCGAGCGGAACGAAGCAGACCTCGCCGTCCCAGCGCCGCGTGACCTCGATCGACAGCCGGGTCTTGCCGACGCCGCCGGGCCCGACCAGGGTGACCAGGCGGGCGTCCGCGAGCAGGCCGCGCAGCCCGGCGATCTCGTCGGCGCGGCCGACGAACCCGGTGAGCGGCGCGGGCGGCCGGGCGGGCGCGGCGGTCAGCAGGTCGCGGTGCAGGCCCGCCAGGTCGGGCGAGGGGTCGGCGCCGAGCTCGGCGGCGAGCGTCCGGCGGGTCCCCTCGAACACCGACAGCGCCTCGGCCGGGCGGCCCTCCGCGCGCAGGGCCCGCATGAGCAGGGCGTGGAGGCGTTCGCGGAGGGGGTGGGCGGCGGCCAGCCCGCGCAGCTCGGGCACGACGTCCCGGCCGGTCGCCAGGTCGGCCTCCAGCCGGTCCTCCAGGGCGGTGAGCCTGCGTTCCTCCAGGCGGAGGGCCGTCGCGCGTCCGGGGGCGTCGGCGAACGCCTCGCCGCGCCACAGGTCCAGGGCCTCCCGCAGCAGCCGCGCCGCGCCCCCGGGGTCCCCGGCGCGCAGCGCGGCCCGCCCCTCGCCGGCCAGCCGCTCGAAGCGGCCCGCGTCCACGGCCTCGGGCCGCGCGTCGAGCCGGTAGCCGGGTCCGGCGCGTTCCACGACGAGGTCGCGCCGCAGCCGGGACACCTGCGCCTGCAACGCGTGCGCGCCGTCCCCGCCGTACAGCTCCTCGACCAGCAGCCCGGCGGGGACGACCTCGCCGGGGCGTTCCAGCAGCAGCGCGAGCAGCGCGCGGCGCGCGGGGCCGCCCAACGGGATCTCGGTCCCGTCGGCGCGCCACGCCCGCGTCTGCCCCAGGACCCCGAACCGCACGCGGCGATTATCCGCCGGACCGGGGGTCGTTCGCCGAGGCGGCGTCGATGACGCGGGTCAGGGTGCGGTGCAGGTCCTGGAGCTCGGCCATGCCCATGCCCAGCGTCTCCATGATCCGGGCGGGGATCCGCTCGGCCCGCTCGCGCAGGGCCCGGCCCTCGGCGGTCACGGTGACGCGGAGGAGGCGTTCGTCGCGGGCGTCGCGCTCGCGCTGGATGAGACCGGCCGCCTCCAGGCGTTTGAGGAGGGGGGACAGCGTGCCGGGGTCGAGTTGCAGGAGCCGGCTCAGCTCCTTCACCGACAGGTGGCGGTGCTCCCACAGCGCCAGCATCACCAGGTACTGGGGGTGGGTGAGGCCCATCGGCTCCAGGATCGGCCGGTAGAGCGCCAGCACGCTCCGCGAGGCGACGACCAGCGCGAAGCACACCTGGTTCTCCAGGGCGAGGGGATCGGTGGTCTCGGTCACATCAGCCATCACGGACTCCACCCGGCGAGCGTCCTGAACTATAAAGGAATCGTACCAATGATTGGTGTACAAAGTATTTGCGGGCCAACGGATACGCCGGCGCGCCGAGAGGAGACCCGATGAGACGCCCCTCGTTCCTGCCCTCCCTGGACGAGCTGGAGGACCAGGCGCTGGAGCGGTCGGCGGTCGGGCCGGAGAAGGGCTCGCAGTTCGACCACCCCACCGCCAAGGCCCTGTTCAAGGTCGCGCTGGCCATCACCCTGGTCGCGCACGTGCTGGCCGGCGTCTGGCTGGTCTTCAACGGGCACGGCTGACCCTCCCCGTCACCCTCCGTCGCCGAATACCATGTGGCGGGACTTTCGGAAGGGGAGGCGCATGACGGGTACGGCGCGACCGATCACGATCGTGGGAACGCCGGTGCTGCACCGGCCGTGCCGTCCGGTCGAGGAGTTCGACGACGCGCTGGCCGCACTGGTCGACGACATGTTCGCCAGCATGTACGCGGCCGAGGGCGTGGGCCTGGCCGCCAACCAGATCGGCGTGGACCTGCGCGTGTTCGTCTACGACTGCCCCGACGAGGACGGCGTGCACCAGAAGGGCGTCGTGGTCAACCCGACGCTCGAACTCCCCGAGCACCGCCACCTCGACCACGGCGACGAGGGCTGCCTGTCGGTCCCCGGCCCGCACGCCCCGGTGGCGCGCCCCGACCGCGCCGCCGTCACCGGCTTCGACGTCAAGGGCTCCCCCATCACCGTCGAGGGCACCGGCCTGCTGGCCCGCTGCCTCCAGCACGAGACCGACCACCTGAACGGCAAGCTGTACATCGACCGCCTCTCCGCCCGCGCCCGCAAGAAGGTGCTGAAGGAGATGGAGGAGATGCGCGCCGAGGCGTGACGCCGGGCGGCCGTCGCCGCGGCCCCGCGCGCCCTAGCCGTCCTCGGCCGCCGGGGAGACCGCCGGGCGGCCCTTTCCGCCGTCGGCCGACGGGGACACGGCCTCCTCGGCCGCGTCGACGCGGTTGACGAGCAGGATGATCCCGCCGCTGGCGGGTCCCTGCCGCAGCGGCAGGGCGTCCACCTCCAGCCTCAGGGGGTGCCCGAGCCGGTTGACCGCGTCGACGTCGAAGGTCGACCGCAGCGGCGGGGCCGGGGAGCGCCGCATCCGTTGCAGGCTCGGCAGCAGGTCCTTGGCGGGCAGGCCGATGGGCAGCGTCGCCAGATGGCGGCCCTGGGCCTCGTCCGCGCGCAGGCCCCACAGCTCGGTGGCGCCCTGGCTCCAGACGATCACGCGCAGCTCGTCGTCCAGGACCAGGGCGGCGTGGCCGAGGCTCTCCCACACCGACTCGAAGAACGTCTTGGTGTGGTGGAGCTCCTCGGTCCGGGAGCGCAGGGCGTCGTTGATGTCCTGGAGCTCGTCGTTGGTCGACCGCAGCTCCTCGTTCATCGTCTCCAGCTCCTCGTTGGTGGACTGGAGCTCCTCGTTGGTGGTCTCCAGTTCCTCGTTGGTGGACTGGAGCTCCTCGTTGGTGGTCTCCAGCTCCTCGTTGAGGGACTGCACGTCCTGGTAGGCGCGCTCCAGCTCCTCGTTGGCGTGTTCCAGCTCCTCGCGGAGCTGGACGCCGCTGGTGACGTCGGTGAAGCTGATCCCGAACCCGACGAGGGTGGAGGTGCGGTCGAGCAGCGGCACCACGCAGATGTCCAGGATGACGAAGGTGGCGTCGGTGTCGGCCTGCCACTGCGGCCCCCGCCACTGCGCCCCCTGGACCTCCTGCGGACGCAGGGTGCGCTTGACCTGGTCGATCATGGAGCGCAGCTCGACCGGCCGGTAGGAGATCTCCAGGTCCCGGAACGGGCGGCCGATGTCGCTGGACGACAGGCCGAACAGGTGCTGGGCGCGGGTGTTGGCGACCACCAGGTCGCCGTCCACGCCGACGGCGAGCTGCGCCACCGGACCGGCGGCGAGGGCGGCGGCGCGCACCACGCCCAGGCGCGCGGTGAGCTCCTCCGGCGGCTCGGCCTGGCGGCGCTCCGGGGGCGCGGATCCGGGCAGCTTGCGGAAGACGCGCTTGCGGAGGTCGACCGGCTCGAACAGCGAACCGTGGTGGACCAGCATCTCGGCCTTGCCCAGGAACAGGTAGCCCGAGTCGGTGAGCGAGAAGTGGATCCGGCGCAGGACGGAGCGCTGCGTCTCGGAGTTGAAGTACATCAGGGTGTTGCGGAACGTCAGCAGGTCGATCCGGGAGATCGGGGCGTCGCGGGTCAGGTCGTTGCGCCCGAAGATCACCTGGCGGCGGAGGTCGCGGCGGAAGGCGTACCCGGTGCCGAGCGGTTCGAAGAACCGGTCGCGCAGCTCCGGCGGCACGTCCTGGACGCGGCGCTCGGCGTACACCCCGGTCCGCGCGGTCTGGAGCGCCTGCTCGTCGACGTCGGTGGCGTAGATCTTGACGCGCTCCTGGAACGCCGGGATGCCCAGCGCCTCGGCCAGGATGATCGCCAGGGTGTAGGCCTCCTCGCCGGTGGCGCAGCCGGTGCTCCAGACCCGGATCGGGGCGCCGGGCGCCTTGCCCGCGAGGATCTGGGGCACCACCCGCTCGGCGACGACCTCCCAGGCGGCCGGGTCGCGGAAGAACCCCGTCACGTTGATCAGCAGGCTGTCCAGCAGGCGGGTGAACTCCTCGGGATGGAGTTCCAGCAGATCGCAGTAGTCGGCGTAGGTGCGGGCGTTGAGGGCCGCCATGCGCCGGCTGATCCGGCGCAGCAGGGTGGAACGCTTGTACCCGGTGAAGTCGATGCCGCGCGAGGCGTGCAGCAACCTCAGCACCTCCTGCAAACCCTCCTGGCCGTCGCCGGGTTCGCCGGTGCTGTCGGGGTCGCGTTCGGTCACGGCTTCGAGTCTAGACAGCGACGCCGCCGCGCGCAGGACACGGCCGGACCGCCCAGCGGAAGCCGTCTCAGCGGGAGCCGTTCGCGAGATCGTCCTGCCGGGCGAGGAGTTCGGCGAGCATCCGCTGGAGCGTCTCGGCGGCCTCCTCGGTCTGGCGGGCCTTGTCGGCGAACTGGTCCCGGGAGAGCCGGTGACCCCGTTCGGCGGCGGCCTGGGCCAGCCTGCGGGTGAGGACGCTCCGCTCGGCCAGTTGCGTGACCGCCATCGACAACGCGCGTTCCACCGTCCGGTCCTGGCTCTCCAGCAGCGACTGCGGGGACCAGCCGTGGCCGATCCGGCATTCCATCCGCATCGACCCGGCGGGCGCCGACCGGCTGTACAGCGGACCGCCGCACTCGGGACAGGTGAGCCCCGAGTACTCGTGCGGCGGTGACTCGGTCCAGCCGTTGTCCACCTTGAGCAGGCGTTCCACCGCCTGGTGCAGGTCCGGGTCCGGGTCGGGACCCTTGTCCGTCATCCCCGCCTCCCGCGTCTGGTCCCTGACGAATCGGGCGATGCCCTCCAGGTTTCCGAGGAAGGCGTCGGTGGTCGAGGCCAGGGCGGCACTCGGCATCCCGTCGTAGTCGGCCTCGGCCGGGTCCTGGACGGCCACCAGGCCCCCGTGCTCCTGGACGGCCGCGCATCCGGCCGCGCCGTCGTCCAGCATCCCGCTCAGCACCACCCCGATCAGCCGCCGGCCGCGCGCGAGGGCGGCGCTGAAGAACAGCGGGTCGGCCGCCGGGCGCAACCCGTTCTGGCGGGGGCCCGTCGACAGCCGGAGCCGGTCCTCGACCAGCAGCAGGTGCCGGTCGGGCGGGGCCAGGTACAGCCGTCCCGGCCGGGGCTCGACGCCGTCGCGCGCGAACTCCGCGGGCACCTCCGACCGGCGGGTCACCACCTGCGGCAACACGCTGTTGGCGGTGGCGGGAAGGTGCACCACGCCCAGGATCGTCGCGGGCAGGTCGCGGGGCAGCCGGGCCAGCAGCTTCTGCATCGCCGAGATCCCGCCCGCCGACGCGGCGATCACGACGGTGTCCCGGCGGTGCTCCGGATCCGGCTGGTCGGCCACGGTCTGGTCATGCCCTCGCATCCGGTTCCCATGCACGGGTGCGGCGGGGCAGGGCGAAGTGGGCGCGGACGGCGGTGTCACCGCCGTCCGCGCGGCCCCGGCCGTCCCCGTCGCAGATCCCCACCTCCAGCACGTCGGCGAGCTGGCGTGCCATCCACAGTCCCCGGCCGGTGGTGCTGAGCGGGTCGGGGGGCAGGAACCCGCAGGCCGGGGGCATCGGCGCCGTTCCGGTGCTGCGGATCTGGTACACCAGCTCGCCCGGCGACGACCAGACCTCCAGCCGGCCGGGCCCGTCGACGTGGACCACGGCGTTGGCCGCCAGCTCGGCCACCGCCAGCACCACCGGGAAGACCCGGTCGTCGGGCAGCCCGGCCGACCGGGCGGTGGCGGCCACGGACCGGCGCACCTCCGCCAGGTCGCGGTGGTCGAAGTCGATGCGGCGGACGTCCGCCGGGGGATCCGGCAGCCGGGTGCGGTTGAGCCGCCGCAGAAGGCGCTCGGGCGACTGGTAGCGCGGGTTGGCCCGCCGCCGGGACTCGACCAGGTACGGATGGGCGGCGTACACGCCTTCCAGGACCGACGGCCGCAGGCGGGCGAGGTCGACCGGACAGCAGAGGGTCACGTGCTGCCCGGCCAGCATGACGTTCAGCAGCGTCTCGTAGCGCAGCCACTGCCGCGCCTGCGGCACGCTCCACCGGGCCCAGGGCAGCTCCCCCCAGAAGCGCATCCGCTCCCCGTCGTCGCGGGCCTGGGCGACCATGTCGTGGACCGTGGTCAGCGTGCGGGCCGGGTGCGTGTACCACGCGTCCGCCGGCACGAGGCGGATCCGCTCCGGACCGGCCCCGTCGGTGATCTCCTCCGGCAGGAGATCGCGCAACCGGCCCAGGAACGCGTCGGCGGCCACCACCACGACGGTCTCACCCCGTGCCAGCCCCTCTTCCACGTAGGGCCGGGCGGCGCTGAGCAGGCGGGTCTGGCTGGTGTACGGCAACGTCTGGTGCGTGCACGGGCCCCGGGGCCCGTCGCGCGACCGGTCCGGAGATCCGGACATGACCGACGTCCTTTCCTACCGCGGGGCACGGGCGCCGGCGAGACGGCGGGAGCCCCCCTCCCCGGGCCCGGGCATGGGAGACTCGTCAGGCGTCGCGGAGCCCTGGGGAAGCGCCGCCGAACCCGCCATGACGCCGGGCGGAGCGGAAGGGCGTTGGCGGGGCGCGCCGAGCGCATCCGTGCGGAGCAGCACGTGATGGCAGGAGGGGAGCGCGCCCCGCCAACCCTCCGGACGGCAAGTGGGGGGATACCGCCGCCCGGGCCTGTGGTGTTCGCTATGTGCGTTCATGGGTCCGTCTTCGTCTGCCGGTGGAGGCGGGCGGCGCCGGGCTCTCCGCCGGTGGGCTCGCGGGCCCGGCCGGGCGGGTCCGGCAGGCGCGTGAGCGTTCGCGTGCGGCCGTCGCCGCCTCCTGGGAGCTGCGGACCTTGCCCCCGTACCGGGCGGGATCGGTGTCGGCCAGATACTCGTAGGCGGCGGCCGCCGCCTTGTGGGCTCGGGCCACGGTCAGATGCCCGCTGCGGATCTGGTGGGTGGCGCGGGCGAGCAGCCGCTCCCCGGTGGCCGCCAGCCGCGCGGCCTCCGCCCGGGTCCGTTCGAGCCGTGCGCGGGCCTCGGCGATCCGCTGTGCGCGGGCCTCGGCGATCTCCGGCAGCGGACGGTCCGCCGGCACCGGCCGGCGGACCGGGGAGGCGCCGGGCTCGGGGGACCGCCCGCCCAGCCACCGCTGGACCTGCGCCGCGGGATGCCCGGAGCGGCACAGCTGCGCCGTCAGGGCCAGGCGCAGCCGGTGCGCGGTGACCGGCACGGTCGCCGCCGCGGCGACCTCGGCCAGGATCTGCCTGATCCGGCGCTCGGACAGGCCCCGGCCGCCCCGGCCGGGGAACAGCGGCCGGCGGTCACGGGACCGCCCGTCCGGGGACGGGGCCGACGGTCCGCGCCGCAGCCAGTGCTCCACCGCGGCCCGCGCGGCCTCCGGCAGCACCGGGCCGGTCCGGCGCACGGTCCCGTCCGGGCCCCGCGCCACCACCCGCATCCCGTCCTCGTCGTACACCACGTCGTCCACGCCCGCGGCGGCCAGCTCCGCCACCCGCAGTCCCCCGTACCGGGCCAGCGCGCAGATCGCGCGGTCCCGGGGCGACGGCAGGCGCGCCACCACCGCCTGGAAGCGGCGCAGCTCCGTCGAGTCCGGCGCGGTCGCCGGGCCCGCGGGCCGTTCCCGGGAGGCCCCCGTGGCTCCCAGACCCTGGTGCGTCCGGTAGAAGTGGTCGAGCGCGGCCAGGTAGTTGTTGATCGTCGCGGCCCCGCATCCGTGCTCGTCCACCAGATGCTCCCGGAACCGCCGCACGGCCCGTTCCCGCTCGGCGCCGTCGCGCAGGGCGAGGGCGGCGTCGACGCCCGCGTGCGCGCCGTCCTCCGTCCGGGTCCGGGCCAGCCAGCCCAGGAACTCGCCCAGCCGGGAGGCGTACACCCGCCGGGTGCCCGCGGACAGGCCGCAGCGTTCCAGGGTCGCCCGGTAGGACTCCCACACCTCCCGCTCCGGACACCACCGGGCGTCCGCCGCGTGCCGGGCGGGTGACAGCCGCATCCGGCAACCGCTCCGGGTCGTCGCCTGACGCGCTGCCGGAACAGACATCGCCGCCCCTCCAGTGCGTCCGACCGTTCGGAACCCATTGAACGTCAACCACCAGGCGCTGGCCAGGAAATTTCCGAAACTGCTTTGTTTTCGGCAGTCGACGGGAGCATGAGCCCGAGCCGCCGCCCCTCACGCCCGCCGCCGGTGCGGCCATTGACGCGGTCAACACCGGATCAACCGTCTATCACCTGCGCAAATGCCGCATTCACTCCTCTGCTCCCAGATGTTCACCATCACGGACATTCCGCAATCCTCGGCGTTTCGGCGAGCACCGCACGCGATCCGATCCGACGGTCACGGCCGATTATGTGCCGCACCTTTAAGGGCCGAATACGGACCGAATTCAGCATCCGCAACCGCGATCGGCGTCCCCGCGGGAGGGTCCGCGCGGACGGGACGGAACCGGCGGCGCCGGATGTGCTTCCTTCACCGATCGCCCATACTGCGTCCGGTGGAGATCGAACTCGGAACCGTCACCTGCCCCTCCGGCCGCCTGGTGATCGCCGACACGGGCTATCTGGGCCTGTGGTCGGGGGACGCCGCGCCCGTCGCCGACGCGGACCTGCTGGCGGGGATCACGGACCCGGAGCTGCGGGAGAGCGTGGCGAACGCGGCCGACCTGGAGATCGTCGGCCCGGACGCGGAACGGGCGGCCCGGAGCTTCGACCGCCAGTCGGGGACGTGGCTGTACGACATCCCGGCGCACGGCGTCCCGAAGATCGTCGAGTCGTTCGAGGCGCACCGCCGCGAGCACGGGCTGGACGCGCGCGTGGAACGCCTCCCCGAGCGCGTTCCCCACCGTGAGCGCGCCGAGCGCGCCGCCCGCGCGGGCGGCGACGGCTTCGTCATGCAGGGAGTGCCGGTGGTGGTCGCCCCGCTGCCCGCCGGGAGCGCGCCGCGGGTGACGGGGACCCGCCGCGACTACGGCCGCATCGGCGTGCGCTGGGAGACGATCACCGTCCATGTCTCGGACGCCGAGGCCGTGGCCTCCCGCCGCCTGGACACGGTGGGCGTGGACGCGGCCCGCCTCAGCCTGATCGACGCCGACGCGCTGGGGGCCTGGCGGCACGACGAGCCGCTGGACGGGCTGGCGGACGTGGCGTTCTGGGGGCGTTCGCAGGAGGAGGCGGCGGCGCGCTTCGACGCTCCCCCGCTGGGACGGCCCGGCGAGGAGGGCGTGCGCGGCTGGGCGGACCTGGACGTGCGGACGGCCGTCGAGCGCGCCATGGCGGTCCAGGAGTGGGCGGACGCCTCCCCCGAACGCCTCCTGGCCGTGGACTTCCGCCCGCACTCCCACCACTTCGAGGCCCTGTCCCTGATCCGCGCGGCCGGGAGCGGCGTGACCGAGGTGGGCGGGGCGCGGACGCTGGCGTTCGCGACGAGCTGGGGCGACGGCCTCTACCCCGTCCACGCCGACCTCGACGCGGCCGGCCGGCCCGCGCGGATCAGGATCGCGCTGGGCGACGAGGACCGCGCGCGGCGCCTGGAGGAGCTGCACGACCGCTGGTCCTGACCGGCCGCCCCGTCAGGGGCCGGAGGAGCCCTCGTCGGCCTGTCGCCTGGCGGCGGCCGTGCCGTGCCAGTCCAGGCACAGCACGGTGGCGTCGTCCTGGAGGTGGCCCCCGCACGCGTCGTCGACCGCCGCGGTCAGTGCCCGGACGGCTTCCCTGACGTGCAGGTCGCGGGTTTTGCACAACAGCTCGAAGACGTCGAGGGAGGCGGCGCCGCGCTCCAGCGCGCCGTCGGTGAGCAGCAGCAGCCGGTCGCCGGGGCGCAGATCGAGCCTCTGCGCGCGGTAGGGCATCGCGACGGGCATGCCGAACGGCAGGTCCACCTCCAGGGCGAGGCGCTCGGCCCGCCCGTCGCGCAGCAGGATCGGCCAGGGATGACCGGCGTTGACCACCTGGCAGGATCCGCTCTCCAGATCGACGCGCAGGAGCTGCCCCGTCGCGAAGCCCTCGCGCCCGTTGTCCGCCAGCGCCCGATGCGCCTCCACGGCCTGCTCGACGATGCCGCGGCCCTCGCGGCGGGCGCAGCGCAGCGCGCCGACCAGGAGGGTGGCCAGCAGGGCCGAGTCGACGTCGTGGCCCATGGCGTCGGTGATGGAGACGTGGAGGGTGCGGCTGTCGAGGGTGTAGTCGTAGGTGTCGCCGCCGATGTCGTCGGCGGGCACCAGGGCGCCGGCGAGGGCGAACTGGGAGGCCTCGCAGCAGGACGCCGAGGGCAGGAGCCGGTGCTGGATCTCGGCGGCCAGGCTCACGGGGGTGGTGCGCCTGCCCCAGTGGTACAGGTCGGTGAAGCGACGGTCGGTGACGATGACGTAGGCCAGCGTGTGGGCCGCCTCGGCCACCTGGTCGAGGACGTGGTCGTCGACGTGGGGAAGGGTCAGCTCCAGCAGGCCGATGCAGTCGCCGCGGTTGGTGACCGGCGCGATCACACGGTGCCCGTCCTCGGCCCGGGAGTCGTGCAGGGGACGCTGGTCACGCAGGACCTCGTCGTAGACGCTCCCGGCCAGCCGGATGCGTTCGACGTCGTCGTCGTTCCGCTCCCGGTCCTGGGCCGTCAGCCGGACGAGTTGCTGGCCGACCAGGTCGGCGAACAGGAAGGACACCCGTCCGGCGTCGAACCGCCGGCGCAGGTTGGCGGCCACGACGTCCACCGACTCCATCGGCGCGGCCCGCTCGGCCGCGGCCAGCAGCTCCTCCAGTCTCAGACCGTCCACGCCCACCTCGCATCCTCCTGGGTCCCCCTCTTCTTCCCATGGCCGGCCCGAGGAATCTCCGGCATCCGAAGATCACACCGAGGGCGCCGCGGGAGGGACCGCACGCTTGCCTGACGTCGGCGTCAGGCTTCTAGCGTGATCGCGACCACCGAATCCCGAGGACGACGATGAAATTCGCGATCAGCTACTCCACGGCCGGCGGCCTCGACCCCGACCGGCTCGTGGCCTACGCCCGGCATGCGGAGAACTGCGGCTTCGAGGGCCTGTACCTGCCCGAGCACGTCGTGCTGTACCCCGGCGCCGCGCTCGGCTCCTTCGAGTTCCCGCCGACGCTGCCCTACCCCGACCCGCTCGACTGCCTGACCTTCGTCGCGGCGGCCACCCGGCGCATCCTGCTCGGCACGGCCGTGCTGCTGCTGCCGTACCACCACCCGGTGACCCTGGCCAAGCGCCTGGCGACCATCGACGTGCTGTCCAGGGGGCGGATGCGGCTGCTGACCGTCGGGCTGGGCGCCCTGCCCGGCGAGGCCGAGGCGGTCGGGGTGGACTTCGGCACGCGCGGACGCCGCGCCGACGAGGCCATCGACGTGCTGCGGCTGCTGTGGGAGGGCGACGGGGAGGGCGTCGACTTCGACGGCGGGTTCTTCGGCCTCGACCGGGCGGTCAGCTACCCCAAGCCGCACGGGGTCACGCACCTGCCGATCCACGTCGGCGGGTCGAGCCGGGCCGCCGCCCGCCGCGCCGGGCGACGCGGCGACGGCTACTTCCCCGGCGGCGCGCTCACCCCCGGGGAGCGCGCGGCCCAGTGGGAACTGGCCCGGTCCGCCGCCGCGGAGGCCGGACGCGACCCCGACGCGCTGGAGTACACGCGATGGGGATCGATCGACATGACCCCCGAACGGGTCGAGGCGTTCGCCGCCCAGGGCGTGACCCGCATCGTGGTCGCCCCCACCACGGCGGACCCGGAAGGGCAGCGGAAGGAGATGTCCGCGTTCGCCGACCGCTTCTCCCTCTCCGGCTGACGGCCCGGCATGCACAAATTCGTTCAAGACCGGCGCACGTGATCATCCAGAAGGAGAGCATCTTGTCGGTCAAGCACGCTTTCGCAGCACTGGCCATCGGCGCCACCGCACTGGTCGGAACCGCCGTCCCGGCGGCGGCGTCCGCCTCGGGCGGGGTGTCGGCGCAGGGCACCACGTTCGGGGGCCGCTACCCGCACCAGGACGCGTGCGAAGAGGCGGGCCGGTACTACGCGGACGGCGGCACCGGTTACCACTGCCAGCAGAGCTTCACCCGCGAGTGGTGGAACCTCTGGATCTACGGCTGACCCCGGCCCCACGGAGGAGACGCCCCCGGCCCGCTCCGGACCGGGGGCGTCGCCGCGTTCGCCTACGGCCTGGCCGCCGAACACCGGGCCCGCCGGCTGGTCCGGGAAAGTCATTGATCAGGCTGCGGTGGCGGTCGCCGCCTCGTACTCTTCCACCAGCCAGATGATCACTGGGTGTCGGAACGGTGCGTGATGGTGGAACTGACGGCGTACGAGGCCGGATGGCGCGGGATCTGCGACGGCCTGGACGACCATCCCGGGATCGAGGTCTCCTCCAGACTGGAGGGGCGACTCGATACGGACTTCGCGGACGCCGCCGCCTCGTGGGACGCGCTGGTGCGTCCCCGGCGGATCGAGGCGCCCACCGGGTTGGAGCGGTGCTACTTGCGCTTTCAAGAGCTGGGACGGCAGTGGGGCGCCGTAGAGGCGAACGTCGACGGTGAGTTCTACCTGACCCACATCGCGCGAGCGGCCGGCCCAGCGGATCCGACGTGGATTCCCTCGGACGAGGACGACGAGCGGTTTCCGTCATCGGAGCTACGCATCATCGACGAGCATCCGGTCACGGGGACAGGACGCTACGCCGCGCTGCGGTTGCTTCCAGGCGGAGGAGAACCCGAGGTCTGGTGGGTGGCCACCCCGCACCATGGCGCCTGGAGGATGGACATCGGCTATCGCGAATACCTGGACGCGCTGAAGGTGACCATGGGCGCCTTCGACTGGCAGTTCCTGTTCACCCGGGCACCGCTTGGCGAACAGGAGTTCAAGTCGGTGCGAAGGCGGGTGGAGCGCATGCTTGAGGCGTTGCCCGTCCTGTTCCCCGAGCACGACTACGAACCACTCCGCGAACGCCTCGCCGCACGCCTGTGAGACCTGCACCCGCTACCGCTTAGACGAGTACGGCAAGATCCACTGATGGTGCGGCGACGCCCCGGCACCCGGACCACTCGGTTCCTTGGGGTTCCGCGCCGCGATCATCCCGGACGAGCCCCGCGATGCGCGGGGTCAGGGGTGGTTCGGGTCCTTTGCGTTGAGCCAGCCGCACGTCCAGTGATCGCCGTTGGAGCGGCGTTCCACGAGCCACTGGTTGTGGACCTTGCCGCCCGACCGCCCGGACTCCGGGTGCTTCAGGGAGATCAGAGCGTCCACCGTGACCACGTCCGCGTCCGGCGGGATGTCGATCGGTTCGGTCAGCTTCCAGTCGGTGACGTACATCCCGTTCAGCGCGAAGCCGACCAACCGGTGCCGGGACTCGGGGCAGTTCCCCGACTTGAGCTTCTTCAGGTCATGCGTGACCAGCCCCGTCATATAGGTGGTGAAGACGCGCTTCACCTTGGCGGGGTCCATGGGCGCCTTCGTCGAGACGGGCTCGGGTGACTGCTGGGTCGTGGGGGCGCCGGTGGGAGAAGGCGCGGGCCTGTCGGCGACGTGGCCGCCGGGACGGCGATCGGGCGAGCCGTCACCCTCTGGCCACAGCGCCGCCCCGACCGCGACGCCGGCGACGAGTGCGCAGGACAACCCGACGAGCATGAACCGGCTGACGTTCTTGCGCTGCCCGGCACTGTCGCGTGTGGCCTGAGGCCACAGCTGGGGTGGAGGTCCTGCCGGCGGGAGCCCCGCCGGTGGCGGCGGGGCCGCGGCCATGGGAGGCGGCTCCGGGAGCGCGGGAGACGGCTTCGGGGGCGGGCCGGTCCTTCGCGGCAGCGGCCTTCCGTCCCGGGCCAGGGCGGTGAGATGGTCGTGGGCCTGCTGCGCCGACAGCCGCGCGGCGGGCTCCCGCTGCAACAGCCCGGTCGGAACGGGAGTGAGCGGTCCGGCCTGCACCGGTGGCGCGGGGGGCTGGGTGGCGATCGCCAGCAGAACGGCGCCCGCGCCGGCTCCCTCGAACGGGGCCCGGCCCTCGACGGCCGCGTACAGGGTCGCCCCCAGCGCCCACAGATCGGTCTCAGGGGTGGCTTCCAGTCCTCGCACCTGTTCGGGGGCCATGAACGCCGGGGTGCCCAGCAGCACCCCGGACTGGGTGAGGGTGGCGTCTCCTTCGACCGCGGCGATACCGAAGTCCGTCAGGACGACCCGGTCGCCCTCCAGCAGGACGTTGGCCGGCTTGACGTCCCGGTGCACCACCCCGGCGGAGTGGGCCAGCCGCAGTGAGGTCAGGATCGCCAGGCCGATCGAGGCCACGGCGGGGACCTCCAGTCGCCCGCGCTCGGCCAGCATGTCCGCCAGGGAACCGCCCTGGACGTACTCCATGACGATCCAGGGCCTGCCGTCGGGACCGTACAGGCGATCGTGGACGGTGACGATGCCGGGGTGACGCAGCCTGGCCGCCGCCCTGGCCTCCCGTTCTATCCGGCCGAAGATGGTGGCCGCCTCCTCGGCGGTGACACCGGCGGGAAGGTGGAGCTCCTTGATGGCGACGGTACGGTCCAGATCACGGTCCAGGGCCCGCCAGACGGTGCCCATACCGCCACGCCCGATGGCCTCCAGCAGCTCGTAGCGTCCCGACAGGAGCCCAGATCCCCTACCGACGCACACTAGCGACAGAGGCGCATATGAAACAAACATCCTTGTTTATGTGATCCGGACCCCACCGCCGACCCGCCATCGGTGATGGCGCGGCGCGCTGGAGAGGCGGCGGTCCGGTCATCCGTCCGGCATGGATCCGGCCGTGGCCCGGACCCGCTGTGCCTGGTCGGCGGTCAGGCGCCGTAGGCCCCCATCAACCGACCCGCATCTGCCGCCGCCGGGTTCGGAGAGATGTCGCCCGGCAGCTCCTTACGGCCGCGACCCACCGTGCCGATCTCCGGTCACGTGGAACAGGGCTGGGGCCGCTCTCGGCCAGTCCAGATTCCGGTTGGCGAGCATCCGGACGAGCACGGCGCCGAAGCCCGGCTGGTACCGCCGGTACGGCGGCACCGGAGGGACGCGGGCGGCCAGGGCGCGTGGGCGGCTCCGCCGAGTTGCCTGGAGAGCTCGGCCGGGTCGAGGGCGGGCTGCCGGGGTGGGCCTGATCCGGCCAGGGGGTTTCGTCGTGATCGCCTGACAGAGGGGTGGTGCGCCCCGTTCCCTGGTCGTGTGGGCGGCGTTCTGCGGGGACTGGGATGGGTCACCTGGGTCGTGATCTCCGGGGCCCTGATGCTGGGCAGCAGTGTCACGGCCAACCAGGTCCTCAACGACGGCAAGTGGAGCCGCCAGTGGCTGGTCATCGCGGCGTGCTTCGCGTTGCTGCTGGCGACGGTCACCGTGCTCGGGGCGCGGTTCGGGTCCGCCGAGGGCGGGGCGCGGGGGCTGGCGGCGGGGCGGCTGCGCCGCATCTACCTGCGGCAGACCCAGGCCAGCGTTCGGTACATGGAGGCCATGGGGATCGCCACGCGCGGGCCGTACTCGCTGGACATGCGGCAGGTCTATGTGGACGTGAGCCTGATGCCGCGTACGCATGAGGCGGCGCGTGAGCCGTTCGTGGGGCAGGTCCGGGGCGCTCCGGGGGAACGCCGCAGCCTGCGTTCGTTCCTGGAGGCCGGGTCGCGGGTGCTGGTGGTGATCGGCGGGCCGGGGTCCGGGAAGACGACCCTGGTCCGGCACACCGCTCTCGATCTGACGCGGTGGCGCCGGTTCCGGCGGCGGCAGCGGCTTCCCGTTCTGCTGTACCTGCGGGATCATGCCGCGGCACTGGCCGCCGATCCTCCGCCCGCGCTCGCCGAGATCGCCGTCCAGGCCCCGTGGCTGGCGGACAAGGTGGACGCCACCTGGCTGCGCGACCAGCTCGACCGGGGCCGTTGCCTGGTGTTGCTCGACGGCCTGGACGAGATCGCCGACGCCGACGACCGCGTACGCGTCGCCGTCTGGGTCAAGCAGCAGATCGCCCGCCATCCCGGCAACCAGTTCGTGCTGACCTCGCGTCCGCACGGCTACCGCACCGACCCGATCGACACCGCCGACGTGCTCCAGGTGCGGCGTTTCACCCCCGAGCAGGTCGGCGAGTTCCTGCACAACTGGTACCTGGCGATCGAGCAGCGGGCGACGGGCTCGTCCGGAGCCGAGGTGACCGAGGCCGCCCGGCGCAAGGCCGACGACCTGCTGGAACGTCTTCGCGTCAACCCGGCGCTCACCGATCTGACCGCCAACCCGCTCCTCCTCACGATGATCGCCAACGTGCACCTGTTCCGGGGCGCGCTGCCCGGCAGCCGCGCCGACCTGTACCGGGAGATGTGCGACGTGCTGCTGCACCGCCGCCAGGAGGCCAAGGGGCTGCCGGACCCGACCGAGCTGCGCGGCTCGCAGAAGGAGCACGTCGCCCGGCACCTGGCGTGGACGTTGATGAGCCGCCAGGATTCCGTCGTCACGGCGGCGGAGGCGCGGGAGATCGTCGCACCGGCGCTGCGGCAGGTGTCGCGGCGGTTGGGTCCGGCGGCGTTCCTGGAGGCGTGCGCGGAGAGCGGGCTGCTGGTGGAACGGGAGAGCGGCCTCTACGAGTTCGCGCACCTGACGTTGCAGGAGTACCTGGCCGCCGCGTATGTCACCGGCCCCGAACAGGTCGAGGTGCTGGCCTCGAAGGTGGACGAGATGTGGTGGCGGGAGACGACGCTGTTGTGGGCGGCGAACGCCGACGCCACCCCCGTGCTGCGGGCCTGCCTGGAATCGGGGACGGTGCAGGCGATGGCGTTGGCGTTCGACTGCCTGGACGAGGCGCAGCGCGTGGATGACGCGGTCCGGGAGCACATGGAACGGATCCTCGGTGAAGCCTCCGAACCGGGGAGCCCGCGCGCGGGGCTGGTGCGCGCGGTGGTGGCGACGCGACTGCTCCGCGAGGTCCAGGACGTCGACGGGGTGCGGGTGTGCGCGCAGCCGGTGACGTACCGGCTGTACCGGCTGTTCCTGGCGGACGAGCGGGCCGCCGGTCGTAGCGGGTTCCCGGTCGGGCAGGGCGGCGGCGACGAGCCGGTGGGCGGGCTGTGGAGCGGAGATATCACGCGGCTCGTGGAGTGGCTGAACAGGCAGGTCAACCAGCGGAACACGCCGCTGACCGGGGAAAGGCACCGGCTGCCCTCGTCCCGGGAGATGTCGACCGTCGCCCCCGCCCTGACCAGGGAGGCGGCCGAAGGGGCGCTATGGGAGGACTCGGCCGCGGGACCTTCCCTGCATCTCCTGCCGCAGGCACGCCGGCTGCTCCTGGAGTGGGAACCGCCGCTCTCCCCAGAACGGGACCTCGTGCTCGTTGAGGGGGCCCTGGCGACGGCACCCCTGCCGTACTACGCGTTCGAGGACTACGCGCGGGGGCTGAGCCTGAAGTTGGCGACAGACAGGAGGCATCCCGAGTCCTCGATCGTCCCATCGGTTATGGCCCGGCTTGTCACAGCCCTGTACCACTCTCACGTTCGTGACCTGCTGGTGGCGTCCGGCCTGGGCTGCCCGCCGTTGGAGCCGACCGCCCGGCGGATCGCCGAAGCCGTGGAGGAGACGCGGCGCGCCGCCGCGGAGATCGGCGGAGGCAGCGCGTTCCTTCTGGGGCGTCTGGCCGCCTTGCCGGACGCTCGCGAGGAGAGGGCGTACGCCAGCGAGGCGTGGGAGCCCGGCGTGAGGAGCGCTCTCGAAGCTCTGAACCCCCTTGTGCACTCGGACGAAGAGCAGGAGCAGGTCGCCGCGTTCCTGCGGGAACTGCCCGACATGCAGCTTTGGGAGATTCCCGCCCCTGTCCGCTACGCCCGCTCCTACCACCCCGGACTGCTCCTCCGGAGCCCGCGGGACTTCACGTATCGCGAGGCTTTCCAACCGGGCAGGCCGTACGAGCCGTTCGCTCTGACCGGGCCCGGCCTGGCGGAGATGCGCCGACGCGGGACCGTCCGGGAGGGCGAGCCGCAGAGCCTGCTGCTCGCCCGCTGGGCGACGCGCATCCTGATCGGCACGTGGTTCGCGCAACGGCGGAGCGCCGAGATGTCCTTCGTTCCCTATCTGGACTCCTTGGTCTCCCGCTCCCTCGACGGGCCCGTCACCGGTCAGGACACGGACGCGCAGCTGCGCGAGGCGCTGGCCTCTCTGCCGCCTTCGCCGCACCACATGAGGGAAACCGACCTCTCCTGCGTGCGAACGCTGCTCCAGGACGCGTACCGCCTGCTCACCCCGGTTCTGGAGCGGCGGTCCAGCGGAGACGCCCTGATGTTCGCCGCCGCCCGTCTCGCCCTGCTCGCCGCATGCGCGCTCACGTGGAAAGCGGAGGGCGAGAGCATGAAGGGCAAGATG
This sequence comes from Actinomadura kijaniata, assembly GCF_014138665.1. NCBI lineage: Bacteria > Bacillati > Actinomycetota > Actinomycetes > Streptosporangiales > Thermomonosporaceae > Actinomadura > Actinomadura kijaniata. The sequence continues at coordinate 364,446 of NZ_JACJIA010000008.1, forward strand.
CTGTTCGACGTCTACCGGTCATTGGGCTGCCTGGAGAAACTGCGGCAGAACCCACCCCTCGGCCTCGACCGGCTCGTTCTCGTGCGGGAGTGACTACTCGTCGGCGTAGGGCGGGGCCGGGTCGTACTGCATGTAGCCGCGGACCTGCTTGAAGTGGTCGCGGCCGTGGAGGTGGTCCACCAGCCACAGGGACATGTCGATGCCCGCCGAGACGCCCTGGCTGGTGATCAGGTTGCCGTCCACCACCCAGCGTTCGCCGCGGACGACCGTCACGTCGCCGCGGGCCTCCAGCTCCTCCTCCGAGGCGTGGTGGGTCGCCACCCGGCGGTTCTTCGCCACGCCCGCCTGGTGCAGCAGGATCGAGCCGGTGCAGACGCTGGTCACCCATGGCGTCCCGGCGGCGGTCTTCGCGATCCAGGTCAGGGTCTCGGGGGAGATCTGGTGGCGGCCGTCGCCGCCGGGGACCAGCAGGACGTCCAGCGGCGGGTGGTCGTCGAAGGTGTGGTCCGGCAGCACCCGCATGCCCTTGACGGCGCGGACCGGGTCGGGGCGTTCGGCGATCAGGACGGTGCGGTCGCCGGCCTCGCGCAGGGCCGCCGAGGTGCCGAAGACCTCCCAGGGACCGACGAAGTCCAGTTCCTCGGCGTCCTCGAAGATCAGCAGGCCGTAGGTCGTCATGGCGGTTCCTCTCTCAGTGGGGGATCGCGGCGCGGAAGCGGTCGCGGTAGTCGGTGGGGGCGACGCCGACGCGGCGGTGGAACGCGCGGCGCAGCGTCTCGGCCGTTCCGAAGCCGAGGCGGCGGGCCACGGTCTCGACGGGGTCGGCGCTCTCGGCCAGCGCGCGGCGGGCGGCCTCGACGCGGACCCGTTCGACGTAGGTCGCGGGCGGGACGCCGAGTTCGGCCGTGAAGCGGCGTTGCAGGTGGCGGGGGCTGAGCCCGGCGCGGTCGGCCAGGTCGGGGATGGTGTGGCGGGCGCCGGGGTCGGCGTGGATCGCGGCGACGGCCGCGCGGATCGGGTCGGTGGCCGGCTGCCGCGACCACAGCGGGACGCTGAACTGCGACTGGCTGCCGGGCCGTCGCAGGAACAGCACCAGTTCGCGGGCGACGGCGTGCGCGACGTCGCGGCCGCGGTCCTCCTCGACCATCGCGAGGGCCAGGTCCATCCCGGCGGTCACGCCCGCCGAGGTCCAGATCCGCCCGTCCCGGATGAAGATCGGGTCGCAGTCCAGGGCCACGTCCGGGTGCTCGCGCCGGAACTGCTCCTCGCGGCTCCAGTGGGTGGTGGCGCGGCGGCCGGTCAGCAGCCCGGCGGCGGCCAGCAGGAACGCGCCGCTGCACACCGACGCGACGCGGCGCGCGCCGGTGGCGGCCCGCACGGTCCAGCCGAGCAGCGCGGTGTCGTGGCGGGCCGCGTCGACGCCGTCGCCGCCGACGACGATCAGGGTGTCGACGCCGTCCGGGGGCAGGTCGGCGACGCCGTGCCCGGCGTGGACGGGCAGGCCGCTGCCCGCGCGCACCGGCCCGGCGGCGGGGGCGACGACCAGGCACTCGTAGCCGCCCGCGGTCTGGAAGACCTCGAACGGCCCGGTCAGGTCGAGCGACTGGAAGCCCGGGTAGACGAGGAAGACGACGCGTTGCATGCCTCCAGGCTCGCGGTGCCCCGGTGATGGCGTCAATGCCGCCCATCCCACGATTCGCGCCATCCTTTGGTCGATGCGCCCTCGCGACCTTGGTCGACGGCGCCTCCCCGGATCGGAGGGGGCGAGGATCATTCCGGCGGTTGACGCGCGGGAGGAGGCGCGCGGAGGAGCCTGGAGTCCGGGAGGTGAGCGATGAGGACCAGGACGCTGGCGGCCGCGGGAGCGGTGGCGGCGCTCGTCGCGCTGCCCGCCGCGCTGCCGGGGTGCCGTCCCTCGGGTCCCCCGATGCGGCTGGACGTCCACCTCGATCGGCCCGCGGTGACGGTTCCCGCCGAGCGCGTGCGGGAATTGCGGAAGCGGATCGAACGGGACGGGAGAATTCGCGGCACAAAGCAGTTGACACCGCTACCGAAAGTCGGGCTAATATCTCTCGCATGGAGCTCTGATCCCCACGGTTGAGCCGCCCGCAGCGTGACTGCGGCCCGCTCCCACCCTCCGGCGCCACGGGCGCACCCCTCTTCGTTCACACGCCGGTCCGGCGCTTTCACCGCGCCGTCCACGCGGGCGTTCGCACGCCCGCGACCAGGTCGAACGGGTTCCAGGGGTTCCACGGCACCCGTGCGCGCGCTTTTCCCGCCGTCATTTCTCGTCGGCCCCTCGTGCGGCCGAATTCACGCTTTCCCGGAGGTGGTTTCTTTATGCGCGCCATTCATGAGGACAACAACAACAACCCGTTCCAGAAGGCCCTCGCCAGGAAGAACCAGCGCAAGGGCTTCGACGCCAGGGCGGCGAGCCACGCGGCGAACGCGCGGCGCAACGCCCGCCAGCTGCCCACGCGGCAGCTCAACCGGGGGCGCTGACCCCGGCGGGGCCGCCCCGGCCGCCGTTCAGCGGCTCGGGGCGGCCTCCCTCTCGAACTCCACCCACACCACCGTCCGTTCGCCGTCCTCCCGGTAGCCCCACCGGGAGGCGAGCGCCTCCACGATCCGCATGCCGCGCCCGTTCTCGGCCAGGGAGTCGGCCTTCACGTGCGGGCGCGTCCCCCCGGCCCCGTCGTCGGCGACCTCCAGCCGGTAGCGGCCGCGTTCGGCGGCGAGCAGGACGGTGACCTCGCCGCCCTCCCGGCCGGACGCGGTGTGCGTGATGGCGTTGGAGACGGTCTCGCTGCCGACGGCGACCAGGTCGTCGCGCAGGGGGTGGTCCTCGGGCAGCAGGTCCCGCAGGAACCGGCGCGCGGATCCGACCGAGGGCCGCACGCCCGGCAGCGTGATGGTCCCGAGCACCCTGGTCACGCCGTCGCCCCCGCCGCCCGCCGCGCCGCGCCGGACCGGCGCTCCGGTTCCGTCCCTCGCCGGGGCCGCCGCCCGCCCGTCCGAAGGTCCCGCGGCACGGTCCCACCGCGCCCACGCGTTCCCGTCACCCACAGCACAGCTCCCCGTCGCCGGGCGCGGCCGCCCGCGGGGTCACCGGGACCGCACGCAGCCTCCACGCCAACCGGACCAACCGTTCGAATCGCGTTCGCGGCGTCAGCAACGACGGCTGCCCTCCTTCGGAGTCGCCCCTCACCCCGCTTTACGGCTGGGCGGGCGTCCGCCGTTCAAGGCCGCCTCGAACGTTCCTCGGCTGCCCGCTCAACAGCGGGCGGGGTGACGTTCTTCCCGTCGCGGAAGGCGACACGGCTCCCACCCGTCCCTCCTGTCACCTCACTTTCAGAGGATCCTCTCCGCGTCGGCGGGGACCCAGGAGGGAAGGGCCGGGTCGTCGCCCGTCCCGTGGTAGGCCAGCAGGGCCGTGACGAACTCCGCGGGCGGGAGGTAGCCGTGCTCCGCCACGTAGTGGGTGATCATCACGGGGGCGGCGTACACGACGCCCGGGGCGCCGGGGACGCGGATCTCGCCGTTGCCGGTCACCTCCTCCCCCTTCGGGGCGCACAGCTCGCACCAGTGCCAGCCCCGGGTCAGGTTGACCCCCTGGCCTTCGGTGAGCCAGCGGAGCGCGGGGAGCAGGCCGTCGGGGGGCGTTCCCCGGGGGAACGGCTGCTCGTCGCTCAGCCAGCCGACGTTGAGACGCGTGTAGGTGGGCCTGACGACGATGTAGCCGCCGGTCTCGGTCGAGATCACGTCCTCTTCGTCGAAGTATTCGTAGACGCTGAGGTCCTCGTAGTACGTCACGGGTGCTGTCTACCGCAGGCGGCGGGCGGGCGGCGAGGCCCGGCGGTCAGTCCGGGACGCGTTCCAGGACGACCACCGGGATCTCGCGGGTGGAGCGGGCCTGGTAGGTGTCGTACGCGGGCCAGACGTCGGTCATCCGCCGCCAGAGGCGGGCGCGTTCCTCGCCCCCGGCCGTGCGGGCCCGCACCAGGAACCTCTCCCCCTTGATCTGCACCTGCGCCTCGGGGTGGGCGCGCAGGTTCAGGTACCAGGAGGGGTGGCGCGGGCCGCCGCTGAACGAGGAGGCGATCAGGACGTAGCGGCCCTCGTCCTCCCCGAAGAACACGCCGGTCCGGCGGAGCCTGCCGGTCTTCCGTCCCACGGTGGTGAGGACGAGGTTGGTGACCCCGGCCTCCAGGTAGCCGCTCTCACCGTCGGTGCGCAGGTAGCGGGCGACGTGCTCGGCGACGCTGGGCTCGGGGCTGTCGAGGACGGGGGCGTCCCAGATGGACATCGTCGTCTCCTGTTCGGTGTCAGTGCGCCGCGGCCGGGACGCCCTGTCCCCAGCCGCCGTCGACGGGGAACTCGGTGCCGGTGGTGAACGTCGCGTCGAACGCCAGGAACAGCGCCGCCGCCGCGACCTCCTCGACGGTGCCGTTGCGGCCGAGCGGCGTCAGCTCCTCGCCCTGCTTCTCGAACGCGGCGCGCTCCTCGGCGGTCAGGCCGGGAACGCCCATGGTCGGGGTGCGGATGAAGCCGGGGGCGAGGGAGTTGACGCGGATGCGGCGCGGCAGGAGCTCGGCGGCGAGGACCTGCGCGAAGCCGCGCACCGCCTCCTTGGAACCGGAGTAGACGCTCATGCCGGGGAAGACCAGGTCGTTGGCGACGGTGGTGAAGACGATCGCGCCGCCGTCGGCGAGCAGCGGCGCGAGGCGCTGCACGGTGAAGAACGAGCCCTTGGCGTTCACGGCGAACGACCGGTCGTAGGTCTCCTCGGTGACCTGGTCGAGGGGTTCGAGGACGGCCAGGCCGTGGTTGACGAACAGGGCGTCGACGCGGCCGAGGGTGTCGCCGGTGAACGCGGCGAGCTCCGCGATGTCGTCGAGGTCCGCGGCGTCGGAACGCAGGACGTGTGCTCCGGGGAACGCGGCCAGTTCGGCGCGGGCGGCCTCCACCTTGGCCGCGTCGCGTCCGGTGAGCACGACCTCCGCGCCCCGGTCGAGCAGCGCCCGGACGATCGCCAGGCCCATGCCGTGCGTTCCGCCGGTCACGACCGCCTTCTTGTTACTCATGGTTCCCTCGTTCCGATAGGTGTGATCAGTTCCCTTTGAGAACCATGTTCATCCTGCGCGAGCGGCGGCCAGAGGGGAAGTAGGCACTTTGGAGTTACCGAGGAACCGTGAGAGCACCGCCGGGCGCGGGATCTGGCAGTGTGGGAGGGCGGGTTCCATCGGCGGAGGGGGAGTCATGACGCGTGTGGCGGCGCGGGGCGTTCCGAGTGGGGAGTACTGGAACCACAACACCCACTACCACCCGCTTCTGCTGGCCGCGATGCCGCGCGGGTGCGTGCAGGCGCTCGACGTGGGGTGCGGGGACGGGCTGCTGGCGCGGCGGCTCGCCCGGCGGGCGCAGTGGGTGACCGGGGTGGACCGCTCGCCGGAGGTCATCGCCAGGGCGCGGAGGCTGAGCGAGGGGTTCGACAACGTCACGTTCGTCGCGGCCGACTTCCTCGGCTACGAGCCGCCCGAGGACGGGTTCGACTTCGTGTGCAGCGTCGCGGCGCTGCACCACATGGACTTCGCGGCGGGGCTGTCGAGGATGCGCGACCTGCTGCGGCCCGGCGGGAGCCTCGCGGTGGTCGGGCTGGCCCGCAACGGCGGGCTCGGCGACTACGTGGCCGGCGCGCCGGGGCTGCCCGCGCACTACTACCACCGGCTGCGGCGGCGCGGGCTCGTCGGCGGCCCGGACGTTCCCCTGACCGATCCCGAGATGACCTGGGCGGAGGTGCGGGAGGCGGCGGCGCGGCTGCTGCCGGGCGCGGTGTTCCGGCGCCACGTCCTCTGGCGCTACTCGCTGGTCTGGCGCAAGCCCCGCTAGCCGCGTCCGGGCAGGTCGTTAGGCTTGCCGGACAGTCTGGGAAGGGCGGTTGGCGTGGATTTCGACGCGTTCGAGCGGGAGAACTGGCAGGGGCGGGCCGAGGCGTACGGACGCGGGTACGCGCGGCTGACCGCGTTCCTCGTCGAGTCCCTGCTCGGGAGCGTGCAGACGGGGCCGCGGACCCGGCTGCTGGACGTCGGCTGCGGGACCGGGGACGTCACGGCCGCGGCGCTGGCGCGGGGAGCGCAGGTCACGGCGGTGGACGCCGACCTGGACATGATGGAGGTCGTCGCGCGGCGGCACGCGCACGCGCAGGTGCGGATGGCGGCGCTGCCGTCGCTGCCGTTCCCGGACGAGTCGTTCGACGCGGTGGTCGGGAACTTCGTCGTCAACAACGTGAGCGACCCGGCCGCGGCGCTGGCGGAGCTGTACCGGGTGCTGCGGCCCGGCGGGCGGATCGCGCTGACCTGCTGGCGGTATCCGGGCGCGGTGGTGAACTCGGTGTTCGCCGACGCCATGGCGGCGGCCGGGGTCGAGCGGCCCGCCGACGTCCCCGAGTCCCCGTTCCGGGAGTACGCCGAGCCCCGGGCGTTCGCCGGGCTGCTGAAGGGCGCCGGGTTCATCGGGGCGGCCGCCGACACCGTGCGGTGGACGCACGAGGTCGACCCGGACGCCTGGTGGGAGGACGTGGTCGACGGGACCGCGCTCAACGGCGCGATGATCGGGCGGCAGCCGGCGGAGGTCGTCGCGCGGATCCGGCGGGAGTACGACCGGCTGGTGGCCGGGTACGCCGCCGGGAACGGAAGGGTCGCGCTGCCCGCCTGCGCGCTGCTGGCGCACGGCACCCGCTGACGCGGCCGGGCCCGGACTCCCCCCTGGCGGGCTTCCTGGTAGCGCAGTACATTACTCAACAAGTTGGGTAATGGAGGTGCGGTGAGCTATCTGCGGTACGTCGCCATCGGGGACAGCCAGACCGAGGGGCTGAACGACGGGGACGAGACGACCGGGTATCGCGGGTGGGCCGACCGGCTGGCCGAGCTGCTCGCCGACGCCGAGCCCGGCGTGCTCTACGCCAACCTCGCGGTGCGCGGCAAGCTCGCCGGGCAGGTACGGGGCGAGCAGCTCGCGGCGGCGCTGGCGCTGCGCCCGGACCTGGTGTCGGTGATGGCCGGGATGAACGACCTCGTGCGGCCGGGTTGCGACGTCGGGCGCGTGGCGGGCGAGCTGGAGGCCATGTACGCGGCGCTGAGCGGGGCCGGGGCGCGGGTGGTGACGTTCACCTTCCCCGACGTCGGGCGCATCGCGCCGGTCGCGCGGGGGCTGCGGCCCCGGGTGGTGGAGCTCAACGCGCGGATCCGGGACGCGGCGGAGCGGCACGGGGCCGTCGTGGTGGACGCCTTCCACCTGCCGGTGACGTGCGACCCCCGGCTGTGGAGCGCCGACCGGATCCACGCCACGCCGCTCGGGCACGCGCGGATGGCCGCCGCCGCGGCCGAGGCGCTGGGGCTGCCGGGCAGCGACTCCGCCTGGGCCGAGCCGCTGGCCGGGCCGCCTCCGGCGATGTCGTGGCGGCGGGAGGCGGTGTGGGTCGGGACGTTCCTCGGCCCGTGGGTCGTGCGGCGGATCCGGGGGCGGTCGTCGGGGGACGGGCGGTCGGCCAAGCGGCCGTCGCTGCTGCCCGTCAGGCCGTAGCGGCGGCGCGGCGGGCGAGGACGGCCAGGGCGCGCTCGGCCCAGCGGATGTTCTCCTCCTCGAAGGACCGGCCCCGCATCAGGGTCAGGTACGGGCCGACGCGGTCGGCGGTGGCCAGGTAGTCGTCCTCGCCGCGGCCGTCGAGCATGCGGTCGCGCAGGCGTTCGTAACGGGCCAGCTTGGCGCGGGACCACTCCAGGCGCTCGGCGACGGCCGCGCGGACCGCCTCGACGTCGCCGGCGTCCACGGCCTGGACCTTGACCATGAGCTCCTCGCGCATCGCGCCGGGCCTGGTGGGCGCGGCCGTGAACGCGCGCAGCGCCCGCCGCCCCTCCTCGGTGAGGGCGAACAGGCGCTTGTTGGGACGGCGTTCCTGCTGGACGACGCGCGCCCGCACCAGGCCCTCGGACTCCATCCGGTCGAGCTCCCGGTAGAGCTGCTGGGGCGTGGCCATCCAGAAGTTGGCCACCGAGGCGTCGAACGACTTGGCCAGGTCGTAGCCGGACGCCTCGCCGTCCAGGAGGGCCGCCAGGAGCGCGTTGCGCAGTGCCATGGCGGCCAGCGTAGCGCGCTTTTGAATAGCCAACTCCTTGACCATCATAATGGAATAGATCGTTCCGTTCTGATAGACTGGTCCCCTCGGGACGCGGACGGCGTCCCCTCCGGACAGGAGATCTCCATGGGCTTCGCCACCGGTTTCGCCTCGCTCGACGTCTCGCTCGACGCCCTGCGGGAGGTCGCCGCCGCGGTCCCGGCGGACGCCTGGGACCGTCCGACGCCCTGCGCCCGGTGGAACGTCGCGCAGGTGCTCCGGCACGCGGCGGGCGACCAGCTCGGGTTCGCCGCGTTCCTCACCGGCGGGCAGGGGCCCGACTTCGACCCGTTCGACCCGTCCGGGGAGGGCGGGGCGGACGTTCCCGCGCTGGTCGAGCGCGCCGTGGCCGCCTCCGCCGAGGCGTGGGCCGCCGTCGACCCCGAGGCCGCGAAGGTCGCGGTCCCGGTGCCCCCGAACGAGATGACCGCGCGGCTCGGCGCGGACGCGTGCGCGCTGGACGCGGCCGTGCACGCCTGGGACGTCGCCGTCGCGATCGGGCGGCCGTCGCCGCTCACGCCGGAGCTGGCGCGGGAGCTGAAGGCCGCGGCCGTGCAATTCGTCGAGCCGCTGCGGGCGTACGGCGCCTACGCGGACGCGGTGCCGGGCGAGGACGGCGACCCGGTCGCCGACCTGCTGCGCTACCTGGGCAGGAGCCCCTCCCTCTGACCGCCGGGCGGGGTCTCCCCGTGGCGGGCCAGGACGTCCCGGACCACGGCGCGGGCCCGGTCCGGATCGCCGTGGACGAGGACTTCGAGGTGGGCCGTCTCGCCGACGATCTCGCCCGCGGCGTTCCGGGTCATGCCGCCGCCCGTGATCTCCGCGCCGCCGAGGCCCCGGGAGGAGAGTTCCGCGTCGAGGTCGGCGACGATCCGCAGGGCGCGGTCGCCGGGGGCGTCCACCTCCAGGTCGAACCGGTGGACGCGGGGCCGGGGCACCGGGGCGAGGCGGCGGAGGAGCGCACCGCGTTCCAGGCCCGCGAGCTCCTCCAGGACCCAGCAGCGCTCGGCGGGCTCGGGTGAGGCGAGGGCGGCCGGGATCGCGGGGTGGTCGCAGCCCGCGTCGCGCAGCCTCCGGGCGAGGGCGGGGGCCTCGCGGACCGGGTCGCCGGGGATCGCGAGCGCCGCGCGCCAGGGGCCGAACGCCTCCTCCAGCACGCGTTCGGCCTCGGCGAGCAGCCCGGCCAGGCCCGCGGCGGGGAACCCGTCGCCGGACCGGAGGCTGTAGAGGTCGCGGTCCCCGCCGGAGTCCTGCCCGACCGTCCAGCGGCCGGTACGCGGGTCGTGCCGCCAGGTGACGCCGGCGTCCCGGAAGTCCCGGCGCTCCAGCCAGGCGCCGACGGTGAGGGGCGCCGCGACGCGGCGCAGCGCCGTCTCCACGAGCGGGGCGACCGCGTCCAGTTCGGCGTCCTCGGTGACGATCGCGAAACGGCCCAGCAGGACGAGCGGCGCGCCGGGGTGCGCGGCGGACGGGTCCGTGACGGCCCAGGCGCGGCACAGCAGGTCGAGTTCGGCGCAGCGGAGGACGTGCGGGTGCGGGTGGGCCTCGTCGTCCCAGCCCAGCTCGGGGCCGTCGAGCAGGGACAGCGTGTACATGTCGATGTCCGGTTCGAGGTCCAGGCGCAGGCCGTGGCCGTCGCTCAGCGCGAACTCGACCGTGTGGGCCTCGAACCCGTCCTCGTCGTCATCGTCGTCCTCGGCCGCCTCCTCGCCGAGGAGGAACCGGGTCCAGAAACGGGGGTCGTCCAGCGGATGCATGCGGGAATCATCCCGGACGGGGCCGGTGGCGCGGGACGGTCAGTCGCCGTCGAGGTCCCACAGGTCGGGGACGTCGGTGACCGGGGTGACCAGCAGGCGGCCCATCACGCTCACCGTCTGGGCGAGCAGGGCCACGGAGTTGTCGTAGAGGAAGGGGTGCCCGCGCTGGGGCCAGAGGGTCTGGAGCGAGCACCACGACAGGTCGCGGGCGCGGGCGACGCAGAACGTCCCGACGATGTGCTTGAGCGTCTCGGCGTCCTTGGTGGCGAGCTTGAGGAGGGCGGGTTCGAGGCTCCGGCGGACCTCGGACTCGACGTCCTCGAGGATCTCGTTGATCCGCAGGAAGTCGTGGTGGATCGGGTCGTCGTCGGGGTCGCGGCCGGTGTCCGTACAGGTGGTGATGACGGCCAGGGCCAGGTCGTGGTTGATGTGGGCGTTCATCCCGGCCAGCGCGAACTGCAGGGACCAGACGGAGCGGTCCGCGCGGGCCGCGAACAGCGGGCGCCAGGGCCGCGCGGGACGGCCCGCGACGGCGGCGTCCACGGCCGCGAGGTAGAAGCCGGCGAAGTCGACGTCGAGCCGTTCGACGAACGGCGGGTCGGCGAAGAGGCCGGTGGTGAGCTCGTGGGCGATCCGCTCGGTGACCTTGAGGTAGACGCGGTTGAAGCAGGCGACGCCGTCGTGGGGGTCCAGCCCCCGGTCGATCTCCCGCATGCGGTCGATGACGTCCGTGATCGTGCTCATGGCCGGCCTTCCGTGGGGGTCCCTGCCCCGAACCCTAGGCGTGTCGCGAGGCCCTGGCCCACGGCGCTCGCCTCCCACCGAGGCCCGGCGAGCGCGGCATCGCTTCGCGGTCTGGTCCGCGGACCCTCGCCTCCGGCTGCGGGCCCGCAGGTCAGGTGACGCGCCCGGCTGCGCGGCCGGGGCCCACCGCGAGACAGGCCCTGGGCCGGCGGGGCCCCGGCAGGGAGGGAAACAGTGGCCGGACGGGCACCTCGCGTCCGGGCGCGGCCATGGGCTCGGTGCGGGCGGTCGAGGCGGCGGAAATTCGATGGCCGCGGGCGGAGGTCCGCGCCTAGCGTGATGCCGGTGGACAACGACGTCGTTTTCCGTGACATCCCCGAGGCCGACATCGAACGGGCGCTGGAGCTCGTCTACCTCGCCTTCCACGGCAGACCCGAGGAGGAGCGGCGCGAACACCACCGCAGGCTCCTCCAGGGATGCGAGCGCATCGGCGCCTACGACGGGGACACCCTGGTCGGGACGCTCTGCGCGTTCCCCTTCACCATGTCCGTTCCGGGCGGGGAGCTGCCCTGCCCCGGCGTGACGTTCGTGTCCGTCGCGCCCACGCACCGGCGGCGCGGGGTCCTGTCCGGGATGATGCGGGAGCTCTTCCGGCGCTGCGCGGCCGACGGGCGGCCGATGGCGGCGCTGTGGGCGTCGGAGTCGGTGATCTACGGGCGGTTCGGGTACGGGGAGGGCACCCGGGGGCTCCTGGTGGAGATCGACGCGCGGCGCCCGCTGGCGCTGCGGATCGAGCCCGACGGACGGCCCCTGCGGCTGGTCTCCCCCGAGGACGCCCCGGAGCTGCTCGCCCCCTACTACGAACGCACGCGCGCCGGGCGGGCCGGGCGGATCGCCCGCACCGAGCGGTGGTGGCGCGAGGAGTGGCTGGCCGAGAAGGACTCCGACGACGAGGAGCTGTCGCCGCCCCGGATCGTCGCCCTCGGCGAGCCCCTGGCCGGATACGCGATCTACCGGACCAGGAGCGGCGACGAGGACACCGGCAGGCCCGGCGTGCTCTGGGTCTACGAGATCGAGGCCGACTCGCCGCACGTCGCGGCGGCGCTGTGGCGCTACCTCGTCTCGATCGACCTGATCGGGGTCGTCAAGGCGTGGGGACGTCCGGCCGACGACCCGCTGCTGCTGTTCGCCGCCGACCGGGACCAGGTGAAGGTGACCGCGGAGTGGCCGGGGCTGTGGGTACGGCTGGTCGACGCGCGGGCGGCGCTGGAGAGCCGGTCGTGGGCCGCCGACATCGACCTGGCGCTGGAGGTCCGCGACGGCTTGGCGCCCGGCAACGCGGGCGTCCACCGGCTGACCGTCAAGGACGGGGTCGCGTCCTGCCGGCCGTCCGAGGACGCGCCCGACCTCACGTTCGAGGTGCGCGACCTCGCGGCCTGCTACCTGGGCGGCACGCGCGCCGCGCACGCGGTCCAGGCGGGCGTGGCCACCGAGCACACTCCCGGCTCGGCGGCCCTGCTGGACGCCGCGCTGGCCACCGGCCACCTGCCGCACACGGTCGACGAGTTCTGAGCCCCTTCCCAGAAGTCCCGCGCAGAACGTCTGGATACCCGCCTGGCGGAACGCGGGCCTGAAAACGAGTTCGACCTCCTCAAGGAGATCACCAAACTCGGTCTGGACTTCATCGCGGGCGACATCGTCAAGTGCGTCAAGGACCCCAAGATCAGCGACTGCCTGTGGGCGCTGCTGGACGTCGTGCCATGGGGCAAGATCGGCAAGCTCCCGAAGACCATCCCCAAGGTCGTCAAGGTCCTCGACCGGATGATGGACATCAAGCGTCGCCTGGAGAAGGCCCGCCAGGCCCGGAAGAACGCCAAGAAGCGCGCCGACGACGCGGAGGAGGCCTGCAAACTCCAGAAGGAGAAGCCCAACAGCTTCGTCGCGGGGACTCCGGTCCTGCTGGCCGACGGCACGCGAAAACCCATCGAGCGAATACGCGTCGGCGACCGCGTCCGGGCGACGGATCCCGAAAGCGGCCGGAGCGGCGTCCGGGTCGTGACGGACCGGATCGTCGGCGAGGGGCGCAAGCGCCTGGTCGATCTCACCGTCGACCTGGACGGGGAACTGGGCGGTCCCACCGACCGGATCACCGCCACCCTCGGCCACCGCTTCTGGGTGAGCGGGTCGGCCGACTGGATCGAGGCGGGCGGCCTGGTCTTCGGCGACATGCTGACCGGCCCGGACGGCCGCACCGCGATGGTGCTCTCCGGCCGGCGCCACGAACGGGTCGTGCGCGTCCACAACCTGACGGTCGACGACCTGCGCAGCTACTACGTCTCCACCGGTGCCCGTGACGTCCTGGTCCACAACTGCCACGATCTCGACCGGCACGAGGAACCCAGCCCGCGGCCGAGAGTGCCCGACCCCCTCAGGCTCGGGCACACCCTCCGGGACCATGTCGACGCCACCGACGCCGAACTGCTCAGGAAGGCGCGCGACCCGGGCAACACCTCGGGCGTCGCGGGTCGATGGGGGGACAGGTCCACCGCCGAGCAGGCCATCGACTACGCCCTGGTGCACAAGACCAAGAAGGTCGACCACCCGCTGAAGATCGCGAACTGGCTGAGGAAGGGCGACAACGGGCCTCCGACGCTGAGCCTGGACATGCAGTTCCCGGGAGGGGCCTCGCTGGGGGACGTCATGCGGGCCGATGGCACGAAGGTCCCGGCCGGCAACCGCTACCGGGTGGTCCTGAAGCGCGCTCCGGGACACAGGGGCGGGTACTACGTCTACACCGCCTTTCCTCTGCCATGATCATGATGACCTCTGCCGGGAAGAGTGATGCGGGACAGGACTGACGACTTCGGGTTGACCGCGTTGGCGGCGGGGGTCTTCGTGCCGTCCTGGTGGAGCCGTCACGCCTCCGCCACCGCCGCGGTGGCGGAGGCCGTGGCCACGGTGTCGGCCGACATCGCCGAGCAGTACCTGCACGACGCGCTGGCGCTGTCGGGCTCCCCGCTGACGAACGACCAGCTGGAAGCGGTGTGGGTCTCGGTGACGGGGGGCAACCACCGTCCCGCGGCCGAAGGGCTCGGCGGGCGCGCCTGGTTCCGGCGGCTCGCCGAACTCATGACCCCGCTCGTGGAGCGGGCGGGGCGAGAGGCCGGCGAAGCCGACGCCGTCGATCCGCAGGACCCGGTGGTCGGCCAGGTCGTCGACATCGTGGGAAGGCTGTCCTTCCGCAGCAATTTCTGGCGCGATCCCGTTGATGAGGGGTTCCTGCGAACGGCTCTCGCCGACCTGGCCCGTAGCGGCCGTCCGGAGCTGGCTCTGCGCCTCTTCATCAGCGTCGCCGTCAACCACCACGCGCGCCTGGACGACGATCTGGAGGCGGCGGTGTGGAGGACGGGGCGCCGCTTCGGATACGGAGATCATCTCCTGGCACGCCTCGAACACCTCACGGGCTCGTAGCCGCATGCCGCCGGGGTGGATCGAGGCGTCCTCAACGGCGGGTTCTAGGCCTCCACGCCGATGTGGGTGCGGTGGTGGCGGGGCGTCTCGATCTCGTCCAGGAGGGCGAGGGCGAAGTCCGCGTAGGTGATGCGGGACGCGGCGTCGCCCGGGGCGAGGCGGTAACGGCCCGTGGGCGTCCCCTCGTGGTCGAAGTCGCCGGACGGGCTGATGACCAGCCAGTCCAGGTCGGTGTCCGCCTTCTGGAACACCTCGTCGCCCGCCTGGTGCGCCAGCAGGAACGCGCGGTGCTCCTGCGGGTAGCCGGGCGTGTCCATGAGGAGTTCGCCGGAGGCCGCCGGGATGACCGAGGCCAGGCCGACGCTGACCAGGCGGGGCGCGGCCAGCCCCGTCAGCAGGGCGCGGGCGGCGGCCGGGAAGAACGCGGCGGGGTCGGCGTCCGCCGCGTAGGTGGAGTTGATCGCGGCGTCGTGGCCGCGGGAGGCGGCGGCGACCGAGGCGGGGTCGGTGACGTCCCCGGCGATCACGTGGGCGTCCAGGCCGGGGTGGGCGGCGGGGTCGCGGACGACGGCGGTGACCTCGTGGCCGCGGCGGCGGGCCTCGGCGACGGCCGCCCGGCCGCCGCGTCCGCCCGCGCCGAAGATGACGATTCTGCTCATGTCCGCGACGGTAGGACAGGGGATGGTTTCCGATCGGATACCCCGTCTACGGTGGGCGCATGACCGAGCCGTTGGATCCCGACATGTTCGACCCGGTGTGCCCGTCGCGGCTCGTGCCGCTGCGGTTCGGGGACAAGTGGGCGGGGATGGTCGTGCGCTGCCTGGAGGGCGGGCCCCGGAGGTTCTCGGAGCTGCGGGTGCCGTTGCGCGGGGTCACGGCGAAGGCCCTGACCAAGTCGCTGCGCGGGCTGGAACGCGACGGGTACGTCGTGCGGAACGCGCACGGGCGGCGGGTGGAGTACGCGCTGACGCCGCTCGGCCGCAGCCTCCTCGGCCCGCTCAACGCGTTGTGCGAGTGGGCCGAGGACCACTGGGACGAGATGCTCGACGCCCGCGAGGCCGCCGACGTCAGGTGAGGCCCTGGGCGAGCATCGCGTCGGCGACGCGCTCGAAGCCCGCGATGTTCGCGCCGGCCACGTAGTCGCCGGGGGCGCCGTACCGCTCGGCGGTCTGCGCGACGGTGGCGTGGATGTCGTTCATGATCTGCGCGAGCTTTGCGGTGACCTGCGCGAACGTCCAGTTCTCGCGGGCGGCGTTCTGCTGCATCTCCAGCGCGCTGACCGCGACGCCGCCCGCGTTGGCGGCCTTGCCGGGGCCGAACGCCACCCCCGCGTCCTGGAACAGGTGGATCGCCTCGGGGGTCGTCGGCATGTTCGCGCCCTCGGCGACGGCCATGACGCCGTTGCGGACGAGGGTGAGCGCGGCGTCGGCGTCGAGCTCGTTCTGCGTCGCGCACGGCAGCGCGACGTCGGCGGGCACGTCCCAGACCCGGCCGCCGGGCACGTAGGTCGCCGACGCGCCCCGGCGTTCGGCGTAGTCGGCGACGCGGCCGCGTTCGGCCAGCTTGACCTGCTTGAGCAGGTCCAGGTCGATGCCCTTCTCGTCGACGACGTACCCGGCGGAGTCGGAGACGGTGAGCACGTGCGCGCCGAGGTCGCGGGCCTTCTCGACGGCGTGCACCGCGACGTTGCCGGACCCGGAGACGATCACCTGCCGGCCTTCCAGGTCCTCGCCCCGGACGCCCAGCATCGCGCGGGTGAACAGGACCGTCCCGTAGCCGGTCGCCTCGGCGCGGCCCGCCGAGCCGCCCCAGCCCTCGCCCTTGCCGGTGAGCGCGCCCGCCTCCCAGCGTCCGGTGACGCGGCGGTACTGGCCGAACAGGTAGCCCAGCTCGCGGACGCCCACGCCGATGTCCCCGGCCGGGACGTCGGTGTGCTCCCCGAGGTGCCGGTACAGCTCGGTCATGAACGACTGGCAGAACCGCATCACCTCGGCGGCCGAGCGGCCGCGCGGGTCGAAGTCGCTGCCGCCCTTGCCGCCGCCGATGTTCAGGCCGGTCAGCGCGTTCTTGAAGATCTGCTCGAAGCCGAGGAACTTCACGATGCCGAGGTTCACCGACGGGTGGAAGCGCAGGCCGCCCTTGTAGGGGCCGAGCGCGCCGTTGAACTCGACGCGGAAGCCGCGGTTGACGTGGACCGCGCCGGAGTCGTCCTGCCAGGGGACGCGGAAGAGGACCTGGCGTTCGGGCTCGGCGAGGCGGTCGACCACGTCGGCGAGCTCGGGGCGGGCGGCGACCACCGGGGCCAGGGACTCCAGGACCTCGCGGACCGCCTGGTGGAACTCGGGCTCGCCCGGGTCGCGGCGCAGGATCCGCTGGTACAGCGCCTCCAGTGCGTCGGCGGCGGCGGCCGGGACCGGGCGGCGGTAGGACAGCGTCACGGTGTTCCCTTCGTTGGCTGTGGGTTCATACGCGAACGGCCGTGCGGCCGTTCACCCGGAGGACGAGGACCAGCAGCGCCAGCGCGAGCGCCAGCGGTACCGCGAGGCCGTGTCCCGGCGCGGACAGCGCCGTTCCGGTGGCGGCGACGCCGAGGACGCCGCCGAGTTCCTGGACGGTGCCGAGCAGGCCCGACGCCTGGCCGGAGGAGCCGGGGGCGACGCGGGCGAGGGCCGTCGAGATCAGCGGGGCCATCGTGAGGCCCATCCCGGCCCCGGCCAGCAGCAGGCCGGGCGGGAGGTGGAACGGGTCGCCGGCGGCGGGCAGCAGCGCCAGACCGGCCGCGAGCACCAGCGCGCCGAGGGCCGGGGCGCGGCGTTCGGGCAGGCGGCGGGCGAGCGGGGCCGCCAGCACGAAGCCCGCGTTGAGCGCCGTGAAGATCAGCCCGGCGGTCAGCGGGGAGAGGCCGTGCCGGTCCTGGAGGGCCAGCGACAACGCGAACGACAGGCCCGCCGACGTCGCGAACAGCAGCGCCACGGCGGCCAGTCCCGCCGCGAACCCGCCGTCGCGCAGCAGCGCCAGCTCCAGCAGCGGGTCGGCGGCGCGGCGCTGCCGCGCCGCGAACGCGGCCAGGGCGGGCGCGGCCAGCAGGGCGAGGGGCCACCACTCCGGCGCGGTGAACGGCAGCACCGCCAGCGCCAGGCCCGCCGCCAGGAGCGCCGCGCCGGGCAGGTCGAGCGGCCGGGCCGTGCCGAACGACTCGGGCACCGCCCGCCGCAGCCCCAGCAACGCCGCCACCCCGACCGGGACGTTCACCAGGAAGCAGGTCCGCCAGCCCGGCCCGGTGGCGATCAGCAGTCCCCCGAGCGCCTGCCCGCTCACCCCGGCCAGCCCCACCGCCGTCCCGTACCAGCCGAAGGCGCGCGTTCGTTCCGCGCCCGGGTACAGCGTTCCGAGCAGGGCCAGGACCTGCGGGGCCAGCAGGGCGGCGGCGACGCCCTGCGCGGTGCGGGCCGCGACGAGCGCGGCGCCGGTCGGGGCCAGCCCGCACGCCGCCGACGCCGCGGTGAACAGCGCCAGCCCGATCCCGAAGACGCGCCGCCGCCCGTAGCGGTCGCCCAGCCGCCCCGCCACCACCAGGAACGCGGCGTAGGCCAGCCCGTAGGAGGCGGCGGTCAGCTGCGTCAGGCTCGGGCCGAGGCCCAGGTCGCGGCGGGCGGACGGCAGCGCGACGTTGACGATGAAGAAGTCCAGCGTCGTCATGAACACGGCGGACAGCAGCAGCGGCAACGCCCACCGGGAACGCGCCGCCCCGGCGACGGGCACGGGCACGGCGAGGGGAAGGGCGATCGTCATGGGGGCTCCTCTGGCGCGGTGGATCCCAGCTTCGGAAGGGGGCGTTGGGATTCGGTTCCGGCCGGGTTGCGTACTGTTCGGAACCCCGTTGTGACGGGTGGGGTTGCGGGGGCACCTGTGTTTCCCCCGGTCCCCGGGCGCGTCCGGGGACCGGGGGGTTGGGCAGGTCAGCCCTGCGGCTTGCGGATCGCTTCGTAGACCGAGCCGAGACCGGTCTCCTCGCCGATCTCGTGCACCGGACGCCAGAACAGGTCGCGCAGCGCCTTCGGGACGGTCGTGTCCACCCCGGCGTCC
The DNA here is from genome assembly GCF_014138665.1 of Actinomadura kijaniata. Taxonomy (NCBI): domain Bacteria; kingdom Bacillati; phylum Actinomycetota; class Actinomycetes; order Streptosporangiales; family Thermomonosporaceae; genus Actinomadura; species Actinomadura kijaniata. Next base: position 382,677 of record NZ_JACJIA010000008.1, read on the forward strand.
TCGTTGGTCTCGACGATGTGGTCCATGCCGACCGCCTGCATCCGCAGCGTGTTCTCCGCGTACTCGTACTCGCCGGTCTCGATCTCCCGGGTGAGGTGGCCGACGAAGCCCATCGGGCCGTCCCCGGCGAGGTCGGTCAGCATCTTGGCGGTGAACCGCCGGAGCGACCCCGGCTTCGCCCCGTAGCCAGCGAGCATCGCCACCGAGTGCATGTAGGAGGTCAGCGTGGACCAGAACACGTACAGCTCGGCCTGGTAGAACGCCATCGCCAGACCGTGGTCCGCGCCCTGGTGCACCGGCTCGGCGAGGACGGCGAGCGTCGCGCGGTGCTCATCCAGGGCCGACTCGGGGCCGCTGTAGTGGACGTAGGCGCCGGGCTGGCCGATGCCGGGCGGTGGAACCATGATCCCGCCGGTGAGGAGGGTGGCGCCGTGCCGTTCGGCCCAGGTGGCGGCCTCGCGCAGTTCGGTGGGGGAGCCGGAGCTGAGGTTGACCAGGACCCGGCCGCGCAGCGCGTCGCCCGGGTCGCCGAACGAGGCGTACATCGCCTTGTAGTCGGTCTGGCTGATGACCGTCACGTCGGCGGCGGCCGCGGCCCCGGCGGCGGACGGGGCGAGCGTCGCGCCCTGGGCGACCAGGGCGTCGGCCTTGCTCGCGGTGCGGTTCCACACGGTGACGGGGTGGCCCGCCTTCAGGAACGTCTCGGCCATCGTCGCGCCCATCGGGCCGAGGCCGACCACCGCGACGTGCTTCTTCTCTGACATGGTGTGCTCCTCGCTGTCGGGATGGCTCCACCTTCGGCCGGGGCGCTACGGGGGTCCTTCGGATCGGCTACGGGCGCGCCACGGCGGTTAGGCTGGCGCGGTGCGTTTCGGGGTGCTGGGGCCGCTGGCGGTCTGGACGGTCGGGGGCTCGCCGGTCGCGGTGCGCGAGGCGAAGGTGCGGGCGCTGCTGGCCGACCTGCTGATCACGCCGGGCCGGCCGGTGTCGGTGGACCGCCTGGTCGAGGATCTGTGGGGCGACCGGCCGCCGCGCAACCCGGTCGGGACGCTCCAGGCGCGGGTGTCGCAGCTGCGGTCGGCGCTCGGCGACCGGTCCCTGGTCGTGGCGCGGCCGCCGGGGTACGCGCTGGACGTCGATCCGGAGGCGGTGGACGCGGGACGGTTCGCGGCGCTGGTCGCGCGGGCGCGCGGGGCCGAGGACCCGGGGGCGCGGGCGGGGCTGCTGGCGGAGGCGCTGGGGCTGTGGCGGGGGCCCGCGTTCGCGGACTTCGCGGACCTGCCGTTCGCGCAGCCGGTGATCGCGCACCTGGAGGAGCAGCGGCTGACGGCGCTGGAGGAGCACGCCGAGGCCCGGCTCGAACTGGGCGAGCACGCCGTGCTGGCCGACGAGCTGGCCGGGGCCGTCGCGCGGCATCCGCTGCGGGAGCGCCTGCGCGCCGCGCACCTGCTCGCGCTGTACCGGGCGGGGCGGCAGAGCGAGGCGCTGGCGGGCTACGCCGACGTCCGGGAGCGGCTGGCCGAGGAGCTCGGGCTCGATCCGGGGCCCGAACTGGCCGCGCTGCACCAGGCGATCCTGGAGCAGTCGCCGTCGCTGGCCCCGCCGCGGCGGGCGCGCGGCAACCTGCCCGCCGTGTCCGGGGAGCTGATCGGGCGGGACGAGGAGGTCGCCGGGACCCGCGCGCTGCTGGACGCCGAACGCCTGGTCACGCTCACCGGGCCGGGCGGGGTCGGCAAGACGCGGCTGGCGCTGGAGGTCGCGGCGGGGCTGGCGTTCCCCGACGGGGTGTGGCTGGTGGAGCTGGCCGCGTCGAACGCCGAGCCCGTCGAGGTGGTCGCCGCGACGCTGGGGGTGCGCGACGGCTCGGCGCGGGGGCTCGGCGACGCGCTGCGCGACCAGCGGACGCTGCTGGTGCTGGACAACTGCGAGCACGTGGTCGACGAGGTCGCCGAGCTGGCGGAACGGCTGCTGGCCGCCGCGCCGGGGCTGCGGATCCTCGCGACCTCGCAGGAGCCGCTGGGGGTCTCCGCCGAGCACGTCCGGGCCGTGCGCCCGCTGCACCTGCCGGGGGCCGACATCGCGCCGGAGACGCTGCGGACCTACAGCGCGGTGCGGCTGTTCGTGGCGCGGGCCGCCGCCGCGTCGCCGGGGTTCGCGCTGGACGCCGAGACCGCCGCGCCCGTCGCGGCGATCTGCCGCCGGCTGGACGGGCTGCCGCTCGCGCTGGAGCTGGCCGCGACGCGGGTGCGCGCGCTCGGCGTGCACGAGCTGGCCGCGCGGCTCGACGACCGGTTCCGGCTGCTGAACGCGGGCAAGCGCGGCGGCCCGGCCCGGCAGCGCACCCTCCGCGCGATGATCGACTGGAGCTGGGAGCCGCTGCCCGAGCCCGAGCGCGCGGCGCTGCGGCGGCTGGCGGTGCACGCCGACGGCTGCACGCTCGACGCCGCCGAGGCGGTGAGCGGGGCCGACCTGGAGGTGCTGCCGCGGCTGGTGGACCGTTCGCTGGTGGCGCGGGCGGACGGGCGGTACCGGCTGCTGGAGTCGGTGGCGGCGTACTGCCTGGAGCGGCTGCGCGAGGCCGGGGAGGAGGACGAGTACCGGCGCCGCCACGCGCGCTACTACACCGGGCTCGCCGAACGCGCCCTCCTGCACGGCCCCGAGCAGCGCGACTGGCTGACGTGCCTGGACCGTGAGGCCGCCAACCTGCGCCTCGCGCTGGAGCACGGCGACGAGCCGCTGCGGCTGGCGAACGCGCTGGGCTGGTACTGGTATCTGCGGGGACGGTTCCACGAGGCGCGCCGTTCCCTGGCGCACGCGCTGACGCGGCCGGGCGGCTCGGCCACCGAACGCGCGGTGGCCGGGGCCTGGCACGCCGGGATGACGATTTCCCTGGGCATCGGCGACCCGGAGGAGCTGACGCGGGCGGCGCTGGCGGCGTTCCCGGCGGGCGGGGACCCGCTGCCCCGCGCGCGGGCGCAGTGGTCGCTGACGTTCCTGCACTGGCACTACGGCGACCTGGCCGCCAACGAGGCGCGGACGCGCGAGTGCCTGGAGACGTTCCGCGCGTGCGGGGACCGCTGGGGCGAGGCCGCCGCGCTCGTCGTCCTCGCCAAGATCGTCATCATGCACGGTGACCTGGCCATGCTGCGCGACCACGGGGAACGCGCGCTGGCGCTGTTCACCGGGCTCGGCGACGACTGGGGGCGGCAGGAGGCGACCGACGCGCTCTCCCGGCACGCCGAGACGGTCGGCGACCTGGAGCGGGCCGTCCGGCTGCGGCGCGAGGAGCTGCGGATCGCCGAGGAGCTGGGGCTGTGGACGGACGTGTCGTTCAAGCTGTCGCACCTCGGCCGGCTGGCGCTGCTGCGCGGCGATCTCGACCAGGCCCACGACCTGCATGAACGCGCCCTGAAGCTGGGGGTGGCGCATTCGGGCAAGACCGCCGAGGAGTTCGCGGCGGTCGGGCTGGCGCTGGTGGCGCGGCGGCGGGGCGACCTGGACGCCGCCGAGGCGCTGCTGCGGCCCTGGCTGGAGTGGCTGCGGTCGGTGGACGGGACGGCGGGGACGGCGTTCACGCTGGCGGAGCTGGGGTTCGTCGCCGAGCAGCGCGGGGACGGGAAGGCGGCGCTCGACCTGCACTCCGAGGGGCTGCGGGCCGCCGAGGCGACCGGTGACCCGCGCGCGGTGGCGCTGGCGAAGGAGGGGCTGGCCGGGGCGTACTCCCTGCTGGGGGACCTGGCGCGGGCCGCCGCGCTGCTGGCGGAGGCGACCGCGCTGCGGGAGGGGACGGGCGCACCGCTGCCGCCCGCCGAGCGCGGCGACGTCGACCGGATCCGCGCCCGGCTTGCGCCGGCCAATCTAGACATCTAACATCTAGGTTATGCGGATGAGCGAGGGAGTCGAGTGGGCGGCGCACGTCTGCCTGCTCCTCGACTGGCTGGACGACGGCAGGCCGGTCTCGACGGCCCGGCTGGCGGCCGCCCACGACCTTCCCGCGCCGTATCTGAACAAGCAGCTCCAGGCCCTGGTCAAGGCGGGCGTCGCCACCTCGACCGCGGGGGCCCGGGGCGGCTTCCGGCTGGCCCGGCCGCTGGAGAAGATCACGTTGATGGACGTCGTCACGGCGATCGAGGGGCCCGACCCCGCCTTCCAGTGCACCGAGATCCGGCAGCGCGGGCTCGGCGCGACGGCGCCCGCGTCGATGTTCGACTCCCCCTGCCAGATCAACGCGGCGTTCCGCCGGGCCGAGACCGCCTGGCGCCGCGCCCTGGCCGAACAGACCCTCGCCGACATCCGGGACCAGGTCGCCCGCGCCGCCCCCGACCTCCCCGAGCGGTACCGCGCGCGGGTCTGATCTCCGCTCCCCGACCACCCGGGCCCTTCGCGGGCCCTCAAACTGGACATTGAATATCCAGTTAGGAGACCGTGATGCAGAAACGGATGACCACCTTCGCCACCCACGCCGCCGACGCCTACAAGGGCTTCCTCGCCGTCGAGGGGTTCCTGCACGGCGGCGTTCTCCCGGACGCGCTCCTGCACCTGCTCAAGCTGCGGGTCAGCCAGATCAACGGCTGCGCGTACTGCGTGGACATGCACGCCCACGACCTGAGGAAGGCGGGCGAGAGCGACGAGCGGCTGTGGTCGCTGGCCGCCTGGCGCGAGGCCCCGTTCTACACCGACGAGGAGCGCGCGGCGCTGGCGCTGGCCGAGGCCGCCACCCGCATCGCCGACAACCCGGGCGGCGTCCCCGACGAGATCTGGGACGAGGCCGCCGACCACTTCGACGAGAAGCAGCTCGCCGCGCTGATCGCCGCCATCGCCAACATCAACGCCTGGAACCGCATCAACGTCATCCTGCGCAACCCGGCGGGTTCCCACCGCCCCTGAGAGAGGAGAACACCGTGTCGATCCGTATGGCGAACATCCCCGAGCTGATCGGGGAGGGCTACCAGGGGTTCGCGAGCGTCGACAGGTTCCTGCACCGCAGCGAGCTGCCGGACGCGATCGTGCACCTGGTGAAGCTGCGGGCCAGCCAGATCAACGGCTGCGCCCTGTGCGTGGACATGCACTCCCACGACGCCAAGACGGAGGGGGAGACCGACGAGCGGCTGTGGTCGGTCGCCGCCTGGCGCGAGGCCCCGTTCTACACCGACCGGGAGCGCGCCGCGCTGGCGCTGACCGAGGCCGCCACCCGCATCGCCGACAACCCGGACGGCGTCCCCGACGACGTGTGGAACGAGGCCGCCGAGCACTTCGACGAGAAGCAGCTCGCCGCGCTGATCGCCGCCATCGCCCTCATCAACGCCTGGAACCGCATCGGCGTCACCGCCCACATCCCGGCCGGGTTCTACCGGCTCTGACCGCGACCCGCCGCCCGTTCTTTCCGCCCAGCGGAAAGAACGGGCGCGGCGGTGCCGGTGCGGGCCACAGGCTGTGGGGAGGACGACCCTCGTGAGGAGACCCATGGCCATCCACCGTGAGCTGCTGATCGGCGGCAAGGACGTGCCCGCCCGTTCCGGACGGCGGGCGCGGGACGTCTCCCCCGCGACCGGCGAGGTGTACGCGACCGTCGCGGCGGCCGGGCCCGAGGACGTCACGGCGGCGGTGGACGCGGCCGCGGCGGCGTTCGAGGAGTGGGCGGCGCTGTCCCCGTTCGCCCGCCGCGCGCTCTTCCTGCGGGCCGCCGACCTGCTGGAGGAGCGCGCCGAGCAGGCGATCGCGCTGATGGCGGCCGAGGTCGGCGGGACCCGCCCGTGGGCCGGGTTCAACGTGATGCTGGCGGCGAACATGCTCCGCGAGGCCGCCGCCGCGATCACCGCGCCGCGCGGGGAGGTGCTGACCGCGCAGCAGGAGGGCGTCCTCGGGCTGGCGGTGCGCGAGCCGGTGGGCGTGGTGGCGGCGTTCTCCCCGTGGAACGCCCCGATCATCCTGGGCGTCCGCTCGGTGGCCGCCGCGCTGGCCGCCGGGAACACGGTCGTGATGAAGCCCAGCGAGGACGCGCCGCTCGCGTGCGGGCTGTTCGTCGCCGACGTGCTGCGCGACGCGGGCCTGCCGGACGGCGTGCTGAACGTGGTCACCAACGACCCGGCCGACGCCGCCGAGGTCGCCGAGGCGCTGATCGCCGACCCGCGCGTGCGGGCGGTGAACTTCACCGGCTCCACCGAGGTCGGGCGGATCATCGGCGTGCACGCCGCCCGGCACCTGAAGCCCGCGCTGCTGGAGCTGGGCGGCAAGAACGCGATCATCGTGCTGGACGACGCGGACGTGGACTACGCGGTGGACGCGGCGACGTTCGGCGTGTTCATGAACGCCGGGCAGATCTGCATGTCGGGCGACCGGATCCTGGTGCACGAGTCGCTGGCGGAGGAGTTCACCCGAAGGTTCGCGGCGAAGGTCGCCGCGCTGCCGTCCGGCGACCCCACCGAGCCCACGACGGTGATCGGCCCGCTGGTCTCCCCGGCCGCCGCGCGCCGGGTCGCCGCGCTGGTGAAGGACGCGGTGGACAGGGGCGCGACGGTCGTGACGGGCGGCGGCGGGCCCGCCGGGGCGGTGCACCCGGCGACGGTGCTGGCGGACGTCCCGCCGGAGGCCGACCTGTACCGGGGCGAGGCGTTCGGGCCGGTGTGCGTGGTGGACACGTTCGCGACCGACGACGAGGCGGTGGCCAAGGCCAACGACACCGAACACGGCCTCACCGCGGGGATCATCACCGAGAACGGCACCCACGGGCTGCGGGTGGCGCGCCGGCTGAAGACCGGGATCGTGCACGTCAACGACCAGTCGGTGGGCGACGAGCCGCAGGCGCCGTTCGGCGGCTTCAAGGCGTCGGGCTACGGCCGCTTCGGGGGGCGCTGGGGCCTGGAGGCGTTCTCGAACACGCGCTGGCTGACGCTGGCGACCCAGCGGGCGCACTACCCGTTCTGAGCGCGCCGCCCGCGGAACGTCCTCGATCGCGACCGGTGTTGACCTTGACCTCGGGTCAGGGTCCACGATCATCGCATGGCCGCCGGGAAGGGGCCGATGACCACCTGACGCGAGATGAGGAACGACCATGGGCGAGTCCCCCCACACCGTCACCAGCAGGATCCCGCGGCGGGCGGCGGTCACGATGGTGACGGCCGCGCTGCTGGCCGGGGTGACCGCGCCCGGAGTCGCCGCCGACACCAGGGCCGCCGGGCAGGACCGCCCGGAGCTGCGGAAGGCCACGCAGGCGTTCGTCGACGCCGGGTTCACCGGGGTGCAGGTGCGCGTGAACGACGAGCGGGGCGAGTGGGTCGGCAGCGCCGGGGTGCGCAAGCTGGGCAGCGCCGCGAAGCCGCCGGCCGACGGGCGGTTCTGGGCGGGCAGCAACGTCAAGACGTTCGTCGCGACCCTGGTGCTGCAACTGGTGGCCGAGGGCGGGATCGGGCTGGACACCCCGGTCGCCGACCACCTGCCCGAGTTCGGCCTGGACCGGCGGATCACCGTGCGGATGCTGCTCCAGCACACCAGCGGCCTGTTCAACTACACCGGCGGCTTCGGCCCCGACGGGAAGTGGGTGCCGGGCATCCCCGCCGCGGGCAAGGAGTGGCTGGACAACCGCTTCCGCAGCTACAGGCCCGAGGAGCTGGTGCGGTTCGCGCTGTCCAAGGGGCCGGCCTTCGCGCCGGGGGCGAACCAGGACTACTCCAACACCAACTACACGCTGGCCATGCTGCTGGTCGAGAAGGTCACCGGCCGCTCCTACGCCGAGGAGATGAAGCGGCGCATCCTGCGGCCGCTCGGGCTGACGGGCACCGTGGTGCCGGGTCACCGGACGCGGCTCCCCGGTCCGCACTCCCACGGCTACTACCGCTACCAGGACGCCACCGGCCGGTGGAAGGTCGTCGACATCAGCCGCCAGAACCTCTCCCTGCTGGCCGGCGCCGGTGACCTGGTCTCGACCACCCGGGACCTGCACCGGTTCTTCTCCGCGCTGAACGGCGGCAGGCTCCTGCCGTCCAAGCTGCTGACCGAGATGCGCACGCCGCACCCGAAGATGGGCTACGGCCTCGGGATGTTCGTGCAGAACCTGGGCCCGGGCTGCGCTCCCGTCGTCCGCCACAACGGCAGCCCCCCGCACGGCTACGGCGCGCTGATGTACAGCTCGCTCGACGGCAGGAAGACCGTGACCGGCGCGGTGACCTGGGTGGACGAGGCCACCAGGGGCCCGGCGAAGGACTTCGAGAAGCTGGCGGACGACCTCGTCAAGCAGGTGTTCTGCGAGGGGCGGACGGCGGGCTGAGGCCGTTCGCGGCCGGCGTCGCTACCGGGGGACGTCGACGCCGGCCGCGCGCAGGTTCGCCTCGACCAGCGCGTTCAACCGGACCAGGGCCGGTGAGTCGGCCCGGTGGCGGTTGACCGTGGCGTACCGGGCGGCGGCGTCGGACCGGGCCGTGAAACCGGCCGGCATCGCCAGCCGCTCGCGGTCGGCCAGCACCCTGCCCGCCAGCCCGGACGCCAGCTCCGGGAGCCGCGGGTCATCGGGGTCCCAGGACGCCGCCGCCCAGCCGCGCTTGGTCAGCTCGATCCACTCGGGGTCGTCGAGCCAGTGCTCCAGCCGGGTCACGAAGACCTCGAAGATCTCCGGGACCAGGGCCCGGGTCAGCACCAGGGCCTCGCGCTGGGCGTCCACGTAGTCGGCCTGGAAGTCCAGCCCGGCGAGCCGGTCCAGGACCGCGCAGGCCCGTTCGGGCAGCAGGACCCGGTCGCCGTGGGCGAGCCGGTGCAGCGTGTCGCGGCGCGCGACCAGGTCCTCGATCCGTTCGGTGAGCCGCCGCCCGACGTCGTCCAGGGCGGCGGCGAACCGCTCGGGGCCGGCGTCGAGCAGGTCGCCGATCTCCGCCAGCGGCACCCCCGCCTCCGCCAGGGTCCGGACCTGGACCAGCCGCAGCAGGTCGGTCGACCGGTAACGCCGGTAGCCGGAGCCGTCGCGTTCGGGCTCGGGGACCAGGCCGAGCCGGTGGTAGTGCCGCACCGTCTTGATCGTGACCCCGACGAACCTCGCCGCCTGCCCGATCGTGAGCCCCTCGGCCATCGCCCCGGCAACCTCCTGAACGTGCGCGGCCGCGTGCGTGCGGGCCGCCGAGAACCACCGACCGCCGAGGCTACCGGCCATGCCGCCGCGGATCTCCGCCGGGAAGGAGATAAACAAGCAGATAGTTTTTTAATAGACTATCTGCTAGTGTCGTTGCTGTCGCCACGCCCCCTCACCTCCGGGAGACACCATGTCCACGCGCGCCCTCATCGTCGACCCGTCCGCTCACGACAGCATCGGCTTCGGGGAGGTCGCCGACCCCGTCGCCGGTCCCGGACAGGTGCTCGTCGAGGTCCGGCACGCCTCGCTCAACTACGCGGACCTCAACAACGCGAGCAACGGACGCCTCCCGGCCGGGGCGGCGCTGGGCCTCGACGCGGCCGGGATCGTCGTGCGGAAGGCGGCGGACGGCTCCGGCCCGGCCGCCGGGACCCGCGTCGTTCTGTTCGCGGACGGCGCGTTCGCGGAGCGGGTGGCCGTCGACGCGGCGTCGGTGGCCGAGGTCCCGGACGGCGTCGGGCTCGCCGAGGCGGCGGCGCTGCCGACGGCGGGCCTGGCCGCGCTCCGCTCGCTGCGGACCGCCGCGGTCGCCCCCGGCAAGCGCGTGCTGGTGACCGGCGCCTCGGGCGGCGTGGGGCGGTACGCCGTGCGGCTCGCCGCCCACGCCGGGGCGCACGTCATCGCCTCGGTCGGCTCCCCCGCGCGCGGCGACGGCCTGGCCCGCCTGGGCGCCGACGAGGTGGTCGTGGGCCTGGAGGACGTCAAGGAGCCCGTCGACATCGTCGTGGAGACGGTCGGCGGCCCCCAGTTGGTCACGGCCTGGGGCTGCTCGCCCCCGGCGGCAGCCTCCAGTCCGTCGGATGGGCCTCGGGGGAACCGGCCGTCTTCCCGCCCTACGCGACGGTCGGCCCGCCCAAGACGCTCGTGTCCTACGTCAACGAGTTCGCGGCCGCCGCCGACCTGGCCGAGCTGGTGCGGCTCACGGCCGACGGCGTCCTGGCACCCGAGATCGGCTGGCGCGGCCCGTGGGAGAACTTCGCCGAGGCGACCGACGCGCTGCGCGGCCGCCGCGTCACGGGCAAGGCGGTCTTCGACCTCGGCTGAGCCGCCCGGCTCACCGATGACACTGCTCCACCGTGCCGACCAAGGCGAGATGCAGGTGAACCGCCCCGCCCAGCCAGAACCCCCAGCACAGGTCGTTGCCACACCGCAGGTCATACAGCGCACGACCGAACCGGACCTCGTCAGGGACCACGTGCGCCTCGCCGCTCTGGTCCCTGACCGGCTCCCACCACGACCGCAGCCACCGAACGCCGTCCTCGGGAGTCGCGGCGACGTGCCGGATCGTACGCGCGGGTTTCCGCAGCCAGTCCCGCAGCAGCTTCGGCGCGTACTCGGTGGACAGATCCTGACGCGCCGGCTCGTCCCCGTACTCCTGACCGTCCATCCGGGACGAGTGGCAATGCCAGTGCAGCCCCATGGCCCTCCAGACCGTCGGCTCACCGCCACGCCAGGCGTCATAGTCGAAACGCGGAACACCCATCCAATGCCCCCGTGCTCGCGATCAGATGTCGAACTCTCCGGCCTTCACACCTCGGACGAACCCCCGCCACTCGTGCGGGGTGAACACCGAGACGAGCCCGGTCTTGGAGTCGCGAAGCGCGACCGTGCCGCCGGTCGCGACGTCGGCGAGATTGGTGGCGACCTCCACGCATCCACACCCGGAGTCCTCGCCGTTGCACAAGCTGCTGGCCCTGAACACGTACCTGTTCGACTCAGCCATCCCGGATCTCCTCCCCTTGGCCCTCCGCATGCAGCGCTGCGAGGTTCTGTTCGGCGTAATCGCTGATCAGGGCGACGGTGCTCGGAAGCAGCCCGTGCCGTCTCATCGCCTCCTCATAAGCGGCCTTGACCACCTCGGCCGCCAGCCGCATCGCCAACGCCCTCTCCGGCGAGGCGGTCACCTCCGTCTCCCCGGGTCGGCCCGAAGCGCGTACGCGATGGCCCGCACCACCGGCTCCGCCCGCAACCCCGGCCGGGTCTCGGTGATCACCTGCCGCAGCACCTCCAGAAGAGCACCGCGCTGATGGGAGGGCAACGGCCGACCGGCCGCACCCGCCACACGCCGTGACCTGTCGAAGCTCATACGCCGGACGCTACGAGCCTGCTGGAAACCCCCTCAACGAGGTTGCCCAACGTTGCCCCTGGCTAGGCGAGGGCAGCCAGGGCATCGGCGATCAGCGCGCGGGCGCGCCGACCGAAAACGGCGGCCTTGACCGAGGTCGAGAACTGCCGCACGTAGGCTTCGACCTCCTTCGGCTGGGTGAGCTTCAGATAGCCGGAGACGAGTTCGACCGATACTTGCTCGTCGTCGAAGATGACGAACCCTTCGGTGGGCCTCGCCTGGATCCGGTCGGCGTCCAGAGGGACGATCCCCAGCGACACCGCTGGAAGCTCCATCACTTCGAGAAGATGGCCGAGTTGTTCGGCGTGCGCGGCCGGTCCGGTGAGACGGTAACGAAGCACGGCCTCTTCAAGGATGAAGACGAAGCGCCTCTGCCCCTCTCTCAGGATTCGCTGCCGGTCCACTCTCTCCGCCACGGCTGCGGCCACGTCATCGATGTGGACGCCCTGCCGTAGACGTACCTGTTCCAACGTCGTGGTCAGGAACGCCGCAGTCTGGATCAGTCCCGGGAACGTCCTCGACTGATAGGAGCGAATGAGAGTCGCCTGCTCGTAGATCGGCCTGACCGACTGTTGCGCCTGTCTGAGCCCTGCCCGGTTGAGCCGCTGGTAGCTGGTCCACATCCCGGCCACCGAACGCTGCTCCGCGAGCAACTCCTCTGTTCGCCGCTCAGAGACACCGCAGACCCTGCACCACGTTCTGACGTCCTCAGCCGAGACCGGCCGGGTGCCGTGCTCGATCTTGCTGACCTTGGAGTTGCCGTGCCAGCCCGCACGCCGGGCGAGTTCCTTGGCGGTCAGGCCCGCGCTCTGGCGGATCTCCCGGAGTTGGTCGGCCAGTGCCTGACGAGCCCGCTGAGCGCTGGAGGAGGAAGAGGATGGCACGGGTGATCAGTCGAACGTGTAGTCCTCGTGGTCGGTGGCGAGGTCCCACGCCGCCGCGAAGGCCGAGGAGCACAGTGCGACCACATCCGGGTCGTCACTGAACTGGTGCCCCACCACGTTTCCGTCTCCGTCGAAGATGGAGAAGCGCACGCGTCGAGCATCGAAGACCCAAAAGGGGTTCCCAGGAAGCGCCAGTGTGGAGGCGAGCGGTCGCGGGAGCCAGCGAACGGTTTCCCCAGCCGCGATGTTGTGCTCAGCCGTGATGCTGTACTCCCAGCGCACATAATCGTTCACCGGTTCGGAAACGATCCGGACGCGTCGCACCTGTACGCCCCGCTTCACCGCATCACGCACGGCCGTCTGGAACGCGCCGCCGACCGTCACCTCTGGCTGCGGGCGGCTCTCCTTCCACGCCGTGAACCGGGGGTCGTCGGTGATGTGCCAGTCATGGATCTCCAGATGGACCGCCGAAGTCGTGCACTCCGCCATCAGTTCAGCGAAGCTCGGCTTGCGCTCGTCGCGTCCGTACGTCCTCAGCCGGGCGGGGGTGGTTCTCGGGCGTGAAGCGTCGCCTGCCACGCTCGTGGTGCCCACTGGCCGCCTCCATGATGATCTGCGCCATTGCGGCGGGAAGCCGTACGACCGACTCCGTGTCCTTGAGCCGGCTGTCGGAGTTGATCCACGCCAAGGTGTCGGGCTCGGTGACCGTCTCCCCCTGAAAGTAGAAGTCCCCGGTCTCGGAATCCACCCATACGGCCGGACAGTCGTCATCCGGGTTTCCTGGATCGACACCCACGAAATCCAGTGCCATGCCGCACTCCCCAGCGAGCCGGTTGCCTGAGGTTGCCCTCCGGCAGCCTCCGCCGTCGCGTGGAAGGCGTCAAGACGAGGTTCGAAAGTCGAAACAATCCGTCGCCCTGACGCAATGGGGCCCGGCCTCGCGGGCCACTGCCGGGTCACCATGAGGCCAGCCGTCCCGGAAGAGCGCCCGCCGAGGCTACAGGTCGTGGTTCCGTTGCGGATCTTCATTGAGAGGACTCAGATCTTGGTGCCCGACCAACCGGGCCGCCGCCGTCGAGGACACGGCGTTCCGGCCTTCGCCGAGCTGCTGGCCAACACCAGACGATCAGCCGTGCATCTGGAGATGCGGGATTTCTACCGGCCCTCGCCGGGGTTCGACGACTGGAAGGCCGGTGGATCGGGCCGTACCGACCGTTCCAAGTGGGTCTCGCTGGTCGAGGAGGCCGTGGCTCGGGGGGTGAGGATGCGGCGGGCGCGTGTCGTGAGCGAACCGGTCTCGGACTACGTTCGCTGGCTGCACATGGTCACGGACGTGAACATCAAGGCGGGAGAGGAGGTCCGCTGGCTGCCGCGCCGTCAGGCATGGGATCTGATGCTTCCCGGTGCGGACTTCTGGATGTTCGACCAACGTCTCGTGCGGTTCCACTTCGACGCGGGCGACGGAACGATGCTGGAGGAGTACGAGTTCGTGTCCGACCCACGCAGGGTCGCCCAGGTCGTCGCGGCGTTCGAGATGGTGTGGGAACGAGCCGTCCCACACGAGGAATACCGCCTCTGAACGTCGGGCTACAGGTCGTGCGTGCCGTTGCGGACCTCAGTGAGAGGGCGCGGAAGACAGAGTGAGGGAGGAGGGTAGCGGGCCCTGCGCGTCCTTGGAGTCACGCACGCCGATGATCCAACGGGCCGCTGCTCCGCCGACGCGGCGTGTCACCGCCACCAAGTTCGTTCCGTGGACGAGGTCTGGGCCCCACCCCTGTTCATCGTGGTTGAGGGGTCGACAGTGCCTTGGCCAGGGCTCGCGCTGCCCGGTTCGTGTCGGTTGCGGGGAACAGGCCCAACGAGCAAGCGAACCAGCCGTCGAACGCGAAGATCTCGGTCACGTTCTGGACCCGCCCGTCCAGGTAGGCCAACCTCATGTGCGGCGCGACCGCTGGTGGGGTGTAGATCGCTGCGTACAACGGCCGGTCGATCTCCCGGAACTCCCTGATCAGGGAGACCAGGCGCAGGGTCTCGCCCTCCTCATCCCACTCGTGGAACTCGTCGCCGCTCACGCCGTACGCCCCTCGAACCTGCGCGCGACCCTCGCGAACGCGTCGGGGTCGGCCCCGGCGAGGTGTTCGACCAGCCCGTCCGCCGTGGAGGAGCTGATCAGCATGAACCCGGCCGCGCGCCACACCCCGCGCTCGTACCAGATGTCCCAGCCGGGGAACCACTCGCGCAGGACAGCCAGCAGGGCGTTGGCGGGACTCACTTCACGACCTCCCGCAGTACGGCGTACACGGCCTTCCCGCCGGACGCCAGGGGCCGGTATCCCCACCGGTCCGCGAGTTCGCTGACGATCGCCAATCCCCGCCCCGAGAACGAGTCGAGGGTCAGCGGCAGGGCTCGCGGTTCGGCGTCGCTCGGGTCGCGAACCTCCGCGACCGGTCCGGCGTCGGACAGGTACATGCGGACGGAGATCGCGTCCCCCGGCGCGCTGCCGTGGCGGTGGGCATTTGTGACGAGTTCATTAACCACGAGAAGTCCGACCTGAACCGCCATGTGATCGACGCCCTTGCATTCGAGCCAACTCCGTGCGAAGTCACGAGCGGCCTTGATCGCCTCCGGAGTGGAGGTGATCAGCAGAATTGACGGGTCGGTGGTCGCCACCGGTGGGGGTGAGGTGATCATTGCCGCTGCCTCGGTCTCGTCGCGTTCCGTGACGGGTGATGCACTTCAATCCAGGCATCGCGCGGCATAGCATCGCCACGTGAGGCGACCGGTCCGCGCGCAGCACATGCGGGTGGCTGGCAACGTCTGACCGTTGGCTGACGTCGACTATCGGAGGTTCCAGGCCGTGGGAAATCCCCCGAAGACCACGGAGTCGATCAACTTCGGCCGTGAAGTCAGGCAGCGGAGAAAGCGCGCGAAGATCTCCCAGCAGGAACTCGCCGACCGATTGAGCGTCGTGCGGTCCTACATCTCCCAGGTGGAGACGGGCGCCGCCCAGTGCAGGGAAGACTTCGCCCAGCGCATGGATTCAGCGCTCAACACGGGAACCGAGATCCACGAGGCTTGGAAAGAGTTCATCGAGCCGCTTCACGAAGATGACGTCATCCCGCAGTATTTTGCGGATTTCGAGAAGGCCGAGCAGAAGGCCAATGAAATCCGGGCCTACGAAGCCTATCGAGTCCACGGCCTGCTACAGACGCAGTCCTACGCACGCGTGCTGCTCAATGACGAAGACGCGCTCGCCAGGCGGATCAAACGCCAAGAGTGGCTGGCCCGCAACCCCGCCCCACTTCTCTGCGCGGTGCTGGACGAGAGCATTCTCTATCGCCAGATCGGCACTCCGGAGGTCATGCGCGAACAACTGCAATACCTAGTCGAGGTGTCGGAGCGGGAGAACATAAAGCTCCAGGTGGCCCCGGTCTCCTGGTATCGCGGCGTGCGAGGCTCTTTCATCATTGCTACACTCCCCAACCGGCAGGAGGTCATGTACGCCACTCATCAGTTTGGCGGGGCGATGACGCACGAGCCGTTCCATATAGAACGGGCGGCAAGAACCATGGCCACCCTCCAAGCCGAAGCCCTCAATGTCAAGGACACGCGGGCGCTGATTCGAAAGGTGATTGAGGAACGATGGACCTGAGAAGCGCCCCGTGGCGAAAGGCATCCCGCAGTCACGAGGAGGGCGACGCCTGCATCGAGGTTGCCTCAGCGCCCGGCATCGTCGCTATTCGCGACAGTAAGAATCCTGATGGCTCTGAGGTCATTATCGACCATGAGGAAGCTCGAACATTTTCCCGAATCATCAAGAGTCTGTAGAGGAAAGAGCGTCCCTCGTTCCGGGGGCGCTCTTGTGTTTTCGGGGCCCACATCCCGTCCCGGGCGGCACCTTGAACCACGCACCGTCTTCCCGGCGTGGGTGCGGCCCTCTTGGAGGGACCTCGGCGAGCTGGCGCTGCCACCGCAGGTGGTCGATTTCCTCGACCACCTGCGGGCGCTCAGGGTCGACAAGCGCGGTGGTGCGGGGTCAGCCTCGCGGTGGCGGGGTGTCGGTCCAGCCGATGGACTCGTAGGCCGTGGAGGTGACCAGTTGGCGGCGGCTCCCGGTCGTGTGGTCCTGCCAGGCCAGCAGGTGGCTGGTCTTCGGGTCGACGATCAGACGCCGGGTGACCCCGCTCATCTCGTCGGCCCCGGTCGCGGCCCGTCCGCCGGGCAGGTCCACGGCCGGCCCCGGACGGCCGAGGGGGTCGCGGGCGCGGCCCTCGTAGCGCAGTCCGGGCAGCGAGGCGATCAGCCGGTACGCCGCGCCGCGCGTGCGGGGCGGCGCGGGCAGGCGCAGCAGGACCGACGTCTCCAGGAAGACCGTCTCCGCCTCGGACGGTCCGTTCTCACGCGGTGCGCGCCCGGTGTCGACCGCCTGTTTCCGACCGCGCAGGATGAGGGTTCGCAGCCCCTGCGGGTCGGCCGGGAGCCTTTGCAGTTCCGCCAGGGTCACGGGTTCGCCCATGAACCTGAAACCGCCGCGCCCCCGCTGCGACCGGACGACAGGCTGCCGCCGGTCGGGCTTGGCCTTGAGGCGCATGCCGTTGCCGATCGGCCAGTCGGAGGGGGATCCGGCCCGCTGCCACGCCGCCCGGTCGGCGGGCGTGGCCGGGCCCGCGCCGAGTTCCCGGACGGAGATCACCGCGCTGTCGGGGTTCCGCGTCGGCGTCCACAACTCGGTGATGCGGCGGTCCTCGATGACGTACCGCTCGCCGTTCCTGCCGCGCGCCCAGTACTGCCGGGTCTCCCGGAAGCGCTGGTGCCAGAACGCGCCCGAGCGCACCAGGTCCCGTTCGGCGCGTTCGGCCGCCGCGATCAGGAGCATCTGCGGCGAGGGCGGGCCGGTGGGCCGTTCGGGCTTCTCGTCGCCGAGCGGCACCACCGCCACGGAGGCCGCAGCACCGGCCGCGACCAGCACACCGAGTCCCAGGGAACGGCGGCGCGTCCAGATCCGGCGGGCACGCGCCCGGGACGACGGCGCGTGGAACTCGGCGAACACCCGCTCGGTCTGCCGCTCGCCCAGCGGCTCGACGGGGACGGCCGAACGGAACCGTCGCAGTTCGGTCATCTCATCCATGGTCGGTCTCCTTGCCGAGTGCGTCGCGCAGCTTCCCGCGCGCCCGGTTCATGCGCGAACGAACGGTCCCTATCGGGATCTTCAGGGCCGTGGCGGCCTCCTCGTAGCTCAGCTCGGCCCAGGCGATGAGCAACACCACGTCGCGTTGCGCGGCCGGAAGGCGGCCCAGGGCGGCGGCGAGAGCGGTGGAACCCGCGCTGACCTGGGCGTCCACCTGGTCGGCGAACGACTCGGTCACCGGGTCGATGCCCGTGCGGGCCAGGTTGCGGTACAGGCGCACCTCGGCGCGGCGGTGCATGCCGACCAGGTTGGTGGCGATGCCGTACAGCCACGGCCGGGCGCTGGCGCGGCCGGTGTCGAAGCTGTCGCGACGCCGGAACGCGTTCAGGAACGTGTCGGCCGTGATGTCGTCGGCGACGTCGGGGCCGAGCCGCCGGGCCACGTACCGCCTGATCTCCGGCGCGTACCGCCGGAACAGCACAGCGAACGCCTCGGGCTCCCGCAGGGAGCGCTGGATGACCGCGGCGTCCTCCTCGTCGGGCGCGGCGGGCGGGGAGAGCATGTGCGGGGAGGCGGCGGGGATCTGCTCGATCACCGTGCTCCTCTCTGCGCGGTGGGGGAGATGTCACCCGCTTCTATGCCACGGTCGCCCCGCGAGTTCCGCTCTTCCGCATCGAAGATCGCACCAGGCCCCGCGAACTCCCGCCCAGCGCACGACCCACAACAGCGTCAGCCCGCACGCAATGACCTACGGGCGCGGTCATGATCGTTCTGGCTGCTGTGGGACGGAAGGTCGTCGCGAAGGGAGATCCGCGCACGTGGGGTCGTTCCTTGTGGTGGGAACGGCCCCACGATCTCGGGGTGGTGGACAATTCCGTCCATGCTTCATGGGCGGGGGAAAGAGCTCGCGGCGATCGACGCGTTGCTGGACGGGTCCGGCGGGGCCCTGGTGGTGCGGGGTCCGGCCGGGGTCGGGAAGTCGGCGTTGCTGGAGTACGCGGCGGGCCGGGGAACGCGCGTCCTGCGGGCCATCGGGAACGAGGCCGAGCAGGGGCTCGCGTTCGCGGCGTTGCATCAACTGTTGTGGCCGGTCAGCGAGCACGTTGATGCTCTGCCGGGGCCCCAGCGGGACGCGGTGCGCGGGGTGCTGGGGCTTGCGGCGCCCGTTGAGGACGCGCGGTTTCTCGTGTCGGCCGGGGTCGTGAGCCTGCTGGAGGAGGCCGCCGGGGACGGCGGGCTGGTGTGCCTGGTCGACGACTTCCAGTGGCTCGATCGGGCGTCGGCCGACGCGTTGGTGTTCGCGGCGCGGCGGCTCCGTGAGGTTCCGGTGGCGATGTTCATCGCCGTTCGGGGAGACGTTCTCGTTGGTGGGTTGTCTGAGCTGGTGGTCGGCGGGCTGGACGCCGACGGGGCCCGGGGCGTGCTGGGTGAGGGCGTTCCGGCCCATGTTGTGGAGCGGCTCGTTGAACTGACCGGTGGGAATCCTCTCGCGTTGGAAGAGGCCGCGAAGGTTCTGGGGGCGGAGCGGCTCGCCGGGCGGGTGCCGTTGCCCGATCCGTTGCCGGTGGGAGCTGAGATTTACCGGGAGCAGGTCTCCGTGCTGTCGGCGGACGCGCGGAAGCTGTTGCTGGTCGCCGCCGCCGAGGGGCGCGGGGACGTCGATGTCGTGCTGCGGGCGGCGGACGTTCCGGTGGGCGCGTTGGAGGAGGCCGAGGCCAGCGGGCTCGTGCGGGTGGAGGGCGCGGCGCTGCGGTTCCGGCATCCGCTGGTGCGGTCCGCCGTGTACGGCGCTGTCGAGGCTGCGGAACAGCGGCGGGCTCACGCGGCGCTGGCCGGCGTTCTCGACGATCCGGATCGGCGGGCCTGGCATCGGGCCTCGTCGGTCTATGCGCGGGACGAGAGCGTCGCCGCCGAGCTGGCCGGGGTCGGGGAACGCGCCAGGGAGCGCAGCGGGTACGGCGACGCGGCCTCGGCGTTCGCGCGGGCCGCCGAGCTGACGCCCGAACGCGGAACGCGGGCGCGGCGGCTCATCGACGCGGCGACGGCGGCGTGGCTGGGCGGGCGGCCGGGGCAGGCGCAGAGCTGCCTGGCCGAGGCGCGGGAGCTGGCCGGAGACGAGCTGACGCGGGCCGAGGCCGAACGGCTGCGCGGCCGGTTCGAGCTGAACTCCGGGGACGTCGCCGAGGCGCAGCGGATCTTCCTTGCGGCCGCGCGGCCGCAGCTTCCGGCGGAGCTGGTGGTGGGGCTGCTGGCGGACGCGGCGGAGGCCGCGTCGGTGCACGGGGACGTCGCCGCCATCGTGGGGACCGGGGAACGCGCCGAGGCGTACGGCGGCTCCTTCCACCGGAGCATGCTCGTCGGGATCGCCGCCATGTTGCGGGGCGACGCCGAACGCGGCGCGGCCGTCCTGCGGCAGGGTCTCCGGGACGCCGATCCGGAGGAGGCCGCCGACTTCCTGTGGGCGACGGCGGCGGCGAGCTATCTCGGTGAGGCCGACACGGCGGCGAGGCTGGCGGTGGACGCGGGGCGGGTCGCGCGGGTGTCGGGGCTGGCCGGGCAGCTTCCCGTGGTGCTGGAGTACGTCGCGACCGCCGAACGTATCGACGGCCGCCTCGCCGACAGCGCCGCCGTCTCGGAGGAGGGCCTGATGCTGGCGCGCGAGGCCGGCTACACCAACTCCGTCGCCGCCCATCTGGCCAACCTCGCCGCCGTCGCGGCCGTGCGGGGGCGGGAGGAGGAGTGCGAGCGGTACGCGCGGGAGGCACTGGCCATCGCCATCCCGCACCGGATCGGGCTGCGGGTCAGCGTCGCGCGGTACGCGCTCGGCCTGCTGGACCTGGGCCTCGGGCGGTTCGCGGCGGCGCACTCGAAGTTCGCGGTGATGGTCGCGGCCGGGCCCGGGGCGGGGCACCCGACGACGGTGTGGCGGTCGACGCCGGACCGGGTGGAGGCCGCCGTGGGGTGCGGGGAGACCGGCGCGGCGGAGGAGGCCGTCGAGCGGTACGAGCGGTGGGCAGCGAACGCCCGCAGCGACGAGGCGCGGGCGCTGCTCGCCCGGTGCCTGGCGCTGGTGGCGGAGGGAGAGGCCGCGTTGCCGATGTTCGAGGAGGCGATGCGGCTGCACGAGGGGGGCTCCGCGTTCGAGCGGGCGCGGACCGCGCTGCTGTACGGCGAACGGCTGCGGCGCGCCCATCGGGCTGGGGACGCGCGGCACCCGCTGCGGACGGCGGCGGAGACGTTCGGGCGGCTCGGCGCCGCCCCCTGGGAGAGGCGCGCGCGGGAGGAGCTCCGCGCCGCCGGGGAGTCGGCCGATCCGAGGCCCGACGCGCGCGACGACCTCACCCCGCAGGAGCGGCGCATCGCGGCGCTGGTGGCCGAGGGCGCGACGAACAAGGAGGTCGCCGCCCGGCTGTTCCTCAGCACCCGGACCGTCGAGTACCACCTGTACAAGATCTATCCGAAGCTCGGGGTGTCCTCCCGTACCGAGCTGGCCCGGTACTGGTCCGGTGGTCCCCAGTAGTACCACTGAAGGCGCGGGCGGCCGGGACCGGCATTCTCTTCATCAGAAGGAACGAAGCGAAGGAGCCGGACTTGACCGAGCGATTCATCACCAACGGGACCGTCGAGCTGTGGACCGAGGAGTTCGGCGACCCGGCGCACCCGCCGGTGCTGCTGGTCCCCGGCTCCATGGCGTCCGGGATCACCTGGCCGGACGCGCTGGTCGGACGGCTGGCCGCGGGCGGGCGCCGGGTGATCCGGTACGACCACCGCGACACCGGGCGGTCCAGCGCCCTCGACTTCGACGCCGCCCCCTACACCTGGACCGACCTGAAGGACGACCTGCTGGCCGTCATCGACGGGTACGGGCTGGACGCCGTCCACCTGGTCGGGCACTCGGCGGGCGGGGTGCTGGCGCAGTGGGTCGCCGCCGAGCACCCCGAACGCGTCCTGACCCTCACCACCGTCGGCTCCTCGCCGCTCGGCGCGGGCGAGGGACGCACGATCATGAACGCGCTGACCGGGCAGGCGCCGGGCCCCGACGACCTGCCGTTCCCCCGCGCGGAGTTCGTCGAGTTCTTCGCCGGCGCGGCCGTGAACCCGCCCGCGCCCGACCGCAAGAGCCTCATCGACTTCGCGGTGGCGACGGCGCGCGTCCTGCACGGCACCGCCCTGCCGTTCGACGAGGACGCCGAGCGCGCGCTCGCCGAGAAGATCTTCGACCGGGCGCGGCGGCCCGGTTCGGAGACCAACCACCAGCGCGCGTTCGCCGCCGACCCGGCGTTCGAGCCGGTGGACGTCCTTGGAAGGATCACCGCGCCGACGCTGGCGATGGAGGGCACCGAGGAGCCCGTCAAGCCGGGCCACAGCGCCCTCATCGCCGACCGCGTGCAGCGCGGCGAGCTGCTCATGGTCGAGGGCATGGGCCACATGTTCCCCGCGCCCGTCCACGGGGCGGTGGCGGAGGGGATCCTCCGCCACACGGCCCGGTGAGTCAGGACGCCAGGTCGAGGCGGGCGAGCTCGCCGCGCGAGGCGACGCCGAGCTTCGGGTACGCCTTGTACAGGTGGTAGCCGACCGTGCGGGGGCTGAGGAAGAGCTGCGCGCCGATCTCCCGGTTGCTCAGCCCCGCCGCCGCCAGCCGCACGACCTGGATCTCCTGCGGGGTGAGCGCGGCGAGCGCGTCGGAGGGGCGTTCGGCGGTGATCGCCTCGCCCGTCGCGCGCAGCTCGGCGCGGGCGCGGTCGGCCCACGGGACCGCGCCGAGCCGCTCGAAGGTCTCCAGCGCCGAGTGCAGCGGCGCGCGGGCGTCGTTGCGGCGGCGGTCGCGGCGCAGCCACTCGCCGTGGAGCAGCTCGGTGCGGGCCCTCTCGAACGGCATGCCGCCGTCCTTGCGGTGCAGGGCGACGGCCCGCTCGTAGGACGCCTCGTCGTCGTCCAGCAGGGCGGCGCAGCGGGCGGCGATCGCCTCGGTCCACGGCTGCCCGACCTGCGCCGACCAGCGGCCGTACCAGGCGGCGGCCTCCCGGCCGCGCCCGGCCCGCCCGGACCGGACGGCCGCCTCGACCAGGTCGGGGACGCTGGCGATGGAGCCGGCGCGGTTCTCGGCGGTGAGCACGCCCGCCAGCCGGTCGAACGCGGCCTCGTGGCGGCCCAGCCCCAGGTCGAGAAGGCTGCGGGCGGCGACGGCGTGGACGCTGCTGGGCGGGATGTCGCGGGCCAGCGGCTCGGCGGTCAGCTCCAGGCAGCGCTCCTCGTCGCCGCCGAGCGCGGCCAGGTGCGCCAGCGTCGTGGCCTGGTAGACGCGGATGCGGTGCTGGCCGGTGTCGGCGGCGACGCGCATGCCCTCGGTGGCCAGCGCCAGCGCGTCGCGGGTCCGGCCGAGCATCAGCTCGGTGCGCGCGAGCGGCATCAGCGTCAGCGACAGCAGCCCGATCGAGCCCTCGGCGCGGAAGCGGAGCTCCAGGGCGCGGGCGCTCGCGTTCGCCTCCGCCACGTCCGCGATCATCAGTCGCCACATCACGGCGCGCAGCAGGTCGCGGGGGCCGTAGCAGGAGTCGTTGACGTCGATGAGGCGGCGCAGCGCCGCGACGCTCCGGGCGGGGTCCAGGCGGGACAGCGGGCTCTGCCCCTCGAACAGGTCCGCCAGCGCCCGCACGTTCTCGGCGCGCGGCAGGCCGAGGCGCTCGGCGCGGTCGGCGGTGGCGCGCAGGGCGGGCAGGTCCCCGGCGTTGGACGCCGCCATCGCCGCCTGGAACAGCAGGTAGCCGGCGGTGACCGGATCGCGGTCGGCGACGGTCCCGGCGGCCTCGCCCAGCATCCCGAACGCCTCCCGGCCCCGGTCCTGCTCGTCGGCGAGGGTCGCGTGGATCATCACCAGGTCGGCGCGGGCGACCGGGTCGGTGACGTCGCGGGCGGCGCGTCCGGCGAGCGCGACGGCCTGCTCGGCCCGGCCCGCGTCGGCGGCGGCGCGCGCGGCCAGCGCCAGCCGGCGGCCCCGGTCGCGGGGGTCGGGGCTGAGCGCGGCGGCGCGCTCGTAGACGACGGCGGTCGAGACGACGCCGCCGCCGGACCGCATCTCCTCGGCGGCCTCCTCCAGCTCCGCCGCGACGGGCTCCTCCGGGCCGGTCGCGGCGGCGGCCAGGTGCCACACGTGGCAGCGGTCCCCGGCCGCCCGGTACGTCGCGGCGAGGGCCCGGTGCGCCGCCAGGCGCCGCCCGAACGTCGCGGCGTCGGCCGCCGCCGAGCGGATCAGGGGGTGCCGGAACTCCAGGCGCTCGTCGGCGACGGTGACCAGGCCGTCGCGTTCGGCGGGCTCCAGGTCGGCGACGGACGCGCCGAGCCGTTCGGCGGCGGGCAGCAGGACCGCCAGGTCGCCCTGGTGGTTGACGGCCGCCAGCAGCAGCAGCGTGCGGGTGGCGTCCGGCAGCGCGGCGACCCGGTCGGCGAACGCGGACCGCAGCCGCGTGTAGGTGGAGGACGGCTCGCCGGGCGCGGCGCGGCGGGCGGCGGGCAGCTCCAGCAGGGCCAGCGGGTTGCCCTGGGCCTCGACGAGGATCTCCTGCCGGGTGGGGGCGGGCAGCGCGGCGGCGCGCCCGGTCAGCAGGGCGTCGGCGGCCCGGTCGTCGAGGCCGGTGAGGCGCAGCTCCGGCAGGCCGGGCGCGGTGAACTCGGCGGCCCGCCCCGCCGGGTCGGCGTCCCGCGCCGCCAGCAGCATCACGATCGGCTCGGCCTCCAGCCGCCGCACCGCGAACAGCAGCGCCTCCACCGTCGGCTCGTCCAGCCACTGCGCGTCGTCGACCAGGCACAGCAGCGGGCGCTCCTCGGCCAGGTCCGACAGCAGCGTCAGCACCGCCAGCCCGACCAGGAACCGGTCGCCGCCGGCGCCGCCCTCCATCGCCAGCGCGCCGCGCAGCGCCCGCCCCTGCGGACCGGGCAGCGCGTCCACCCGGTCCAGGTGGCGGCGCAGCATCAGGTGCAGGCCCGCGTACGGAAGGGAGCGCTCGTACTCGGTCCCGGTGGCGCGCAGCACCCGCATGTCGGCGGCGGCGCACTCGGCGTGCGCCAGCAGCGCCGACTTGCCGATCCCGGCCTCCCCGCGCAGCACCAGCGCCCCGCTGCGCCCGGCGCGCGCCCCCTGGAGCAACCGGTCGATCGTCGCGGTCTCCGCGTCCCGTCCGTACAGCATGACCGTCACCCTACGGTGGAGCGCGCCGCCTCGAACGCGGCGAGCAGGTCCTCCTCCGACTGCGCCCCGCCCAGCCGCCGGCCGTCGACATAGAAGACGGGGACGCCCCGGATACCGGAGGCGCGGACCCGTTCCAGCGCGGCCCGGGTCTCCCCGGCCTTCGCGTCGCTCCACTCCACCCCGGCCTCGGCGGCGAGCCGCCGCAGCACCGCCGGGTCGGCGACGTTCAGCTCGTCGGTGTGGTGGGCGCGGAACAGGCGCTCCACCATCGCCGCGCCCCGGCCCTGCTCCGACGCGACCGCGATCAGCCGGTGCGCCTCGAACGTGCTGGACATGACCGCGCCCGCGTGCCGGAACGTCAGCCCCTCGTCGGCGGCCTTGGCGGTGATGCCCGCGATGGCGTCCTCGGTGGCGTCCCCGAACGCCCGCCGCAGCACCGCCACCTTCGGCTCCCCTTCCACGGTCGCGTCCGGCCGCAACTGGAACGGCAGGAACACCGTCTCCAGCTCTCCCCCGCGTTCCCGGAACCGCGCGGCGGCCCGCTGGAACCGCGCGAACGCGAAGTACGACCACACGCAGGGCACGTCCAGAACCATCTCGATCCGCATCTCAGATCTCCCTTCCACCGGCGACGCTACGGACGCGGGCCGCCGCCCGGCATCCGTCAGGTGACCGGTCCGGCGGCGTGACGGGGCATGGCCCGTGCGTGACGGGGCATGGCCTTACCTCAGGAGGCCGCCATGGGTGCCGGACGTTCCGAGAACGAAGAGATCCTCTCCAGCCTGCGGGAACTCACCGAGCTCCTGGTCTCCACCGAGGACGTGCGCCAGGCGCTCCAGCACGTCGCCGACATCGCCGCCAAGACCGTCCCCGGCGGACCCGCGGCCAGCGTCACCCTGCGGACCCGGCACGGCCCCGCCACCGTGGTGGCCTCCGGCCCGCTCGCGCGCACCGCCGACCTGCTCCAGTACGAGCTGGGGCACGGGTCGCGGAGGGAGGCGGACGGCGGGCCGTGCCTGGCCAGCCTGCACGGCCAGCGGCGGACGGTGATCCAGGACATCGCCGCCGACGGGCGCTGGCGCGCCTTCGGCGAACGCGTGCTGGAGATGGGCGTGCGCAGCGTGGGCAGCTATCCGCTCGGCGTGCGGCGGGGCGTTCCCGGCGCGCTCAACCTGTACTTCCCCGATCCGGGCGGCGTGAACGAGGGCAGCGAGCCGGTCGTCGAGGTGATCGCCGACCACGCGGCGCTGCTGCTGCGGGGCGTGCTGCGCCACGCCGACCGGGCGCGCACGACCGAGCAGCTGCGCGACGCGCTGGCCTCCCGCGCGGTCATCGACCAGGCGCTGGGGATCATCATGGCGCAGCGCCGCATCCCCGCCGAGGAGGCGCTGGCCCTGCTGCGGCGGGCCTCCCAGCGGCGCAACCGCAAGCTCCGGGACATCGCCGCCGGGATCGTGGAGGGCGTCACCGGGCACCGCGCGCGGCCCGGCCCGTTCCAGGAGGGCGACCCGGACTGACCTCCGGGCGACATCCGGCTGACTCCCTGTCGGGAACCGGGACGCCGGGATATGCTGCATCTCATACGGGTCCGGAGGCGCGGCCCGCTCCCCATCGGTGCAGGAGCACGCCGCGACGCCTGGTTTCCTCTCTTGTCTTCCGGCGAACGGCGCCCCGCTCCGCACGATGATCTCGGACCGGGAGACGTCCTGCCCCTCTGTCATCCGGTCCGCGGAGCCCGACCCCCGGTCGTCTTTCCGGTGCCGCCGGGGCGGGTTCCGAACGGGACCCTTGTCGTTATCCCCCCCGACGACAAGGGTCCCGCCCTTTTGCGGGGCCTTTGCGGGGCGCGCGGTTGAAGCCCGCCCGCCGGGTAGGGACAGCTCCGCAACCGCCTTCGTCCGAAGGGAAGGGCCCATGGCCGGAACCACCGAGACCGTGGTCGACCTGCTGAAGAGGCAGCACGAGGAGATCCGTTCGCTGTTCGCCAAGGTGGAGGACAGCAGCGGGAAGACCCGCCGGGAGGCGTTCGACCGGCTGCGTCACCTGCTGGCCGTGCACGAGACGGCCGAGGAGGAGATCGTGCACCCGTTCGCCAAGCGTGAGATCGCGCGCGGGGACGCGGTCGTCGGAGCGCGGCTGAAGGAGGAGAACAAGGCCAAGGGGATGCTGGAGGAGCTGGAGCGGCTCGGCCCCGACGCACCCGAGTTCGGCCCGCTGTTCTCCCGGTTCCACAAGGACGTGGAGGAGCACGCCCGGCACGAGGAGCACGAGGAGTTCCCGGAGATCGAGCGCAGGGGGACCGAGCAGCAGCTGCGCGGGATGCGCGCGGCGGTCGAGATGGCCGAGAGGCTCGCCCCGACCCATCCGCACCAGGGCGTCGAGACGCCGATGAAGAACCTGATGGTGGGACCGTTCGCGGCGGTCATGGACCGCACCCGCGACGCCATCCGCAACGCGATGAAGTGACCCCGGGAGGGCGCATGCCGAACGACCGCAAGGATCCCGACGACCGGCCCCTCGCCGACCGGCGCGAGGACCCCGAGGCCGCCGCGGGCGACGATTTCGGGGACGAGCACACGCCCGGTCCGACCGACCCGCCCAACGCGCCCGACGACGCGCCCGGCGGGGAGGCCGAGGGCTACAGCCCGCAGACCGAGGTGCCGTGAGCGAACGGGAAAGGGCCGCCCCGCCGGGGCGGCCCTTTCTTCGTGCCCTCCCGGCTCAGGCCGGGTGCGGCGGCTGCTGGTCCGGCGGGACCCCGCCGCCCTCGCCGCCGCCCTTGTCACCCTTGTCGGTGCCGTGGGCGTTGCCCGGTGTGCGGGTCTTCTTCGGGTCGGTGGCCTCGGGGGCCGGTTCGTCGGTCACGGCGGTGCGCTGGGAACGGCGCATCTCCGGCTGTTGCGGATTCGGCATCTCTCCCCCTCAATGCTGTTCTCGCGGACTCAGAGCATGCTGGTGCTGTCGGGCCGCAACGGGTCGTGGCCGACCGTCATCAGGTCGCGCCGCCACTCGTCGTTGCTCGCGCCCTCCTCGGGCTGCTTCTCCAGGCGCTCCTGCACGTACTCGACGACCTGCCGCATCGTGGTCACGTCGTCGGAGGTCAGGTCCACCTTGCGCTTGCCCAGGATCCTCACCACGTGCCTGCCCAGCTCCGGCAGGTCCATGCCGGGGTCGGCGGGCATGGCCGTCTCGCCTGACGCCTCGGTCAGCAACCAGGTGCGCAGTTCCTCCGAGGTCATGTTGACGGTCCGGTGGAAGTCGTCCCAGAGCAGCTCGACCTCGGCGGCGAGTCGGTCGTTCACGTTCCACCTCCCAGTTGGCTGTGGGCGCGCCCCTACCCTGCGTACGGCCAGGTATGCGTTATCGGCGTCAGACGGGGCATGCGAGACGCATGGACCATTCGGAGACTCCCGTGTTGGACGCGCTGGCGAACTACCACCGGCGCGGTTTCGTGCCGTTCACCCCGCCGGGCCACAAGCAGGGCCGGGGGGCCGATCCGCGGGCGCGTGAGGTGCTGGGGGACGCGGTGTTCTCCTCGGACGTGCTCGCCGTCTCCGGGCTGGACACGCGGACGTCCGACCACGAGGTGCTGGCGCGGGCCCAGGCGCTGATGGCCGACGCCGTCCACGCCGAGAACGCGTTCTTCTCCACCTGCGGCAGCTCGCTGTCGGTGAAGAGCGCGATGCTGTCGGTGGCCGGTCCCCACGAGAAGCTGCTGGTCGGGCGGGACGCCCACAAGTCGGTGGTGTCCGGCCTGATCCTCAGCGGGGTGCGGCCGGTGTGGGTGGAGCCCACCTGGGACGCCGGGCTGCACCTGGCGCACCCGCCGTCGGCGGAGGCGTTCGCGCGGGCGTGGGAGGAGCATCCGGACGCGCGCGGCGCGCTGGTGACCAGCCCGACCCCCTACGGGACGTGCGCGGACCTGGCGGCGATCGCGGAGATCTGCCACCGGCGCGGCAAGCCGCTGATCGTGGACGAGGCGTGGGGCGCGCACCTGCCGTTCCACCCGGACCTGCCGTCGTGGGCGATGGACGCGGGCGCGGACGTGTGCGTGACCAGCGTCCACAAGATGGGCGCGGGCCTGGAGCAGGGGTCGGTGTTCCACCAGCAGGGCGGGCTCGTCGATCCGGACGTGCTGAAGGCCCGCGAGGACCTGCTCGGCACCACCAGCCCGTCGGTGCTGATCTACGCGGGGCTGGACGCGTGGCGGCGGCAGATGGTCGAGCACGGCCGGGAGATGCTCCAGGAGGCGATCGAGCTGTCCCGGCGGGTCCGCGCGGAGGTCGAGAAGATCGACGGGCTGCACGTGTGCGAGGACGAGTTCACCGCGCCCGGCATGGCCTACGACCTGGACCCGTTGCAGGTCGTCGTGGACCTGGAGGCGCTGGGGGTGCTCGGCTACCGGGCGGCCGACTGGCTGCGCGAGCACTGCGGCATCAACCTGCACCTGTCGGACCACCGCAGGATCAGCGCGCAGCTCACGTTCGCCGACAACGCGCAGACGACGGGCCTGCTGGTGGGGGCGCTGCGCGAGCTGGTCGACCACGCCGACGACCTGCGGGGCGGGCCGGAGGTCGCGGTGCCGGACCCCGGCGAGCTGCGGCTGGAGCTGGCGGACCTGCCGCGCGACGCGTTCTTCGGCCCGGCCGAGCAGGTGCCCGCCGACGCCGCGGCGGGGCGGGTCTGCGCGGAGATGCTGACGCCGTACCCGCCGGGCATCCCGGCGGTCATGCCGGGCGAGCTGATCACCCGGCCGGTGCTGGACTACCTGCGGTCGGGGGTCGCGGCGGGGATGGTCGTGCCGGACGCCGCCGACGAGTCGCTGGACACCATCCGGGTGCTGGCGCGGAGCTGACCGCCCCGGCGCGGCGGCGGAGGAACCCGTGCGGGGCGGGGTCAGCGCCGCGCCGCCCCGCACGGGCGTTTCGGGGGCCGCCGCGTTCTCGCCCCGATACCCCGGTGATCCGCCCGCCATGCCGTCTTTCTTGGTGAATTGTGGGCGGTTCCGGGGGTAGGGCTTTGCCACCGGGATGAGGAGGCGGCGGTGGCACTGCGCGGCGGGACGCGGGGGGAGAGGAAGCGGGGGAAGGTGCCGGAGCGGCCCACGCATCTCGGCCGGCGCGGCTGGTGGCAGGCGGGGCGGCGCACGTTCCGGGAGGTCCAGGACGACCAGCTGCTGGACTGGGCGGCGGCGCTCACCTACTACGGGGTGCTCTCGCTGTTCCCCGGCATGATCGTGATGGTGTCGCTGGTCGGGCTGGTCGGCCAGGACGGGCGGCGCGCCCTGATCGACAACATCCGCCAGCTCGCCCCCGGCCAGGTGCGGGAGGTGCTGCTGCGGGCCGTGGAGGGGCTGGCGGCGTCCGCGCCGACGGCCGGGGTGCTGGCGACCGCCGGTCTGCTGGTGGCGCTGTGGTCGGCGTCGCGGTACGTCGCCGCGCTGATCCGCGCGCTGAACGCCGTCTACGACATGCCCGAGGGGCGTCCGCTGTGGAAGCTCGCGCCGCTGCGGGTCGCGCTGACGCTGGCGATGGTGGTGGTGCTGGGGGCGAGCGCGCTGGCGGTCACCTTCACCGGGCGGCTGGCCGAGCAGGCCGGGCGGATCCTGGGGTTCGAGTCGGCGGGCGTGGCCGTGTGGTCGGTCGTGAAGTGGCCGGTGCTGCTGGTCGTCGTGATCGCCGCCATCGCCACGCTGTACTGGGCGGGCCCGAACGTGCGGCAGCCCGGCTGGCGGTGGATCACGCCGGGCTGCGTGCTGGCGGTGCTGGCGTGGATCGTGGCGTCGGCGGGGTTCGCGCTGTACGTGGCCAACTTCGGCTCCTACAACCAGACCTACGGGGCGCTCGCCGGAGTGGTGATCTTCCTGGTGTGGCTGTGGGTGTCGAACGTGGCGATCCTGCTGGGCGCGGAGTTCGACGCCGAGCTGGTGCGGGCGCGGCGGATGGCCGAGGGGGTCCCGGAGGACGCCGAGCCGTTCGCCGTCCCCCGCGACACCCGCGCCATGTCCGAGGAGGAGACGCCGCCCCGCCTCAGCGGAGGGCTGTGAGGGCCCGTCCGGCGCCGCGGGTGCGGCGCACGGCGTAGTGGACGGTGACGATCATGAGCAGCGGTCCCCAGAGCAGGAACGGCGCGTAGCAGGCGATCATGATCACCCCGGCGAGGCCCTGCGGGGCCTCCGGGCTGGCCATGTTCCCCGCCCACTGCCCCGCCACGCTCCACCCGATGAGGGTCACCGCGACCGCGCCCGCCGTCGCCAGCCCGACCGCGAGCCACACCGGGACGTTCCGCCCGCCGACCAGCGGCATCCAGCGCGGGAACACCTCGCCCCACGGCCGCACCAGCCCCAGCGTCAGCAGCGCGAAGAACTCCGAGACCAGGCTGAGGGCGAACACGTACGGCGTCAGGACCGGGTCGGGCGCGTGGTAGAGCTCCGCCATCGAGCCGCTGAACCCGACCGGCACGCCCAGCCCCAGCGCGATCCGCCACAGGCCGCTCGGCAGGACGGTGAGCGGGACGGCGTGCGCGGTCCATTCGGCCCACCGGGGAACGGGGCGGGTGGTGGCGGTCATGGCGTCCTCCTGGGCGGGTCTCGCGAACGCCTCCATGCTCGTCCGCGGGCCCGCCCCGGGGCCTCCCGCGCGCGGGCCACCCCGCTCCCCCGCGCGGGGGAGATCATCGGAAGGCGCGGTCCGGCGGGATCATCGTTGGTACGTTCGCGTCGACGAGTCGGGGAGGCGGCGTGACCAGGACCGGGGTCGGGCGGTTCAGCGGCGAGGGCGCGCGGGCGCGGTTCCTCGCCGCCTATGACGCGGCGATGGCGCTGTGGCCGGAGCCCCGGCGGGAGGTCGACGTGGAGACCTCGTTCGGCACCGTGCACGCGCACCGGTACGGGGCCGGCGAGGGGATCCCGCTGGTGCTGCTGCACGGGCACGGCTCGAACGCCTCCGCCTGGCATCCGCAGGTCGCGGCGTTCGGCGCCCGGCATCCCGTGATCGCGATCGACACGCTCGACGATCCGGGGCGCAGCGTGCAGCGGGTCGTGGCGCGGGACTCGGCCGACAACGCGCGGTGGCTGGCGGAGGCGTTCGACGGGCTCGGGCTGGAGCGCGCGCACCTGGTCGGGCACTCCTACGGCGGCTGGCTGGCGCTCAACCAGGTGGTGCACGGCGGGGCCGGGCGGGTCGCGTCGGTCACGCTGCTCGATCCGGCGGGGCTGGCGAGGGTGCCCGCGCGGTTCGTCGCCACGCTGGCGCTGGCGGGCGCGGCGATGTTCGCGCCCTACCGGTTCCGGCCCGCGCTGGGCCGGGCGCTGGCCAACGCCGCGCTGACCCAGCCGCCGGTGCTGATGAGGCCGGTGATGCTGGCGGCGCGGACGTTCCGGCCGGCGGCGCGGCCCCTGGTGCGGCCGTTCACCGACGAGGAGCTGCGGGCGGTGGACGTCCCGGTGCTGGCGATGTTCGGGGCGCGCAGCACGCTGCTGCGGCCGCGGGAGGCGGCCGAGCGCGTGCGGGCGCTGATCCCGGACGCGCGGACCGAGACCGTCGCGGGGGCCGGGCACGGACTGCCGATGGAGCGGCCCGACGTGGTCAACGCGCGGGTCCTGGAGTTCGTGGCGGGCGTCACGGCATCACGCTGAGGGCGCGGCCGAGGGTGGTCAGGCGTTCCTCCAGGGTGTCGCCCGCCGGATAGAGGCGGACGGTCGTCACGCCCGCGTCCCGCCAGACCCGCAGGCGGTCGCGGACCATCGGCTCGGTGCCGATCAGCGTGGTCGCCAGCACCATCTCGTCGGTGACCAGGGCGGTCGCGCCCGCGCGGTCGCCGGACCGCCAGCGCCGCCAGATCTCGCCGGTGACGTCGGACCAGCCCTGGCGGGCGTAGGCGGCGTTGTAGAAGTTGGTGGTGGCGGTGCCCATGCCGCCGATGCTGAACGCCAGCTCCGCCCTGCGGCTCTGGAGGTGGGCGCGCATCGGCTCCTCGTCGTCGAAGATCGCGACCTCGGCTCCCTGGCAGACGTCCAGGTCGGCGCGGGTGCGCCCGGCGGCGGCCAGGCCCGCGTCCAGGTGCGTGAGGTAGGCGCCGGCCCCCTCGGGGACGAAGCTGGTGCCGAGCCAGCCGTCGGCGACGCGGCCGGTGAGCTCCAGCATCCTCGGCGACAGCGCCGCCAGGTAGAGGGGGATGCCGGGGTTGGGCGCGGTGGACAGGCGCATCGGCCGGGCCTCGCCGGGCAGCGGGATCCGGACCGTCTCCCCGGAGTAGCTGATCTTCTCGCCCGCCCAGGCCCGCCGGATGATGTCGACCGTCTCGCGCATCCGGGTCAGCGGCCGGTCGAACGGGACGCCGTGCAGCCCCTCCATGACCTGCGGGCCCGACGCGCCCAGTCCGAGCAGGAACCGGCCCTGGGAGAGCTCGGCGAGGGTGAGGGCGGTCTGCGCGATGGCGACGGGGGTGCGGGTGCCGAGCTGGATCACGGCCGAGCCGATCAGCATCCGCTCGGTGCGGGCGGCCAGGTAGCCGAGCGCGGAGGGGGCGTCGGAGCCCCACGCCTCGGCGACCCAGCACACGTCCAGGCCCAGCTTCTCCGCCTCCAGGGCGAAGTCGAGGGTGGCGCGGGCGTCGCGCGACAGCTCGACGGTGGTCGCGGTGCGCATCAGCCCGTTCCCTCGACGCGGGCCTCGACGCGGGCCTTGATGCCGGCGACGGTGCGGGTCATGGCGTGCTCGTGCTCGCGCATCCGCACGAAAACGATCTTCTGTTCCCGGTCCGGCCGCGCGTCGATGACGAGGGTGAGCCCGGACGGTCCCGGGCCGATCCGCACCCACTGCCGCAGCAGCGTGCCGCCGTCCCGGGGTTCGAGGGTGAAGCGCCAGGTCGCGCTGGGGTTGTCGGGGTCCTCGACGGCCCAGGCGAACACGCGCGGCTCCTCGCACTCGACGACGTGGGAGGTGGTGGTCCACTCGCCGATGGCGGCGTGCCGGTTGCGGCCGGTGAAGCGGCGGCCGAGCGCGGGGCCGTCCCCCTCGTCGAGCCAGGCGACCTCCTGGACCTCCTCGCTCAGCTCGGCCATCGCCGCGACGTCGGTGACGACCGGCCAGACGCGTTCGGGTGGGGCGTCGATCCAGGTCTCGACCTCGGCGGTCGGTCCGTCGGCGTAGCGCGCGCCGGTCCACTCCATGGCGGCCACCTTCCGTGCGTGGGGGGTGCCGAGATGGTTTCGTAAATGGACTCAGCATGTCAACGCCCGGTTTTCGGTCACGCATCCGATCAGTAAGGGGCGCGTGGGACGCGGGTCCAGGGGTCGCGGGGCGTGTTGCAGGCGAGGCCTCCGGCAGGCGCTTGAGGCCCGGGTCAGATATATAACGCAAACCCCTGTTTGTGGGGGTCGGTGCTGGTCAGAGCGGGAATGTTCTGATCAGCACTTCGAGAAGACTGGGCGGTGCCGGTGGGCGCGTACGGGTATGCGGTGGTCGATGTCGAGACGACGGGGCTGCGGCCCGGACGGCACGACCGGATCATCGAGGTGGGCATCGTCCAGGTCGACCCCTCCGGCCGGATCACCCGGGAGTGGGGCACGCTCGTCAACCCGGGCCGCGATCTCGGGCCGCAGCGCATCCACCGGATCAGCGCGCGGGACGTGCGGCACGCGCCGTCGTTCCCCGACATCGCCGGAACGGTCGCCGGGCTGCTGCGCGGCCGGGTCCTCACCGCCCACAACCTGCGCTTCGACCAGTCGTTCCTGTACACCGAGTTCCGGCGGGCGGGCGTCGCCGCGCCGCTGCGCGACCCGGAGAACGGCGTGTGCACGATGCGCTGGGCGCCCCGCTTCCTGCCGGGCGCGCCCCGCAACCTGGCCGGGTGCTGCGCGCTGGCGGAGGTGCCGCTCAACGGGCACCACGACGCGCTGGTGGACGCGCGGGCGGCGGCGCGGCTGCTGGGCTGCTACATCCAGCGCGCCCAGGGGGACGTCCCGTGGGCCGGGCTGCTGGCGACGGCGGAGCGGACCCTCTGGCCGGACCTGCCGGTCAGCGAGGCCCCGCCGGTGCGGCGCGGCGTGGCGACGCAGCGGGACACGCACTTCCTGGCGCGGGTGCTGGACACGCTGCCGCGCGTGCCCGAGCCGCGCGGGGCCGACACCTACCTGGGGCTGCTGGACCGGGTGCTGCTCGACCACGACATCTCGCCGACGGCGGCGGACGCGCTGGTGGCGTTCGCGGCGGGCGTGGGACTGAGCTGGAGCGACCTGCACCGGCTGCACCTGGACTACCTGGCGGCGCTGGCCCGCGCGGCGCTGGCCGACGGCGAGCCGACCGAGGCGCGCCGCACCGAGCTGGTGCACGTCACGCGCCTGCTGGACCTGCCGCTGGACGCGGCGGACCAGGCGCTGCGGCGGGCGCGGGACACGGCCGTGCCGCCGCTGGCGCGGTTCCGGCTGGAGCCGGGCGACCTGGTGGCGTTCACCGGCGAGGCCGACGAGCAGCGCCACGTGTGGGAGGGGCGCGTGCGCGCCATGGGCTACGTGCCGCATCCACGCGTGACGCGCCGGGTGAAGCTGCTGGTCGCGGCCGACCCGGACACGATGTCGCAGAAGGCGCGGCGCGCCCGCATCTACGGCGTCCCGATCGTGACGCCGGGGACGTTCCTGCGGCTCGCGGGTCAGTAGCGGGCGCGGGTCAGTAGCGGATCCCGAACAGGCCGCCCTCCCGCCCGGCCATCTCCGCGCACACGTGGTGGCGCAGGCCGGGGCTGTGGGCGAGGGCCTCGTCGAGGCGGCCGGAGTCCAGCGTCACGACGTACTGGAGGCCCTCGCGGTCGCCCACGTCGGCGGCCAGCTCCAGCGCCAGGGCCGTGCGGCGGGCGTCCACGTGGTCGAACAGGTGGTTCTCGTGGACCAGGAAGTCGGGGCCGTGCCCGGAGCGGCGGGCCGTCACCGCCAGGCACAGGTCGAAGCAGAACAGCGCCATCGCGCGCCCGTCGGGCGTCGCGTTCCCGCCGATGGACGGCAGGAACCGGTAGCCGGAACGGCCCGCCTCGATCGTCAGGTCGGCGGTGCGGCGGGCGCCGTAGAGGCGCCGCGCGTAGGAGGCGTAGCGGCGGGAGACGGCGGCGACGCGGTCGCGGCGGTCGTGCAGGTCGTCGCCGATCTGCCGTTCGATCTCGCCGGACCGGTGACGGACGTGGCGGCCCGCCTCGCTCCAGCGGGCGACGACGGCGCGGCGTTCGGCCAGCTCGGCGAGGCGTCCGTCGAGGTGGGCCAGGCGGCGGTGCAGCTCGGTGTAGGCGGCGAGGGCCCCGTCGGCGTCGAGCAGGCGCATCACCTCGGCGCGTTCGCGGTCCAGGCGGTCCAGCTCGGCGTGCTCGCGTTCGCGCTCGCGGCGGAGCCGGTCGTGCTGGGACTCCAGGTAGCGGCGGCGGTTGGCGACGACCGACCGGTGGAACGCGCGGACCTCCTCGAACCGGCGCGTCACCAGGTCCGGCAGCACCGCCCCGGCCTGCTCGTACACCTGGCGCAGGTAGGCGTGGTCGGGCAGGTCGCCGGCGTCGTCGGCGATCGCCGTCTCGATGTCGCGGATGCGGCGCTCGGTGACGGCGAGATGGTCGTTGATCTCGCGGATGCGGCGGCTGAGCGCGTCGGCCCGGTCGCGGTGGCGGTCGTAGCGGCCGGCGAGGCGGAACGCGGCGAGGTCGGCGGCCAGCTCGGCGCGCTGCGCCCGCAGCGCGCGGATCCGGGCGTCCAGGTCGCCGAGGCGGCCCAGCGTCATCCCCATGATCGACTCTTTGGCGGCCCGGCGCAGGGCGCGCAGCTGCCGGTCGGTCTCGCCGACCTCCCGCATCTTCGCCACCAGGTCCACGTCCAGGGCGAACAGGTGGGCCAGCGCGGGCTGCGCGTCGGTGGCGCGCTGCCCGCGGTGGGTCTCCACCGGCGACGCGTAGCCTCCCGCCGCCACGTCGCGCAGGTAGTACGGGACCACCGAGCGGAACGACGGCTCGTTGCCCTCGCCGGTCAGCCCGAACAGGGCGCGGCCCAGGTGGGCGCGGAGGCGTTGCAGGCGCATCGTCTCGTCGTCGATCCGGACCGTGGCGGGGTCGGCCGCGCCGCGCGTGATCGTGGCCGGGCGGCCGGACAGGTCGAGGGTGAGGGCGAAGCGGGCCCCGGCGAGCTCGGCGCGGCGCAGCGGGTGGCCGACGCGGACGTCGCCGCCGAGCAGGAAGTCCAGCAGGCGCACCAGGCCGGTCGTGCCGGCCGGGTCGCGGTCGTCCCCCTCGTGGTCGCGGGGGCGGCGCGCGACGGCGACGTTCAGTCCCGCGCCGAACCGCACGGGCCGGAAGGCGGGCAGGTCACTGGTCAGGTCGTGCAGCACGGTGCTTCCTCGTCAGTTCCCCGTCGCGATGCTCGACGGCGCCGATCGCGTAGAGGAGGTCCAGGGCCAGGGAGAACCACCAGAACGGCGGCGTGGGGTCCATCCCGCGCGCCGACCGCCACTCCAGCAGCCGGTCCCAGGTCGCCGAGACGCTGCGGGGGCGGTCCAGTTGCAGCAGGATCTGCGCGGCGACGGCGACCAGCGCCTGGTCGGCGGGCAGGGTCTTAGAAGGAAGCAGCACGGCGGCCCTCCACCGGGGACTCGAAGATCTCGCAGCGTTCGAAGAAGTGGGTGACGACCATGAGCGCGGCGCTGCGGCGCTGCGCCGGGTCGGGGCAGCCGCCCCCGGCGAACGCCTCGGCCACCAGGTCGTCGCACAGCGCGTGGAACACCGCGTCGGAGGTGGGCAGGACCGCCCGCAGCCCGGCGAAGCGGGTCAGCAGGTTCTCCGAGACCTGGGCCTGCTCGCCGGGCGAGGCGAAGGCGAAGTAGTAGCGGACGTGGCCGGTGTGGGCCTGGTGGTGCTTGATGAGGTCGGCGACCTCGGGACCGAACCCGTTGTGCTCGATCTTCCCGAACGCGACCTCGCGGACCGGGTCGAGGCCGGGTTGCAGCCGGGTGCGGGCCAGGGACTCGACGCAGCGGGCGATGTAGGTCATCCCGGCGGGGTGGTCGGACGGCGGCGAGCCGACGATCTCGGCGAGGCGGTCGCGGGCCAGGAACGCGCAGTGGTTCCACAGCACCTGCGGGGGCCACACCTCGATCCGGATCGAGCCCTGGTGGCGGCGGCGCAGGTCCAGCACGGCGCGGGCGGCCATCTCCGGC
This sequence comes from Actinomadura kijaniata, assembly GCF_014138665.1. Lineage (NCBI taxonomy): Bacteria > Bacillati > Actinomycetota > Actinomycetes > Streptosporangiales > Thermomonosporaceae > Actinomadura > Actinomadura kijaniata. The sequence goes on from NZ_JACJIA010000008.1 coordinate 420,296, forward strand.
AGCCCGTTGGCGTTGTTGTGGACGAACGCCCAGCGTTCCATGTGGTCGCCCCAGTAGCGCAGGGCGGTGTGGAAGTCGTCGTTCACCTTCCTGGCGACGCGGCCCTGGTGGGGGGAGGTGGCGCCGTAGCAGGCGAGCATCAGCCCGCCCACCCAGCCGTCGCAGCCCTTGTCGCCGCGCCCGGTGGGGTCCACGGCCATGAACTCGCCGGGGTGGACGGCGTGCATCAGGTCGTTGACGAAGGCCTGCCATTCCATGCCGGTCTTACGCACCGACAACGACATGAACTGGCTGTGGAACCAGGCCCGGTCCCGGCCGTCGTACGGCCCCATCCGCCCTCACACACGAAATCGCGGCGACACGCCGTCGTCCCCAATTTCACGGTAACCCCGCGCCGGGCGGTGACGGTGCGTGAGGGAGGGGTGGGGAGGAACGCGGTCAGGGGGTCTGCACGTAGTCCTCAAGGCGGGCGACGCTGAACCCCTGGCGGCGGATGCGCATGAGCATCCTGCCGAACATGTGGGTCATCGTGCGGCCCTTGAGCTCCTTCGGGCCCCGGAAGTGCGCCAGCAGGACGTCGCCGGGGTGCAGCTTCCGGGCGGGGTCGTCGTACTGCATGTCGTTGATCTGCATCGAGGCGCGCCACAGCACGATGCCGTGCACGCCGCAGGACGCCGCCGCCTGTTTGGTGAGGGAGTTCCACAGGCCGAACGGCGGGCGGAACAGCGTGGGGCTCACGCCGTAGCGCTGCTTCAGGATCCTCTGGGCGCCGCAGATCTGGCGCTTCTGCCCGTCGAGGCCGAGCCCGGTCATGACCGGGTGGTTGAGGGTGTGGTTCTGGACGGCGTTGCCGAGCCGCTGGATCGGCTGGAAGTACGCGTAGTGCGGCCGGATCGCGTCGTCGGTGAGGAAGATCGAGACGGGGACCCGCAGGTCCTCCAGCATCCGGACGAACTTCGGGTCCTTCTCCGCGCCGTCGTCGATCGTGATGAACACGACGCGGTCACCGGTGGGGACGTGGTTGAAGACCCTGACGTCCTTGCGGGTGAGCCGGAGGGGCCTGACGGCGGGCGGGGCCGGGGCGGGCCGCAGCGGCTTCAGGCCCCACCGGGCCCAGAGCGCGCGCTCGTCGCGTTTCCCGCCCGCGACGGTGCCGGCCCCGCGTTCCCGCTTCGGCGGGTCGGCCGCCTTCGGGCCGTCGCACGCGCCTACCAGGAGTCCGAACGCGACGGCCCCCGCCGCCGCGCGAACCCCGCGTCCCCCGGGCAGCATGCGCCGCCTCCCCCGTGCCGGCTTCTCAGTGGTTCGGTCCGAACCTACCGGTTGATCACGAATTTGTGATCTTTCCGGCGAGGGCGGCGACGATCCGGTGCGCGGGCTCGGCCGTGGCGAGCCGCCAGGACTCCCCCGCCCACAGGTTCACGCCCTCCGGGTCGCGCCGCGCGGCGGCGGCCCGGCGCAGCGGCGCGGTCAGGTGGTGGACGTCCGGGTACGCGGCCGGGGCGTGCGGGGAGTGCTCGGCGAGGAAGCGGTTGACCAGCCCGCGCGCCGGACGCCCGGAGAACGCGCGGGTCATCGCGGTGCGGGTGTAGCGGGGGTCGGCCAGGGCGTTCTTGTGCACCTCGCTCGCGCCGCTCTCGGGGGCGCGCAGGAACGCCGTCCCCGCCTGGACCGCGACCGCGCCGAGCAGCAGCATCTCCCTGACGTGGTCGGCGGTGGCGATGCCCCCGGCGGCGATCAGCGGCGTGGCGGTGACCTCCCTGACCCGGGGGACCAGCTCGCGGACCGGGAGGTGCTCCCCGTCGCCGTTGGTGAACGAGCCGCGGTGCGCGCCCGCCTCCCTGCCCTGGACGCAGAGGGCGTCGGCGGCGCCCGCCCGGCGGGCCTCGTCCGGGGTGGTGACGGTGACGACGACGGCCGTGCCGCGCCGCTGGAACGCCCGGACGACCGCGGCGTCCGGGCGGCCGAAGGTGAAGCCGACGACGGCGGGCGGGTCGGCCAGCAGGTCCGTGACCTTGGCGTCCCAGTCGTCGTCGCGGGGGCCGGGCGCGCCGGGCTCGACGCCGAGGCGTTCGGCCTCGGGGCGCAGGCGCTCCCGGTAGGCGGCGACCGCGGCGTCGTCGACGGGGTCGGCGGCGGGCAGGAAGACGTTCACGCCGAACGGGCGGCGGGTCAGCTCCCGCGTGCGCGTGATCTCGGCGCGCATCCGGGCGGCGGTCCGGTACCCGGCGGCGAGGAAGCCCAGGCCCCCGGCCTCGCACACGGCCGCGACCAGCTCGGGGGTGCTCGCCCCGCCCGCCATCGGCGCCTGCACGACCGGGACCTCCGGCAGCCAGTCAGACACGGGCGTTCCTCCTCTCGGTCAGCAGCCACCGCCAGCGCGGGACCTCGAACACCACCACCGCGGCGCACAGCGCGGTCACGGCCACGGCGACCGGCGGCGGCCAGGCGGCCCACGACGCCGCGACGGCGGCGGCGAGCTGGAGCAGCACCAGCGCGACCGTGACATACCCGGGCACGGCGACGATCACGCTGGCCTTGTCGCCGGGCGTCGCGAACACCGTCGGCAGCCCGACCAGCACGACCACCGCCAGCACCGCCAGCGGCACCGAGTGCGGCGCCAGCGCCCACGGCGCCGCCACCCAGGCGGCCAGCTCGGCCAGGAACCGCGGCACCGCCATGGCCCCGTGGCCGGGAGCGTCGACCCCATTCATGATCGGCAAGATAGCCGGAGCACACTGGGTGCGGAAAGCGCAGTTCACGGATCGCGAAGGGCCATCACATGCGGGTGCTGCTGCACTACGACGCCGACCACGGCGCCATCGCCGGGCGCGAACCCGGGCTGGACATCGTGGGCTGCCCGGAGGAGGACGACGACCGCTTCCACGCGCTGCTGCCGGAGGCCGAGGTGCTGTGGCACGTGCTGCGCCCGATCACCGCCGAGGACATGGACCGCGCGCCGCGGCTGCGGCTGATCCAGAAGCTGGGCACGGGCGTCAACACGATCGACCTGGACGCCGCCGCGGCGCGCGGGATCGCGGTGGCGAACATGCCGGGGACGAACGCGCAGGCGGTGGCGGAGACGTCGCTGCTGCTGACGCTGGCGACGCTGCGGCGGGTGGTGGCGTTCGACGCGCGGACGCGGGCCGGCGAGGGGTGGCCCGCGCCGCGGTCCCTGACCGGCGGGGAGGTCGCGGGCCGGACGGTGGGGCTGCTGGGCGGCGGTCAGATCGCGATGCTGCTGAAGGGGATGCTGGAGGCGATCGGGGCGACGGTGCACTACACCTCCCGCACACCGCGCCCCGGCGACCCGGCGTGGCGGCCGCTGGAGGAGCTGCTCCGCTCCAGCGACGTCCTGTCGGTGCACATCCCGCTGACGGACGAGACGCACCACCTGCTGGACCGCGAGCGCCTGGCGCTGCTGCCGGAGGGGGCGGTGGTGGTGAACACGGCGCGGGGCGCGGTGATCGACGAGTCGGCGCTGGTGGAGGCGCTGCGTTCGGGGCACCTGGCGGGCGCGGGCCTGGACGTCTTCGAGAAGGAGCCGGTGGGGGCCGGCAACCCGCTGTTCGGCATGGAGAACGTGGTGGTGATGCCGCACGTGGCGTGGCTGACGCACGAGACGTGGGCGCGCTACTTCGAGGTGGCGGCGGAGAACTGCCGCCGCCTGGCCGCCGGGGAGGAGCTGCTGCACCGCGTCCGCTGAGAGGCGTTCCTCGACGGGGGCCCGGCCCTGCTCCCGCCGACCCTGGAACGAAGCGGACAGAGCGTGATTTCCCGGACGCTGAGCGGGTAACGCGGGGACATGGGTGATGTGTGGGTCCGCAGTGTTGACGGTCATCTGATCCGGGAGTCGTCGATCTTCCGGATCAGCGCCAACGGGCTGGAGGCGCGTGTCTGGCCGCTGGACAACCCCGAGGCGTCGTTGCAGGTCGCGCTCGATCCGGGCGGGGCTCCGCTGCCCGGGGGGTTCGACGTGGAGCTGGCCGGGGAGTTCGCCCGGTGGCGGGCCGACCACGGCGCGCCGCTGGTGGTGCTGGAGGCGACGCGCGACGGCGACTCCTGGCGCTGGCAGGCCGTCCAGCCGCCCGGGTGACGTCAGGGGGCGCGCAGGGCGTCCAGGAGGCGGGTCAGGGCCTCGGTCGTGGTGGCGAGGGCGTCCGGGTCGTCGGTCCGGGCCAGCCAGAGGACGGCCTCGTTCATCGCGCCTGACAGCAGGTGGACCAGGGGCTCCACCGGCCGGGCGGGGATGACGCCCGCCCCGGTCAGCTCGCGCAGGGCGTCGGCCAGGTGGCGGGCGGAGTTCTCCTCGTCCATCGCGCGCCACTCGTTCCAGCCGAGGACGGCCGGGCCGTCGATCAGCATGATCTGCTGCGCCTCGGGGTCGGTGGCGACCTCCAGGAACGCGCGGCAGCCCGCCACCAGCCGGTCCCACGGGTCGGGGCGGGCGTCGGCGGCGGCCGCCACGCGGTCGGCGACCTCGTGCTGGACCTGGTCGAGCACCGCGCGGAACAGGTCGGTCTTGTTGGCGAAGTGGTGGTAGAGCGCGCCCTTGGTGACGCCCGCGGCGGCGACGATCTCCGCCAGGCCGACCGCGCCGTAGCCCCGGGCCGCGAACAGCCGGCGGGCCTCCGCGATCAGCGTGGCGCGCGTCCGGTCCCTGCGTTCCGCTCTGGCGTCCATCCGGCCTCCTTGACATACCGATGGTATGCGTCCTACGTTAGCGCCACATACCGACGGTATGTCACGCTGCCCGCCCTGGAGGACGCCATGTCCCTGTCCGGTTTCTATCCGGTGCTCTGCACCGAACGGGTCGCCGAGACCCGCGACTTCTACACCCGCCTGCTGGGGTTCGAGGTGACGTTCGAGGCGGACTGGTACGTCAGCCTGCGCCGGCCGGACGCGCCCCACTACGAGCTGGCGTTCGTGGACCACGCGCACCCGACCGTCCCGGAGGCCTACCGCAGGCCGGTGCGGGGCCTGCTGCTGAACTTCGAGGTCGACGACGTGGACGCCGAGCACGAGCGCCTGGTCGTCAAGGAGGGCCTGGCGGAGGAGCTGTCACTGCGCAGCGAGGACTTCGGTCAGCGCCACTTCATCGTCGCCGACCCGAACGGCGTCCTCGTCGACGTCATCACGCAGATCCCGCCCTCGGGGGAGTACGCCGCCCAGTACGCGTCACCGGAGTGACGCTCACCCGGCCGGGGCCGGCAGGTCAGGTTTCCGTCAGCAGGACCGGCTTGACGACCTTGCCGGACAGCGAGTCGGCCTCGGCCCGGTTGACGTCGGCCAGGGGATAGGTCTCGATCAGCCGGTCGAACGGGAAGCGGCCCTGCTTCCACAGCTCGACCAGGCGCGGGATGAACAGCTGGGGGACGACGTCGCCCTCGATGATCCCCTTCACCGTGCGGCCCATCAGCAGGAGCGTCGGGTCCAGGCGGTACTCCCGCGCCCCCACCCCCACCAGGCCGCAGACCCCGGTGGTGCGCAGGGACGCGACGGCCGCGCTCACGACCTCGGGGACCGCCGTGGTGTCGAGCGCGTACTGCACGCCCTCGCCGCCGGGCGTCAGCGCCCTGATCCGGGCGGCCAGGTCCTCGTCGGCCCCGTCGAAGGCGTGCGTCGCGCCCAGCTCGCGGGCCAGGTCGAGACGGGACTCGTGCAGGTCCACCGCGACGATCGTGGTGGCCCCGGCGACGCGGGCCGCCATCACGGCCGCGAGGCCCACCGCCCCCGCGCCGAACACCGCGAGGCTGTCGCCCGCGCCCACGCCGAGGGAGACCAGGACCGAGCCCGCGCCGGTCTGCATGCCGCAGCCGAGCGGGCCCATCAGCGCCAGCGGCACGTCCGGGTCGATCGGGACCGTGTTGCGGACCGTCGCCAGGGCGTGCGTCGCGAACGACGACTGCCCGAACCAGCGGTTGTTGACCGGCGTGCCGTCGGCGGCCGTCAGGCGGGCGACGCCGTCCAGCGGCGCGGAGTACATGTTCAGCGCCGCCATCCGCGCGCAGTTGCCGGGCCGGGCGGCGCGGCAGTTGGCGCACGCGCCGCAGGAGTCGAGGGACAGCACGACCGGCGTTCCCGGCTCCAGCGCCACGCCGGGGCCGGCCGCCTCGACCGTCCCGGCGCCCTCGTGGCCCATGACCACCGGCTTCGCCACGCGGTCGTCGGGGGCGCGGCCCAGCAGGTCGGTGTGGCACATGCCGGTGCCCGCGATGCGGACGACCAGCTCGCCGGGGCCCGGGTCGCGCAGCTCCAGGGACTCCATCGCGTAGGGGGCGTCATGGGCGCGCAGCACCGCCGCCTCGATCCGCACGGCTCAGCCCTTCAGGGTGTAGCGGACGGGCAGGTGCTTCAGGCCGCCCACGAACGTGGTCGCGATGCCCTCCGGCTCCCCGCCCAGCTCGATGGACTCCAGGCGCGGCAGCAGCTCCTCGAAGAACGCGCGCACCTCGATGCGGGCCAGCGCCGCGCCCAGGCAGTAGTGGACGCCGAACCCGAACGCCAGGTGCCGGTTCGGATCCCGGCCCACGTCGAAGCGGAACGGGTCCTCGAACACCTCCTCGTCGCGGTTGCCGGACGGGTAGGACAGCAGCAGCGCCTCCCCCGCGCGGATCCGCCTGCCGCCGACCTCGCAGTCCTCCACGGCGGTGCGCATGAACTCCTTGACCGGCGTGACCCAGCGGATCATCTCGTCGACGGCCGGCGGCATCAGGGACGGGTCGGCGCGCAGCCGGTCGAGCTGGTCGGGGTGCTCGACCAGGGCGCGCAGGCCGCCGGAGATCGTGGAGCTGGTGGTGTCGTGCCCGGCGGTCGCGATGATGACGTAGTAGGAGGCGATGTCGAGGTCGTTGAGGGGTTCGCCGTCGACACGGGCGTTCGCGATCGCGGAGGCGAGGTCGTCGGTGGGGTGGGCGCGGCGGGCGGCGGTGAGCTCCTGGAAGTAGGCGAAGAAGTCCATCAGGACCGCGAGCCGTTCCTCCGGGCTCGTGCCCCGGCGCAGTTCCGTGTCGTCGCCGCCGAACATCTCCTGCGTGAGCTTGAGCATCCGGTCGAAGTCGGACTCGGGCAGGCCGAGCAGCGACAGGATCACGTAGAGGGGGAAGTGGACCGCCACGTCCTGGACGAAGTCGCACGCGCCGCCGAGCTCGGCCATGCGGTCCACGTAGCGTTTGGCCAGCTCGCGGACGCGGGGCTCCAGCGCGCGCATCGCCTTGGGGCGGAACCAGTCGGCGCCGATCGCGCGGATCACCCGGTGGTCCGGGTCGTCCATGTGGATGAGGGTGCGCAGCGCGATGCCCTGCGCGGCGCGTTCGGCGTTCATCGCGTCGAGCTCGGCGGTGACCAGCACCGGGCGCGGGGCGTTGAGGAAGCGCGTGTGGGCGCGCTCGACCTCCATGATGTCGGCGTGCCGGGTGACGGCCCAGAAGGGGTTGTAGCCCTCCCGCTCCACCCGGTGCACCGGGTCCTCGCGGCGCAGCAGCGCCAGTGCCTCGTGCAGCCGCCGGTCGTCGGCGTACGCCGTGGGGTCGGCGAGCGCGCGGCCCGCCTCGTCCACGGTCAAGCCCGCGATCATGTCCATGCTCGCCTCATCCCCTGAGAGACCCGACCCCGTGAGCGAACCTAGGAGCCGAGCCCGACCCGGTCAAGGAAGATCATTTTCTCGAACGGGGCCCAACGGGCATATCCGACCCCTCGCTTGCGACATCTCCGCAGGAGGAGCCCACCCCGCCGCGAAACGCGGCCGGAAGCGGGCTCCGCGCTAGATGTCGGCGAAGTCGCCGTGGCGGCCGTGGCCCGCCGCGAATCTCGCGGCGCCCTCGGCGGCCTCGTGCAGGGCCCTGGTGCCGTGTTCCAGCTCGTTGGCCATGGCCGCCTCCTCGGTGAGGCCGTCCTGTTCCAGTGCCGACATGCGGTCGCCGCGCAGGCAGGTCTGGGGGAAGCGGGCGATCTCGGCCGCGAGCTCCTCGGCGGCCGCGCGGGAGGCGCCGGGCGGGACCAGGCGGTTGGCCAGGCCGATCTCCAGGGCCTCCCGCGCCGGGACCGGGCGGCCGGTGAGGATCAGGTCCATGGCGCGGGACGCGCCGATCAGGCGGGGCAGCCGGACCGTCCCGCCGTCGATCAGCGGGACGCCCCAGCGGCGGCAGAACACGCCGAACGTCGCGTCCTCCTCCACCACCCGCAGGTCGCACCAGAGCGCCAGCTCCAGCCCGCCCGCCACCGCGTGGCCCGCGACGGCGGCGATCACCGGTTTGGACAGGCGCATCCGGGTCGGGCCCATCGGGCCGTCGCCGTCGGGGGCGACCCGGTTGCCCCGGCCCGCGCCGATCGCCTTGAGGTCGGCGCCCGCGCAGAACGTCCCGCCCTCGCCCCACAGCACGGCGACGGCGGCGTCCGGATCGGCGTCGAACGCCCGGAACGCGTCCGCCAGCGCGGCGGCCGTGGGCCCGTCCACCGCGTTGCGGACCTCGGGCCGGGACAGGATGACGGTGGTGACGGGGCCTCGGCGCTCGGTGCGTACCGTGGGCATCAGTTCATCCGCTCCTTCGTGAAGTGTTCCCGGGGGACCTCGACGAACAGTCCCGCCGCGCGCACGGCGGGCGGCCCGTCCGGCGCGCCGACGCGCCCCTCCCCTTCGAGGTACGCCTTGCGGCCGTCCACGCCCCGGCACCACGCCCTCAGGTGCAGCGTGGCGCCGACGGGGACGGGCCGCAGGAAGTCGGTCTCCAGGCGGCCGGTGACGTACCGCCTGCCCAGCAGCCACGCCGCCCAGCCGAGCATCTCGTCCATCGCGGTGGCGAGCACCCCGCCGTGCGCCAGGCCGGGCGCCCCCTGGTGGGCCCGCTGGACGACGTACTCGGCGCGGACGACGCCGTCGGCGTGGCCGGTGCGCCGGAGGCGCAGGCCGTGGGGGGACTCCTCGCCGCAGCCGAAGCATCCCGCGTAGCCGGCCAGCACGCCGTCGGTCAGCCGCGGGTCGGGCCCGGCCTCCTCCGGGACGGCCGCGCCGGGCGGAGGCGTGGTCCGGGAGGAGGCGGGGCCGGCGGGGAGGCGGTCCACGGAGGGCGTCGTCATCGGGGGCTCCTTCCGCATCGAATACCGAGCGAAGTTCGGTTTCCTGCGGGCTCCGAGGGTACGGGAACGCTTACGACCGGTCGTCCACCAGGGCTCCGTCCGCCAGGTCGGCGAAGCGCTCCAGGTCCTCGGCCGGGCCGTCGATCCCGCGCAGCGGGCCGTGGTCGGCCAGGCGGGCGCGGACGTAGAGGCGGGCGACCAGGGCCTTGCGGTCGGTGCCGTGCTCCGCGCGCTCCCAGGCCGCCTGCTCCACCAGCAGGGCCGCCGCGTACACGTCGGCCATGTAGCCCGCCAGCGGGTACAGCCGCGCCTCGGCGGTCTCCGGGTCCAGCTTGCGCCACGCCTCGACCGCCTCGCGCAGGTGGCCGGCGCGGTCGGCGACCAGGTCGGCCGGGGCGTCGGCGGGGGCGTCCGCGAGCGCGGCGGCCAGCCGGTCGAAGAACGGCTCGTGCGCGTCGTGGCGTTCGATCGCGCGGCGGACGTCCAGGCAGAGGATGTTGTCGCCGCCCTCCCAGATCGGGTTGACCTGGGCGTCGCGGAGGATACGGGCGACCGGCCACTGCTCGATGTAGCCGTTGCCGCCGTGGATCTCGACCGCGGCACTGGCGGCGGTCACGCCGAGACGCGCGGCGCGCAGCTTGATCAGCGGTGCCCCGACGCGCAGGCGGGGGCTCGCGAGATAGCCGTCGAACACCATCGCCTGGACCGCCTCGGTCTCCACGATCATCTCGGCGAGCCGGCGGCGCATCAGCGGCTTGTCGTACAGCGGGCCGCCGAACGCCTCGCGGGCCCGGGTGTAGCACAGCGACTCGACCAGGGAGCGCCGGGCGCAGCCCAGGCCCATCATCGCGATGCCGAGGCGGGCGGCGTTGGTCATCTCCATCATGCGGGCCAGCCCCCTGCCGTCACCGCCGCCGCCACCGGTCCCGGACGGGGCCAGCAGGAACGCCTCCGCGTCGGTGAACTCCACCTCCCCCGACGCCACCGACCGCGTGCCCAGCTTGTCCTTCAGGCGGCGGATGCGCACGCCGTTGCGCGAGCCGTCGCGGCGTTCCCGCAGCACCAGGAACGGGGCGACGCCGCGCACGCCGTCGGGCGCGCCCTCGGGCTTGGCGAGCACGACGAACGCCGAGCCGCCCGCGTTGGAGGCGAACCACTTGAACCCGTTGAGCCGCCACGCGTCGCCGTCCGGGGTCGCGGTCGACTCCAGCGCGCCGAGGTCCGAGCCGCCGGAGCGTTCGGTGAGCATCTGCGCGGCCTCGCCGGAGAAGTACCCGGCGGCGAACAGCTCGCGGACCCGCTCCCTCACGTCCTCGGGCGCGAACATCTCGGCCAGGCCCACCACCATGTCGCCGCCGGTGCCGAGCGCGCACGCCATGCCGATGTCGGCCTGGTCCAGCAGGTAGCTCCAGGTCACCGCCAGCGGCACGGGGTCCACGCCCGCCCGCCGCGCCTCCGCCAGGAACTCCGGGCGGGTGAGGCTCGTGGCGACCAGGTCGCGGCGCGCCTCCTCGAACGACGGCGGCATCACCACGCGGCTGACGTCGCGGCCCCACCGGTCGTACTTCTCCAGGCGGGGCGGGTTGCGGTCGGTCTCCTCGGCGCGTTCGGCGATCGGGCCGCCCATCAGCGCGCCGAGCTCCCGCAGCCGGGGCTCGGCCCACGCGAGGCCGCGTTCGCCGAGGTGGTGGCGGAGCAGGAAGCGGAGGGTGGGGTCGCAGGCGTACCAGTCGAGGCCGACGGCCCCGCGGTAGCGCTCGGTCGCGTAGCGGCGCGCCTTGTCCGGACCGCCGAACGGGAGCCGGTCCACCGGCTCGATGAGGTAGGAACCCATGCCCGGACATTACGTCTTTTCTACACGTGATGGAAGAGTGTAATCGCGGTAGGGTCCCGAGCACGATGACCAACGCCCTGGGACTGCGTCCGCTCACGGCCCGCTCGGTGGTGCTGAGCACGCTGCTCGGCATGCACCCGCCCCGGCTGCGCACGCGGCACCTGGTCCGGGTCGGCGAGCTGTTCGGGATCGCCGAGGGGACGGTCCGGGTCGCGCTGTCGCGGATGGTCGCCGCCGGGGACCTGGCGCAGGTGGACGGCCACTACCAGCTCACCGAACGGCTCCTCGGCCGCCAGCGGCGGCAGGACGAGAGCCGCTCGCCCCGCACCCGCCCCTGGGACGGGACCTGGGAGATCGCCGTCGTCACCGCCGACCGCCGCCCCGCCGCCGACCGCGCGGCCCTGCGCCAGGCCATGTCGGAGCTGCGGCTCGCCGAGATCCGCGAGGGCGCCTGGCTGCGCCCGGCGAACCTGGCGCGCCCCCGGCCGGAGATCGTGGCGCGGCAGTGCGCGTTCCTGACCGGCCGCCCCGAGCAGGACCCGGTCACGCTGGCCGGGGCGCTGTGGGACCTGACCGGCTGGGCGGACACCGCGCGGGCGCTGCGGGCGGCGCTGGACGAGGCCGACGCGATGGCCGAGCGGTTCACGGTGGCGGCGGCGGTGCTGCGGCACCTGCTGGCCGACCCGCTGCTGCCGCGCGAGCTGCTGCCCGGGGACTGGCCGGGCCCGGGGCTGCGCGCGCACTACGAGCGGTTCGAGTCCGGCTTCCGGGACCTGCTCACCGCCCACATCCTGGGATCTTGACGGCGGGTCCCGGCGCTCGGGATCATTACGCCCTCCCCCCGCCGCACCGTCAGCCCCACGCGTCCCTCCCAGACGCGCCCCTCTTCCTCACGCGAAGGCTCCATTGCACAGTCGCCCCCTCCGTGCCGTCACGCTCACGCTCACGGCCGGACTCTCCCTCGGCCTGACCGCGGTCCCGGCCGAGGCCGCCGCCACCCACGCGCTCGCCGTCACCGCCGTCGGCCGCGACGGCGCGGCCGTCAAGCCCGGCGCCTACCTCATCGACGTCCGGACCGGACAGGGCCGGGAGGTGCCCGGCGGACGCGGCGTCCGCGTCCGGGCCGGGACCTACGCGGTCACCACCCTGATCGAGACCGGCGAGGCCCTCACCCTCGGCACCCGCGTCGTCAAGGTCACCAGGAGCCAGACCGTCGCGTTCGACGCCCGCAAGGGGCGGCAGGTCCGCTTCTCGGTGGACGACCCGACCGCCGAGGTCACCGGCCTGAACGTGCTGCCGCTGGTGAACGGCGACTGGTCGGTCAACCCGATCTCCGGCTGGTCCCCGCCGAACGCCACCTACGTCATCCCCACCACCAGCAAGTACGTGTCGCTCGCCGCGCACGCCGTGCTGGAGCGCAGGGGCTCCGGCGCGGAGAACCCCAGCCCGTACCGGTACGACCTGGTCCGCGTCGCCAAGGGCGGTATCCCGACCACGCCGGTGTACCGCTCCAAGCGCGCCGACCTGGCCCGCGTGGACGTGCACGTCCGCTCGTTCGACAACGGCCAGACCGGTGGGATGGACCTGCGGGCCGCCGCCCCCGACAACAGGGGATGGCTCACCCACATGCGCACCGAGCTCGGCGCGCTCCCCCGCACCGTGGTCTCCTACCGGACTCCGGGGCTCCGCTGGAACCCGGACGTCACCATCAGCGGCCCGCACGGCAACGCCACCATCAGTGACCACAACGACGACCCGACCTACAAGAAGGGCCGGTTCACCGAGACGTGGGGCCGGGCCGTGTGGGGACCGTCCCGCAACGGTGTCGGCGGCTCCATCGACGGCCGCCACCTCTACCTGACGCCGCGTTCCCTGATCTGCCAGCCGCCGCGCACCGTCAACCAGGACTGCGGCCTGAGCGGCGTCACCAAGACCGCCAGGCTGTACCGGGGCACGACCCTGCTGGCCCAGGGCAAGGGCGACCTGCGCGTCAAGATCCCGACCAGGGCGGCCTGGTACACGCTGAAGGTCGAGGCCCGGCGTCCGGCCGGGGCGCTGCTGTCCACCCGCGTGGCCGCGACCCTGCGGTTCAAGGCGCGCGGTTACGACGACGGCCTCGGCCACGGCGGGGTGCGCGCGCTGACCACCGTCTACGCGCCGCGCGGCCTGGACGCCCGCAACCACGCCGCCCGCGGCTCGCTGACCTCCGTCCCGCTGACGGTGAAGGGGCACCCCGACTCCCGCACCACGCTGAAGTCCCTGGTCGTCGAGGCCTCGGCGGACGGCGGCAGGACCTGGCGGAAGCTGGCCGTCAAGCGCGAGGGATCGCACTGGGTGGTGCGGGTCCGCAACCCGAACGCGGCGGGATTCGTGTCCCTGCGCGCCACGGCGAAGGACGACGCGGGCGCGACCTCCGTGCAGACGATCACCAACGCGTACGGCGTGCGCTGACCGCTCGCCCCGCGCCGGGGGCCGTTCGTCGCACCGTCCCCACCGCTTGCCGGATGGGAGGTGGGAACGGGCCCCGGCGCGGGCGGTCGCGGCTACCTTCTATCTCGTCCGCTGCGGGCTCCGACCGGGCGCCCGAACTGGGGGGTAAGGGCTCCGCCGGGATCGTCGAGCCGCACGGGCACAGCGGGAAGAACGCCGCGCGGCCGCTTCGGGCGGCCGCGCGGCGCCCGCCTTCCCCTCCCCCATCCGGCGCCCGGGTTTCGGGTGACCGAATTGTGATGGTTGCGGAAGTGACGAGCGGGGCCGCCGGGGGCATGGTTCTGCGTTGGCCTGCAACGTGGCAGGCCAGCGTAAGGAGGCTCGCTATGTCGGTGTTGCACGCGATGACGCGGCGCAAACCCGTCGACCAGATCGATGACGAGAGCGAGTCGTCCGGCCTCAGCCGGACGCTCGGCCTGTGGCAGCTCACCGCGATCGGCGTCGGCGGCATCATCGGAGCCGGGATCTTCTCGTTGGCCGGTGCGGTGGCCAACAAGACGGCCGGACCCGCGGTGCTGCTGTCGTTCCTGATCGCGGGGGTGGCGAGCGCGGCGGCGGCGTTCTCCTACGCCGAGTTCGCCGGGCTCATCCCCCGCGCCGGATCCGCCTACACCTACGGGTACGCCGTGCTCGGCGAGTTCGCCGGATGGGCGATCGGGTGGGACCTGCTGCTGGAGTACACCGCGATCGTGGCGGTGGTCGCGATCGGCATCTCCGGGTACTTCAACGACCTGCTCGGGTTCATGCACGTCGACCTGCCCCTGTGGATGATGGGCGCGCCCGGGACCGAACCCGAGGGCGTCGCGGCGGGCAGCTACAAGGTCAACCTGTTCGCGGCCCTGCTGTGCCTGCTCATCGCGTGGGTGCTGAACCTCGGGATGAAGAACGCGGCGCGGTTCGAGACGGCGCTGGTGTACCTGAAGGTCGGCATCGTGCTGCTGGTCATCGTGGTCGGTGTCTTCAAGATCAACGCAGGGAACTACTCGCCGTTCTTCCCGTTCGGGGTCGGCGGCGCCGTCACCGGCGCGGCCACCGTGTTCTTCGCCGTCTTCGGCTACGACGCGATGAGCACCGCGGCGGAGGAGTCCAAGGACGCCCGGCGGCACATGCCGAAGGCGATCATGTACTCGCTGGCGATCTCGATGGTGCTGTACGTGCTGGCCTGCCTGGTGCTGACCGGCATGGTCGACTACCGCGACATCGACCCCAACGCGGCGTTCTCCTCGGCGTTCCAGTCGGTCGGGCTGAACACCGTCGGGATCGTCATCGCGGTCGGCGCGATCCTCGGCGTGCTGACCGTGCTGTTCACGTTCATGATGGGCGCGGCGCGGGTGTGGTTCTCGATGAGCCGCGACGGGCTGCTGCCGATGTGGTTCGCCAAGACGCACCCCACGCGGAATGTGCCGACCCGGATCACCTGGATCCTGGGCGCGGGATCGGCGCTGATCGCCGGGTTCCTGCCGATCGCCGAGGCCGCCGAGCTCACCAACATCGGCATCCTGCTGGCGTTCATCGTGGTGTGCATCGCGGTGGTCGTGCTGCGGTACAAGCGGCCCGACCTGCCGCGCGAGTTCCGCACGCCGGGCATGCCGGTCGTGCCGATCATCGGCGTGGTGTTCTCGTTCTGGCTGATCACGTTCCTCCAGTGGCAGACCTGGCTGCGGTTCGCGGCCTGGTTCCTGCTGGGGACGCTGGTGTACTTCGCCTACAGCCACCGGCACTCGCTGCTCGGCCGGAGGGCCGGGAAGTCCGAGTGACCCCGCGGGCGGGGGGGGGGCCCGGGGGGGGCCCCCCCCCCCGCCCCCCCGGCCCCCCCCCCCCCCCCCCCCCCCCCGCGGGCCCCCCCCGCGCCCCCCCC